>NZ_JAKFEN010000001.1:0-1854 GCF_036677185.1 Phenylobacterium sp.
CTGGCGCTCGGTCTCCACGTCCAGCGAGGATGTGGCCTCGTCCAGAACCAGGATCGGAGCATCAGCCAGGAAGGCCCGGGCGATGGCCACCCGCTGGCGCTCGCCGCCCGACAGCTTCACCCCACGCTCGCCCACCAGGGTCTGGTAGGCCAGTGGCAGCTTGGCGATGAAGTCATGGGCGCGGGCGCGCCTGGCGGCGAGCGCGATCTCCTCGTCCGTCGCCTCGGGCCGCGCGTAGCTGATGTTCTCCGCGATGGTCCGATGGAACAGGGCCGGGTCCTGCGGCACCACGGCGATGGCGCGGCGCAGGCCGCCTTGGTTCACCGTGGCGATGTCCTGGCCGTCGATCAGGATCCGGCCGTCCTGCAAGTCGTAGAGCCGCTGGATCAGCTTGACGAAGGTCGACTTGCCGGCCCCCGTCGGACCCACCAGAGCCACCCGCTCGCCCGGTGCGATACGCAGGGTGAAGTCGCGATAGAGCGGCTCCTCGGCCGACTTGTAGCGGAAGGTGATCCTGTCGAAGACGATCTCGCCCAGTTCGCCCGCGAAGGCCGGGGCGTTCTCGAGGTCCAGCACCTGGGGCGGGGTCTGGGCGTATCGGGCCACGTCCTCCACGTCGTCCAACCCCTTCTGCATCATGCGGATGTTCTCGCCGATGTTGCGCAGATAGCCGCTCATCAGCATGAACGAGGTGATGGCGAAAGCCACGTCGCCGGCCGTGGCCTCGCCCCGCGCCCAGAGACGCAGCAGCAGGCCGGTCAGCCCCGCCTGCAGCACCACCAGCAGCAGGTTGTGCCACAGCCACACATTGATGAACCGCGTCCAGGTGGTGAGCGTCAGGCTGCGCCACAGCGACGTGATCCCGCCGATCCGCGCCTCCTCCCGGTGCTCGGCCCCGAAGGACTTCACGGTCGGATTGGACGAGATGGAGTCGGCGAGCGCCCCGCCGATGCGGCTGTCGAGAGCCACCGACTTGAGGTTGGCCGGCCGCACATATTTGGCCGTGAGGATCAGGTTGGAAGCGACATAGATCACCACCACCGCCAGGGAGAACAGGCCGACGCTGGGCCAGCGGGCGATCATAACCCCCGACAGGCCGAAGAGGACCAGCATGGCCGGACCCAGCCACAGGACCACCGAATCCGAGACCATGTCGTAGCCCCACATGGCGCGGCTCAGTCTCCGCACGGTGGAGCCGGCGAAGGTGTCGGCGTGCCAGTCGGACGAGAACGACTGGACCCGCTTGAAGCCCTCGTCGGTCATCTCCTTCATGTTGGCCGCGGCCAGGGGATTCCAGAACCGGAAGCTGACGTTGCGGATGATGGCGAAGGCCAGGTAGACGCCGACGAAGATCGCCCAGGCGTTCCAGGCGAGCTCGGCCCGCGAGGGGCCGGCCGCCACGGCGTCGACCAGTTCGCCAGCGGCCCAGGGCAGGGCGAGGTCGAAGCCGACCGAGGCCAGGGTCAGCACGACGCAGGCGGTCAGCAGCACCGGGCGCCGCAGCCAGAACCGGGCGATGAAGCCCAGCACTTGGCCGTTGGAGAGGACCCGCTGCGGCTGGTCGTCGGTGTCTTCGTAATGCTCGGTCACAGATAGGTCCCCTCGGTGACGGCGTGCAGCCGCGCATACGCCCCGCCCCGGTCGATCAGCTCGGCGTGGCGGCCTTCCTCGACGATGCGGCCCTGGTCGAACACCAGGATCCGGTCGGCGCCTCGGATGGTCGAGAGCCGGTGGGCGATGACGATGGTCGTGCGGCCCACCATCAGCTCCTCCATCGCCGCCTGGACCTGGCGCTCGGTCTCCACGTCCAGCGAGGATGTGGCCTCGTCCAGAACCAGGATCGGAGCATCAGCC
>NZ_JAKFEN010000002.1:0-1708 GCF_036677185.1 Phenylobacterium sp.
CTGCGCCTGCTGGCCGAACGCGCCGCTGCCCGCGGCCTGCGCATCGGCTACGAGGCCCTGGCCTGGGGCCGGCATGTGCAGACCTACCAGCAAGTCTGGAAGCTGGTGCGCCAGGCCGACCATTCGGCCCTGGGGGTGATTCTCGACAGTTTCCATACCTTGTCGCTCAAGGGGGATCCCAGCGCCATCGCCGAGATCCCCGGCGACAGGATCTTCTTCGTGCAGATGGCCGATGCGCCCATCCTGGCTATGGACGTGCTGGAGTGGAGCCGGCATTTCCGCTGCTTCCCCGGGCAGGGCGAGTTCGACCTGGCGGGCTTCCTCGCGCCGATCATCCGCACTGGCTATCGCGGACCGCTGTCGCTGGAGATCTTCAACGACGGCTTTCGCGCCGCGCCGCCCCGGCAGAACGCCGCCGACGGTCTGCGCTCGCTGCTGTACCTGGAAGAGAAGACCGCCAAGCGCCTGGCGAAAGAGGGCGTGGCGGTGGAGCCGGGCCTGCTGTTTAGCCCGCCTGCGGCCAGCCATTACGACGGCGTCGAATTCCTCGAGTTCGCCGTGGACGAGGCGGTCGGCGCGCGCCTGGGCGACTGGCTGGAGCGCCTGGGCTTCGCCCGCGCCGGCCAGCATCGCTCCAAGGACGTCAGCCTGCTGCGCCAGGGTGACATCAATATCGTGCTCAACGCCGAGCCTTACTCCTTCGCCCACAACTTCTTCGAGGCCCACGGCCCCTCGCTGTGCGCCACCGCGCTGCGGGTCAAGGACGGCGCGGCGGCCCTGCAGCGCGCCTGCGACTACCGTGGCCAGCCCTACCGCGGCCTGGTCGGTCCCAACGAACGGGAGATCCCGGCGGTGCGCGCCCCGGATGGCAGCCTGATCTACCTGGTCGAGCAGGCCGGCGCCGGCCAGACCATCTACGACAGCGATTTCAGCCTGGATGCCGGCGCCGAGGCCAAGGGCGGCCTGCAACGCATCGACCACATGGCTCTGGCATTACCCGCCGATGGCCTGGACAACTGGGTGCTGTTCTACAAGAGCGTGCTGGACTTCGAGGCCGACGACGAGGTGGTGCTGCCCGACCCCTATGGCCTGGTCAAGAGCCGGGCGCTGCGTAGCCGCTGCAGCTCGGTGCGCCTGCCGCTGAACATCTCGGAGAACCGCAACACCGCGATCGCCCATGCTCTGTCGAGTTATCGGGGCTCGGGCGTGCACCACATCGCCTTCTCCTGTGCGGACATCTTCCAGGAAGTGGCGCGGGCCAAGGAGGCGGGGGTGCCGTTGCTGGAAATCCCGCTCAACTACTATGACGACCTGGCCGCCCGCTTCGATTTCGACGACGAATTCCTCAGCGAACTGGCCTACTACAATGTGCTGTACGACCGTGACGCCCAGGGCGGCGAACTCTTCCACGTGTATACCGAGGCCTTTGAGGAACGCTTCTTCTTCGAAATCATCCAGCGCAAGAATGGCTACCTCGGTTACGGCGCGGCCAACGTGGCGGTACGCCTGGCGGCCATGGCCAAGGCGCGCAGCGGGGCGAGCAGGCGTAGCCAGTTCTAGGCCAGGGTCTGCAACGGGATGAGCCGCTACTTCTTCCTTCAGTCGGGTGCGCGGACGATAATCTGCGCATTCCAATAATGCCTGTGAGCCAATATGAGCAATTCTGCCGCATCCCTCGTCGAGGAGATGGTCGAGGCGCCGCGCAAGG
>NZ_JAKFEN010000003.1:0-1572 GCF_036677185.1 Phenylobacterium sp.
ACCGCCTTGTCGCTGCCGTGGCCCTTGCCGGTGGCGCCGAGCGAGCCGTACAGCTCGACCTTGATGCAGGTGGTCGCCGCCAGCAGATCGTCGCGGCGCAGGCCTTCGGCGAAACGCACAGCGGCGCGCATTGGCCCGACCGTGTGCGAGCTGGACGGGCCGATGCCGATTTTGAATAGATCGAAAACGCTGAGTGACATGCTTAACTCCAGGGCGGCGTCGACTTCCCCTCACCCCAGCCCTCTCCCGAAGGGAGAGGGGGCAAGAGCGGCGGCGCGTGCCTTATCAATCAGCGTAGACCGGGAAGGTCGCGCAAAGGTCGCCGACCTGACCACGGACCCGCGCGAGCACCGCCGGGTTGTCCAAGTCGCCGAGGATGTCGCAGATCCAGCCGGCCAGCTGGCGGCATTCGCCTTCCTTGAAGCCGCGGCTGGTCACCGCCGGGGTGCCGATGCGGATGCCGGAGGTGACGAAGGGCGACTGCGGGTCGTTCGGCACGGCGTTCTTGTTCACCGTGATGTGCGCGGCGCCGAGCGCCGCGTCGGCGGCTTTGCCGGTCAGGCCCTGCTTGACCAGGCTGATCAGCATCAGGTGGTTGTCGGTGCCGCCGGAGACCACGTCGTAGCCGCGGCCGAGGAAGACTTCGGCCATGGCCCGGGCGTTCTTGATCACCTGCTGCTGGTAGTCCCTGAAGCCGGGCTCCAGGGCTTCCTTGAAGCACACCGCCTTGGCCGCGATCACGTGCATCAGCGGGCCGCCCTGGGCGCCGGGGAATACCGCGGAATTGAGCTTCTTCTCGATCTCCTCGTTCTTGCGCGCCAGGATCAGGCCGCCGCGCGGGCCGCGCAGGGTCTTGTGGGTGGTGCTGGTGACCACGTCGGCGAACGGAATCGGGTTGGGGTACAGCCCGGCGGCGACCAGTCCGGCGACATGCGCCATGTCGACGAACAGCAGGGCGCCGACCTGGTCGGCGATTTCACGGAAACGGGCGAAATCCAGGGTGCGCGAATAGGCGGAGAAGCCGGCGACGATCATCTTCGGCTTATGTTCGACGGCCAGGCGCTCCACTTCGGCGTAGTCGATCAGGCCGTTGGCGTCGATGCCGTACTGCACGGCGTGGTACAGCTTGCCGGAGGACGACACCTTGGCGCCGTGGGTCAGGTGGCCGCCATGCGCCAGGCTCATGCCGAGGATGGTATCGCCGGCATTCAGCAGCGCCAGGTACACCGCTGCGTTGGCCGAGGAGCCGGAGTGCGGCTGGACGTTGGCGTAGTCGGCGCCGAACAGCTGCTTGGCGCGCTCGATGGCCAACTGTTCGACCAGGTCGACGTGCTCGCAGCCGCCGTAGTAGCGCTTGCCCGGGTAGCCTTCGGCGTACTTGTTGGTCAGCCCGCTGCCCTGGGCCTGCATGACCCGTTTGCTTGCGTAGTTCTCCGAGGCGATCAGCTCGATGTGATCTTCCTGGCGCCGCTCCTCGGCCTCGATCGCGGCGAGCAGGGCGTCGTCGTAGCCGTGCAGTTGGTCGTGCTTGCTGAACATGGCGAGGATCCTCGGTTGTTGTTCTTGTCGGGT
>NZ_JAKFEN010000004.1:0-34788 GCF_036677185.1 Phenylobacterium sp.
CCCAACGCGCCGCCCGCCACGCCTGAGATCCAGCGCGCCACCCGCCAGGCCCCGCGGCCCGGCGGCGGCGACGCCACGCGCCGGCCCGACGACGACGAGGATACGCGCCGCAAGGCCGCGGCCGCGCCGAACAAGGCCATCTCCCGCGTCAAGGGCGCCCAGCAGCGCCGCGAAGGCCGTCTCACCATCCAGGCCGTGGCCGGGGACGATGAGGGCGCCGTCGAGCGGATGCGTTCGCTGGCCTCGGTTCGCCGGGCCCGCGAGCGTGAACGCGAAAAGCGCAAGGGCGGCGGCCAGGAAGCCGCTCGCGCCGCGCGCGAAGTGGTCATTCCCGACGTCATCACCGTGGCGGAGCTCGCCAACCGGATGGCGACCCGCGGCGTGGAGATCATCAAGTTCCTGATGCGTCAGGGCGTGATGCTCAAGATCAACGACGTGATCGACAACGACACCGCCGAGCTGGTGGCCACCGAATTCGGCCACACGGTTCGCCGGGTGTCCGAGGCCGACGTGGAAGAAGGCTTCATCGGCGAAGAGGATGTCGACGATCACCTGCTCCCGCGTCCGCCCGTGGTGGCGGTCATGGGTCACGTCGACCACGGCAAGACCTCGCTGCTGGACGCCCTGCGTTCGGCCGACGTGGCGGCCGGCGAACACGGCGGCATCACCCAGCATATCGGCGCCTATCAGGTGCGGTTGGAGAGCGGCCAGTCCGTGACCTTCCTCGACACCCCCGGCCACGCGGCGTTCTCCGCCATGCGGGCGCGCGGCGCCGATGTCACCGACATCGTGGTGCTGGTGGTGGCCGCCGACGACGGCGTCATGCCCCAGACCATCGAGGCCATCCAGCACGCCAAGGCTTCCGGCGCGCCGATCATCGTGGCGATCAACAAGATCGACAAGCCGGGCGCCAACCCGACCAAGGTGATCAACGAACTGCTGCAGCACGAGATCGTGGTGGAGAGCCTGGGCGGCGAAACCCAGGCCATCCAGGTCTCGGCGACCGAGAAGATGGGCCTGGACGACCTGATCGAGGGCATCCTGCTGCAGGCCGAGGTCATGGACCTGAAGGCCAATCCGGACCGCACCGCCGACGGCACCGTCATCGAGGCCAAGCTGGATCGGGGCCGCGGCGCGGTCTCCACCGTCCTGGTCAAGCGCGGCACGCTCAAGCGCGGCGACATCGTGGTGGCCGGCTCCAACTTCGGCCGCGTGCGCGCCCTGCTCAACGAGCGGGACGAGCAGCTGGACGCCGCCGGACCTTCGGTTCCGGTGGAGATCCTCGGCCTGGACGGCACCCCGTCGCCGGGCGAGCCCTTCGCCGTGGTGGAAAACGAAGCCCGCGCCCGCGAGCTGACCGAATACCGCACCCGGGTGAAACGCGAGAAGGCCGGTTCGCCGGTCGCCGCCGGCGTGACCATGGCCGACTTCATGGCCAAGCTTCAGGACAAGAAGATCTCGGAGCTGCCGGTCATCATCAAGGCCGACGTCCAGGGCTCCGCCGAGGCCATCGTGGGCTCGCTGGACGCGCTCGCCACCGACGAGGTCCGCGCGCGGATCATCCTGCAGGGCGCCGGCGCGATCAGCGAAAGCGACGTCATGCTGGCCAAGGGCTCGGGCTCCCCGATCCTCGGCTTCAACGTCCGCGCCTCCAAGCAGGCCCAGGCGCTTGCCGAACGTGAAGGCGTCGAGATCCGCTACTACGCGATCATCTACGACCTGATCGACGACATCAAAGGCGTGCTCTCGGGCATGCTGGCGCCGGAACAACGCGAAACCTTCCTGGGCAACGCGCGGGTCCTGCAGGTGTTCGACATCACCAAGGTCGGCCGGGTCGCCGGTTGCCGGGTCACCGAAGGCGTGGTCCGCCGCGGCGCCCGCGTCCGGATCATCCGCGAGGACATCGTGGTGCTGGAACTGGGCACCCTCAAGACCCTCAAGCGCTTCAAGGACGAGGTGGCCGAGGTCGGCTCCGGCGTCGAGTGCGGGATGTTCTTCGAGGGCTTCCAGGACATCAAGGAGAACGACGTCATCGAGTGCTTCAGTCTCGAGGAAGTCGCGCGCAGCCTCTGATTGGCCGCAAAGATCGTCAAAACCCTCCCGGAGACGGGAGGGTTTTTTCTTGCCCGCCGTCCGAGGTCCGTCATGCGCATCGCTCTTCTCGCCGTCCTCGCCCTGACCCTCTCCGGCTGCGCCACGGTCCAGCGCTATGAAGCGGCCAACGACGTCCACGCCCTGCTGGTCTCGATCCGCGACAACGACCGGCGCGTCTTCGAGGCCCATGTGGACCGCCCGGCGCTCAAGCGGCAGATCGAGAGCCGGTTGCTGGCGGAGACCCGCAAGGCCCAGCCTGGCGACGGGCTGGCGGCGCTCAGCATCCTGCTCTCCCCGGTGGTGGCCGATGTGGCCGGCGACGTGCTGGTCCAGCCTCGGGTGTTCCGCGCGGTGGCCGACTATTACGGCTACGGCCCCGACACGCCGATCCCCAACGCCCTGGTTATCGGCGCGCAGCTCAAGCCGGCGGGCGACGGTCGGGTCTGCGCCACCCGCAGGAAGGACGGCCCCTGCCTGCTGACCTTCACGCAGACCGCCGGAACCTGGCGGCTGTCGGGCTTCGAGGGCGATCTTTCCATGCTGCGGACCAAGCGCTGATCTGTGTAAGCTCGAGCTCGACCTAGGGGGGAGCGCGCGATGGGCTACGAGGCCGCACTGTCGGACTATGAGGACGCCGCGTTCACCCATGGCGGCCGGACCCGGAGGGTCTTCAAGAAGGGCTCCGGTCCCGCGGTCATCGTCATCCACGAGATGCCCGGCCTGCATCCCTTGGTGATCAAGTTCGCCGACCGGGTCGCAGCCTCGGGCCTGACTGTCTATTGCCCGAGCCTGTTCGGCGATCCGGGCCGGCCGGTCACCACCGGCTACGCCCTGCGCGAGATGATCACCGGCATCTGCATCCGGCGCGAGTTCAATGTCTGGGCCACCGACAAGTCGAGCCCGATCGTCGACTGGCTGAAAGCCTTAGCCCGCAAGGTTCACGCCGACTGCGGCGGCAAGGGCGTCGGCGCGGTGGGGATGTGCTTCACCGGCGGCTTCGCGCTCGCCATGATGACCGAACCTTCGGTGGTGGCGCCGGTGCTGTCCCAGCCGTCCCTGCCCCTGGCCGGCAAGAACCCCAAACGCGGCGCGGGGATCGGCGTCTCCAACGCCGAGATCGCCTGCGCCCGGCAGCGGTTCGCCGACGAGGACTTGTCGATGATCGGCCTGCGCTTCAAGAGCGACGCCTTCGTGCCCGACGCCCGGTTCGAGACCTATCGCCGTGAGTTCGGCGAGAAGTTCGAGGCCATCGAGCTGGAGGACGAGGACGCCGCCCCGGCCCAGATGGCGCCGCACTCGGTCCTGACCCTGCACCTGAAGGACGATGGCCCCACCAAGGCGGCGGAGGAACGGGTGCTGGCCTTCTTCCGCGAAAAGACCGGGGCGGCCTGACACTGGACTTCGCGCCGCCACGCGCCTAGAAGCCCGCCCTTCCCCTGAGCCAGCCGCGTCCGATCCGCGGCAAACCATTTTCCGACGAAGTGGCCGCCGGTTCGTCGAAGAAAATGGTTTCAACCAAAAGTCTTGAGCCTTCTCCGATCCAAAGGGATCGGAAAGGCTCGGGGTATCGAAAGGCCAAGCCATGAAGAAGAACAACGCCCCCCGCCCGCGCGGCGTGGCCGCGGGTCCCACCCAGCGCCAGCTGCGCGCCGGCGAACTGATGCGCCACGCCCTGGTGGAGATCATGCGCACGTCGGACTTCACCGACCAGGACCTCGCCGACCGCTCGGTGACCGTCACCGAGGTGCGGATGAGCCCGGACCTGCGCCACGCCATCTGTTTCGTCGAACCCCTGGGCGGCATCGACGCCGACAAGGTCGTGGCGGCCATGAACCGGCACGGCAAGTTCATCCGCGGCCAGCTGGGCCGCCGCATCGACATGAAGTTCACTCCGGATCTGAAGTTCCTGCACGACGAGAGCTTCAACGAGGCGACCCGGATCGGGGCCCTGTTCGACAATCCCAAGGTCCGCCAGGACCTGACCCCCGACGCGCCTTCCGACAGCTGGAAGGACGAGGACTGATGGCCCGGCGCAAGAAGGGCGACGCCGTCTCGGGCTGGGTCTGCCTCGACAAGCCCTATGACCTGGGTTCCACCAGCGCGGTCACCCGGGTGCGGCGGATCTTCAACGCCCAGAAGGCCGGCCATGCCGGGACCCTGGATCCGCTGGCCACCGGCATCCTGCCCATCGCGCTGGGCGAGGCCACCAAGACCGTCGCCTTCCTGATGGACGCCGACAAGTCCTATCGCTTCACCATCGCCTGGGGGACCACCACCGCCAGTTTCGACCGCGAGGGCGCGGTGACCGCGACCTCCGACGTGCGCCCGACCGCGGAGGCCGTCGCCGCGGCCCTGCCGGAGTTCATCGGCGAGATCCAGCAGGTGCCGCCGATCTATTCGGCGGTGAAGGTGGACGGCGAGCGGGCCTATGACCTGGCCCGGGCCGGCGAGACGGTGGAGCTTTCCGCGCGCACAATCCAGGTCCACGACCTGCGGGTGGCCGGGGTCATCGACGCCGATCACATCGAGCTCACAATGGATTGCGGCAAGGGCGCCTATGTCCGCGCCGTGGTCCGCGACCTCGCCGAGCGCCTGGGCGCCTGCGGCCATGTGAGCGCGCTGCGCCGCACCCGCGTCGGCCCGTTCCGCGAGGAAGATGCGATAACACTGGAATTGCTTGAGGATTTGGGCCATAAGGCCCGCTGCTTGGAGGCCCTGCTTCCGGTCGAGACCGCCCTGGACGACATCCCGGAGCTGGCCGTGACCACCGAAGACGCCTTCAAGTTGAAGCAGGGACGGCCGATCGTTCTCGTTCCCCGACAGGTCGAAGCATTGAAGGCCCGGCTAAACCCCGGGACCCGAACCGTTTCGGCCATGGCGGACGGCGTGATGGTGGCGCTCTGCGAGATGCGTGCGGGCAAGCTCGAGCCCTCGCGGGTCTTTCATCTGGATAAGAGCGGAGACTAACCGATGTCGATTACTCTTGAGCGCAAAGCTGAGCTCATCAAGGCCCACGGCCGTTCCGACGGCGACACCGGAAGCGCCGAAGTGCAGGTTTCGATCCTCTCCGAGCGGATCGCGAACCTCACCGAGCACTTCAAGACCCACAAGAAAGACAACCATTCGCGCCGGGGCCTTCTCAAGATGGTTTCCCAGCGCCGCCGCCTTCTCGATCACCTGAAGCTGTCCGACGCTGGACGCTATCAGGCCCTGATCGAAAAGCTGGGTCTGCGCCGCTAAGACTTCGGTCGGCCCCCGGGAAAACCGGGGGCTTTGCGTATCAGGCCTATCCATAGCGCCGCTCGTTCCGCGACAGGCCGGAACGGTCAAGCGGCGATCCGGGCGCCCATGTCGGGCGCTCCGCTACACGCCGAGGGCTCAAGAAGTCCTCACCCCGCCCGTCAGTTGGAGAGGATTTCGGAAGTCCGACGCCCTGTCCGTCCCCGCCGGGAATACGCCCGCGGGATAGAAAGAAGAAAAATGTTCGATATCAAACGCAAGACCATCGAGTGGGGCGGCAAGACGCTCACCCTCGAAACCGGCCGCATGGCCCGCCAAGCCGACGGCGCGGTCCTGGCCACCTACGGCGAGACCATGGTACTGGCCACCGCCGTCTTCGCCAAGGCCGCCAAGCCGGGTCAGGACTTCTTCCCCCTGACCGTGAACTACCAGGAGAAGTTCTACGCCGCGGGCAAGATCCCGGGCTCCTTCCCCCGCCGCGAGGGCGCGCCCTCGCAAAAGGAAACCCTGACCAGCCGCCTGATCGACCGTCCGATCCGCCCGCTGTTCGTCAAGGGCTTCAAGAACGAAGTCCAGGTGGTCTGCACGGTGCTGGCCCACGACCTGGAGAATGATCCCGACATCGTCGCCCTGGTCGCGGCCTCCGCGGCCCTGGTGATCTCCGGCGCCCCGTTCATGGGCCCGATCGGCGCGGCCCGCGTCGGCTACGTCAACGGCGAATATGTGCTGAACCCGACTCTCGACGAGATGAAGGAATCGGCCATGGACCTGGTCGTCGCCTCGACCAGCGACGCCGTGATGATGGTGGAATCCGAGATCCAGGAGCTCAGCGAAGACGAGGTCCTGAAGGGCGTCATGTTCGCCCATGCCGGCATCCAGCCGGTGATCGACGCGATCATCGAACTGGCCGAGCACTCCGCCAAGGAGCCCTTCGAGTTCACGCCGGACGACACCGACGCCATCAAGGCCGAAGTGAAGAAGGCGATCGGCAAGGACCTGGCCGCCGCCTACAAGATCGTCGCCAAGGGCGAGCGCCAGGACGCGGTCGCCAAGGCCAAGGCCAAGGGCACGGAAAAGTTCGGCAAGTCCGACACCAATCCGGCCGGCATCGCCCCCGACAAGCTGGGCGCGGTGTTCAAGGAGCTGGAAGCCGACGTCGTCCGCCGCAACATCCTGGACACCGGCATCCGCATCGACGGCCGCACCGTCGACAAGGTCCGCCAGATCGTCTCGGAAGTGGGCGTCCTGCCTCGGGCCCACGGCTCGGCGCTGTTCACCCGCGGCGAGACCCAGGCCCTGGTGGTCGCCACCCTGGGCACCGGCGACGACGAGCAGCTGATCGACGCGCTGGAAGGCAAGTACTACGAGAAGTTCATGCTGCACTATAACTTCCCGCCGTTCTCGGTCGGGGAGACGGGCCGCATGGGCGCGCCGGGCCGCCGCGAAGTCGGCCACGGCAAGCTGGCCTGGCGGGCGATCCGTCCGATGCTGCCGACGCAGGAAGACTTCCCCTACACGATCCGCCTGGTCTCGGAGATCTTCGAGTCCAACGGTTCGTCGTCCATGGCCTCGGTCTGCGGTTCCTCGCTGGCCCTGATGGACGCGGGCGTGCCCCTGAAGAAGCCGGTCTCCGGCATCGCCATGGGCCTGATCCTCGAGAAGGACGGCTTCGCGGTCCTGTCGGACATCCTGGGTGACGAAGATCACCTGGGCGACATGGACTTCAAGGTCGCCGGCACCGAGGACGGCATCACCTCCCTGCAGATGGACATCAAGATCGCCGGCATCACCGAAGCGATCATGAAGCAGGCGCTGGAGCAGGCGAAGGGTGGCCGCAAGCACATCCTCGACGAGATGGCCAAGGCCATGGAAGCCCCGCGCGCGGAACTGGGCGAGTTCGCCCCGAAGATCGAGACCATGAAGGTCCCGGTCGACAAGATCCGCGAAGTGATCGGTTCGGGCGGCAAGGTGATCCGCGAGATCGTGGAAAAGACCGGCGCCAAGGTCGACATCGAAGACGACGGCACGATCAAGGTCTCGGCCAGCGATCAGTCGAAGATCGACGCGGCCAAGGAGTGGATCAAGTCCATCGCCTCGGAGCCGGAACTGAACGCCATCTACACCGGCAAGGTCGTGAAGATCGTCGACTTCGGCGCCTTCGTGAACTTCTTCGGCGCCAAGGACGGCCTGGTTCACGTGAGCCAGATCTCCAACGAGCGCGTCGGCAAGGTGTCGGACGTCCTGACCGAGGGCCAGTCCGTGAAGGTCAAGCTCTTGGGCTTCGACGATCGCGGCAAGACCCGCCTCTCCATGAAGGTCGTCGACCAGGAGACCGGTGAAGACCTGTCGGCCAAGTCGCCGGCCGAGACCGAAGAAGCCTAAGGCTTCCACGTCTCTCAGAGTTCGAGGGGGCGGCCGCAGCGATGCGGCCGCTCCTTTTCGTTTGGGTCGCTCGCCGCCCGCGCTAACCTCGCGCCATGTGCAACGAATTCGCCCGCCAGAAGCAACTCGCCGACGCCATCGCCGAGTTCGACAAGCGCGCCCTGCCGCTGTTCGGCTGGCGAGACGGCCTGGTCCCCAACCTCGACGCCCAGCCGCAGGTCCGCATCCGCGACACCGCCGTGGTGGTGCGGCTGCGCGAGGGGCGGCTCGAAGGCGACGCGGTCACCTGGGCCTGGCCCGGGCCGCGCGGGGCGCCGGTGTTCAACTTCCGCTCCGAGGGCCGGGACTTTTCGCACAACGACCGGGTGCTGGTCCTGGCCGACGCCTTCTTCGAATACACCGCCCCCCAGGCGAAGGGCGTGAAGCTAAAGGACCGCCACCGCTTCACCCTGGCGGGGGAGGACTGGTTCTGGATCGCCGGCATCGTCAAGGAGGGCTGTTTCACCCTGCTGACCACCGAGCCGGGCCCCGACGTGAAGCCCTTCCACGACCGCCAGATCGTCACCTTCGCCCCGCTGGCGGGCATGGACTGGCTGACCCTGGCCCGGCCGGAGCGCGATCTGCTGCGGCCCGGCCCGGCGGGAACGCTCATCGCCCAGACCTTGCGCAAGGATGGTGTCGACCTGGCGGCTTAGGTTCCTTCTCCCCTTGCGGGAGAAGGGCGGGAGGGCTCACTCGGTCTTTGCGGTTCGAAAGGCCCGCCGGTGAGGGCGGGCCTTCGGCTACCAGCCTGGCGAGGCGGGATCAGCCCCTGAGCTTGCGCAGCAGGACGTCCACGTCGCGGGCGATCACCGGATCCTCCGCCTTCAGGCTCTCGATGCGGCGCACGGCGTGCAGCACTGTGGTGTGGTCGCGGCCGCCGAACCTGCGGCCGATGTCGGGCAGGGAGCGGGTGGTGATCTGCTTGGCGATCCACATGGCCACCTGGCGGGGGCGGGCCACCGCGCGGGCGCGCCGCTCGGAGATCATGTCGGCCTGCTTCAACTGATAGTGCTCGGCCACGACCTTCTGGATCTGGTCGACGGTCACCCGGCGCTCGTTGCAGGCCAGGTGGGGCCGCAGGATGGTCTGGGCCTCGTCCAGGGTCAGGCGGGCGATATCGCCGCCCACGCGGGCGATCAGGGTGTTGAGCGCGCCCTCCAGCTCGCGGACGCTGTCAGTGAAGCGGTCGGCCAGGAACTGCAGGACCTCGGCCTTGGCCGACGGCACGAAGCGGCCCTGGGCGGCCAGGGTGGCGAGCTTGCGTTCCAGGATGCCCAGACGCAGGGTCCGGTCGGCCGGCTCGATGCCGCAGACCAGGCCCGACTGCAGGTGGCTGCGCAGGCGCGGCTCCATTTCCGACAGTTCGGCGGGCGAGCGGTCGGCCGTCATCACCACGCGGCGACCGTCCTCCACCAGGGCCAGCAGGGTGTGGAACAGCTCCTCCTGGGTGGAGGTCTTGCCGGCCACGAACTGGACGTCGTCGATCAGCAGCAGGTCGGCGTTGCGCAGTTCGTCCTTGAAGGCCGCGGTCTGGCGGTCCTGGACGGCCTTGACGAAGGTCGTCGTGAAGCGCTCGGCGGTGATGTAGACCACGCGCTTGCCGGGACCGGTCTGCATGGCCTCCCAGGCGAGCGCGTTCAGCAGGTGGGTCTTCCCGAAGCCGTAGGGGCCGTGGAAAATCACCGGATTGAAGTGGCCGTCCGCCCAGGACGCCACCCGGCGCGCCACGGCGAAGGCGAACTCGTTGGCCGGGCCGGCCACGAAGGTCTCGAAGGAGAAGCGCTCCTGCAGGCCCTGCTGACGGGCCGCGCGGGCCTCGAGGCTGGGGGCGGCGATCGGAACCTCGATCTCGATGACATCGGTGTCTACGGCGGCGATCGAAGGAGAGGCCAGGGCTTGGGTCTCGGCATAGGCGCCTTGCGCCTGGGCGTCGAACTCCATCCGCGATTTCAGGTCCAGGCTGCGGCCCATCGGGTCGTTCTGCGCCCAGAGCTCGCCGATGCGGCGCCAGGCGTGACGACGAATCCAATCGCGAGCGACGCCGGTGGCGGCCACCAGGCACAGGTCCGCCCCGCGTTCGCGCAGGGCGGCCTGGCCGAGCCACGACCCGAAGGTCGCCTCGCCCAGCTCCCGCTTCAGCGCGACGCAGGTTTTCGTCCAGACAGCCCCCGCCGGCGCCTCAGACATAGAACCCGCAATGCCACCATTGGCCATCATTCCAACCCCATCATGTGTCATCAGCCCAGCGCCCCCGCGACGGCTAACTTTGTTTAACGAACACAAAGCCTTATTCAGCGCGAGCATAGCCCTCGCCGCCGTCTTTTTTCATCCGAGATCAGATGGAAGGACGTCTTAAGACTTGCCACCCTAGTCGGGGCGGTTAGGGGGTCAACGGTGATTCTTCGCGACTCATATCGATATTTTCGTTGACTCAAATCCAGCCCTCGCGCGGCAAGGGAATCCCAATTTCGACGCTCCGTTAACTGAGAAGATTCGCCGCAGTCGCAGCACGATTAGGTGCGCCGCACAAAGAAACGCCCGCGGATCGATCAACCCGCGGGCGCGTCAAAAAGACCAGTTAGATCAGGAAGATGCCGGCCAAGCTTGTCGGCCGGCGCCGCAACCTCAGGCGGCGGCCAGCTTCTTGAGCTGGGCGGCCAGGCGGGAGACTTTCCGCGAGCCGGTGTTCTTGTGGACGACGCCCTTGGAAACGGCGCGCATCAGCTCGGACTCGGCCTCGACGAAGGCGGCCTTGGCGAGGGTGGCGTCACCGGCGGTGACCGCTTCGTCGAACTTGCGCAGATAGGTGCGCACGCGCGAACGGCGCGCCTTGTTCACTTCCGTGCGGCGTTCGATCTTGCGGACCGCTTTCTTGGACCCGGGCGTGTTGGCCATGTGTCAGCTCTCAATACGTATCGCGCCCGAACGTCGAACCCGGGCGGGGAAATTGGAGGCGCGGATATACGGGACGGCGGGCCTGGGGTCAATCCGCGCGACCCGGTTTAATCGGCCTGGGTGAAGGTGACCCAGGCGGGATGGACCGAGATCAGGTCGGCCATGCGCTGATAGCCGCCCGCGCCGGGATGGGCGCCGTCCCAGGCCAGGGCCTCGGCCTGGAATAGGCCGTCGGCGGCCAGCGGCCGCAGGACGTCGATGAAAGGGACCCTGAGCCGCGCGGCCAGGGCCTTCAGGGCGTCGTTCAGGCCCTCCAGCCGGGCGCAAACGCCTGGGTCGACGACCGGGGGCGGACCGACGACCAGGACGGGGCAGAGCTCGGCCGCGCCGGTCATCACGGCCTGGGCGTTCTTCAAGCTCTCGGCCTGGGACAGCCGCGGCCGGCCGTCCTCGAGATGACAGTCGTTGACGCCAAGGGAGAAGACGATCCGCATGGGTTCGTAATCGACCATCCGCGGCAGGGCCTCGGCGCGCCAGCGGGCGGCGACGTCGCCGGAGGTCTCGCGGCGCACGCCGAGGTTATAGAGGGTCACCGCGCGGCGGCCGGCCAGGGCCCGGCCGACCCAGCCCAGATGGTCGGGATCCCCGGCGCCGGCGACCATCGAGTCCCCGAAGGCGATCAGCCGCACGAAGTTATTGGCCCTTGAAGGCGGGTTTCCGCTTCTCGACGAAGGCCGCCATGCCCTCCTTCTGGTCTTCGAAGGCGAACAGCGAGTGGAACAGCCGCCGCTCCAGCGAGACCCCGGCCGACAGGGTGGTCTCGTAGGCCGCCTCGACCAGCTCCTTGTTCATCATCACCGCCAGGGGCGACTGGGCGGCGATCTTGGTCGCCGCGGCCATGGCCTCGCCGATCAGCTTGTCGGCGTCGACGACGCGCGAGACCAGGCCGGCGCGCTCGGCCTCGGCCGCGTCCATCATCCGGGCGGTGAGGATCATGTCCATGGCCTTGGACTTGCCGACGAAGCGGGTCAGGCGCTGGGTGCCGCCGATGCCGGGGGCGACGCCGAGATTGATCTCGGGCTGGCCGAACTTGGCGGTGTCTGCGGCGATGATGAAGTCGCACAGCATGGCCAGCTCGCAGCCGCCGCCCAGCGCGTAGCCCGCCACCGCGGCGATGATCGGCTTGCGGAACTGCTCGATGCGCCGGGCGCTGGCCCCGAAGAAGTCCTGCTTGAACATCTCGGCGTAGGACTTGTCGGACATCTCCTTGATGTCGGCGCCGGCCGCGAAGGCCCGCTCCGAGCCGGTCAGCACCAGGCAGCGCACGCTGTCGTCGGCCTCGGCGGCGTCCAGGGCGGCGCAGAGTTCGGCGAGCAGCTGGCTGTTGAGCGCGTTCAGCGCCTCCGGCCGGTTCAGCTTGATCAGGGTGACGGCGTCGTGCGCCTCGACGATCAGGGTCTCGTAGCTCATGCCGGCCTCGCGCGGTTGTCCTTGGACTGGCCTCTAAGGCCCCTCGACCGAATAGCCAAGCGCCCGCAGCCGGGCAGGCAGGCCGTCCTCGCCCACCAGGTGTCCGACTCCCACCACGACCACGGTCCGACCCTGGCTCGCCAGACGCGTGCGCAGGGCCGCCAGCCAGCGGGTGTTGCGGTCGGTGACCAGCCGCGCATAGAGGCCGGGGGCGGCCTCGCGCAGGGGCCCCAGGGCCTGTTCGTCTATGGCCGCCAGGTCGCCGACCATCCAATCGGCCACCAGGGCTTCATAGGCGTCGGGATTGGCGTCCAGCTCGATCAGGCTCCGTTCCAAGGAGGCGGCCTGTTCTGCGAGCGGGGCGGAATCGAAGATGGCGATCTGTTCGTCGGGGGTCTCGAACGCCTTGCGCTGGGCCGAGGCGGGGGCGCTGGTCGACAAGGTCTTTTCCACCCCGCCCGACAGGTCGGCCCCGGCCTCGCGGAACTGGGCTCCGGCCAGCAGCACCTCGGCGAACCAGGGCTCCAGGCGATCCATCACCGCCAGGCTGACTCCCAGGCTCTCCGACGCCTTGGCCAGCCGCTGGGCGCCCTGCGGCGAGAGCAGGCTGGTGAGGGTCTTGCCTTCCGGCATCAGGCCGTGGCTGGCGGCGAGCTGGGCCGTGCGCGCCTCCGACATCGCGTCGATCGGCAACTCGAACCAGAGGTCGTCGGCCTTGGCCAGGGCGGCGTCCAGTTCGGGCGGCCGCCAGTCGAGGTCCGACCGCAGCACGTGGACCGAGCCGAACAGCAGCACCTCGGAATCGGCGTCGCGCACGATCCAGAACGGCGGCTTGGCCTCAGCCGACCCACGGGCGGCCAGGGCGAGGCCTATAAGTCCGGCGAGGAGGGCCTTTGAGCGCATGCGTCGGTTCACCTTTGGCAGGCGGGACAGAAGAAGGTGGAGCGTCCGGCCTGGACCTCGCGAGCGATGACGCCCTTGCAGCCGTCGTTCAGGCAAGGCTGGCCCTCGCGGTCATAGGCGCGGAAGCGGTGCTGGAAATAGCCCAGGGCCCCGTCGGCGGCGGCGTAGTCGCGCAGGGTGGAGCCGCCGGCGGCGATCGCCTCGTTCAGCACCTCGCGGATGATCTCCACCAAGGGGCCAAGCTTGGTCCGCTTGATCCCGCCGGCCGGCTTGAAGGGCGAGATTCGCGCCCTGTTGAGCGCCTCGCAGACATAGATATTGCCCAGGCCGGCGACGATCCTCTGGTCCAGCAGCAGGGTCTTGGGGCCCTGCCTGCGGCCGGCGAAGGCTTTTTCCAGCAGGCCGGCGTCGAAGGCCGGCGACAGGGGTTCCGGGCCGAGGCCCGCGAACCAGGGATGCTGGTCGCGGGTGGCGGTGTCGAGCAGGGCCATATAGCCGAAACGTCTCGGGTCGTAATAGGTGACCCGGTCGCCTTCCTGGGTGTCGAACACCACATGGGCGTGCTTAGGATCGGGGTCGGCGGCGTAGTGAAATTCGCCGGGCCGCACGGCGCCTTCGGGGCGCGCGATCTCGAAGCGGCCGCTCATGCCCAGGTGCATCACCAGGGTCTCGCCCCGGTCCAGTTCGGCGATGAGGTATTTGGCGCGGCGATCCAGGCGCTGGATGGTCGCCCCGGTGAGTCGCTGGACGAAGCCCTCAGGAAACGGGAACCGCAGGTCGGCGCGGCGGGCTTCCACGCGGGCCAGGCGGCGGCCCTCCAGCACCGGCTGCAGGCCGCGGCGGACGGTCTCGACCTCGGGAAGTTCAGGCATGGAACGTGGAGTGGCATGGCGTTGCGCGCGCGACAAGGCTAAGACGCCTCCATGACCGGACCCGCAGCCACCTTCGGATTCCGCGACGTCGATCCCGCCGAGAAACCGCGCCTGGTGCGCGGGGTCTTCGACCGCGTCGCCAGCCGCTACGACCTGATGAACGACCTGATGAGCGGGGGCGTCCACCGGCTGTGGAAGGACGCCGTCGCCGCCCGCCTCAATCCGCAGCCGGGCGAGACCATCGTCGACTGCGCCGGCGGCACCGGCGACATGGCCCGGCGCTTTGCGAGGATGGCCCGGCGGGCCCAGGAGCGGCGCGGCGGTTCCGACGCCTCGGTGATCGTCGTCGACTACAATGCCGAGATGATCGCCGCCGGCCGCGAGCGGGGCGGGGAGCCCGAGATCGTCTGGGCGGTGGGCGACGCCCAGCGCCTGCCGCTGCCCGACGCCTGCGCCAACGCCTATGTGATCTCCTTCGGCATCCGCAACGTCACCGACATCGCAACCGCCCTGGCCGAGGCCCGGCGGGTGCTGAAGCCCGGCGGGCGGTTCCTGTGCCTGGAGTTCTCGCAGCCGGCCACCGAGGCCCTGCGCAAGGCCTATGACGCCTACTCCTTCAAGGTGATCCCTCAGATCGGCGAGTGGGTGGCCAAGGACCGCGAGAGCTACCAGTACCTGGTGGAGAGCATCCGCCGGTTCCCGGACCAGAAGGCCTTCGTCGGCCTGATCGAGAAGGCCGGGTTCAGCCGCGCCGGCTACACCAACTTCACCGGCGGGGTCGCCGCCCTGCACCATGGCTGGGCGATCTAGCCGGTGGGTGGGTTGGCGGCGTTCGGGCGGCTCACGGCCGCGGGCTGGATGCTGGCGCGCAACGACGCCTTGCTGCCGCGCGAACTGGACGCCCTCTATCCCCCCGCTGTGCGGACCCTGGGCACGGCGCTACGGCTACTGGCCGGACGCCAGGCCCGTGTGGGGCGGCCCGGCGAACGGCTGGCGCGGTCCCTGGAGCGGCTGGGTCCCGTGGCGATCAAGCTCGGCCAGCTGCTCTCCACCCGGGCCGACATCTTCGGGATCGAATTCGCCCAGGACCTGGCGCGGCTGAAGGACGCCCTGGCGCCGTTTCCCACGGAGGTCGCCCGGCGCGAGGTCGAGCTGACCCTGGGTCGGCCGGTGGCGAGCCTGTTCTCGACCTTCGGCGAACCGGTGGCGGCGGCCTCGCTGGCCCAGGCCCATGAGGCCTTCCTGATCGATGGACGGCGGGTGGCGGTGAAGGTGCTGCGGCCCGGCATCGGCCGGCGGGTGGCGGAGGACGCCGAGGTGCTGCGCCTCGCCGCCAAGCTGGTGGAGCGCTGGTCGGTCCCCGCGCGGCGTCTGGAGCCCAGGGCCCTGGCCGCCACGGTGATCCGCGCCACGGAGCTGGAGCTGGACCTGCGGCTGGAGGCGGCCGGCGGCGACGAACTGGCCCAGGTCATGGCCAAGGACGGCTACATGTCCGCGCCCAAGGTGATTTGGGAGGGGGTCGGCAAGCGGGTCCTGACCCAGGAATGGGCGCCGGGGACGCCGCTCTCCGACCCGGCGGCCCTGGCCTTGGACGGCCTCGACCGCCCGGCCCTGGCCGACAAGTTGATCCGGGCGTTCCTGACCCAGGCCCTGGACCACGGGGTGTTCCACGCCGACCTGCACGAGGGGAACCTGTTCGTCGCCGCGCCCTGCGAGCTGACGGCGGTGGATTTCGGAATCATCGGACGCCTCGACGCCGCAGAACGGCGCTACCTGGCCGAGATTCTCTGGGGCTTCCTGCAGCGCGACTACGACAAGGTCGCCCAGACCCATTTCGACGCCGGCTACGTGCCGCGCGGCCACTCGGTGGCGGCCTTCGCCCAGGCGCTGCGGGCGGTGGGCGAGCCGGTGTTCGGCCGCAATGTCAGCGACGTCTCCATGAGCCGGGTCCTCACCCAGCTGTTCGAGATCACCGCCCTGTTCGACATGCGCTTGCAGCCGCAGCTGGTGCTGCTGCAGAAGACCATGATGACCGTGGAGGGCGTGGCTCGCCGCATCGATCCGCGGCACGACATCTGGGCCGCCGCCGATCCCGTGGTGCGCCGCTGGATGCTGCGCGAGCTTTCACCCGCGGCCCGCGCCCGCCGCTATGCCGAGGAGGCGGTCAGCGCCCTTCGCAACCTCGCCCGCCTCGTGGAGCCTCCGCCACCGCCCACGGCCGTGGCGGTCGTCGAAGAACACGGCGCGCCCTTCCTGTGGTTCGCGGTGGGGGCCGCGGTGTCGGGGCTGGTGTTCCTGCTGGCGGCCTGGCTGCTCTAGTCGTCGATGCGCATCCGCGCGAACCACTCCTCCGCCGACAGCTCCTCCACGCCGTCCGCGCCGAACAGGGCCATGCGGTTGTTGCGGAAGACGGTGGTCTTGCCGATGGTCGGCATGTCGGCGACCTCGACGCGGGCGCGCTCGCCGACGGTCAGATAGATCAGGTCGACCTCGCCGGTGTTGACTAGGTGGTGGACCACACCGTCGGTGGGGAAACCCACGAAGTCGCCGGGCCCGATCGCCTGGGCGACGCCGTCCAGCACCACCTCCCCCGAGCCGGAGATCACCAGCACCATCTCCTCCTCCATCGAATGGGCGTGGGGGATGAAGCTCTCCTTGCCCAGCGGGATGCGGACGAGGTTGGCGCCCAGGCGGGTGAGCCCGCTCAGGTCACCGACCCGGATCATGCTCATCTCGGAGGCCGGATTGAACGGATGGCGGCCCCGGAAGGCGCGGCTCCAGTCCAGGTCGGCGGCGCGGATGAGATGCTTAGCCATCAGCTGTCGTCGCGCTCGCGGCGCTCCGAGCGGGCCGTCTGGCGCCTTGCCTCGCGGGTCTTCTGTTCGTCCCAGTAGGCGGCGCCTTCCTCGGGCTTGAACATGGTGCGCGGCGCGCCGGCCTTGGTGACCACGGCGAAGACATTGGCCTTGGGATCGTAGAGCAGGACATCGCCATTGGAGCGCGTCAGGCGCTGGGTTCCGGCCGGCGGATCCTCGACGAAGGCGTGGGCCTTGCGCACGAAGTCGTCCAGGTCCTTGGCGCCGAAGGCCTCGCCGTTGCGCTCGAAGCTGCGCTGGGCGTTCTCCTCGGCGCTGCCCTTGCGGCTGGCCGACCAGATCGGCTTGCCGTCGAGCTGGCGCACCGGTTCGTCACGGGTCTCCGAGCGCGCGGTCCGCGTCTCCGAGCTCGATCCCGACGACGACGCGGTCGAAGCCGGAGCATCCTCCTTCTTGGCCACCGCCGAGGGTCGCTCGCAGGCGGCCAGCAACACCAGGGCCAGGCCCGCACTCAACGCAATCTTGTAACCCGCCATTCCAGTCCCTCCAGACACACGGCCAAGCTGTGGAACAAATTAAGAACAGAAACGCAGGTTTGTCCAGCGCCCGCGTTTGGCCTATGACCGGGGACCTGTTGCTTGGGGCGTCAAACCTTGTCGGACCAACGGATTCTGCTGATCGTCGGGGGCGGGATCGCCGCCTATAAGGCCCTGGAGCTGACCCGCCTGCTGCGCAAGGCTGGGATCGGGGTGCGGCCGATCCTCACCGAGGCGGGCGCCGAATTCGTCACCCCGCTGTCCCTCGCCGCCCTGGCCGAGGACAAGGTCTATTCGCAGCTCTTCTCGCTCACCGACGAGGCGGAGATGGGCCATATCGAGCTGTCGCGCTCGGCCGACCTCGTAGTGGTGGCGCCGGCCACCGCCGACCTGATGGCCAAGGCGGCGCACGGCCTGGCCGGAGACCTGGCCTCGACCACCCTGCTGGCCACCGACAAGCCCGTCCTGATGGCCCCGGCCATGAACGTGCGGATGTGGGAGCACGCCGCCACCCGCCGCAACCTCGCGACCCTGAAGGCCGACGGGGTGCTGTTCGTGGGGCCTGACGAAGGGGCCATGGCCTGTGGCGAGTTCGGCTTCGGCCGCATGGCCGAGCCCGCCGCCATCTTCGAGGCGATCCTGGAGGCCCTGCGCGGCCCGGCGGCCCGGCCCTTGGCCGGCAAGCGCGCCATCGTCACGGCCGGCCCCACCGCCGAGCCGTTGGATCCCGTGCGCCTGCTGACCAACCGCTCCAGCGGCAAGCAGGGTTTCGCCATCGCCAAGGCCCTGGCCGATCTTGGCGCCGAGGTGACCTTGGTGGCCGGCCCCGTGTCGGTCCCGACCCCGGCCGGCGTCAAGCGGGTCGACGTGGAGACCGCGCGCCAGATGCTGGCGGCCTGCGAGGCGGCCCTGCCGGCCGACATCGCCGTCTGCGTCGCAGCGGTTGCCGACTGGCGCCCCGCCGACGCGGCCGGGACCAAGCTGAAGAAGGACGGGGGCGGCCCGCCCTCCATCGCCCTGGTGGAGAACCCCGACATCCTGGCCACCCTCTCGACTTCCGCTCGGCGGCCCAAGCTGGTGGTGGGGTTCGCCGCCGAGACCCACGACGTTGAGACCTACGCCAAGGCCAAGCTGGCCCGGAAAGGCTGCGACTGGATCGTGGCCAATGACGTCAGTGTCGAAGGCGTCATGGGCGGCGATGACAACACGGTGTCTATCGTCACGGCGGGGGGAATCGAGCGATGGGAGCGGACCGCGAAGTCGCAGGTGGCGCAGAAGCTCGCCGCCCGCATGGCCCAGGAGCTCTCGTGACGCCGACCGTCCCCGTCAAACGCCTGCCGCACAATCCCGACCTGCCGCTGCCCGCCTATGAGACCGCCGACGCCGCGGGCATGGACCTGCGCGCCGCCGTGCCCGAGGACGCCCCCGTGGTGCTGGCGCCCGGCGCGCGGTTCCCGATCCCGACGGGCCTCGCCTTCGCCATTCCGTCCGGCTTCGAGGGCCAGGTGCGGCCGCGCTCGGGCCTGGCGCTGAAGTCCGGCGTCACCTGTCTGAATTCGCCCGGCACCGTCGACGCCGACTATCGCGGCGAGGTGAAGGTCATCCTGATCAACCACAGCGCCGAGGACTTCACGGTTCGTCGCGGCGACCGCATCGCCCAGATGATCATCGCCCCCGTGACCCAGGCGACCCTGGCCGAGGTCGCCGACCTGGATGACACCGCCCGCGGCGCCGGCGGCTTCGGCTCGACCGGCGGACGCTAAGCATGGAGCTGATCCTCGTCCGCCACGGCCTGCCGGTGCGCAGCGACGGCCACGCCGACCCCGAGCTGTCGGAGGAGGGCCACGACCAGGCCCGGCGGGTGGCGCGCTGGCTGGCTGACGACGGCGTCGACGCCGCCTGGTCCAGCCCCATGCGGCGCGCGATCCAGACCGCCGAGCCCTTCGCCGCCCATGGCGGCCACGAACTGCGCCTGCACGACGGCGTCGCCGAGTTCGACCGCGACTCCCAAGCCTATGTGCCCATGGAGGTGCTGAAGCGCGAAGACTATGCGGCCTGGAAGGCCCTGGCCGAGGGCGGCCACGGCGTCGACGTGCCGGCCTTCCAGGACCAGGTGGTCGGTGCGCTGGAGGAGGTCATCGCCACCCATCCCGGCGGGCGAGTGGCGGTCTTCTGCCATGGCGGGGTGATCAATGTCTGGACGGCCCATGTGCTGAAGATGGAGCCGCGGCTGTTCTTCGAGCCGGGCTACACCAGCATCCACCGCTATATGTGCGCCCGCGGCGGCCAGCGGAACGTGGTCAGTCTGAACGAGCGCGCTCATCTTCGCGAGGTCATCGGCGCCTAGCCGGCGGGCGTGGACGGCCCTGAGGCGTCGCGGCTCAGGAGATCGGCCCTGAAGCGCCTTCCCGCTAGCTGAGGCCCAGCACGTCCTGCATGTCGTATTTGCCGGGCGAGCGGCTCGCGACCCAGCGGGCGGCCTCCACCGCGCCGCGGGCGAACAAGCCCCGGTCGCGGGCCGAGTGGCTGAGGGTCAGGATCTCATCGTCGGCTGCGAAGGTCACCGAATGCTCGCCGATGATGTCGCCGCCGCGCATCACCGAGAAGCCGATATCGCCTGGGGTTCGGGGACCTGTATTGCCCTCGCGCGCGCGCGTTGAGGCCAGGGCCAGATCCACGCCGCGGCCCTTGGCGGCGGCCTCGCCCAGCATCAGGGCGGTGCCGGAGGGCGCGTCGACCTTGCGCCGATGGTGGGCCTCGAAGATCTCGATGTCGTAGGCGTCGGGGCCGAGCGCCCGGGCGGCCTGGGCCACCAGGCCCAGCAGCATGTTGACCCCCAGCGAGAAGTTCCCCGCCTGGACGATGGCGACCTTCTCGGCCGCCTTGCCGATGGCCGCGAGGTCCTGGTCGGAAAGTCCGGTGGAGCCGATCACCAGGGTCGGCCCCCCCCGCGCCGCGCAGGCCTGGGCCAGGGCCACGGAGGCGGCGGGGGTCGTGAAGTCGATGACCACGTCGGCGCCGTCCAGCGCCGCGGCCTGGTCCACCAGGCCCTCGCCGCTCGCGCCCGGACGGTCGAACCGCCCCGACAGCATAACGTCCTCGCGGCCGGCGATCACGGCGGCGACCGCCTGGCCCATGCGGCCGAGGGCGCCGGCGACGGCGATCTTGATCGGGGCGGTCAGGGGGCACTCTCCGGCGGACGCGAACGTGAGGAGCGCTACTCTCCCGTCCCTGGGCGCTGGGTCAAGCTTACGCGCGTCCTCTCGCCCATGTGGTTCTGGAAAGCGCCAGGCGACGCCCGGAAGGCCACCCGGCCCTCCGGACGAGGCTTGAGGCCCCTAGGCCGCCTGGAAGAGGGTGAACTCCTCCTTCAGCGCGCGAGCCACGGCCGGACGGGCGCTGACCCGGTCGCGATAGGCGGCGATGGCCGGCCACTTGGCCAGGTCTATGCCCACGAACTGGGCCCAGTTCAGCACCGCCATCAGATAGGCGTCGGCCACGCTGAACCGGTCGATCAGGTACTCGCGCCCTTCCAGGTGACTGTTCAGATAGTCGAACCGCTCGTCCGCGCCCTCGCGGGCGAAGGCCTTGGCGCCGTCGTTGGACCTGGACGAGAGCAGGGGATTGAACACCAGCTTGTGCAGCTCGGTGCCTACGAAGCTCAGCCACTGCTGCAGGCGGTAGCGCTCGGGCGATCCGGCGGCGGGGGCGAGCCCGGCGTCGGGGAAGGCGTCGGCCAGGTATTGCAGGACCGCGGCGTTCTCGGTGATCACCTCGCCGTCGTCGGTGCGAACGGCGGGCACCAGACCCTTGGCGTTGATCGTCCGATAGTCGACGCCGCCGCCCTTGATGGTCTTGGTCTTGGAGTCGACCTGGTTCAGGGAGACCTTGCCTTCGGCCCCAGCCTCATAGACGGCGATCCGGGTGGAGAGCGAACAGGCGAGCGGGGAGAAATAGACGTCCATGGGGAAACCTCCGTCGTTGATTTCCATACCGTTCCGCATAAAATAGACCGTCGTCAAGGATTTACTGCGAAGTGGTACAAAAAGAACCATCGGGATCGGCCAAGCCGCGGGGGCGGCCGCGAGGCTACGACCCGGCGACGGCCCTGCGCCAGGCGCGCGACGCCTTTTGGCGCAACGGGTTCTCGGCCACCTCGCTTGACGACCTGTCGGCGGCCACCGGCCTCAACCGTCCCAGCCTCTACGGGGCCTTCGGGGACAAGAAGGCGCTCTACATGGCGACCCTGCAGCGTTCGCGGACGGAGATGCTGGCGGGGCTGGAGCTGGGGTTGTCGGCGCCCGGCCCCCTGCGCGAGGTGCTGCTGGCCATCTATGCGGGCGCCTCGGCCATCTACCGCTCGGGCAGCGAGGCCCAGCGCGGCTGCTTCCTGATCGGCACGGCGGTGACCGAGAGCGTCGCCGATCCGGAGGTCCGCAAACTTCTGGATCAGGTGTTCGGCGAGCTGGACGCGGCCTTCGCCGCCCGCCTGGCCGCCAGCCCCGACGAACTGCCGCCGGGTGCCGATCCCCAGGCCCTGGCCAGCATCGCCACGGCGATCCTGCACACCCTGGCGGTCCGCGCGCGCACCGGCGCCGACGAGGCGTCTTTGAGGGCGATCTACGAGGCCGGCGTCGGCTTGATCTGCGCGCGGCCCTAAATCGGTCAAGCTTGGCGCCAAGCTGGCGATATCCACTGGAGGGCACCGCCCCATGAAGACCCTGTTGGCCGCCGCCGTCATGGCCCTGGCGCTCGCGCCGCCGGTGCTCGCCCAGCCCGCGCCGATCGATCCGCGCGCCCGGACCGAGGCCATCGCCGCGGCCATCCAGCAAGAGTATTTCGACGAGACCAAGGGCCGACGGATCGCCGATGAGCTCCGGGCCGAGGCCGCGAAAGGCGCCTATGACGGCCTGAAGGACCCCCGCGACTTCGCCGGCGCGCTCACCGAGCGGCTCAAGCCCCAGGACGGCCATTTCCAGGTGAGCTGGTCGCCCTCGCAGGCCGGCGCGCCGGACCGTCCCGCCTTCGACCCCGCCAAGGCCGCAGCGGCGGCGCGGCGGATCAATTACGGCTTCCGTGCCGTCCAGGTCCTGCCCGGCAATATCGGCTATATCGACCTGCGCCAGTTCGCCCATTTCGAGGGCGACGGCCCGGCGCGAGCCGCGGCGGACGCGGCGATGGCGCTAATCGCGGGGACCGACGCGGTGATCGTCGACCTGCGCTTCAACGGCGGCGGCTCGCCTGCCATGGTCGGATACCTGGCGAGCTGGTTCGTCCCGCCGGGCGCCGATATCTACAATACCTTCAAGAGTCGCGGCCCCGACACCTACGAGCGGCCGACCGCCGAGATCCGCGGCGCGCGGCGCCTGGAGGTTCCGCTCTATATCCTCGTGAGCGGTCGCACCGGCTCGGCGGCGGAGAGCTTCGCCTACACCCTTCAGGCCGCCAGGCGCGCGACCATCGTGGGCGATCACTCTGCGGGCGGCGCCAATCCCGGCGGCGTCAATCCCATTGGCGACGGGTTGCAGGTGTTTGTCTCCAGCGGCTCGCCGGTCAATCCGATAACGGGAGCGAACTGGGAAGGAACCGGAGTCGTCCCCGACGTTGAGGCCTCGCCGGATCAGGCCCTGGTTCGCGCCCAGATCCTGGCCCTGCGCCGCATCGCCCAGGCGCCCCTGGCCGAGCCCGCCGCCACCGAGGTCCGCTGGATCCTCGAGGCCTTGGACAAGCCGCGGCCCACCGGTCCGACCGTCCTGGCGCGCTACGCCGGCGACTATGGCCCCTACGCCGTGACCCTGGCGGGCGACCGGCTGGTCTTGCGCCAGGGCCGCCGGCCTCCGACCGCGCTCGACCCGCTGGCTGAGCCTGGATTGTTCGCCGTCGACGGCGCTCCCACCTGGCGGATCCGCTTCGAGACGCCGGGCGCCGGTCCCGCATCCGCCCTGGTCTCGATGGGCTCCGACGGCTCGGCCGCACGCCAGCCGCGGACGCTTCCGGGACAGCCTTGAGAAAGGACGGCGAAGCTTTCCGTGGGGTGGTTGTGGCGCGGGGCCGCGCTCTATAGGTTGGCGGCCTCCAAATCCAAGCCTGCCCGAAGGAACCGCCGCGCCTATGAGCGACGCTGAAAAACGCACCTTCACCGACGAAGAAGCGCTGCACTTCCACAAATACCCGACGCCCGGAAAGATCGCGATCGCCGCGACCAAGCCCATGGCGACGCAGCGCGACCTCTCCCTGGCCTATTCTCCGGGGGTCGCGGTGCCGGTGCTGAAGATCGCCGAGGATCCGGAGGCGGCCTACGACTACACCTCCAAGGGCAACCTGGTGGCGGTGATCTCCAACGGCACGGCGATCCTGGGCCTGGGCAATCTCGGCGCCCTGGCGTCCAAGCCGGTGATGGAGGGCAAGGGCGTGCTCTTCAAGCGCTTCGCCGACGTCGACGCCATCGACATCGAGGTCTCGGCCACCGATCCCGACGAGATCATCACGGTGGTCAAGAACATCGGCATCACCTTCGGCGGCATCAACCTCGAGGACATCAAGAGCCCCGAGTGCTTCCGCATCGAGACCGAGCTGCAGGAGCTGCTCGACATCCCGGTGTTCCATGACGACCAGCACGGCACGGCGATCATCTCCGCCGCCGGCCTGATCAACGCCTGCCACATCACCGGCCGCGATCTGAAGGACGTGAAGGTGGTGCTGAACGGCCCGGGGGCGGCGGGCATCGCCACCCTGGAGCTGATCAAGGCCATGGGCCTGACGCCCAGCAACGTGATCGCGGTGGACTCCAAGGGCGTGCTCTGGCGCGGTCGCACCAACGACATGAACCAGTACAAGAGCGCGCATGCGGTCGACACCGACAAGCGCACCCTGGCCGAGGCCCTGGAAGGCGCCGACGTGTTCATCGGCCTGTCGGTGAAGGGCGCCCTGACCGCCGAGCTGGTGAAGAAGATGGCGCCCAAGCCGATCATTTTCGCCATGGCCAATCCCGATCCGGAGATCACCCCGGAAGAGGTTTATTCGGTCCGCCCCGACGCCATTGTCGCCACCGGCCGGTCGGACTACCCCAACCAGGTCAACAACGTCCTGGGCTTCCCCTATATCTTCCGCGGTTCGCTGGACGTGCGGGCGCGGCGGGTGAACATGGAGATGAAGATCGCCTGCGCCAATGCGCTCGCGATGCTGGCCCGCGAGGACGTACCCGACGAGGTGGCCGCCGCCTATCACGGCATGCAGCTGAAGTTCGGCCCGCAATACATCATACCGAGCCCGTTCGATCCTCGGCTGATCTGGTACATTCCGCCCTTCGTCGCCCAGGCGGCGATGGACACAGGCGTGGCGCGCAAGCCGATCCCGGACATGGACGCCTACCGCGCCTCCCTGGCCCAGCGGCTCGATCCCACGGCGGCCTTCCTCCAGAAGCTGCAGGGCGCGGTGCTGAAGGCCCCGAAAAAGCGCGTGGTCTTCGCGGAGGGCGAGGAGCCCAGCGTGATCCGCGCCGCCTACGCCTTCGAGGCCGCGGGCCTCGGCCACGCCATCCTGGTGGGCCGCGAGGAGCTGGTGCGCGAGAACATGCTCGCCGCAGGCCTGGACCCGGCCGAGTCCAAGCTCGAGGTGGTCAACGCCCGGCTCTCGGATCGAAATCCCGACTTCGTGGATTTCCTCTATGCGCGGCTGCAGCGCCAGGGCTACCTGAAGCGCGACGTCCAGCGGCTGATCAACCAGGACCGCAACTCCTTCGCCGCCTCCATGGTGGCGCTGGGCGAGGCCGACGGCATGGTCACCGGGGTCACCCGCTCCTACGATCAGGTGCTGGAAGAGGTGCTGCGGGTCATCGACCCGGCTCCCGACGGCCGGATCATGGGCATGAGCGTGGTGCTGTCGAAGGGCCACACCCTCTTCATCGCCGACACCAATGTCACCGAGATGCCCGAGGCCGAGGAACTGGTGGAGATCGCCTGCGAGGCGGCCCGGGCGGTGAAGATCCTGGGCTACACGCCCCGCGTGGCCTTCATGTCCTATTCGACCTTCGGCAATCCCATGGGCCTGCGCTCCGAGAAGGTGCGCGACGCCGTCGCCATGCTGGACGAGATGGAGATCGAGTTCGAGTACGAGGGCGAGATGCCTCCGAAGGTGGCGCTCAATCCCGAGAAGCGCGGCAACTATCCGTTCATGCGGCTGTCGGGCCCGGCCAATGTGCTGATCATGCCGGCCATCCATTCGGCGGCCATCTCGACTCAGCTGGTCGAAGCCCTTGGGGGCGGCACGGTGATCGGACCGATCCTGCTGGGCCTTTCCAAGTCGGTGCAGATCGCCCCGCTGTCGGCCAGCGTCTCGCGGATCCTCCAGGCCGCGACGCTGGCGGCCTATGAGCAAGACATCGTCGAGGCCCAGAGCTGATGTCCGTGCGCACGCACAAGACCTAACGGCTGGTCCGCTCTGAGGGGTGCGGGCGATCCGTCGTCCTCACCCCTTCGAACAGGAGCGCGACCCATGACCGGTCTCAGCATCGGCATCGATTTCGGCACGACGAATACGGTCGTCGCGCTCGCAGGCGCCGACGGACCGGCCCATCTGGTCAGGTTCCCCGCGCCAGAACAGGAGGTCTTCGCCTTCCGTTCGGCGCTCTCCTTCCACGCCCCGCCCGAGCATCCGTCCGACCGCACGGTCGAGGCCGGGCCCTGGGCCATCGAGGCCTATGTGGAGGACCCGCTGGAGACGCGGTTCATCCAGTCCTTCAAGAGCTTCGCGGCCTCGGAGAGCTTCACCGAGACCCAGATCATCGGCCGTCGCTACCAGTTCGAGGACCTATTGTCGGCCTTCCTGCTGAAGTTGCGCGACCATGCGGGCTCGGAGCTTGCCGAGTTGCCCAGGCGAGTGATTGTCGGCCGGCCGGTGATCTTCGCCGGCGGAGCGCCGAAGGAGGAACTGGCCCTTCAGCGCTACGAGATCGCCTTCCAGCGCCTCGGCTTCGACGAGATCCTCTACGCCTACGAGCCGGTGGGCGCGGCCTTCTTCTTCGCGCGCGAGCTGACCGAGGACGCCACCGTCCTGGTGGGCGACTTCGGCGGCGGCACCAGCGACTTCTCGATCATCCGCTTCTCCCGGGCCAATGGCGAGATCGTCTCCACCCCCCTGGGACGCTCCGGCGTGGGCGTGGCCGGGGACGCCTTCGACTATCGGATCATTGACAATGTGGTGTCACCCGAACTGGGTAAGGGCTCGTCCTACACCTCGTTCGGCAAGGTCCTGCCGATCCCCAACCGCTACTATTCGACCTTTGCCCGCTGGGACCAGCTGGCCCTGATGCGAGCCAGCCGCGAGATGCGCGAAATCCGCAAACTGGTCCGCGAGGCCGTCGAGCCGGAGAAGATCGCCCGCCTGGTCGAGACCCTCGACGAGAACTATGGCTACCTGCTCTACCGCTCCGTCTCGCGGCTGAAGGAGGCGCTGTCGACGCAAGAGCGGGCCGAGTTCGCCTTCGAGGCCGGGACCATCGCCATACGCCGCCCGGTGGCGCGCGCCGAGTTCGAGGGCTGGATCGCGCCCGAGCTCGCCCTGATCGAAACCGCCGTCGACGAGGCCCTGGCCGACGCGGGACTCACGGCGCAGGGCGTCGACCGGGTGTTCCTCACCGGCGGCTCGTCCCTGGTGCCGGCGGTGCGCGACATCTTCCACCGCCGCTTCCCGGCGGAGAAGATCGAGACCGGCAGCGAGCTGGAGTCCATCGCCTCCGGCCTGGCCCTGATGGGCCGGGAACGCGACCTCACCAAGTGGGCGCGGCGGGCGTAGCGTCTTCTTTTCCCTCCCCCTTATGGGGAGGGCAGACCGCGTAGCGGTCGAGGGTGGGGCTTTCCGAAGCTTCGACGCAGATTGCCGGACTTCCCCACCCTGGCGGCTGCGCCGCCGTCCCTCCCCATAAAGGGGAGGGAAACGGCTACTTCGCTTTCTTGAGATCCACCCGATCGAAGTCGATGTCCGACGCCGGGACCACCTCCAGGTTCGGCTTGCGCGTCTTGAGCCCTTCCAGGAACGCCTTGGCGTCGCCGGCGACGATGACGCTGGCCGCGGCAGGGTCGAGATTGGTCTTGGCGAAGGCCTGGACCTCGGCGGGGGTCACCGCCTCGACCTTGCCGGTATAGGCGCCGATCTCGGCCAGGGGCAGGTCGTAGAGGGCGAGGTTGCCCAGGATGTCGGCCAGGCCGCCGGTGGTGGCCAGCTCGCGGCCGAAGCCGCCCACCAGCACCGACTTACGGGCCTTCAGCTCCTCCGGGCCGGCCGGGGTGTCGGCCAGGCGCTTCAGCTCGGCGATGATCAGGTCCAGCACCTCGGGCGCCGACTCGTTCTTGGTCTGGGCCGCGGCGCGGAACAGGCCGGTGGTCCGCTGGGCCGACAGCCGTGAATTGGCGCCATAGGAGAGGCCGCGCTTGATGCGGATCTCCTGGTTCAGCCGCGCGGAATAGCCGCCGCCCAGCACCGAGTTGGCGACGATGGCGGGATAGTAGTCGGGCGCGGCGCGGGAGATGGCCGCCTTGGTCACGGTGACCGCCGCCTGGCCGGTTCCGGGCAGGTCGATGGCCACGGCGCGCGGCGGCGCCTTGGGGGTGACCCCGACCCGGGCCGGCGGCGGACCGGCGGGCGCCGTCCAATCGCCGAACGCCTTTTCGGCGAGCGCGAAGCCCTGGGCCGGGGTGATGTCGCCGGTCAGGACCAGGATGGCGTTGTCGGGCCGGAAGCTCGCGGCGTGCAGCTTGGCGAGGTCGGCGGTGGTCAGCCGGGTCAACGAGGCCGGGGTGCCCGTGGCCACATGGCCGAAGGCGGTGCCCGAGAACACCACCTGCGAGGCCGCGAAGCCCGCGAGCTGGCCCGGCTGCTGGTAGGCCACCGACAGACCGTCCAGGGCCTGGCTGCGCTGGCGTTCCAGCTCCTCGTCCTTGAAGGCCGGGTTGCGCGCAACGTCGGCCATGATGGCCAGGGCCGCGGGCAGCTTCTCGGGCATGACATTGAGGGTGACAGACGAGCTCTCCTGTCCGCCGCCGGCTTCCAGGGACGCGCCCAGGGCTTCGGTCTGGCTGGCGATCTCCTGCGCGCCTCTGGTCTTGGTGCCCTCGGTCAGCATGCCGGCGGTCATGCCCATGGCGCCGGCCAGGCCGTCGGGATCGGCCCAGGCTCCGGTCCTGAAGGTGAGGTCCGCGGTGACTAGGGGCAGGTCGGAAGACTTGGCGACGATCACCCTCAGGCCGTTGGCCAGGGTCTTTTCCGACGGCTGGGGCAAGACCGGGCTGACCGGGGTCCCCAGAGGCGGCGGCGCCGCGCGCTGGCCTTCGGGGGCGAGGGTGACGATCTCGCCGGCATATTTCACCGAAGCGACCACCGGGGGCTTGGGCGTGGAGTCGGCCTGGCCCGCGGGGCGGTCAGTCTCGGCCCGGTAGCGGATGGTCATCCGGCCGTTGTCGGTCAGGTATTTCCGCGCCACCCGCTGGACGTCGGCGGCGGTGACCGCCTGCAGCTCGGCGAGTTCGCGGTTGGCCAGGGCGGCGTCGCCGGCGGTGCGCAGGGCGTAGCCGAGGGCGAAGGCGCGGCCGTCGATGGTCTCGCGGGCCCGCAGCTTGCCGGTGACCAGCTCGTTCTTGGCTTCGGCGAGTTCGGCCGCCGTCGGCGGGGCGTCGCGCAGCTTGGCGACCTGCGCCAGCAGGGCCTTCTCGCCCTCGGGGATGGTCTTGCCGCCCGCGAGGATGGCGCCGACCATCACCATGCCGGGCTGCTCTGGCAGGGAGGCGTCGGAGAAGACGTCGGCCGCCACCTGCTGCTCATAGACCAGGCTGTCATAGAGTCGCGAGGACTTGCCCGAGGACAGGATGGCGTCGAGCACGGTGAGCGCCGCGGCGTCCGGGCTGGAGGCGGCCGGGGCGTGCCAGGTCATGGCCACCGCCGGCAGCGGCACATTGGGGCCGTAGCCCTCGAACACCCCGGCCTGGGCGCGCGGCGGCTCGACGGCGCTCACCCGCTTGATCGGGGCGGCGGGGCGCTTCAGTGGTCCGAAATACTTGTCGACCCAGGCGTTGAGCTCAGCCTCGTCGAAATTGCCGATGACGATCAGGGCGGCGTTGTCGGGCCGGTAATAGGCGGCGTGGAAGGCGCGGACATCGTCGATGGTGGCGGCGTCCAGCTCCTCGATGGAGCCGATGCCCGGTCGCTTATAGGGGTGGGTCGTGTAGCTGGCCTGGGGCAGGTAGAGGTACATCAGCCGGCCGTAGGGCTGGGATAGCACCGACTGGCGCAGCTCCTCCTTCACCACATCACGTTCGGACTTGAACACCGCCTCGTCGACCACCAGCGCCCCCAGCCGCTGGGCCTCGACCCACAGCAGGCGTTCCAGATGGTTGGCGGGGACGACCTCGTAATAGTTGGTGAAGTCGTCATAGGTGGACGCGTTGTTGAACCCGCCCACATCCTCGGTCATGCGGTCGATGGTCTCCGACGGCATGTCGCGCGTGGCCTTGAACATCATGTGTTCGAACAGGTGCGCGAAGCCCGAGCGGCCAACGGGATCGTCCTTGGACCCCACCCCGTACCAGACCTGCACCGTCACATTGGGCGTGGCCTTGTCGACCGAGGAATAGACCTTCAGCCCGTTGGCCAGGGTCCGTTCCTTGTAGACGATCGGCGGGACCGTATCGGCGGCGACGGCGGGCGCCGCCAGCGCCAGGGTCACGGTCAGGGCGAAGGCGCGGACGGCGGTGCGGAACATGGACGCTTCCCAATGGCGAGAGGCCGCGACCCTAGCACCGGCGCGGCCCGTGGAAAGCTTACGGGATTGTCATCTACGCAGCGACGCCGAGCCCAGCGCAAAGGTGGCGGAAATCTGCGGGAGACAGGGAGGGCCGCGCCGCGGCTTCCATCAGGCCAGCGAACGCCTCAGCCGGGGCGGTGGCGCGAATGGCGCCCAGCAGGGCGATGCGCTCCGGCCGGGTCGCCGCCGGCAAGACGATGCGGCCGTGGGCGACCAGATCGGCCGGCGTGGTCGCGCTCATGATTCTGTCCTCGATCTCCATGAGTTCACGGTCGGTGAACAGACCCTGCAGGATCGGCAGGAAGAGCTGCTCCTCCTCGGCCATGTGAGCGAAGTCCTCCGCGACGAAGAGAGAGAAGCGCAGATAGAGGGCCTTCAGCAGGTCCGCGCGCTCGGCGCGCGCCGACAGCTCCACCCGTACGATCAGGGTCTCGATATCCTCGAACGCCTGGCGATGATGCGCGTGGGCCTGGGCGAGCCGCCCCGTCGAGCCCGGCGCGCGAGCCTCCAGCGCCGGGTGAACCTCGGCGTCCTCGTTGTCGAGATGGTGGGCGGAGATCGCGCACTGGGCGCGGAGGTCGGCAAGCAGCTCGCCCAGTTCGGGGTCGTCACCGTCGGCGGCGCCGAGGCGGACCAGGATCCGTGACAGGGCCAGCCGGATCCCCTTGTGAATTGGGCCGTAGAAGTCGTGGGTCGCGGGCGGCTTGGCTTGGATGAAAGACATGAGGGTTCTCCTCCCGTCGCGAAACGCGACGGGCTTGGGTGGGGTCGGCGTGCGGGGACGTCAGGCCGCCTGAGAACGCAGGGCCGAGAGGAAGCCGTTGAAACCGGCATAGGTCGCGTCCCAGGCGGGCAGCGCCTTCATGTTGGCGATCCAGCGGCGGATGTTGGGATAGGGCCCCAGGTCGTAGGCGACGGCTTCGCCCAGCGTGACGAAGGCCGATCCCAGATAGTCGGCCAGGCTGATCTGGTCGCCGCAGACGAAGGCGCGGTCGCCGATCATGTCGCGATCGAGCACCTGCAGCCAGCGCGGCGCGTGCGCCTGGCCGAACGCGATCATCTCCTGGGCCAGGACTTCGCTCACGCCGTGGGGCAGGCCGAAATTGGGGTAGAGGGTGAAGATGCAGAAGTACTGGTGAAGGTTGGTCGCGAACCAATCCATCGCCTCGTCGACCTTGGCGCGCGCCTTGAGGTCGGCGGGATAGGCCGGCGATCCGACCGTCTGGGCCAGGTAGCGCAGGATGGCCGTACATTCGCCCAGCCGGAAGTCGCCGTCGATCAGATAGGGCACGACCCCACTGGGATTGACGGCCAGATAGGGCGCCTCGCGGGTTTGGCGGGTCATAAGGTCGACGTGCGCCCGTTCAAGGACGATGCCGGACTCCGCGGCGAACAGCATGACGGGGCGTGCGCTGGTGGAGATGGGATCGCAGTAGAGTTTCATTCCGGATCTGCTTTTCGGATATCGGTGGGCGGCGGCTTCTTGGTTTGGGAATAGGTTTGCCGCCGACGATCATCAATCAGCACTCTTGCAGGGGGGTTCTGCGCAAATGCAGAGTGGCCGAATGTTCGACTGGAATGACCTGAGAGCGTTTCTGGCCGTGGCGCGCGGCGGCTCGACCTTGGCGGCCGCCAAGGTCCTGGGAATCAACCAGACGACCGTCGCCCGCCGCATCGAGGCGCTGGAGGCGAACCTCGGGCTAAAGCTGTTCGAGCGCACTCAATCCGGCAGCCGCCTCACGGAGGCCGGCCAGACTCTGGTCGCCGACGCCGACGGCGTGGAACGGGCGGCCGAGGGTTTCGCCCACCAGGCGCAGGCCCTGCAGCGGGGCATGGCCGGCTCCCTGCGCGTGACCGTCAATGAGATCCTCGGCAACGCGTTCCTGACTCCGGCCCTGATGGAGTTCCGCAGGCTCTATCCCGAGATCCGGATCGACACTCTGGTGACCGACGCCTTCCTCGACTTGGACAAGGGGGAGGCCGATGTGGCGATCCGCGGCACGGCGGCGCCGTTGGCCGACTCAGACCTGATCTCGCGGAAACTCTCCGATGTCGATTGGGCGGTCTATTGCAGCCGCGACTATGCGATCCGCCACGGTATCCCGACGCGCCCGGAGGACCTCGGCCGCCATGTCTTGATCGGCGGAGAGGGCAGCCTGGCGATGATGCCGGTCATGCAGTGGATACAGGCCCAGGCGCCGGACGCCGAGGTGCACACCCGCTCGAGCAGCCTGACCAACCTGATGGTCGCCAGCCGCGCGGGTCTGGGGATCGCGCCGCTGCCCGTCATGGCCGCCGACCAGGAGCCGGAGCTTTGCCGCTGCATGGAGATCGCCGGCATGGCCTCGGCGGTCTACGTCATGGTCCGAGCCGACATGAAGGACGTCCGCCGGGTGCGCGTCTTCATCGATTTCTTGGCGCCCCATTTCGCGGCTCTTCGCCGGACCTACGAGGCGCGGGGCGAGGCGGTTCAGGCGGCGAACCTGCGGTATGTCGCCGAGGCTCGGGCCGCCCTCGCCGAAGAGGCCTGATCGCCGCGATCAGCCCGCGAGCCTGACCAGCATCTTGCCGGAATTCCGGCCTTCCATCAGCCCGATCAGGGCGCTGGGCGCATTGGCGATGCCGTCCAGGATGGTCTCCTGGTACTTGATCTTGCCGTCCTTCAGCCAGCCGGCCATGTCGCGCTGGAAGTCACCGTAGAGGTGCATAAAGTCGGTGCCGACAAAGCCGCGCAGCATGACCCGCGAATAGATGATGTTCGACAGGTTCGAGACGTTGGAGTGGCCGGAATTGTAGCCGGAGATGAAGCCGCAGACCGGGATGCGGCCGAGCGTGTTCATCCGGCGCAGGGCGGCCTCCAGGTGGTCGCCGCCGACATTGTCGAAATAGACGTCGATGCCCTTGGGCGTGGCGTCTTCCAGCGCCTGGCGGATCGGGGTCTCCTTGTAGTTGATGACCGCGTCCAGCCCGACCTCGTCCTTCAGCCAGGCGGCCTTGTCCGCCGCGCCGGTGGAGCCCACCACGTAGCAGCCCTTGATCTTGGCGATCTGGGCGGCGACCGAGCCCACCGCGCCGGCGGCGGTGGAGACGAAAACCTGCTCGCCCTCCTTGAGTTGGCCGATGTGCAACAGGCCGCCATAGGCGGTGAAGCCGGTCATGCCGAGCGCATGCATGTGGACGGTCAGCGACAGGTCAGGATCGGCGGCGAGCTTGGTCAGGCCCTTGCCATCGGAGACAAAGAACTCGCGGAAGCCCAGGCGGTTGGAGACCAGGTCGCCGACCGCGAAGTCGGGATGCTTGGATTGCACCACCTTGCCCAGGGCTCCACCCATCATGGCCACGTTGAGGTCCTGGCCGGCGGTCAGCCGTGGGCGCATGGCCGGGTCGACCGACATGTAGAGGTTTTCCACCAGCACCTGGCCGTCGGCGGCGTCCGGCACGGTCGTTTCGACCAGGACGAAGTCGTCCTGGGCGGGCAGGCCCTTCGGACGGGCGACAAGGTGGATTTCGCGGCTCTTGGGCATAATGGCCTCCCTTGGGATTCTTATGGCGCGGCCCGGAAATGCGGATGGGCCTGGACGCAGTTGTCGCAAGGTCACCCAGGTTCCGCCAGCGAATTTAAACGCGCGTTCGAATTAATCCGCGCCGGGCAGGACGTCGCCCCAGTCCAGCCGGCGGGCGATGGCGTAGGCCTGTTTGTCGCGGCGGGGGACGAAGCGGGGTTCGACGGTCCCCGCGGGCGTGCAGAGCTTGAACGTGATCCCGGGCTTGGCGGTGTTGGGCGGGGCGAGGATGCGGGGCTCGCGGCGGGCGACCCCGGCGCGGGCGGCGACCAGGTAGATGAACTTCTCGTCCTCGAAAGGGACCTCGCCGCCCTTGGCCAGGCGGTGGTCGCGGGAGCGCGGCAGGCGCTGGACGAAATGGCACCAGTCGGGCGCGACCAGAGGGCAGGGGGCGTGGTGCGGGCAGGGCGCGAGGATGGTCGCTCCCGCCGCGATCAACCCGTCGCGGGCGGCCAGGATGCGGGCGTGGCCGGCGGGCGTGCCGGGCTCGATCAGCACCAGCATGCCCAGGGAGGACGCCCACAGCGCCGCTATGGTCTCGGCCTGGCGAGCCGGCGCGATCTCGGCGAGCGCATAGCTGGCGACCACCAGGTCGGTGGCGGGCCAGTCCTGGGGCGCGGTGAGGTCGCCTCGCAGGCGCAGGGCGTCGCGCAGGGCGGCGGGCCCCTCGGCGGCCAGGGTTTGCGCCATCTCCAGGAAGGCGCGGTTGGAGTCCAGCAGGGTCGCCGCCCCGATGGCGGGCCAGGTCTCCAGCGCCGCCCAGCTTGCGCCGCCGGGTCCCGCTCCGGCGTCGAGCAGGGTCCTGGGCCGGAAGTCCGGCGCGATCCGCGCGGCCTCCGCCAGCACATGGGCCCCGGCGGCATAGGTGGCGGGCAGCCGGGTCAGGACATAGGCCGTGGCGTCGGCCGTCGAGCTCACCACCCCGGCGGAGGTCTGGCCGGCCCGATACTGGGCCGAGATCCGGGCGGATTGCTCGGCCAGGCCCTTGCGCGACACGCCCTCCAGCAGCCGGTCGGCGGCCTGGCGCAGGGCGGGCGGCAGGTCCGGGGTCACGCCTCTCGGTTCTTGACCAGGTCGTCGACCACGGCGGGGTCGGCCAGGGTTGAGGTGTCGCCCAGGTTGGCGAGGTCGTTCTCGGCGATCTTGCGCAGGATGCGGCGCATGATCTTGCCCGAGCGGGTC
>NZ_JAKFEN010000005.1:0-1874 GCF_036677185.1 Phenylobacterium sp.
CGGCCGCTATAACCGCGTGCTCAACGGCCTGCGCCAGGCCATCGCCGGGCGCGACGGCGGCGGGCCCCAGGCCACCGTGCATCAGGTCACGTCCGCGGCCGAGGCCGCCGTGCTCAAGCAGCCGCATGAGATCAACCTGCGCCTGGACAACGTGATCACCGCGGTCGAGGCCGCCCTGCTCGACCTGCTCGGCCAGCACCTGGGCGTGCCGGTCGCCGAGCTGCTCGGCAACGGCCAGCAGCGCGACAGCGTGCCGATGCTGGCCTACCTCTTCTATATCGGCGACCGCCGGCGCACCGACCTGCCCTACCGGGCCGGCAGCGGCGCCAGCGAGGACTGGTACCACCTGCGCCATCAGGAAGCCGTCACCCCCCAGGCGATCGCCCGCCTGGCCGCAGCCGCCAACGCCCGCTATGGCTTCCAGGACTTCAAGCTCAAGGGCGGGGTGATGTCCGGCCGCGAGGAGATGGCGGCGGTGGCCGCGATCAAGGCGCGCTTCCCCAACGCCCGCGTCACCCTCGACCCGAATGGCGCCTGGTCGCTGGCCGAGGCCATCGAGCTGTGCCAGGGCCAGGGCCACCTGCTGGCCTACGCCGAGGACCCCTGCGGCGCGGAGCACGGTTATTCCGGCCGCGAGATCATGGCCGAGTTCAGGCGCGCCACCGGCATCCCCACCGCCACCAACATGGTCGCCACCGACTGGCGGCAGATGGGCCATTCGCTGCGCCTCGATGCGGTGGACATTCCACTGGCCGACCCGCACTTCTGGACCCTGCAGGGTGCGGTGCGCCTGGGCCAGGTCTGCGAGGAGTTCGGCCTGACCTGGGGCTCGCACTCGAACAACCACTTCGACGTGTCCCTGGCCATGTTCACCCACGCCGCCGCCGCGGTGCCGGGGCGCATCACCGCCATCGACAGCCACTGGATCTGGCAGGAGGGCGAGGAACGCCTGACCCGCGAGCCGCTGCGGATCGAAGGCGGCCAGGTGCAGGTGCCGGACAAGCCCGGCCTGGGTATCGAGCCGGACATGCAGCGGATCATGGCCGCCCATGAGCTCTACAAGACAGTGGTCAGCGGCGCCCGCGACGACGCCATGGCCATGCAATACCTGGTTCCAGGTTGGCAGTACCACCCGAAACGCCCGAGCCTCGGGCGCTCGAACTGAAACGCGCAGCCCTCATCCCCCGGAGAACTCCAATGAATAAAACAATCCGCGCCTCCCTGCTCTCAGCCCTGCTCGGCATGGGCGCCCTCACCGCCCAATCAGCCGCCTTCGCCGCCGACGCCGTCGACTGGCCGACCCGCCCGGTGCAGGTGGTGGTGATCGCCAACCCCGGCGGCGACACCGACTTCAACGCGCGCATGATGGCCAAGTACTTCAACCAGCTCACCGGCAAGAACATGGTGGTCACCAACGTCGCCGGCGGTGGCGGCACCCTGGCCGCCGAGCAGGTCAAGGGCGCCGCTCCCGATGGCAATACCCTCCTCTTCACCCACACCGGCCAGCTGATCGTCAACGAGGTGGCCGGCCTGTCCGACGACGGCTTCGAGGCCTTCGACATTTCCTGCATCGCCGGCGTGGACAAGGGCGCGATCTTCGTCGCCAGCCAGAGCGCCGGGGTGAACAGCCTGCAGCAGCTGATCGACAAGGCCAAGGCCAACCCGGGCAGCATCAGCTACGGCACCGAGATGGGCAGCTTCTCGCACATCCAGGGCCTGATGTTCGAGCAACTGGCCGGGGTGAAGCTGAAGATGGTCGATGCCGGCACCGTATCCGAGAAGGTCGTCGCCCTGCTCGGCGGCCGCATCGACCTGGGCGCCATCAGCTACGGCTCGGTCCAGGACTACATAGGCGGCGGGCAGATGGCCGCCCT
>NZ_JAKFEN010000006.1:0-142785 GCF_036677185.1 Phenylobacterium sp.
CGTGCTGGTGCTCACCCCCCGCTCGGCCGAGCTGCACGAGAAGCTGCCGCCGAAACAGGCCGCCGACACCTCCAAGCTGATCCTCTCGCCCATGCCCGGGCTCGTCGTCTCGCTCGACGTCGCGGTCGGCCAGGAGGTCAAGACCGGCGAGCAGGTCGCCATCGTCGAGGCCATGAAGATGCAGAACATCATCCGCGCCGAGCGCGACGGAACCGTCAAAACCATCGGAGCCGCCGCAGGCGACAGCGTGGCGGCCGACGAAGTCCTCGTGGAGTTCGCGTGAGCCAGAGCTATATTCGCCGCCTCGACGTACGGAACCTTGCGGCATGAACGGCCAGACCGACTGGGGCGCCCTGTTTTTCAACGCCCAGGGACGCGTCGCACGCACCCCCTTCCTGGTGGCGGCGGCCATCCTGCTGGGCCTGGCGGCGCTCTATGAATCGGTGATCGGGGTAACGGTAACGCTGCACTGGGTGACCGGCTGGTTCGTCTATCCGGCCCTCTTCTATTGCGGCGCCTGCGTGCTCTCCAAACGCCTGCACGACCGAGGTCGCTCGGGCTGGTGGGCGGCGGTGATCCTGTTCGGGACGGTGGCCATCTGGCCGCAGCCAGTGGGATTCTTTGACTTTTTGTTCGGTCTCGTGCTCGTTTGGGCCGCTGTGGAACTCGGGGTGATGGCTGGGGAGGCGGGAACCAACCGCTATGGGCCAAATCCGCTGAGGGCCGCGCTGGCCTGATCTCGTCGTGGGGACGACATGTTCAGATTCTTGTTTAACCCGAGCGGCCGTCTGCGGCGGGCGATCTACGGCCTGACGGGACTGGTCTATTTCGGCATCCTGAACCTGTTCCTGGGCGCCTATGTCTGGTCGACCTACGCCATGGGCGCGGGATGGTGGATGCGCAGCCTGAGCGGCATGATCCATGAGCCGCAGGCGACCGTGGGCCTGGCCCTGGGCGCCTTGCACTGGTCGATCCTGGGCTTCGCCGCGGTGATGCTGTTCGCGGGCTCCACGGCGGCCTTCCTGGCGCTCTCGAGCCGCAGGCTCCACGACATGGGCCAGACCGGCATGTGGACCCTGCTGGTGTTCCTGCCGGGGGTAGGGGCGCCGTTGCTGTTCGCCGCCCTCTGCGTATTTCCCGGCCAGCCGGGGGAGAATCGCTACGGCTGCGACCCGCGGCGTCCGGTTCCCGTCGCGAAACCCACCGCTAGAGCGGCGCCTCGGCGGGCGTAACCGCGCCGAAAACCTCGATAAAGCTGGCCTTCAGGGCCTCGTCAGCCTCGTCCATGGTCACCGGCAGGCCCAGATCGACCAGGCTGGTCACGCCGTGCTGCGTCTGGCCGCAGGGCACGATGCCGTCGAAATGGCCCAGATCGGGTTCGACATTCAGCGAAATCCCGTGGAACGAGACCCAGCGGCGCAGCTTCACCCCGATGGCGGCGATCTTGTCCTCGCGGGTCGGCAGGCCCGGCGCGCGGCGCTCCACCCAGACCCCGACCCGGCCCTGGCGAATCTCGCCCTCGACGTTGAAATGGCCCAGCGCCCCGATGATCCAGGCCTCCAGGCTCGCGACGAATGCGCGCACGTCACGGCCACGCTTGGTCAGGTCCAGCATCACATAGGCCACCCGCTGGCCGGGCCCGTGATAGGTGTATTGGCCGCCCCGGCCGCTCTCGAACACTGGAAACCGGTCGGGCGCCAGCAGGTCGCCGGCCTTGGACGAGACCCCGGCGGTGTAAAGCGGCGGATGTTCCAGCAGCCAGACCAGTTCCGGTGCTTCCCCGGCCGCGATGGCCGCGGCGCGGGCCTCCATGGCCGCCACCGCCTCGAGATAACCCACCGGCCCGCGCGACACGGCCCAGCTGGCGGCCAGCCCATCCGGGCGGGCGAAAATCGGGGCGGGGTTTAACACGTGGTCAAGCATGTCGGCTCAATGTGGGGGCAGGTGGGAGCAACGCAAAGCCCGCCCCTGTATCTTAGGGTTTCAAAGGTTTTCCGTCTTGAGTCAGGTCAACGCCGTCAATGTCGAGATCTCGGTCCTGCTGGGCCGCTCGACTCTCCCGATGCAGCAGCTCCTGCGCATGGGCCGCGGCGCGGTGATCCCGCTCGACGCCGGGGTGAACGAGGAAGTCTGGATCCTGGCCAACAACCATCCCGTCGCTCGCGGGGAGATCCAGATCAACGACGACCGCATCTCGATCGCCGTCACCCGTGCGGCCAATGTGTACGACTTCATGGCCGGCGGGCAGTAGGGCTTCCCAAAGCGTTGGAGGTTTGCTACCTGCCGCGCCTCACCACGAGCGGTCGTGGCGGAATTGGTAGACGCGCAGCGTTGAGGTCGCTGTGGGGCAACCCGTGGAAGTTCGAGTCTTCTCGACCGCACCAGTGAATCAAGGTCTTCAACAGCCATAGAGCAAACCGTCAGTCCTAAAGCCCAGGGAGGTCCGCATGAGCCGCGAAACGGCCGACCTGTCCGAAGCCCGTGACGATCTCGCTCCTGAGCTGGAAGAAGACCTGGAAGACCTCGCGCTTGGCGAGGACTACGCCCTAAATCCGGACTTCGTCGCGATGGTGGTGGACGCCGCCGATCGCGGCGACGCCGAGCGCCTGCGCGAGCTGCTGGGCGCCCTGCACCCGGCCGACGTGGCCGACCTGATGGGCTTCCTGTCGGCCGACTACCGCGAGGAGATCCTGGCGCACCTGGCGCCGGAGGCCTTGGCCGAGATCCTGTCGGAACTCGACACCGATATCCGCGAGGAGGTCCTGGAGACCGTCTCGCCGGGGGTCCTAGCGAAGGCGTTGGAGGAGCTCGATTCCGACGACGCGGCCGACGTGGTCGACGACCTGGAGGACGACAAGCGCGCCCAGGTCCTGGCGGCCATGCCCGAGACCGAGCGGACGGCCATCGAAAGCTCGCTTTCTTACGAGGACGAGACCGCCGGGCGCCTGATGCAGCGCGAGGTGGTGGCCGCCCCGCAGTTCTGGACCGTCGGCCAGACCATCGACCACTTCCGCAAGGAAGCCGACGACCTGCCCGAGCTGTTCTTCGACGTCTATGTGGTCGATCCCAGCTACCGGCCAGTGGGCGCCTGTCCGGTCAGCCATCTGCTGCGCGCCCGGCGCGACACGCCGCTGGCGAGCATCATGGAGCCCGTCACCGAGATCCCGGTCGGCATGGACCAGGAGGAGGTGGCCTACATCTTCGACAAGTACCACCTGATCTCGGCCCCCGTGGTGGAGCCGGGCGGGCGGCTGGTGGGCCAGATCACCGTCGACGACATTGTCGGCGTCATCCAGGACGAGAGCGAAGAGGACATCCTGGCCCTGGCCGGCGTGTCCGACGCAGGCCGTAACGCCGACATCCTGGACATCATCCGCGCCCGGTTGCCCTGGCTGATGGTCAACACCGTCACTGCGGCCCTGGCCGCCGGGGTGATCCGCGCCTTCGAGGGCGAGATCGGCAAGCTGGTCACGCTGGCGGTGCTGATGCCCATCGTGGCCTCCCTGGGCGGCAATGCCGGCACCCAGGCCCTGGCCGTGGCGGTGCGCGCGCTCGCCAGCAAGGAGCTGTCCGACGTCAACGCCTACCGGGTGGTCGTGCGCGAGATGGTGGTCGGCCTGGCCAATGGGGCGGCCCTGGCCGTGGTCACCGGCGGGGTGGTCTACGCCCTGTTCGGCAATGTCCTGCTCAGCGTCACCTTCGGCCTAGCCCTGGTCATCAACCTGTTCGTGGCCTCCCTGGCCGGTGTCCTGGCGCCCCTGGCCCTGGAGAAGATGGGACGCGACCCGGCGGTCTCATCCTCGGTCTTCGTCACCTTCGCGACAGACTTCACAGGTTTCTTCGCATTCCTGGGCCTGGCGGCGCTGATCCTGATCTGATCGGCCTTTATCTTGCGGGCTGAGGGGATAGCGCCTCGGCGCCTGTGTCAGGATGGGTCATGTCGACCATGAAGCCGCGTCATCGGATATCCCGCGCCGCGATCGATCTGATCAAGCGGTTCGAGGGATATCGCCGCAAGTCGGCGCAGCTGCCGGGCGGCGGCTGGACGATCGGCCATGGCCACACCCTGACGGCCCGCGAAGGCGCCGAGGTCTCGGAAAGCGACGCCGAGGCCCTGCTGCTCTACGACCTGATCGCCGTCGCCCACGCGGTAAACGAGCACGTCTTCGCGCCCCTGACCCAGAACCAGTTCGACGCCCTGGTCGCCTTCGCCTTCAATATCGGCGTTGAGAACTTCCAGCGCTCCTCGGTCCTGCGCCGCCTGAACGAAGGCCAGCTGCTGCAGGCCGCCTGCGCCATGGAACTGTGGCGAAAGGCCGATTTCGACGGCGAGCGGATCGTGGTCGACGCCCTGGTGCGCCGCAGGTCTGTCGAGAAGACCCTGTTCCTGACCCCGCCGGGGGGCTTCGTGCCCGCGCCGACGCCGATCCTGCCGCCCAATGTGGACATGGATTCGCAGGGGGTCGTGCCCCGCCAGGTCCCCACGGCCCTGACCGTGCCCCTGGAAGGCGAGCATACCTTCATCGAGCGCGACGAGGTCCCGCCGACCCCGGTCGAGCCGGACGACGACGAGGCCAGCCCGGCCCTGAGCGCCGCCGAAGCGGTCACGTCGCGCCTTTCGACTATCTTCGCCGAGCCGGAAGCCGCCGGGACGCCCGCGGCCGAGGCGCAAGACGCCCTGGTGCTCACCCCGCCCGAGGAAGACTTCAGCCGCGAGGCGTTGAACCGCGTCGCGCCGGCGACGCCCGAGCCGGCCAACGAAGTCGAACCGAGTCTGTTCGATTCCCCGCTGACGGTCGCCAACGATGTCGTGCAGGCGCCGGCCGCGCCGGAACCTGAGCCCATCACCGAGCCGGAGACCAAGACGCTGGTCGAAGTCGAGCCGGAAGCCGTCGTGGAGGCCAGCGTTCCGCCGCTGGAGTCGGGGCGAGCCCCGGCCAGGCCCTCCCTGTTGGCGCCCGCCGTCCTGGCGGTGGCCGGGATCGCAATCTTCAGCGGCGGCGTCCTGAGCGGCGTCAACAACCTGAACACCCTCGCCTGGATCGCCGGCGTGGTCGGCATCGGCCTCTTCGCCGTGGCGGTCTACCAGCTGCTGGACCGCCTGGGTCAGGTGGAGCCGGACGAGGCCTTCGAGGACGAGATCGACGGCGAAATCGGCGCCGAGGGCGACGACCGCGACCAATAGCAGCGGGCCGGTTCCGCATCGCCGCCGGACCATGCTAGGGCTGCGGCCATGGCGCGTGTCCTCTCCCTGTCCTGCTGTCTGGCCCTGCTGACGCTCGGCGGTTGCGCCAGCCTGAGCGGTCCGGCCTGTCCCGCGGGCCAGGAGCCCATGCGCACCGCCCAGCTCTTCTTCGGGCGCAATATCGGCGACAAGCCCGGCGTCTCGGAGGCCGACTTCCGCGCCTTCGTGGACCAGGAGCTGACCCCGCGCTTCCCCGAGGGCCTCACCGTCCTGGACGGCGGCGGCCAGTGGAAGGGCGACGAGAACAGGATGATCCGCGAGGCCTCGAAGGTGGTCGTCCTGGTCCTGCCCCTGAAGGGCGATTCCGGCGGCAAGCTGGACGAGGCGCGCAGGGCCTATGTCCGCAAGTTCCATCAGGACTCGGTGATGCTGGTCACCCAGCCAGCCTGCGTGGCGTTCTAGTCATCAGAATGGGCTCGAGACCCAATTGCTCCCCCTCTGGGGGAGCTGTCGGCCGAATGGCCGACTGAGGGGGACTTTGACTCGCTTGCGCGCGCTTCAACCCCCTCCGTCTCGTCGCGAAGAGGCGACGATCCACCTCCCCCAAACCGCGCTGCGCGCTGGGGGAGGATCTGAGAGCTGAGACTTCTAGCCCAGCGTTCCGGCCAGGACTCGCAGGGCCTCGGCGGTGGCCGTGTCGGCCGGGAAGAAGGTCTCCAGGGTCAGTTCCTGCAGGGTCACATCCACAGGCGTGCCGAACACGGTGGTGGTGCTGAAGAACGACAGCACCCCGGCCGGGGTGTTGAGCTGGAAGGGGATCGCCACCCCGCCATACTCGTCCGACGCCCTGCGCGGCGGCTGGCCGCCGGGGATCGGATAGGCCTTCAGCTCGGTCAACAGCTCGCCCAGGCGCGGATCGGCGGTCAGTTCCACCTCCCGGCGCAGGCGGTCCAGGAGGTGGGCGCGCCATTCATGCAGGTTGGCGACCCGCGACGACAGGCCCTTGGGGTGAAGGGTCAGGCGCAGGACGTTCGCCGGCGCGGCCAGCAGCTCGGGATCGACCCCGTCGAGCATCAGAGGGATCATGCGGTTGGCGCTGACCAGGTTCCAGCCACGGTCGACGGCGAGGGCCGGGAAGGGCTCGTGGCCCTTCAGGATGATGTCCACGGCCCGGCGGGCGGCGGCCAGGGCCGGATCGTCCAGGGCCCGTTGCGGGAAGACCGGCGCGAAGCCGGCCGCGACGAGGATCACATTGCGCTCGCGAAGCGGGATCTCGAGCTGGTCTGCCAGGCGCAGGACCATGTCGCGGCTGGGCTGGGCCCGGCCGGTCTCGAGGAAGCTGAGGTGGCGGGTGGAGATATCGGCGTCGAGGGCCAGGTCGAGTTGGCTCAACCGGCGGCGCTGGCGCCACTCCCGGAGGTGGTCGCCCACCGCGGCTGCAGATGACATGCTCATGCCGCGACCATAGCGAGGCCGGCTTCCGGGCTCCATGACCTCGCAGGTAATGAACCAAGCGAAAGGCCGCCGAGGGAGCCCCCGGCGGCCTTTCCACTGCAGGATCACGTTGCGCACTCTTGCGAGCCTCTCCAGTCGCGCGCCGCGATCCTCAGCGATCGGTCAGGGGCTGGCTAGCGAGGGCGCGTCACCTCACCCTGGGCCGAACCTTCGGCGCTGGCCGAGGCCTTGACGCCCGTGGGTGACGCGCCGCCCGAGGCCTGGGCGCTGCCCGAGGCCTGGGTGCCGCCCGTGGCGTCGGCGCCGGTGACCGAGGTCGAGCCGCCGCTGGAGGCCTGGCCCCCGGCTCCGGCGTCCACACCACGGGTCGATGCGTCCAGGGCCGCGTCGAGGCCGCCCTGGGCCTGGGCGTCGGCCGCCTCGGCCTGTCGCGCGGCCTGGGCGGTGGCGTCGCGAGCGGCGCGGGCCGCCGCCCGCCGGGTCGAACGGGTTGTGTCGCGCACTTCGTCGAGTCGCGAACCCACCTGGCTGGTGTCGCCGCGCAGGGCGCCCGAGCCGGTCAGCGAGCCCGAGGCCTGACCCGTCAGCCCGCCCAGGCCGCCCAGGCCGCCGGTGACGCCGCCGATGGCCGAGCCGGACCCGCCGAGCGTTCCGCCCAGCAGTTGGGCGTTGGCCGCGCCGGCGAAGGCCAGGCTGGTCGTGGCGATGGCGGCGAGAAGTGTGGTCTTGCGCATGTTGATCTCCTGCGGTTTCGAGGCCTTGACCGCCTCTCGCAGGGTCCAACGACGACGCCTTTCGCTTTCATCCCGGCTTCAGGCAAAAAATCAGCGCCTGGTCAGCAGGCCTCGGGCCGCGACGGCGCTGGGGCGGGCTGCCAAATCGAAGCCCACCAAGCCCTGGCCGTAGGTGCGGTCGGGTCCCGGAGGCCCCAGATCCAATGCCTGGCCGGCAAGGGCGGCTCTCGCCTGCGCCGCGCCGCGCGGATCAGGCGCCGGGAGCAGAACCGCCAGGCTTCCGGCCACCAGGGGGGCCGCGAAGGAGGTGCCGCGGACCGCGACGAAGCCGCCATCCACGGCCGGGACCGCCATGTCGGCCCCCGGCGCGGCGAAGTCGATCCGGGCCGGCCGGCCGGCCTCGGGCAGGATGCGGCGGCGGCCGTCCACGGCGGTCACCGCGACGACGCCCGGATAGGCGGCGGGATAGAGCGGCGGGGCGGCGGGGCCGTCATTACCCACTGCGGCCACGATCAGGTGGCCGCGCGCGTTCAGCGCCCGCACCGCGGCCTGCAGGGCCAGGTTGGGCGGGCCCACCAGGCTGACATTGATCACCGGAACCCGCCCCCGAGCCATCCAGGCCAGGCTCTGGACCAGGGCGCTGGCCGATCCGCCGACCGGCGTGTTTCCATAGACATCGGCCACATAGAGGGTCGCGCCGGGCGCCGCGCCGCGGAATCGGCCCTGCCGGCCGACCAACAGGGCGGCGGTGGCCAGGCCGTGGCCCTGGGCGCGCACCCCGCCCGGCGCGAAACCACGCTGTTCGATCCGGGCGCCGCGCAGGGCCGGGTGGCGGGCGTCCACTCCGGCGTCCACCAGGCCGACCCGGATGGCGTCCGCGGCCGGCGCGGATCGGTTGGCCGGCGCCGGCGCGGGTCCCGCACCGCCGCCGGCGTCGGAATAAATATGGTTGAAGTCGTACTGTCCGCCGGGATCAAGCCGCCGCGCCTCGGCCACGGCCTGGCGGGCCGACAGGCCGGTCGGCGGGGCGAGCACGGTCAGCCCGAGATCGAGCTCGCCTGCGTCCAGGTCCCGCCCGCCCGTGAACCCGGCCGACCGCAGGCGCGTCAGGGCCTCCGGGGACGGCGAGAGCGCCAGGATCTCGCCGCGCACCACCGCCGCGCCCTGGTCGTCGACCTCCAACAGCCTGGGATTCTCCCGCACCAGGGTGTCGAGGCCGAGCCTTCGCGCCTGGGTCAGGACCTGAGTGGTCAGGCCTCGAACCGGCGCCGTCATCCGATCGGTCCGGGGCAGGGGCCGTACGCCGGAGATGTCGGGCAGGCCAGCCGAAGGCAGGGCCTGGGTCGGAAGCGGAATCCCGCCGCCGATGATCTGGCCCTGGGCCGGGGCGCAGACCACCATGGCGCCCAGCGCGCCGGCCAACCATGGCTGTATGCGGCGCCAGCGTGTTGAAGTCTTCCTGACTGCGGTTTGGCGTACGGTCATGTTTCGATCCGGAATGGGCGGCGGCATGATTCCGCCTTTTGGGATGAAACGCCGCGCGGCGGACGTTCCATCCTTAGATAGAGGCAAGTCTTGAACGCGTTTCAGCAGGAAATGGTCGAGCTGCTGCCGCGGTTGCGTCGTTTCGGCCGCGTCCTGACCCGCGACGTGTCCGACGCCGACGATCTGGTGCAGATCACCGTGGAGCGGGCCCTGACGCGCGCCGACCAGTGGATGCCCGGGACGCGCCTGGACAGTTGGATGTTTCGGATCATGAAGAACGCTTGGATCGACGAGACCCGCGCCCGCAAGCGCCGCGATGTCGTGTTGGCCCCCGAGGCGGCCGGGCTTGGGATCGGCGATGACGGCGTGGCGCGGGCCGAGCGGCGGCTGGAGGTGGCCGAGGTGGAGCGCGAACTGATGCGTTTGCCGGAAGACCAACGCCTGGCTGTGGCCCTGGTGCTGGTCGAGGGGCTATCCTATCGAGAGGCCGCTTCGGTGTTGGAGACCCCGGAAGGCACCCTGACCAGCCGCCTGGTCCGGGGACGCAATGCGATATTGGCCCGCCTGGGCGGCGAGGGGAGCGCGGCATGAGCAAGATCACCGACGAGATGATCGCCCGCTATGTGGACGGCGAGCTGGACGCGGAAGGCGTGGCCGCCGTGGACGCGGCGGTGGCGGCCGACCCGGCCCTGGGCGCCAGGATCGTGCGCGAGAGCCACCTGCGCGCGGTCGCGGCGCGCGCCCTGGGCGATGTGCTCACCGAGCCGGCGCCCGAACGGTTGCGCCAGGCGGTGGAGGCGGGCGCCCGCAGCGCCGAGATCATCAAGCTCGATTTCAAGAAGCCCCGCGGCCTACCCGTCGCGCCTGCGCCGGCGAAACCGTCGCGGCTGCCGGCCTGGGCCTCGGCGGCGGCGTGCCTGGTGGTGGGTGTGCTCGTGGCCCAGGCCTTGGGCATGATCCGGACCAAGCCCTTCGAAGCGGCGCCCCGGGCGGGCCAGCCCGCATCGGCGGCCCTCACGGTGGCCCTGGACCGCAAGCTCTCGGGCGAGGCGGGCCTGGTGCAGGTGGGGCTCAGCTTCCGCGACAGCGGCGGCCAGGCCTGCCGGACCTTCCAGATCGACCGGACGGCCGGCATAGCTTGCCGGCGCGAGCAGGGCTGGAGCGTGCGAATGGCCGCCGACGCGCCCGCGGCGCCATCGGGCGGGAGCGGGGACTATCGGATGGCCGCCTCGGCGATCCCGCCGGCGGTGCTGGAGGCCGTCGACGCCATGATCGTCGGCGAACCCCTGGACCGGCCCCAGGAAATCGCCGCCCGCAAGGCCGGTTGGAAATAGCCCCCAGACATGCGAAGGGCCGGCCCATTGTCGGGGCCGGCCCTTCCATTGTCGGACCGCGTCGCGGTCCCGAAACCCAGTCGCTTACTTGGAGACCTCGTAAGCGGAAGCCCAGGTCGCGGTTTCCACTTGCGGATGAAGACAATGAGACACTGGTCACCTCCTTTCAGCTGATTGAACAGGACCCCCAATATGGGGGCGGAATTCCCGAGTCGCAAACATCACTTTCGAATGGTCCGGTCACTTGCGCGTTGACGCAGTTCGGTGACGGGCAGGGTGAGTTTGTCGAGCGCCTCGAGGGTGGCCTTGTAGCCGGCGGCCACGGCGGGATCGTAGGCGGACCAGTCGCGGATTTCGACGCCGGTCACGTCCGGCGTGACCAGCACGTCGGTGGCCTCCCGCGCCGCGGCCAGGTCGCGTCCGGTGGAAACCGTGGCGGCTCGCATCAGCAGGGAGACGATGGGCGGGCCCTTGCGCCACTCGCCCGACCAGAGCCAACGCCAGACCGAGGCCGGGCGGGCCACGTCGTCGGCCATGATCGAGCGCCCGCGGCTGACATCGACGCCGACGATGGGGCCGAGCTGGGACATGCGCATCACGTCGGCCGGGAAGTTCTTCATCACCGCCCCGTCGACCAGCACGTGGTCGTCCTCGGTGGTGGCCGGCGGCATGACGCCCGGCAGGGCGATCGAGGCGCGCAGGGCGTCGCGCAGCAGTCCGCTCTTGTGCAGATGATAGGTTCCGGTGGTCAGGTCCGAGGAGACGCAGAAGAACGGCAGCCACAGGTCGGCGATCTGGGTGTCGCCGAAGTGCTGGGCGAGGCGCTCCTTGACCTTGCCTCCATGGGTCATGGCCAGCAGGGGCAGGGCGATGTCGTCCAGCGGGCTGGTGTTGACGAAAGCGTCGCGGATGCGGACGTCCATTTCCTCGCTTTCCCAGCCGAGCGCCAGGCCCGCCCCGATGATCGCGCCCATGGATGAGCCGCCGACGAAGTCGATCGGCACCCCGCGTTCCCGCAGGGCCTGGATCGCGCCGACGTGGGCGTAGGCCCGCGCTCCGCCGCCCGAGAGCACCAAACCCACCGACTGGCCGGTGAGCACTCGGGCGATGCGCTTGACGTCCTCGCTGTTGTCGCGCCGCAGGTGGAACAGGCGGGCGGGTTGGGCCGCGGCGATCCAGGCCTCGGAGCCCTTCGGCGTCTTGGTGGTCTTCTTCTGGATCAAGATCAGGTCGACCAGGCGCTGGGCCTGCAGCGGCTCGGAGGCGACGCCGTCCTTCGGCGGGGCGGTGTCGCCCTTGCCGACCCGGAACAGCCGGTCGACCTGGCGGCCCACCACCTGGCGCCAACCCTGGTCGTCGGCCTCGGCCACATAGAGCACCACCTCGTAGTCGCGCTCGACCTCGGAGAACCACTCGGTGGGGGCATGCTGGGCCTCGGCGCCGACCACGGTGACCGAATAGCCGAGCCGGCCGATCTCGCGGCCGATCTTGTCCACCAGGGCGCGCAGCGGCGTGGGCTCGCCGGTGCAGACGAAGCCGAAGACCGAAGGCACGCCGACCGCGGCCTTGGTAGCCGCCTGGCGCGAGCGCAGGATCATCAGCTTGGCCAGCTCGATCATCACCGAACCGTCGGCGTCGCAGGCCTCGAAGAAGGCGTCCCGGGGCAGGGCGAAGATCTCGGAATCGCGCAGGGCCACCACCTGGGCCGAGTGCGGCGCTCCGGCGATCAGCGACATCTCCCCGGCCGGCTCGCCGGGGCGGATCACGCCCAGGAATTGGGTCTCGCCGCCGTCGTCGCGGCGGAAGGCGCCGAGCCGACCGGCGCGCACCAGATAGAGGTGATCGGCCGGTTCGCCGGCCTTGTAGAGGGTCGCCCCGCCGGGCAGGGAGAACCACGTGGCGTCGCCTTGAGCGCGCTCCTGGTTGAAGAGGCGCGCCAGCGCCGAGTCGGATGGAATGTCTGGCAGACTGGCCACGCGGGGAGCCTAGCTTGCGTCGCCGCCGCCCGCTATGGCTTGGCCTGATCTCCACGCCCAGTTCGGCGTTCTAATAGCGCCATAGGAGTGCGCAGCATGACCAATCCCATCGCCGACCCCCTGGTCGAGGTCCCCGACACCGACGCGGCTTCCAAGCTCGTCCTGATCGAGGCGACGCTGGCGGGCGTCGCCACCGTGACCCTGAACCGCGCCGCGCGCCGCAACGCCTTCGACGACCACCTGATCGCCGCCCTGCACGAGGCCTTCGAGACCCTGCAGGGCGCCGAGGGGGTGCGGGTGGTGTTCCTGCGCGGGGCCGGCGGCACGTTCAGCGCCGGCGCCGACCTGGAATGGATGCGCGACGCTATTGAGCGCAGCGAGTCCGACAACCGCGAGGACGCGCTCGCCATGGCCGTCATGCTGAAGAGCCTGCGCGACATGCCGGCCCTGACGGTGGCCCTGGTCGAGGGCGGCGCCTTCGGCGGCGGGGCGGGGCTCGTCGCGGCCTGCGATCTGGCCGTCTGCACGGCGGACGCCAAGTTCAGCTTCTCGGAGGTGCGCCTGGGCCTGATCGCCGCCACCATCAGCCCCTATGTGGTGGAGGCTATCGGCCCGCGGCAGGCCCGGGGCCTGTTCGCCACCGGCCGAGTGTTCGACGCCGCCCATGCCGACAAGATCGGCCTGGTCACCGAGGTGGTGGCCGACACCGCCGCGCTCAACGCCGCGCGCGACCGCATCGCCGCCGAGATGATGGCCTGCGCCCCGGGCGCGGTCGAGGCCTCCAAGAAACTGGTCGACGACGTCGCCTATCGCCCGGTCGAGGACGTGATGGAGGAGACCGCCAAGCGCATCGCCCGCGTCCGGGTGGGCGAGGAAGGGCAGGAGGGCGTCCGCGCCTTCCTGGCCAAGCGCAAGCCCAACTGGGCGGTCTGACGCCCGGTGAGCCTGCACCTGATCAAGCTGGTGGTCGGCTGCGACACCATCCAGGACCTGCTCGACTGGCACAAGGACCCGGGCGAGCCCTGGATCATGCGCACGCGCCAGACGCCAAAACGGGCCGCCGACCTGCTGGACGGCGGCTCGCTCTATCGGGTGTTCCGCGGCGTGATCCTCTGCCGCCAGCCGATCCTGGCGGTGACCACGGTGGGCGAGGGGGTCACGGCCCGCTGCGAGGTGACGGTGGACCCGAACCTGGTTCGCGTGGCCCCGACCCCGCGCCGCGCCTTCCAGGGCTGGCGTTATCTGGAGCCCAAGGACGCCCCGCCTGACCTGGACAGCGCCGCCGACGGCGACATCCCCACAGACCTGGCGCGGCGCCTTCGCGAGGCGGGGGCGTGGTAGGCGACTAGGACGCCGCCGAAGACAGGGTGAAGCCCTCGTAGCCGCCGGCGGCGACCTGTTCGCACTTCTCGCGATAGGCCGGGAAGCCGCCGATATAGGGCATGAAGACATGCGGCTTTCCGGGGACGTTGGCCCCGATGTACCAGGAGTTGGCCAGGGGATAGAGAGTCATCTCCGCCACCTCGTTGACGTGGGCGACCCAGGCGTCCTGGGCGTCGTCCGTGGCCTCGATGGCGGCGAGCTGGCCTCCGCTCAGATGGGCGATGCAATCGGCGATCCAGCCAACATGCTGTTCGATGGCCACCGCCATGTTGCACAGCACCGAGGGGCTGCCAGGTCCGGTGACAATGAACAGGTTCGGGAAGCCCGCGACCATCAGGCCCAGATAGGTGCGGGGGCCCTCGGCCCAGCGGTCCTTCAGCGCCACGCCGCCGCGCCCGCGGATGTCGATGCTGTTGAGCGCGCCGGTCATGGCGTCGAAACCGATAGCGAACACGATGGAGTCGAGTTCGTACTCGGCCTCCGTCGTCCGCAGGCCGGTGGGGGTGATCGCTTCGATCGGGGCGGCGGCCACGTCCACCAGGGTGACGTTGTCGCGGTTGAAGGTGGCGTAGTAGTCGGTGTCGACGCAGAGGCGCTTGGTGGCGATCGGATAGGACTTGGGGAACAGGGTCTCGGCCACCTGCGGGTCCTTGACGATCTCGCGGATCTTGGAGCCCACGAACTCGGCGGCCGTGGCGTTGGCCGCGGGATCGAAGATCAGGTCGGCGAAGGCGCCCACCAAGCTGAACCCGCCACGCGCCCAGCGGTCCTCATAGATCCGCCGGCGTGCCTCGGGCGGGGTGTCCACGGCCAGCTGCTCGGAGGAGTCCAGGGCCCGGATGCCGAAGCCGTTCTCGCGGCCCTCCTTGCGATATTGGGCGCGGTTGGCCTTCCAGTCGGCGAGGAAGGCGGGATCGAAGGGGCCGTTGTGGGCGGGAACGCTGAAGTTCGGCGTCCGCTGGAAGACGTACAGGTGGGCCGCCTGCTCGGCGATCCGTGGGATCGACTGGATGGCTGAGGACCCGGTGCCGATCACCCCCACCCGCTGTCCGGTGAAATCGACGCCTCCGTGCGGCCAGTGGCCGGTCTGATAGGTCTTGCCCTTGAAGCTCTTCAGGCCGGGGAAGTCCGGGATATTGGCCACAGACAGGCAGCCGGTGGCCATGACGCAGTACCGGGCCGAGACCCGGTCGCCTCTATCGGTTTCCACCAGCCAGCGGTTGGCGGTCTCGTCGAAGGTCGCGGCGGTCACGCGGGTGTCGAACTGGATGTCGCGCTTCAAGTCGAACCGCTCGGCCACATGGTCGAGATAGGCCAGCAGCTCGGGCTGGGTGGCGTAGCGTTCGGACCACTCCCATTCCGCCTCCAGCGCCTCGGAGAAGGAGTAGGAATACTCCATGCTCTCGATATCGACCCGGGCGCCGGGATAGCGATTCCACCACCAGGTGCCGCCGACCCCGCTGGCGGCCTCGAACAGCCGCGCCGACAAGCCGAGCTCCCGCAACCTGTGCAGCATGTAGAGGCCGGAGAAGCCGGCGCCGACGACGACGGCGTCGACCATGGTGTCGGAGGAGGGCGTGGCGGACATGACGGTCGCTCCCGTGGGACCGCCACGTTAGCGCGACTTTTTGACCGCGCTGAGAAAAACGAACGCCGTCAGCCAACGGCCAGGTTGTCGATCAGCCGGGTCTTGCTCAAGGACTACCGAAACGAGGCAGGCATGGCGCTAACGGCCGCGCTTCACGGCGCGGTCATAGTCCGAAATAGGAAACCTCGGCAGCATGCATAGACTGGTCGTTAGCCCGGCTGAATTGCTCCTGGCCATCACTGCGTAGCTCTGGCCCGGCTGAAATGTCAGGCCGCAAGCTGCAGACTCAACGTCATGCGCTACTTCCCTCGCGCCTACCGAGGTCCCCTTTATCGTGCGCTGCACCGTAAACCGCGTAACCATTTCGTCGCTGCCCGGCGGCCGCCCTGTCCGCCGCGTTTCCGCAGCCCGGCCAAGAAACATCACGTCGGCATTGGCGAGCTGCGCGCGGGCGCTATCCCGAGGGATGCAGCTACACGCCAGCGCAGGACCCGATACGCACGAGCCAACTAGGACAAGTGCGAGAAGCTTGGTGTGGCGAGCGTTCATGGCTTGGACCTAACTTCGTTTGCGCCGTGCGTCCGCATCCCAACCTCAACAGTCACTTTGGCTAGGCTTCCATATTATCGATCAGACGGGTCTTGCCCAGGTGGGCGGCGGCCAGGATGCGGGCGTCGCCCTCGATGGGGCCGGGTCCCAGGCGGCTGAGGTCGGCGGGGTGGCGGACCTCGAAATAGTCGATCTTCCGGAAGCCGGCGCGTTCCAGGGCCGCCAGGCCCGTGGCCTCGACCCGCTCGACGCTCTCGCCGGCCCTCAGGCGGCGGCCGGCTTCCTTGAGCGCGGCGGCCAGGGCCGGGGCGATCTCGCGCTCGGCCGGAGTCAGGTAGGCGTTGCGGGAGGACAGCGCCAGGCCGTCGCCGGCGCGGGCCGTCGGCGCGCCGACCACCTCGACCGGGATGTCCAGATCGGCCACCAGGCGCTTGATGACCTGGAGCTGCTGGTAGTCCTTCTCGCCGAACACGGCCACGTCGGGACCGCACTGGATCAGCAGCTTGGCGACGATGAGGGCGACGCCGCCGAAATGGCCGGGCCGGGCCGCGCCGTCCAGAGGCTCGGAGACGCCAGTCACCTCGATCCGGGTGGAGAAGCCCGGGGCGTACATCTGCGCCACCGTGGGAGCGAACAGCAGGTCGCAGCCGGCCCCGGCCAGCAGCTCGGCGTCGCGGGCCTCGCCGCGGGGATAGGCGTCGAAGTCCTCATTCGGGCCGAACTGGGTGGGATTGACGAAGATCGAGGCCACCACCCGCTCGGCCCGGGTCTTGGCCAGGGCCACCAGCGACAGGTGGCCTTCATGCAGGGCGCCCATGGTCGGGACCATGGCCACCCGCTCGCCCGACCGCTTCCAGGCGGCCACGGCGGCGCGCAGGTCGGCGACGGTTCGGACGGTGGCGATGGCGGTCATTCGGTGACTCCGGGGCGACGGGCGAGGCGGCTTATGGCTCGTTGGGCCACGAACGTCCATTCCATCCACAGCCCGCGACCAACAGCGCGTTGACGCCGCATCGGGCCTGGGGCTCCTGTTAACCTCTAGAATCAACTGGAGCTGGGGTTCGATGGCGCAGGCCAAGGTGATCGTCGTCGGCAACGAGAAGGGCGGGGCGGGCAAGTCCACCATCGCCATCCATCTCGCGACGGGGCTGCTGCATGGCGGGGGTCGCGTGGCGATCCTGGATTTGGACCTGCGCCAGCAGTCCATGGGCCACTTCTTCGCCCACCGCGCCGCCTGGTTGGCGGCCAACGGCGTCAGCGCGCCGATGCCGGTCGAGCACCACCTGGCCGCCGAACTGGCCCGCGCCCCCGACGCCGAGGCCATGGCCCACTTCGAGGACGCGTTCGAAAAGGTGTCGAACCTGGCCGACTATGTGCTCATCGACACCCCCGGCGGCGACACGGCGATCAGCCGCGCCGCCCACGGCCTGGCCGACCTGATCGTCACCCCGATGAACGACAGCTTCGTGGACTTCGACATGCTGGGCATCGTCGATCCGGTGACCCTCGATCTGAAGCGCCCCAGCCTCTATTCCGAGACCGTCTGGAACAGCCGCAAGGTCAAGGCCGCCGCCAGCGGCAAGTCCATCGACTGGGTGGTGCTGCGCAACCGCCTGGCGCCCACCGAGGCGCGCAACCGCAAGCGCCTGGACGAACGGGTCCAGGCCCTGTCGCGCCGCGTCGGCTTCCGCGTCGGTCCCGGCCTGCGCGACCGGGTGATCTATCGCGAGCTGTTCCCGTTCGGCCTGACCATCGCCGACCTGTCGCCGACCATCCGTCCGGTGGCCATGTCGCTGCAGCATGTGGCCGCGCGCCAGGAGCTGCGCGCCCTGATGGGCTCCCTGGGGCTGGCTTCGGGCGGCGAGCTTTTGGCCGCCCAATAGGATGATCTATGTCGCCGTCGGCTGCGCGGCCCTGGCGCTGTTCATCTGGGCCAGCCGGGGGAAACCGGTCCTGAAACGGCGGGAGTGGCGGTTCCTGGCCGCTGCGCTGGCGCTCGCCTGCTTCGCCGCGGCCGCCTATGTCGGCGTGCGCGGCGGTTGGGGCAAGTCGATCGTGCTGGTGGTCATGGGCCTGTGGCTGGCCGTCTCCACCCGCCGCACGGGCCTGGGCGTCCCCTCACTCTCGGGCAAGCTCAGCGATTCGGAGGCGCGCGCGATCCTGGGTGTGACGCCCGACGCCTCGACCGCGGAAATCCAGGCGGCCTATACGCGGCTGATGCGCATGGCCCACCCCGACAAGGGCGGCACCAGCGGCCTGGCCGCGCAGCTCAACGCCGCGCGGGACAGGCTCCTGAAGAAATAGGCCCTAGGCGGGCCGGACGACCATGCAGGCCAGGCGCTTGGCCTTCAGGGCCTGGCAGGCGCCCTTGGCGGCCGATTCGTTGAAGCCGGTGAAGCGGGCCTGGTACTTGCCGCCGCCCTTGCCGACCGAGCCGTCGGCGTCGCCGAAGATCTTGCCAAAGCGCTTGGTGACGAAGGTCAGCTGTTCCTTGGCGTCGGACTTGGATTTGAAGGCGCCGACCTGGACGGCCCACTTGCCCGACTTCTTGGAGGCCTTCTTGTCATCGTCCTTCTTGCCGTCGCGCAGGGCGCTCTTGGACGGCTCGACGATCTTGACCTTGGAGGCCGAGGTGCTGGACGCGGCCGAGGCGAGCATGATCTTCGCGCCTTCGGTGTCGTTGTCGCCCTGCTCGATGCTGCGCTGCATGGCCTGACCGAGCGGCGGCGGCTCGAAATAGTTCTGCGCCACGGTGATGTTCTCGCCGCGGTCGCGCCGGGCCATGACGTCGAAGCCGGTGGTCAGCAGCTGGGTGGCGTTGTTGTTGCGCCAAGCGGTGGACGGGGCGCCCAGGACCACGGTGATCAGGCGGCGGTTGTTGCGCACCGCCGAGACCGCGATGTTGAAGCCCGAGGCGTTGGTGTAGCCGGTCTTGATCCCATCCACGCCCGGCATGGTGTTGAGCATGCCGTTATGGTTGCGCATCGACGTGCCGCGGAAGCTGAACGACCTGGTGCTGAACAGGCCATAGTACTGCGGATAGTCGCGCATCACGGCGCGCGACAGGATGGCGATGTCGCGGGCGGTCGAGATCTGGCGGCTGTCGGGCAGGCCCGAGGCGTTGACGAAGCGGGTGTTCTGCATGCCCAGCTCCTGGGCGCGCAGGGTCATCATGGCGGCGAAGCGGGCTTCCGAGCCGCCCAGCTTTTCGGCCAGGGCAACGGCGACGTCGTTGGCCGACTTGGTGGCCATGGCCGACATGGCTTCTTCGACGGTCAGGGTCTGGCCGGCGGGGAGGCCGAGCTTGGTCGGCGCCTGGGCCGCGGCGCGCGGCGAGATCATGACGGGGTCGTCCAGCTTCAGCCGGCCCGAGGCCAGGGCTTCGAAGGCCAGGTAGAGCGTCATCACTTTTGTGATCGAGGCGGGATACCGCGGGCTGTCCGCGCGTTTGGCGTACAACACCTCCCCGGTCTTGGCGTCGACCACCACCGCCGCGTACTTCGGCTGGCTGGCGGGCATCGACAGGTAGGGGATTTGAGCCTGCGCGGTCGTGGCCAAGGGCGCGAACGCGGTGGTGACCGCGAGACCAAGGGCGACAAACAGGCGGCGGGCGCGCTCGAACATGGGCGGTTCGTCCGTCGAATCAAAGGGTTGGGCGACCCCCCGGCCGCCTTACAAGAACCCTAGCATGACAGCGTGGACCTTGCGCGAGGGTAAACAAGCGTTGAACGAGCCCTTTTGTCGCGGTTTTGCCGATCAACACTGCCGTGATCGCTCGCGCAGGAGGCGATGCTGCACTGCACAAAAGCTCTTGACTGCTGCACTGCAACATGAGAAATAGGCTGCGAGTTCAAAGCAGTCTCACTGCCAAGTTTGCATTGCGGCGTCCGCCGCCCCCACAACCGACCTCAGGAGAACATCCCATGGCCGCCGCCGAAACCGTCAAGAACACCGTCGAGCAGTTCACCACCGCCGGCAACGTCGCGTTCAAGGACGCCGTCGAGAAGTCACTGGCTTCGCTGAACGAAGTCAACGCCCATTCCAAGAAGAACCTGGAAGCCGTCATCGCCTCGGTGACCGCCTCGACCAAGGGCGCTGAAGCCCTGGGCGCCCAGGCCATGGCCTATTCCAAGAAGGCCGTGGAAGACCAGGTGGCCGCCGCCAAGTCGCTGTCGGGCGCCAAGTCCATCCAGGAAGTGGTCGAGCTGCAAACCTCCTTCGCCAAGACGGCTCTCGAAGCCTACATGGCCGAAGTGGGCAAGATGTCCGAGATCGTCTCGGCCTCGGTGAAGGACAGCATGAAGCCGCTGAACGAGCGCGTCACCGCCGCCGTCGAGCGCCTGCAAGCCGCCCGCTAAGATCCAGAGTCTCCCCCAGCCGCGCTGCGTACTAGCGCGGCTGACCCTGAAGAGGCCCACGCCGGAAACGGCGTGGGCCTTTTCTCTTTTCGGGGGCGGGGCCGGGCGCTAGACCTTCACCCATGTCCCAAGTCGAAGCACGCCTCGCCGCCGCCGGCATCGTCCTGCCGCAGCCCAATCCCCCGGTCGCCAACTATGTGCCGTTCGTCCGGGCAGGTTCCATCGTCCACATCTCGGGCCAGGTCTCGGTCGACGCCTCGGGCGGCGTGCGCGGGATCGTGGGCGAGGACGTGGACGCCGAGACCGCCAAGGCCGCCGCGCGGCTCTGCGGGATCAACCTGCTGGCCCAGATGAAGGCCGCCTGCGACGGCGACCTCGACCGGGTGGTGCGGGTGGTCAAGCTGGGCGGCTTCGTCCAGGCCGGCCCCAAATTCTTCGAGATCCCGCAGGTGGTGAACGGCTGTTCCGACGTGATGGTCGTGGCCTTCGGCGACGCCGGCAAGCACGCCCGCTCCGCCGTCGGCGTCTACCGCCTGCCGATGAACTTCGCCGTCGAGGTCGACGCGGTGGTGGAGGTCGCGTGAACACCCAGTTCGGCGAGGCCTGGGACTTCCTGTTCCACCCGCCGGTGGCCCATCGCGGCCTCTGGGCCAAGGACGGCGCGCCGGAGAACTCGCTGGGCGCTTTCCAGGCGGCCTGCAAGGCCGGCTACGGCATCGAGCTGGACGTCCAGCTCTCGGCGGACGGCGAGGCCATGGTCTTCCACGACGAGGACCTGGAGCGGATGACCGGGGTCAAGGGCCGCCTGCGCGACCGCACCGCCGCCGACCTCGCGGAGCTGCGCCTCATGGGCACGGACGAGCCGATCCCGACCCTGATGGACACCCTGGCCATCGTCGGCCAGCGGGCCATGGTGCATGTGGAGCTGAAGACTCCGTTCGGCGAGGTCGGCCCGCTGGAGCAGCGGGTGCATGACATCCTGATCGACCACGCGGGCCCGGTCTGCGTGATCGGGTTCAATCCCTATTCCCATGCCTGGTTCGCCGACCGGTTTCCGGGTCTGCTGCGTGGCTTGGACAGCTACAACTACAAGCGCGCGCCGCATCTGGCCGAGGAACAGCGCGCGGCCTTCGCCCGGCTGGAGCACGTGGCCATCGCCCGGCCGCACTTCCTGGCGCTCAGCCTCGACATGGTCGACGATCCCCGCGCCGGGGCTTTCCGCGACAAGGGCATGCCTGTGGTGGCCTGGACGGTGCGTGATCCGGCCCAGTGGGAGGCCATCAGGCCCCATTGCGACAACCTGATCTTCGAGGGTTTCGCCGCGTGAGCCTGAAGGCGGCGGTGAAGGTCGGCCGCCGGATCGCGGAGATCGGGCGCGAGTCGTGGGAGGCCTGCGCCGCGAACCCGGCCTACGGCGCCAATCCCTTCATGGCCTTCGACTTCCTCGACATCGCCGAGGAGTCCGGCTGCGCCCTGGAGCGCGCCGGCTGGGGGCCGCACCACCTATCGGTGGAGGACGAGGCGGGCAAGGTCGCCGCGGTCATGCCGCTCTATCTGAAGTCCCACAGCCAGGGCGAATATGTCTTCGACCACGCCTGGGCCGACGCCTATGAGCGGGCCGGCGGACGCTACTATCCCAAGCTGGTTTCGGCCGCGCCGTTCACCCCGGCCACGGGGCCCAGGCTGCTGGTGCGGCCGGACGTGGATCCGCTGCAGGCCTGGCCGATCCTGCTGGGCGGCGCCCTGGCGCTTTGCGAGCGCTACGACGCCTCGTCCTTGCATGTGAACTTCCCGACCAAGGCCGAGGCCGAGTGGATGGCCGGGCAGGGGCTCTCCCTGCGCCAGGGCCAGCAGTACCACTGGGAGAACCGCGGCTACGCCGACTTCGAGGGCTTCCTGGGCGCCCTGTCGTCAGGCCGGCGCAAGACCATCCGCCGCGAGCGCCGCGACGCCCAGGCGGAGGTGGAGATCCTGGCGCTCAACGGCGCGGAGATCACCGAGGACCACTGGGACGCCTTTTTCGCCTTCTACATGGACACCGGCTCGCGCAAGTGGGGCCGGCCCTATCTCAATCGGCTGTTCTTCTCCCTGTTGGGCGAGCGGATGGCTGACCGGGTGCTCCTCGTCATGGCGCGGCGCGACGGGCGTTGGATCGCCGGGGCGCTCAACCTGATCGGTGGCGACTGCCTCTATGGACGCAACTGGGGCTGCGTCGAGGATGTGCCCTTCCTGCATTTCGAGCTCTGCTACTATCAAGCTATCGAGTGGGCCATCGACCACGGCCTGGCCCGCGTCGAGGCTGGCGCCCAGGGCCAGCACAAGATCGCCCGTGGCTACCTGCCCAGCCCCGTCTATTCCGCCCACTACATCGCCGACCCCATGCTGCGCGGGCCCGTGGAGGACTTCGTCCGCCGCGAACGCGAGGCCGTGGGCGGGGAGATGGAGTGGCTGGCGGAGGAGTACTCGCCGTTCCGGCAGGAGTGATCGATCAGGACTCCCGCACGCCGGCGCCAAATCGCCGGGACACCCTGTAGTGCTTCAGGGTCTTGGTCTCGTAGGCCAGGTCGGTGACGGTCGAGACCGCGATCAGCTCGGCGTGCGCCTCCGCCGGCGTCAGGGTCAGTAGGGTGAAGCCCTTGGCCGATTGGTGGGAATAGACCACCTCCTTGTTCTGATCGGCGAAGATCTTGCCCATGTCCTGCTTGGCCAGGAAATCGCCCCAGCCGGGACTGGTGACCGCCGTGGTTCCGAACTCCACGGCCACGCGGTCGCCCGCCGCATCATGCAGTTCGTTCACCCAGAAGGCGTGGCTGTCGCCGGCCAAGACGATGGCCTGGGCCTTTGCCGCCTTGATCATCCGGTAGACCCGCTCACGCGCCTGCGGATAGCCGTCCCAGGCGTCCAGGTTGAATGGCACGCCGTGGGCGAAGAGCGCCGCCATCGCTTCTAGGCGGGGGCGAACCCGCTCCGGCAGATCGGCCAACATGGCGGCCCAGTCGGCCGCAGGCAGGGCGGCCTTCAGGTCCGGACCTTTCACCTGGCCCATGACCACCTGGTTGCCCAGGACCTGCCAGGCGCAGCCGGCGGCCGTCGACGCTTCCAGCGTCTTGGCCAGCCACGCCTCCTGGGCGGGGCCAAGCACCTGGCGGCCGGGATCGGCGCGCTCCTTCATGAAGGCGGCGAGATCCGGTATCTGTCGGCCGTTCTGCGTCGTCATGGGGACCTCGGCATAGTCCATCTGCCGTGTGCGGGCCGTCAGGCGGCTCTCGACCATGATCAATTCGGCCACGTCGCCGAATCGAAACGTCCGGTTGATCGCCGCGGCAAGGCCGCCGGGCGCGGGCTCGCGCAGGGGCATCCATTCATAATAAGCTCGCAGAGCGTTGGCCTTGCGGCCTTCCCAGTCCGCCTCCGCGCCGGGCGTATGGTTCTCCGCCCCACCGAGCCAGCTATCATTTGCGGTCTCGTGGTCATCCCAGACGCAGATCCACGGCGCTCGGGCATGGGCGGCCTGGAGGTGGACGTCGGTCTTGTAGGTGGCGTGGCGCAGTCGATAGTCGTCGAGGGATAGGATCTCGTGCCGGGGCTCCAATTGCCGGCCCATCCTGGCGGCGTCGGCCGTGCCGTAGTCGTCGGGGCCCGCGCCGTACTCGTAGATGTAGTCGCCGAGATGCACGACGGCGTCCACGCGGTCCAGCTTGGCCACGGCGTCATAAGCGTTGAAGTAGCCGGCCGGAAAGAGCGAGCAGGAAACCACCGCCAGGACCACGTCCTTTGCGCCGCCAGCCGGCAGGGTGCGGCTGCGGCCCGTGGGCGAGGATGCGTCTCCGGCCGTGAACCTGAACCAGTAGTCCTTGCCGGGCTTGAGGCCGGCCACATCGACCTTGACGGTGAAGTCGCGGGCGGGTCCGGCCTGGGCCTCGCCCCGGGCCACCACCATCTTGAAGTCAGGGCTGTCGGCCACTGTCCAGGCCACGGGAATCGTCGCGGCCGCACCCGTCGGCGGCGTCACCCGCGTCCAGATGATCAGTCGGTCCGCCAGGGGATCGCCGGAGGCGACACCATGACCGAAGGTGACGCCCTTGGCCTGCTGGGCCAAGGCGGGAGAGGCCGCGGCGTTGATCCCGAGCCCGAGCCAGGTGAGCGCCGTACGTCTGTTGAACGACATGGGTCTGGCTCGGCTCAGTAGCGGATGGAGAACGAGGCGCCGTAATAGCGAGGCTCGCCGGCGATGAAGGTCGGGATGCCGAAGGCGCCGCCGGTATTTCCGGCGTCCTTGATGTAGTCCTCGTCCAACAGGTTGGTGGCGAAGACTTCCACCTGCCACGGCCCGGTGGCGGGCTTGTAGGTGACCCGCAGGTTCGCCAGGCCGTAGCTCTCCTGCAACTCATCCTGGACGAGGTCGTTGGTCTGCAATGCCGGGATGTCGTTGTTGGCCTCGAAGAAGATCTTGCTCTGCCAGGTATAGGTCGGGATGAAGGCCAGCGTGCCCCCCGCGACCTGCGCCATGAACCGCGCGCCTAGCGAGAACGAGTGGTCGGGCGAAAGGCGAAAGCTGTTGTCCTTGAAGATGCCGTTGCCAAACCGCGCGTGGTTGTAAGCATAGGTGCCGAAGACCTCGACATTGGTGGTCGGGCGGAAATTCGCCTGGCCCTCAAAACCCGTGGCGGCCGCCTCGCCAGCGTTGGCCGCGACGATCTGGCCGGCGGCGTTCAGGACCGAGGTTTGGAAGTTGTCGTAACTGTAGTGGTAGACGGACCCTTCCAGGGTCAGGCGGCGTTCGAACAGTTCACTCTTGGCGCCGGCCTCGTACGAGTCGACCTTCTCGGCCGGAAGCTCGCTGAATCGCACCCGTCCGCCGGGTGTCGTCGGGGCGCCGACGGTCAGGACCTTCGGGCGCCGGCCGCGGGCGTAGGAGGCGTAGAGGCTGAGCTGCTCGCTGACCGCGTAGCGGCCGACCACGCGATAGGTGAGGCCGGAGTCCGAAAGGTCCTTGTATTCCGGAACCCCCCCGGCCGTTGGCTGGAGGAAGAGGCCGCGCGCCAAGGCCGGCGTCGAGCCCGCGAGGACCGAGCCGCCGTTCTCCAACCGGGCGCCGTAGCCGCTGGTCTTGTCCTCCTGGCTGTAGCGGATACCGCCCGTCAGTTCGATCTGGTCGGTTAGCTTGTAGGTGGCGTCGGCGAAAACGTCATAGGCGGTGGTCTCACCGTAGTTGGCGTAGGTCTCACGGTGGACGGACTTGAGCGCGGCGGGGGCCAGGGCGGTCACGGTGGGCAGGGAGAGGCCCTTCGGCTTCGGCATCGCGCCGGACGCATGCAGGGCGTAGATTTTCTCGTTGAACTGCAGCGGCACCCGCTGGAACCCATCTTCGTGGAAATAGCTGACGCCGGCGAAGGCGGTCAGCCGGGCGCCGCCGTCGTAGTTCAGCCGCAACTCCTGGCTGCTCTGCTTGCCCTGGGCGTCCTCCGCGAAGACGAACAGCGGCAGGGAGAACCCGTCGGCGTCGAAGATCTCCAGGCTGTCGAACTCGCGATAGGCCGTGATCGAGGATAGGCTCAGCACGTCGCTGATCGTGTAGTCCACCAGCGCCGTCGCGCCCCAGACGGTGCGGTCGAGACCCAGATCCTTGCCGCCCTGGAAGCCATCCGACGTCGAGAGCGCCGCGCCGGAATTGCGGCCGACGTCACCGATCACTGCCCCCGTGGTGGGATCGGTGGGCGCATAGGTGAGCGACTTGAATGAGGTGCCGCTGGGCCGGTCACGCTCGTAGTTGACGATCAGGTCGGCTTTCAGTTTCTCGGTGGGGCGCCAGTTCAGCACCACGCGGCCGGCGACGGTGTCGGTGGAGTTGAAGTCCTCTCCGCCCAGCAGGTTCTCGACGAAGCCGTCGCGCTTCTTCAGGCGTCCGGCGACGCGGATCGCGAAGGTGTCGCTCACCGGCATGTTCAGCATGCCTTCGAACATGGCGTAGCCGTGGTTGCCGGCCTCGGCCTTGGAGGCGGCCTGCCAGCCGGTGGGATCAGCCTTGGCCTGGACCAGGTTCACCGCGCCGATCAGGGCGCCGCGGCCATAGAGGGTGGATTGCGGGCCCTTGGCGATCTCGACCCGTTCCAGATCGAAGAGCTCTATGTAGGAGCCGCGGGATTTGGAGATGGAGACGCCGTCCTGGAACACCGAAACCCGGGGCTCGTTGGTGGCCTCGCCGGAGTCGGAGGTGATGCCGCGCATCACGAAGCCTGGATTGTTCGGCGACTGATTCTGGACCTCGAAGCCTGGCACGTAGAGCGAGAGCTCCTCGAATTCCTGGATGCCGAGGCGATCCATGCTGTCGCGGCTGTAGGCGGTGATGGCGATCGGAACGTCGAGGGTCTTCTGCTCGCGCTTCTGTGCGGTGACGATCAATTCCTCGACCTGAGCCGGAGCATCGTCGGCCCGCGCGGCGCCGGCCAGGAGCGCGGCGCCGCTGGCGAGCAGAATGAGTTTGAGGCTGGTCATCGCGTCTTTCCCCTGACTTCGGAGAGCCGTGCCTAGGGAATGGCGATGACGGAAGCGCGACGAAGCCTTGACGCTGGTGTGAAGCAGAAACCCCTTACGTCGTCAGGGTTTGAATAGTCGCGGCCGTCAGTTTTTTCTGACGTTGTTGCTCAAGATCGCGCCCAGGCCTGCTTCAGCAATTCCGCCAGCCGCCCGTCCACCTGGTCGGGAAAATCCAGCACCAGCTTGGCCTTCAGCCGCTCGGACCAGCTTTCGTTCTTCGGCGGGTCCAGGCGCGGATCGGCATCCGGCGTCAGCGCCAGGCCCAGCACCGCCAGCCCACCCTTGAGCGGCCGGACGGCGGCGAATTGAACCTTCCGGGAAAAGGCCGTGAAGCCCTTACGCTGGCCGGTCACCACGTCGGGCAGGGCGGCCACCGCCGCCTCCACGGCCTCGAGGATCTTGAGCGAAGCCGGGTCGGTCCAGAGCGCAACGCGCAGCTTGTCCGGCTGGTCCCAACCCTCGCCGGAGGGGAAGGCGACGGAAAGCACATGCGAGGCGCGGTTGATCCCCAATCCATGATGCTCCCGCAGCCAGTCGGCGCGCGCCTTGGGCCTGGTTTCCGGGCAGGTCCGGGCGATGGCCACCCACTCGTCCAGGGTCTTGCCGGTGTCGCGCTCCAGGCTGGCCTGGACGGAGGCGAACCACTTCCGCTGGCGTTCGGTGAGGCCGGTCCTCGTGGGACCCGCTGTTCCGCTCGTTCCCATCATTCCGCCTCCCTGCGCGATTTGCTACGACGCTCCATGAGCACCACGGAGCGCGGATCATGAGCCTGGACGGGACCTATGACGACGGCAACATCTTCGCGAAAATCCTGCGCGGCGAGGCGCCCTGCGCCAAGGTGTTCGAGGACGGCGAGGTCTTCGCGTTCATGGACGTCTTCCCCCAGGCCAAGGGCCACACCCTGGTGATTCCCAAGCATTCCACGGCGCGCAATCTGCTGGAGGAAGACCCTTTGGTGCTGCCCTCGCTGATCCTGGGCGTCCAGAGGGTGACCCGGGCGGTGCGCGCGGCGCTCAATCCGGACGGGATCATGGTCAGCCAGTTCAACGGCGTGGCGTCGGGCCAGACCATCTATCACCTGCACTTCCATATCATCCCGCGTTGGACGGGCGTGGCGCTGGGCCGCCACGGGGAGGGCGGCATGGCCGACCCCGTCGAGCTCAAGGTCCTGGCCGAACAGATCGCGGCCAAGATCGCCTAGTCCACAAACGAAAAACCCCAGGCGAAGCCTGGGGTTCCCGTCGAAAGTTGAGATGAAGCCCTAGTCGGCCAGGGCCTCGGCGGTTTCCTCGGTCGGGCCCTCGATGATGGGCGCGCCGGGGACGCGGTCGTCGCCCTCGATCTCGAAGGCCAGCTTGGCGTCCTTGAGCACCACCTTGACGTGGCCGCCCTTGACCAGCTTGCCGAACAGGATCTCGTCGGCCAGGGGCTTCTTGATGTGCTCCTGGATGACCCGGGCCAGGGGCCGGGCGCCGTAGAGCTCGTCGAAGCCGTTCTTGGCCAGCCAGTCGGCCGCTTCCTCGGTGGTCTCGATCGTGACGTGGCGGTCGGCCAGTTGAGCCTCCAGCTGCATGACGAACTTCTGCACCACCTGGCGGATGATGTCCTGGGTAAGCGCCTTGAAGGGCACCACGGCGTCCAGACGGTTGCGGAACTCCGGGGTGAACAGGCGCTTCAGGGCCTCGTCGACCTCGTCGTCCTGCTTGCCGCGGCCGAAGCCGATAGAGTTGCGCTGGGCGTCGGAGGCGCCGGCGTTGGTGGTCATGATCAGGACCACGTTGCGGAAGTCGACCTTCTTGCCGTTGGCGTCGGTGAGGACGCCGTGGTCCATGACCTGCAGCAGGATGTTGAAGACGTCCGGGTGGGCCTTCTCGATTTCGTCGAGCAGCACGACCGAGTGGGGGTGCTGGTCGACGGCGTCGGTGAGCAGGCCGCCCTGGTCGAACCCGACATAGCCGGGAGGCGCGCCGATCAGGCGGCTGACCGTGTGGCGCTCCATGTACTCGCTCATGTCGAAGCGCAGGAGCTCGATACCCATGGTCGAGGCCAGTTGGCGGGCGGTTTCCGTCTTGCCGGTGCCGGTGGGGCCCGAGAAGAGGTAGCAGCCGATCGGCTTGTTGGCGTCGCGCAGGCCGGCGCGGGCCATCTTCATGGCTGCCGACAGCTGGGCGATGGCCTCGTCCTGGCCGTAGACCGCGCGCTTCAGGTCGTCGTTGAGCTGCTTCAGCGCCTCGGTGTCGGTCTTGGAGACCGACTTCGGCGGGATGCGGGCGATCTTGGCGACCACCGCCTCGACTTCCTTCAGGCCGATGATCTTCTTCCGCTTGGCCTCGGGCAGCAGCATCTGGCCGGCCCCGGCCTCATCGATGATGTCGATGGCCTTGTCGGGCAGCTTGCGGTCGGTGATGTACTTGGCCGACAGCTCCACCGCCGCCTTGATGGCGTCGTTGGTGTAGCGGAGCTTGTGGAACTCCTCGTAGTAGGTCTTCAGGCCCTTGAGGATCTTGATGGTGTCCTCGATCGTCGGCTCATTGACGTCGATCTTCTGGAACCGGCGGACCAGGGCGCGGTCCTTCTCGAAGTGCTGACGGAACTCCTTGTAGGTCGTCGAGCCCATGCACCGCAGGGTGCCGGAGGCGAGCGCCGGCTTCAGCAGGTTGGAGGCGTCCATGGCCCCGCCGCTGGTCGCGCCCGCGCCGATCACCGTATGGATCTCGTCGATGAACAGGATGGCGTCGGGGTGGTTCTCCAGCTCCTTGACCACCTGCTTCACGCGCTCTTCGAAGTCGCCGCGATAGCGCGTGCCCGCCAGCAGCGAACCCATGTCGAGCGAGAAGATGGTCGCGCCCGCCAGGACCTCGGGAACCTGGTTGTTGATGATCTTGCGCGCCAGGCCCTCGGCGATGGCGGTCTTGCCGACGCCGGGGTCGCCCACCAGCAGCGGGTTGTTCTTGGTGCGCCGGCACAGGATCTGGATGCAGCGCTCGACCTCGTTGGCCCGGCCGATCAGCGGATCGACCTTACCCTGCTTGGCCTTCTCGTTGAGATTGACGCAGTAGGCCTCGAGCGCCTCGCCGCCGGTCTTGACCGCGGGCTTGTCCTCGTCTTCGGACCCCTTGACCGGCTTGGCGGTCTCCGCGCCGGCCTTCTTGGCGATGCCGTGGGCAATGTAGTTCACCGCGTCGTAGCGGGTCATGTCCTGCTCTTGCAGGAAGTAGGCGGCGTGGCTCTCGCGCTCGGAGAAGATGGCCACCAGCACGTTGGCGCCGGTCACCTCCTCGCGGCCCGAGGACTGGACGTGGATCACCGCCCGCTGGATCACCCGCTGGAAGGACGAGGTCGGCTTGGCGTCCTCCCCGTCGTCGACCACCAGGGAGCGGAGCTCGTTGTCCACGTAGTTGGTGAGGGTTGTCTTCAGCGCGCCGAGATCCACGTCGCAGGCGCGCATCACGCCGGCGGCGTCCTCATCGTCGATGAGGGAGAGCAGCAAGTGCTCGAGGGTCGCGTACTCGTGCTTTCGCTGGTTGGCGAACGCCACGGCGCGGTGGAGGGATTCTTCGAGATGGCGCGAGAATGACGGCAATCTGGGCCTCAATCCTTTTCCATGGTGCACTGAAGCGGATGTTGATGCCGCCGAGCGGTATCAACGACCTGGGCCACCTTTGTTTCCGCCACTTCGTAGGTGAACACGCCGCAAACCCCCACCCCGTGCTGGTGGACATGCAGCATGATGCGCGTCGCGTCTTCGCGCGACTTGTTGAAGTACTGCTCAAGTACGTAAACGACAAACTCCATTGGAGTATAGTCGTCGTTCAGGAGCAATACCCGGTACATCGACGGCTTCTGCGTCTTCGGCTTGGTCTGGGTGATGACCGCCGATTTGACGCCCGTCTCTTGATCACCTTGCTTTCGCTCGGCCATCGGAACAGGTCTCCTGGCGACCACGGGGTCGCTCTATCTACGGATTAGATATGGAAAAGATGGCCGTATGGAAGGGTTGAAATCGTTAGCGACCATCCCGAATGCGCCAACAGCGCCTTTTTGCCGCGCCGAAAGGCGCCAGCGGGCCGCGCGCTCAATCCTCGGGTGAGGTTTTCGAGCGGAACGCGCGCCCAGAGGCGAGCGCTCCGGGTCCGAATCGGGCTCGCAGCGCGTCGATCGTGGTTTCGGTGAGCAGGGCGCGGCGCTCGTCGCCGGAGAACAGATCGTGCTCCAGGGTCTGCGCCGGGGTCAGTTCGGCGATGCCGATGCCGATCAGCCGCCAGGGCTGGCCCTTGGCTTCCTTGGCCAGCAGCTCGCGTCCGATGGCGAACAGGGTCTTGGCCGTCTGGGTGGGCACCGGAATGGCCCGCCGCCGGGTGAGGATCTTGAAGTCGGTGCTCCGCAGCTTCAGCGTCACCACGCGGCCGGCCAGGCCCGCGGCGCGGGCTTGGCGGCCGACCTTTTCGCAGAGCGGGGCCAGCATGGCCTCCAGGTCCTCCACCGTGCGCAGGTCGTCGTTGAAGGTCGTTTCGGCGCTGATGCTCTTGCGCTCCTCGTTGGGATTGACCGCCCGGTTGTCGCGGCCGCGGGAGAGCTCGGCCAGCTTCAGGCCATAGGCGCCGAAGCGCTCGGCCAGATCCCGGATGTCGGCGCGAGCCAGGTCGCCGACGGTGCGATAGCCCGCGGCCTCCATGGACTTGACCATGGCCGGGCCGACGCCGGGCATGATCCCCACGGGCTTGGGGCCAAGGAAGCTCTCCGCGTCGGCCCCGCCGATCACCGAGAAGCCGCGGGGCTTGTCGAGGTCCGAAGCGATCTTGGCCAGGAACTTGTTGGGCGCCAGCCCGATGGAGACGGTGATGCCGATCTCGGCCTCGATCCTGGCCTGCAACCGCGCCAGGGTCTCGGCGGGCGGAGCCTTGTGCAGGCGCTCGGTGCCCGAGAGGTCCATCCAGGCCTCGTCCAGCGACAGTGGTTGGACCAGGGGGGTGAGCGCGCGGACCATCTCCATGATCCGCCGGCTCTCGGTGCGGTACTTGGTGAAGTCGGGCTTGAGGATCACGGCCTGGGGGCAGAGCTGGCGGGCCTTGAACATCGGCATGGCCGAGCGGACGCCGGAGATGCGGGCGATGTAGCAGCAGGTGGTGACCACGCCGCGCTTGCCGCCTCCGACGATCAGCGGCTTGTCGCGCAGGGACGGGTCGTCGCGCTTCTCCACCGAGGCGTAGAAGGCGTCGCAGTCCATATGGGCGATGGAGAGGAGGTCGAGCTCGGGATGGGCGACGACCCTGGGTGAGCCGCAGGCCGGGCAGCGGCGGGCGAAATCGCCCTTGGCGAAACAGTCGCGGCAGAGGGCGCTCATGGCGCCGGCCAGAGCCAGGCGGCCCCCCGCACGCCCGAGGAGTCGCCGTGCAAGGCGCGGCGCACCGGGGTGGTGAAGACGTCGGAGAAGACCCTGGGCGCGATGGCGCCGGACAGCCGGTCATAGAGTTCGGGAAGGTTCGACATCCCGCCGCCCAGGACGATCACGTCGGGGTCGATCACATCGCAGACCACCGCCAGGCCGCGGGCGAGCCGGTCCACATAGCGGCCGAGGGCTGCGGCGGCCCGGGCCTCCCCGGCGCGGGCGGCGGCGGTCGCCGCCTCGCCGTTGACCGCCCCGGCGTCGCGGGCGAAGCCGGTCCCAGAGACCCAGAGCTCCATGCAGCTCAGCCGCCCACACCAGCAGGTGGGGCCGGGATGTTCGTCGTCAGCGGGCCAGGGCAGGGGCATGTGACCCCATTCGCCGGCGAAGCCGTTTCGGCCTTCCAAGACCCGGCCATCGACGGTGATCCCCGCGCCGCAGCCGGTGCCGAGGATGGCGGCGAACACGGTGCGCTCGCCGGCGCCCGCGCCGTCGGTCGCCTCGGACAGGGCCAGGCAGTTGGCGTCGTTGGCGTAGCGTACCGGTCGCCCGAGCGCCCGCGCCAGGTCCTGCGGGAAGGGGTGGCCGTTCAGCTCGGTGGAGTTGGCGTTGCGCATCAGGCCCGTGGCGGGGGAGGGCGAGCCCGGCCCACCGACCCCGATCCGGCGCGCGGACGCACCCGCCTGGCGTTCGGCCTCGGCCACCAGCTCGCCCACGGCCTCCAGTCCGGCCTCATAGGTTCTTGGCGAGGCGCCGCGCACGCGCGCCAGGAAACGGCCATCGGCGTCGAGCGCCGCAGCCTCGATCTTGGTGCCGCCGAAATCCACCCCGATGCGGATCATGGGGTCATGGTTTGTTCCGTTTCGACGGGAAGTTCAATGGCGCGCGGCTCGGTTCGGCCATCTTTGCGGCGCCACCCTGAGGTGTTACTCGAATCCACCAGATCCTCCCCCCTCCCCAAAGGATAGCTGCCATGAGACCTGTATTGTGGGCCTGCGCCCTATTGGCGACGGTCGGCGCGGTCGCCTGTTCGCCCAAGCCCGCCGAGAAGGCGGAAGACGCCAAGCCGCCGGCCGCCGCGGCGGCGGCTGCGGTGACCAACACCGCGCCCTCGGGCGCCTACATCGTCGATCTGGACCACACCAGCGTCATCTTCCGGGTCAACCACATGGGGCTGTCGCACTACACGGCCCGCTTCACCAAGGTCACTGGCGACCTGCAGTTCGATCCGGCCAATCCGGCGGCCATGAGCGTCTCCGTGGCCATCGATCCCCGCTCTCTGGAAACCGACTATCCCGAGCCGACCAAGCTGAACTTCGACGGCGAACTCGCCGGCCCGAACTTCCTGGACGCCGCGAAATTCCCGCAGATGACCTTCAAGTCCACCAGGGTGGAGACCACGGGCGCCAACACCGCCAGGGTCACCGGCGACCTCGCCCTGCGTGGCGTCACCAAGCCCTTGACCCTGGACGTCACCTTCAACGGCGGCTTGGCCGCCCATGCCATGGACCCCAAGGGCTCGCGGATCGGCTTCTCGGCGCGCGGCGCCCTGAAGCGCTCGGAGTTCGGCATGACCTACGGCGTTCCAGCGCCTGGCTCGAACTTCGGGGTCGGCGACGAGGTCGAGGTGATCATCGAGACCGAGCTCACCCAACGGCCGCCGGCCGGGACGATCGCCCCCGCGGCCCTGCCCGCGCCCAAGCCGAAGACCTGACCTGAGGGGCCGCGTCGCTAGCTGATCGCCGCCTCAATGGCCGCGCGCAGCTCGTCCCAGTCGTCGATCCGGGTGTGGCGATCCGGCGCGGAGGGGGCGAGCGGCTGCAGCCGCCTGTCGGCCACCATCTGGAAGCGGATCACATGCGGCGCGCTCTCGGCCACCGAGTCGAGATTGGACATCAGGTCGTCGACAAAGACGGCCGGCGCGCGAACCTGACGGGCCATGCCCGCCGCCAGCGGGCCCTTGGGGCCAGTGTTGAGCACCAGCGGGTAGTCCATCCGGTGACGACCCAGCCAGCGCGCCCGCGCCAGCCGCGCGGGACCAGGGGCGTTGGTGAAGATCACCACGCTGGCCTGGCGCGACAAGGCGCGCAGGGCCTCGACCGCGCCGGGGGCCGGCTCCATGTCGCCGCAGCCATAGCGAAAGAAGTCTTCGAAGTGCGTCCGGCCATCTTCGATGGGCAGGTGCTCAGCCTCGCCGGGCCGGTAGATGTTCTGGAACAGGGCGAAGCGATCGACCCGGAACTCCAGGCCGCGCCCCTCCAGGAACCGGCCGAAGCCTTCCATGAACAGGCCCAGCACCTCGTCGACGTCCACCAGCAGCAGCGGCTTGGCGGGATCGACGCCGAGGTCGGCCAGGTTCGGCGGCTTGGCCGGCCGGGGGGCGGGGGGCGGGGTGTCCGTCAGTGAGCGCTCCATCGCGACTAACGCGAGTTTAAGGATATCCGTGTGATCAAGGTCCCAATGGTGGGGGCGGCGTCCGATTCGCGCAGCCTCGACGGCATCGTCGGGACGTCAATGGCCAAGAAAGTCCTCATCGTCGAGGATAACGAGCTGAACATGAAGCTATTTCATGATCTGCTCGACGCCCAGGGTTACGAAACCCTGCAGACCCGCGAGGGATTGCAGGCCCTAGCCCTGGCGCGTGAGCATCGCCCCGACCTGATCCTCATGGACATCCAGCTCCCCGAGATCTCGGGCCTGGAAGTCACCAAGTGGCTGAAGGAAGACGACGAGCTCGCCCACATCCCGGTCGTGGCCGTCACCGCCTTCGCCATGAAGGGCGACGAGGAACGTATTCGCGAAGGCGGCTGCGAGGCCTATATCTCCAAACCCATTTCGGTGTCGCACTTCCTCGACACCATCCGCCGCTTGCTGGGCTAGTCGCCATGTCCGCCCGTATCCTCGTGGTCGATGACATCGAGGCGAACGTCAGGCTCCTCGAAGCCAAGCTGACGGCCGAGTACTACGAGGTGCTGACGGCCTATGACGGCCCGACGGCGCTGGCCATCGCCGCGGCCGAGAAGCCCGACATCGTGCTGCTGGACGTGATGATGCCGGGCATGGACGGCTTCCAGGTCTGCCGCCGGCTGAAGGACGATCCCGAGACCCGCCACGTGCCCGTGGTGCTGGTGACGGCCCTGGACGGCCGCGCCGACCGCATCGCCGGCCTCGAGGCCGGCGCCGACGAATTCCTCACCAAGCCCATCGACGACGTCATGCTGTTCGCCCGCGTGCGCAGCCTGACCCGGCTGAAGATGGTGATCGACGAGCTGCGCGACCGGGAGGCCTCGGGCCGCCGGATGGGTGTCATCGCCGGCGCCTCTTCGCGCCTGGGCGGCACGGGCGGCCGGGTGCTGATCGTCGACGACCACGAGCGCCAGGCCCAGCGGGTGGCCGCCGAACTGGCCATCGAGCACCGCCCGGTGATCGAGACCTCGCCGGAAAAGGCCATGATGACCGCCAAGGGGCCGGTCGACCTGATCATCATCAACGCGACGGCGCGGTCCTTCGACGGCCTGCGCTTCGCCGCCCAGCTGCGTTCGGACGAGGCCACCCGCCATCTGCCGATCCTGGCGGTGGTGGACTTCGACGAACGTTCGCGGCTGGTGAAGGCCCTGGAGATCGGCGTCAACGACGTGCTCTCCAAGCCCATCGATCCGCAGGAACTGGCGGCGCGCGCGCGCACCCAGATCCGCCGCAAGCGCTACACCGACTATCTGCGCGACAATCTCGACCATTCGCTGGAACTGGCGGTCACCGACCAGCTCACCGGCCTGCACAACCGCCGCTACATGGTGGGACAGCTCGAGGCCCTGGTGAAGCGCGCGGCGCTCGGCGGCGACGAGGTCGCCTGCCTGCTGATCGACATCGATCACTTCAAGAAGATCAACGACGGCTATGGCCATGACGTCGGTGACGAGGTGCTGCGCGAGTTCGCCGTGCGCCTGGCCTCCAACGTCCGCGCCATCGACCTGCCGTGCCGCTACGGCGGCGAGGAGTTCGTGGTGGTCATGCCCGACACCAAGATCGAGGACGCCGAGCGGATCGCAGAGCGCATCCGCCTGCACGTGGCCGGCTCGCCCTTCCGGGTGATGGGCGGCTCGGAGCTGCTGACGGTGACCATCTCGATCGGGGTCGCCGCCACCTTGGGCGCCGACGACACCCCCGAGCACCTGCTCAAGCGCGCCGACGAGGCCGTCTACGAGGCCAAGGCCTCAGGCCGCAACAAGGTCATCGCGCGGGCGGCTTAGCTTCGAAGCCCTTTTCAAACCGAGCGCCAATAGCCAAGCTTCCTCGCAGGTCGGGAAGGATTGGCATGATCAAGACATCGGCATGGCTGGCTATCGTATTCGGGTTGGTGCTCGGCGCGCTGGAAGCGGTCCGCAACTGGGGCGACTGGCAGTGGTGGCCGTTCTGGGTGGTCGACTACCTAGCCGCAACGCTGCTGGTGGTCGGCGGGGTGCTGGCCTTGCGCCGGGGCGTGGAGCGCTGGCTGAGCGCCGGCTGGGGGTTCGCCTGCGCGATGTTCTGGATGTCGTTCTTTGGCCACTACGGCGACGCCATGAAGGCTGGTGGTGAGATCAGCGCCCGTGAGCAGCGCCTGACCCTGATCATCGGGATCCTGTTCGGCGTCACCGTCGTCGGCTTGCTGCTCTCGTTGCTGGGCAAGCCGAAGCGGAGCTGACAACGAAAAACGCCCGGTCTTTCGACCGGGCGTTTTCACAGACGGAAAGATCGAGGCTTCGAGCCTACTTGATCTTGCCTTCCTTGAATTCGACGTGCTTGCGCACGACCGGGTCATACTTCTTCATGACCAGCTTGTCGGTCTTGGTGCGGGCGTTCTTCTTCGTCACGTAGAAGTAGCCGGTGTCCGCCGACGAGTTCAGGCGGATCTTGATGGAGGCGGGCTTCGCCATGGTCGGTCCTCGCGGGGCCGGCAAGACCGGCAGGTGTTCGAAAGAGCCGCGGACAATACGAATCCCGAACCCAAAGTCAATGCAGGGCGCGCAGCTAGGGGCCTCCCGCATCGGATTGGGCTTCGGCGACCCGATAGTCTGTGACGTGGGCTCACAACAAAACGGCGCAATGGTCGTTTGTCGCCGTGAACCGCCCCGCCCAATCTGGCCGCGGATACGGGAAGGGACCTGGCCATGTCCAGCATCGACGCCGCGCCGCTCGCCCTGGCGTAGAAGGCGTCCTTCGACAAGGTGGCGCAGACCTACGCCGCCGTCCGCCCAGGCTATCCGGCGGCGCTCTATGACGACTTGGCGGCGCTGGGCGCCCTGACCCCGCGGACCCGGGTCCTGGAGGTCGGCTGTGGCGGCGGCCAGGCGACCGGCGACCTGGCGACGCGGGCGCGGTCCGTGGTGGCGCTCGATCCCGGAGCCCGGCTGGTCGACGAAGCCCGCCGGAAGGTCGGGGCGGCCAATGTCGAATATGTCGTCGCACGGTTCGAAGACTATGAGCTGGAGCCGGAAGGCTTCGACCTGGTGGCTTCGGCCCAGGCCTGGCACTGGATCCCGCGCGAGATCGCCTTCTCCAAGGCCGCCGAGGCGCTGAGCTCCGGCGGCTGGCTGGCGGTGTTCGGCCACGTGCCCATGGCGGTTCCCGAGGCCTTCGAGGCGCCGTTCAAGGCGGCCTTCGACCGCCATGCGCCGGAGGTCTGGGGCCAGCCGCCGTCCCAGGCGGCCTATCTGCCCAGCGGCCCCTTCGCCGGGATGTTCGCCCGCTCGGCCCTGTTCGGGCCCGCCATGCATCGCGGCTACGCCTGGACCTGGGACCTAGACCCCGAAACCTTCGGCCGCTATCTGCGCACCGATTCCAGCTACCACTTCCTGGCCGAGGGTCCTCGGTTCGCCCTGTTCGACGCCCTGGCCGGCGCCGTCGCCGCCAACGGCGGGATATTTTCCTCAGCCTGGCAGACGCACCTCTATCTCGCCTGCAAGCTCTAGGTCGCCTAGCGCGGCCGGCCGGAGAAGCCCGCCGCCTTGCGTAGCGCGTCGGCGTCCAGGAGTTGGCCGTCCAACATGACCAGGCGGGTCTGGCGCAGGTCGCCGATGCGGGTCGACGGGTCGCCCTCGACGAGCACCAGATCAGCCGCCTTGCCGACCTTGATGGAGCCGGTCTTCGCCGCCTGGCCCACCAAACGGGCGGGCACGATGGTCGCGGCCGCCAGCGCCTCAGCGGGGCTGAAACCGGCCTCCACATAGATCTCGAGTTCGTGGACGAGCTCCAGGCCCGACCCGTCGGTGCCCGCGACGATGGGGACGCCGGCCTTGTGCATGTGGCCCAGTAGCTCGACCATCTTGGCCCAGCTGGCGCGGTAGTCGGCGCGGGTGACCCCGGCCGGCGGCGCGAAGCCGCCGCTACGGAAGGCGCGCTCCGTGGCCGGCGGCAAGGTGCCGGCGAAGGGCGTATAGGACGGCGAGAGGTCGCCGTTCTCAGGCACATAGAGGCCCTCGAAGGCGACCATGGTCGGATCGCTGTAGACCTTCTTCTTGGCCATGGCCTCGATGATGGCCTTCATCGCCGGGCCGTCGAGGTCCACGTCCTTGGCGTAGCGCCCCGGGCCCTGGAACCGGGCGATGCCGTTCGACACCGGGATGATGTTGTCCGGCATCGCCTGCATCATCACCCAGTTGATGTGGGTGACCTCGTCGTAGCCGGCGTTGATCGCGTCGAGGGGACGGATCCCCGCGGGAATGTGGCCATGGACGTGCAGGCCCAGCCTGTGCGCCTCGGCGACGGCGGCCGGCAGCCAGGCGGGGTTGAGGGTGCCGTAGAACTTCACTCCGACGAAACCCTTGGCCTTGGCGGCGGCGACCAGGGCGACGGCCTCGGCCTCGCTGGCGGCGACATTGGCGACCTGGGCGGTGTAGGGGCCCTTGCCGTCGATCAGCGCCGACGAATAGACGTTCGGGAACAGCAGCTGGCCGGCGGCGCGGCGGGTCCGGCGGTCGAGGGTCAGAGCGTCGTTGTTGCCGGGGTCGCGGAACGAGGTGACCCCCATCGAGAGCTCCTGCAGGCCCGTATAGTCGTCGCCCACGTGCATGTGGCTGTCCCACAGGCCGGGCGTCAGGGTCTTGCCCTTGCCGTCGATGACGCGGGCTCCGGCGGGCGCCTTGGTCGAGGCCGCGGGTCCCACGGCGGTGATCAGCCCCTTGTCCACGATCACCGTCTGGTCGGACACGAAGCGCAGGTTGTCGGCGTCGAAGATCCGCACATCGGTGAAGGCCACTGGCCCGGCGGGCGCCTGGACCAGGGCCTTGATGAAGCCCGGGGCCTGCTTGGCGGCCGCCGCGGCCTGGGCGTCCTGCATCCGCTGGCGCTCGCCGGCATAGGCTTCTGGCAGCCAGGCCAGGCCCGATGTGACGCCGAAGAAGCGGTCCTTGGCGTCGGCCCAGGCGAAGATCGGCGAGTTGGAGATGCCGGATATGGCCCAGAGGTTGACGGTTTGGCGCTGGGCGCCCTGGCCGATCTCGAGGCTGGCCGCCTTCTCCGCCCGCGCCTGGCCGCCGGGCAGCAGGGCGAGGGTCTTGTCGGGCTTGGCGAGCAGGCGCTCGACGAACCAGGCGCTGGCGTCCATCGGACCGCCCTGGCTGACATAGAAGGCGCCGCCGGCCATGGCGCTGCCGGCGTCGACCGGGCTTTTCCACTGGGCGGTCCCGCCCGCGGCCGTGAAGGTTTCGGCCGCGTCGCCCTGCGGGGTGGCCCCGCGGATCGTCACGGCGAGCGGCAGGCCGTCGGGGCCCGGCTTGCCGGCATAGTCCACCTCCCAGACCTGGCCGCGCAGGTTCATGCTCTCGCGCGCCATGCGGGTTCCATCGGCCGCGACCCAGCTCCAGGAGTCGCCGTGCTTGCCGCCGGGTGAGGCGATGATGAAATGCCGGGCGTCCGCCGGCGGCTTGGCGAGGTCGGCGACCGGGGTCTGCGCCAGCGCGGCGCCCGAGAGCAGGACGGCGCCCAGGACGCCGAGCAGAACCTTGCCGTACATGTCGATCACCCTGAGCCGCCACCGCAGGGTGTAATCTGTGCCCTGACCTCGCCGCCACGGCAACCTTGTGAGCGACGGGGGGCTCAGTCGAGCAGGGCGGCAAGGGCCGGGGAGATGATCTCGCGGAGTCCGCCCTCGTCCTCGACCAGCAGGTGGGCGGCGACCTCCTGCGCGGCGGCGAACCGGGCGCCGTCGTCGGGCCCCAGCACGCCCAGCGCCGTGCAGAGGGCGTCGGCGTCCATGCAGGTCGCCGCGATCACGCTGACCGAGCGAAGACCGGCCTCCACGGGTCGCCCTGTGCGCGGATCCAGGGTGTGGGCGTAGCGCCGGCCGTCGTGCTCCAGGACGCGGCGGTAGTCGCCCGAGGTGGCGACGGACAGGCCGTGCAGGGCCGCCAGAATCGGTCCCCCGGGCAGGGCCAGGCCGGGCGGGGCGGCGATCTCCGCCCACCAGGGCTCTCCGTCGGGCTTGAGCCCTTCACCTCGCAACTCGCCGCCGATCTCCACGAGGTGGTCGACCAGCCCCAGGCGCGTCAGCACCGCGGAGACCTCGTCGACCCCGAAGCCCTTGGCGATGCCGGAGAGGTCCAGGGCCAGGCCACCGGGCTGGAAGATCCGACGGCCATCGTGGGCCAGCCGGTCCCAGCCGCCGGCGGCGAGCGCCGCGATGATCGCGGAGTCGGAGGGCGGAGCCTCCACCGGTCCGGGCGGGCCGAAGCCCCACAGGTCCACCAGGCGGCCGATGGCGGGATCGAAGGCCCCGCCGCTGACCTCCGCCCAGCGCAGGGCGCGGTGGAGCACGTGCTGGAAGGCGTCCGGCAGGTCCATCCAGGCGCCGGCCGGCGCGCCGTTGAAGCGGCTGATGTCCGAGCCGGGTTCCCACGGGCTCATCTGGGCGACGACGGCGTTCAGCGCCGCCTGCACCCGCGCCTGAACCTTGGCGAGGTCGAAGCCGGGCGGCGCCACGGCCTTGACGCGCCAGGACACGCCCATGGTCGGCCCGCCGAACTCGACCACGGTCGCGCCGCGAAGCCGCGCGGCCGGCGGCGCGATGTCCAGAGGAATCGCGACGCGGTTCAACGCCCTAGTCCGGCAGGACTTCCAGGGTGGTGACATAGGCGGCGCTGCGCTCGGCGTTGGGGATACTGGACTTACCGCCACGCGACGTGGCCTCCAGCCAGTACATGCCAGCGCCCTGCCACTTGATGGTCACCGCCCCCTGGGCGTCGGTGGTCAGCTTCATCTCGCCGGTGGCGGCGCGGTAGCGATTGCCGCCGGGGACCACATTGACCTCCAGGCCTACGGCGGGCTTGCCGTCCAGCACCAGCTTGAAGACAGCGGGCTCGCTGGCGACCAGATCGTTGGGGTGGGTCACCGGGTCCAGTTCCAGGCCCTGGCCGGTGAGTTTCAGGACATCCTTGGTCGGGGCGCCGCGGGTGGCGAAGATCTCGACCCGGCGCGAGGCCTGGGTGAGCTTGACCTCGGTCGCCTCCTTGGGGATGGCCGTGGCCAGCTCGGCGGCGGTTCCGCGCCAGCGCTTGGCTTCGCCGTTCAGCTTGTAGGCGGCCATGAGACCATCGCTGGACGTGCCGATCCGGTAGGTGCCGGGCTTGTCGAGCTGGACGTCGAAGGTGCTGCGGTACTTGCCGGTCGCGCCATTCTTGATCTCGCCCTTCGACCCGTCCGGCGCGGTGACGGTCATCGAGTCCAGCCGCATCGGGTTGTGGTCGAAATAGAAGAGCTCGTTAGAGACCGCCGCGTCGACGGTGATCCAGGGATCGGCCCCCGACAGGACTGTGGACGAGGGCAGCAGCCACTGGCGGTGCGCGCTGGCGGCGGCCGGGACCGCGAGCAGGGCGGCGGCCGACAGGACGGCGAGAGCGCCGCGACGAACCGAGATCATTGGGAAGACCCTTCTGGAGTTCACGGCCTGACAGTGACTGCGAGGGCGCCGAGTTCGGTTTCGCCCTCGGCGGACGAGGAGGCCTTGGCCTTGGGCGGCCACTGGAAGGGCGCGCGCAGCACCTCGACCCCGCCGACCTCGCGGGCGGCCTCGACCACCAGGTTGTACTGCCCGGCGGGCAGGGCCCCCAGCGGCGAGGCCCCGGCCTTGAACACCACTTGGTGCTTGCCGGGCGCGCGGGTCGCGGCGCTGACGCCGTCAGCGGGAAGGGTCATGTCGCGGCCGGCGCGACGCCACCACTGGCGCATGTCCTTCAGCCACTTCTGGCCTTCCTGGTTCTTCAGCTTGACGTCGTACCAGACCGCCAGGGTCTTCACGGCGGTCTTGTCGGGCGTCTCGACCCAGACCGAGACATAGGGCCGGTGATACTCCGCCACCGTCAGCCGCGGGATCTCCAGGCTGAGCTCCAGGTCCGCCGCGGCGGCGGGCGTCGCCAGGAGGCCGGTGAGGGCGGCGGTGTAGACGGGCAGGCGCATGGAGACTCCGGTCAGTGGATGAAGAGGAGGGCGAGCAGCAGCGGGATCGCCAGGCCCAGCCCGACCAGGGGCCAAGTGATCTTCCGCGCATGGGAATGGAGCTGCATCAGGATCAGGCCGGTGACGCAAAACACCACGCAGCCCAGGGCGAAGACGTCGAGGAACAGGCTCCAGACCAGTCCCGAATTGCGGCCCTTATGCAGGTCGTTGAGATAGGCGATCCAGCCGCGGTCGGTGGTCTCGTGCATCACCTTGCCGGCGTCCGCGTCGAAGGTCACCCAGCCGTCGCCTCCAGGGCGGGGCAGGGCGATATAGGCCTCGTCGTCGGTCCATTCGATCGCCGCAGCCCTCGGAGCCTTCGCGCCGACCTCCTTCGCGAGCCAGGCGCGGATCGGGTCGGGCAGGGTCGATTTCGAGGCCTGGGCGGTCTTGGCGACGGCGATCAGGTCCGGCGGCAGCTGGCCCTGGACCTCGACGGTCTTCGGCTTGGTCTCGATCGCGCCGGCGTGGTTCAGGGTGATGCCGGTGATGGCGAACAGCAGCATGCCGATCAGGCAGATGGCGGCGCTGATCCAGTGCCATTGCACCATCTGGCGCAGCAGGCCGGCGCGCCGCTGGGCCGCGCGCTTGGCCCGCGCCTTGTCCTCGTTGATGACCGGTTTGGCGCCCACGAGCTCAGAAGCCGACAAGATCCCAGTCCTCGCGCGCGCCGATAATGACTCGCACTAGCAACGCGGAGAGTTTGGCGCAAGCTTGTTGCGAATAATTCGCATCTGAAACGTTAGAGGTGGCTGAACTTCGTCTTTGCGCTGCCGAACCGCATGAAGGGCCGCGGCCGGCTGGGGTCGGCCATCCGGCTCACGGCTTCGCCGATCATGGTGCGGGTGACCGCGGGCAGGGGCAGGGCGATGGCGTCGTCGAAGTCGACCCAGGCGATCTCCTCCAACTCGCCGCAGTCCGGCTCGCGGTCCAGGCTGACCAGGCGCTCGGCGTCGGCCATCAGGAACCAGGTGTCGAACCGCTTGGCCAGCATCGGCGGGGTGATGGCGCGGGCGACGATGTCCAGCGCCTCCAGGTCCGGCGCCGCGCCGTGGGCCGCGAACTCGCGCCAGGGCCCGGCCAGCGGCCGGACCGGGACCTTCTTGGCCAGCAGCAGGCCGGCTTCCTCGAAGGTCTCACGCACGGCGGCGAGCGCCAGGGCCCGGCCGCGGGCCTTGGGGACGTGGGCCTCGAAACGGGCGGCGACGTCGGGCGTCAGGTCGGTGGCGAAGGGCGCGCGGAAATCGCTGCGGTCGATGCGTCCGCCCGGGAAGACCCAGAGGTCGGGCATGAAGTCGTGGCCGCTGTTGCGCTTGCCCATCAGGACCTGCGGCGTCTTGCGGTCGCGCCGCACGATGATCAAGGTGGCGGCGTTGCGGGGCTTCACGGCGCGCGATCCCTCGGCGCGCAGGCGTCCTTCAGGACGCCGGACAGGTTCGGTTTGACTCATGAAACGACTGTATGGGCGGACTCGGGGCCTGGGAACGGCGCCCTTACGTCAATCTGGGTCGCCCAAGCGGTAAATGGGTTCGGAGCAGCTTCACCGGAGTTGATGTCCTCATGATCCGTCGCCTGTGGTCCCTCGTCCGCCGTCCCGAGGCCCGAACGCTCGCGATCTGGATCGCGGTGGTGGGCGCGCCGTGGTTCTTCCTGTCCATCGCGGAAGAGGTCGGGGAGGGGGAGACCGACAAGGTCGACCGGATCCTGCTGCTGGCCCTGCGCACGCCAGGCCTGCCCAGTGATCCCATCGGGCCTCGCTGGTTCGAGGAGGCCATGCGCGACATCACCGCGCTCGGCGGCTTCACCCTGCTGACCATCACCACCGTGGTCGCCGTGCTGCTGCTGATCTTCCACGACCGGCGGCGGGAAGCGTTGATTTTCGGCGCGACCGTGATCCTGGCCCAGATTTCCAGCGAACTCCTGAAGATGCTCTACGACCGGCCGCGGCCCTCGCTGGTCACCCATGGCGGCATCGTCTATTCGCAGAGCTTCCCTAGCGGCCATTCGGCGCTGGCGGCGGCCACCTTCTTCACCCTGGCCACGGTATTGGCCAGCGTCGAGACCAAGACGCGCACCAAGGCGGTGATCTTCGGCCTGGCCATCCTGTTCGTGGTGACCGTGGGTGTCAGCCGGGTCTATCTGGGCGTCCATTGGCCTACCGACGTGCTGGGCGGCTGGGCGCTGGGGGCGAGCTGGGCCCTGGTGGCCTGGGTGGTCCTGGGGCTGACCCGGCCCCGGAGGACCGGTTAGCGCTTGGCCTTCTTGCCGGCCTTGCGTCTAACGCCCTTGGGTAAAGCGCTCTTGCCGGCTCCGCCGCCGCGCTTGGGGCCGGAGAACTGGCGGTCGCGCATGCCGAGCCTGGGGCGCGGCGCATTGGGATCGGCGGCGGCCGGCTCGCTCAGCATGTCGAACAGCAGCCCGCCGGTGACCGGCGTCGCCTCACGCAACCGCACTTCGACGGTCATGCCCAGCGGCCAGCGCGCGCCGGTGCGTTCGCCGACCAGGGCGTGGGTCCGGTCGTCGTGGACAAAGTACTCACCGCCGAGGGTGGAGACGGGGATCAGGCCGTCCGCCCCAGTCTCGTCCAGGCGGATGAACAGGCCAAACCGCGTCACCCCGGTGATCCGGCCGGTGAAGGTCGCGCCGATCCGGTCGGAGAGGAAGGCGGCCACATAGCGGTCGGTGGCGTCACGCTCTGCGGCCATGGCCCGGCGCTCGGCGAAGGTGATCCGCTCGGCGGTGTCCTTCATCTGGGCGATGTCCCGGTCGGTCAGGCCATCTGAGCCTAGGCCCAAGGCCTTGATCAGCGCCCGGTGCACGATCAGGTCGGCATAGCGCCGGATCGGCGAGGTGAAGTGGGCGTAGCGGTCCAGGTTCAGCCCGAAGTGGCCGATGTTCTCGGTGGCGTAGATCGCCTGCATCTGGGTGCGCAGCACCACCTCGTTGACGATCTGGGCGTGCGGCCCCTCCCGGGTCTCGACCAAGAGCTTGTTGAACCGGTCGGTGCGGGGCGCTTCGCCCTTGGCCCAGTTGATCCCCAGGGTTTGCAGGAATTCCGCGAGGGACTGGACCTTCTCCTGGCTGGGAGTGTCGTGGATCCGGTAGATCAGCGGGCTCTTCTTCTGCTCCAGGGTCTCGGCGGCGCAGACATTGGCCTGGACCATCATCTCCTCGATCAGCCGGTGGGCCTCCAGCGAGGGCCGGGCGGTGATCGAGGTGATCTCGCCCTCGGCGCTGATGACGATCTTCCGCTCCGAGCTCTCGATGGCCAGGGGCGAGCGGGCGATCCGGCCCTTCAGCATGGTGTGGTAGGCGGCCCAGAGCGGCTTCAGCACCGGCTCCAGCAGCGGGTTGGTGTGGTCGTCCGGGAAGCCGTCGATAGCCCGCTGGGCCTGTTCGTAGGAGAGCTTGGCGGCCGAGCGCATCAGGCCGCGCACGAACTTGTGGGACCGCTTGCGGCCGTCCCTGCCGAACACCATCCGCACGGCCACGCAGGCGCGGTTCTCGCCCTGGCGCAGGGAGCAGAGGCCGGCCGACAGCCGCTCGGGCAGCATGGGTTCCACCCGGTCGGGGAAATAGACGCTGTTGCCCTTGTCGTGGGCTTCCCTGTCCAGGGCCGAGCCTGGCCGGACATAGGCGGCGACGTCGGCAATGGCCACCCAGACGATCCAGCCGTCCTCGTTCTTGGGGTCGGTGTCGGGCTCGGCGTAGACCGCGTCGTCGTGGTCGCGGGCGTCGGGCGGATCGATGGTCAGCAGGGGGACGTCGCGCAGGTCCTCGCGGCCCGAGAGGGTCGGGGGCTGGGCCACCTCGGCCTCGGCTTCCGCGGCCTGGGTGAAGCCGGTGGGAATGCCGTGCGAATGGATGGCGATCAGGGAGGCCGCGCGCGGCTGGTCGACCCGGCCGACCACCTCCAGCACCTTGCCGCGCTTGGGACCGTAGCGGCCGTCCGCGCCGCTGACCTGGGCCAGGACCAGGTCGCCGTCGCTGAGGTTCTCGGCCTCGGCGGGGACCAGCAGCAGGCTTTCCTTGGACTTGCGGTCCACGGGCTCGACGCGGACCTGGCGGTTGGCCTTGCGGACCACGCCCAGGATGCGGTGGGCGCTCTGGCCCAGCCGCTTGATCATCCGCGCCTCGGTCTCGCCGTTCTCCAGGACCGTGAAGCGGACCAGCAGCCGGTCGCCCAGGCCGGGCGCGCCACCCACGGCTTCGCGGCGGTCGGGCGCCAGGCGGACGCTGGGCGCGTCCTCGCCCTTGGTCAGGCGGACCATCAGCTCGCCGTCGGCGTCCTTTTCCACCACGTCGACCACGCCGACCTCGGGCAGGGCGCCGGCCTCGGCGAAGGCCTTGCGGCCGCGCTTGCCGAGCGCGCCGGAGTCCTCGAGCTCCTTGAGCATGTCGCGCAGGGCCCGGCGATCGGCGCCCTTCAGCCCGAAGGCCTTGGCGATATCGGCCTTGCCGGTCTCGCGGGCCTCGCGGACGTACTGGAGCAGGGTGTCACGATCTGGCAGGCCCTGGACGGGCCTCCCCGGTCCCTTGGGGGCGAAGCGTGCGGATTTCGGCGTACGTGTCTTGGGCATCCCGCTCTTCTAACGCGGGAATCGACGTTCGGCTCGCGGGAACTCGGGCCGTGACCTCTAGGCGGGCACGGCCTTCTTGGCGGCGGGCTTCTTCGCCGCCGGTTTCTTGGCGGGCGCCTTCTTCGTCGCGGCGGGCTTGGCCGCGGCCTTGGCGCGGGCCGGCTTCTTCTTGCCGCCGCCCTTGGCCTCGCGTTCGGCGATGAGCGCCACGGCCTCTTCCATGGTGAGGTCCTGGGGATCCTTGCCCTTGGGCACGTTGGCGTTGGTCGAGCCGTGCTTGATATAGGGGCCGTAGCGGCCCGACAGGATCTTCACCGGCGCCCCGTCGGTGGGGTGGGGGCCGAGGTCCTTCAGCGCCGCGGATTCACCGCGTCCGGGACGTCCGCCGCCGGCGCGCTTCTCGGCCAGCAGGGTGACGGCGCGGTTCAGGCCGACTTCGAACACCTCGTCGACACCCGGCAGGTTGGCGTAGGTGCCATTGTGCAGGACGAAGGGCCCGAACCGACCGATGCCGGCGGTGATCATGCCGCCGTCCTCGGGGTGAGCGCCGACCTCGCGGGGCAGGCGCAACAGGCGCAGTCCCTTCTCCAGGTCCATGGCCGCCGCCGACCAGCCCTTGGGCAGGGAGGATCGCTTGGGCTTGTCGCCCTCGCCCAGCTGCACGTAGGGGCCGAAACGGCCGGCCTTCAGGAACACGGTCTCGCCGGTCACGGGGTCGACGCCCAGTTCGCGGTCGGCGCTCTCGGTCGCGGCGTCGTCGCTCGCCTGGGCGATGGGACGGGTGTGGCGGCATTCGGGATAGTTGGAGCAGCCGATGAAGGCCCCGAACTTGCCTGTCTTCAGCGACAGCCGGCCGGTCCCGCAGGTGGGGCAGCCGCGCGGATCGGAGCCGTCGGCCTTTTCCGGGAAGATGTGCGGGCCGAGCGCCTCGTTGAGCGCGTCCAGCACGTGGGTGACGCGCAGTTCGGCGATCTCGCCGACCGCGGCGTGGAAGGACTGCCAGAACTCGCGCAGCAGCGCCTTCCAGTTGAGCTCGCCGGCCGAGACCAGGTCGAGCTTCTCCTCCAGGGCGGCGGTGAAGTCGTACTCCACGTAGCGGGCGAAGAACTGCTCCAGGAAGGCGGTGACCAGCCGTCCCTTGTCCTCCGGCACGAAGCGGTTCTTGTCCATGCGGACATATTCGCGGTCGCGCAGCACGGTCAGGACCGAGGCGTAGGTCGAGGGCCGGCCGATGCCGAGCTCCTCCATCTTCTTGACCAGGCTGGCTTCCGAATAGCGCGGCGGCGGCTCGGTGAAGTGCTGGTCGGCGCGGGCGTCGACCACCTTGGCGTCGGCGCCTTCGCGGACCTGGGGCAGGCGTCCGCCTTCCTCGTCATCCGCGTCGTCGCGGCCCTCCTCGTAGACGGCGAGGTAGCCGTCGAACAGCACCACCTGGCCGGTGGCGCGCAGGCCGGTCTTCCCGTCTGCGCTCTCCAGATCGATGCTGGTCCGCTCGATGCGGGCGGCCTCCATCTGCGAGGCGATCATCCGCTTCCAGATCAGCTCGTAGAGCCGGCCAAGGTCGCTTTCCAGGCGCAGGGAGCCCGGGTTGCGGGCGAGCGCCGTCGGACGGATGGCCTCGTGGGCCTCCTGGGCGTTCTTGGCCTTGGTCTTGTAGATCCGCGCGTTCTCGGGAACGTATTCCTTGCCATAGAGGCCGCCGATCACCTGGCGGGCCTCGTCGATGGCCTCGGGCGCGGTCTGGATGCCGTCGGTCCGCATATAGGTGATGAGACCCACGGTCTCGCCGCCGATATCGATGCCTTCATACAGCTTCTGGGCCGCCTGCATGGTGCGCTGGGCGGAGAAGCCGAGCTTGCGCGAGGCCTCCTGCTGCAGGGTCGAGGTGGTGAAGGGCGGGGCGGGCGAGCGCCGGCCGGGCTTCTTCTCGACCGCGGCGATCTTGAAGGTGGCGGCCTTCACCGCCGCCTGGGCGGCATGGGCCGAGGCCTCGTTCCCCAGGTCGAACTTGGTCAACCGCTTGCTGTCGTGCTTGACCAGTCGAGCCAGGAACGGATCGCTTCCAGCGGAGACGTCGGCCTCGACGGTCCAGTATTCCTGGGTCTTGAAGCGCTCGATCTCGATCTCGCGATCGACCACCAGGCGTAGGGCCACGGACTGGACGCGGCCGGCCGAGCGCGAGCCCGGCAGCTTGCGCCACAGCACCGGCGAAAGGGTGAAGCCCACCAGATAGTCCAGGGCGCGGCGGGCCAGGTAAGCGTCCACCAGCTCCATGTCGATATCGCGCGGGTTCTTCATCGCCTCGGTCACCGCGGTCTTGGTGATGGCGTTGAAGACGACGCGCTCGACCTTGGCGTCCTTGAGGACCTTCTTCTTCCGAAGCACCTCCAGCACGTGCCAGGAGATGGCCTCGCCCTCGCGGTCGGGGTCGGTCGCCAGGATGATGCGTTCGGCGCCCTTGGCGGCCTCGGCGATGTCGCTGAGGCGCTTGGCGGACTTGGCGTCCACATCCCAGATCATCGCGAAGTCCTCGTCGGGCTTCACCGATCCGTCCTTGGCTGGAAGGTCGCGCACGTGTCCGTACGAGGCCAGCACGATATAGCCGGACCCGAGGTACTTATTGATGGTCTTTGCCTTGGCCGGGCTTTCGACGACGACGAGGTTCATGGGCGCTCTATATAGGCGTCCCGGGCGGAAGGCCCGAAATTCAAGGCCGCGAAAGGTGGGCGAGGCGCCTATGCCCTGTCAACGGGGGTCGCGTGATCATCAAGCTGCGCAATTACAGGTTGGCGAACAACTTTCGCGCGCAATTGCAACGAGAATCTGATACCGACGTTTTTCAGAACAATGGAACCGTGGAACCGCAACGCCTCGCCGCAGGCCTCCGCGACCTTTATTGAAGAGGTTCTAAACCAACTCGCCGAACTGGCGGCCCTGAAGGGTTATCGCGCTCTCGCCTCCACCCTGATGATGGCCGCCCTGGATGCAGCCCGCGCCGCCGCCGGTCCGCCGGACCAGGCTCCCGACCGCACGCCGGACAAGACGCGAGACCAGACCTCGGAACACTAAAGGCTCGAGACCAATCCCCCGGCGGTCAGCTCCGCGCGGCCGGCCAGGGCGAGCTCGACCAGGGCGGCGAGCACGATGGCCGCTGGCGCCCCCGCGGCGCGGATCAGTTCGTCCCGCGACACCGGGGTCGGCGACAACAGGGCCGCGACCCGCTCGCGTATGGCCGCCACCTCCGCGTCGGGCGTCGTCGGACGCGCCGGTTCGAAGGCGCGATCCGGAGCGCGGAAGCCGCCGAATCCTTCCAGGGCGCGCAGCACGTCGTCGGCGCCTTCGCACAGGGCCGCGCCTTGCCGGATCAGGTCGTTCGTCCCCCTGGCGCGCGGATCCAGCGGTGAGCCGGGCACCGCCAGGACCTCTCGGCCCTGCTCGGCGGCCAGGCGGGCGGTGATCAGCGAGCCGGAGCGCAGTTCGGCCTCCACCACGACCACGGCCTGGCTGAGGCCGGAGATCAGCCGGTTGCGCCGCGGGAAGTCCTTGGCCGTGGCGGTGCGGCCGGGCGCGCTCTCCGAGACCACGCAGCCCTGCTCGACGATGCGCTCGTAGAGGTCGCGGTGCTCGCGGGGATAGACGTCATCCACCCCGCCGCCCAAGACGGCGACGGTTCCGGTGGCGAGTGACCCTTCGTGCGCCGCGCCGTCGACGCCGCGGGCCATGCCGGAGATCACCACCAACCCCGCCGCCCCGAGATCGGCGGCGAGGCCGCGGGCGAACCTCTGGCCGCCGGCCGAGGCCACCCGCGCGCCGACGATCGCCACCGCGGGCCGCGACAGCAGCCGGGGCTCGCCGCGCGCCCAGATCACCGGCGGCGGGGGATCGAGGGCCGCGAGGGGCGCCGGGAAATCGGCCTCGCACGCGGCGATCAGCCGCGCGCCCAGGGCGGCTCCGGCCTCCAGTTCGGCCTCGATCTCGGACACGGCGGGGATGTCGAGGGGCGATACTCGACCCCCGCGCCGGGCGAGGTCGGGCAGGGCGGCGAGCGCCAGCGACGCCTCGCCATAGCGGCCGATGAGCTGCTGGAAGGTGACAGGCCCGACGTTCTCGGTGCGCGCCAGGCGCAGCCAGTCGCGGCGTCCGGCCTGCGTCAGCGCCCGGATCACGCCGCCTCTTTGCCCTTCTTGCCGCCGATCTTGGGCTCCTGGCCCTTCAGGAGGCGGGAGATGTTGTCCTTGTGGCGGACGTAGATCAGCACCGCCATGAACAGCGCCATGGCCGCGATCGGGTAGGGGCGGTCGAAGACGAAGACCACATAGAGCGGCGCCAGGGCGGCGGCGGTCAGGGCCGCCAGCGAGGACATCCGGAACAGGAAGGCCATGGCGATCCAGGTGGCGCCCGCCGCCAGCCCCACCGGCCAGGCCGCGGCCAGCAGGACGCCGAAGAAGGTCGCCACGCCCTTGCCGCCCTTGAACTTCAGCCAGACAGGGAAGCAGTGGCCCAAGAAGGCCGCGCCGCCGGCCAGCGCCGTCAGCACGGCCTGGGCGTCCACGCCCTTGTCGCGGGTGGCCAGCCAGGCAAGCAGCACGGCCACCGCGCCCTTGCCGCCATCGCCCAGCAGGGTAAGCGCCGCCAGGTCCTTGCGGCCGGTGCGCAGGACATTGGTCGCCCCGATATTGCCCGAACCGATGTTGCGAATGTCCCCTTGGCCGCCCAGCTTGGCGGCGATCAGGCCGAAGGGGATCGAGCCCAGCAGATAGCCGCCCACCATGGCGACCGCGAGCAGCGCGGGACTGAGTGACTCAGGCATCGGCGTTCCCCCTCTTTGGCGCTTTGGTAGCCGAGGCCGGGCATCGCGTCACCCGTCACCTCCGAGGCCGAGCTTGGCGCCGCCCATGCGTGTTCGTCAATTGTTCTCGTAGAAGGAGGCGGCCGCCTGCGGCGCTGGCGGTCAGCGGACGGGCAGAGCCGTCCGCTTCGCGACACGCTTCCAGAGAGCCCGAGCGGCCCAGCGGTCGGAGAAGGCGAGGGACAGCGCTCCGCCGAGGTTCCGCTTGGCGATCAGCGCCGACATCTTGCGTTCGGCCGACAGGCGTTCGACCGCCTGCACCCGGATCTCGATCAGCCTGCGCATGGCCGGATCGGAACGGATCCGGTGGTCCTCCAGCAGCTGGGCGTTCTGAAGCGCCATCTTGTCGTAGTTTACCGGGGTGCGGCTCATGCCTGAGTCCCGGGTGGTCCAGAGGTAGTAAGGGGTCCGGTTCAGCACATACCGGCCGCCGGCCAGCAGGATGTCCAGGACGAACAGGAAATCCTGTCCATGCCGGGCATAGGGTCGATAGCGCAGCCCATGATCTTCCAGGAAGCGTCGACGGAACATCGGTTTGAGCATGCCCCAGTCGCTCTCGTCGGTGAAACCGTGAGAGCGCTCCACGTAGCGATAGCGGTCGACCACTTCCTGCGCCGGCTCGGTCGCCAGGGCGCAACCGCCGATCTCCTGAGTGATGGCGTTGTAGTAGTGGTAATTGTCGGCGACGAGGTCGGCGTTCGAAGACAAGGCGGTCTCCAGCAACGCCGACAGGCGGCCGGCGGCGTAGGCGTCGTCGGCGTCCAGCACGGCGATCCAATCGCCGCGGGCGTTGTCGAGCCCCGCGTTGCGCGCTCCCGCAGCCCCGAGATTGGCCGGCAGTTCGATGAGCCTGATCCGCGGCTCCGTCGCGGCCATGGCCGAGACGACCTCCACCGTGCGATCGGTGGACTTGTCGTCGACGATCACAACCTCCAACGGGGAGGGTGACTGCGCGAGCGCCGACTCGATGGCCCGATTTATGAAATCCGCAGCGTTGTAGGCGGGTATCAGCACCGTGATCGAGGCGTTGGGGGCAGACTTCGCCAAGTCTTCGTTCATCCTTGCCTCGGGAACATTATGACGCAGTGGCTTCCTAATAGGTGCAGGCAAAATCCGGCTGCCTGCGTCCGATTCACCGGGCGGCAACTATGTAAAATCTTCCCGCCGACAATGTGTATTAGGGGAACCGTTTGAATTTTTTGTGAAATAGTTGGCGATGCAGCGTTGTTTTTTTGGAGACGTAATTGATCGGCGCCATATTGGATTGAACAATCAGGAGAGCAGATAGTTGTGCGTCGGGAAGGGCTGCTGAAGGAAGCTCGGCGCATGACGTGGCCGCGCGGCGAAGGGGGCGAGCGTCGCCGTGGGCCAAGCTTCACGCCGCCGGACGTTCCCAGGGGGCCAGGTGGAGATGGAACTTCCCCGGTCCAATCGCCCCCCAAGGATTGCGTCGCGGTGGTGACGGTCAACTGGAACGGGTGGCGGGACACCCTGGCGTGCCTGGCAGCCCTTCGCGCGACCCGCGACGTATCCTGGCGCCTGTTCATTGTCGACAACGCCTCCACCGACGACTCTATAAGTCATTTCGTGGACCTGGGCGACGAGGTGACCTGTCTGCCGTCGCCGACCAACGGCGGCTGGACCGGCGGCAACAATCTCGGCGTCGCCTACGCCCTGCGGGCCGGCTACCGGCAGATCTTTCTGCTCAACAATGACGCCTGCGTCGAGCCCGGGACGCTGGCGGCGTTCCTGGCGGGCGCGCAGCGGGCCCCCACGGCGATCCTCGGCGGGGTGCTTTGCGACGAGACCGGCGTCGAGATCCAGTCTGGTTTCCGCCTGCACCCGCCGACCGGACTGCCGCGTTGGACGCCGACCCCGACCATGACGGCCGTCGACGACGGGTTGCTGGCGGCATCGATGGTCTGCGGCGCGGCGCTGTTCGCGAGCGCCGACGTGTTCGAGGCGATCGGGCCCTTCGACGACGCCTTCTATCTCTACAACGATGAGGCCGACTGGTGCGTTCGGGGCGCGAAAGCGGGACACCCGAGCCTTGTCGTGGCCGACGCGAGGCTTCGCCACAGCCGCTATGGATCGACGGGAGGCGACGACTCGCCGCTCGTAGCCTATTTCCGGACGCGCAACGGCCTGCTGTTCACCGAGCGACACGCCACGCTCGTGCAGCGCCTGCGCGCGGCGAAGAATTTCGCGGCCAGGGCGTTCGCCGCTGGCGACCGGACGGCGCGGGCGCGTCGTCGGGGCCTTTTGGACTACCTGCTACGGCGATTTGGCGACTGCCCGGAGGCTATCCGCAAGCTTCAGGACGACTGGCGGTCGGCCAGGGCGTAGACGACCCGCCCGTCGACCAGGGTCATCTTCACCTCGCCCTGCAGCCTGCGCCCGTCGAAGGGGGAGTTGCGCGACTTGGATTTCAGCTTCTCAAGGTCGACGACGATGGGGGCGTTGAGGTCGCAGAGCACCAGGTCGGCGGGGGCGCCCTTGGCGAGGCGGCCCGCGGCGAGGCCCAGCAGGTCGGCAGGGCGGCTGGTGACCGTGCGCATCAGGTCGATCAGCGGGATGCGGCCTTCGTGGTGGAAGGCCAGCAGGGCGGCCAATAGGGTCTGCAGGCCCACAGCTCCGGGGGCGGCCTCGTCATAGGGTAGGCGCTTGTCCTCGGCCGGGGCCGGGGCGTGGGCGGAGACCACGATGTCGATCAGGCCGCTGGCCAGGGCATCGATGGTCGCCTGGCGGTCGTCCTCGCCGCGCACCGGCGGGTCGAATTTCAGGAAGGTCCGGTAGTCGCCGATGTCGATCTCGTTGAACGACAGGTGGTTGATCGAGGTGGTGGCGGTGACCGGCAGGCCCTTGGCCTTGCCCCGCGCCAGGCTTTCCAGGGCGCAGGCGGTGGTCACCTGGTCGACCAGCAGGCGCGCGCCGGTGAGCTCCACCAGGGCCAGATCCCGCTCCAGCATGATCTTCTCGGCGATGGGCGGCACGCTGGGCAGGCCCATGCGGCCGGCGAACTCGCCCTCGGTGGCCGCCGAGCCGTTGGCCAGCCACGGGTCGGAGGGCCGGTGGGCGACCAGGACGTCGAAGCTCTTGGCGTAGGCCAGGACCCGGCGCAGCACCTTGGAGTCGACGATGGGCCGGTCGGCGTCGGTGACATAGACGCAGCCGGCCTCGGCCATCAGCCCGATCTCGGCCATCCGCTCGCCGCGGCAGCCCTTGGTGGCGGCGCCGGCGGGATAGACATGGACCAGCTCGATGTCGCGAGTCCGGCGCAGGATGAAGTCGACCACCGAGGCCTCGTCGATCACCGGATCTGTGTCGGGCTGCAGCACGATGGAGGTCACGCCGCCGGCCGCGGCGGCGAGGGCGGCGGACTTCAACGTCTCCTTGGTCTCGGCGCCGGGTTCGCCGGTCTTGACCCGCAGGTCCACGAGGCCTGGAGCCAGCATGGCGCCGCCCGCGTCGATGACCTCGATGTCGGCCGACAGGGTCCCCAAGTCGCCGCCGTGGGCGACGTCGGCGATCTTGCCGTCACGGACCAGCAGGGCGCCGGGGCCGTCCCAACCGCTGGCCGGATCGACCAGGCGGGCGTTGACGAAGGCGGTCGGGCGTTGGGTCATAGTTCCGGTCGTCCGATCCATTTCTCGACCACCGGCGGGACGTAGGCGTCGAGCGCGTCCAGCATCTGGCCGGCGTCCTCGCGGAAGATGATCATGTCGCGATGCGGCGCCTGCAGGAACGCCTCGCCCACGGCGTGGTCGACGAAGTTGCGCAGGGCGTTGAAGTAGCCCAGCGCGTTGAGGAAGCCCGCCGGCTTGGCGTGGAAGCCGAGCTGGCCCCAGGTCCAGATCTCGAAAATCTCTTCCAGCGTGCCGACTCCGCCGGGCAGGGCGATGAAACCGTCGGCCAGCTCGGCCATCCGCGCCTTGCGCTCGTGCATGGAGGCGACGATCTCCAGCCGCGACAGGCCGTTGTGGGCGATCTCCTTGTCGGCCAGGGCCGCGGGCAGGACGCCCACCACCTCGCCGCCGGCGTCCAGGGCCGCGTCGGCCAGCGCGCCCATCAGACCCACCTTGGCGCCCCCATAAATCAGCCGGTGGCCGCGATTGGCGATCGCGCGGCCCAGGGCCTCGGCGGCGACGCGATAGGCCGGGTCGCCGCCGGGGCTCGACCCACAGAAGACGCAGACGGAGGCGATCTGGCTCATCAGTCGTTGTCCAGCCGCGCGGCCAAGGAGGCGAGGACAGCCATGCGCGCGGCCACGCCCATCTCAACCTGGTCCTGGATCAGCGAGACGGCCAGGTCGTCGGCCACGTCGGAGTCGATCTCGACGCCGCGGTTCATCGGCCCGGGATGCATGACCCGCGCGCCGGGCGAGGCATAGGCCAGCTTCTCGCGGTCCAGGCCGTAGAAGCGGAAATACTCGCGTTGGGACGGCGCCAGCACACCGTCCATGCGCTCGAGCTGCAGGCGCAACATCATGACCACGTCGCAGTCGGCGATGCCGGTGCGCATGTCGTGGTGAACGGCGACGCCCCAACGGTCGGCCTGGGCCGGCATCAGGGTCGGGGGCCCCACCAGACGCACTTCGGCGCCCATCATCTGCAGCAGGCCGACATTGGAACGGGCGACGCGGCTGTGCAGGACGTCGCCGCAGATGGCGACCCGCAGGCCGGCGATGCGCCCGAAGGCGCGGCGCATGGAGAGCGCGTCCAGCAGGGCTTGGGTCGGGTGCTCGTGCTGGCCGTCGCCGGCGTTGATCACTGAACAGGTGACCTTCTGCGAGAGCAGCGAAGCGGCCCCGGACGAGGCGTGGCGGACCACCAGCAGGTCGGGCTGCATGGCGTTCAAGGTGACGGCGGTGTCGATCAGGGTCTCGCCCTTGGAGATCGAGGACGAGCGCGGGCTCATATTGACCACGTCGGCGCCCAGCCGCTTGCCCGCCAGCTCGAAGGAGCTCTGGGTCCGGGTCGAGTTCTCGAAGAACAGGTTCATCAGAGTCCGACCTTTCAGCAGGTCGAGCTTCTTCGAGGTCTGGCGGTTCAGGGTCACGAAACTGTCGGCGAGATCCAGCAGCCCCGCGACTTCCACGGGGTTCAGATCCACCACGGACAGAAAATGCCGTTTCGGGAAGGGGAAGGTCCGACCAAGGACCTCGTTCAGACCAGTTTGGGCGGCGCTCATTAAAGCCGCGTCTTAGGCGGCTTTCCCGGGCAAGCCAAGGCGTCATCCGAAAGCTCGGCGGTTCGCGAAGCGCCAATGGCGTGCCCGTCCGTCCGCGAAGCCCGCGCGGCGCCTGGCGCAACACAGGATGCAGGCTCGCGGGGGGCCGCCTAGGTCGGGGGCATCGCATTTCGAGGAAGCCCGACATGACGCCTGCCCAACTCACCCTGACCGCCTTCGCCGCCGCGGCGATCGCCTGTTACAAGCCCTATCCGGCCGCCGCTCAGACCGCGCCGGTCGCGCTGACGCTCGCCTTCGAAGGGATCAAGGCGCCGAAAGGCGCGATCATGGTCGCGGTCTACGACAGCGAGGCCGCCTTCGACGGGTCGGGCGGCAAGCCGGTGCGGGTGACGGTGGTTGCGGCTACCGAAGCGCGTGTCCAGGCCGAGATCAGGGGCCTGGTTCCCGGCCGCTATGGCGTCAAGGCGTTCCACGACCTGGACGGCGACGGGAAGATGGGGACCAACCCCTTCGGCATGCCCACCGAGCCCTTCGCCTTCTCCAATAACGCCACGGGGATGATGGGGCCGGCCAAGTGGTCGGAAGCGGCCTTCGCGGTCGGGGCCGAGTCCGCTGTCCACACCATCGCCATCGACTGAACTCAAGCGCCCCAGGAGACCCGCCATGCATCGCCGTTCCTTCCTGACCGCCGCCGCCGGCTTCGGCGCGCTCGCCTTCACCCCCGAGGTTGTCCTGGCCGCCGCCGCCAATTCCGGCGACTGGACCCTGGGCGTGGCCGATGTGGAGGCCGACATCGCCCCGCAGGCCCTGCGCCTGGTTCACGGCCGCGCGCCGGCCGGCCTCTCGGGCGTGCTCTACCGCAACGGACCGGCCAAGTTCCGCCGGCCCGGCGGCTCGGCGACCCACTGGTTCGACGGCGACGGCCTGATCCGCCGCTTCCAGATCGCCGACGGCAAGGCGAGCCTCGCCGCGCGTTTCGCCGACACCCCCAAGCGGCGCATCGAGACCGCGGCCGGGGCCATGATCCAGCCCGGATTCGGTACGCCTGCAGGCGCCGCCGCCAGTGTGAGCGGCCCCGACGACGTCAACGCCGCCAACACCTCGGTCATGGCCGCGGGCGGGCAGCTATGGGCCCTGTGGGAGTCGGGTTCGCCCATGGCCATGGACCCGGACACCCTGGCCAGCCGGGGCTTCCACACCCTGCGCCCCGATCTGAAAGGCATGCCCTTCCTGGCCCACCCGCGGGTCGAGCCGGACGGCCGGGTCTGGAACCTCGGCGTCTTCCGCGCCAAGGCCATCGTCTGGCGGCTGGCGGCCGACGGCGCCCTGGAGGCGGCCACGCCTATCGACCTGCCGCGGGCGAGCTATGTGCACGACTTCACCGCCACCGAGCGGCATCTGGTGCTGGTCCTGCAGCCCTGGGTGCACGAGAAGATGGTCGCCCCGCTCGCCGCCGGCTTTGCCTGGCGTCCTGAGCGCGGGACCCAGATCCTGGTGCTGGACAAGGCCGACCTGTCGAAGCGGCGGATCTATGAGTTGGAGGCGCTGTCCTTCTTCCACATGGGCGACGCCTGGGAGACCGCCGACGGGACCATTTCCCTGGACATTTGCGCCTCGCCGACGCCCGACTTCGCGATCCGCGGAGCTGAGGCGATCCTGAAGGGCGACGCCGCGCGCATCGATGTCGGGGTCGACCTAGCCCTGATCACCCTGTCGCCCGACGGCCGCGCCCGGCTGGAGCGCACCGGCCTGCTCGCCGAGTTCCCGCGCGCCGATCCGCGCTTCGCCGGCCGCCCCCGCGCCTTCAGCGTCTATGCCGGCGGAACGCCCAGCACCCATCCGCTCGCCCAGGGGCTCACCGTCCGCGACTGGCGACGCGACCGCAACGAGACCTACGACTTTGGCCGCGGCCAGATCGCCGAGGAGATGATCCTCGTGCCCAGACCCGGCGGATCTGCGGAGTTCGACGGCTGGCTGGTGGGGACCAGCCTCAACTTCGCCGCCAAGGCCACCGAGCTGCACGTGTTCGACGCCCGGCGGGTGGCCGCGGGGCCGATCTGCACCTGGCGCGCGGACGTGGCCCTGCCGGCTACGTTCCACGGCGCCTTCGTCTCTAGGGTTTGATGTTCATCAGGCGCTCCAGCGCGCCCTGCAGGATCCAGCCCGCCGCCATCTTGTCGACCACCTCGGCGCGGCGGGCGCGGTTGATGTCGGCCTCGTCGATCAGGAACCGGTTGACGGCCATGGTCGACATCCGCTCGTCCCAGAAGGCGATGACGAGCTCCGGCCGCAGCCGCAGCAGGTTGCGGGCGAAGGCGCGGTTGGACTGGCAGCGAACGCCCTCGGTCCCATCCATGTTGACCGGCAGGCCGATGACGATCGCGGCGACCTCGCGGCCGTCCATGACCTTGAACAGGGCCTTGGCGTCGTCGGTGAACTTGGTCTTGCGGATCAGGGTCAGCGGGCTGGCCACCGTGCGGGTCGGGTCGGAGACCGCCACGCCGATGGTCTTCTCGCCGAGGTCGAGGCCAACCAGCGCGCCGTAGCGCGGGAGGAGGGCGGGGAGTTCTGTGAGGTCGACGACAGCCATGGGCTTCCATAGCGGGAGGCAGGGTTCTCGCGAAGCGACGAAAACGTATATATTGACCGACAAATAAGGTATGATAGGGAAGTTTGTGTAACTCTCTTGAGGACTCACGCCGTGTCGCAGGAACTCTATTCCGTCGAACAGGTCGCCGAACGGCTGGGCCTGCACGCGCGCACCGTCCGTGGCTACATCCGCGAGGGGCGGCTTAGCGCCGTGCGTATCGGCAAGCAGTACCGGATCACCCGCGGCGACCTGGACGCCTTCACCGGCCAGCCCGCTCCCAGCGCGGCGGCGCGCCACGTGGAGGTCTCCAGCATCGTGGAGATGGACGGCGTCGACATGGACGCGGCCATGCGGATGACCAACGCCCTGATGGGGACGATGAACACCCGCGGCGGCGGCGAACCGCTCATGCGGGCGGAGACCCTGTACGACCGCGACCGCCAGCGCATGAAGTTCATCGTGGTGGGCGGGCTCGATGTCACCCGCGACCTGCTGAAGCTGATCGGCATCTGGGGCGAGGCCTACCGGTGAACGCGATCTACAAGTCCGACGCCGCCCAGCGCGACGTGGAGGCGGCCTATCGCGCCATGCTGGACGCCTGGCCGGTCCCGAAAGATGAGCTGCGGATCCCCACCGCCCGGGGCGAGACCTTCGTTGTGGCCTGCGGGCCTCGAGACGCGCCGCCGCTACTGGCCTTCCACGGCGCCCAGGCCAACGCCGCGACCTGGATGTTCGACAGCCTGATCTGGTCCAAGCACTTCCGGGTCTATGCGGTCGACGTGCTCGGCGACGCCGGCTTCAGCGCGCCGGAACGCCCGGCGCTGGGCTCCGACGCCTATGTCCTTTGGCTGGACGAGGTGCTCGCGACCTTGAACGTGGAGCGCGCCGCGATTGTCGGCGTTTCGCTCGGCGGCTGGTTGGCCCTCGACTATGCGACGCGGCGCTCCGAGCGGGTGGAGAAGCTGGTCTTGCTGTGTCCGGCGGGGGTGGGCGGGCAGAAGAACCTGCTGTTGAAAGCGCTGCCCCTGCTGTTCCTCGGCAAGTGGGGCCACAAGAAGCTGCGTGAGATGGTGTTCGGTCCATCGTTCGGCGAACTCCCGCCGGCGGCGCGCGACTTCGCGGCCTTCATCACCCTGATCGGGACCAGCACGCGCCCGCGTCAGCTCAAGATCCCGATCTTCAGCGACGCCGCCCTGGCCCGCTTGACCATGCCGGTCCTGGCGATCGTCGGCGGCAAGGACGTCCTGCTGGACTCCGAGAGTACGCGGCGGCGGTTGACGACGCACGCGCCGCGGGCCGAGGTTCGCTACCTGCCGGATGGCCATCACTTCCTGCCGGGCCAGGCCGAGGCCATCCGCGACTTCCTGCGAGGCGCATCGTGAGCGGCGTCGTACGAGAGATGGCCGGCGCGCGCGTGCTGGTCTTCGGGACCGACGGCTCGCCCGTGCGCGATGACCGCGACGCGGTCGACCTGATCGGCGACGTGCTGGGGGCCGGCGCCGCCTGGGCGGCGATCCCCGTCGAACGGCTGGGCGAGGACTTCTTCGTGCTCTCCACCCGCATCGCCGGCGATGCGATCCAGAAGTTCGTCAACTATGGGATCGGGCTGGCCGTGGTCGGCGATATCGCCCGCCGCCTGGCCCATAGCGGCCCGCTACGTGACTTCGTCTACGAGTCCAACCGCGGCCGCCACGTGTGGTTCGTGGCCAGCCTGGACGAGCTGGAAGGCCGCCTCGCCGCGGCTTGAGGCGAGGGATCACTTGTCAAAGGCGGGCGCGCACGGCTAGGGCAGGCCTCTGAGATTGAGGAGGGCCCCATGGCCATCGACGCCGCGACCGTCCGTAAGGTCGCGAGGCTCGCGCGGATCGCCGAGCCCGAGGAAAAGCTGGAGGCTCTGGCCAAGGAGCTGACCGGCATCATGACCTGGATCGAGCAGCTCGCCGAGGTCGACACCGACGGCGTCGAGCCGATGACCTCGGCCGTCCACATGCCCGCGCCGATGCGCGAGGATGTGGTCACCGAGGGCGGCGACGTCTCCAAGGTGCTGTCCAACGCCCCCAAGACCATCGACGGCTTCTTCGTCGTGCCGAAGGTGGTGGAATAGATGTCCTCGCTCACCTCGCTCACCTTGAAGGCCGCGCTGACCGGCCTCGCCGACAAGTCGTTCTCGTCGGAGGAACTCACCGCCGCCCACGTGGCCGCGGTGGAAGCCGCCCGTCCGCTCAATGCCTTCATCCTCGAGACCCCCGAGAAGGCCATCGAGATGGCCAAGGCCTCCGACGTCCGCCGTGCCAAGGGCCAGGCCGGGGTGCTGGAGGGCGCGCCGCTCGGGATCAAGGACCTGTTCTGCACCGAAGGGGTCCGCTCGACCGCTGGGTCGAACATCCTTGGCAATTTCGTCCCGACCTATGAGTCCACCGTCACCGCCAACCTCTGGCGTGACGGGGCGGTGATGCTGGGCAAGCTGAACCTGGACGAGTTCGCCATGGGCTCGTCCAACGAGACCTCGGCCTTCGGTCCGGTGGTCAATCCTTGGCGCGCGGAAGGCGGCAACGCCAAGCTGACGCCCGGCGGCTCGTCGGGCGGGTCGGCCGCGGCGGTGGCGGCCGAGCTCTGCCTGGGCGCGACGGCCACCGACACCGGCGGCTCGATCCGCCAGCCGGCCTCATTCACCGGCACGGTGGGCATCAAGCCGACCTATGGCCGCTGCTCGCGCTGGGGCGTGGTGGCTTTCGCCTCGTCCCTGGACCAGGCCGGGCCGATCGCCAAGACCGTCGAGGACGCGGCGATCCTGCTGAAGTCCATGTCGGGCCACGACGTGAAGGACTCCACCAGCCTGGACGTCGAGGTCCCGGACTTCGCGAGCTTCGTCGGCAAGTCGGTGAAGGGCCTGCGGATCGGCATTCCTAAGGAGTACCGGGTCGACGGCATGCCGGCCGAGATCGAGAAGCTGTGGGAGCAGGGGATCGCCTGGCTGAAGGAGGCCGGCTGCGAGATCGTCGAGGTGTCCCTGCCGCACACGAAGTACGCCCTGCCGGCCTACTATATCGTGGCGCCGGCCGAGGCCTCCTCGAACCTGGCCCGCTATGACGGCATGCGGTTCGGGCTGCGGGAGGACGGCGCCAACCTCACCGAGACCTATGAGAAGACCCGCGCCGCGGGCTTCGGGGCCGAGGTGAAGCGCCGCATCCTGATCGGCACCTATGTGCTCTCGGCCGGCTATTACGACGCCTATTACCTGAAGGCGCTCAAGGTCCGTCGCCGCATCGCCGACGACTTCGACCAGGCCTTCCAGAAGGTCGACGCCCTGCTGACGCCCACCGCCCCGTCGGCCGCCTTCGGGCTCGGCGAGAACGCCGACGATCCGGTGGCCATGTATCTGAACGACATATTCACGGTGACGGTGAACCTGGCGGGGCTTCCCGGCATGAGCATTCCCGCGGGCGTTGACGCCAAGGGCCTGCCGCTTGGCCTGCAGCTGATCGGCAAGGCGCTGGACGAGGGCACCCTGTTCTCCCTGGGCGGCGCCATCGAGAAGGCCGCCGACTTCCGCGCCAAGCCGACGCGGTGGTGGTAGGCGTAGGAGGAGGGGGACGCCCTAGGCGGCCGCTAGCGACCCGACGCGCGGCGGCGTCGCGGCCTCGTAGACGAACGGTCCGGTCATTTCCTTGAAGCTGAACAGGCGGAAGGCCCGGGCGCCGTCGAAATCCAGCACTCGCAGGTCGTCGGTCTCCGACAGGCCGCGCGCGACGATGTCGAAATGCATGCCATAGCGCGCCTTGGCCAGGCCTAGCGGGACGCTGTAGGCGAGAAACTTGTCGACCCCCTTGGCTGCGAGCTTCTCAAGCAGGTCGGGGTCCTCGATCGAGGCGTGCGAGGTGAGGATCACCAGCGGGCCGCTGCCCGCGAACAGGATGAATACGTTCATGGCTTGCTCCTTTCGTGGCGGCAGGTCAGGCGGCTGGCCGCACGACGGCGGGCTTGGGCGCGCGGGCCTTGGCGAGCTGGAGCGCGAGCGCGGTGGTTCCCGCCAGGCCGCCCAAATTCATGGTCTCCACCGCCGTCGAGGGCACGACGACAATGGTCGAGTTCTGCTTGAGACCTTCGTAGAGCATGTTCATGGCCCGCAGGTGGAAGGCCGTGGGATCGTCGGCATAGGTGCTGGCCGCCTCCTTGAATTTCTCGGCCACTTGGCGTTCCGAGTCGCCCAGGATGATCCGTGCTTGGCGCTCCCGCTCGGCCTGGGCCTGCATGGACATGGCGTCCTCCAGGGAGGCCGGGATGAGGACATCCTTCAGTTCGACGGAGATGACGTTGACCCCCCATGGCTGGCTGCGTTCGTCGATGATCCGCCCCAGTTCCCGGCTGATCTTTTCGCGACCCTCCAGCATGTCGGCCAGCATGGTCTTGCCGATGACGTCGCGCAGGGCGGTCTGCGAAGCCCATGCGATGGCGTTGCCGTAGTCCTCGACGTCCAGCGCAGCCTTTTGCGGATCAACCACCTTCCAGAACAGGACGGCGTCCACATCGACCGGAACGGTGTCCTTGGTGAGGGTCTTCTCGGCCTTGAACGACGAAGTGATCACCCGGATGTCGATCCAGTAGGCGATGGCGTCGACGATGGGGATGATGAAGAACAGGCCTGGTCCCCTGAGGGCCTGGAAACGTCCCAGGCGCAGGACCACCGCCCGCTCCCACTGGCTGGCGACCTTTGTCGCGGTCCCCAACAGTACGGCGCTGGTCAGGAAGAGGCCTTCGACCCAGATGGCGGCCGTCAGGCCGGCGGCGGCATAGGCCAGGTAGGCCGCTCCCGCCCCCAGGGCGGAGGCGAGGAAGAATAGGGTTGTCGGAACGCCGCTGGCCTGTCGCATGGGACCTGCCTTCTACTTGCGAGGCGCGGACGCCCCGGCGTCCGTTGCGTCGGGACCGGCCTTGCCCACTAAACGCCGCGGCCCCGGTCAAGGTTGCCGTTTCGTGGTCCGGGAAATGGCGACAAAAAACCCCCGCCGGTGAGGCGGGGGTCTCTCGTCTCGCGACGGCGGTTCGGCCTATTTGACCTTGTCGAGATCGGCCTGCAGGGCGACCAGCATCTCGTCGGTGATCGCGCCCTGGGACAGCGGCTGGAGCTGCTTCAAGGTCATTTCCTTGAACTGGTCGTAGGCCGGATGGCTGGCTAGCTGCGGGATGTGCTTGTCGACCACGGCCTTGGTCGTCGGGTTGTCGACGAGCTGCATGACCGGGGTCGCGTCCACGGAGGCGGGGGCGGGCGCCGTGGCCGGCGCGGCGGCGGCGTCCTGGGCCAGGACAGGCGCGGCGGCGAGCGCGCCGAACGACATGGATAGGCCGGCGAGGCCTGCGGCGAGCATCTTGTTCATGGGTGGTTTCCTAATCCCCGAATGGTCTTGAGCGCGGATTTCGCCTCCGTTTCCGTCCGCGCGCAAGGGATATCGCACAGCCGGCTTCCGCTCGCCCGCGACCGGCGCTAGTAGAACCCCATGACTGAGATCTCTAAGTTGATCGAGGGCCGCACCGGCCCGTGGGAAATGGTTCTGGGCCTGGAGATCCACGCCCAGGTGGCCTCGAACGCCAAGCTGTTCTCCGGCGCGGCCGTGGGCTTCGGCGTGGGAGCCAACCAGCAGGTCAGCCTGGTGGACGCCGCCATGCCCGGCATGCTGCCGGTCATCAACCGCCACTGCGTCGAGCAGGCGGTGAAGACCGGGCTTGGGCTCAAGGCCCAGATCAATCTGAAGAGCCACTTCGACCGGAAGAACTATTTCTACCCGGACCTGCCGCAGGGCTATCAGATCAGCCAGTACAAGCATCCGATCGTCGGCGAGGGCGTGGTCATCGTCGAACATGACGACGGTTCAACCTTCAATGTCCGGATCGAGCGCCTGCACCTGGAGCAGGACGCCGGCAAGATGCTGCACGACCAGGACCCCAACGCCAGCTATCTGGACCTGAACCGGGCCGGCACGGCGCTGATGGAGATCGTGTCGATGCCCGACATGCGCACGTCGGCCGAGGCCGCGGCCTATGTGAAGAAGGTCCGCACCATCCTGGTCTATCTGGGCACCTGCGACGGCGACATGGAGAAGGGCAACCTGCGCGCCGACGTGAACGTCTCGGTTTGCCGCCCCGGCGACTACGAGAAGTTCCGCGAGACCGGCAGCTTCAGCCACCTGGGCACCCGGTGCGAGATCAAGAACGTCAATTCCTACCGCTACATCCAGCAGGCCATCGAATACGAGGCGCGCCGCCAGATCGAGATCCTGGAGGATGGCGGCAAGATCGAGCAGGAGACCCGGCTGTTCGACCCGAACAAGCTGGAGACCCGCTCGATGCGGTCGAAGGAAGAAGCGCACGACTATCGCTACTTCCCCGATCCGGATCTGCTGCCCCTGGACCTCGATCCGGCCTGGGTGAAGCGGATCGAGGATAGCCTGCCGGAGTTGCCGGACGCCAAGAAGGCGCGCCTGCAGTCGCAGTACGGCCTGTCGGCCTATGACGCCGGGGTGCTGATCATCGAACAGGCCCGGTCGGACTTCTTCGAGGAGGCCGCCAAGGGCCGCGACGCCAAGCTGACCGCCAACTGGGTGACCAACGAACTGGCCGCGCGGCTGGCCGCCGCCAACCTGGAGATCGGCGACAGCCCGCTGAAGCCCGACGTCATCGCCGAGCTGGTGGCCCTGATCGAGGAGGGCGTCATCTCCTCCAAGATCGCCAAGGATGTCTTCGAACGGATGTGGGCCGGCGAGGGCCGCCCGCGCGAGATCGTCGAGAAGCAGGGCCTGCAGCAGGTCTCCGACACCGGGGCGCTGGAAAAGATCATCGAGGACCTGATCGCCGCCAATCCGGGCCAGGCCGCCTCCGTGAAGGAAAAGCCCCAGGCCATCGGCTGGTTCGTCGGCCAGGTCATGAAGGCCACGGGCGGCAAGGCCAATCCGGGAACGGTCAATCAGCTCCTGAAGGCGAAGCTCGGGATCTAGCTCTCCGGCGTGAATTCCACGCCGAGCTGACGCACGGCGTGGACGAAGTTGTTGGGGGCGATGTCGATCTCACCGGTCCAGGCGATGTCCGGGAAGCGGGCCAGGATCTGGCGGTAAGCCTCCTCGAGCTGGATCTGCGCCACCCGCTTGCCGATGCAGACATGGGGCCCGTAACCGAAGGCGATGTGCTTGTCGGCGTTGGCGCGTCCGACGTCGAGGCGATCGGGGTCGGCGAACACGGCCTCGTCGCGATTGGCCGCGCCGTAGTACATGATGACCTTCTCGCCCTCGCCGATCATCTGGCCGCCCAGCTCGACGTCGCGGGTGGCGGTCCGGCGCATATAGATCACCGGGCTCACCATGCGGATGAACTCATTGGCCGCGTTTGGCAGCAGCGACGGCTCGGCGATCAGCCGGGCCTTCTGGTCCGGGAACTCCGTCAGCAGCTTCATGGCGCCGGAGAGCGTGTTGCGGGTGGTGTCGTTGCCCGCGAACACGATCAGCAGCCAGGAGCCGTCCAGGAACTCGTCGGAGAGCAGTTCCCCGTCCACCTGGGCGCGGGCTATGGCGGACATCAGGTCGGGCTGCGGGTCGAGGCGGCGCTTGTGCAGCATGACCCGGCCGTATTCGAACATCTCCGAGACATTGGCGTTGAAGGCGTCGATGAAGGCCTGGACCTCCGGCGGCAGGTTGGCCATGTCGAAGGTCGCTTCGTCGGACTGCTCGCCGGCGATGTTCTGGGCCAGTTCCAGGAAATGCATCCAGCCGAGGAACTTCGGCCGGTCGGCCTCGGGCACGCCCAGGATTTCGCACAGCGTGTAGAGCGGCAGGTGGGCCGAGAAGTTCGACACCAGGTCGCAGCGGCCCTTCTTCGCCATGTCGTCCAGCAGCCGGGTCACTTCGGCCGACACCCTGTCTGTCAGTCCGCGCAGATAGGACGGCGTGAAGTACGGCATGTGCTCGCGGCGCAGGGCCATGTGCGGCGGGCCATCCAGGTTGATCATGGCGTCGAGGCTGGCGCGGTGGAGCTGGCCGTGGCGGCCTTCCGGCTCGCCGTAGCCCATCAGGATGCCGCCGCGCTGCGACGAGAAGGTCACCGCGTCCGCATCCACGGTCATCACGTCGGCGTGGCGGGTCACCGCCCAGAAGCCCGGGCCGCCCCTCGGTTCGGGATGCCACATCACCGGCGCGTCGCGGCGCAGGCGCGCATAGGCGTCGAAGGGCTGGCCGCTGGTGAAGCTTCGGGCCTCGGCCAGATCCACGCCGGCGAGGGGCGGATAGGCGACCGGGTAGGCGGGGCCGATTCGCCCTTCCACATAGGTGTTGCTGATCAGGTCCATGGCGTTCCTCCCGCCTTGTCTGGCGACAGGATAGCGTTTTGGCGGGCGGCCGAAAGCCTGACCCCACGGCGCCCGCGGCGACAAAGGCGCCCCGGAGCGGAACTCCGGGGCGGGACCTGGATCGGTTCCGGATATTCGGCTCAGTTGTTGGCGATGATGTCGAAGATCACGCCGCTGGCCAGGGCGGCCAGCAGGTAGTCGTCGCCGACCCGGTACCAGGCATAGCCGCGCGGCGGCTGGCGCAGGTGGTAGCGGTGATAGTCGTGCACGACGTAGGTCCGGTAGTACGGCGGCAGGTGCGACCCTCGGCGCCAGGCGGCGTAGCCAGGGCGATAATAGGGGTTGCCGTAATAGGCCTGGGGCGGCGGGCCGTAGTACCAGCGGTTGTTGTAGTAGTAGCCATTGTGGCGACCGCGATCCCAGTGCCGATGGTTGTCTTGACGGTCCCAACGGTCCTCGCGGCGATCCCAGCGATCCTCGCGGCGGTCCCAGCGACCGCCATCATGACGATTGTCCCAACGGTCCTCACGGCGGTCCCAGCGGTCCTCGCGGTGATCGCGCCGGCCGCGGTCATCGGCATAGGCGGAGGTGGCGCTGGCCGCGATGGGGCCGGCGACGGCGGCGGCGACCGCTAGGCTGAGAATAAGGCGCTTCATGGCGATGACCTCCTATCGGAAGGTTTGGTGTCCCAGGCGCTAACCCTGAGTGGTCGCGCCTGAACTCGACCTGAACGGAACTGTCAGCTTGACGGTTGCGCTTGGCGGCGCACCCGCCATGTATGAACCCGTGGCCGCATCCGGGAGAGAACACATGGCTGAGCCGATCGACGTCTATTTCTGGCCGACGCCCAACGGCTACAAGATCACCATCGCCCTCGAGGAAATGGGGCTTCCGTACAAACTCATCCCGATCAACATCGGCGCGGGCGCGCAGTTCAAGCCCGACTTCCTGGCCATCAGCCCCAACAATCGCATGCCGGCCATCGTCGATCCCGAGGGACCGGACGGCGAGCCGATCTCGGTCTTCGAGTCGGGCGCGATCCTGCAGTATCTCGGCCGCAAGACCGGCAAGTTCTACGGCCGCGACGAGCGCAACCGCGTCGAGGTCGAGGAATGGCTCATGTGGCAGATGGCGGGCCTCGGGCCGATGGCTGGCCAGACCCACCATTTCCGCGGCTACGCGCCCTCAATGATCTCCGACCAGCGGCAAGTGGCCTATGGCGCGATCCGCTACACCAATGAGACCGAGCGGCTCTACGGCGTGCTGAACAAACGCCTGGAAGGCCGAGACTTCTTGGCTGGCGACTATTCCATCGCCGACATGGCCGCCTTTCCCTGGGTCGCGCCCTGGAAGATGCAGGGCATCGTCCTGGATCAGTTCCCGAACGTGAAGGCCTGGTACGACCGCATCGCCGCGCGTGAGGCCGTGCAGCGCAGCGCCGAGGCCGGCAAGGCCATCACCAGCCGCAACCTGGGCGCCCCGACCAAGGAGGCGGAGGAGGCGCGCAAGGTGCTGTTCGGACAGCGGGCGCGCTAGCCATGCTGACCAGCCGGCTGGCCACCGAAGCGGATCTGCCGGCCCTGCGCGCCCTGATGGCGCTGGCGATCGATGACCTCCAGCGGAGCTTCCTCAGTCCCGCCGAGATCGTCGCCAGCCGGGCGGTCATGGGCCTGGACACCCAGCTGGTGGCCGACCGCACCTATTTTCTCGTCGAGGAGGACGGCGTTTTGGCCGGCTGCGGCGGCTGGAGCCGCCGCGCCACCCTCTATGGCGGCGACCACAGCGTGGCGTTGCGCGACGCGGCCTTGCTGGATCCCGCCCGCGACGCCGCCCGGGTGCGGGCCATGTACACCCATCCCGCCTTCGCCCGGCGCGGAGTGGGGCGGATGATCCTGCGCCTTTGCGAGGCCGCCGCCCTGGCCGAGGGCTATGGCCGGGCCGAGCTCATGGCCACCCTGGCGGGGGAGCCGCTCTACAAGGCCTGCGGTTTCGCGCAGATCGAGCGCACCGCCTCGGCGCCGGTCGACGGCGTGGCCGTCCCCCTGGTGCGGATGGGCAAGTCGCTGGAATAGTCCGCGACTGGACGGACGCCAGTCGGCTAGTCGACTTAAGGTTCCGGATACGAAACTTTCCCACCAGTAAAAGCAGCGAATAGTACAAATGACTGCGGCAGAATCTCGCAGTCGCTGTAATTAACCCTATGTTTAGCGCGCATCGACTTTCCTATCTCTCAGGATGATCGGATGGGGTTCCAGAATGGATCCGCGCCGGTCGGGGAGAGGGAAACGAACTCATGCTTGCGAGCGTGGAAAGCACCGAAGGCCTGCCGTTGCCGAGCGCGGACGCCTCGGGCGACGAACTGTTCAAGATGGGGCTGCTCTATTCGACCGGCCAAGGCGGCGCGCCGCTGGACTACGTGTCGGCCCACATGCTGTTCAACCTGGCGGCCATGCGCGGCTCGATCGAAGCCAAGGTCTACCGCAAGGAACTGAGCCAGGAGATGGCCTCCGACGAGGTCGCCGAGGCCCAGCGCCAGGCGCGCGAGTGGCTGGCCCACGGCTGATCGCCGTCCGCGCGAACCGAGTTTCGGGCCGGCGGATCGCTCCGCCGGCGCCGCGCATCAGTTGATGACCCGATCGCCCAGGGCGTAGTTGAAGCCGAACTGCACCGGCGACAGGTCCCGGAAATACTGCTGGATGAACAGCGAGGCCTCGGCCACTCCGCTGCGCGGCACATAGACGATGTCGAACCGGCGCAGGGGCACCACGTCCGAGTCGCCGCTCTTCAGGCCCCGATACAGATTCGCCCGCCGCATCATGGCCCGGCCGTCCGGCCCGCGACGGATGATGATCACCCGGCTGCGGTCGGCGCTGGTCTTGAAGTCGCCGGCCTGGATCACCGCGCGCAGGGCGTCGGAATCGCCGGTCAGGTCGAACATTCCGGGCGTGCCGACCTCGCCGCCCACGAACACCTTCAGCGGCGCGGCCTTGGCCACCACATCGACCTCGGGGCGCAGCAATTGGCGTGAATAGGCCTCGGCGAGCGTGGCCTGCAGTTCGGGAATCGTGCGGTCCGCCGCCATCACCGTCGAGATCAGGGGCAGGGCGATCCGCCCGTCCGGCTGCACCGTCACCGTCTTGTTCAATTCCGGCGCGGAGGGGAGGGAGACCTCGATCTCGTCGCCCGGATAGAAACGGTAATCCGGCTCGTAGTCGCTCCAGTTGGCGTAGGGGATGTCGCTAAAGGCCTGGCCGCGCGACGGCGCGGGTTCGTCGGTCCGTCCGAGCAGGTCCATCCTGGGTATGCGCGGCACGCCGCAGCCGCCGAGCGCGAGGCTGGAGGCGGCGATCAGGACGAGCATGAGGGGCGTTCTGGAGCGCATGGCCTAAAGGTTAAGGAGAATGGGTAACGGAGTGTTAATCGCGCGCCGCCAGGGTCCACAACAGTTGGTGGGAACAGGATTCTATGGCCGCGCCGGGCGCATGGACAGCTAGGACGCATGACGTGCCGCCGCGGGGCGACTGGGCCGCGCGGCCGCGCTATGCCGTGTCGGACTTCGCGACCCTGTTGTGGCGCGAGCGCTACCTGATGGCGGCGATCTTCCTGATCATCTTCATCGTGGGGGTTGGAGCCGCGCTCACCCTGAAGACCACCTATCCAGCCCAATCCAGCGTCCTGGTCCGCCTCGGACAGGAATATGTCTACGAGCCCCGGGCGGGTGACGCCGGTCGCGGTGCGGTGCTCGATTCCGACCAGGTGATCCAGTCAGAAACCGCCATCCTCGGCGCCAGCCAGCTGAAGCTGCGGGTTGTTGAGAAGCTGGGCCTGTCGCGCACCTATCCCAAGCTGGCGGCCAAGTACGCCGCCGCGGGCCCCGAGGAAAAGCGCAAGATCATGAGCTCGGCGGTGCGCAGCATCGAATCCAGCCTGAAGATCGAGACCGCGCCCCAGACCCCGATCATCCGGGTGAGCTTCACCCATGAGGACCCGGAGGCCGCCGCCCTGATCCTCAACACCCTGCTCGAGGAATACCTGATCTACCGCCGCGCGGTGCTGAGCGATCCCAACTCGCCGGCCCTGGAGCAGCAGCGCCGCAATTTCGAGACCCGGCTGGCCCAGGCCGACATGGCCTATGAGGACTTCCTCAACAACAACCGGATCGGCGACTTCGTGGCCGAGAAGGCCTCCCTGTCCCAGCTCCAGGCCCAGATCGAGCAGCAGAAGTACCAGACCGACGCCCAGCTGCAGGACCGCATCGGCCGGCTGGCGACCCTGTCGAGCCAGTTCGGCCAGATCGCCCCGGAGGTCGGGCTCTATCGCGACGTCTCCAGCGCGCCGGGCGAGAAGCTGGTGGCCTTGAAGATCCAGCGCGAGGACCTGCTGTCGCGCTATCGCGCCGACGCCCGGCCGGTGCAGGAGCTGGACGCCCAGATCGCCCAGCTGGAGGCCGGCATCACCGCCGGTCGCACCCTGGCCGAGGGCGCGCGCCGCTTCGGGGTCAATCCGGTCTATCAGACGGTGCAGACCGAGAAGATCCAGCTCACGGCCGAGGTCAACGCCCTGCGCCAGTCCCAGGTCGAGCTGATCTCGCAGATCGAGCAGGTCACCCAGCGGCGGCTGAAGTTCGCCGAGCTGGAGCCCAAGTTCCAGGAGCTCAGCCTGGACCGCGATGTGCTGCAGGCCAATGTCCGCGACTTCTCGGTCAAGGAAGAGCAGAGCCGCGCGGCCCAGGAGATCGCCTCGCGGACCAACGACAACATCCGCATCGTCGCCCGCGCCACCCCGCCGACCAAGGGCAAGAGCCTGCGCAAGCCCGCGGTGATCCTAGCGTTCCTGTTCGCGGGCTTCACGGCGCTGAGCGCCGGCCTGCTGCGGATGTTCACGCGCCCAGGCCTGCCGACCGCCCAGTCGGCCTCGCGAACCCTGGATCTGCCGGTCCTGGCCGCCGCTCCGCTCAAGGCCCGGTAGAGCCCGTGGTATGTTCGGCCTGAGTTTGGGTTAGCTTCGGCAAACTGCGCGTGCGGCGATTCGAGAGATGTTGGACCTAAGCGCCGAGATGGCTGAACTCTGGGCGTCGCTTGGCGCACCGGCGGCCGGCCGTGCGCGGGTGATCCAGATCACCGCGGCGCGGCGCGGCGAGGGCGCCTCTACCGTCGCTCGGGAGCTGGCCCTGCACGCCGCCAAGCGGGCGGGGCGCTCGGTCTGGCTGGTGGATCTCGACCTCCTGGCTTCACCGCAGCATGCGGCCCTGGTCCAGGGCGCGGAGCGCTACGGCAAGATGGGCGAGCCCGCCGCGGCCACGCCCGACGGATCGATATTCTTCACCGTCCAGCCGCCCCTGCGGCAAGCCGACGGCCAGCCCTGGCCCAACGCCCGCTACCTGGTCGCCCACCGGGTGGGCGCGGCGCGGTTCTGGGTCACCCGGTTCCGCCGCGATGCGCTCAAGGGCGGCCAGACGGTCCACGTCCTGCCCACGGGCGATTACTGGAACGCCCTGCGCAAGTTCGCCGACGTGATCATCGTCGACGCCCCGTCGCCCGAGCGCTCTCAAGCGGTGCTGACCGTCGCGCCGTTCATGGACCAGACGGTGCTGGTGGTGGCCGCCGATGAGGCGGACGTGCGCGCCCCGGCCCAGCTGCGCGACGCGATCAACGGGGCGGGCGGGAATGTGGCCGGCCTGTTCTTCAACCGGGGCACCGTCGAGCGCCCGGCCTTCCTGAAGGCGCTCCTGCCCTAAACCGCTTCCACGTAGAGCGCCGCCCGATAGAGCCGCATGGCGAAGGCTCGGGTCTTGATCGGCGCGCCTTCGAGCAAGGCATAGAGCTTGAGCGCCGGGCGCCACAGGCCGCGCAGGGGCGCATATTTCAGGACCTTGGCCACCCTGTAGCTGGGATAGGTGGCGACCACGGCCGGATGGGCGGCGATCACGCGGGCGAAGTTGGCCGCCGACTGCTCGTACTTGGCGGCCATGGTGGAGGCGGTGTCGAGCCCGAGGTGGGTGGCGGTGTTGTCCACGTGCAGGATCGGCCAGCGGCGGGCCACCCGCATGCCCCATTCCACATCCTCCCAGCCCCAGCCGGCGAAACCTTCGTCGAAGGCCTCGCTCTCGAAGACGTCGCGGCGAACCAGCAGGTTGGAGGTGAAGACGTGCTTGGCGGGATTGCGCGCCCGGCAGTCGGCGGTGAGGCAGTCGGAATGCGAAGCCATGGCCCGGTGCAACGCGTGGGCAGGCGTGAGCGGGGTCTGGTGCATGGAGAAGCCGCCGAACGCCACCGGCGGGTTCTGGCGGGCGACCACGTCCAGCCAATCGCGCAGGAAATGCCGGCCGTCGGGCAGCATGTCGCTGTCCAGGAACAAGAAGTGACCGGCGCGAGCATGGGCGACCAGACGGTTTCGGCCCTTGGCGCGGCCGACATTGCGCGCCAGCCGCACGAAGCGGGCGGGGAAGGGCAGGGCCGCGACCGCCTCGGCGACCCGCGCCGCCAGGGTCTCGTCGCCGGTGCCGTCGTCCAGAACCACCAGCTCGACATCGCAGGCCTCACGGCCGAGCGCCGCCAGCAACGGCGTCGGGTCGTCACCCTTGAACGGGATCAGGATCGACAGCTCAGCCACGCCTGCGGCCCAGGCGGCGTTGTCGCGCAGGGGTTCGTCCCGGGTGGTCATGCCGCGCTTCCGGCCCGTCGCGCCTGAAGGATCGCCAGGGCGCGGCTGCGCAGCCGGCCCGCGTCGAGGGCGAAGACGATCGCGCCATAGGTGGCGCCGCCAGTCGCGGCCTTCAGCGCCAGCTCGGGCAAGCCGCCGAGGTCCGGGATGCGGCTCACGACCAGGGCCATGACGGCTGCGGCGCCGAGGGCCTCGCCCAGGACGCGCCAGGGGACGGGCAGGGGCATGACCTTGCGGGCCATCACGATGGCGACGGCCACGCCAAGGGCGTAGCTGATCACGGTGGACCACAGCGCGCCCTCGATCCCGAACCGGGGGATGAGCGCCAGGTTGAGGCCGAGATTGGCCACCGCCGGAACCGCCATCGCCCACAGGGCCAGGCCGCTGCGCCGCCCGAGCACGAAGGCCTCCGAGAAATAGTAGGTGTTGAGGCCCGCCAGCAGGCCGCCCAGCGCGATCAGCGGCGTCACCTGGGCCGCGCCCGCCGCCATGGTTGGGCCGATCATCAGTTCGGCCAGGGGGCGCGCCACCAGGGCCAGCCCGACGGCGGCCGGCAGGGTGAGCAGCAGCATCACCGAGAACTGCTCGCGGGCGGCGCTCGCCAGCGCCTCGCGTCCGCCGCGTTCCAGGGCCATGACCATGGCCGGCGCGCCGGCCGCGCCAAGCCAGATGAACGCGACGTCCAGCGTGCGGTTCGAGAGGCTGTAGCCCGCGTGGTAGACCGCCACGGCGGCGTTATCCAGGAAGGCCGCGAGCAGGAAGCGGTCGGTGGTCGACAGCACCACGGTCAGGATCAGGGACGCCGCCAGGGGAACCCCGTAGGCCGCATGCTCGCGCAGCCGGGCGGGCTCGTAGCGTCCGCCCTTGGCCTTGGCCAGTTCGGGCCGCGCGCAGACGGCGACCGCGACGAGCGAGGCGAGGCCGAAGCCCATCAGGGGGGCCGCGCCGCCGAACCCGGCATAGGCGAGCGCCGCGCCGAAGCCGAAGCCGCCGAGGGTCTGGATCAGTTCGAGGCTGGCCGAGCCGCCGACCTCGCCGGCCGCCCGGCGGCGTTCCTGGCCGAGTTTGGCGAAGGTGCGTGGGACCAGCGAGACGAGCCCCGCAATCACCGCGAGCTTGAGGGACGGACTCATCGGCCAGAGCGCGGCGGCCAGCACCGCCACCGGAATGACGGCCAGCAACCCCAGCCAGGCGCGATGGACGGTGGCGGCGTGGTCCGCGCCGCCGTTGCGGAGAGACTCGCCGGCCCAGAACCGGCCGACCGCGGCCTCGTTCCAGGTGAAGATCGCGGTGTGGGCGAGCGTCATGACCGAGAGGCCGAGCGCATAGTCGCCGAACTGGCCCGGCGTCAGGACACGGGTGAACAGGACGATGGTGAGCAGGCCCACCAGCCCCTGGACGATATTGACCGGCAGGTAGCCGAGCACTCCGCGCCAGAACATCGCCCTGGCCTCCCGCTACCGAACGGTTTCGGAGTCGCCCAGCAGGCAGGGCACGGTCATCAGCATGATGTAGAGGTCGAGCCAGAAGGACTGGCGCTCGATATATTCCACGTCCAGAGACACCCGCTGCTTGACCAGGTCGGGGGTGTCGACGGCGCCGCGCGAGCCGTGGATGGCCGCCCAGCCGGTCATGCCGGGCTTCATGCGGTGGCGGTGGGCGTACTCGGCGACCAGACGGTGGCTTTCCACGTCGCCGGTCTTCATGCCGATGGCGTGGGGCCGGGGACCGACCAGGGACATCTCACCCATCAGCACGTTGAAGATCTGCGGCAGCTCGTCGAGGCTGGTCTTGCGGATGAAGCGGCCCACCCGGGTGACCCGCTCGTCGTCGGCGCTGATCTGGCGCGCGGCCTTGGCGTCGGCGGCCTCGACCCGCATGGAGCGGAACTTCCAGACCACGATCTCTTCGTTGTTGAAGCCATGGCGGCGCTGGCGGAACAGGGCCGGGCCCGGGCTGTCCATGCGCACGGCGGCGGCCACGAACAGCATCAGCGGCCCGAAGAGGAGCAGGGCGGTGGTTCCGATGATCAGGTCCTGCACCCGCTTGGCGAGCGCCTTGCCGTGATCCATCTGGGCGCCGGAGATCCGGGTCAGGGGCAGGTCGGCGATGCGGCCGATGGCGACGGCCTCGTCGGCCGCGCCGTCACGGTCGAGCAGCAGGGTGATTTCATTCGGCAGGACTTCCAGGCGGGCCAGCAGGGCCCGGACCCGGTCGCGAGCGCCCGACGGCACCGTGACCACGATGCGATCCACATAGGGCATGATCCGGTGGTCCAGCAGGGCCTGGGTGTCGCCCAGCACCGGCACGTCGCGCACCCGCTTGGGCGCGCGCGCGGCGCGGTCGTCGAAGATGCCCAACACGTTGGCTTCACGGTTCTTCAGCACGGCGCCGATCAGGCGCTCGGCCGCGCCGGTGGCGCCGACGATGACGATATTGGGGGTCAGCCGGCCGTTGGCCCGCCAGCGGCGCACGTTCAGCCACCAGATGGCGTGGGCCAGCGCCATGGCCAGGACTCCCAACGGCGCCCACAGACCAAGCGTCTCGGCCAGGGCCGGCAGGGCCGTGAACGGGGCGGCGATGGCGAAGCAGGCGGCCGCCCCAACAGCGACGGCCACCGTGACCCGCATCAGGTGCAGGGCCAGGTCTTCAGCCCGGCCCAGGCGGTAGGTGTCGAACAGCTGCAGGCTGATGAAGACGGCCAGGCCCGCGGCGCTGTGGAGCACGGAGACGCCCGAGGCGCCCGACAGCGACTGGGCGACCAGGGCCGCGCCGATCAGCGCCAGGCCGTCGCCGGCCTGGAAGAACCGGGTCAACATCCGGCCCGAGAGGCGGGTGCGCGTGGGCGACAGGCGTTCGGGCCGCAGCGGACCGCGGCGCTCACCCCACATGTCGTCGGCCGGGCTGATCGTATCGTCCACGGGCTCTTCCGGGACGGGCGCGCGTTCGAGTTTGACGACGGAGGACATGGAGTACCAGCGGAAGCGGCGGGATCAGGCTCTAGCTTGCCACGCCACGCCTCAGCGAGCGGTTAACGCTGCGCGTTCTCTCAACCGGCCGTCAGGATCCAACCCAGCAGAGCGAAGGACGCCGCGAACAGCAGCGCCAGGAACAGGCGCGTCGGCGTCAGCCCCGGATTGGGAGGCTTTGTCTGCGGCTCATAGGTGACCGGCAACCGTGACATGGGCTGAGCATAACAAGGTTCGGTAAACGAATTATCTGCAATTTCTCAATCTTTTCACGCCCATAGCGTGTGAAGCGACCCGCGTCGCGGGTGGGAAAGCGGCGGAAATGCGGCGGGGTGGCGCCTCAATTGCGGAGGCCGATCGTCAAAGAACAAGGGAGTCCCGCAATGAAACAGTTCGCTTTGCTTACCGCCGGCCTGGTCATCCTCGCCGCCCAACCGGCCTCTGCTGCGGTGACTCAAATCACCACGCCGGATCTGGCCTACACGTCCGGCACGACGCTGCTCGCCATCACTGGCTCCGACTTCACGCCCATCTCGGGCCTGACCGACGGCCTCGTCAGCCTGACCTTCGACGCCGGCCAGGTCCGCAGCGTCAGCGGCAGCTGGGCGACCTGGGGTTCGCCCCCGGACACCGAAGGCGCCAATCCGAAGATCGTCTACACCGGCGGTCTGACCACCATCACCTTCCAGTCGGACAAGGTCCTGTCGGTGTTCGGCTTCGAAGCCGAGCCCAACCCGTTCGCGGCGCATAACTTCCAGATCGACTACTATCTGGGCGGCGTGCTGCAGGGCACCGTCAACCGCGTGGCCAACGGCAGCGCCGGCGCTCGCCTGATGGCCGCTTCGGGCAAGTTCGACAAGGCGGTGGTCTCCTCGACCGCCGACTTCTCGTTCGGTCAGGTCCGCTACGACATCTCGGCCGTGCCGGAACCGGCCACCTGGGCGATGATGATCATCGGCTTCGGCGCCGTGGGCGGCGCGGTGCGCAACCAGCGTCGTCGTCAGACCCTGGCCTTCGCCTAGATCCAGTTCACTGTCTTACGGACGCGCCGCCGGTCGACGACCGGCGGCGTTTTCGTGTCCGGAGGGGTTCAGATCTCGAAGCGACTGGGTTCCCGGCCGTCGTCCGCCACCACCCGAACGCCCGGGACCGCGGAGGCGCGTAGCTCACAGTCGCGGTACCAGGCCACGTCGCGCTTGAGGTCGCAGTCCATCAGGATCGCGTCCTCGCCCAGTTCCACGAACAGACGCGCAATGTCCTCGATGGAGGCGTCGATCTTCAGCGCCGAGCGCCCCGCCGCGGCCAGCTCGTCCAGGCGCGCGTTCAGTCTGTCGCTCAAGGCCTCGCCCGAGGGCGTCTCGCTGGCGGTGGCGGATGCACGCGTCACACGAGATTGTCGCCTCGCACGGGAGTCGGCGCAATGCCACGCTTGGCGAGCATTTTCCCATCCCCGCGTTGCCCGTCTGGAAAGCTTCGGCTATTAGAACCGTCCCTTCGGAGGGACATGCGGGCGGGACGATCCAGCCGGCCGCCGCTCCGCCGCCGGGTCGGGAGAAAACCCGAGCCAAATCAAATGGTGACGTGGCCGAGTGGCTGAAGGCAACGGTTTGCTAAATCGTCATACGTGAAAGCGTATCCAGGGTTCGAATCCCTGCGTCACCGCCATCCTGCTTCGCGCTATGCGCTTCGCAGGATTGGATCTGCAGCCAATGCGAAGCAGGATGCCCTTCGAAGCTTCAGCGAAGGAGGGCGTCACCTGCACTACGTCTACCTGCTCGAAAGTATCGATTACGCGGGTGAGCGCTACGTCGGCGTCACAAACGACCTGCGCCAACGGCTTCGCGAACACAACGCCGGCAAGTCGAAGCACACCTCGAAGTTCGCGCCATGGCGAATAGCGACCTATGTCGCGTTTAGCGATCGCCCAAAAGCCGAAGCCTTCGAACGTTATCTCAAATCTGGGTCAGGCCATGCGTTCGCAAGGAAGCGACTTTGGTGAACCTTCAACCCCGATAATCCAGTTGCTCGCGGATCAGGCCGCCAGCCCCATCGGGGCTAGGTTTCGACCGGATAGCCGCCCTCTCGCCAGGCCGTCATGCCGCCGTCCAGGGCCACGGCGCGGGTGAAGCCGAGCGACTGCAGCGTCGCCGCCGCCAGGGTGGAGATCTTGCCGAACTCGCAATAGGTCAGGATGCGCACCGTCGGGTCGGGGAAGGTCTCGTTGACCCGTAGCTCCAGTTGACCTCTCGGCAGCCAGCGCGCGCCGGGTATGTGGCCTACCTCGAAGGCGTCCCGCTCGCGCACGTCCAGCACGATCAGGTCATTCTCGCGCCGTTCAAGACGCTGCGACAGCTCGCCCAGGCCGACGAAGGGCACTGCTGAGGAGGCCTCGGCCAGGAGTTGGGCCACCGACTTCTTGCCGCTCATGTTCACCCGCAGGGCCTCGGTGAGGTGGGTGGGGGCCGAGAGGTTCAGTTCGCGCATCATCGCGACGAACTCGGTGCGATCACGCTTCTGCAGGCGTGGATTGTCGACGATCTCCCGACCGATCGTCGTGCTCTCGCGCCCCTTGTACTCGTGGGCCGGATAGACGCCGAGCGCCGGATCCAGTTTCAGGATCTTGTTGAACAGGCTGTCGTAGAGCGCTTCCGGGTCGCCGGTCGGCAGGTCGGTGCGCCCGGTCCCGCCGATCAGTAGGGTGTCGCCGGTGAAGATGCGGTCCTCCGCCAGCAGGGTCATGGAGTCGGCCGTGTGACCGGGGGTGTGCATGGCCTGGAGGCGCATATGCCCGATCAGCAGCATGTCGCCGTCGTCCAGCCGCATGTCGACATAGGGCGCGGGGCTGTCGCGATTCATGACGACCTTGGCCCCGAGCGCCCCGGCGATCTCCCGCGCGCCCGAGAAGTGATCGGCGTGGGTATGGGTGTCGACGACATAGTGGATCACTAGGCCGTCGCGCGCGGCGAGGCCGCGATAGCGATCGATCTGGCTGATCTCAGGATCGATCAGGACCGCGGCGCAGGTGTCGGCGCAGCCGATCAGATAGGACCGGCAGCCACCGACCTGGATCGTCTCGAAGACCATGGCGCACCTCCCGAGATCCCGGAACGGTGCGTCCGGTCGTGGGCGTGCGTCAAGCGCCGGGCTGCGGAACGACGCGGATATAGGGCTTCACCGCCGTCCAGCCGCCGGGGAAGCGCTCGCGCGCCTCATCGTCGCTGACCGACGGCACGATGATCACGTCCTCGCCGCGCTTCCAGTTGGCGGGGGTGGCGACCTTGTGCCGGGCGGTGAGCTGGCAGGAATCCAGCAGCCGGAGCACCTCGTCGAAGTTGCGGCCTGAACTCATCGGATAGACCAGCATCGCCTTGATCAGCTTGTCGGGGCCGATGATGTAGACGCAACGCACGGTCTGATTGTTGGCCGCCGTCCGACCCTGGGCGGTGGCTCCGGCGTCGGCCGGCAACATGTCGTAGAGCTTGGCCACGGCGAGATCACTGTCGCCGATGATCGGATAGTTGACGCTGTAGCCGGTGGCTTCGGCGATATCGCCGAGCCAGCGTTCGTGGTCGCTGACGGGATCGACCGACAGGCCGATAACCTTGCAGTTTCGTTTGTCGAATTCCGGCTTGAGCTTGGCCAGATAGCCAAGTTCGGTCGTGCAGACCGGCGTGAAGTCCTTCGGGTGCGAGAACAGGATGCACCAGGAGTCTCCGAGCCAGTCGTGGAAGCTGATCCGGCCTTCGGTGGTGTCGGCTTGGAAGTCCGGGGCGAGATCGCTGATACGCAAGGACATGCGTGCCTCCCTCGTTTTGGAACGGGCCGAATTTAGCATGGTCGGCCCGCGGCTTCCACGCCGCCGGCCGCCGGATGGCCGACGACATGGCGCCCATTACCTGAGGCGTAATCGACCCTGGGCGGGGGGATCGGCATTTTCGGCTCACGCCTGGGACGACCCTGGGCCAAGCCAAGGGAGCCACCCATGATCGCCTCGTCCCAGTTCCTTCGCCGCGCCTTCGCCGCCGACGCGTTCGCCAGCGGCGCCACGGGCGTCCTGCTCGCTTTCGGCGGAGCGACCCTCGAGAGCCTCACCGGCCTGCAGGCCGCCCTGACCGAGCCGGCCGGATACTTCCTGATCGCCTACGCGGCCTTCGTCGGCTTCCTGGGCGTGCGCGCCAGCCTGCCCGGCGCGGTGGTCTGGCTGGTGATCGTCGGCAACGCCATCTGGGCGATCGAGAGCCTGATGCTGCTGGCGCTCGGTTGGGCGCAACCGACGCCCCTCGGCTACGCCTTCGTGGTCGGCCAGGCCTTGGCGGTCGCCGCCTTCGCCGAACTGCAGTTCATGGGCCTGCGCCGCTCGCAGCGCCTGGCCGCCTAGACGCCGACCTTCCTCCCCGGAACACTTTGCCCCGTCGGCCCCGGCCGGCGGGGTTCTTTTCTGTCGCGTGCTTGTGGTTAGATGCGGGCGCGGCTTCGCGCCGCCCATTTCGAAGCCAAGGCCATTTCAGGCGGCGACCAACAGCCGCCCCGGGGAAACATCGATGTTCAAGTCCTTCGCCGCCGCCTCGGCGCTCGCCTTCGCGCTCGCGGTTGGTCCGGCATACGCCCAGTCCGGCCCCTCGGTGGTTCCGGGTGGGGTGGAGGAGTTCGCCGCCATGCGCGACGGCGTCAAGCTGGCGGCCAATGTGTTCAAGCCGGCGGGGAAGGGCCCCTGGCCGGTGATCGTCTCACGCACGCCCTATCTGAAGGACGGCCCGGCGGACAAACCGGAAGCGCCCGGGCGCCTGGCCGCCCAGGCCAAGCGCTACACCGACGCCGGCTATGTGTTCGTGGTCCAGGACGCACGCGGCAAGGGACGCTCGGAGGGCGCCTACCTGGCGTTCGAGAACGACATCGAGGACGGCTACGACACCCTCGACTGGATCGCGGGTCGGCCCTGGAGCAACGGTAAGGTCGGGATCACCGGCGGCTCGGCCCTGGGCATCACGGGGAACGCCGCCGCCATGGCGGCCCACCCGGCCCTGAAGGCCGCCTACGTCGTGGTCGCTCCGAGCGACCTCGGCGAGTACCGCGCGCCGGGCGGGGTCCCGAAGGAGAAGGACACCAGCGGCTGGCTGAAGGAGCAGGGCGTCGACGACAAGGTCATCGAGGCGAGCCGCGCCCGGATCGGTGACGACGTGTTCTGGAACCACGGATCGATGAGCGCCAACCGCAAGTACATCCGCATCCCGATCTACAATGTCGGCGGCTGGTACGACATCTTCCAAGAAGGGGCGACGGGCAACTTCGCCTGGCTGCAGAACCACGGCGCAAAGGGCGCGCGCGGCAATCAGAAGGTGCTGATGGGCCCCTTCGGCCACGGGGAACTTTCGGGCGACCTGGCCTATCCGGGCTACGAGCAGGCGCTCAAGGCCGCCGGCGACCAGGAGATCCGTTGGTTCGACCACTGGCTGAAGGGCGCCCCGAACGGCATCATGGACGAGCCGCCGGTCAGCTATTTCATGATGGCTTCGGCGCGGAAGGGCGCCTCTTCGCCCAAGAGCCGGATCATGACTTCGGCCAACTGGCCGCCGGCCCACCGCGAGGTCCGCTACTTCCTCACGCCCGACAAGGGCCTAAGCACCGCGCCGCCAACGGCGGAGGACTCGAAGACCACCTACCGCTTCGATCCCGCCAAGCCCGTGGAGACCGTGGGCGGCGCGAACCTGACCTTCGACCGGGGCCCAATGGACCAGCGGGCGATCCCGACGCGGCAGGACTATCTGCGCTTCCAGACCCCGGCGTTGGACAAGGACGTGGTGATCGCCGGCCCCGTGAAGGTCGAGCTCAACGCCGCCACCGACGGCCCCGACACCGACTTCATGGCCAAGCTGGTCGACGTCTATCCTGACGGCTACGAGGCCATCGTGCTGGACGCCCCGGTCCGCGCACGGTTCCGCAACGGCCGCATGGCCGACGACGTCAAGCCGATGACGCCCAACGCTCCGGAAGAGTTGGTCATCGACCTGTGGGGCACGGCGATCACCTTCGAGAAGGGCCATCGCATCGCCCTGCACATCACCTCGTCGAACAGTCCGCGCTTCGAGGTGAACCCCAACACCGGCGAAGCGGCTGGCGGCCGGAAGCTGAAGCCCCGGGTGGCCCTCAACAGCGTCTATCACGACGCCGCCCACCCCTCGGCCCTGGTGCTGCCGGTGATCTATCCGGAGAACTGAGGGCGTTGGGGACCGCCGGCACACTCGCTCCTCTCCACCCGTCTTTCGGGGGGAGAGGAGGAGTTCAAACTGACCCTAGGCGTTAGTCGACGCCCGCCGTCGCCAGGACCGCGGCCAGGCCGACGGTCATGCCGCGCACGCTGGGGCCCTTCTCCACATCGATCCATTCGTCGGTGGAGTGGGCGCGACCGCCGGTTCCGCCCGAGCCGATAGTGATGGCCGGGACGCCCTTGGCCATTGGTGCGTTGGCGTCGGTGGACGAGGCCTCGAAGCTCGGGATGTAGCCGAGGGCGGTTATGGCGGCGATCGTGTTGGCCACGATGGCGGCGTCCTGGGGCGTATTGCCGGCAGGCCGGTCGCCGATCGGGGTCAGCTCGGCGCTGACCGCGCCGACGCGGGTGGAGCGGGCCGCGTTCTCCGCGGTGACCGCGTTCTCGATCACCGTCTTGAACTGGGCCTCCAGCTTGGCGAGCTCGGCGGCGTCGGCCGAGCGCATGTCGAACTCCGTGAACACCTTGTCGGGGATGGCGTTGACCGAGGTTCCGCCGCCGATGACTGAGGCCGAATAGGTCACCTTCGGCTCGACGGGCGGCTGGATCGCGTAGAGGTCGGCGATCGCCTTGCCCATGGCCGCCATCGGATTGACGATCCCGAAGGCGCCGTAGCTGTGCCCGCCCGGACCTTTGAAGGTCACCCGGTAGCGCTTCGAGCCGACGCCGACGCGCGTGATGTGGGCGGGGTCGATGCCGTCGACCGAGAAGAAGGCCTTGGTCCTGTCCTTGTACTTCCCCTGGCCGAAGAAATAGCGGACCCCGCGCAGGTCGCCCGCGCCTTCCTCGCCCACCGTGCCGACGAACAGGATGTCGCTGCGGGTCTTGATCTTGGCGGCGTCCAGGGCCCGGATCCAGGCCAGCAGCACGGCCAGACTGCGGGAATCGTCGGCGACCCCCGGGGCGTAGAGCTTGGTTCCCTCGCGGCGGACCTTCACGTTCGTGCCTTCCGGGAAGACGGTGTCCAGGTGGGCGGAGACCACCACCACCGGCCCGGACTTGGTCCCCTTGCGCAGGCCCATGACATTGCCCTCGGGGTCGATCTCCACGTCCTTCAGGCCATGGGCTTCGAACATGGCGCGATAGGCCTGGGCCCGCTCGGCCTCCTTGAACGGCGGGGCGGGGATCTCGGTCAGGGTGACGATGTCGCCGACCGTGCGGTCATGCTCGGCGTCCAGGGTCGCCGCCGCCGCCTTGAAGGCCGCGCTGCCCACGATCCTCGTCACGTCGTCCTTGGGGGCGGCGAGGGCGGGACCGGCGATCAGGAGGGCGAGGACGGCGGAGAGGCAGGTTCGGCGCATGGAATATCCGGTCGGGGGCTGCGAGTCGGCGGCATACTAGCGGCCGGAAGCGCCCCGGCTAGGCGCGGTTGGCGCTGGCCGTATGTTCCAGGGCCATGACGTCGGTGGCGTCCTCGGCGTCCATGATCTTGAGAAGCCGGGCGCGGGCGCGATTGACCCGGCTCTTGATGGTGCCGAGCGCGCAGCCGCAGATCTCGGCGGCCTCCTCATAGGAGAGGCCCGCGGCGCCCACCAGCACCAGGGCCTCGCGATGTTCGGGGGGCAGCTGGGCCAGGGCGTCCTGCAGGGCGTGCATGGCCACGCTCCAGTCCTGGGTCGGCGGGCTGCGCAAGGCGCCGGCATATTCTCCGGTCTCGTCGCGCACCTCGCGGCGGCGACGGATCACCTGGGTGTAGTAGGTGTTGCGGAGGATCGTGAATAGCCAGGCCCGTAGGTTGGTGCCGGGCTCGAACTTTTCGCGGTTGGTCCAGGCCTTGATCAGGGTGTCCTGGACCAGATCGTCGGCGTCGGAGCCGTTGTGGCTCAGTGACCAGGCGAACGCTCGCAGCGCCGGAATCATGCCGACGACGTCATTACGCCAGTCGCTCTCTCCGCTCATGATGTCCTCGACACGCCCCGAGCCATCGAGCGCGGCCAGGGGCCGACCTCTCGTGGCAGGTGAACGCGTTCGGACTCCATGTGTTCCGCCTTGCGGATGGCCGGCGAGTACCCACGTTACCGGAACGCCCCGGGGGTGGCGGCGTTTGGGGACCCGGTCCGCCGAAGCCATCCCTTCAACGCGGTGACAGGAGCAGTCCCATGGCGCCATCCGACGAGACCGCCGCCGCACCCGCCCTGCACCGGGCCGCCCAGGCGGAGGCCGCCGCGCGCTACCGGCGCGTGCGCGAGGCCAGCCTGGCCATGACCGCGCATCTGTCGGCCGAAGACCAACTCGCCCAGTCGATGCCCGACGCCAGCCCGACCAAGTGGCACCTGGCCCACACGACCTGGTTCTTCGAGACCTTCCTGCTGATCCCACGGCTGGCCGACTATCGGCCGTTCAACCCCAGTTTCGCCTACCTGTTCAATTCGTATTACGAGGCTCTCGGCCCCCGCCAGCCGCGGCCGCAGCGGGGACTGCTGACGCGCCCGTCGCTGGACGAGGTCAAGGCCTATCGCGCCCATGTGGACGACGGCATGGCCCGGCTGCTGCGCCAGGACGCCTACGGTGTCGCCGACCTGTTGGACCTGGGCCTGGCCCATGAGGAACAGCATCAGGAGCTGATCCTGATGGACATCCTGCACCTGTTCTCCCAGTCGCCGCTGAAACCGGCCTACGCCCCGGCGCCGGCCCTGCCGGTGGGCGCCGATCCCGGTCCCGCGCGGCCCGTGGACTTCGCCGGCGGGCTGGTGGAGATTGGCCATTCGGGCGCGAACTTCGCTTTCGACAACGAGGGGCCGCGCCACAAGGTCTATCTCCAGCCCTATCGCCTGGCCGACCGGCTGGTGACCAACAGCGAGTGGCTGGCCTTCATGGCCGACGGTGGCTATGCGCGCCCCGAACTCTGGCTCTCGGAAGGCTGGGCAACGGTGCAGGCCGAAGGCTGGAATGCGCCGCTCTATTGGCAGGAGGCGCCGTCCGGTTGGCGGGCCATGACCCTGCAAGGTCTGCGCGCCATCGCCCCGCACGCCCCGGTGACCCACATCAGCTTCTACGAGGCCGACGCCTACGCCACCTGGGCCGGGGCGCGCCTACCCACCGAGGCGGAGTGGGAGCATGCCGCCCGCGACCTGCCGGCGCGGGGCAACTTCCTGGGCAGCGGCCAGTTTGGCCCCGCCGCGACGCCCGCCGGAGTGTCGGGCCTGCGCCAGATGTTCGGCGACACCTGGGAATGGACCCGGAGCGCCTATGGCCCCTATCCCGGGTTCCATCCGGCCGATGGGGCGGTGGGCGAATACAACGGCAAGTTCATGATCGGCCAGATGGTGCTGCGCGGCGGTTGCTGCGTGACCCCGCAGGGCCACACCCGGGCCAGCTATCGCAACTTCTTCCAGCCCCAGCAGCGCTGGATGTTCTCAGGCCTGCGCCTGGCGTGGGACGCCGTGGTCCGGGTCGAGGACGACGGCAGCGCCTTCGCCGCCGACGTGCGCCGCGGTCTGTCCCAGGGTCGTAAGGAGTTGCCCGCAAAGTACTTCTACGACGCCGAGGGCTCGGCCCTGTTCGAGGCGATCACCGACTTGCCGGAATACTATCCGACCCGCACCGAGGTCGCCCTGCTACGCGAGACGGCCCCGGCCATGGCCGCCCACATTCCGGCCGGCGCGGCCCTGGTGGAGTTCGGCAGCGGCGCCAGCACCAAGACCCGCATCCTGCTCGACGCGGCGCCGCGGACCGGAGTCTATGTCCCCATCGACATCAGCCGCTCGGCCCTGGACGCCGCCGCTGAAGCCATCGGTCGGGACTATCCGGGCCTGGAGGTCGCGCCCCTGGTGGACGACTTCACCACCGCGCTGGACCTGCCGGGCGAGGTGGGCGAGCGACCGCGGGTCGGCTTCTTCCCGGGTTCGACCATCGGCAACTTCCGGCCCCAGGAGGTGGTCGTATTCCTGAGCGCCGCCAAACATCTGCTGGGCGAGGGCGCCGGCTTCCTGGTGGGGATCGACCTGGTCAAGGACGCCGAGACCCTGGTGGCGGCCTATGACGACGCCCAGGGCGTCACGGCCGCCTTCAACCTGAACCTGCTGGCGCGGATCAATCGGGAGCTTGAAGGGGATTTCGATCTCTCGGCCTTCGAACACCGCGCGGTGTGGAACGCGGAGGAAAGCCGGATGGAGATGCATCTGGTGAGCCGGAGCGACCAGAGCGTCCGCGCGGCGGGGGCCACGTTCCGCTTCAAGACCGGAGAGACGATCCATACGGAGAACTCCTACAAGTTCACCGTGGACGGCTTCGCGAAGCTGGCGGAACAGGCGGGGTGGAAGCTGGAGCGGCGCTGGGAAAGCCCCGCTCCGAGCTTCGCGGTGGTCCTACTGAGAGCCTAGCTCTCCAGGCGTTCTCCGCGGGTGCGACCGCCCCCACGGGACGATTCCCCGCCCTTGCGACCCGCCGAAGCCGCGAGGTCGCGGTCCTTGGCGAAACTTCGTTTCTCACCCGGGACGCTGGCGCCGCCCTTGCGGGCGATCTCGCGTCGGCGTTCGGGATTCATGGCGGCGAACCCTCGGCGGGATTTCGGCTTGGCGTTCGGATCAAGGTCCATGAGCGACTCCTCTAATGCGTCGACCGTTGGGGGATGCGGCGACGCCGCGACTTCCGTTACGGTCAAGCAAACTCGCCAGATGCGGCTGAGGTTGCGAGGAAAGTGCGATCGGCGCCTGCGACCTATTCGCGCCGTAGCGCCTCGATGGGGTCGAGACGCGCCGCGCGCCAGGATGGATAGGCTCCGAACACCAGGCCCACGAGGCTGGAAAACCCTAGCGCGATAGGGCCTGCCCACGGTGGAATCGCCACCGGCCAGGAGCCCAGCTTGGCGACGGCGATGGCCCCAAGCACGCCGATCAGCAGGCCGATCAGGCCGCCAGCCAACGAAAGCGTGATCGCCTCGAGGGCGAATTGAATCAGAACCTGCGAGCGTTTCGCCCCCACCGCCATGCGCAGGCCGATCTCCCGGGTGCGCTCGGTGACGGCCACCAACATGATGTTCATGATGCCGACCCCACCCACCACCAGCGACACCGCGGCCACCGCGGCCAGCAGGATGGTGAAGGTGGCGACGGCCGCCTGGGACGCCTGGAGGATCGAGGCCATGTTCTGAGTCTGGAAATCATCATCGTCGCCGGCGCGGATGCGATGCTGCTCGCGCAGCAGGTTGACGACGTCTTCCTGCACCCGGTCCAGGCTGTCGGCGTCGACGGCCTTCACATAGATGGTCTGGACGGTGTCGCCGCGGGCGCGGCGGCCGACGATGCGAGAGCGCACCGCCTCCAGCGGGCCCAGCAGGACGTCGTCCTGGTCCTGGCCGAAGCTGGACTGGCCCTTGGACTCCAGCACCCCGATCACCTCGAAGGGAACGCTGCGCACCCGCACCCGGCGGCCGACCGGGTCGAGATCGCCCCACAGCTCGCGCGCCACGGTCTGACCGATCACCACCACCTTGCGGCCCTGGCGCGCTTCGCGCTCGTCGAACATGCGGCCCGAGGCGATGGAGAGGTCGCGGGCGACCAGGTAGTCCGGGGTTACGCCCTCGATGCGGCTGTTCCAATTGGCGCCGTCGGCGGTGAGCTGGGCCTGGCCGCGCACCACCGGGGCGACGGCGGCGACGTTCTCGACCTGCTTGGCGATGGCTTCGGCGTCGGCGTCCTTCAGGGACTGGCCCGAACCCGCGGCGCCCATCACGAAGCCGCCTCCGCCGCCCCCGGCGCCGCCTCGGGAGGCGCCGGGCGAGACGATGATCAGATTGGAGCCGAGCCCGGCGATGGTCGAGGTCACCCTCTGCTGCGCGCCCAGGCCGATGGAGGTCATCATCACCACCGCCGCCACCCCGATCACCACGCCCAGCGAGGTCAGGGCCGAGCGCATGGGGTGGGCGATGATGGCGCCCGTGGCGAAGCGTAGAAGCTCGATGGAGCGCATGGTCAGGCCCCTCGCTCGTCTGAGACCACCAGACCGTCGCGGAAGGAGATGCGGCGATCGGTGGAGGCCGCCACGTCGTGATCGTGCGTGACCAGGATCAGGGTCAGGCCTTCCCCGTTGAGCTGCTTGAACAGGGCCAGCACCTCCTGGCCGGTCTGGGTGTCCAGCGCCCCGGTGGGCTCGTCGGCGAGCAGCAGGTCGGGCGAATTGGCCAGGGCGCGGGCGATGGCCACCCGCTGCTGCTGGCCGCCGGAGAGCTGGGTCGGCTTGTGGCCCATGCGCGGCCCCAGGCCGACGCGCTCCAGCATCTCGGCGGCGCGGTCTCGGCGCTCGCGCGGGGCCAGGCCCGCATAGATCATCGGCAGTTCGACGTTCTGTAGGGCGGTCAGCCGCGGCAGCAGCTGGAAGGACTGGAACACGAAGCCGATCCGCCGCCGGCGGAACTCGGCCAACTCGTCGTCGCTGAACGCCCCCACCTCCTCACCCTCAAAGCGGTAGACGCCTGAGGACGGACGGTCGAGGCCGCCCAGGATGTTCATCAGCGACGACTTGCCCGAGCCCGAAGGCCCAATCACCGCCACGTTCTCCCCGCGGCCGATGGAGAGTGTGACGCCCGCCAGGGCGGCGACTTCCTCCTCGCCCATCACATAGAGCTTCCGGAGATCGGAGATCTCGATCACGGCGTCACATCCGCACCCGCACGCCGCCACCGCCGCCCGTCGGGCCGCCCATGGGCGAGGGCGCCTTGATCTTGGCCTTCGGTCCGCCGCCGATGATCACCTGGTCGCCGGCCTTGAGCGCGCCGCGGATCTCGGTGAACGAGCCATCGGTGGCGCCCGCCCGCACCGGGATCGGAACCGGCTTGTCGTCGCGCAGCACGTAGACCACGCCGCCAGTGAATCCCGAGCGGTCGCCGCGGGCTTGGCCGAGGGTGGCGCGCAGGGCCGCGAGCTTGGTTTTCTGGCCGGGCTTCAGAGAGGGTTCCAACTTGCCGAAGGCCTCGGTCATGTTCTTGCGCATGGCCTCGCGGGCGGCGGTGCGGTCGCCGCCCGCCGCGGCGAAGGCCGCCGCCGACTTCTCGCGCAGCTCGGCCTGGATGGCGTCCCATTTCTTCTGCTGGTCGGCGTCGAGGTCGAGCTGGGCGATGATGCGCTGGCCGCCCATGCCGCCGCCCTGGCGTCCGCCGCCGCCTTGCTGGCGCTGGCCGCCGCCCCCGCCGCCGGGGCCGCCCATGCCGGGCGGGCCGAAGCCCGGCGCACGCACGGTCTGGCCGTTCTCGCTGGCCGGAGTCCAGCGCAGGGCCGCGACCGGGACCTTCGTGACGTTGGGCTTCTGCTGGATGACGATGTCGGCGTTGGCGGTCATGCCGGGCAGCAGGTTGCCGCGCGGATTGTCGGCCTCGGCCATGACGATGTAGGCCACTACGTTCTGCTCGGTGACCGGCTGCTTGCGGACCTGGGTGACGATCCCGGTGAAGTTCTCGTCCGGGAAGGCGTCGACGGTGAACTTCACCGACTGGCCCTCCTGCACCTGGCCGATATCGGCCTCGTCGACGGAGATCTTGACCTCCACCTTCGACAGATCCTGAGCGATGCGGAACAGGATCGGCGCCTGCAGGCTGGCGGCCACGGTCTGGCCGGGCTCGATCTGGCGGTCGACGATCACCCCGTCGATGGGGGCGACGATGGTGGTGCGGCCCAGATCCACCCGCTGGCTGCGCAGGGCCGCCTGGCTCTGGGCGATGCGGGCGCGGGCGCTGTCCACCCCGGCCTGGGCCTGGCGGAAGGCGGCCTGGGAGACGTCCAGGGTCGAGGGGGCGTAGATGCCCTGGCTCACCAGCGTCTTCTTGCGATTGTAGTCGGCCTGGGCCGAGGCCAGGCCCGCCTGGGCCTGGCGCAGGGCGGCCTGGCCGGCCACCACGTCGGCCTGGCCTTGCTGGACCCGGCTCTCATAGGTCTGGGGATCGAGCACGGCCAGCACCTGGCCCCGCTTCACCTCGTCGTTGAAGTCGACCATCACCCGGGTGATCTGACCAGAGATCTGCGACCCCACGTCCACCGTCACAAGGGCTTCCAACGTTCCGGAGGCCGAGACCGACTTGGTGATCGAGCCGGTCTCCACCGCCGCCGTCCGGTAGGGATCCTTCGGCGCCTTGGGTTTCATCATCTGCCAGCCGACCAGCCCCACGGCCAACAGGGCCACGACGGCGAGCACGATCCAGGCGGCGCGAGGCAGGCGCCTGGCCGAACGGGTGGGGGAGGGGCTCATGCGACCGGGAATCTCCGAAATTCGCCCAATGGTTTAGCCTGCTCTACCTGAACCGCAGCCAACCGTCAGATGCGCCGTTGCGCAGGCTCATCGTCTCAAGAGCAAACCGGCGTTACGCGGCAATGTCGGTGTGGCAACAAAAGCCTAGAGCGGCAGCTGGACCCGGGCGGTCAGTCCGCCGCCTGCGCGGTTGACGAGGGAGACGTCTCCGCCATGACCACGGGCCACGGAGCGCACGACAGCCAGGCCCAGCCCTATTCCGCCGGTCTGGCGGCTGCGCGAGGGTTCGCGGCGGTAGAAGGGTTCGAAGACCCGTTCGCGATCCTCGTTGGGGATGCCGGGGCCGTCGTCCTCGATCTCGACCACGGCGCTGGCGGCGTCGACGAAGACCCGCGCCCGGGCCCGGCCGCCGTATTTCACGGCATTGTCGAGCAGGTTGGTGAACATGCGGCGCAGGGCCACCGGATCGCCGTGAAGGACCACCTTTTCGCCGCGCTCGACCTCGGTGTCGGCGCCGGTCTCGGCCATCTCGTCGCAGACGCTCTCCAGCAGGGAGGAGAGCTCCAGGGGCGTGCGCTCCCCGGCGCGGGTGGCGTCGCGCACGAAGGTCAGGGCCGCGGAGATCATCTCCTCCATCTGGTCGATGTCGGCGGCCATCTTGGCGCGGCTATCCTCCGGCGCGCTCTCGATGCGGAACCGCAGGCGGGTGAGCGGCGTGCGCAGGTCGTGGGCGATGGCGCCGACCATGGCCGTGCGGTCCTCCACATAGCGGCGCAGGCGCTCCTGCATGTCGTTGAAGGCCCGCGCGGCGATGGCCACCTCGGCGGGGCCCTTCAGCGACAGCGGCGCGGCGCGGGGATCGCGCCCCAGCCGCTCGGCGGCGTCGGCGAACAGGCCGATGGGCGCCGACAGCCGACGCGCGAAGACGTAGGCCACGGGCGCCATGGCCAGGCCCGAGAGCAGGAACCACAGGATGATCCTCTGCTGCCAGGGATCGAGCCCGATCGCGGGCTCAGGGCGCACGATCATCCATCTGCCGTCCGGTTGGCGGACCCCCACGTCGAAGGGCGCGATCAGGAAGTGTTCCTCGCGTTCCGCGGCGCCGCCCTCACGCGCCATGCGGTCGCGGACGATGCGGAACACCCGGCGGTCCGAGACCGGGAAGCGGGAGGTCGAGGCGACCACCACGCGCTCGTCCGGGACGCCGAGGGCCATGGCCAGCTGATGCCGGATGATCGGCGCCATGCGGCCCTCCATCGGCAGCTGGGGCGCGGTGTCGACGAACTTGACGGTCAGCGGGCGCCGTTCGGTGAAGGTTGGCGTGGCGCCCCGGAACGCCGCGACGATCTCGCTCACCCGGTAGAAGTCCGGCGCGGGTGGCGGCAGGTTGAACAGCATGACCAGGCTGATGGTCTGGGCGGCCACCAGGCTGATGCCGATCAGGGCCAGGAGCTGGGCGAACAGCGAGGCCGTCGGCCGTCCCGACCAGGGAAGTCTCATCCCCGTTTCACCTTGGCGGTGAACATGTAGCCCTCGTTGCGGATCGTCCGGATCAGGTCCTGACCGCCGCCGTCGTCCAGCTTGCGCCGCAGGCGGCTGATCTGCACGTCGATGGCTCGGTCAAAGGCTTCGGAATCCGGCCCGCGCGCGAACTCCAGGAGCTGGTCCCGGGTCAGGACCCGCTGAGGGCGCTCAACGAAGGTGCGGAGTAGCGAGAATTCGCCGGAAGACAGGTTGACCACCACGCCGTGGGGCGAGCGAAGTTCGCGCCGCATCAGGTCGAGGCGCCAGCCGGCGAACTCGCAGCCGGCGGTGGCGCTCGTGGACTGGCCGCGTTGCTCGGCGCGGCGCAGCACCGCCCGCACTCGGGCCAACAGTTCGCGCGGATTGCAGGGCTTGGAGAGATAGTCGTCAGCGCCCAGTTCGAGGCCGACGATGCGGTCGGTGTCCCCGCCCATGGCCGACAGCATGATGATCGGCGGGCCGTCGCCCGTCGCCAGGCGGCGGCAGATGGCCAGGCCGTCCTCTCCGGGCAACATGACGTCCAGCACGATGAGGTCGACGGGGCCGCGTTCCAGGGCCTGTTCCATCTCGCGTGCGTCGCCCGCGGTGTCGACGGCGTAGCCGTGCTTGCCGAGAAAGTCGGAAACAACGTCACGGATGCCCGGGTCGTCATCGACCATCAGGATGCGCGCGGTCTGGTGAAGCTGATCTGCCGAGGTGTCCATTCGCGTCATCCTTACGCCCTCCCGTAACGCCCGGATTTCACGCTTGAAAGCATCATGCCTCGGCGAGCACCTCGTCGGCGACGAAGGGATTGGTGCGCCGTTCGGCGCCGAAGGTCGACATCGGACCGTGGCCCGGCACGAAGGCGACATCGTCGCCCAGCGGCCACAGCCGGCCGGTGATGGAGTCAATGAGCTGCTGGTGATTGCCGCGCGGAAAGTCGGTGCGGCCTATGGAACCCTGGAACAGGACGTCACCCACCTGGGCGAAACGCGCCTCGCGGTGGAAGAAGACCACGTGGCCGGGGGTGTGGCCCGGGCAGTGATAGACCTCGAACTGGGTCTCCCCCAGCGTCACTATGTCGCCATCGGCCAGCCAGCGGTCCGGCGTGAAGGTCTTGGCGTCCGGCATGCCCCAGCGCGCGCCGGAGGTTCCGATATCGTCGATCCAGAAGGCGTCGTCGGGATGCGGTCCCTCGATGGGGCAGCCGGTGATCTCCTTGAGCGCCGCCGTGCCGCCGGCATGGTCCAGATGGCCGTGGGTGATCCAGATCTTCTCGAGGGTGAGGTCGTGCGCCTTCAGGGCCTCGAGCAGGCGGGGAACCTCGCCGCCGGGATCGATGATCGCGGCCTTCCTCGTCTTCGCGCACCAGACGATGGTGCAGTTCTGGGCCAGGGGCGTGACGGGTGCGATCAGGGCGCGGATGGGCGGTTCGGTGCTCATGGCCCTAACATCGGGCCTTCGCCGCCATATGAAAAGACCCGGGCGAACCCGGGTCTCTCCGTATCAGGCTTGGCGATCCGTCGGAGACGGCGCGCCTGGCATCGGCGGCACCGGGCCAGGCGGCGCGTCGACCGCCAGTTCCGGCACGTCCACGACGCCGCGGCCCACATGGCTGCGGCTGCGGCTGTACAGGAAGTAGACCGCCAGTCCGATCACCGCCCAGCCCACGAACATAAGCTTGGTCTCGGTCGACAGGCTGAAGAACAGGTAGACGCAGCCGGCCGCGGCCAGGGGCGCCACCACCATCACCGCAGGCGTGCGGAAGGGCCGCTTGCGATCAGGGTCGGTCTTGCGCAGCACCATCACCGCGATCGCCACCATGGCGAAGGCGAACAGGGTGCCGGAATTGGAAATGTCGGCCAGCACGCCCACCGGGAAGAAGGCGGCGAAGGCCGAGACGAACACGCCCGTGATGATGGTGATCACGTACGGGGTGTGGAAGGTGGGGTGCACCTTCGAGAACACGGCCGGGAGCAGGCCGTCGCGGCTCATCACGAAGAAGATCCGGGTCTGACCGAACATCATCATCAGGATGACCGAAGGCAGGGCGAGGCCGGCGGCCAGGCCCAGCAGGTTGCCGATCTGCGGCCAACCGATGGAGCGCAGGGTCCAGGCCAGGGCCTCCTTGGAGCAGACCACATGGCTTTCGGCGAGCGAGGCGCAGGCCGCGGTCAGTTCCGGACTGCCGGGACGCAGGCCCGCGCCGCTGGCGTCCATCACCGGCTGAGCCCCGACCGTGCCGATAACGCCGGCCGCGACCAGGATGTAGAAGATCGTGCAGATGGCGAGCGAGCCGATCAGGCCGATGGGCATGTTCCGCTGTGGATTCTTCGTCTCCTCGGCCGCGGTCGAGACCGCGTCGAAGCCCACATAGGCGAAGAAGATCGAGGCCGCCGCCGCCGAGATCCCGGTCATGCCGAGCGGGGCGAAGGGGTCGAAATTCTCCATCTTCATGACAGGCAGGGCCAGGACGCAGAAGAGCGACAGCGCCGTGACCTTAACGGCCACTAGGAAGGCGTTGACCGTCGCCGATTCCTTCGTGCCGATCACCAGCAGGGCGGTGACCACCAGGGCGATGAGGGCGGCGGGCAGGTTGACGATCCCCCCGTCCATCGGACCCAGGACCAGGGCGTTCGGAATGTCGATGCTGAAGGCGTTTTCCACCAGGCCGACCACATAGCCGGACCAGCCCACGGAGACCGCGCCGGCGGCCACCGCGTATTCCAGGATCAGCGCCCAGCCGACCATCCAGGCCATCATCTCGCCCATCACGGCGTAGCTGTAGGTGTAGGCCGACCCCGAGACCGGGACCATGGACGACATTTCCGAGTAGCAGAGCGCGGCGACCGCGCAGACGAAGCCGGCGATGATGAACGCCGCGATCATCCCGGGTCCGGCCTTCTGGGCGGCCTCGGCGGTGAGCACGAAGATCCCGGTGCCGATGATGGCGCCGATCCCCAGCATGGTGAGCTGGAATGGCCCCAGCGAGCGGTGCAGCGACTTTTTCTCGGCAGTCGCAAGAATCGCGTCGAGCGATTTAACTCGCCACATATTTCCTCCAGGAGTTCCGGCGGCCCCCGCCGCGCGGTCGTGATTTGGCGTTACGTGGCCTCTTCGGCGCCGTGCGGTCAAGCGGCAACGCACGTGGAGCGATTGCGCCAAACCCGGCGCCCGGGGAATGAGCGGCCGCTTGGCGCGGGAACGCGGCCCGGCTAGACCGCAGCATGCTCCCGGTCGAGGAAATTTTGCCCGTGCTGCGAACGGCGCTCTCCGAGCGCACGTCTGCCGTGCTGGTGGCGCCGCCAGGCGCTGGGAAGACCACCGTCATTCCCCTGCGGCTGCTGGACGCCGACTGGCTGGCCGGCCGCAAGATCGTGATGCTGGAGCCACGCCGGCTGGCCGCCCGCGCCGCCGCCGAGCGCATGGCCCAGACGCTGGGCGAGCGGGTCGGCGATACGGTCGGCTACCGCGTGCGGATGCAGTCGAAGGTCTCGGCCCGGACCCGGATCGAGGTGGTCACCGAGGGCGTGTTCAGCCGGATGATCCTCGCCGATCCGACCCTGGACGGCGTCGGGGCGGTGATTTTCGACGAGTTCCACGAGCGCAGCCTGGACGCCGACCTCGGCCTGGCGCTGGCGCGCGACACCCAGGGCCTGCTTCGCGAGGACCTGCGCATCCTGGTGATGTCGGCCACGCTGGACGGCGCGGCCGTGGGCCGTCTGCTGGACGAGGCGCCGGTGATCGAGAGCCTTGGCCGGGCGTTTCCGGTGGACACCCGGTATCTCGGCCGTGACGAGCGCCAGCGCCTCGAGGACCGCGTGGTCCGCGCCGTGGAGCGGGCCCTGGCCGAGGAGACCGGCAGCGTCCTGGTCTTCCTGCCCGGCCAGGGGGAGATCCGCCGCGCTGCCGATCTGCTGGCCGAGCGAGTGCGCCGGCCTGACGTGCGGATCGCACCTCTCTATGGCGCCCTCGATCCCGCCGAGCAGGACGCGGCCATCGCCCCGGCCCCGGCAGGTGTCCGCAAGGTGGTCCTGGCCACCTCCATCGCCGAGACCAGCCTGACCATTCAGGGCGTGCGGGTGGTGATCGATTCGGGCGTCGCGCGGGTTCCGCGCTTCGATCCGGCCAGCGGCCTGACGCGCCTGGCGACCGTCCGCGTCAGTCGCGCCGCCGCCGACCAGCGCCGGGGCCGGGCCGGACGCACCGAACCCGGCGTCGCCTACCGCCTGTGGGACGAGGCCGAGACCCGCGCCCTGCCGGCCTATGCCGACCCGGAGATCCTCGACGCCGACCTCTCGGGCCTGGCCCTGGACCTGGCCCGCTGGGGGGCCAAGGACGCCGCCAGCCTGGCCTTCCTCGATCCACCGCCGGCTGCGGCCTTCGCCGAGGCGCGAAGCCTGCTGCGGCGGCTGGAGGCCCTCACCGACGACGGCGTGCTGACCGCCCACGGCGAGGCGCTTGCCGAGTTCCCCCTGGCGCCGCGCCTGGCCCACATGGTGCTCAAGGCCCAGGCCAGCGGGCAGGGCGCGCGCGCCGCGCGGATCGCCGCCCTGGTCACCGAGCGCGGCCTGGGCGGACGCGACGCCGACCTGCGGCATCGGCTGGAAGGGTTCGAACGCGACCGTTCGCCTCGCGCCTGCGACGCCCGGGCCCTGGCGGACCGCTGGGCTGGGCTGGCGGGCAGGGCCGGGCGCGAGGCGCCGCTGGACGACGGCCTGCTGCTGGCCTTCGCCTATCCGGAGCGGATCGCCAAGGCGCGGGGCGGTTCGGGCGAGTTCCAGCTGGTCAGCGGCCGCGGCGCCTTCGTGGAGCCCAGCGACGCGCTCGCCCGTGAGAAATGGCTCGCGGTGGCCGAGCTGGGCGGCGGCGAACGGCGCGACCGCATCCTGCTGGCCGCGCCGCTGGACGAGGCCGACCTGGCGAGGGTCTTCGCCGGCCAGCTGGAGACCGAAACCCGGTTGGAGGAGAGCGGCGGCGGGCGTCTGCGCGCCAAGCGGATCGTTCGACTAGGTCGGCTGGCGATCCGCGAGGAGATCGACGAGCGGCCCGATCCGGCCCTGATCGCCGCGGCCCTGGCCGACCGGGTCCGCTCCGAGGGCCTCACGGCCTTGCCCTGGAGCGAGGCGACCATCGGCCTGCGCCGGCGCGCGGCCTTCCTGAGGTCGCGGGAGGGCGAGGCCTGGCCCGACCTGGCGGACGCCGCGCTGGTCGGGCGGCTGGAGGACTGGTTGACGCCCCTGCTGACCGGGGTCCGTGCGCTGGCAGCCCTGAAGCCCGATACCCTGGACGGCGCGATCCGCGCCCTGATCCCCTGGGACCAGCAGCGCCGGCTGGAGGCCGCCGCGCCCACCCGCTGGACCGCGCCCACCGGCAACAGTTTCGCCATCGACTACGCCGCCGAGGGCGGGCCGCGGGTGGATGTCCGCGTGCAGGAGGTGTTCGGCCTCAACGACCACCCGACGGTTGGCGGCGTCCCGATCACCCTGTCCCTGCTTTCGCCCGGCCATCGTCCGGTGCAGATGACCAAGGATCTGCCGGGCTTCTGGAAGGGGTCCTGGAAGGACGTCCGCTCCGACATGCGCGGCCGTTATCCCAAGCACGTCTGGCCGGAAGACCCGGCGACCGCCGCGCCTACGGCGCGCGCCAAGCCGCGCGGGACCTAGGTCGCCATCCCTCCCATGCTCGTCATCCTCGACCGCGCGCAGCGCGTGTCGGGGACCCATGAGCGCGATGCTCTCAGACTGATCCGCTGACTCGGAGATCATGGATGGCCGGGACTTACGCCCGGCCATGACGATCCAAAGATATGGGTTCCGCCGTCTACGTCGCCGCGTAGATCATGATCCCGGTGGCCACCGCCAGGTTCAGGCTGTCGGCGCGGCCGCGCATGGGAATCTTGACGTTGACGTCGCACAGAGCCGCCATGTCCGGGGTCAGGCCCTGCTGCTCGTTGCCCATCAGCACCAGGGCCGGCTTGGCGTAGGTTGCCTGGCGATGGTCGACCTCGGCGGTGAGCAGGGTGCCCACCACCGAGCCCGGCCAGGCCGCGCGCCAGCCGGCGAACTCGGCCTCGGCGGCCTTGACGATCGGCACGGCGAAGATCGAGCCCATGGTGGCGCGCACGGCCTCCACCGAGAACGGGTCGCAGCACTCGCCCACCAGGATCACCGCGCCACAGCCGGCCGCGTCGGCGGTGCGCACGATGGTCCCCAGATTGCCGGGGTCTCGCACCCGGTGCAGGCCGACGAAGCAGGGCGCCGCGTCCGGCTTCAGGTCCTCCAGCGCCGTGAAGGCCTGGGCGAAGACTCCCACCACCGCCTGGGGATTGTCGCGCCGCGAGACCTTGGCGAGGATCTCCTGGGTGACCTCGATGACCTCGCCGCGCGCAGCCTGGGTCGCGGCTATGGCCTGGCGCAGCAGGGAATGGCCTTGGGCCTCCTGGCCGTACATCAGGATGCGGGGCGCATGGCCCAGCTCCACCGCCTCGGTGACGATCTTCAGGCCCTCGGCGACGAACAGGCCGGTCGCATCGCGTTCCTTGCGCAGGTGCAAGGCGCGGACGGCCTTGACCGTCGGGTTGGTCAGGGAGGTGACGGCGCGGCCGGTCACGCCGCCCACCGGGCGTAGAAACTCATGCCCACCTGGCGCTCACCGCCGTCCTGGACCAGGGCGAGTTCACCCCACTCGATCTTGCCGCCCCGGTCGCCGAGCTTGTCGGCCAACAGCCCGGCTAGGGCCGCGCCGGAGATGCGTTCGGCATAGGCGTTGAGCAGCAGGAAGGAGGCGTTTTCCGAAAGAAGTTCGCCGCATAGGGTCGAAAGTTCAGGCAGATTCTCGAACAGCTTCCATACCTCGCCGTCGGGCCCGCGGCCATATTTCGGCGGATCGAGGATGATCCCCTCATAGCGCGACCCGCGTCGCACCTCGCGCTGCACATAGCGGCGGGCGTCCTCGCAAATCCAGCGGATCGGCCGGTCCTCCAGCCCCGAGAGGGCGGCGTTCTCCCGCGCCCAGCCGATGGCCTTCTTCGAGGCGTCCACATGGGTGACGGCCGCGCCGGCGGCGGCGCAGACCAGGCTGGCCACGCCCGTATAGCCGAACAGGTTCAGCACCTTGGGCTGGCCTTTTGCGGCGCGGACCCTCTCGTCCAACCAGGCCCAGTTGGCCGCCTGCTCGGGGAAGAAGGCCAGGTGGCGGAAGGCGGTGAAGCGGGCCTGGAACCTGGCCTCGCCCCAGGCCATGGGCCAGCTTTCCTTGGGCTTGCCCTGGAAGCGCCAGCGTCCGGCGTCCTCCTCGTCGCTGGGATCGAACACCGCGTCGGCCCGCGCCCAGACCTCCGGCGCCAGCTTCGGGCTCCAGAGAGCCTGCGGTTCGGGGCGGACCACGGAATACGGCCCGTAACGCTCCAGCTTGCGGCCGTCGCCGCTGTCCAGCAGGGCATAGTCGCTCCAGCCGGTGGTGCGCATGACGCCGGGAGCCTCGGCGACGGCGGGGGCGATGTTGCTCATCGTCCCGCACTAGCCGTTCGGACGCCCGGCCGTCCAGCCTCGCGACTAGTGGCTTTGTAGCGCGGCCTCGGTGCTTTCGATCTCTTCCCTGATCCAGTCGTGGCCATTGAAGGCGAAGACGCCTTCCAGGGCGGCGATATGGACGCTGAGGCGATCGCGGATCTCGGGATCGACATCGGTGCGCCCGGCCATCCATTTGGCGATGAGGTGAAGGCCGAAAGCGCTATGCAGGGCTAGGCGTTGGAGTTGGTCGTCCGGCAGTTTCATGGTCGCTTCCAATCCGTGAGACATCCCTAAGGAAAGATGGCGCCCGGCGCCGCGGTTCCGTCAAGCTGCGGCTTTGCAGCGCGCTTGAATCTGCAGTCTGGCCTTAGTCACGGAAATGCCTCACTTTCCGGGGGCGGACTCGCCAAGACGAGGTTATGGTCCGCAGAGTGTTCAGACGTCGGAAGGATTCCCGTGACCACGGCAGTGACCACGAGACGCTCGGCTCGCAAGCCCAAGGGCGACGGCCATCTGCGCCGCGCCGAGATTCTGGAGGCCGCGGAGCGCATCTTCGTCGCCGAAGGCTATGAAGGCGCCACGATTCGCAAGATCGCCGACGAGGTGGGGGTGTCCTCCACCGCCCTCTACATGCACTTCCCGGACAAGGGCTGCATCCTGCTCGAGATCTGCGAGCGGACCATCGGCCAGCTGCTGGAACGCAACAGCATCATCGCCGCCAAGCCGGTGGACGCCGCAACGCGGGTCAAGCTGATGCTGGAATCCTATATGCGCTGGGGTTTCGAGCATCCCAACGCCTATGAGCTGGTGTTCTCCAGCGCCCGGCAGATATCGGGCGTCTGGCATGAGGGCACCGCCGACACGGGCGCTCGCTGCTACGAGATCTTCTCCGGCGTGGTGCGCGAAATCGCCGCCGAGGGCCGCCTGCGCACCGGCACGGCGGATTCGGCCGCCCAGGCCCTGTGGGCCTCCTGCCATGGGGTCGTGACCCTGATGGTCACCCGGCCGAACTTCGGCTGGGCCTCCACCGATGAGATCATCGAGGTCACCCTCGACGGCCTGATGCACGGCTTGGTGGCCGACTAGCCCTACTGGGGATTCGGAATCGGCGCGTTCGCCCCGCCTAGCGGCAGGCGGGTCGCCGTCATCTGAGCGGGACCGGCATAGGTCCCATAGGCGCCGCGCCTCAGGTCGCTCGAAAGCGTGATCGGTGCGCTTCCGCCGTTCAGCTTGGCCCGATAGACCTGCATCCCCTCCATCACCCGCATGACGTAGTTGCGCGTTTCCGAGAACGGAATGCACTCGATGAAGTCGACCGGATCAGTCGAACCGCCGCGCGGGTCGCCGCAGAAGGCGGTCCATTGGCTGGGACGTCCCGGCCCGGCGTTGTAGGCGGCGATGGCCATCGGATAGGAGCCGGAAAAGGTTCCGATCATCTCGCCCAGATAGGCCTGGCCAAGCTGCATGTTGTAGTCCGGGTCATCCAGCATGCCCGGCGAATAGGTCATTCCGGCCTTGCGGGCCGTGAGCGCCGCGGTGGCCGGCATCAGCTGCATCATGCCCCGCGCGCCTACGCCGGAGCGCACCAGGGGATCGAAGCCGCTTTCCTGGCGGGTGATGCCGAGCGTGAGCGCGGCTTCCGGAGCACCCATCACCTGGGGCGGGGTGCGGACCGGATAGCCGCGGCCGGGCAGGATGAAGCCGCGCTGGGCGGCGGTGCGGACCACCTTCATCGAGGTGTCCTGGTCGCCGTAGGCGCGGGCCAGGTCGACTAGCAGGGCCTGTTCCTCGACCGTCGGAAGGACGTCGTCCAGGGCCAGGACGAAGGCGCGGAAGCGGTCCTTGTCCCCCATTTCGTAGAGCAGGCGCGCCGCGCGCACCGAATCGCGCCCCTCGAACCGGGCGCGGTCGGCCTGGGTGACCGACGGGTCCTGGCCCAGCGTCAGGCGTCCGCCGTCCACCTTCTCCCCGGCCAGCAGGCCATAGAAGGTGGTGTTGTGCCGCGCCGCGGCCGAATAGAAGCCCTCGGCCTTGGCCTTGTCGCCCGCGACCTCCGCCGCCCGGCCGCGCCAGTAGAGCGCCCGGCTCCGGGTGATCGGCGAGGAGCCGATCTTCTCCAGATTGGCGAAATGGATATCGGCCTGCTTGGGGTTGCGCAGTCGGTTCAGCGCCAGCCAGCCAGCATAGAACTCCGCGTCAGCCGCGTCGCCGCCGGAGGTCAGGCCGCTGTTGGCCGCCGCGGCGTAGGCGCCCTGGGCGTCGCCGTTGCGCAGGGCGAACAGCACCAGGCGATAGCGCTCGTCCCAGATCCGGTCGGCCATCTCGGCATGCGGCGCCTCGGTCGGGAAATAGCGAACCTGGGCCAGGGCCAGGTTCTCGAGATTGCGCTTGCGGTAGAAGGCGGCGCGCTCGAAGGCCAGGCCTGGATGGTTGGCGAACTGCGGGGGCAGGGTGGCGGCCAGGTCGTTGGCGTTGGCGGCGTTGGCGCGATAGGCCATCCGCGCCTGGGCCAGGGCCAGGTGGTCCGGCGGCAGCAGGGCCAGCAGCTCGCGGGCCGCCGGCCCCTGCGCGCCATAAAGCACGACGTCGGCGCGGCGGATGTGATCCTCGGGCGTCAGCACGGCCCCGAACCGGGCCAGCATGGCCCTCTGCGGGGCGACCTCGAAAATCCGGTTGCGCCAGAAGCCGCGGATGAGTTCGGCGGCCTCCTTGGGCTTGCCGATGGCCTGATAGGCGGCGGCCAGCGCCATGGCGCCCTCGGCGGTCTGGGGTTCGCCGCCGCCGAACCACTCGACGATTCGCTGCGGGCTCTGGCCGGAAGTCTCCAGCAGCCGCTCGGAGGCCTGCAGTCGGCGCTGGCCGCGCGGCCAGCCGGCCAGGTCGCGGCGGGCCTGGTCCACCTCGAAGAACGACAGCGACTCGGCGGCGGCGTCGACCAGGGCCCAGGTGGCGATCTTCTTGGCGATCGGGTCGCCGATCATGCCGGTGGCCGAGCGGGCGCCGGTGACGTCGGCCCGCTTGGCGGCGTCCAGCGCGCTGCGCAGGGCCGCGGAATCGGCGTCGGACAAGGGTTGGCGATAGGCGATCTGCGGGGGCTGGGTCAGTTCGATCGGGCGCGGCGGTCCCTCATAGGCCTGGCGCGTGGACGCGGGCTGGGCCTGGGCGACGCTCGTGACGAGGATCGCGGCCGTGGCGGTCAGGAACGCTTTGCGGGCCTTGAAGTGCAAGTCGGCGAACTCCGGTCTCATGATAGATATGTTGCGGCGCGGGGGCGGGCCAACATATTGTCCGGCCAAATCTTGAGGCCGCAATTAACAGGCCTCGCTTTCACGGCTTTTTGCAGACCATGTCAGATCCATTGTTCAAGGGCGTCATGCCAGCCCTGGTGACGCCGTTCCGCGACGGCGGCCTGGACGAGCAGGCCTTCGTGGCCCTCGTCGAGCGCCAGATCGCCGGCGGCGTCCATGGCCTGGTGCCCGTCGGCACCACCGGGGAGACCGCGACCCTCAGCCACGACGAGCATCGTCGCGTCGTCGAGCTGTGCGTCAAGGCCGCGGGTGGTCGCGTGCCGGTGATCGCCGGGGCGGGCTCCAACTCCACGGCCGAGGCCATCGAGCTTGTCCGTCACGCCAAGACCATCGGCGCCGACGCGGCCCTGGTGGTGACGCCCTATTACAATCGCCCTAGCCAAGAGGGCCTCTACGCCCACTACGCGGCGATCAACGAGGCGGTGCAGCTGCCGGTGCTGATCTACAACGTGCCCGCCCGGACCAGCGTCGATATCGCCGACACCACCCTGGCGCGGCTGGCCAAGCTGCCGAACATCGTGGGGATCAAGGACGCCACCGGCGACATGGCCCGGGCGACCATGCAGCGCCTGCTGTGCGGCGAGGACTGGGTGATGCTCACGGGCGACGATCCCACGGCGCTCGGCTACATGGCCCATGGCGGCCACGGCTGTATCTCGGTGACCTCCAACGTCGCGCCCGACCTCTGCGCCACCTTCTACAACGCAGCCCTGGCTGAGGATTGGAAGACCGCCCTGTATTGGCAGGACCGGCTGTTCCGCCTGCACAAGTCGCTGTTCTCCGACGCCTCGCCCGCGCCGACCAAGTTCGCCTTGGCGCATCTGGGCCTGTGCGACGCCTTCGCGCGCCTGCCGATCACGCCGGCTTCGGAGGCTTCCCAGGCCGAGGTGCTGGCCGCCATGCGGGAAGCCGGCGTGGTCTGATGGCCGGCAAGCTGATCGCCGAGAATCGCCGCGCGCGGTACGACTATTTCCTGGAGGAGACTTTCGAGGCGGGCATCATGCTGACCGGCTCGGAGGTGAAGTCGCTGCGCCTCGGCCGCGCCAATATCGCGGAGTCCTACGCCTCTGTGGAAGGCAAGGACATCGTGCTGATCAACGCCGACATCCCGCCCTTCGCCCAGGCCAACCGTTTCAACCACGAGCCGCGCCGGCACCGGAAACTGTTGCTGCATAAGAAGCAGCTCGACAAGCTGATCGGCGCTGTCCAGCGGGAAGGCCGCACGCTCATTCCGACCAAGCTCTATTGGAACGAGAAGGGCCTGGCCAAGCTGGAGATTGCGCTCGCCAAGGGCAAGAAGACCCATGACAAGCGCGAGGCCACCGCCGAGCGCGACTGGCAACGCGATAAGGCCCGCCTGATGCGGGACAAGGGCTAGTGGACGTCGAGGCCATCGAACGCGCGACCCTGGCCGCCGTCGCGCCGCGCGCGGTCGCCGAGGTCGACGACTGGCTGGTGGCGCTCGAGCCCGGCACGATCCGCCGCGCCAAGAGCGCGGTCCCCCTGCGCCACGACCCGGCCTTTTCACCCGAAATCCTCGACCGCATCGAGGCGGCCTTCGCCGAGCACGGCCTGGAACCGGCCTTCCGCCTGGCCGACCTGCCGGGCCTGCAGCCGGTGCGCGCCGAGCTGACCCGTCGCGGCTACGGCTTCGAGCAGCCGACCCTGGTCAAGGTCAGTTCGGCCGTGGCCATGTTGGCGGCGGCCCGGGGCGAACCTGCGAATGTCTCCGACGCTCCAGACGCCGGCTGGGCGGAGGTGTTCACCGGCGAGGGCTTTGACCCCGCGGACGGCGCCAATCGCGTGGCCGCGCTCACCCGCTCGCCGGACGCTGTCTATGGCGGGGTGCGAGAAGGCGACCGAACCGTAGGGGTGGGTGTGGCGGCTTTCGGCTACGGCTGGGCGAGCGTCCACGGCATGCGCACGGATATCAGCCGGCGCGGCCAGGGCCTGGCCGGCCGGGTGCTCGCTGGCTTGGCTGGGGCGGCGCAGGCGCGCGGGATCGACCGGGTGTTCCTGCAGGTCGAGGAGGGCAACGCGCCCGCCCGCTCGCTCTATCGCAGGTTCGGGTTCAAGCCGGCCTGGCGGTATTTCTACTGGAGCCGTCCCGCCTAGCTGTCCAACAGCGCCCGAGCCCTGCGGAACACCGCCTCGAACATCTCAGCCGTCAGCCGGCCGGTGTTCGTGTTGAGCCGCGAGCAGTGATAGCTGTTGAGCACCACATAGGGCCCGGCCTGGAACTCCGTCCCGTGGCCCGGCAGGCCCGCCGAGGCCTTGAGCCCCAGCGCCTTCAGCACGTTGCGCCGCGAGACGTCGCCCAGGGTGACTATGACTTTGAGCCGGGGCAGGGCCTCCAGCCGGGCGGTCAGGAACGGGCGACAGGTGTTCTCTTCGCCGGTCTCGGGCTTGTTGCCCGGCGGGGCGCAGCGCACGGCGTTGGTGATCATGCAGTCGACCAGCTCGAGCCCGTCATTCGGGTCGGCCTTGTAGACGCCGCGCGCAAAGCCCGTCTTGATCAGGGTCTCGTAGAGCATCCAGCCGGCGCCATCGCCGGTGAACGGCCGCCCGGTGCGGTTGGCCCCCGTCCGACCAGGCGCCAGGCCCGCCACCAGCAGCCGCGCCTGGGGATCGCCGAAGGACGGCGCCGGGCCGTTCCACCAGTCGGGGTTCTGGGCGCGGTTGGCCTCGCGATAGGCGACCAGCCGGGGACAGAGCGGGCAGTCGCGGGGCGGCTCGGCGCCCCAGAGCTCGACCGACACTAGGCTTCGGCGTCGACGTCGGCGTCCGCGTCACGGTCGGCCTGGGTGGTGCGGCTTTCCTGGATGAAGCGCGGCAGGCGCGAGGGCCGCCCAATGATGTCGGCCAGGTCGGCCAGGTCCACGAAACTGTCGGCCTGGCGTCGCAGATCGTCCGACGCCATCGGCGGCTGCGACTTGACCGTGGAGACTACGGTCACCCGCGCGCCCTTGCGCTGCACGGCCTCGACCAGGACCCGGAAGTCGCCGTCGCCGGAGAACAGCACCAGGTGGTCGGCGTGGCCGGCCATCTCCAGCATGTCGACGGCGATCTCGACGTCCATGTCCCCGCGCCAGCGCTTGCGGCCCTGGGCGTCGGTGTATTCCCGCGCCGGCTTGGTCACCAGGCGGAAGCCGTTGTAGTCCAGCCAGTCCACCAGCGGACGGATCGGCGAGTACTCCTGATCCTCGACCAGGGCGGTATAGTAGTAGGCGCGGATCAGGACGCCGCGCTTGCGGAACTCTTCCAGCAGCTTGCGATAGTCGATATCGAAGCCCAGCCCCTTGGCGGCCGAATACAGGTTCGCGCCGTCGATGAAGAGCGCGAGCCTGTCGGTGGGGTAGAACGTCATGGTTGCGGAAATCCTGGAAATGGGGCGTTGGGCTTGAAGGCGGACGAGGCGGTCATCATCGCCCTTGGCGGAAATATCGCCGGCGACTTTGGGTCGTCCGAAGCCCTTCTCGAGGCGGCGCTCGCGCGTTTCGCAGAGGCGGGATTGCCTCTGGTGGCCCGGTCGTCCTGGTGGCGCTCCGCCGCCTGGCCGGACCCGACCGGTCAGGAGTATCGCAACGGCGTCGTGCTTGTCGAGGCTCGACAGCCCCCGGAACACGTAATCCGAACATTGTTCAGCCTCGAGGCGGCGTTCGGACGCGAACGTGGTGCGCGGAACGCCGCGCGGACGCTCGATCTCGACCTCATCGCCCATGGCAGGACGGTTTTGGACTCTCCGGACCTGACCCTGCCGCACCCGCGCGCCCACGAGCGGCTGTTCGTCATGGGTCCCCTGGCCGAGATCGCTCCGGAGTGGCGCCATCCGGTGCTGGGCAGGACGGCGGCGGAGCTGGCCGCCGCCGCCACGGTGGGGCTGGACGCGAGACCGGTTCAGCCGAGAAGCTCAACCCGGTGAAGCGATCGGACGCGCTCGCCGTCGAATTCGATCAGTTCCAAGGCCGATAGCCGCGCCGAGATTCCGACCTGGCCGAAGGAGCGGGCGAGCGCCACCGCGGCGGAATGGTCGTCGCGGGCCGCGACCGTCACGTGGGGAATGAATGGGATGTCGGCCCGAAGGCCCTGAACGAGCGGACCCGCATAGAGCAAATCGTGTAGGGCCTCGATCTCCGCCCGGCCATGGTCTGGAACCATGAAAACGTGGCTGCGTCGGTCCTCGGCGTCACGAACCGCGAGATAGGTCGTAAGGCGAAGCGCGATTGCGCCTTGCGTCGCGGCGACGGCCGAGAGATGGGCGGCGGCCACGTCAGCGTCGGGCGCCTCGAAGCCGAAGACCAGGGTCACATGGGCGCCGATCAGGGCATGGTGGGGGTCGTGCCGTCGACGCATCGCCTCGATGCGCGCGAGATCCGGGCGAGACGCATCCAGAGGCGCGACGATCAAAAGGGGCATGGCGATCTCGGGCTAAGAGCATGTGAGTCGTACGGTTGCGACCTTTGCGGCGTTGCACAATGACGCCGAAACCTCTATTTTGCGGGGTTCTACCGCTCCTCTGAGGATTCCATGGCCCGCGTCACCGTCGAAGATTGCGTCGAGAAGGTTCCCAACCGCTTCAGCCTCGTGCTGCTGGCGGCCCATCGCGCCCGCGCCATTTCGGCCGGCGCCCAGCTTCTCGTCGACCGCGACAACGACAAGAACCCGGTTGTCTCGCTGCGCGAGATCGCCGACGACGTGGTCGACGCCGACGAGCTGCGCGAGAACCTGATCGGGACCCTGCAACGGGTCGACGAGCGCTCGGAAGCCGAGGAAGAGGCCGAAACCCTCGCCCTGCTGGCCGATCCGACCCACATGCAGATGAGCGAACTGGAACTGGTCCGCGCGCTGCAGAGCGACCGCGACGGCGGTCAGGAGGAGCGGTACTGAGCCTCGAAGGCCCAGAACCCCTCACCCTGAAGGCGGCGACCGCCGCCGACCAAAGGGACGCGCCGTCCAGCAAGCGTCCTAAACTCCTGCGCCAGTACGAGCTGATCGAGAAGGTCCGCTCGTACGACCCGACCGCGGACGAGGCGATCCTCAACCGCGCCTATGTCTACGCCATGCGCATGCACGGCTCGCAGAAGCGCGCCTCCGGCGACCCCTATTTCGCCCACCCGATCGAGGTGGCGGGGATCCTCACCGACTACCGGCTCGACACCTCGACCATCGTCACGGCGCTACTGCACGACGTGATCGAGGACACCCCGGTCACCCCCGACGACATCAAGGCCCTGTTCGGGGCCGAGATCACCGAGCTGGTCGAGGGGGTCACCAAGCTCACCAAGCTGGAACTCAACAGCGAGCACACCAAGCAGGCCGAGAATCTGCGCAAGTTCATCCTGGCCATCTCCAAGGACGTGCGCGTCCTGATGGTCAAGCTGGCCGATCGCCTGCACAACATGCGCACGCTCCACTACATCACCAGCCCGGCCAAGCGTGAGCGCATCGCCCGCGAGACGCTGGACATCTACGCGCCCCTGGCCCGGTCCATCGGCTGTCACCGCATCTGTTCGGAGCTGGAGGAGCTCGCTTTCGAACACCTGAATCCCGTGGCCCGCGACGCCATCGGCCGGCGGCTGGAGAACCTGCGGGTCGAGCAGGGCGGGGCGGTCGCCGTGGTCTCCGGCGAAATCGCCGCCAAGCTGGAGAACGGGGGAATATCCGCCCGGGTTTTCGGCCGCGAGAAGAACCCCTATTCGATCTGGAGGAAGCTGCAGCGCAAGTCGATCGGCTTCTCCCAGCTCTCCGACATCTACGCCTTCCGGGTGATCGTCGACAGCGAGAGCGACTGCTACGCGGCCCTGGGCGTCATCCATCGCGCCTGGCCCAGCGTGCCGGAGCGGTTCAAGGATTTCATCTCCACCCCCAAGCGCAACAACTACCGCTCGCTGCACACCACGGTGGTCGGCCCCAAGGGCATGCGCATCGAGATGCAGATCCGCACCGAGGCCATGGACCGCGTGGCCGAGGACGGGGTGGCGGCGCACTGGCGCTACAAGGACAAGTCCTACGGCTTCGACGCCGAGGCCCAGGCCGACGCCGGCGGTCGCGATCCGCTGCTCAACCTGCGCCACCTGGTCCAGGTGCTGGAGCATGGCGGCGACGTCGAGGAGCTGGTGGAGCACGCCAAGCTCGAGATGTATCTCGACCAGGCCTTCGTCTTCACGCCCAAGGGCAAGCTGGTCAGCCTGCCGCGGGGCGCCATGGCGCTGGACTTCGCCTATGCCGTCCACACCGACGTGGGCGACACCTGCATCGGGGTGAAGATCAACGGCGAGTTGAAGCCCCTGCGGACCATCCTGCAGAATGGCGACGTGGTCGAGGTGGTGCGGGGCCCCAAACCCGTGGTGCCGCCGGACTGGCGTTCGCTGACCGTCACCGGCCGGGCGCGCTCGGCGATCCGCCGCCATATCCGCCAGACGGAGAAGGAAGAGTTCACCCGCCTGGGCCGCGCCACGGTCGACCAGACCTTCGAGCGGGCCGGCAAGGCGCGCAAGGACGTTTCCCTGCGCCCGGCCCTCGAGCGCTTCGCCATCGCCGGCGAGGACGAGCTGTTCGAGACCGTCGGCCGCGGGCGGCTCTCGCCGACCCAGTTGCTGGACGTGATCTTCCCGGGCCTGAAGGCCTCCGACCGCGAGGCCGCCGTGGCCACCCGCCGGATCGAGGGCGGCAAGGCCGCGCGGCTCTATGTGCGCGGCGGCGGCCTGACGCCGGGGGTGTCACTGCACTTCGGCGCCTGTTGCACCCCGGTGCCCGGCGACCGCATCGTCGGCATCATCGAGCCCGACGGCACGGGCCTGACCATCCACACCATCGACTGCGCGACCCTGGCCGAATACGAAGACCGCGAAGAGCTCTGGCGCGACCTGCAATGGACGCCCGAGGCCGAGCGCAACACCGTCACCCTCTCGCGCCTGACCGCCACCATCCACAATGCGCCGGGCGTGCTGGGCCAGGCCTGCACGGTGATCGGCGAGGCCGGCGGCAATATCGTCAACCTGCGCATGCACCGTCGCCAGGCGGACTTCTTCGATGTGGATTTCGATATCGAGGTCAAGGACGCCAAGCACCTGACCCACATCGCCGCGGCCCTGCGCGCCAACCCGTCCATCGAGACGGTCGACCGGGCCAAGGGCTAGACCTTCTCCGTGAGAATCGGCGTGTCGCCCTTCTCCCCTTGCGGGAGAAGGTGGCAGGCGAAGCCTGACGGATGAGGGGTTTCTCAGAACTCACCGATTGGCGGCGACGCGCTTCACGCGGACGGGGGCGGTGCGACCCCTCATCCGACCCTGCTCCGCAGGGCCACCTTCTCCCGCAAGGGGAGAAGGAACAAGAGCTGGCGAGTTTTGGAGGAGCCCAGATACAGCGAAGCCCGGGGGTCGCTCCGAGGTGAATCGGGGAAATCCTCCGGGCTTCTTGTCCGATCTGTTTCCGTTTCATTGGATGCCAGATCGGGCGTGGTTGTCGGCTTTCGCGTTCAACCGAATAATTAACAGGCGACCTGAGCGGCAGGTTCCCGGGGGATTCGAAAAAATTTCGACACGGCCTGACAGGGCGCAGATTCTCGCTTCAGATGGCCCGATGAGAACCTTCGCCGCCGTCTCGCTCACCGCCGTCCTGCTCGCCGCCTGCGCCACGGCTCCGAAGCCGACCTATGACCTGCTGATCCGCGACGCGGAGATCTATGACGGCTCGGGCGGCGCGCCGTTCCGGGGCGAGGTGGCGGTCACGGGCGACCGCATCGCCTATGTGGGCCCCCGCGCGCCCGGCGCCGGCAAGGCCGTGATCGATGCGGGCGGCAAGGCGGTCTCGCCCGGTTTCATCAACATGCTCTCCTGGGCCACCGAAAGCCTGATCGCCGACGGCCGGGGCCTGTCGGACCTGAGGCAGGGCGTGACCCTGGAGGTGATGGGCGAGGGGACCTCCATGGGCCCGCTGTCGCCGGAGATGAAGCGGCTGGAGGTCCAGCGGATGGGAGACATCAAGTATTCCATCGAATGGACCACCCTCGACGGGTACCTGGGCTTCCTCGAGCGGCGGGGCATTTCGGTCAATGTCGCCTCCTTCATCGGTGCGGCCACCGCGCGCCAGCACGTGCTGGGCGAGGGCGATGTCGATCCGACGCCGGAACAGCTCCTGGCCATGCGAAAACTGGTGGTCGAGGCCATGGAGGACGGGGCATTGGGCGTCGGCTCGTCGCTGATCTATGCGCCGGCTAGCTATGCCGAGACTCCTGAGCTCACGGCGCTGGCCGCCGAGGCCGGCCGCTGCGGCGGAATCTATATCAGCCACATGCGCTCAGAGGCCGACCGGCTGCTGGAGGCCATCGACGAGCTGATCGAGATCTCGCGGTTGTCGGGAGCGCCGGCCGAGATCTACCACCTGAAGGCCGCCGGGCGCGCCAACTGGCCCAAGATCGAGGCCGCCATCGCGCGGATCGAGACCGCCCGGGCCAAGGGCCAGCGGATCACCGCCGACATGTACACCTACACCGCCGGCTCCACCGGCCTGGACGCCGCCATGCCGCCCTGGGTGCAGGCGGGCGGGGTTGAGGTCTGGATCGGCCGCATGAAGGACCCGGCGACACGGGCCAAGGTCCTGGCCGAAATGCGCCAGGAGAAGCCGGCCTTCGAGAACCTCTACCGTCACGCTGGGGCCGAAGGAACGCTGCTGGTCGGATTCAAGAACCCGGCGCTGAAAGCCTTGACCGGCAAGACCCTGGCCGAGGTCGCCAAGGCGCGCGGCGTCTCGCCGGAAGACGCCGCCATCGACCTGGTCATCGAGGATGGGAGCCGGGTCCAGGTGGTCTATTTCCTGATGTCCGAGGAGAATGTGAAGCGCCAGACGGCCTTGCCATGGATGAGCTTCGGCTCGGACGCCTCGGCCCAGGCGCCGGAGGGGGTGTTCATGAAGTCCAGCACCCACCCGCGCGCCTATGGCAACTTCGCCCGACTGCTGGGCAAGTACGTGCGCGAGGAGAAGGCCACGACCCTGCCGAGCGCGATCCATCGGCTCTCGGCCCTGCCGGCCAGGAACCTGGGGCTGAAGGATCGCGGCCTGCTGAAGGCCGGCTATTTCGCCGATGTGGTGGTGTTCGATCCGGCCACGGTCGGCGATCTCGGGACCTATGAGGCGCCCAAGCAGTTCGCCACCGGAGTCAGCCACGTAGTGGTCAATGGTGCGGTGGTGCTGGCTGATGGCGAGCCGACTGGCGCCAAGGCCGGCAAGGTCGTGCGCGGTCGCGCCTGGAAGGGTTGGCCGGACGGCGGCTGCCGGCCCGCCGCCAAGGACTGGAGCTGGGCGTGGTGAGCTTTCCCTAGACCTCCGTCGCGTAGAAGCCTCGCGCCGGCTGGCAAGCCGGGTCGCTGCAGCAGGCCGCGCGGCTGGCGGCGACATAGGACGCCTCGTGCCACCAGAAGGCCGGCTTGGCGGCGTTGCGGCGGATCGGGCGGGCGTCGGCCTGGGTCGTGTTGGCGAAGGGCGCGATGAGCGTGGCGATGTCGTAGACCTCACCATTCTTGATCACCTGGCGGACGGCCGCGGCGTCCTCGATCCGAGCCAGGGGGTCGCCGTCGGTGACCACCAGGTCGGCCAGCATGCCCTTGGCGATGACGCCCAGGGGCTGTTCCAGATACTCGCCGGAATAGCGGGTGGCGGTGGTGAGCGCCTCGTAGGGGCTCATGCCGTATTTCACCATCGCCCGCAGGTTCATGTGCAGGCTGATCCCGTTGAAATCGATGGGAGAGTCGGTTCCCGTCACCACCCGCCCGCCGCCGGCGAGTATCGCCTTCAGATGGGCCACGTTCCGCTCGAGCGAGGCGAGCGCCACCTTGGGGTCGGACGCCGCGGCCTGGGCGGCCCGCTCGGTGAGGCGGGCATATTCCCAGGGCGGATAGAGCGCCTTGACCCGCGGGTCGTCCACCAGGGAGCGGTCGGTTCCATAGAGGACCGAGGACTGGAAGAGGGTTGGCGTGCGCCGGGCCCCGGAGGCGGCGAACAAGGCGGTGACGTCCTGGTAGCTGGCGCCCAGCGCGCTGACGGTGCGGGAATAGCCGAAGCGGCTGGTGGCGCCCATGTGCTCCATCCCGTCCAGGCCGAAGGCCAGGGCCGGATAGTGGTAGTGTGAGGTCACGTGCATGCCGTTGGCGTGGGCCCAGGCGGTGACGTCGCGCTGGGCCTGCAGCGGCAGGCGGACATAGGCCTTGATCAGGTCGTAGGAGAGGGCCTTGGCCCGGGCCAACTCCAGTTGCATCTGGCCGGGCTCGGTGACCGGCCGCATGAAGTTGTAGAAGATCCGCGAGCCGTCGATGGCCTCGCCAGTGGAGAAGTAGCGCGGGCCAAGCCGCGCGCCGGCGTCGATGGCCTCGCGATCCTCGACCATGTGATAGGCCGGCGATCCCGGCGAGCGGGCGGTGGTGACCCCCAGGGACAGCCACAGCCGTCCCTCGCGGTCGCCATAGCCGTAGCCCTGCATCTGGCGGTGGGCGTGCATCTCCACCAGGCCGGGGATGACGCTGGGGCCCTCCACCAGCTTGGCGTCGGTCATGGTGGCTTGGCCGGCCGGCACGATGTCGGCGATGCGATTTCCCGTGATGACGATGTCGACGTCGCGGCGCTGGTCGGGGCTCAGCCCCTGCCAGAGCTTGCCGGCGCGGACCACGACCTTGCCCTGCGGCCTGGCCAGCGCCCAGGTCAGGCCGTGCGGAACGGTCCTGGGCGCCCCACCGGTCGCCGCGACCAGCCTGAGCTTGCCGTTGCAAAGATAGAGCAGGCTTTGGGAATCTCCGCTCCAGGTCGGGGCGTCGGTGACCTCGTTGTTCAGCGCCTTGGGCTCGCCCTGGAACCTGCCCTTGGCGTCGACCGGCACGCTCCAGAGGCGGCTGGCGAAGACGAAGGCCAAGCGTTTGCCGTCCGGCGACCAGACCGGGCCGTCGTCGCCCCGAGTGCCCAGCGACCTGTCCGGGAAGACCGGCTGATAGGTGGCCGCCCCGGTGGCCACGTCGACCGTCAGGATCTCGCTCAGACCCTCGCGGAAGCGGGCGGAATAGGGTTTGAAGGCCGCCAGGGCGATGGTCTTGCCGTCCGGGCTCCAGGTGGGTTTGCCGGGCTCCCAGATGGCGTCGAACACCCGGCGGATGGCGCCGGTTTCCACCGCCACGGTGTGCAGGGCTCCGGTCTGGTCCAGGAAGGCGATGGACTTGCCGTCCCGCGACCAGGCGGCCGACACGGCCGCGCCCTTGTGCCGGGTCAGCTGGCGCTCGGCGCCGGTGGCCAGGGTCCGCAGCCAGATGTCCAGCTTGCCCCCGCGGTCTGAGGAATAGGCCAGGGTCGCCCCATCCGGCGACCAGGCCGGGTCGCAGGCCCAGAAACCGTCTTTTACCAAGGGCGCGGGCTTGCCGCCGATGGGCAGCAGGTAGAGGGCGTTCAGAGCCCGGAACACCACCGTCTTGCCGTCCGGAGACAGGGCGGGCGAGCCGATCCCCACAACGGGCTTCGAGCCCGCGCCGTCGTAGTCGCGCTTGGCCTTGGGGTATTTCGGCTTGGCGATGGGGACCGTCACCGAGAACGGGATGTCGGTGGCCGTCCCGCCCGCCCGCCGGCGGATCTTGCCGTCGGCCGCATAGACCAGATCGCCGCCGGGCAGCCAGGTCGGGCGGAAGGGGAAGACGTCTTCGCCGGTGAACAGGGGCCCGCTCGGCGTGCGGAACTGGGCGGTTCCGGCCTCGATGACACTGTAGACGATCGTCCCATCGGGGGCGAAGCCCGGGCTGTGCAGTTCGGTCGGGCTCATTCGGTCGACGGAGGCCTTCACCGCCGCGGCCACGGTGGTCGCGCCCGTGGCGTCCGCGGTCATCACCCGGGACCGGTCGACCGCGAAGGCGATGCGAGCTCCATCCGGCGACCAGGCAGGCTGGCAGGCCTGGCCCGCCACCTGGGCCCAGAGCCTCGTCTCGCCGGTGGCGAGGTCCAGGACGTGGATGGCGCAAACCCCGGTGCGGTCCGATGAGAAGGCCACCCGCTTGCCGTCCGGGGAGAACCGCGGCTCGCGGCAATCGAAGGGGCCGGAGGTGTGCTGTTTCAGGCCCGTGCCGTCGGCGCCCACCGACCAGACATGGAAATTGCCGTCGCGATAGGACTGGAAGACCAGGCGCCTGCCGTCCGGCGACCAGCTGGGCTGGGCGCCGTCGGTCAGGTCGTCCGTCAGCCGGGTGGCCACGCCGCTGCCGATCGGAACCGTCCAGATCACCCCGAATAGGTCGAAGGCCACGCTCCGGCCGTCGGGCGAGGCGGCGACGGCGATATTGGTGCCCTCGGTCAAGGTCACCGATCCCGCCGCCGTCTGGGCCCTGGCCGCCATGCCAGGGAGAGCCGTGGCGGCGATCGCCGTCCCGCCCAGCGACAACACCCCGCGACGGTCTACGCCGCCGTTCCGTGGATCCTTCAAGCGCTTGCCCCCACGAGCATACTCAGAACTTCCAATTGAGCCGGGTGTAGTAGAAGCCGCCGGTGATCCCGAACGGCGAGTACTGGTTGAAGTAGGTGAATGGATTGGTCCCGCCCCGATTGGCCGGTTGAACCACGTCCGGATAGGTGTCGAGCAGGTTGTTGGCGCCCAAGGAGATCTTCACGGCGTCGGTCACCTCATAGCTGAGGTCCAGGTCGACGATGCCGGTCGGGGAGATGGTCTCGTCCTGCCGCGGATTGACCGAGTTCCGCTGGATGACCTCGCCATAGCGGGTGACGCGGACATTGGCGTTGAAGCGGCCGCGCGTGTAGTCGGCCGACAGGATCTGCTTGTCGCGCGGCGTGCCGACCGTGAAGTCGCCGATCCGCGAGCGGCCCACCAGGACCAGGCCGGCGGCGGCCAGTTGCGGCGGCGGCGGGGTGATGCGGTCGAACTCGCTCTTGTTGTAGTTGGCCGAGAAGGTCCAGCGGATCGCGCCGTAGTCCCCGAAGTCGGTGCGGTAGTCGACCACGAAGTCGACGCCCTTGGTCGTCATATCGGCGGCGTTGGCGTAGTAGAAAGCCGCCTGGCCTGGATTGAGCCCCTGGCTGACCAGCACGGCGCTGACCGTGGCGTTGGGGCCGAGCTGCTCGCTCTGCATGATCCGGTTCTTGATCTCGATCTGGTAGACGTCGAGCGTCGCACTCAGCGCCGGCAGCGGGTTCATCACCAAGCCGAGGGAGTAGCTGGTCGACTCCTCGGGTTCGAGCGGCTTGGCGCCCAGGGCGATGGCCGCCGGATTGTCGGACGGCAGGATCTGCGACGGGCCGAGCTGGGCCGGTTGACCGGGCAGGGCGACGTTGATCGTGCTGGCCGAGCCATAGTGCTGCTGCTGCAGCGACGGAGCCCGGAATCCGGTCGAGGCGGTGCCGCGGACGGCGATCCCCTCGAAAGGCTCCCAGCGCGCGGAGATCTTGCCCGTCGTGGTCTCGCCGAAGTCGGAATAGCTCTCATAGCGGCCGGCCAGCGAGATCTCGAAGTTGTCGCTCAGCGCCTGTTCGACATTGATATAGACGCTCTTGTTGTCACGCTCGAAGGTCCCCGCGGCGAAGGGCGGGAAGCCTGACACCCCCTGCGATCCGCCGGCTGTGAGCTGGCCGGCCAGCGGCGTGCCGGCCGGGGCGACATAGCCGCCCGAGATGTACGAGGCCGGCTCGCCCACCCCGATGGTGAACTCGTCCTTGCGGTACTCGGCGCCGATGGCGAGGAACATCGGCTTCTCCAGCCCGATGTCGAACTCGCGGTTGATATCGAAATTGGTGGTCCACTCCTCGAAGGTCAGCGTCCCGAGATAGAAGAAGCTGGGGCTGGCCGGGCCCATCGAGGCGTTGAGCGAGTTCTCATAATAGCCGACCTCGTTCTTGCTGAGCGTGGTCGAGAGGTCCCAGGCGAAGGAGAAAAGGTTGTCGCCCTTGGCGCCCAGGGCGAACTGCCAGTCCTGGTCGTCCAGCTTCAGGCGCACCACATAGCCGTCGGGATAGACGGCGACATTGTTCAAGATGCTGTTCGGCGGCCGGTAGGTCAGCCACGCGGCGGTCTGGCGGCTGGCGATGGTGCCGAACGAATAGAGCTTGATGCTGTCGCTCAATTCGTAGCCGCCGTTATAGGCCAGGGAATAGAACTGCACCTGCGGGCTGCCCGGGTGGGCGGTGTGGCGGGTGTGGGTCCCTTCGCGCGGATCGGGCTGGCCGTTCACCGGGAAATAGAACGTGCCGGTAAAGGGCGAGAACATGCCGCGGTCGGCGTAGTTGGTGGTCCGTGCGTCCAGGGTGAGGTTCAGATAGCCGGTCTCCCCGAACGAGAAGCCATGGTTCAGCGAGCCCTGGAGGGTCTCGCCGTCGCCCTTGCCGGTCATGCCGGCCAGGGCGGTGAAACCGCCGCCCTCGGCGTCGTCTTTCAGGATGATGTTGATCACCCCGGCCAGGGCGTCGGAGCCGTACTGGGCCGAGGCGCCGTCGCGCAGCACCTCGATGCGCTCGACGGCCGAGGAGGGGATCAGGTCGAGATCGGGGGGCGACTGTCCGTTCTGGGTGGTGCCGTTGACGAACAGGATGGCCGTATTGTGCCGCCGCTTGCCGTTCACCAGCACCAGGGTCTGGTCGCCGGCCAGGCCGCGAAGCGACACCGTCTTGATGGCGAAGCTGGCCCCGGCCCCCGAGTTCGAGGTGTTGGCCGAGGGCACCAAGGTGGAGATCAGGTCCCGCGTGGACTGCTTGCCGCTCTTCTGGAGCACCTCGGACGACAGGACGTCTATGGGCGCAAGGCTGGTGGTGACCGTGCGCGTGGTCGAACGCGTGCCGGTGACGATCACTTCGTCGACCGTGTCGCTACTCTCGTCCGCCCATGCGGGCGACGCCGTGGCCAGGGCGAGCAGGCTCGCGGCCGCCAGATACGCTTTCATTTGCCGATTTCCCCTATGATCCCCACGAGAACCCGGCCTGGACTCCTCCCTGGCGCTCAGTTTTTGACGGCCGGTTCAGAAACAGCCGCAATGAGTCGCTTGATCTCGCGCACGGAAGCGCCCGCAGAAGCGGGTCAAGCCGAGCGAATGTTCAAATTGAATACTTATGAGAGAGACAGCGGAGCATCCGTCCGCCTGACTCACATGCAACTGATCTAGGTGATCGCCGTCAATCTACCGGCTCGCCCGGGCATATATTGCTCCACCCATGGCGATGCATTCAGCAGGCGGAGAATGTCTTGCCCATTCGGCGGTCATCGAATGGCCGGGCTGAGTCGTTCAGGTTGCAATGCGCTCGGCGCTCGCCCGCGCCTTGGCCGCGGCTTGCTGTTCGGCGATGGCGTCCCGGGTCTCGGCGATCACCCGCGCGGCGATGGGGTCGGCCTGGATCGCTCGCCAATATGCGCTCAGTTTGGGGAGGGTCGCCAGCGGATCGGGCGTGCCGAACAGACCGGGGATCCATTCGCTGGCCAGCACCAGCTGCGGGGCTATGGCCCCGTCGGCCTGGGTCAGCGCACGTCCGACCGCGTAGCCCTCTTCGCCGATGAAGTCCTCCATATAGGCCAGGGCCTCGGCCAGCTTGCCGGCGGCGGCCTCCACGACCTCCGGCTCCCAATGGCGCCGAGAGCGGCCGGCCAGGGTGAACAGCGGGACCATGGCCATGACCACGTAGAAGTCGCAGATCCTTGACAGCAGCCGCATCCGCGCCCGCTCCCAAGGGTCGTCTGGCCGCAGGGAGGGCTCAGGATAGGCGTCTTCCAGATACTCGCAGATCACCTCGGACTCGGGCAGGGCGCGGCCGTCGTCCAGCACGAGGGTCGGCACGCGGCCGATCGGATTGATCTTCAGATACTCATCCTTGGTCTCCGCCGAGGCGTGGAAACCCGGCGGCTGGATGATCTCGGCCTCTAGGCCCTTGGCGTAGAGCAGCAGGCGCACGCGGGTGGGGAAGGGCGAGTCATAGGTCTGGAAGAGTTTCACCGGTCTGCGGTCCCCAGGCGAATTGGTCGATGACAGCTTGGCAGGGGTTCGGTAATCCGCAAGCCAGGAGACCCCGCATGAACACCGAAGACGTCCTCGAAGAATTCCGCGGCGCCGGCGCGCTGCGCGAAGGCCATTTCATCCTGGCCTCGGGGCGTCACAGCCCGATGTTCCTGCAGAAGAATTTGGTCTTCCAGTACCCCGAGCGCACCGCGCGGCTGTGCAAGGCGCTGGCGGAGAAGATCGTCGCCCAGTTCGGCAAGCCCGACCTGATCGTGGCGCCCGCGGTCGGCGCGATCATCCCGGGATATGAGGTCGCCCGCTGGCTCGATGTCCCGTCGATCTATGTCGAGCGCGAGGACGGCAAGTTCAAACTCCGCCGCGCTTTCACGATCGCGCCGGGCGCCAAGGTCGTTGTGGTCGAGGACGTGATCACCACGGGCGGTTCGTTCCGCGAAGCCGTCGAGCCCATCGAGGCCGCCGGCGGCAAGGTGCTGTGCTGCGCCTGTATCGTCGATCGATCCGGCGGCAAGGCTGATGTGGGTTGGCCGCTGGTGGCGCTGGCCACCATCGACGTGCCGTCCTACGCCGCGGGCGAACTTCCGCCCGAACTGGCGGCCCTCCCCGCCGAGGAGCCGGGCAGCAAGAGGCTGCGCGCATGAGCCGCCTGCGCCTGGGGGTGAACATCGACCACGTGGCGACCATCCGGAACGCGCGCGGCGGAAGTTATCCCGATCCGATGCGGGCGGCCGAGCTGGCCATGGCGGCCGGCGCCGATGGCGTCACCGCCCACCTGCGTGAGGACCGGCGGCACATTTCCGACGCCGATATCGAGGCCCTGGCGGTGATCACCCGCAAGCGCGGCCGGCCGCTGAACTTCGAGATGGCGGTGACGGCGGAGATGGAGGCGATCGCGCTCGCCCATCTGCCGCACGCCGCCTGCCTGGTGCCCGAGCGCCGCGAGGAGCGGACCACCGAGGGCGGTCTGGACGTGGCCGGCGGCCACAACCACATCGCCCCGGTCGTGCGCCGCCTGGTCGAGGCCGGGGTGCGGGTCTCGTGCTTCATCGACGCCGACCCGGTCCAGGCCCAGGCCTCCAAGAGCGTCGGCGCCCAGGTCGTCGAGCTGCACACCGGCGCCTATTGCGACGCCGTGCGCGAGCGGTCCGGCGAGGCCGAGCGACTGCTGGCGAACCTGCGCAACACCGCCGCCGAGGCTGGACGCCTGGGGCTCGAGGTCCACGCCGGTCACGGGATCGACTACGAGACGGTCAAGCCGATCGCCGCCATTCCGGAGCTGGCCGAACTGAATATCGGCCATTTCCTGATCGGCGAGGCGATCTTCGTCGGCCTGCTCCCCGCGATCCAGCGGATGCGCGCCCTGATGGACCAGGCCCGAGCCAATTCCGTTTCGGAATTGGCTCAAAGGATTTCAAGATGAGAGCATTCTCTTCGCCCAACCGGCGGCCGCTTCGGCGGAAAATGCTCTTGGCGGAACGCGCGGCGTGATTATCGGGATGGGTTCGGACCTGTCCGACATCCGCCGGGTCGCCAAGACCCTGGAGCGGCACGGCGAGCGGTTCACCAATCGCGTGTTCACTGAGATCGAGCGCAGCCGATCGGAGCGCAAGCCCGACCGCGCGGCCAGCTACGCCAAGCGTTTCGCGGCCAAGGAAGCCTGCGCCAAGGCGCTGGGCACCGGCATGAGGCGCGGCGTGTTCTGGCGCGACATGGGGGTGGTCAACCTGCGCTCGGGACAGCCGACCATGGCGCTCACCGGTGGGGCCCTGGCCCGGCTCAACGAGATCATGCCAGCGGGCCATCACGCGGCCATCCACCTGTCGCTGACCGACGAGCATCCCTACGCCCAGGCCTTCGTGATCATCGAGGCCCTGCCGGACTAGCCAAAAAAAGCCCACCCCGGCAAACCGGGATGGGCGAGGTCAGGGCATGGGCACGCTGGAACGCCTGGAACCTCAGGCGGTCATCTGTTTGGGGTCGTAGAAGAAGGTTTCGCGGGCGATCTTCTCGCCGCGCCAGGTCTGCCAGGCCACCTCCTCGATGACGCGCGAGGGGCCCGCCTTGGGGAAGAACTCGAAGCGCCAGCGGATCGCCACCTGGTCGCCGTCCGCCAGGACCGGACCCATCAGCTCGGTGGTCACCCGCTCGACCCGGGCCAGCACCTTGGCCTCGCCCGCCATCAGGACCTCGCGGCCGACGCGGGGCAGGTCGTTGTTCTCCTGCATGGAGGCGTCGTCGGTGTAGTAGCGCTCGATGGCGCCCACATGATCGCCGCTGATCACGTGGGCCACGAAGGCGTCGAGGGTTTCTCGGCTGGGCATGGGGCGTTCCTCAGGCGTGACTGTCTTCGGGGTGACGGGAGACCAGGCGCGCCAGATTGCGGAAGGCCGAGCCGCTGCGCAGGGCGTAGTCGAAGGTCCCGCTGGCCCGGACCTCGTCCAGCACCGCGCCGGCCTGGGCATAGGTGGCGGCCATCAGGCTGCCGCCCATGGAGATCCGGCGGACCCCGGCGGAAGCGAGTTCGCGGAAGGGCGCGGTGGCGACCTTCTGCGCGGCCATTAGGTTGACCGGGCCGTCGATGGCGGAGACCAGGGCCTTGGCGGTCTCAAGGTCGCTGGGCACCGGCACGAAGATGCACTTAGCTCCGGCCGCCAGGTACATATTGCCCCGCATCACCGCCTCGGCGAAGGCCGCCGCGGGGTCCGTGGACCGGTGGTAGTAGGGATCGGTGCGGGCGTTGACCACGAAGTTGGGGAGGCCCGCGGCCTTGGCCGCCTGGACCGCCGCGGCGATCCGCTCGGCGGCGCGCGCCGCCGGGGTCAGGCTACGGGTCAGGGGATCGGTGTCCTCGAGATTGCAGCCGACCAGGCCGGCCTCGATCGCCAGCCGCACGGTCTCGGCCACGTCGCGAGGGGAGGGGCCGTAGCCCGCCTCCAGGTCGGCGGTGACCGGGATCGGAACGCGCCGGGCGATGGCGCCGCCGGCCGCAAGCATGCGCTCGCGGCCGATCTTCTCACCATCCAGCACCCCGTGGGCCAGGGCGACGGCCATCGAACTGGTGCCGACCGCCGGGAAACCCGCCTCGTGGCAGAGCAGGGCGCTGGGGATGTCCCAGGCGTTCGGAAGGACGAAACACCCCGAACGGTGCAGGGCCGCGAAACGGGCGGCCTTCTCGATCTGAGCTGGTGAGACCATGGTCCGTACCTGAGGAGTTACATAAACCGACTACAAGTCGGTATTTACCGACCGAGCGGCGGTATGTCAATTGGCGGGTCACGGTTCCGCTGCTAGGTTGAGGCCATGGCGAAACAGGCTGAACGACGCACCGCCACCCGCGGGGCCATATTGGCGGCCGCGACCGACCTGTTCGGAACCCAGGGTTTCGCAGCGACCTCGGTTGACCAGATCGCCGCGGCCGCCGGCGTCGCCAAGGGGGCGGTCTATCACCACTTCCCGACCAAGGAGGCTGTGTTCGAGGCGGTCTTCGAGGAGGCCTCCGAGGTCCTGGCGCGCGACGTCATGACCGCCTCGCGGGACGCTCGCGACGTGCTGGCCTCCATCGGTCTGGGCACGGCCGCCTATTTCGAGGCCTGCTCCGAAGGCCCCAACGGCCGCATCATCCTGGGCGACGGGCCCAAGGTCCTGGGCTGGGAGCGCTGGCGTGAGATCGACAGCCGCTATTTCGGCGCCCTGATCCCGCGCGCCCTGGGCGTCGCCATGGACCAGGGGACCATCGCGCGCCAGCCGGTGGAGCCGTTGGGCCGCCTGCTGCTGGGCGCGGTCACCGAGGCCGCCGTCGCCGGGGCCCACGGCGGCGACCCCCGCGCCTATGTGACGGCGCTCAGGTCGCTGCTGGAAGGGCTGCGTCTGCGGGCCTAAGGCCGTCCTGGAGCCTTTCTCGAAAAAAAACGAGGCGGCCTGTCGATCCCGTCATCGCTCGCTCGTCGTTTGGGCAAGGGCGCCTGCGCGGCCTCAACAGAGCAAAGGAGAACGACGATGCGTGTCATGGTTATGGTCAAGGCGACGAAGGACAGCGAAGCGGGGATCATGCCCTCGACCGAGCTGCTCGAAGCCATGGGCAAGTACAACGAAGAGCTTGTGAACGCCGGCGTCATGCTGGCCGGCGACGGCCTGCATCCCTCGACGAAGGGCAAGCGCGTGGCCTTCGATGGCCCGGGCCGCACCGTCATCGACGGCCCCTTCGCCGAGACCCGCGAACTGGTCGCCGGTTTCTGGATCTGGGAGGTCAAGGACATGGCCGAAGCCGTCGAGTGGGTGAAGCGTTGCCCCAACCCGATGCTGGGTCCCAGCGAGATCGAGATTCGCCCGCTGTTCGAGGCGGCCGACTTCGGAGAGGCCCTGACGCCGGACGTCGCCGAGCTGCACGATCGGACCCGCGAGAAGCTGGCCGAACGCTGAGGCGGGCGGGCCGTGACTTGCCTTGCCGCTTGGCGTCTCCCTAAGCTGGAAACGTGGCGGCGAGCGAGACCCATCAGGCGATTGAGACGGTCTTCCGGATCGAAAGGGCCAGGCTTATCGCGGGCCTGGCCCGGATGGTGCGCGACGTGGGCCAGGCCGAGGAGCTGGCCCAGGACGCCCTGGTCACCGCCCTGTCGGAATGGCCGAAGACCGGTGTGCCGAAAAATCCCGGCGCCTGGCTGATGGCCGCGGCCAAACGCCGGGCCATCGACGGGTTCCGCCGCAACAAGATGCTCGCGCGCAAGCACGCCGAGATCGGCCGGGACCTGGAGGACGAAGGCGCCGTCGGCGTCGAAGACATCGAAGCGACCATGGACGACGACATCGGCGACGAGCTCCTGAGCCTGATGTTCACCGCCTGCCATCCGGTCCTGTCCACGGAGGCGCGGGTGGCCCTCACCCTGCGGCTGATCGGCGGGCTGACCACCGACGAGATCGCCCGCGCCTTCCTCTCCAACGAGGCGACCATCGCCCAGCGCATCGTCCGAGCCAAGCGGACGCTCGGCGCATCGGGCGAGGCTTTCGAGATCCCCCGCGCCCAGGCGCGGGAGGCGCGCCTCGCCTCGGTGCTGGAGGTCATCTTCCTGATCTTCAACGAGGGCTATTTCGCCACGGCCGGCGAGGACCTGATCCGTCCGGCGCTCTGCGCCGAGGCCCAGCGGCTGGGCCGCATCCTGGTCCGCCTGGCGCCCAATGAGCCCGAGGTCTTCGGCCTGCTGGCCTTGATGGAGATCCAGGCCTCGCGCCTGGCCGCCCGCACGGCGCCGGACGGCGCGCCGGTTCCGCTGACGGAGCAGAACCGCGCCCGCTGGGACCAGCTGCTGATCCGCCGCGGCCTGGCGGCCCTGGAGCGCGCCGAAGCCCTGGGCGGCGGCGATGGGCCCTATGCCCTGCAGGCCGCGCTGGCGGCCTGCCATGCGCGGGCGCGTAGGGTGGAGGACACCGATTGGAAGCGCATGGCGGCGCTCTATGACAGGCTCAGGGGGGTGATGCCCTCGCCGGTGGTCGATCTCAATCGGGCCGTGGCCTACAGCATGGCCTTCGGGCCGGAGGCCGGCCTGGCCCTCGTCGAGGAGATCGCGGAGGCCGCCGCCCTGCGCAACTATGCGCCCCTGCCGGCGGCCAAGGGGGACTTCCTGTTCCGGGCCGGCCGGCTGGCCGAAGCCAAGGAGCAGTTCGAGCGCGCCGCTGGTTTCAGCCGCAACGCGCGGGAGAGAGAATTCCTGCTAGGTCGCGCCGCGGCCTGCGGCGGCTAGGCCTGGGCCAGACGCCGCTCCATGGCCGGCCAGAAGATGTTGAGCGCCAGGCCGCTCATCACCAGGCCCGCGGCCAGCAGCTTCCAGTCGGGCAGGGACTCGCCCAGCCAGAGCGCCGAGGCGCCCATGCCGAACACCGGCACCAGCATGGCCATGGGCGTAATGGTCGCCGCCGGGTGGCGCGAGAGCAGCCAGCCCCAGGCCGCGTAGCCGAACAGGGTGTTGCCCACCGATTGCCAGATCACCGCGCCCCAGGTGGCCGCGTCGGCCGCCTGGACACCCTGGATCATGGCGGCCGGGCCTTCGAACACCAGGGCCAGGATCAGCAGGGGCGGCAGGGAGAACAGGCTGGCCCAGACCACGTAGGACAACATGTTCACCTGGCCTGCGGCCTTTGAGAAGGCGTTGCCGCCCGCCCAGCTGGCCGCGGCCAGTAGCACCAGGCCCAGGCCCAGCGGGGTCACGCTGGCGTCGGTATGGGCGACGATGACCAGCAGGCCGATCGCAGCCAGGGCCAGGGCCACGATCTGGAAGGTCCGGATGCGCTCCTTGGCGATCCACATGGCCAGGCCGATGGTGAAGAACACCTGGGTCTGGACCACCAGCGAGGCCAGGCCCGGCGAGATGTGGCCGTTGATGGCGATGTAGAGCAGGCCGAACTGACCCGCTCCGATCAGCATCCCGTAGGCCGCCAGGTTGCGCCAGGGCACGTCGGGCTTCTTCAGGAAGAACACTGCCGGCAGCAGGGCGAAGGTGAAGCGCAGCAGCGCGAAGGTCAGGGGCGGCAGGTGGTCCAACCCGATGCGGATGACCACGAAATTGGTGCCCCAGACCGCAACCACGGCCAGGGCGAGCAGGACATGCAACCAGGGCAGGGCGGGACGAGTCATCCGGCGACTAGATAGGGCATCGCGGCTTGGCCGCAATGGTCCGCCTTGGCGTGTCGGGCCAGACCACTTCCGCCGGAGCCGCCTTCGCAACCGCCGGCTGCGTCGAAATGCGGAGGCCTCGTGACACAGAGTTCACGGGCCTCTGGCTTGCTCCTTGCGTAAGCAGCGTCTAGCTAGGCTCACTGTCCGAAGCCCGGACATCTGTCAGGACGTTGTTGATGACCGAACAGGCGCAAACCGCCGCGGCCCCGGAAAAATCCGGCGCGGTGAACGAGTTCGTGGAGATCGTGAAAACGGTCGCCTACGCCCTGCTGATCGCGCTGTTCCTGCGCGTGCTGTTCTTCCAGCCCTTCACCATTCCGTCGGCCTCGATGGAGCCGACCCTGCTGGAAGGCGACTACATCATCGTCTCGAAGTTCTCGTATGGCTATTCCCGCCACTCGATCCCGTTCAGCCCGCCGATCTTCACGGGCCGGATCATGGAACGCGCGCCGCAGCGGGGCGACATCGTGGTCTTCAAGCTGCCGCGTGACGGCCGCACCGACTATATCAAGCGCCTGGTCGGCCTGCCGGGTGACCGCATCCAGATGCGCGACGGCAAGCTCTATCTGAACGAGAAGCCGGTGCCGAGCGAGGCCCTGCCTCCGGTGATGATCGACTCGGGCTACGGCTTCACCCGCAGTGTCGAGCGTTTCAAGGAGACCTTCCCGAACGGCAAGGAATTCGTGACCTACGACTTCGGCCCGGACGGCGAGGTCGACAAGACCGACGTCTTCGTGGTGCCGGAAGGCCACTACTTCTTCATGGGCGACAACCGCGACAATTCGCTGGACAGCCGCGTGCCGTCCGAGATCGGCGTGGGCTTCGTGCCCGCCGAGAACCTGGTGGGCAAGGCCCAGATCATCATGCTGTCCTGGAACAAGGAAGCCTCGATCTTCAAGCCGTGGACCTGGTTCCTGGATGCTCGACCCAGCCGGTTCTTCCAAGTCCTCAAGTGAATAGACGCCACCTAAAGTGAATAGAAGATTGGCCGCGGTCGCCGAACTCGAAGGCCGCATCGGCCACGTCTTCCGTGATCGCGATCTCCTGGAACGGGCGCTCACCCATGCCAGCGTGGGCGACGGGGCGACCAAGGTCCGGCACTACGAGCGCCTGGAGTTCCTGGGCGACCGGGTGCTGAACCTGCTGGCCGCCGAGCGGCTGATGGCGCTCGACCTCGAGGCCCGCGAGGGCGAGATGAGCCGGCTGATGGCCGCGCTGGTGAACTATCACGCCTGCGCCCGGGTCTCCCGGCGGATCGGCCTGGCCGAGGCCCTTCGGCTGGCGCCCTCCGCCAGCAAGATCGGCGCCCGCGAGAACGACACGGTCCTCGGCGACGCCTGCGAGGCCCTGATGGGCGCACTCTATGTGGAAGGCGGGCTGGACCTGGCGCGGACCTTCTTCCTGGAGTTCTGGGCCGAGGAGTTCAGCCGGCTGGACGAACCGCGCATCAAGGATCCCAAGACCCAGCTTCAGGAATGGGCCCAGGCGCGCGGCATGCCGCTTCCGGCCTATAAGGTGGTAAACCGTACCGGACCCGACCACGCGCCCTGCTTCACTGTCTCGGTGAGCGTCGGCGACCACGAACCCGAACTGGCCGAGGGCCGGTCGCGCCAGGAAGCGGAGAAAGCCGCGGCCATGGCCATGTTGTTGAAACGAGAAGACACCTTATGACCACCCGCGCCGGCTTCGCCGCGATCATCGGCGCCCCCAATGCGGGCAAGTCGACCCTGACCAACCGCCTGGTGGGGGCCAAGGTCTCGATCGTCACCCAGAAGGTCCAGACCACGCGCTTCCCCGTGCGCGGCGTGGCCATGGCCGGCGAGGCCCAGATCATCCTGGTCGACACCCCCGGCATCTTCGCGCCGCGCCGTCGGCTGGACCGGGCCATGGTCCGCTCGGCCTGGGGCGGGGCCCAGGAGGCCGACTGCATCGTCCATCTGGTCGATTCCGTGGCCGAGCTGGCCGCCGCCGAGCCGGGCGCCAAGTCGGCCGACAAACGCTCGGCCATCGACGTCGAGTCCATAGTCGATGGCCTGAAGGCTGCGGGCAAGAAGGCCATACTGGCGCTCAACAAGATCGACGGCATGCGCCGCGACCGCTTGCTGGGCCTGTCGCAGCGCCTGTTCGACACCGGCGTCTATTCCGAGGTCTTCATGATCTCCGCCGCCGACGGCCAGGGGGTCGACGACCTCAAGGCCCGGCTGGCCGAGCTGATGCCGGAAGGCCACTGGCTCTATCCGGAGGAACAGACCGCCGACCTGCCGGCGCGCCTGCTGGCCGCCGAGATCACCCGCGAGAAGCTGTTCCTGCGCGTCCACGAGGAGCTGCCCTATGCGGCGGCCGTCGAGACCACCGCCTTCGAGGAGCGCAAGGATGGCTCGGTGCGCATCGAGCAGCAGATCTATGTGGAGCGCGAGAGCCAGCGCCCGATCATCCTGGGCAAGAACGGCCAGACCCTGAAATGGATCGGCCAGAAGTCCCGCGAGGAGCTGATCGAGCTCTTGGACCGGCCGGTGCACCTGTTCATCCACGTGAAGGTCGATGAACGCTGGGCCGACAAGCGCGAGTTCTACGGCGATGTGGGCCTGGATTTCGACGCCTGACGCGATGGAATTCGAAGACGACGCCTATGTCCTTTCGGCCCGCGCCCATGGCGAGACGGGGGCCATCGTCGAACTGCTGACCGCGCGGCACGGCAAGTACGCCGCCCACGTGGCCGGAGGGGCGTCTCGCCGAATGAAGCCCTTTCTGCAGGCCGGGGCGCGGGTGATCCTGCAATACCGCTCGCGGATGTCCGACCAGCTGGGCTCGGCGGCCCTGGAGCCGGTGGGCGAGGGGCCTTCGGTGCTGTTCGACGATCCCCTGGCGCTGGCCGGACTCTCGGCCGCCGCCGCCGTGGCCGCCGCGGCGTTGCCGGAGCGCGAGCCCCACCCCGGAGCCTTCCTGGCCTTCGAGGCCCTGTCCCAGTCGCTGCTCGCGCCCGACATCTGGCCGGCGATCTTCGTGCGCTTCGAGGCCGGCCTGCTGCAGGACCTGGGATTCGGCCTCGACCTCTCCAAGTGCGCGTCCACCGGGGCGGTGGACGACCTGATCTATGTCAGCCCGCGCACCGGCCGGGCCGTCTGCCGCGCGGCGGGCGAGCCCTACAAGGATCGCCTGTTGGCCCTGCCGCCGTTCATGCTGTCGTCCCAGGGCGGTTTGTCGGAGGGCGACGTCCGCGCCGGCCTCGACCTGACCGCCCATTTCCTGGAGCTGTTCGTGTTCGGTCCCTTGAACCGCCCGCTGCCGCCGGCCCGGGTGTGGTTGGTGGACCGGTTGAACGAGGCGCAAAGACTCTAGTCGGGGGGGTGGATGGGCGCGCCAAGCGCCGCTATCCTGGGCCCATGGTTCGCACCTACCAGCATCAGGTCTCCCAACAACGTCGCCAAGGCGGCGGGGCGGAGCTGTGCGTGCGGATGACGGCCTAGCCGAACCGCCAAGGCCATCAGCGACCAAAGACCCCGCCGACCCCGTCGGCGGGGTCTTTTGCTTTTCCAACCTTCGAAGAGTCGAACATGGACGCTCTGCCCCTCTATCTGAAATCCCTCGGCGTCGGCCTGGCGGTCGCCGCGCCCGTCGGCCCCATGAGCCTGCTCTGCATGCGCCGGACGCTCACCCGCGGCTGGGGGCAGGGGCTCGCCACCGGAGCCGGGATCGCCGTGGGCGACGCGATCTTCGCCGGCGTCGCGGCGCTCGGCCTGGCGGGGGTCTCGGCCTTCATGCTGGCGCATCAGAAGCCGCTGCACCTGGCTGCGGGCCTGTTCCTGATCTGGCTGGGACTGAAGGCCTTCCGCCGCAAGCCGGAAGCCGAAGCGGCCGTGCGGCCCGACGGCGCGCCGCTGGCGCTCTTCGCGGGCTCGGCGCTGCTGACCCTGACCAATCCGCCGACCATTATCATGTTCGCGGCGATCTTCGCGGCGCTCGCGCCGGCGGACGGGTTCTCGGCCCTGGGCGCGGTTCTCACCGTGGCCGGCGTGTTCGCGGGCTCGATGCTGTGGTGGTGCGCCCTGGTCGGCGCCATGGGCCTCAGCCGCCACGCCATTGGTCCGAGGGCCCGCCGGTGGATCGATCGGATCTCCGGCGCGGTCCTGGTGCTGTTCGGGGTGGCGGAACTGAAGAGATCGCTGTGAAGAGTCCATCCGTCGCGGGGACGCCGCCCGCGCGGGCGGCTAGAAAGGGACAACTCCTTAGGTCCGATTCGACATGACAGTTCTTACCCAGCCGCCCGGCGACGGGGACGGCGCCCGCATCATCGACGAGCCGCTGACCGAGGCCCTGTCGCGGCGCTATCTCGCCTACGCCCTCTCTGTGATCACCGACCGGGCCTTGCCCGATGTGCGCGACGGCCTGAAGCCCGTGCAGCGCCGCGTGCTCTACGCCATGCGCGAGATGCGCCTTAATCCCGAGAACGCGGCCCGCAAGTGCGCCAAGGTCGTCGGTGAGGTGATGGGCGGCTATCACCCGCACGGGGACCAGTCGATCTACGACACCCTGGTGCGCATGGCCCAGGAGTTTTCCCAGCGTTATCCGCTGGTCGACGGCCAGGGCAATTTCGGCAATATCGACGGCGATAACCCCGCCGCCATGCGCTACACCGAGGCCAAGCTGACGGCCGCGGCCATGCTGCTGCTGGACGGCATCGACGAAGACGCCGTCGACTTCAAGCCCACCTATGACAGCCAGGACGAAGAGCCCGTCGTCCTGCCCACCGGCTTCCCCAATCTGCTGGCCAACGGCTCCAGCGGCATCGCCGTGGGCATGGCCACCTCGATCCCGCCGCACAACGCCGCCGAGCTGATCGACGCCTGCCTGCTGCTGCTGGACAATCCCGAGGCCTCCACCGAGCAACTGGCCGAACACGTCCTGGGGCCGGACTTCCCGACCGGCGGGGTCATCGTCGAGTCCAAGGCCTCGATGATCGAGACCTACGCCACCGGCCGGGGCGGGGTGCGGGTGCGGGCGCGCTGGGAAAAGGAGGACGGCGGTCGCGGGACCTACCAGATCGTCATCACCGAGATTCCCTACCAGGTGAAGAAGGCCGACCTGGTCGAGCAGCTCGCCGAGCTGATCGAGAACAAACGGGCGCCGCTGCTGGGCGACGTGCGCGACGAGAGCGCCGAGGACGTGCGCCTGGTCCTCGAGCCCAAGAGCCGCAATGTCGAGCCCGAGGTCCTGATGGAGAGCCTGTTCAAGCTCTCGGCGCTGGAGACCCGATTCCCGGTCAATATGAACGTGCTGGACGCCCGCGGATCGCCCGGCGTCATGGGCCTGCGCCAGGCCCTGCAGGCCTTCCTGGATCACCGCCGCGAGGTGCTGGTGCGCCGCGCCCGGCACCGGCTGGGCAAGATCGAGGCCCGGCTGCACATCCTCGACGGCCTGCTGATCGCCTACCTCAACCTGGATGAGGTGATCCGCATCGTCCGCTACGAGGACGATCCCAAGGCCAAGCTGATCGAGGCCTTCGCGCTTTCGGAGCTGCAGGCCGACGCCATCCTCAACACCCGCCTGCGCCAGTTGGCCAAGCTGGAGGAGATGGAGCTCCGCCGCGAGCATGCCGAGCTGGCCGAGGAACGCGACGGCCTGATGACCATGCTGGCCTCCGACAAGCAGCAGTGGAAGCTGGTCGGCCACGGCCTGAAGGCCGTCCGCAAGGTCCTGGGTCCCGACACCGAACTGGGTCGCCGCCGCTCGATCTTCGAGGACGCCCCCACGGTCGACGCCGACGCCGCCATCGAGGCGATGATCGTACGCGAGCCGATCACCGTGATCCTCTCCGACCGCGGCTGGATCCGGGCGGCCAAGGGCAAGGTCGAGGACCCGTCGGAGCTCAAATACAAGGAAGGCGACAAGCACGGCTTCGTGGTCCCCGCCGAGACCACAGACAAGCTGCTGATCTTCGCCTCAGACGGCCGGTTCTTCACCATCCCCTGTGACAAGCTTCCGTCGGCACGCGGCCACGGCGAGCCGCTGCGGCTGATGCTGGACCTGGACGACAAGACCGCCATCGTTGACGTCTTCCCGCACCGGCCTGGAACCAAGCGGGTCATCGCCTCGAAGGAGGGTTATGGCTTCGTCCTGCCCGAGGAGGAGGCGATCTCCTTCCGCCGCGCCGGCAAGCAGGTGCTGAACGCCGGCGCCAAGGGGGCGGCCTTCGCCCTGCCGGCCACCGGCGACCATCTGGGGGTCATCGGCGACAACGGCAAGATCCTGATCTTCCCCATGGCCGAACTGCCGGAAATGCCGCGCGGCAAGGGCGTCAAGCTGCAGTCCTACCGCGAGGGCGGACTGCGCGACGCTATCGTGTTCAAGGCCGAGGAGGGGGCCACCTGGATCGACACCGCCGGCCGCACCCGTGTCTGGGGCGAATGGCGCGATTGGCTGGCCAAGCGGGCCGCCGCCGGCAAGCTGGCGCCCAAGGGCTTCCCGACCAGCAAGCGGTTCAAGCCGAAATAGGCCGGTAGATCCAGATCACCAGGTCGGCTCGGCGGAGCGCTCAGACCGCCTCCAGCCGGATCGCGCGATTCAACGCCGCGACGATCTGCTGGGGTGGGCAGGGTTTGGACAGGAAGGTCGAGTCGGCGACCCCCTCGAAGGCATGCCGCGCGGCCGCGGTCCCCGAGATGTAGATGATCGGCAGGTCGGGATAGGCGGCGCGGGCGCGGCGAGCGACCTCGAACCCGTCGGCCCCGGGCCCAAGGTCGATGTCCGTCACCAAACCGGACAAATGCGCGCCGGTGGAGATGGCCTCGAACGCTGCGGAAGCGCAATAGGTCGTCACCACATTGAAGTCCGCTTCGCGGAGTATTTCGCAGATGTCTAGATTACATATGAAATCATCATCGACAAATATTATGGTATGATCTGCCATATCCGCGTTCTCACTTTGATCATACAACCGATGAGATCGAAAATGTTTCCGTACAACCAGCAAATATTCCACTATGCTGAACACAGTTGCCCTTAGTTCGACCTATATTTGAACAAAATCCGCGCTTCGCTCGCGATCTGAGGTCGAGTCGAAGCGAAGGTTCGAGGCTGGTCCGCCTTACCGCCCGCGGGCTAAGCTCCGCGCAACAGGAAAACCGGCGGGAAAACATCATGACGCGCGGCGTCCATCTGCTTGCGACTGCTTTCGCGGTCGTGACGCTCAGCCTGACGGCCGCACCGGGCGCCCACGCCCGCGCCTCGGCTCTGACGGCCGCCGCCAGTCCCGAATCGGTGGGCTTCGACTCCCAGCGGCTGAAGAAACTGGACGACGCCATGGCCAAGGCCGTGGCCGACGGCCGGGTGGTGGGGATGCAGACCCTGCTGGCCCGTCACGGCCAGGTCGTGGCGACCAACACCTATGGCAAGATGAGTACGGCCACCGGACAGCCGATGCGGAAGGACGCCATTTTCCGCATCTATTCCATGACCAAGCCGATCACCGGCGTGGCCATGATGATCCTGTTCGAGGAGGGCCGCTGGCGGCTGGATGACCCGGTCACCAAGTTCTTGCCCGAGTTGAAGGACCTGAAGGTCTGGAAGGGCCTCGACAGCAAGGGTCAGCCGACCCTGGAGCCGGTCCGGCGTGCGCCCACCATGCGCGAGCTGATGAGCCACACGGCGGGCTTTGGCTATGGCCTGTCGGACCGCCACCCGGTGGACAAGATGTACCAGGAACAGCAGGTGCTGGGCTCCAACGGCCTCAAGGACCTGACCACCAAGGTGGCCGGCCTGCCGCTGCTGTTCCAGCCCGGAGAGCGCTGGTCCTACAGCGTCGCCGTCGATCTGCAGGGCGCCATCGTCGAGCGGCTGTCTGGCCAGACTCTCGGCCAGTTCATGGAGAGCCGCATCTTCAAGCCGCTGAAGATGACCGACACCGCCTTCATGACGCCGGCCGACAAGGTCGCGCGCCTGGCCGCCGTCTATGGGGAGGATCCCAAGACCAAGCAGGTGGTCGAGGCCGTGGTCGGTCCCGACAATCCCCAGGTGCAGGACTTCACCAAGCCGCCGCTCATGGAGTCGGGCGGCGGCGGCCTGGTCGGGACCACGGCCGACTACGCGCGCTTCGCCCAGATGATGGCCAATGGCGGCGAGCTGGACGGCGCGCGGATCCTGTCGCCGGCCTCGGTGGAGATGATGGGGACCAACCAGATCCCCGCCGCGGCCCTGGTGACCTCCAACGGCTCGGCCGCCTCGTTCTTCAATGAATCGATCGGCTTCGGGCTCGACGTCATGGTGGTCAACGATCCGCGACGGGCCGGCTCCCTGGAAGGCAAGGGGACCATGAGTTGGGGCGGGGCGGCCGGGACCTGGTTCTGGGTCGATCCCACCAACGACGTGATCTTCGTCGGCATGATCCAGCATTATGGCGGCGCGGGTGACCTGGGCGGCCTGTCGCGGACCCTGGTCTATCAGGCCCTGGTTGATCCGAAGAAATAGCTCTTCGGGCGCGCCCTACCTGTCGTCGTATGGGACCTTGGGCGCGGCGCAGGACTTCGTCTCCTCCGGCCGTGGCTTGTCGCTGTCGCGGATCCAGCACTCGTGGAGGACCGAGCAATAGCAGATGCGGGCCTTCAGCTTTGGCACGGTTGCGCGAAGGCGGGCCATTTGCTCGACCGACAGGACCTCGGGCTTCGCAATCAGGAAGACGAGCGTCTCCCGAGCCGGAAGCACACGATCGGTGACCGTGGAGGTGGAGAACTTGATGCGCGGCTCGCCGTCTCGCTGACAGCAGGCGTTCATCAAGGCCCTGCCATTGGCGAGCGCGCGGCCCTCATACAGGATCTCGAAGCTCTCGATCTTCGCGGGACCCACGCCGGAGTTCACGAGGACTAGGGTCAAGTCGCGCCCGCCGCTGAGGTCTCCGTTGCTGAAACCGAAATCGGCATAGGGCCAGGTCGTGGCCTCGACCATCTGCTCCATGGTCTTGCCGTGGTGGACGGCGACGAACAGGGAGATCACCGAGATCGCGATCGCCGAAACGCCCAGGACGATATCGAGCCAACGGCGGCCGGTATGGTGATGGTGGTGGTGCTCGTGGTCGGGACCGGGGTCCATCGGCGGCTCGTCGGTTGGAGTCGGCAGGCGCCGGGGGAAACGCCGATTTGTCACGCCCTTCGCGCGATGGTCAAGCTGCCGGAACGCGCGCCTCGCCTTGACTTTCGGGGGCCTACATGCGCCCTTCCGCGCCTCGATTTTCAGAGCCCAAGCGACTCCAAATGCACGCCTACCGCAGCCATACCGCGGGCGCCCTGCGCGCCGCCGACACGGGTCAGACCGTCCGACTTTCGGGCTGGATCCACCGTAAGCGCGACCATGGCGGTCTCGTCTTCATCGACCTGCGCGACCACTACGGCCTGACCCAGCTGGTCATGAGCCCGGAGACCCCCGGCTTCGACATCATCGAGCGCCTGCGCGCCGAGAGCGTGATCCGGATCGACGGCGAGGTCGTCGCCCGTTCGGCCGAGACCATCAACGCCAACCTGCCCACCGGCGAGGTCGAGGTGCGGGTGCGCTCCGTCGAGGTGCTGTCGGAAGCCGCCGAGCTGCCGCTGCCGGTGTTCGGGGAGCCGGACTATCCCGAAGAGATCCGGCTGAAGCACCGCTATCTCGACCTGCGCCGCGAGACCCTGCACAAGAACATCGTCCTGCGCTCGAAGGTCATCCACTCGATCCGCAATCGCATGATCGGCCAGGGCTTCCTGGAGTACCAGACGCCGATCCTGACGGCCTCGTCGCCGGAGGGCGCGCGCGACTTCCTGGTGCCCTCGCGCCTGCATCCGACCAAGTTCTACGCGCTGCCCCAGGCGCCCCAGCAGTTCAAGCAGCTGCTGATGGTCTCGGGCTTCGACCGTTATTTCCAGATCGCGCCCTGTTTCCGCGATGAGGACCTGCGCGCCGACCGCAGCCTGGAATTCTACCAGCTCGACGTCGAGATGAGCTTCGTCACCCAGGAAGACGTGTTCGCGGCCATCGAGCCGGTGATGCACGGCGTGTTCGAGGAGTTCGCCGACGGCAAGCCGGTGACGCCCTATCCATTCCCGCGCATCCCGTACCGGGAGAGCATGCAGAAGTACGGCACCGACAAGCCCGACACCCGCAACCCGCTGATCATGCAGGACGTATCCGAGCGGTTCCGCGGCGGCGGCTTCGGCCTGTTCGCCCGCATCCTCGAGGACGCCAAGAACGCCGTCTGGGCCATCCCGGCGCCGAAGGGCGGCAGCCGCGCCTTCTGCGACCGCATGAACAGCTGGGCCCAGGGCGAGGGCCAGCCGGGCCTCGGCTATATCTTCTGGAGCGAGGACCAGGGCGGGTGGGGCGGCCCGATCGCCAAGAACCTCGGCCCGGACGCCACGGGCGCGGTCATGGGCCAGCTCGGCCTGGGCGCGGGCGACGCCGCCTTCTTCGTGGCCGGCGATCCGAAGACCTTCGCCAAGTTCGCGGGCAATGCGCGGACCAAGGTCGGGACCGACCTGAAGCTGATCGACGAGGATCGCTTCGAGTTCGTCTGGATCGTCGACTTCCCGATGTTCGAGTGGAACGAGGATGAGAAGCGCGTCGACTTCTCGCACAACCCGTTCTCAATGCCCCAGGGCGAGATGGAGGCCCTGCTGACCCAGGATCCGCTGTCGATCCTGGCCTATCAGTACGACATCGTCTGCAACGGCTACGAGCTGTGCTCCGGCGCGATCCGGAACCACCGTCCGGAGTTGATGCTGAAGGCCTTCGAGGTCGCCGGCTACGGCTCCAACGTGGTCGAGGAGCAGTTCGGCGGCATGCTGAACGCCTTCCGCCACGGCGCGCCGCCGCACGGAGGCCTGGCGCCTGGCATCGACCGGATCGTCATGCTGCTGGCCGGTCAGACGGCGATCCGCGAGGTCATCGCCTTCCCGCTGAATCAGCAGGGCCAGGACCTGTTGATGAACGCCCCGTCGGAAGTCGAGGAGCGTCAGCTCAAGGAACTGCACGTCCGGCTCGCGCCGCCGATCAAGGTCTGACGGCGCGGGCGGAGACGCCTAGTCGTTCGCGACGATATAGCGGGGCGCGGGCGGGGCCGGCGGAGCCGGCGGAACCGCCGGCATGGCCTTGACGGCCGGAACCGGTGCGTGATGGGCGCCGACGAAGCGGATCTTGCGGCTGCACGAGCGCACGGTCAGGCCGGCCGGCAGCTTGGTGGAGGCGTCGCCGCAGGCTTCGTCGATCTGTTCCTGGTCGAGGCCCTGGGCGCGAGAGAGATCGACGCCGATGATGTGGGCGTGGCGCAGGCTGGCGTCGCGGAAGTCGGCTCCGGTGAAGATGGAGCCGATCAGATTGGCCCCGTCGAGGTCTGCGTCGCGGAACGAGGCCTGGTCGAAGCGGCCGCCGGACATCGTCGCGCCGGACAGCTCCGCGTCGCGGAAGCTGGCGCCGCGGGCGTCCACCCGGGTCAGGTTCACGCCGTTCAGGGCTGCGGCCTGGAAGCGGCCGGACGAGATGTTGGCCTTGGCGAAGTTGGAACCAACGGCCTCGGAATCCCGCATGTCGACGCGGGTCATGTTGGCCGAGGCGAAGTTGACGCCCTTGGCCTCCACCGAGCGCATCCGCGCGTCGACCAGCACTGCGGAGGCGAAATTGGCGCCCACCATCTCGGATTCGGAGAGATCGGCGCGCGATAGATCCGCGCCGGCGAAATTGGCACCGAAGAACCGCGCGTCGCGCAAATCCGAGCCGACCAGGGCCGAGCCGGAGAAGTTCGCGCCCATGAACTGGGCGCCGTTGAGCTTGCGACCGGAGAGCTCGCAGCGGCTGCAAGCGCCGCCGAAGGAAACCATCCGGGCCACGTCCTTGTCGCCGATGGCCGCGCTGGCCAGGCCGGGCGCGAAGGCGGTGGTGGCGGCGATCACGGCCAGCAGGGCGGCGAACCGGGGCGTCAGGGGTCGGGTACTACGATCCATGACCTGATGATGTGCCTGCACAAGTCGCGAGAGGCTACTTAATTCGCGGTAATTCTCAGCAACTTAGCGAACCGTTCTCAACAAGCGGGGATCCTCAGGCCCGGCGGCAGGCCGGTCGATGGATCGCCGCACGCTCGATTGAGTTGAGCTTGCGACAAGCCTTTGGCGCCGTTCAGGCTGGCGCCGGAAAAATTCGTCCCCTCCAGCTTCGCGCCGGTGAAATTCGACCCCACCAGATAGGCGCCCACGAAGTTGGCGTGGGTGAGATCGGCGCTGGAGAAATTGCCGCCGGAAAGCACCGCCCCGTAGGCCTCGACGTCGCGCAGGTCGGCCCCGGTGAAGTTGGTGCGGTTCATGACCGCCAGCGACATATCCGACTGGCGCAGGCGCGCGCCGGCGAAATTGCGGCCCTGGACCTCCAGTCCGGTGAAGTCGGCCTGGAACAGGTTGCACTTGGGGCAGCTCGCGCCGCGCTGGGCCTGGGCGATCTGGCCGCTGTTCTGAGCGGCCGCGGGAACGGCCGCCACGAGAAGGGCCAGGCCCAACATAACTACCGGCGGTTTCATGGCGGTCTCCGACCCGATGACCGCCAAGGTCTACAGGCCAAGCTTTAAGACCTGATTGATCGTGAACGCGGCTGATCGGCCCTCTAACCGGTCATGTCCCCGCCGTGACCGTCCGCCCGCACGCCGCAGGTCTCGCAGATCAGGCTGGCGCCCTTGCGCACCACGGCCACGTCGCCGCAGGCGGCGCAGACATCGGCCTCGAGCGCGTTCGGCGGCTGGCCGCGTTCCTTGGCCGAGGGCAGGAAGACCAGGTTGTCGGGCGCCGCGCCGCGGGCGAAGCCGCGGGAGATGAAATGGCTGGCAGGTTGGGGTTCGCCGAGGTGCTCCTCGGCGTCGTCCAGCTTGCCGCGTCCCAGGCCGTCGGCGTTCAGCTCCCCAGGATCGGCGTTGGCGAGGTCGTCGCGGGCCAGATAGGACACGCCCAGTTCCCGGAAGATGTAGTCCAGGATCGACGTCGCCGAGCGCACTGAGTCGTTGCCGGTGACTGGTCCGGCGGGCTCGAACCGCGTGAACACGAAGGCGTCGACGAACTCCTCCAGCGGCACGCCGTACTGCAGGCCGATGGAGATGCCGATAGCGAAGTTGTTCATCAGCGATCGGAAGGCCGCGCCTTCCTTGTGCATGTCGATGAAGATCTCGCCCAGCTCGCCGTCGTCATACTCGCCGGTGTGCAGATAGACTTTGTGGCCGCCGACCGCCGCCTTCTGGATATAGCCCTTGCGGCGGTCGGGCAGTTTGCGGCGGGTGCGGTCTCGCTCGACGATGCGCTCGACGATCCGTTCCGGGGCCGGGCGCTCCTGGGCGTCGGGACCAAAGTCGCGGGCGGCGCGTGGCGGCGGCTCGGAAGCCCGGGGCAGGTCCAGCGACAGATCGGCGGGGGCCGGGGCGCGGCGGACGCGGATGGCGGTCACGCCGGCGCGGGCCGCGGCGCTCATCAGGGCGCGGGCGTCGGTGGGGGTGGTGTCCCACTCCATCTCCAGGTCCGGCATGGCGGGGGCCGAGAGGGCCGGCTGGATGGCCGCCAGCAGGGCGAAATAGGGAAGTGGGCCCAGGTCGTCGGCGGTGCGGAACACCGCCTGCTGGGCGGGGGTCAGGAATTCAGCCTCGGCGAGCGCGCCTGAGCCCAGGGCGTGCTCTTCGGCCTGGGCCACCTCGGCGTCGGCGAAACCCGCGAGCTTCAGGACGTCGAACGAGGGATCCGCCAGGTCGGCGTCGGTGGCGCCCAGCACGTCGCAGAGGAACCCGGCGTCGATGGCGGCGAAAGCGTCGGATAGCCGCGTGGCGAAGGGCAGGGCGGCCTCGGCCGCGGCGATCTCGTGGTCGGTGAAGCCCTTGGCGCGCAGGGCCGCGTGGCTCACCCCCGGGGCTTCGGAAAGGTCCAGGCGGCCCAGCAGATGCGCCCGGGCCTGGGCGATGTCACCGCCCAGGACGGTGAGGCCCTGCAGGCTCGCCTCCGACAGGACGCGGGCGATAGCGCCGTCTTCGGTCTCGGCCACGGTGATCGGCCCGAGCCAGGGCGCGGCCGAGGCGCCGGCCCCGCCAAGCCGCAGGGCCAGCTCCGGATCGTCGAACACCGCCAGGCCGCCGTTCAGCTTCACGCCACTGGAGATCAGGGCGGAGCTGGCTCGCCGATAGAGATCCTGAGCCGCGCCGCGTCCAGCCGGCGAATCATAAGCGAGGCCCTGGGCCACCAGCCAGTCGGCCACGCCGGCGAGGCCAAGCGCCGCAGGCCGGTCGTCGGCCGCCGCGGCCAGGGCCACGCCCAGCAGCGCCACGGCGGCGTCGAAGGCCGGCGCGTCGAAATCCTGTCCGGCGCCGAAGGCCAGGACGTTGAGCGCGCCCCGCACCCCGCCCCAGCTGCGCGCCACGGCCTGGCCGGCCTCGGCGGAGAACACGGCGGCCACCGCGCCGGTCTCCCAGGCGGCGACGGCGATGCGGGCGTCGGGTTCCTCACCCGCCACGCAGACCAGCTCCAGGCCGTCCACGTCGCTGAACACGGGCTCGAGCGCCGACCAGTCGTGCTCGCCGGCCCTGGCCAGGGCCACGGCGTCCAGGATCATGGCGTCGGTGGCGCCGGCCGCGCGGGCGGCCTCGGCGGCGCGGGCCAGGCTGGCGTTGGCGCGGACGTCGGCGCAGGCGGCGGCGTCGCCCTCGCAGCGCAGGATGGCGTCCATGACCGCCTGCAGCCGGGTGGTGAGCTCGCGTATGGCCGCGCGGGCCATGGCCCGGCCGCGATGCTCGGCCCGCAGAGTGACCAGGGCGCCGGCGAACTCGCCATCGGCGGCCTGGACCAGCGGCATGCGCTGGCCGAGCCGGGGCGCGGAGATCGCCATCTGGCCCGAGAGCATGGCCGCGCCCAGGTCGCGCCGGAATCCACCGCGCGAGCGAGCCGAGTCGAACAGGCCGGCGACGTCGCCGCGCTGGACCAGGTCCTCGGCGTAGCGGAAGAGGGCGGCGGGAAGGTCGGGGGTCTCGTCCAGCCAGTCGAGCCAGGCCTCGACCCGCGCGTCGGTCCAGGAGGCGGGCGCCAGCACCTCGGCGACGCTCGCGGCGCGCTCCAGAAGCCGTCGCTCGATCCTCGCCGTCTCGCTACGCATGCATGGTTCTCCCAAGCCGCGAGTCTAGGGAGAGCCGCCTTGTCGAGCAACAGATGTTGTGGTCGCGGCCATGACCATCCCCAACATATTGCGACGCTTGGGTCGCTGGACGCCCGAGGGCCCGGGACCTATAGTCCGCCCGCTTCGTAGCTCTGTCCGGAACTCCCAAACGTGCTCAAAGATATCTTCACCTGGTGGAACGGCGCGACCATCGGCATCCGTTTTACAGTGGGTCGCCGCGGCGTCTTCATCGGCCAGGACGAGAACGGCAACAAGTACTACGAAGCCAAGGACACCAAGGATTCCTATGACGGCCGCAAGCGCCGCTGGGTGATCTTCGACGGCTATGCCGAGGCCTCCAAGGTCTCGCCCGACTGGCACGGCTGGCTGCACCACACCTTCGAGGAGCCCCCGACCCTCGAGCCGCTGAAGCGCCAAGCCTGGGAGCGGGATCACATCCCCAACCTGACCGGTACTGTCCACGCCTGGCGGCCCAAGGGCTCCATCGCCCGTGGCGGCGAGCGCCAGAAGGCGACCGGCGACTACGAGGCCTGGCGGCCGGAATAGTCATGGCGCGGCGTTCGATCCTCGCGGGCCTCGCGGCCCTGGGCTGGGCCGCCGCGGCCGGCTCCGCGCACAAGTGGGGCGG
>NZ_JAKFEN010000007.1:0-3382 GCF_036677185.1 Phenylobacterium sp.
GGCGGACAGGTCGAGCTTCATGAGCGCGTCCACGGTCTGCGGGGTGGGGTCGACGATATCGAGCACGCGCTTGTGCGTGCGGATTTCGAACTGCTCGCGCGACTTCTTGTCGATGTGCGGCGAGCGGTTGACGGTGAATTTGTTGATGTGCGTCGGCAGCGGGATAGGCCCGCGGACGGTCGCGCCGGTGCGCTTGGCCGTATTGACGATCTCGCGTGTGGAATGGTCCAGCACGCGGTGATCGAAGGCCTTGAGCCGGATGCGGATGTTCTGACGATCCATATCGCTCTTCAGTTTCCCCTACAGACGGCGGCCCGTCCGCGTGACTTTGACCATTTCAAAGACCAACCCGAACGCCTCAGAAGAGACGCACGTACGCGTAAGTCCGCAAAAACGAGATAGGCCCGCGCGAACAACCGCGAGGGCCTTGCCCCGAAACCCCAGCATTTCTGCCAGTTTCCGGGTCGTTCCGCGAACCGCGTCTGTGCCTCAAATCGCTTCGAAGCACACAGCCGGTCCAACAGGAGGCGCGTCTATACGTGTGCGACTCGGAGTCGTCAAGGGTCCGCTGCCCGCGCCGGGAAGCATCCCTGACGCTCCGGGCCGAACGTCCTTCTCCCCGAGGGGGAGAAGGAACGCCAGCGCCCTTGCGGCCGCGCCCTAGCCGATGGTGACGCCGCCCGAGCCCACGATGGACTTGGAGATCTCGCCCTTGACGGACTTCACGTGCACGTCGCCGGAACCGGCGATGCGCGCCTTCAGCGACTGGGCCGCGCCACCGAAGCTGACGTCGCCCGACCCGGCCACCGACACGGTCATGGCTTCGGCGGCGCCGCCGGCGACGGTCACGCCGCCCGAACCCGCGATCTTGACGTCCAGGGGACCATTGACCGAGGCCGACCAGACGTCGCCGGAGCCGGCGATGTCGATATCCAGGGCGCCGCGGATGTCCTGGGTCTTGATGTCGCCGGAGCCGGCCACCCGCAGGGTCGCCTGGCCGGCCGAGCCGACCCTGGAGTCACCGGATCCCGCCTGGTTGAGCTTCAGGCGGCCCTCGACATTGGCCACGGTCCAGTCGCCGCAACCGGCGTTGGAGAGCTCCAGGCTGGCCGACTTGCCGACCGTGCCGAACACCGCGCCGCCGGCCTCGATCTCGGCGTCCTTGGGCGTGCGGATCACCACCTGGGGCATGTCTTCGTAGCGGATCGTGCCTACCCCGCCGACGCGGACCGAGACGTGGCCGCCTTCGCTGTTGCAGTTGCGGATCTTGCGGTCGAGGTCGCCGTCGATGATGGTCTTGCCGCCCATGGTGCGGATTTCCAAAGGCAGCTCGGGATTGGTGGTCAGGAACTCCACCTTGATGTCGCTGCGGGCCTCGGGGATCACCGTGACGCGGGCCACCGCATCCTTGATCTCGACCTCAGCCGCCTGGGCCGCCCCCGCCGCCAGAGCCAGACCGAGACCTGCGATAATGACTTGAAGACGCATGGGTCTCCTCCGTTTCGTGTTGAACAACCCGAAGCGGACGGTAGGCGGCGCGTCCCCCTGGGTCAGCTTAATTCGAGGTCATGACCCTGGCGTCATCTTGGCCTGGTCTCAAACAGCTTCAGCAGCCGTTCGTGACGCCACTGCTCACGCGCCTTGTCGCTGGCCGCCAGCAGGTCCGCGCAGGGGCCTGGACGCGGGGTCGCCGCGCCGATCTGGCCGGCGCAGGCCTTGGCCGGACGGCTATAGATGTTGGGATCGCGCCACAGCCCCTCCCCCGCCAGGAAGGAGAAGGCGAGCGCATTGCGGGCCGAGCGCTTCAGGTCGTCATAGCCCGCGCCCTGGTCGCGCACGGCGCGGGCGTACTCCCCCGACAGGTCGATGCGCAGGATGCCGGCGTCGTCGGTCGAGAGGCTGACAGGCACGCCGCGCTGGCGCAGCCAGCCATAGGGGTGTTCAGGCCCCGACAGCTCCAGAATCACGTGGTTGGAGGTCAGGTTCACCTCGACCAGCACGCCCTTGGCGGCCATCTCGGCGGCCAGGGCCTCGGCCCCGTCCTCGTGCGGCAGGTCCACCCCATGGCCGATCCGCCGGGCGCCGGCGACCCGCACCGCCTCGGCGATGTGGAAACGCAGGTCCTCGGGCGTGGCGTATTTCAGGGTGAGCTCGCCGGCGTGCAGGGCGACCGGGACCTTGCGGCCCCGGTCGGTCAGGGCCTCGACCATCCTCATGTGCAGCCGGTAGTTGGCGATGGAGGCCGGGTCGTCCTCCGGGGCCACCATCTGCAGCCCGACCCAGCGCTTGTCGGCCCCGACCAGGGCGACGCCCAGCTGCAGCTGGGCGAAGGTGACCTCGGGCGGCAGCACCCGGATGGTCTGCATCAGGTAGCGCACGGTGACCTGGCAGCCCTTGGCGGCCTGGGGCGTGCCGCACTTCAGGATCTCGCGAGCGCGGGCCTCGGTGGCGTCGGTCTCGGCGATGGCGGCGGCCAGCAGCTTGTCGAGGCCGGCGGCCTCCGTAGCCGCCTGCTGGGCGGCGAGGTCGCCGCCCTTCCACCCGACCTTCAGGCCCAGCCCGTAGGCGGCCGCGCCCTGCGGCGTGGTCATGGCCTCGATATAGAAGGTGTCCTGCGCCGCCAGGCTTTCCATCACCGCAGCCAGGACGTCGCCGGAGCGCAGGTTGTTGGCCGCGCCGAACCGGCCGAACGAGCCGAAGAACTGGTCGTGGCCGGAGCGGTCGCGGAAGTCGGGGTGGCGGGTGGTGAAGCTGTCGATCAGGGCGACCCGCAGCTCCGGGTCGGCCATGGCCGCGGCGGCCGGCCTGTAGTCCCCGGTGGCCGGACAGGCCTGGCGAACCGCGAGCGCCTTGACGTCGATGCAGAGGCCGTCAGCGGCCGCCCATTGCAGCAGCGTCTCGGGGAAGACCGCCGCGCCGATGTGATTGTGCAGCTCGCCGCCCTTGGGCATGGCCTTGGTGAAGGCGATCAACTCGCCGCCGGTCATCGCGCCGACATCCGGCGCCGCCTGGGCCGTTCCGCAGGTGAGCGCCAGCGCTAGGCCCGCCGTCCAAGTCCTCAGCCCCATGCCCCGTCTCCTTTGCCGCAAGCGGCCCGAGCGGGGGAGTCGAGTCAAGACGCGGCGCCGCCGCCAAAAGAAAAGGCCGCCCGGGTTTTCCCCGAGCGGCCCGATCTCTAGGTCTGGAAGGTCGAGACTATTCGACGATCTTGGCGACGACGCCGGCGCCGACCGTGCGGCCGCCTTCGCGGATGGCGAAACGCAGGCCCTGGTCCATGGCGATCGGGGTGATCAGCTCCACGTCCAGCTCGGCGTTGTCGCCCGGCATGATCATCTCAACGCCTTCCTTCAGCTTGATGATCCCGGTCACGTCGGTGGTCCGG
>NZ_JAKFEN010000008.1:0-2939 GCF_036677185.1 Phenylobacterium sp.
TGGGCGCGGCTGAGCAGGATCTGCGGACCCTTGGTCTCGCGGCGGACGTCGTAGATGTAGCAGCGGATCCGGTCGCCGATGTTGAAGTTCTCGCGCGGGATCGACTGGTCGCGGCGCATGATGCCCTCGCCGCGGCCCAGGTCGACGACGGTGTTGCCGTACTCGACCCGCTTGACCACGCCGTTGACGATCTCGCCCACGCGGTCCTTGAACTCCTCGAACTGGCGCTCGCGCTCGGCCTCGCGGACCTTGCCGGTCACCACCTGGCGAGCCATCTGGGTCTGCACCCGGCCGAACTCGAAGGGCGGCAGGATCTCTTCATAGGTCTTGCCGACCGCGGCGTCCTTGTAGACCCGCTTGGCGTCCGACAGGCGCATGATGCCGACCGGCTCCTCTTCGCCGGCCTCGACGTCCCAGCTCACCCCGTCCTCGACGATGGTGACCACCCGCTTGACGGTGGTCTCGCCGGTCTTGGGATCGATATGGACCCGGATGTCGTGCTCGGCGCCGTAGCGCGAGCGCGCGCCCTTCTGGATCGCCTCCTCGATCGCCTCGATGACGATCTCCTTGTCGATCGACTTTTCGCGGGCGACGGCCTCGGCGATCTGGAGCAGTTCAAGCCGGTTGGCGGAGATGCCGGTCAGGCTCATGGGTCTCGTCCTTTATTCGGAGGTCTCTTGTTGCGGGTCGTCGCCGACGAGGCGGGCGGCGCGCTCTTCGGCGCCGCGCTTCATCAGCGCATCGGTCAGGATCAGCTTGGCCTCGACCACCCAGGCGAAGGGCACGAGGGCGGTGGCCTCCTCCCCTTCCAGGTCGATGGCGATGTTCTCGTCTTCCACCCCGGCCAGGACGCCGCGGAAGCGCTTGCGTCCCTCGGCCACGCGGTCGAGTTCGATGCGGGCCTCGTGGCCCTCGTAATTGGCGAAGTCCTTCAGCCGGGTCAGCGGCCGGTCGACCCCGGGCGAGGAGACCTCCAGCGTGTATTCCCCGGCGATCGGATCGGCGGCGTCCATGATCTCGGAGATGGCCCGGCTCAACCGCGCGCAGTCCTCGACCACCATCTCGCCGTCGGGCGTCTCCGCCATGATCTGCAGGCGCCGGGCATGCTCGCCGCCCATCAGGCGCAGGCGCACGATCTCATAGCCGGCCGCCTCGGCCACGGGGTCGAGCAGCTCCAGGAGCTTTTGATCTTCTGCGGTCTTGCCACGCATAAGCTTGGCCGCTCTCCGGCAACAAAAAAGCGGCCGGGCCGAAGCCTGCCGCTCGTAGGCGCTATCCAGCGCTAACGGACGATGTGGAGGCCTATATAGCGCGCGGCAAGGGGCTTGTCACGGGGTCTCGCCGATCGTCAGGAGCAGGCCTTCGCCGAACGGCTCGCAGGTCGGCGGACCAGGTCCGGTGAGGTCGAAGCGGATCACCGCCTCGGTTTCGCCCGACGCGAGCACCAGGTCCCCCGCCGGGCCGCGATACAGCTTGCCGGCGAAAGGCTCGAAGACCGTTTCCACCTCTCCGGACGGCGCGAACCCCAGGGCCTCCAGCGCCCGCCCCGACGCCTCGGAATCGCGGGTGGAGAGCCAGACGCGGCGGAGGGTCCCACCCTCGGCCGGGGCGTTCGCGGCGTCGTACAGCGGCTGGTCGAAGGCCGGCGAACCCCAGGCCTCCGGCCGAGGGCCGTACTCGATCACGAAGACCCGGTTGAGCAGGCCGTGATCGCGACGGAAGGTCAGCATCGACCAGGGCGATCCGTCGCTCGCCTCGCGCCAACGACCAGATCGAACCCGCCAGCCTTGGCGCACCGCCAAGCGCTCGGCCGCCTCGACCTCGCCCCGCAGGCCCAGGAAGACCTGGCCCTCGGGCTGGTCGGCCTGGTGAAGATCGACAAAGGCCCCGCCGGCGAAGCGCACGCCCCGCGCCACCGGGCGGCCGTCTGGGAAGAAGCCGTCCAACACCGGAAGGCCGGTCAGTTCGGACAGGCGCGCGGCCAGGCTGTCCCGCTGCTCGGTCCAGATCGCCAGATGGTCGAGGGCCAGCATTCGCACGCTCCGTACGGCTGAAGACTTACGCTCGTAGTTTTCCTGTCAAGCGCGGGCGGGGCCGCGCAACGAGGGATTTTGCGTCAAACGGAGCCAAATCGACGCGCCGGGGCCGCCCCGCCCTTTTCCGGAGCGCGCGAATAGTCCACACACCGCCCGCTTCCTTTTTTGTGTTCTGACAAGGTCCTCCTCCCCATGGACATCACCAAGATCCCCGTCGGCGTGAACCCGCCCTACGACGTCAACGCCATCATCGAGATCCCGCAGGGCGGCGAGCCGGTGAAGTATGAGCTGGACAAGGTGTCCGGGGCGATCTTCGTCGACCGCTTCCTGCATACCGCCATGTACTATCCGGGCAACTACGGCTTCATCCCCCACACACTGTCGGACGATGGCGATCCGATGGACGTGCTGGTGGTGGGCCCGACCCCGGTGGTGCCCGGCGCGGTGATCCGCGTGCGGCCGATCGGCACCCTGATGATGGTCGACGAGGCCGGCGGCGACGAGAAGGTCCTGGCGGTGCCGGTCGACAAGCTGCACCCGTTCTATGCGGGCGTGGATTCCTGGCGCAGCCTGCCGGCCATTCTCACCGAGCAGATCGCCCACTTCTTCCAGCACTATAAGGACCTGGAAAAGGGCAAGTCGGTGGAGATCGTCCGCTGGGCCGACCCCGAAGAGACCGGCGAGCTGATCCGCCAGGGCATCGAGCGCGCCAACGCCGCCGGCAAGGGCTGGAAGGACTAGCTCTGCCGTCCGTTAGCGATCGACGAGCCTTGATCAGAGAGATGCTCCCCTCCTGGGGGAGCTGTCAGCGAAGCTGACTGAGGGGGACTTTGACTCGCTCTTGTGCGCTTCAACCCCCTCCGTCTCGTCGCGAAGAGGCGACGATCCACCTCCCCCAAATCG
>NZ_JAKFEN010000009.1:0-24334 GCF_036677185.1 Phenylobacterium sp.
AGATGGTGATGTGATCGCTGTCGAGATGGGAAATGCCATTCGAGAGTTGCTGGAACTCGGAGTTGGTGACGCTGACATTGGAGCTGCCGCGGATCTGCAGCGCGGAGCTGTCGTTGGTCGGATCGCCGTCCAGGCTGCCGTGGATGTTCAGTTTGTCGAAGTGGATGTCGCTGCTGTCGAGCACCTTGAAGGCGTTGGAGGTGGCCGGGTTGACCACGAATTCGAGGTTGCTGAAATTCAGGCCGCTGCTGTCGCGGACGGTCAGGTCGGTGAAGCTTGCCGGACGGGTCGGATCGGCCGAGGTGATCGTCACGTCGCCGACAATCTTCAGATTGCTGATCGAGATATCGGAATAGACGCCGGGCTCGAGCAGGATCGTATCGCCGGGCTGCGCGGCCTTGATCTCGCGCAGCAGGGACTCTCGATCCGAGACAGTTACAGACGCCAAGCCACTTCTCCGAGATTGCAAACAACGCCAACGCAGCCCCACGCCATAGGGCTCGCGACATGGTTAAGAGGTTCACTATCCGGTCGGCGATTGGTAGTGCGGCATGTTGGGCGGTTCGGCTAACCGCCGGCCATACGACCTAAAGCCGGGCGCGGATCGCCCTGCACTCGACATGGATTTCAGGATGGCGCCCCACGCGCCGCAACGCTCTCGGCCGTCACTAGATACGAGGGCGATCTCGTTGTCCCGTAAATGTTTTCCGACACGCGCAGGGCGCGTAAATCGCCCATTGTGAAGGCGCCTGCCTAGGGTGGCGCGGGCGGGTTGACGCAACGGCAGGGTGGGGCGTCAAGGTGCGGCGGTCGGCCGCAGGCGCCGCGACTAAATTTCGCGGAAGCCATTGTCTAGCTTAGAGTTTTCGCGACAAATCGACGACGGGATTGAGGCTATTTCGCGCCCTTCAGGGCGGCCAGCACCACGTCCTGGAACGCGAAGACCGACAGGCCGTCGCCGGCGATGCGGCCGGGTTTTCCAGTGCAGACCTGGCGCAGCAGTTCGGCGCGGTCGCTGCCGGCCTCGACCACCTGCCATTGATCGGGCCGTTCGACCGCCCGCAGGGTCTCGCCCTGCTGCGAGGCGAAGCGGCGGGCGACGTCGCGGGTGCGGCCGAAGATGCAGTCGAACTCGCGATAGGTGGCGATGAGGGTTGCGCCGTCCATCGGCCGGTGCAGGATCTGGTAGACCCATGCGCTGGCGCGGGCGTTGTCGCCGTTGACGCTGCCGGCGTCATAGACCAGCGCGCTGTCGCCCTTGCGGAAGGCGATGGTGGCGAAGGGACCGGCCTGCGCGGCGCTCGCGCCCAGAACCGTGATCGCCAGACCCAAGATGGTCGCCTTGATCATTTCTTGATCCTCTCTGGCCCCGACACGAAATCCCTTGATGGGACGCCTGGCAATCCCGAATGCAAGATCGCGGCTAGGGTCGGAAACGAGCGATTGCCGCCCCCGGCTCCGCGGAGGTAGTCAGGATGGCCCGCGCGGACGGCGGGAAACGATGGGACGGTGCGATGGTTGCGGCGGGCGAAACGAGCGATCGGGTGACGGCCGCGGTTCTGATCATCGGCGACGAGATTCTGTCGGGCCGCACGCAGGATACGAACCTGCGCGACATCGCCCGCTATCTGGCCGTCCACGGGGTGGACCTGGCCGAGGCGCGCACGGTGCCGGACGTCCACGAGGAGATCATCGCGGCTCTGGACGCCCTGCGCACCCGCTATGACTATGTGATCACCACCGGCGGGATCGGGCCGACCCATGACGACATCACCGCCGACGCGGTGGCCGCGGCCTTCGGCGTGGAGCTGTACGAGCACCCCGATATCATCGCCATGATGGCCGCCCGCTGGTCGGGCGAACTGAACGCCGCGCGGCGGCGCATGGCCCGGGTGCCGGTGGGTGGGGAGCTGGTGAAGAACCCGGTGCAGGGCCCGCCCGGCTTCACGATCGGCAATGTTTTCGTCCTGGCCGGGGTGCCCGTGATCATGCGCGGCATGCTGGAGGACGTCGGTCCGCGCCTGCGCGGCGGGGCGGTGGTGCTGAGCCGCACGGTCCGGGTCGAGGGCTCGGGAGAGGGCGTGATCGCCGCGCCGCTGGAGACGGTGGCCAAGGCCCATCCGGCCATGTCGCTGGGCAGCTATCCGTTCTTCGACCAGGGCCTCTACGGCTCGAACCTGGTGCTGCGCGGACGCGACGCCGACGAACTCGCCGCCGCGGTGGCGGAGCTGACGGCGGCCCTCACCGCGGCCGGGATCGCCAGCGTGCGCGAGGTGGAGCCGGCCTGACGGCGTCTGCGCGGCCAAGGCCGGGAGGCGTTTGTTTCCACGTCGAAACACTCTACGGTCCGCGCGCCCGATTCAGAGAACTGAACTGGGCCAGCCGGGGGGCGGGGTCAGGCGTGTCTGTGGGACTGGAAGCTCTCAAGATATTGATCGTCGACGACAATGCGCAGATGCGCACGATCATCGGCACGGTCCTGAGCGCGGCGGGCGTCCGCCATCTGCATTACGCCCCCGACGGGCGCAAGGGCTTGGAGACGCTCGACCGCATCGGCGTCGACGTCGTCTATGTGGACTATGAGATGCCGGTGATGAACGGGTTGGAGTTCATCTCGGCCGTGCGCGCCCGGGCCGGCGCCGATCGCTTCCTGCCGATCATCATGCTGACCGGCCACTCCGATCTGCCGCGCCTGCACGGCGCGCGTGATCGCGGAGTGACGGAATTCCTGACCAAGCCGGTGACCGCCAAGACCATCCTCACCCGCCTGGGCGCCGTGATCTATCACCCGCGTCCCTTCGTGATATCGGCGAGGTTCTTCGGGCCGGATCGGCGCCGGCGAAGCGTTCCCGACTATTCCGGGCCCTTGCGCCGCGCCGGCGAAGGCGCCGACAGCATGGCGATCCTGGAGCTTTAGCGCGCGCGCGGTCGCCGGGACCGAGCCACTGCAAGGGGTAGCACGGCCGCCGCCGCGCCGGCGGCGTTGGCCAGGGCGTCGCGAAGTTCGTAGCCGCCGCTGATCCATTTCAGGGCCTGGGAGACCTCCAGGCCGACGCCGGCGGCCAGCACCGCCGCGGCGAAGGCGAAGGGGCTGATCCTCGGAAACGAGAGGGCGAGCAAGATCGTCAGGCCATAGGCCAGGACCACATGCTCGATCTCGTCGGGGCCTAGCGGAAAGGCCTGGGCGTTGTGGCGGGGATCCAAGGCCCCGTGCAGGGCGAAGGCGAGGAGGACGACCAGGGCCAGCCTGGCCGACCAGAGGATGACGCTCGGCATGGGGCGGTCGATAGCGCCTCCGTCGCCGGAGTGGAAGCCGCGGTCAGGCCGCCGCGCCGTCCTCGCGGGGCGCCAGCGGGGCTGCCCCGCGTCCCTTGAACAGACGCCCGGAGCGCGCCGCCGCGGCGATGTCGCGGGCGGCGGGGATCAGCAGGAACCAGGATTCCACGCAGTAGCGGTGAAACAGCCGCCGCGGGTCGATGGCCAGGCGGAACAGCCACTCGAAGCCGATACGGCCGATCCAGCGGGGGGCGGCCACCTGGACGCCGGCCTCGTAGTCGAAGGCCGCGCCGACCGAGAACACCACGCAGGGCGGCAGCAGGTGGCGGTTGCGCAGCAGCCAGATCTCCTGGCGCGGCATGCCCATGCCGACGAACAGGATCTGTGGCCGGGCGGCGGTGATCTCCGCCAGCACGGCTTCGTTCTCGGCGCAGCCCGGCGTGATGTCGAAATAGCCGTGGCGGCTTGAGATCTGGGCGCCCGGATAACGTTCCAGCAGTTTGTCGGCGGCGTCCTGAGCCACGCCGGGCTCGCCGCCGAGATAGAAGACCCGCCAGCTGTTTCGCTCCGCGAGGCTCCAGAAATGCTCACGCCAGTCCAGATAGGTGCAGCGATGAAAAGGGCGCGAGTGCAGCCCCAGGAGTTGGGTGAAGAAGATGATCGGCGTGGAATCGAGCTCGATCACGTCGGCGGTGTCGAAGAAGGCCGCGAACTCCGGGTTCCTTTGGCTCAGATAGACGCTATGGGCGTTGTGGTTGGCGATGCACCAGGAGCGGCCGTTCTCCACGGCCTCGGTGACGTGGTGCATGACCTCCTCGGGCCGCACCAGGTCCATCTCCACGCCCAGGGCGGCGATCCGTTCGGCCGAACGCCGGCGCCGCCGGAACGGGGTCCGACTCTTGCGTCTGCGCTCGGAGACCGCGGTCAACGCCGTCCTCATCCTTGGCTTGCCTGGAATAGGTCGAGGGCGAGACTAGGCTTGGCCGGTTAAGATTCTTTTCCGAACGCGAAATCGAGGCCTGAGGACACGCGGGGGTTGTCGTCGCGCGATCGAGCCGGGGAACGCCTAGTAGGCGTTCGGGTCGCGCAGCATCAGCGGCAGGGTCTTGACCGCGATCATCAGGTCGAGGCCCAGCGACCAGCGGTCGATATAGGCGTTGTCGGCGCCGATGCGGTCGGTCATCTGCTTCAGTTCGCGGACCTCGCCACGGTAGCCGCTGATCTGGGCGAAGCCGGTCAGGCCCGGGCGGGCGCGGAACCGATCGCCATAGGTGGGGATGCGCTCGCTGTAGAACTCGTCGTGGGCGATGGCGTGCGGACGCGGCCCGACGATGGACATGTCGCCGACCAGGACATTGAAGAGCTGGGGCAGTTCGTCGAGGCTGAGCTTGCGAAGGACCGCGCCGATCTGGGTGACCCGCGCATCGTTCTTGGTGGCCTGCCGCACGTTGTCTGCGTCCTCGACCACGGTCATGGTGCGCAGCTTGTAGATCGTGAACACCTGACCGCGCAGGCCCGTGCGGCGCTGGCGGAACAGGGCCGGGCCCGGAGCGTCGAGCCGGATCAGTATGGCCAGCATCGCCAGCAGCGGCAGGAAGACGAGCAGGGCGCTCGAGGCCACAAGGATGTCGAACAGGCGCTTGGTGATGCTGGTCGCCACCGGAAGCGGCGGCAGCAGGTGCTCGTCGGGGACGCCGCGCGCCTCGGGCGGCGGGCCCTGGCGAAGCGGCGTGACAGCATGCTGCGTCGTTGCATGTTGCAACGCCGCCTGCTGATCGACCGAATGCGCCGTGTCAAACATCCAAATGCCCGCTAGTCAGCCCGCGCTCGTGACTATCGCGGAAACTGGTAACGGTTTTTTAGCCACGATCAACTTCCCGCACGCCGGGCACGAATTTTTAACCGCGGCTGCGTTCTTATTGGACATGGTCGAGAAACGACCGTCGTCTTGGGAACTTGAGGTCGATGGGCGCGAAAGCTGTCATTGCTTCGATGCCGCGCACCGCGCAGGCCCGAACGGCGCGCCTGCCTGTGGGCGTTGGGCTCGCGGTCGGCGCCTTCGCATCGCTGGGCCTCTGGGCGGCCATCATCGTCGGGATTCGCGGCCTGATCTCCTGATCCCCGCGACCAGCTTTCGTGAGCACGGCCGAGCTTAGCGCGGTCGCCGCAGCACGTTTCAGTGATCGCCGCCAAGTTTACCTTAAGAATTTCACTCTAGGTTGACGGCTCGGACCGCACGCCGCAAGGCGTCCGCAGGCCGGCTGTTCCGGGGGCGTCCGAAGGGGCGTTCCATCCGCGTCGCACGGGGTTTGACCTTTGCGCGGCCGGAGGGTCTGATCTAAGGGGCAAGCCTCGGGCTTGCCCGACACGCAGTACGGCGCTTGGGGGTTGATGGCGTGCAGACGATCTACGATTGGGTGACGGTCGCCATCTTCGCGGGGCTGATCGTGCTGTTCCTGCACCGATCCACGGCGCAGGAAGAGCCCAAGGACAACGTCTTCCAATACCTGCCGGCCGCCGTCGGCTGCGCGGTGGCCAACTATGTCGGCAACCAGGGGCAGGGTGGTCTCGCCTTCCTGATCATCCTCGTGGTCCTGGCCTATGTCGCCTGGGTGCTGAAGCCCTTCAACCTGAAGTTCTGAAACGCCCGGCGGCCCGACCGGGCGCGGGGCGCAAAGTCAGGCGCGGCGATTTCTGTTGATCGGCCCGGCGGCTGGGCCATTAACGTTGATTCAACTGCGGTCGGTTTAAGATTTCGCCACATTCGCCGTGTTTAGGATGGTCGGTCAGAATTCTCTGATCTAGACCGAGCGGTGCTGCATCGCATCGCCGCATAGGGTGCTTGGAGGCTCCGTGAGTTGGATCAACAGGTTGTTGGGACGCCGGCCAAGGCCTGCCCAAGGGGTGCAATCGAGCCCGGTGTTCTCCGTGGCGCCGCTCGCCGCGCCCAGCCGTGAGGAGACCGGCGGAAAGAAGGCCGGCGCCGCGCCGGTGTTCCCGCGTTTCCAATCGACGGCCGGCGACCAGCTTTCGTCGCGCCTGACCGACCGCTTCGCCGCCACCCGCATCAAGTTGCGCAGCGCCTTCACGCCCTCCCAGCCGATCACCGACCGGCGGATGTTCGCCGGGCGTATCGACGTCCTGACCACCCTGATCCGTTCGCTGGAAGACCAGCGCGTGCACGTGATCATGTATGGCGAGCGTGGGATCGGTAAGACCTCGCTGGTCCACGTCCTGACCCAGGCCGCCCAGGACGCCCGCTATATCGTCGTCTACTGCTCCTGCGGCGCCGGTTCGAACTTCGACGAGATCTTCCGCGCGGTCGCCGCCGACATCCCGCTGCTGTTCCATTCGGGCTTCGCGCCCACCGCCGAGCAGGCCGAGCGCGGCGGCTCCCTGGCCGACCTGCTGCCCGCGGGCACGCTGTCGCCCCGCCAGGTGGCCGACCTGTTCGCCAAGCTGACCGGCACCCGGGTGCTGGTGGTGCTGGACGAGTTCGACGTCTGCGAGTCCCCGGAATTCCGGCGCAACATCGCCGAGCTGATCAAGAACCTGTCCGACCGCTCGATCCGCACCCAGCTGGTGATCGCCGGCGTCGCCGCCGACCTGACCCAACTGGTCGAACACATCCCCTCGATCCGCCGCAACATCTTCGCCCTGCAGGTGCCGAAGATGACGGCCGCCGAGATCAGCCACCTGGTCGAGAACGGCGAGGAGATCAGTGGCGTGGCCTTCGATCGCGCCGCCCTGGACTTCATCGTCTTCGTGGCCAACGGCTCGCCCTACCTGGCCAGCCTGCTCAGTCACCATTCGGGCCTCGCGGCGCTGGACAAGGCGCGCACCAAGGTCTCGGTCGAGGACGTGTCCCTGGCCGTCGACCAGGCCTTGGCCGAGTTCCGCGGCCGGATTTCCAAGCATTCTCAGGCCCAGATCGACCAGGCCGCCAAGAGCGGCGTGCGCCATGTGCTGGGCGTCATGGCCGGGGCGGCCCTGTTCAACAACGGCCGCTTCGACGGCCGCGACGTGGATGCGCTCTATCCCAGCGCCGCGACCGCGGCCAATTTCAAAAGCACCGTCGAGGAACTGGCCACCAAGCGCATCCTGCTGGAGTTCAGCGAGGACGAGCTCGGCAAGGGCTACCGGTTCTCCGAGGAGAGCGTGCTGCCCTATCTGTGGATCCTGGCCGCCCAGAAGCGGTTCCTGGAGAGCCGCAAGCCCGCCCCAGTCGCCGAGAAGGCCGCCGCCGAGAAGGTCGCCGACAAGGCGGCCGACAAGGTCGCGGAGAAAACCTCCGACAAGGCCGCGGCCAAGGACGACGCTCCGGCGCCCCGCGCGGCCGCCCGCCAGGGCTAGGCCGCCGGCGCGTCGCGACTGTCACGATTGAGAGGGAAGGCGCTTGCGCATACTCGTCACCGGCGGCGCCGGCTTCATCGGCTCGGCCCTGATCCGGCACCTGATCGCCGAGACCAGCCATGAGGTGTTGAACCTCGACAAGCTGACCTATGCCGGCGACCTGCGCTCCCTGGAGAGCGTCGCCGACAGCAACCGCTATGGCTTCCGCCACGCCGATATCGGTGACGCCGCGGCGATCCGGGCGGCCCTGCGCGAGTTCCAGCCCCAGGTCGTGACCCACCTGGCCGCCGAGTCGCATGTTGACCGCTCCATCGACGGGCCGGCGGACTTCATCCAGACCAATATTGTCGGCACCTTCGTCCTGCTGTCGGAGACCCTGGAGTACTGGCGCGGCCTGGAAGGCCAGGCCAAGGCCGACTTCCGATTCCACCACATCTCCACCGACGAGGTGTTCGGCTCGCTGGGCGACGAGGGCTATTTCACCGAGACCACGGCCTACGATCCGCGCTCGCCCTATTCGGCGTCCAAGGCCTCGTCCGACCACTTGGTCCGCGCCTGGCATCACACCTATGGCCTGCCGGTCATGGTGACCAACTGCTCGAACAACTACGGGCCCTATCACTTCCCCGAGAAGCTGATCCCGCTGATGATCGTCAAGTGCCTGGCCGGCGAACCGCTGCCGGTCTACGGCCAGGGCGCCAATGTCCGCGACTGGCTCTATGTGGACGACCACGCCCGCGCGCTCACCCGGGTGTTCGAGAAGGGCGCGCCGGGCGAGAGCTACATCATCGGCGGACGATCGGAGCGGACCAACCTGCAGGTGGTGCATGCGATCTGCGACGCCCTGGACCGCCTGCGTCCGCGCGCCGACGGCAGGCCCTATCGCGATCAGATCGCCTATGTCGCCGATCGGCCGGGGCACGACCACCGCTACGCCATCGATCCCGGCAAGCTGCAGCGCGAGTTGGGCTGGACCGCCCAGGAGAGCTTCGAAACCGGCATCGGCAAGACCATCGCCTGGTATCTGGACAACGAGACCTGGTGGGGACCGATCCTGGCGCGCAGCGACGCCGGGCGCCGACTGGGCCTGAAGGCGTCTTGAGCAGGGCCGAGTTGCGGCCTATCGCGGTGGCGTAAACTGGAGAGAGCGATGAAGGGCATCATCCTGGCCGGGGGCTCGGGAACGCGGCTGCATCCGGCGACGCTCGCCGTGAACAAGCAGCTGCTGCCGATCTACGACAAGCCGATGATCTACTATCCGTTGTCGGTGCTGATGCAGGCGGGAATCCGCGACATCCTGATCATCTCCTCGCCCGAATATATCGAGAATTACCGCCGGCTGTTCGAGGACGGCTCGGCGCTGGGGCTCAATATCGAATACGCGGTGCAACCCAGTCCGGACGGCCTGGCCCAGGCCTTCCTGATCGGCGAGGCCTTCATCGGCGACCAGCGCTGCGCCCTGGTTCTGGGCGACAACATCTTCTTCGGCGCCGGCATGAGCCAGCTCCTGCAGCGGGCCGCGGCGCGGGAGCAGGGGGCGACCGTGTTCTCCTATCAGGTCGACCAGCCGCAGGCCTACGGGGTGGTGGAGCTGGACGACGACGGCCGCGCCGTCAGCCTCGAGGAAAAGCCGGCCGAGCCCAAGTCCCGCCAGGCGGTGACCGGGCTCTATTTCTACGACAATCGGGTTGTGGAGCTGGCCAAGCAGGTGCGCCCGTCCGCCCGCGGCGAGCTGGAGATCACCGACCTCAACCGCATGTACATGGAGATGGGCGAGCTTTACGTCGAACAGCTTTCGCGCGGCTACGCCTGGCTGGACACGGGGACCCACGAGAGCCTGGTGGAGGCCTCGGAGTTCGTCCGCGCCGTGCAGAAGCGCCAGGGCGTCCAGGTGGCCTGCCTGGAGGAGATCGCCTTCGCCCACGGTTTCATCGACCGGGCGCAACTCAAGGTGCGCGGTGAGCTGTTCGCCAAGACCGCCTACGGCCGCTATTTGCTCGACATCGTCGAGCGCGGCCATGTGATGAGTCCGCGCGATCTGTGACGCTTAGGTCACGAAGCTGGACCAGAACTTGCAGCAAGTCCCGTAATGGGGGAATCAGCCTCCATATGCGCCAGAACTAGGCGTATATTCTGGGGTGATCCCAAAACGGGACTGGGCTGGATATGTTCGGGCACAAGACCAATCGAGCGCTTTTCGTTCTCCTGCTGCTGGCGGCCGCCTTGCCGGTCCCGGCCATGACACCCGCGCTGCTTTCCGGAAAGCTTGGCCTGATGGCCGCCGTGGTCGAGCCGCCCAAGATGCCGCTCTATGCGGGTCTGTGGCGCCAGATGTCCTCCGCCCCGCCGGCCTTGCTGGGCGAGCTGCGGCCCGAGCCGGCCCTGATGGGTTGGGTGGAGCCGGAAGTGGTTCCGACGGTTCCGGCCGAGACCTTCGCCTTGCCGTCCGACAATCTGCTCACGCCGGTGACGTTGATCACCTTGCCCAGCTTCCGTCCCAGCGTGCCGTTCTTCACGCCGCCGACCGAGGGTGAAACGAGACTGCCCCGCAGCCCGCTCTCGCCCGTGCCTGAGCCCGCGACCTGGATGCTGCTGATCAGCGGCTTCCTTCTCATGGGCCACGCCCTGCGGGGCCGCCGTGGCGCGGTGATCGCCTGAACCTCTAAGCTATTTGTTCGCGGGCGCGGCGCTGCTTGTCGGGGCCGGCGCCGGTGCGGCCTCCGGCTCGACAGTCGGTGCGAACGGCGATGTCGGGTCGCTATAGAGCGAATCGCCGGGGCGTTCCGGCGCCGCCTTGGCGACCGGCCGGGCCGGCCGGCTGATCAGGTTTTCGGACGTGTCCGCCGGCTCGGTTTCGAAGTCCACGACCATGCGCGACTCGATGGCCGCGGTCTCGAATCGATCACGGGTGGAGGTCGCCCAATCCTCGATCGCGCTCTTCGAGCAACCCGCCAGGGAGAAGCCCAGAAGGATCAATGCCCAACGAAACGTCATTCGGATGCCCGACCTCGCCTGCGATTCACCGCTCTTACGCGTGGTCCCATCGGAGCGCGCCTTAAGTCCGGCTCTGTTTCAATGGACTGTATCGTCGACGTTGTTAAGCGGGCCACAACTTGATTGACGCGGCTTTTGTAACGAGTTCTTGAGGCCCGATCGCTAGGGTGGCGGATCAATTGGGCTATGAAGAGTCGATGAGGGAACCGCTGGCGACGCCCGCCGCACATCTGTCGGGAGCCACCGGACACACGTCGGGGCGCCCGTTGAAGATCTGTCTCGCCGCGTCGGGCGGCGGCCATGTGCGCCAGCTCCTCGACCTGGCGCCGGTGTGGTCGGCCTACGACCATTTCTTCGTCACCGAGGATACCGCCCTCGGCCAGAGCCTCGCCGGCGAGCATCGCACCTATTTCATCCCGCATGTCGCCGTGGGGCAGGCGCGGCTCGGTGCGCCCGTCCGGATGGTCACGGGCGCGATCCGCAGCGTCTTCCGCTCGGCCGGCATCATCTGGAAGGAGCGACCAGACGTCATCATCTCCACCGGCGCGGGCGCCGTGTTCTTCGCGGTGGTCTGGGCGCGGCTGATGGGCGCGCGCACGGTGGTGATCGAATCCTTCGCGCGGTTCGACCGGCCCTCGATCTTTTCGCGGGTCGCCTCGCCTCTGGCCCACGACTTGATCGTCCAGTCGAAGGCCCTGGCCGCCTATTATCCGAAAGCCAAGGTGTTCGACCCTCTGCGTCCGCTGGCGGGCGACCCGCCGCCGAAGAAGCCGCTGTTGTTCGCCACGGTGGGCGCGACCCTGCCGTTCGATCGCCTGGTCGACACGGTCGCGGAGCTGAAGTCGCGCGGCGACATTCCCGAGGACGTGATCATCCAGACCGGCCTGCGCGGCCATGCGCCCGCAGGCCTGGAGGTGGTTGAGACCCTGCCGTTCGACAGGATCCAGGATCTGCTTCGCGACGCATCAATCGTCATCTGCCACGGCGGCACGGGCTCGCTGATAACAGCCCTACGCCAGGGTTGCCGGGTGATCGCCATGCCGCGTCTGATGGAGAAGGGCGAGCACTACGACAATCATCAGGCCGAGATCACGAGCGCCTTCGCCGCGCGCGGGCTGATCGCCGTCGCCAACACGCCCGACGAACTGGCCCAAGCCCTGAAGGACGTCCGCGCCCGACCGCCGGTCCTGGCGACGACGGATCCCGCCGAGCTTATCGCCTACCTCCACGACGTCATGTCGCAGGTGGGCCAGCGTCGCCAGATGCGGAACGCCCCGCGCCCGGCCCTATAGGCCGAACCAGGCAGGCGCCCCACGGCGATTGAGCATGCCGGCGATCCAGCCCGAGACGCCATAGCCGACCTGGCGCCAGGCGCCGCGCCGCCCGAAGCGCAGGAAGACCAAGGCGAGGGAGGCAAGGGCCGCGATGGGCAGGCGCGCCGGGAAGACGTCGCGCGTGGTGAGCATCTTGTTGCGTTCGTTGAGATAGATCGGACCTCGCGGACGGCGGCGCATGTCGTCATAGGATCCGGTGGTGGTGCCCGCATAGTGCAGCACCCGCGCGCCCGGCGCGAAGCCCAGACGCATGCCCAGCTTGCCGCCGCGCAGGCACCATTCGACCTCCTCGCAATAGAGGAAATACTCCTCGCGCATGGGCCCGACGGTCTGCAGGAAGCGGCGGCTCATCATCATGGAGGCGCCGTTCAGATAGTTTTGCGTCCGCTCGATGTCGGCGGGATCGGGGACTAGGTCGAGGGCGCTGCCGTGGCCGATGGATTCCGCCCGCGCCAGCCAGGGCCGCCAGCGACCGCCGTGCGACTGGACCCGCCCGTCGCTGAGATAGATCGTCGAGCCCACCGCCTGGCAATCGCCCACGGCGAGCCGCGCGACCTGCAACGCCATGGCCTGCGGTTCGGGGTGGGTGTCGGGGTTGAGCACCCACCAGGCGTCGGAGTCCGGCGCGAGCGCGATGCAGGCGTTGACCCCGCCGGCATAGCCCAGATTGCCGGCCGCCAGGATCGCGCGGACCGGCCGGCCTTCGCCGAGGGTCGCTGGGATGCCGGCGCGGAGGGCCTCGAAGGCCTCCGGGCCGCCGTTCTCGCAGATGACCACGTCGAAATCGGTGTGGGTGGAGCCGGCGAGCGCCTCGAGGCAGCCTTGGATGTCGCCGACATTCCGGAAGCCGACGATGCAGACGGTGACGTGCATGGTCAGGCCGCTCCGCCCAGCAGCGCGAAGGCGTGGCCCAGCCGCCAGACGCGCAGCTTGTAGAGGGTGCGCACCGCCGCCAGGCGCTGGCCGAGCGTCGTGAGCTGGTCGCTGGCGAACACCTTCGGCGTGTGGGCCAGGGCCGACAGCGGCAGGGCCAGGCTGCGCGCCACCCAGATCAGCCGGCCGGCCGGCCGCTCGCGATAGAGACGGTAGGTCTCGGCGTTCACGCGTCGCCACTTGGCCCACAGCTCGTCCCAGGTGCGCCGCGCCGGATGGCCGACCACGGCGCGCGGGGCGTAGCCGAGCCGCAGACCCAGGCCCCGGGCGCGGAAGGACCACTCGACATCCTCGGAGACGGCGGCGCGGAAGCCGCCGACCTGATCGAACACCGCCCGCGAGCAGAACAGGTTGCCGGCGCCGGTGAAGCCCTTCTTCTCGATGTAGGTCTTGAAGTCGAAGGCGAAGACCCGCTCGAAGGCCTCGGCGCCGGACATCGCGGTGAGGTCGTCGACCAGGACGGTGACCCGGCCGCCGATGAAGTCGTAGGCGGGCAGGGCGGCCAGGCCCTCCGCCAGCCAGGCGGGTTCCGGCACGCAGTCGGAATCGGTGAAGGCCAGGATATCGCCCCGCGCCACGGCCACGCCGCCGTTGCGGGCAGGCCCGGCGCCCTTCTCCGTCACCACGACCAGCCGCGCGCGGCCGTCTATGACCTCGGCGACCGCAGCCTCGCCCTGCGGCGAGTTGTTGTCCGCGACGATGACCTCGAAGTCGGCGGCGGGATAGGTCTGGGCCGCCAGCGCGCGCAGGCAGAGGTCGAGACCGACCAGGTCCCGATAGTGCGGGATGACGACGCTGACCTTTGGGGCGGCGCTCAACCGGGCGCCCCAGGATTGACGGTCGCGCCGAGCTCTCTCGCCATTTCCAACCTGATCAAGGACTCCTCCGATGCGCCCGCAACCCGTCCCGCGTCGAGTCCGGCGAAGACGGTCGTCGATCGCAATGCCCTGGGGGTTGAAGACCGTCGCATGAATATCGTCACCAAATCCCGAAGTCCCGAAAGGCGCGGGATCGCCTGTCGGCGCCACCGATATCGTTTGTGGCCCCAGCCGCAAGTTCCCGCGCCGGCGCCGATCCTCCAATGTCGCATCGCCTGCCTATCTTTCGGGCTGATGAGGCGACAACTATCAAGATATCCCCGGTAGAGGTTGCGGTCTTCAGGCCAAGGTCAGCGCTAGGTCGACCTCGGCGACGGGGGCTTTGTTGACAAAGGTCCGACCCTTCGCCTTTGTCCGCCCGCGGACTACGAAACCGACATTCCGAGGTGCTGCGCCGATGCCAAAGTTCGTTGCTGTGATCCTGGCGAGCGGTCGGGGGGAAAGGTCGGGATTCTCGCGACCCAAGCAACTGCAGAAACTTGGCGGCCGCCCCTTGGTGGCCCACCCCCTGGAACGCTTCCAGTCCCATCCGGACATCGACGAGATCGCGGTCGTCACCAACGACCTGTGCATCGACGAGATCGAAGCCCTGGTCAGCCGGGAGCGCTTGACCAAGGTCAAGAAGATCCTCCTGGGCGGGGAGGAACGCTATGAATCCTCGCTTTCGGCGATCCGGGCGTACGAGACCGAGGCGCAGTCGGCCGACATACGCCTGCTGTTTCACGACGCCGTGCGGCCGCTGATCGCGCACAGCACGATCAGCGATGTGATCGCGGCCCTGAGCCACTACGGCGCCGTCGACACGGCCGTCAGCGCGGCTGACACGGTGATCTTCGCCGATCCGGTCACCGGCACGATCAGCGACATTCCGGACCGGCGGCTGGTCCGCCTCGGGCAGACGCCGCAGGGCTTCCACTACGAGGTGATCCGCGACGCCTACGACAAGGCTCTGCTCGATCCGAACTTCCGCACGACGGACGACTGCGGCGTGGTGCTGAAATATTCGCCCGACGAGAAGATCTATGTGGTCGAAGGGTCGCTGACGAACCTGAAGCTGACCTATGCCGACGACCTGTTGGTGATCGACAAGTTCCTGCAGAACGGGGCCGGGCGGCGGCTCGACGCCCTGTCCGACTCGATGTCGCTGTCGCGTCTCGCGGATAAGACGATCGTCGTCCTGGGCGGCACCAGCGGCATCGGCGCCTCGATCGCGGAGCTCGCCAAGGCCTATGGCGCCAAGGTCCACGCCGCGGGCCGCTCCACCGGGGTCGACATCAAGGACGCCGCGTCGATCGAAAAGCTGCTGGAGGAGGCCGCCGGGGGCAGTGGGCGGATCGACGCCGTGGTCAACGCCGCGGCGGTGTTGAACCGTCAGCCGCTGGCCAATATGAGCCTGGAAGAGATCGCCGAGAGCATCAACACGAACATCCTTGGAGCGGTGAACGTCGCCAAGCTCAGCTATCCGTATCTCAGCGCGGCCCAAGGCCACCTGACCTTCTTCGCCTCGAGCAGTTACACCTATGGCCGCGCGCTCTACTCGACCTACAGCGCGTCCAAGGCGGCGGTGGTCAACCTCACCCAGGCCCTCGCCGACGAATGGGCGGACGCCGGCGTCAAGGTGAACTGCGTCAATCCGGAGCGGTCGCGAACCCCCATGCGGGTCAAGGCGTTCGGTATCGAACCGCCTGAGTCCTTGCTCGACCCGGAAGATGTGGCCCGCAAGACGCTCAGCATCCTCATCGGCCCTTCGACCGGGATCATCTATGACATCGTTAAGACTCGGTCTGCAGCGCCGCTTTAGGCTGCTGTTCGGGGCGTTGTTGAACGCGACGGTGCTGCCGCTCTCCAGGCTGGCCCCGCGGCGATCGGACCACTGGGTTTTCGGGCACCAGGGCGATGTCTTCGCCGGCAACGCGAAATATTTGTTCCTCTGGGTTTCGATCCACCGTCCCGACCTGCGCGTCGTCTGGCTGTCCGATCGCGAGGACACGCTCCGGGCGATCCGCCAGTCCGGTCTGCCGGCCTTCCGTCGCTGGTCGCTGCAGGGCGTGGTCGCGGCGCTCAGATCGAAGGTCTTCGTCTATTGCCACGGCGTGGAGGACACCAACCTGCACCTGAGCGGCGGCGCGTACCTCCTCAACCTTTGGCATGGCGTCGGTCTGAAGGCGACGATGCTCGGCGACAAGGGCGGCATTGTCAGCCGCGCCCAGAAGCATGACCGGAACCCCGTCATGCGCCTGTTCTTCCTGGAATACCTGACCTGGCCGGACGCGGTGGTGACCACGTCGCCCTTCATGGGCGCCCATTTCGCTCATCAGTTCGAACTGCCCGAGGCGCGTTGCCCGCAGCTCGGCTACCCAAGGCTGGACGTGCACGCCGACGATGCGTTGAGGGACGTGTCGGAGGCCATCGATCGGCGGCAGGGGTTCGCGTTCAACCCCAGCGGCCACGCCGAGGTCTATATCTATATGCCGACCTTCCGGGACACGGGGCGGCCGTTCGTTGAACAGGCCCTTCCGGATCTCAATCGGCTGTCGAACGCGCTGCGAGCGCGCAACGCCTTGCTCTATGTCAAGCTTCACCGGCGGACATCCGGTGTCGCGCTCAACGGATATGAGAACATCGAGCGATGGCCGGATGAAGTAGATTTCTACACCTACCTTGACAAATTCTCGATCATGATCACCGATTATTCGTCTATATTGTACGATTATTTGTTCACAAAACTGTCTGGCGTGATCCTTTATACCTTCGATTACGATCAGTATGTGAAGGATGACAGGGCGTTGTTGTACTCCTTCGACGAAAATACCGCGGGTTTGCGCGTGTCCGACTTCGATCGGTTTTGCACAGTGCTCGAGGCGGGCGAAGCCCTTGTCGAGCCCGCGGGCGCCGCAGACGTGCGTCGCAAGTTCTGGGGGGGATGCGTCGCCCCGGTTTCGCCAAACGTCGTGGCCTATGTTGAAGCCGCGCTGGCTGCCGACGGCCGGGCGCCGGGCCGCAACTGAGGCGGCGTTGAGGCGCGATGAGGGATGGACTAGGGTCGGATCGATCGCGGACAGGAGCGCTTGGCCCCCTGCGCGGGGCGCCGTCGGACGACGCGGCGGGGATGCGATAGCGGGCAAACCGCCCTTGGGCGCGGGGATTCGAGGCCGGGATTAGGCCTTTCATAGTTATTCAGGTTCAACCTTGCCTGAGGTCTCGACGCTGGCGGCGCCGATTGGTTGGAGAAAGTTGTATGGGCGCCGGTCTGGTAGCTCTTGTTAAGCGGATCTACCTTCAGCTCACGCCCGGCCTCCGCAGATACCTTTTCGGCGTCATGGCGGCGATGCTGTTCGGCGCGTTGCTCGACGTCCTGACGCTGGGCGCGGTGCTGCCGTTCCTGGCCGTGCTCAGCAATCCCGATCGCGCTTGGGACTATCTGGAGGCGGTCAACCTGCACAACGCCCTCGGAATCAGCCGCGGAGACGACATTCGCGGCCTGATGACGGGAGCGTTCATCGCCGTGGCGGTGACGGCGGGCTCCATGCGGCTGCTGCTATCGTGGTCGATGAACCGGTTCGTCTTCGCCGTCGGCCGATATCTCTCGAGCGAGCTGTTCGGCAAGCTGGTCTACCAAGACTATTCGTTCCACATCGAACGCAACAGCAGCGTGCTGATCACCAATGTCCAGGAGATCCGCACCCTAACCAACAGCGTACTGATCCCGCTGATGCAGGCGACCAGTTCGCTGGTCATCGGCTTCTGCATCATCACCTCGCTGATCGTGATCAACCCGGTCGTCGCGGGCGTGGCCTTGTTCGGCTTCGGCGGCTGCTATGTCATCATCTCGCTGACGCTGCGCAAAAGGCTGCGCGCGAACGGCTCGATCCTGGCCAAGATCAACGCCGAGCGGCTTCGGGCCGTGCAGGAGAGCCTGGGCGGCGTGCGCGAGGTGCTGCTCGACAACACCCAGCCGTTCTTCATCGAGACGTTCCGCAAGCTGGACCACAAGGCCGCCAACGCCCAGGCGATGGTGACCTTCGCCTCGACGTCGCCGCGCTATATCCTCGAGTCCCTGGGGATGGTGCTGATCGCGCTGATCTCCCTCTATTTCAACTCCCAGCCCGGCGGCCTGCTCGCGGCCCTCCCGACCCTGGCGGCCCTGGCCATCGGCGCTCAACGGCTGCTGCCGCTGATGCAACAAGGCTATGCCAGCGTCGTGCAGCTCACCGGCAACTGGCGCACGCTCAGCAATCTCCTGGACCTGCTGGAATTGCCGACGCCGCGCCGCGACGCCGAAGGTCTCGCCAAGCCCGTGCTGCCCTTCGAGCGCGAACTGCACCTGGACAATGTGAGCTTCCGCTACGGCCCCGAAACGCCCCAGGTGCTCTCCGATGTCTCCCTGCGTATCCCGAAGGGGTCCCGCCTCGGCATCGTCGGCACGACCGGCAGCGGAAAGAGCACGATCACCGACCTGATCATGGGCCTGCTGAACGCTTCGGGCGGCGAGATCAAGGTGGATGGCGTGCCGCTATCGCCGGCGAACCTGCGAGCCTGGCACGAACAGATCGCCCACGTCCCCCAGTCGATCTTCCTGGCGGACACCTCCATCGAGCGGAACATCGCCTTCGGCTGCGCCGACAACGAGATCGACCGTGAAAGGGTGCGCCACGCCGCGCGCCAGGCGCAGATCGCCACATTCATCGAGGGCATGCCGGAGGGTTACGAGACGCGGGTCGGTGAGCGCGGCGTGTGGCTGTCGGGCGGCCAAAGGCAGAGGATCGGCATAGCGCGCGCGCTGTACAAGAACGCTTCCGTGCTTATCCTCGACGAGGCGACGAGCGCTCTCGACAATGCAACCGAGGCGGCGATCATCTCGTCCCTGGATCAGCTCGACCGGGACTTGACGATCATCATCGTCGCTCACCGGCTCACCACGATCGAACGTTGCGACACCTTGGTCCGGCTGGAAGGCGGACGAATGTCTCTCATCGAGAGCCACAAGGCCAAGCGCCCAGTGAAGGCCCAAGCGTCCCGGAGCGCATAGCCGACGCCGACCTTGAGGCGCGGTTCGCGGGCGTCATGCGGATGATACATCACGGTCATATCCTGCTGATGCGCCGATAGCGGCGCCTATCGAGGATGACATGGTCGCGCATACCTACCTGGCCGTTCTGGAGCCATCGGCCGAGGGCGTCAGGGTCAGCTTTCCCGATGTCCCGGACTGCCTCTCATCGGGCGTCGACGCCGCGGACGCCATAGCCCGGGCCGAACAGGCGCTCGCCCTGCACCTGGACGCCATCGCGCGGCAGGGCCAACCGGCGCCGCAGCCAAGGTCCCTCAGCGAGTTGGCCGCGGTTCAGCCCCATCCCAGGCCGGGCAGCGGCGTGTTGTGGGTCCGGCTGGGCGCGCCGCCGCCGGACGCGTCGGGCGTTCTCCATCTTCCCGACGAGGTGCTGACCGTGGTCGATCATGTGGGCGCCGACCTCGGGCTCAGTCGAGCCGGGGTTGTGGCGTTGGCGATGCGCAGCCTGATGCAAGGCCGGGTGCGCTGTCTGGTGGCCTAGCGGCGACGGTCACGACCGCGCCGCGGCCCTCTACACTTTGTATTCAGGCGAAATCCCTTAGTTTGGCGGCCATTCCAGGGTCAGTCGAACCGGTCGGCTGCGACGGAGGCGAGAGCACAAGACGTCCGTGAAGCCGAGGGTAGGGGTTGTCGTCGCCGAGTTGGGAATTCCGTCGGAAGTCTGGATCCTGAGGCAATGCCTGGAGTTCCAGGAGGTCGAGCCTGTTCTCCTCTATTGGAAGATGGCCGAGAACGCGGTCGAGATTCCGGGTGGCCTGGAAACGCGACAATTCGGCACGCCGTTCGCGCCGCCGGCCTCGCTGTGGCGCCGCGCAAGCCGGCGCCTAGGATTTGCTTCGGCCGTGCTGCCGGACGAGGCTCAGCGGCGGGACATCCGACATATGATCGCCAAGGCCGGCCTCGACGCGGTCCTGTGCCATTTCGCCTGGTCGGGCCTGCCCGTGTCGGCCGCTCTAGGCGGAAGCGTTCCCGTGGTCTGGCAAGTCCATGGCCGTGATGTCTCCACCCGGATGCAGGACCCCGCCTATCGGCGCGCCGTCGCCAAGGCCCTGCCGACCGTTGACCACCTGGTGACGGTCGGAACATTCCAACGCGACCTGCTGGCGCCGCTCGGGCTCACCGAGAGGTCCAGCGTCATCCCGTGCGGCGCGCCCTTGGCGGTGTTCGCTCGGGGCCCGCTGCCTGTCCATGAAGCCGGGCGACCATTCCGGTTCGTGAGTGTCGGGCGCCTGTCGCCGGAGAAGGGCGTGCTGGAGAGCCTGGAGGCGTTCGAACGGATCGCGCCAAGCCGGCCTGACATCGAACTCGTGTTCATCGGCGATGGTCCGCTCCGCGCGACGCTCCAAGCCGCCGCCGCGCGGAGCGAGGTGCGCGACCGGGTGCATCTTCTCGGCCTCCAGCCGCCGCCCGTCGTCGCGAGCACTCTGCGTGACGGCCATGCCTTTCTGCAGCACTCGCGGCAGGTGGACGGCTGGGTCGAGGGCTTCGGCGTCACCCTGACCGAGGCCGGGGCCTCGGGCCTGCCGCTAGTCGCCTCGCGATTGGGCGGTATCGTCGATCAGGTGCGGCACGGGGAGAACGGCTTCCTGTTCGAACCGGGCGATGTGGCGACCCAGGCCGAACTGATGGCTCGGCTGGCGGATGACGAGGCCTTGCGGCGCCAGATGGGCGCAAACGCGCGGCGCGTCGCCGAAACCTTCGATTCCCGGTTGATGACCGGCCGGCTGGAGCAGGTGCTGCTTGAGGCGATCGCGCGCGGGCCCGTGAGGCGTTAGGCGGTCGCGACGCCCACGGTTTTCCGGGCCGTCGGTCGCCGGATCCGCGCCCGGGGATCGAGGATGGCGCGAAGGACCAGGCCTTCGGCTGCGCCGAGCCGCGCCCAGGTCTTCCAGGCGCCGGGCGCCAGGCCAATCGAGCGGCGCAGAATTCGGCGGCCCATCCGCGGATTGCCGAGCTTGCTTAGCCACCATCCGATGCGGCTGAAGTGACCGGCCAACACCTTGCGGTCGACATTGTGGTTTCGTTGCAGGTCGAGGGCGATGCAGAGCTGGGAGCGGACGCCCCGCCGTCCAAGGATCGAGATGCTGTCGGTCAGGAGGTAGGTCATGACCAACGGCTCGTCCAGGAAGATGGCGTTGGTCTTGTTTATGAGCTTGATCGCATAGTCCCAGTCGACGCAGTTGACGAGCCTCTGGTCGAACAGGCCGACCGCCGCCACCGCGCCGCGTGACATCAGCAGCGCCTGGGGGCTGATCAGGTTGCCCTTGTGCACCTCGGCGATGAGGTAGTCCCGGTCCGGATTGCGGTCGAGTTCGGGAATGCAGACGATCTTGTTGCGCCTGGTCTGCGAGGTCTCGCCGCTGACATACATGACCTTGGTGTGGAACACGCTGATCGCGTCGTCGGGGCCGCCGGCCGCCTTGGCCACGCTGAGTTGTCGTTGCAGCTTGTCGGCCAGCCACTCGTCGTCGCTGTCCTGGAACGCGATATAGTCGCCCTTGGCGATCCTCAGCCCTTCGTTGCGCGCGCGGCTGGCGCCTCCGTTCTTGGCGAGCCGGACATAGCGCACACGAGGATCGGTGATCTTCGCCATCACCTCGGCGGTGTCGTCCGTCGACGCGTCGTCGACGACGAGCAGTTCGAGGTTCGCGTAGCCCTGATGGAGCACGCTGTTGATCGCCCGGGTCAGTGTCCGGCCGCGGTTGAAGGTCGGGAGTATGACGCTGACCAGGTCCGCGGCGTCCGGTTGTTGTCCCATGGTGGTTTCCTTGGCGGCTCACCGTCCGGCGGCGAGCTGATCACGTCGAGTCTGACAGTCTGCGGGTCGGGCCGGAAATCTAGGCAATCGGGTCCGCGGCGCTCTTCCCCGGCGCCGTGGCCCTCGAAAGCCGGTAGAGGAGGGCCACGATCATGCCCATCACCAGATAGATGAGAGGATGGTTGTCCTGCTGGCTGAAGACGGACTTGATCACGAAGAACACCATCAGCGAGATGCCGAGCGGCACAAGATAATCGACCTCCCGGTCTGAGGCGTTGTTGCTGTCGAGGACCTTTCGAGCCGCGAGCCAGCCCATGTACAGGATCAAGCCGTAATAGAGGATGAAGCCGATGACGCCGTACTCTAGGGCGATCGCCAGATAGTAGTTGTCGATGGTCTGGAACCCGCCGATCCTGAACCCTAGAACGGTCCCGCCCTGGCCGGGGCCGTAGCCGATCGGGTTCGCCAGGATCTTGGGGAGGCCCTGCGCGATCTGGGCCCCACGGGCGTCATTGCTGCTCTGTTGCGAGCCGTCGCCCCAGACCATCATCTCAAGGCGACGGACGAAGAACGTCGCGCCGACCAGCAGAACGAAGAACGCGGGATAGGCTAGGACGACGGTTGGTCCGATCAGGCTGGACTTGTCCCGTCGCCAGCGCAGCAGCCCCCAGGCGCCGGCATAGAGCAGCACCGAAATCAGCATGCCCACCATGCCCAGCCGCGAGTCGGTCGAGTCGATCACCCGGAAAAAGATCACCAGGGAGGCGACCGCCGCGATCCGGACGAGCAGCCGGTAGTTGCCGAACACATAGTGCAGGAGGAACGGCGTCATGAGCGCCAGATATTCGGCGAGGCCCAGGGAGGTCGTGAACGTCGCCTTGACCCGGTATTGGCCCGAGCCGGCCCGGAAGTCCCCGGCGAGAATGCCGTCGGCGTCGGCGATCTTGAGGAAGCCGGGAATGTGACCCTGCCAGAGCACCTTCTGGATGGCGGCTTCCCAGAGCCCGATTCCGCAGATGATCATCGCCATGACCCACAGGGCGGCGATATATCGCCCGACGCGACCGGGCTGGACGAAGACGTAGCAGGCGACGAGGAAGATGGCCGTCCAGTTCGTCTGGAAGACGATGAACTTCTGGATGGAGCGGCTCGGATTGGCCGACAGGCCGATTGTGAAGAACTGGATCGCCACGAAGGCCGCGAGCAGCATCCAGGCGGCGGGCGCGGTGTTGAGGATTTCCGCGAGCTCGCGCCGGAACGTCTTCGATGTCGAAATGCAGATCAGCAGCAACAGGGTCATCGGGATGCCGGTCAGCCGCAGCAGGGTGATCCACGGCAGACCGGGAAGGGCGATGGCCAGATAGTTGGGCCAGAGGATCAGGCAGACGAAGAACGCGAAAAACAGGTAGTGCATCGTGCGCGTGGGCGCGTGCTTCAGGTCGGGCAAGGCCCAGATCGCCACGAGGGCCAGGACGCCGATCGGCGCGGCGAACGCCATGAACAGGTAGGGGGTCGTGAGCGCGTAGAAGAAGCCGTAGACCAGGAAAAAGAACGCCAGCGGCAGCGACACGGCGGGCTTCACCCACCGCCGCCAACCCCAAGCCGGTGTCGAGTAGGGCTTGATGACGATCGGTCGGGCGTTCGGCGGTCTAGGCCTCGGGGCGCCTGTCATCCCTTGGACTCCTGTTCATACGCCCGCACCCGCATAGGCGCCGATAGGTCGTCGCCGCCTACCTACCCGCGCAAACCCTTATCACCCGTTGAGGGAAGGTAGCGGAGGCAGGGTTGTCGTGTCGACCGGCCCGGCGCCCTTATCGCGCCTGAATCGCCAGATCAATTGGCGCTGGCGCGGCCAGGGACCGACGCCTAGCGTCGCCGCTCGGGCTGATCCGACGGGTATGAGGAAGCGGTCGCCTTCACGGGGCTTCATCGCGCCGCCCGCGCGCGCATAACCAGGAACTCGGCATGACGCCTCGACATCTTCCCAAGCTGGCCGCCGGCTTGTCGCTGGCGATCCTGGTCGCCGTGCTGGGGCTGGTCCTCGTTGGGTTTCGAGTCGAGCCTGGCGGGGAAATCTGCCTGCGTCAGAAAGTCGCCAGTGACTTTCGGCAGGAATCTAGTAAATGCCTGTCAACCAAATGGGTATACTACAAATTAACTGAACAAAAATTAACCACTACGCTTAAGGCCAACGTAAACGCGGGCATATATCAATCTCTCATCAGATTATCGTCGAGTATTCCTGATGGGAAAGTCTCTCCAGGACTACGCGACCTGCGGAGAGATCAAATGTCCACGATCACGGCGTCGACCACGACCCAACTGTTGCAGGCGCTGAAGGTCGCGCAACCTGGCGATACGATCCTCCTCACATCCGGGACGTATTCGAACGTCGCGATCAGCAATCTGAAGATTGTCGGCGACGTGACGATCACGTCGAAGGACCCTGGCGCTCCGGCGGTCTTCACGGACCTGTCGATCAATAACTCCAGCGGCCTGAACTTCAGCAATGTGGAGGTCGCCGTCGATCCGGCCAGGGGTTCGAACCCCATCAAGGTGACCGACAGCACCGACATCCATCTCGACAGGTTCAACGTCCACGGCAGCCTGGACGGTAATCCGACCAACGACAGCTCCGCGCTGCAGATCCGCGGCAGCTCCAATGTCAGCGTCACCAACTCCGAGTTCCAGCAACTCTCGAATGGCATTTCCCATCTCGACAGCGATCACATCACCATCT
>NZ_JAKFEN010000010.1:0-51474 GCF_036677185.1 Phenylobacterium sp.
CTATCGCCGCCCTTCCAGATCCCCTCGTCGTATTGGAAGGAGGGGGTTCCTCCAGGTTCCAGCCGTGCGGCGCGGGTCCTTCGGACCTCGCTGATCCCCAATCTCAACATTCCGATGGAGAAGGCACGTGAGCGCTCTCGTGGACGACAAGCCTCTGAACCCGTGGGAGCCGACGACCGATCCGCTCGACCTGGCCATCCTCGGAAAGCTCATCGAGGAGCAGAGCGAACTCGGGTCGGCGGCGGCGCGCTGCATCATCCAGGGGTTCGAGCAACACGAGCCTATCACCGGAAAGCCCAACCGTGTCTGGCTGACCGAGGAGATCGCCGACACCCTCGCCAACATCGACAAGGTCATCGAGCATTTCGGACTTTCCGAGATGAATATCGCCGACCGCCGCGCCCTAAAGCTGGGCCGCTTGGACCGCTGGCACGACATGATCCGCAAGGCCGGCCGCTGCGCCCCTCCACCGGAGAACAGCGCCGATGATGGCGCGCTTGCGCCACATGCTCTCGGTACGGGAGGCCAAAAGGAAACCCCAACCCAATCCACCAGGGAGACGCTTGATGAAGGATGAACCTCTACAAGAACGTACAGCCGTAGAGCGGTTGACCCGCGCGACTTGCACATTCGCAGAGCACGTCGACCGCGACGGGATCGGCTGGAGCCACATGCGCCACGACGACGTGTGCGCAGTACTGGGCGAACTCGAACGTCTCCAAGCCCTCGTTGGAAGGCTGGAGGGGGCGTTGAGGCGGGTCGTCCCCGATTGCTGCCTTGGGATCACCAATTACAACGGCACGGGCCAGCCCTGCCCAGGCAACATGTACCCTGACGAGCCGTGCTGCATCGCCCGTCAAGCTCTCTTAGTAGAAGGAGGGGGGTAGATGGCCTACCGAGCTAGCCGCAAGCAGGATAGGACCCTGCCCATCCTGCACGGTCCTCAGCACTCCGGTGGACAGAGCTGATGGGACGGGCGGCGCTTGCATTGCCGCCCACCTTGGCCCCGCGCGGTTTGCAGCGCGAGGCGGCGGCCGGCTATGTCGGCGTGTCCGCCAGCAAGTTCGATGAGCTGGTCCTTGATGGACGGATGCCCAGGCCCAAGCGGATCGACGGCCGCAAGGTCTGGGACAGGAACGCTCTGGACAGCGCCTTCGACGCTCTGCCAGATGATGGGGCACCGGCCAATGATTGGGACTGACGTGACCGTCCTTCGCCTGCGCTACGTCCAGGCGTTCACAGACCGCCACGGGCGGGCGCGACACTACTTCCGCAGGCCAGGAGCCAAGCGGGTCGCTCTGCCGGGCCTGCCGGGCTCTGTGGAGTTCATGGAGGCCTACCAGGCGGCGTTGAGCGGCCAGGCGGTCCCGCGCGTGGTCGCGACCGAGCGGACCCAGCCCGGAACCATGTCGGCCCTGATCGTGGCCTACTACAACTCGACGGAGTTCAAGACGCACGCGGAAAGCACGCGCTACGTCTACCGCCACGCCATTGAGCGGTTCAGATCGAAGTTCGGGGAAAAGAGCATCGCGGGGATGCAGTCGAAACACGTCCGCGAATATCTGGACGAGTTTGCCGACAAGCCGGGCGTCACGACGAATATCCGCCGCGTCCTCAACATTCTCATGGGCTTCGCGGTCGAGCGTAACTACCGGCCCGACAACCCCATGAAGGGGCTCCGCAAGAGCAAGTCCCGCCGCCGCAGCGAAGGGTTCCGGGCCTGGACTGACGACGACATCGCCACGTTCGAGGCCTACTGGCCCGCCGGGAGCCGCGAACGGCTGGCCCTAGCCCTGTTACTCTACACCGCCCAGCGCCGTTCCGACGTGGTCAAGATGGGCCGCCAGCACGTCAGGGGCGGCAAGATCCACGTCGCCCAGCAGAAGGGCGGTGGACAAACCAAGCTCTGGATACCGCTGCACCCGAAGCTCGCCGAGGCGATCCGGCTGACCCCGGCCGATCACCTGACCTTCCTCATCACCCGGACGGGCGGACCCTTCACTCCGGAGAGCTTCACCAACTGGTTCGCGGCGGCGGCGCTGGAAGCTGGATTGCCTCCGAGGTCTTCACCGCACGGGCTGCGCAAGGCTGGCGCCCGGCGCTTGGCCGAGGCCGGCTGCACCCAACACCAGATCAAGGCCATCACCGGCCACAAGACGCTCGCCGAAGTCGCGCTTTACACAGAGTCGGTCGATCAGGAACGACTCGCCGATCAGGCCATGGCGGCGGTCGAGGAGAGCGAAAAGCGAACGTCCACTGTCAAACCTTCTGAACGGGTTTGACAATCACCCCGAAAAGCCCAGCACTATCAATGCCAGGAAAACGAGATGGTAGGCCGGGTGAGAATAGCAGTCACAGGGAATTTCAATGCCTTGGACTGTCAAACCGCCAAAAACGTCCCACTGGATTCGTTTGGATATTTCCGTGAGTGTCAAACCTATGAGCCTCATCGCCCACAAGCTCTATGTTCCCCGTCTGCGCCAGCGCCCGCTTGCCGTCGTTCGGCTCATGGGTCACACATGGCAGCGTCACCGCTACACCGTCAGAGATCGCGCCGAGGAGCAGGCTCGCGAGTTCCCGCGCCCGCTGACCTTCCCGCACCCGAAGGTGCGCTGGCGCGATGAGGGCTATCGCGAGAGCCCCCGCGAGGAGCTGATGAGCTACCGGGGCTTCGGCGTTGGGGGCTACATCAGCGGTCATTGCGGGCGAAAGCGTCGGCTCCGCGATCTTGACCACTGGCGACAGCGGACGCCGGTTCAAGATCGGCCGCCGCACAAGCCCATGTACCTCGCCGTCAAAGAGGCTGAGAGCTAGCGGGTCGCGCTACTTGGAGCGCGTCGCACGGCTGGTCTGGGATAGACCTAGCCCCTCACGATCTACAGAGCTAACTTGCCCTTGGAGGGTCCTCGATATGAAACGCGCATACACCGTCACCGAAATCAACCGCCTGCGCCAAGTAGTCGAACACAAGTGGCTATGGGGCTCCTACAAACACCCGCAGGACGGCGGGACGTGCCAGAGCCGATGCTATCAAGAGACGGAGAAAGCCGGCGCCGTCGAGGAGATGGTTCGCACCCACATGCTCGCGGGCCACACCGCGGAAAACCTGTACGCCAGCGAAGCCGATGCCTGACCGGATCGTTGTCGGCTTTCTTCTGGTGCTGGCTATCTTGGGATATGTGGTGGTGTTTGGGTAGGGCTTGGCGGGGAAGATGCTGCGGGCCGGGCGCTAGTCCGGCTGTCTGATGCGGAACTCCGGCCCCGCGTCCGCGCTTGGTCGGCGCTGATCTAGTTTTCTGATCCAATCAGCCAGCCGGCCCCATCACGCGCGTTCGGCACCACCCTACTAACGCCCTCGAAGGCCAGCCTGCGTGTCTGCTTTCCACGCCGCCGCAGCCCCTCAACAATACCCGAAACCGCTGGAATCGCAAGGCTTTCGTGCTATGCTGTGGGTATGGAAAAGCGGGTCTGGACTGACACCGAGATCGCCTTCGCCAAGCACCGGTTCGAGTGGCTGGACAAGGGCAACATCCCAGGCCAGGACTTCGGCCTCGACGGCGCGTCTTGGTGGGATGTCGTGATCGCCTACAATGCGGGCGATGACTTTGGCGGCGCACTGCCCAGCGACGGCAAGCCCCGGTTTGAGGGCGGCTGGTCCCGTGAGCAGATCGACGCCCGCCACGCCGAGACGCGAGCCCTGATCCTCTCCCCTACTGAATAGGACCGCCGACAGCATGGAAAACGCAGACGTGCAGATATTCTTTCACAGCACCCTCGAGCCGGACCTGGCCTGGCGCGACATTTCCGAGGCTGACGCCCTGGCGCTGATCGCCGCCGAGAACTTGGTTGGCTACGGCAGCATGTGGGGCGAGCGCACGCGGTACATCCCGGCGGGGATCGAGCCCGGCGAAACGCCGCCGCGCCTCGTCCACATCCATAAGGCCCTTGCGCCTAGCTGGCATGTCCAAGACCCGCAGCCTGAAGACGGCGAGGGGCTTGGCGGGCAGCATGAAGACGGTTTCCAAGCCCTCTCTCCCGCTGAATAGGACCGGAAGATGAGCGCCTCGGCTATCTTTACGATGGGCTTCGCAATCGGTGGTGGTCTTCTGCTTGCCGCTGCTGTGGTGGCGTGGATGATTGCCTTCGGTCCGCGCGGGAGGGCCGGAAGATGAGCGCGTGGTATGGCGATCCTGGCCTGAGCGCGACTGAGGCGCTTGCCGAGGCGTGGGCGTCCATCGACGGGAAGCTAGACCAGTTCCATGCGGCGAACCAGGACGGCCGAGAGCAAGGCTACCGCGACGGGTACATCCTAGATGTGGCGTCGATGATCGAGCGCCTGGAGACGCGCGGCTACGTGATCGTCCGTTCCTAACAGCAAAAAGGCCCCGCCAGCCGAAGCCAGCGGGGCCTTAACGCATCGCCAAATCGTGTAAAGCAAAACGGCTTTCGCTTTACATTACCCCTTGCTCAACCAGTGCCCGATCAACAGCATGATCGAGGCCCCTCCGGTGCAGCAGGCCATCCAGAACAGGAAGTGGTCCAGGGCTACGTCCCCCAGCCCGCCTGTCCGCCCAGACGAACTGCGCGATAGACCATCGTCCGCTTCCACGCCGGCACGCCCAGAACCTCCATCGCCTCCAGCAGTATGTCGTCAGCTTCCCTGCGGGTGAAGCGTCCACCATGGCCCTTGGTGACGTAGAGATCGTCATGCGGGATAGCGGCCTTCACATAGGGGCCGTCCGGGGGAAGCAACCGCCGGGCGATCCGGGGGATGGACGCCAGGTCGGTTACGCCACGGGTGCGGATCGTGCTGAGCTGCGCGTCGGTCCAGCCGGTCGGATCGAAGGCCGGCACGCTCACGAGGTCGCCCGATCCCTCCGCGCCCCGCTCGTAGTGCAGGGGCTCGGGGAGATACCAGAGACACCGGTCATCCCGCAGGACTGGCCGGCCCGTGGAGTACTCCAGCAGGACCAGCCCGAGGTGGCCCGTGAAGCGGCTCATTCCGGTGCGGGCGGCTTGGTCGGCTCGCACTGGATATGCAGGCTCCCGGCCGGGGGCAGCAGACCCCCTATCGCAGCGGTGTAGGTCCGCGAGCAACCGGCGAGATTGTCGAGGATCTGGGACGGGATCTGGGATTGCGCCCCGGTCAGACTGGCGCAGCCGCCGACGGCGAGCGCGGAGATAGCGGCCCCGGCGACAAGCAGCCGGCGCAGGATTTCAGAGGTCATCGACGTGTTCCTTTCGTGATGGTCTTGGCGATCTGGAGGTAGAGGAAGGCCACGAGCGCGACCGCGGCGCAGAGGCCGAGGCCTTCGGCGAAGCCCTGGCCGAACGCGATGGCGATGGGGATCACGCGAGGACGCCGATGCGATTGCGCAGCCAGCCGAAGAAGAAGTCCTCGTTCTGGTCGTCCTCAGGCGTGATGTCGAAGTAGCGGCCGCCCTGGAGAATATCGAGGGCCTTGAGCATCACCGCCTCGCCGTCCTGCGCCTTGCGGGCGCGGAGATACCGGGCCAGCGCCTGAAGGGTGGCGGGACCGAGGTCGCCGTCGACCTTGACGTTCGGATAGTCCTTGCCGCGGCGATTGAGCTTGTTGAGCGCGGTCTGCAGGAAGATCGCCGGCCAGGAGACGCCCATGTTCACGCCGGTGTCGAACAGCTCCTCGGTGATCGCCTTGGAGAGGATGAGGACGTGATGGAAGCCGGGCTCGATCAGATAGCGCTCGTCGTAGATCCGAAACGCCTCCTTGCGGGGCATGTCGCGCATCGCGCCCTTGTAGCCGTAGCGGCGGGCCTGAGCGATCGTCATGCCCCACATGGTCTCGCCGCCACGATCCGAGGGGTGGTTGGCGTAAGCGCCTTCCCGGCCCACGAGCGGGTCGATCAGGAACGCATGGGGGTGCGGGACCATGGTGGGGCTCCTTCGATGTGAGATTGTGGCCGCGGCGGGCAGGCGGCGGATTAGGCCGCGAGGTCGCCCGTGCCGTCCGAGAACCGGCGCTCGAGCGTCAGCATCGAGATCGCCTCAACGTCGGTGATCTGCCCGGCCCAGCAGGTGAGCATCAGACAGCCCCACCACCATCCGCCCGGGCCCACGGCGGCGTAGTGCTCATATTCGCCCCAGGGAAGCGCGCAGCCGGCCTGGATGACGGAGATGCGCTCCTGCGGCCCCATCTTGGCGTCGTTGAAGATCTGGAGCTGATGGGTGTGGCCATGGACCAGCGGCGCCGTCAGCATGGCGCCCGCCCGGTGTGTCGAGGTCTTGCCGCCCATCGGCCGCCCCATGCCGTTGATCGGCGTGTGGGTGAAGGCGACGCCCTCGACATATGCGAACTCGCCGAAGGGCCGCTCCTGCCAGCCGAATTGCAGGAGCTGTTCGGAATAGATGTTGGTGTGGCTCCCGTCGTTCTCGGGATGCTCGTTTTCGAAGGCCCACAGGCGCTGTTCGTGGTTGCCGCGCGTCTTGATACGGCGGGGCTTCCAATCGGCGTCCCTACCCCGCTCGAAGGCCTGCAGGCTGGCCAGATGGTTGTCGAGGTCGGCCTTGATCGAGGGCTTCATGCGGCCCTTGAGGGTGTCGTTCTTGTCGTGGCGTGAGCAGCTATCCATGGTGATACTGTCGCCGAGGTCCACGACCACCTTCGGTCGGCGCTCGGAACCCAGTCGGGCCAGCCAGGTCGAGACCGCCAGGCGGTGCGGGTGACGCGGGTCGTTGTGCCTATCGGGGATGACCAGCACCGAGACCGGCTCGCCGCGCGGCATGGAGTGCTGCGGCTCCGGTGGCGGAGCGTCGTATATCTGAAGCCGGGGTGTCGGCTGTTGCGGGCGGGATGGCCGGTAGAGGGTGGCGTCGGGCTCTAGGCCGTAAAGCCTCTTGGCGCTGTCCAAGCGCCCGGTGAAGGTGTTGGGCGACCGGACCCAGCCGTCTTCGGCGGCCTGCTGAGCGGCGGCTTCAACCGCGCTCTTACCGCCGCCGTGGCCCTTCGGGACGTAGCCTTGGCGCAGCAGGGCCTCGACCCTCGCGATGGCCTCCTGGGCGATCTCCAACCTGATGGGCGGGGCGGGCATTAGGTCTGCACCCCGTCAAGCCCACACCACGTCCCGTAGAGCGTCCAGAGCTCGCCCTTGGCCTCGACGAGCCCGCCTAGCGTCTTGACCAGCTCGACCTCGGCATAGCGCCCGGCTTCACAGGTCAGCTTGTCGCGGTATCGAGGGATGAAGGAGGTGATCAGCAGCTCCGATTCCGAGATCAGCGCGACATTCACTTGCCAGGGATAGAGGGGGATCGGGACCGCGGCCCATAGGGTCCAGGGTGGGGAGATCCAGTAGAAGATCGAGGCCAGCAGCAGGAAGCGCCAGCGCATCGGGTCAACTCGCGCCGAGGTTTTGGAGAAAGGCGCTGATCAAGGCCGCGGCGTTGGGGCTGATGGCCCCGACGGCTGTGACCGCGCTGAGAACCGCCGCCATGATCATCATTCGGCGTCGGACCAGGAAGTCGCAGAGCCGTTTCTGGGCGTCGCCGAGGTGGGCCACGGCGTCGACGGCCGGGCCGATGCGTTCCGTTCCCTCCCGTATCGCCGAGGCGAGATCGAGGATCGCCGCGGCCATGCTGGGATCATTGGTCAGGCAGTCCCGGTCCTGTTCGGGCTGCTGGCGGCGGTTGGGCACGGCGCGTGGGCTCATCTGGCGATCACTCCGTCGGTCGGATGTGGCGGGGCTGGTCTGAAACAGCGGGGTGTGGGATATTCGCGGCGATGAGCGACCGCGATCAGATCGACGCAGAGTTCCAAGTCGCCGAGCGGCGGGTTCCGATCCGCTGGGGATCGATCTTCCACTGGCTGTTCTGGGCCGGCGTGATGGCGTGGGGCGTCACCCTGACGGATGATCCCTTGGTTGAAGTGGCTGTGGTCCTCGGGTGCCTGGTCTGGCTCGCGGCCGGGCGGCTTACTGCTCTTTTGGGAGCGCCGCGCCTGTCTGCAGAAGAGGTGGCGCCGCTCGCCCAGCGGATGCGAGCCGCTGTGCGCGGCGGATCCGCTGGATCTGCAGCAGGTTCAGCAGCCGGGTTTCTTCCTCCGGCGACATCAGCGCCTTTGAAGCCGCCAGGTTCGCCTCGGGATCGCCGATAACGCTGCGGCTCTTCTTCGGAGCCGACTCGATCAGCTTGCGGAGCCCCTTGCGGGTCAGCCCGCCGAGATTGAGCGTGGCGACGTCACCGAAAACGCCAATGGCGTCCCCAGCGGCGTCGGCTTCCAACTCGGCGCGGGCGGCCTGTAGCGGATAGGTCGGCGATCCGCCCATCAGCCGGTTGGAGACGTCCTGCTCGGCGACCCGGCGCGCGGCGCTGTCCATGAAACGCGAGAACGAGGCGTCGTCGGGGAAGGCCAACGCGACCCGGTCGCCGAACTCCTCGGACTTCAGGAGATCGCGCATGGCTCCGACATCGCCACGGGAACCGCGGACACGGTCCAGCAGCGCCTCGCCGACGCCCTTCTGGAAGAGCGCGCGCTGGGTGTCGTTCATGTCGCCGACTTGCTTGGCGACGACCGGTGCATCCGCACCCTTGCCGAAGATGCCCTTGCCCAATTCCAGCGCGGCCTCGCTGTCCATGTCGTCGCCGAACTTCTTCAGCCATTCCGCATAGCCCTGGACGCCGCCACGGGCCGGGTCGGCGGCGTTGGAGCGGATGGCCTTGCCGAGACCGCTCAGGGCCTCCCCACGGCCCCCGTCGCCCGCCCTGTAGGCCGCCGAGGCCGACTGCTGCAGCGATCGGCTGATGTCCTGGGCGTCGCGAAGGGTGATGGCCATCGGGTCGCTTCGTAGCGCAGCCGCTGGGGCGCCCGTTACGCGGTAGACCCAGCCCTTGGATTCGAAGCCGCCACCGTCGCGCGGCGTCGCGGCAGGGTTCTTCTCCACCTTGAAACCCTGCTCGGCCAACTTCTCGTAGACGCGCGCCGCAGACGCGGACACTTCAACGTCACTCTGAAGCGCGCCGCCGCCACGAACAGCCCTGGTCGCTAGGTCTGCGTAAGCCCGCGTCCCCTCACCCTGCCCCGGCGCGCCGGATGCCGAGTTGTAGACCCGGAAGTCCTTTCCGTTCACCGCGCCCACGATCTGCCCGCCGTCGGGCAAGCCATAGGTGAACGACGTCTTGCCGACCACGCCGTCTTCGGAGATATCAAGCTTGCCGCGTCGAAAGTCGTCGCTGATCCTCGCCAGCCGCTCGCCTTGCGCGCGGACCTCGGCGTCAGGACTGGCAAGTGCGTTCTGGATTCGCTCCTTGATCGCAGTCTTGGCAAGGTCGGAACGCAGCGCCGTGATGCTGTTCTCGTCCAGCTTGACGGGCGTGGTCTCGATGGCCTTGATCCCGCTGTTGGCCTCGGCCTTGCGGGTGGTGATTAGGGTGTCGAGGGTGTCGAAATAGTCGCCCTTGCCGCCGAGTTCGGTGGCGATGTCGGTCTTGACGCGCTTAGTGGCCCCGGCGGCGTGGTCGCGCAGGCCTTCACGGATGATGCGGCGGCCAGGTCCCGGCGACTTCGCCAGCACCTCGGCCATGGCGGTCAGGTTCTCGCCGCCGCGGTGAACCGGCAGGGCGCCGGGCGCTGACACCGGCAGCGGGCCGGCCTGGGCGTCCAGTTCCTTCATCTTGGCGATGGCGCGCGCGGCGCGGACTTCCGGCTTCAGCGGGCGGGCATATTTCGGCGCAGGCGGACCGGCCTTGGCGGGCCCGGAGCTGACCGCCGACAGGGCGGTGTCCAGGATGCCCTTGAACGCCTGGGCCGCGTCATCGCCTTGCAGAAGCTCCGGGGCCTCGCCGAAGTTGTCGTCCCATGGCGCGGGGGTCTTCGAATAGATCGGCAGGCCGGCCTTGGCGAGCGCGCGGCCACCGGGTCCCGTGACTTGGTTCGTGATGCCCGAGAGGAGGGACAGCGGGGCGCCGACAAGCTTCGCGCCGAGCAGCGGGTCCTGGCCGGTCTTATAGCCCCTGGCGATGGATGAGATCGAGGCCTTGATGGGGTCGGTGAAATCCCTGATGGGCTGCAATACCGAGCCCTCATCCTTCGCCGCAGGCTTGATGACGCGGAACTTGGGCGAGGCGGGCGCAGCGGCGACTTCACCGCCGGCCGGCTTGAGCACCTTGAAGGCCATTACTCGATCACCCCGAAATCGCCGTTGGGTGCGTAGATAAACTTGCCGCGATGCTTAGGATCGTTGGCGAGCTGATCGAAAGTCGCCTGGTCGCGAGCAACAAATGGGTTGGCTTCCGTCCCCAGCGGCCCGGACGCGCCCTTAGCCTTGGCTTGCTGGATCGCGTAGGCGGCGCGGACCGCCGGCGGCAGGGCGGGCTTCCTCGGGCCGGCGGGCGCGGTCGGGCGCGTCGACAGGGTCTCCAGCCCGAAGTACTGACGCCAGGGCGTGGCCTTGCGGACCTTGGTCCCGGTCTCTCCGGCCTCGAACAGCGGGTTGGCCTCGGCGTAGTCGTCCCAGGCCTCTTGCGATCCGACCAGGGTGTTGTGGCGCCGCGCCCACTCGTTCTTGAAGGCGGTATAGTCGGACGTGCGCCGGGCTCCGGCCTCGATAACGCCGGAGAGCGCCGAGTTGGTCGGGCCGACCTTGTCGAGGCCGACAACCGATGCGCGGTACATCTGGACGTCGCGGTCGGACATGGCGCCGGAGCCGGCCTCGCGCATCGAAGGCGTCATCTTCTCGACGATGGCCTTCATCTCCCCCACCTTGGGGTCGAACATGGCCCGGACGTCGCGGACGACGGGCAGGCCGCCGAGCTCACCCGTGGGCACTTGGCGGTTGAGGTCGCGGAAGCGATTGGCGTCGGCGCGCAGGCTCTGCGCCGTCTTGGCGTCGCCGTCGAGGCTCATCAGCTCCTGTTCGGTCTTGGCGAACATCTTGGGCCGTGAGGACGCCGCACCGAAGAAGGCCGCGCCAGGCGCTGCGGACTCGACGGAGTGATCAGCCCCGCCCTGAAGGCCGCCAATCTCCATCTCGACCCAATTGGAGCCGTCCCAGGTGGCCTTCGCCAAGCCATCCTTGCGGGTGCGGGTCTCACCGATCTGCGGCATGGTCTAGTACCCCTCGGGCAAGGTGGAGCCGAGAACACGGCGGGCTGGTGCGGCGCGGCCCCCGGCAGCAGGCCTGGCGCCAGCCTTCGCCGCGGCGCGCGCCCCTGCAGCCCGGGAAAGCCCGACGCGGGCCTCACCCTGTTCGTTCATGGCGCCCCAGCGGTTGAGTTGGCCCTTCAGTCGGCGCTCGTCGAGCAGCATCTTGAGCGCCGCGTTCTCGGCCCGGTTCTCCTCGGTGAAGGACGGGTCGCGCTTGCCCAAGATCTCCATGCCGCTCGGATCGTACTTGACCACGCTGTCGCCGGATATTTCCGTGGTCGGCGCGGTGAAGTCCTCGTAGCCGGGCCGGCGGCGGGTGGAGCCTTCGGCCAGGGTGGCGGCCTCATAGTTGGACGCGACCTTCTCGGCCCACTTCTTCGGATCGGCCAGGAAGGCGAGCTTTTCGCGGGGATCGGTCAGCACCTTCGCCATGAGCTGTTGCTGCATGGCGCGGTTCTGGGCAGCGATCACCTCGGCCTCGTGCTCCTTGATGAGATCGGCCTTGCTGATCCCCTGCAGCGCGCTGCCGACCCGCAGGGCCAGGCCGGGCTTCCACGGCTCCGGCGCCTGGGCCGGCTGTTCGCCGAGCTGCGGCAGGAAGTCGGGATTGTCCGGCCGGAACCTGCGGCGGGTCTTCTCTGGGTCGATGTAGTTGACCATCGACGGATCGACGGTCATGGGCTCAGGCGCCCGCGTGAACCTAAGAGCCATGGCTTACCCCATCCCCGCGATCAGCTTGCCGATGTCGGCGGCGCTGACATCCATGCCCCAATTCGAGGTCTTGCCCTTGGAGGTTCCGGTCCCGCTCGACGTGCCCTGGCTGTTCTCGCCGATGAACAGGCCGGGGTTGAGGCCGCCGAGCGCCGAGATCGCCCACTCGGCGAGATCGAAGGGCGCCTGCTTCTGCTGGGTCGCGATGTCGCGCAGGACGCCGCCGATGTCCATCTGCGCCCCGACATTGGCCCGCTGGTTGGCGTCGGCCCCGAAGCCGAGACTGGCCTTCTGGGCGCGATCCTGAAGGGCGAGACTGGCGTTGGCGGCGCTGGCCGATTGGCGGCGGTCGGCGTCCTGGCCGGACAGCCCGGCGCTGGTCGTGAACATGTCCGACAGCAGCTTGGAGAGCTGGCTGTTGCGCGACCGCGACAGCCCCTCTTCGGTGGCCGATTTGGTCAGGGCCGCGCCGGAGCCGCCGAAGGCGCTGTTGTTGGCGAGGTCGAGATCCTGCTGCGCCCGCGTCTTGCCGGCGTCGAAATCGAAGTCGGCCATGGCGGCGTCGGTGACGTTCTTGCGGTAGGGGTTCTGATAGGCGTCGAGATTGTCCAGCAGGCTCGCCGCGCCGACCGTGGGGGTCGAGGCGCCCATGAGGTCGTCGAGCCACTTCGTATCGCCGCCGAGGCCCTTGGCCGTATCGTAGGCCTTGCCCTGCAGCCAGTCATGGCCGGGCACGAGGTCGTAGGGATTGGCCCCGGCCAGTTCGTTGACCTTGGCGTTGAGGCCTTGGGTCGTCGACATCAGCCAGTCCGGGACCACGGGCGTCGAGGTCTTGTTGAAGGTCTCCGTCGAGGTCGTCGACCCCTTGGACTTCCCGCCGCCTAGCTTCAAGCTCATCCGTTCAACTCCTTCATCACCAGCCGGGCGAGCGGCGAATAGCCTTCGTCTCGGAGCGCCCTGACCCAGCCGTCGCGGCCGACGATCAGGGACCGCTTGCAGTCATGTTCCCGGCCCCAGGCTTCCGCCATCGGCCGCAGTTCGTTCTTCAGTTCGTCGAGGTCGCCGCCGGCCAGCCAGAGCATGAGGTCGGTCGACTGCGGGTGCTCGATGATCTCGGTGACCATCGCGGCCTCGCGGCCGGCCCAGAACCGGCATTCGCGGGCCTCGACCATCGCCTTGACGTCGGCCAGGCTGTGAGTGCGGCCAGCGTGTTCCAGCGCCGCCCCGATCCAGGGCGCACAACGGGCCCATTCGGTGTCGAAACTCATCTCATGCTCGTGGGCGCGACATCGAAGGCGAGACGGCCGAGCCGGGTGTAGGTCGGGGCCGAATTGCCGGCCAGGGTGACGTTGAACAGCCGCCCATTGGCCCGCAGATCGGTCTTGTCGTCGCCAACCGCCATCGAGTACGGGCCCTTGGTGGTGACGTCGCCTTGCGGCTTCAAGCGGCTTTCCACCGTGATCCAGACCGGGCCGACCTGGTCGGCGAGATCGGGCCAGACGCCGCGAACCATCATCAACCGATCTTCGGAGAGGTATTGGTCGGCGGTCTTGATGAACCAGGAGAAGGCCGAGCCGTCGGCGCTTTGGCCGCGCTCATGCCAGAAGATGGCCCCGCCCGCCGTGACCCCGATGGGGAAGTCGCTCGGCCCGGCGTCGACAAAGGCGGTGCGCGCCATGATGCCCCGCGACCAGGAGCCATCCTTGATGTTGAGCAGCAGGTAGCGGCTGTTCTCGGTGCCGTCGCGACCATCTGGATAGTCCCAGCGCACCTCGGTGAAGGCGGAGATCGAGGCCGCCATGATCTTGTCGGCTTGGGCCGGGGTCAGGTTGTCGGCGAAGGCCTCGCGGATCGGACATTCCAGAGGCTCGACCGCGCCACCGATGGCATAGGTGTAGAATTGCAGGTCCGGGCCGATCCAGAACGCCCGCTGGCCGACGACCACAACGGCGTTGGGGCCGATCAGCCCGCACTTGTCGCCGACCCTCTCGAAGCGCCAGGGCTGCTGGAGGGAACCAACGAAGTCGCCGAGGAACAGGGCGTGGTTGGTCCAGACCAGGACATATCGGCCGGCGGCGCGGCCCCCGACGATACGCCCGCCGCCCGGCAGGATGTATTCTCGGGCCGTCGTGCTGTTGGAGGTGTTCCAGACCGTGTTGGCCCGTACCCCGGAGTGGCGGATGCAGAGCGGGTTGAAGACGCCGGAGACCTCCTCGTTGCAGCCCAACGCGAACACCATGTCCTGCGGCGCCACCAGCATGTGGCTGACATTGGCGGGCGCGTTGGCCAGCGGGGCCGCAGGGGTTCCGGTGGCGTTGGTCCAGGCGTGGATGGTCCCGCCACGAGGATTGGCCAGCAGGTTGGCTCCCCAGGCCGCCAGCGCCCAGGTCCGGGGGAAATAGTCCGCCGTCGAGGGCTCGGAATACTCTCCCGTGGAATAGGCGCCCACGCCGTATCCAGCCCCGCCAGCTCCATCGATCGATCCGGCGGCGAAGGCGACCTGCGGCGCGATCCGAACCGCTGATCCGCCCCCCGAGACCGTGGAGGTGGCGTTGGAGCCATGGGTGACCGTATAGGCGTTCACACCGGTCACGGTGATCACATATGAGCCGTTCGGCGTGATCCCGCCGACCGCCGCCGCGCCGGACATGACGACTGTGGCGCCGGTAGTGAGACCGTGGCCGAGGTGGGTGACGGTGACAGTCGGGGTGGTGTTGACGACGGCGAGCGGGTCGGCGCCCAGCAGCACCGAAGGCATGGCGAGCGTGGGCGTGATGTCGTAGAGGCCGCCGCCCACCCAGACTTGCAGCTTGGAATGGGTTCCGAAGGCGATGTTGAGCGCCGGGGTCCGGTCGGTCCAGTTGAAGACGGTGCGGCAGACCCCTGTGAGCAGATCGGCGGTCAGGCTTTCCCAGCCGCCCACGACCTGCGGTCGACCGCGATGGAAGCGGACATTCGAGGCGTCAGCCCAGCGGCCGGCGGCGACGAAGGTGGTGTCGTCTCCGCTGAGACCCGGAGGAATGTCGAGGGACTGGCGCATCAGTACAGCAGCTCGTAGACGGCGGCATACTTGTTGGCGACGACCGCCGAGCCATTGACCCCGATGCCCGCGCCGTTCGTATAGCCGGCCATGTCGTTGAGGTAATAGACGCCCTCGAACCAGGCGTCAGGGCCTTGAATTTCGCCGCTTGCCCACGGCAGGCCGACCGTCATGGAGAGGATACCCAAGTCCCCATCGCCATGCAGCAGCCCAATCATCGCCACGGCGTTGGCCGACTTCGTGAAGCCGGTCATGGTGACCGACGTGCCGGTGAAGGCCACTGAAGTCCGCTCGGCTGAAATCCCCACGGGACCGCGATAGACCAGGCTGATCACCGGCGAGACGTCATCCAGCGTGATCGGCGTGGTGAGGTCGCCCGGCTCCAGACGGCGATGCGCCAGCTTGGCGGTCGAGGCCATGACGTTCTCGATGTTCCAAGCCGTGCCCGAACCGCCGCTGATGGTGCGCGGCGGGAAATAGAGGAACAGCGCGTAGTCGCCCTCGCGGGCGTTGGCGTGTAGCGGGACGCCGGAGGTCAATTCGTTGTGGCTGGCCTTGCCGACGAACTCCACCGCCGGGGCGCCCCACGACGCGATCATGGCGCGAAGGCTCATGACGCGGCTCTTGACCCCGGAATCATCGTCCAAGTCGTCCCGCCGTCGAAGGTGATGAAGCCCAGGACGTGGCGGCCGTTGCCCAGCGTGGGCACGATGCCGCTGGCGTGCTTGACCGAGGCGGGCCAGGTGGGAACCGCCGCAGAGGTGATGGTCAGGTCGAGCGCGAAGGCCTGAGCCTTCGACGCGGTCGGGTTGGAGAAGGTGAAGGTCGAATTGCCGCTGATCGACTTGGTGAAATAGTCGTTGAGCGACAGGTCGATGTCGAGGGCCGCCACGGCGGTGACGCTGCTCTTGGTGGACCCGGTCTGGGTCATCCCACCGCTGAGCGTTTGACCGCCGGTGAAACTCGGCGCTGCGGCGGTCGCCGCCCCCGCCACATCGGCGACGGCAAGAGCAACCCAGGACGCCGAGGTTCCGTTCGTGGTGACGAACTTGCCAGCATTTCCGGTTTGCCCCGGAAGGGCGGGCGAAAAGGCCTGAGCGTCGACATAGGCCTTGCTCGCCGCATCCTGTGCGCTCGTCGGGTCGGCGATGCTGGTCAGCCGCGAGGCGCCATAGTCGGTGACCTTGACCTTCTTGACGTTGGTCGCGTCGCACATCACCGAGACGACTTCACCGGTCGCGATTTCCGCCGTCGTCCCGGCGCCCGTGGTGAGCGTCAGGGTTCCGGTGCAGGCGTTCCAGACTAGGTAGGACTTGGCGGACGACGGAACGGTGACGGTATAGGCACCGGTCCCGGTGAACTTGAGCTGGGCGTGGCGAGCTTGGAAATCAGCCGGCGTGGTGGAGGTGTTCGACGACGTCAGGGCGACGTCGGCTGTCAGGGCGACGGAGATGAAGCCCGCGACGCCCTTGGCGAGCCTGGTTAGGGCGTTGTTGAGCTTCGGATCGCCCCAGGTGTTGAGGTTTTCCCCCGCCGCCTGAAGTTCGATGCCGAGTTCGTCCGAATAGGTGGAGGGCATTAGATCGCGGCTCCCGTGTCCTGTCTAATCCACGAAGTCCCATCGGAGACCGCCAGGATGTTGATGGTCGTGTCGCGCAGCACGGCCCCGGTCCAATCCGCTGCTGACGGGAGATCGGCGCTGGCGCAGGCGAAGACCCGGCCGGGCTGGGTAGGCTGCTGCAGTTCCATGACGGCGCTGCGGAGGTTTTCGAGGATTTCTCCGAACGGCCCCGCATTGGTCGGGACCGGCGCGATGAAGATCATTGGTCGGTCACGACGTTGTAGCCGGAGCCGTGGCGGCTCATCCCGGCGAGTTCGGTGGAGAGCGTGGTCAGCTTGCGGGCCCGGCCTTCCATCGTGATCGCGTCCTGAAGCGCGCTCTCGAACTTGGCCTCAAACATCGAGATCAGGTCGTTGTCGCGCAGGAAGGGTCCGGCCTCCTTCAGGGCGGCGAACAGGTAGAGATTGGGGTAGTTGGTCAGGATCAGGTTGGTGGGCGAGGCGTCGGACAGCGCCAGGCCGCCGACCATGCGCAGGACGAAGCTGTAGGCCTGGTCGCAGGGGCGCTCGAAAGCGATGTTGGTTCCATCGACACACCAGGACCGCGGCTCGCCCGAGGCGGTGTCGGCCAAGTGCAGCTCCGGCAGAGTGGGCCGAAGCGCCTCCCGCGCCCCGCTCGAGCGCACGATCCACAGCGCCCGGGGCTGGCGGTAGCCGGCCGGCAGGGCGATCAGCCGCGAGTTGACGACGCCGGTCAGGGCCGCATCGCTCTCGGCGGTCCGCATCTTCAGCTGGGCGTTGATCACCGCTTCGCCGAGCGCGATGAACTCCGGGATGCGGTCGGTGAGGTCAGATCTTTCCAGCCAGTTGGCCGCAGCCGTCTTCAGCTCGGAAAACGTCGAGATCGCCATGGGTCTCTCCCGGCTGTGGGGTGGTTCGGTCGGCTAAGAGCCGGGCAGACGCCTACTTCAGGACGATCTGTTTCGCCGTGATCGGCAGGCCGTTGATGGTGTTCTTGCCCCGGAACTCGATCACCGTGCCCATCCGCGCGTCGATGGCGGGTTGAGCGAGCGCGCCCGTGATGGCGCGGAACTCGTTATCTTCCATGACGATGCGACGGCCGTTGACGAAGGCCGCGGCCCACTTCATGCCGGTCCAGACCCGGTTGCGGGCCATGTAGACGTCCTCGATGCCGCCGGCGGCGCCATTGAACGAGCAGAAGCCCTGGCTATTGCCTACGGCGACGTTGTCGGTGATCTGCACGCGAGCGGTGATCACCCCGTCCAGCGACCAGAACTGCGCGAAGTCGGGATGCTGCGAACCCGGACGTTCGGTGCCGTCGAAGGTGTTGTGGTCGATGACGACGTCCGTACAGCCGCCGCACTGGATGCCGTCCGAGCTGGAGAGCCGGAAGGCGCTGCGGGTGACGCTGAGGCCGTAGACGTGGGTCCCAGAGACGCCGGTCGAACTGCGCAGGAAGACGGTTTTATCCACGCTCACCCGCTTGCCGTTCACCACCTTGAGGCCGGTGTCGACAAACTTCGAATTGGTGATCGTCAGGCCGTCGACACCGTCGATGCGGAAGCCCTGATAGACCGCCGGCTTGAAGGTGCAGCCGTCGAAGGTCAGATCCTTGCCGTTCTGCCAGTACCAGCCATTGATGATGGCGCCTGGCGCGCACTTGAAGGTGAGGCCCACGCGCGACTTGCCCCGGAACGGCGCGTAGTCCCCGGCCGGAAGGGCGATGATGTCGCCGGACTTGGCGGCGTAGACCGCGGCGTCGAGGGTGGTCGGCGAGGCGGCGAGCGTGGCGGCATGGCTCGGGAGCCCGAGCGCCAGCAGCGCCAGGCAGGCCAGGGCGAGTTTCATGAGGTGATCCGGTCGAGTGGGGGTGAGCCTAGGCGCGCGCGACGACAGGTCGCTTGGCGGCGTCGGTCAGGAACCGGCGAACCGGGACGTCGTAGAGGTGATGCGCCAGAACCGCGATGACGCAGATCAAGCCGCCCGCGACAGGAACCATGAACAGCTTGTGGGCGCCCAGGCTTGCAAAGGCGACGTCGGCGATGCGGTAGAGCGGGTAATGCAGGATGTAGACCGGATAGGACAGCGCGCCGAGTAGGGCGGCGATGCCGGCGATCCGGCCTGATGGTTCAGAGTTGGCGCCGGCCATGATGACCAGCGGATAGATCCCCGCGATGCAGAGCGCGGCGTAGACGGTGGACCCGACGAAGCTCGGCGGGGCGAAACTCAACAGCACCACCCCGGCCAGCGGCCAGAAGCCCAGACGGACCCAGCGGCCGATCCCGCGCTTGTGCAGCCGGTAGAGCCCGATCCCAACGGAGAACGGGAACAAGGCCCGCACCATGCCCCACCAGAAGCCTTCGAACGCGAACCCGACGCTGAGGCCCTGGGTCGCCAGCATGTAGACCCAGGCCGCGCCGAGCCCGACAACGGCCGCGACCAGCCATCGATCGGTCAAACGCCGCACCGTCAGCGCATAGATCAGGTTGGCGATGATCTCGAAGAACAGCGACCACACCGGGCCATTGAGATAGAACGGCTCGGAAACCAGCCCAGATGGCGCGGGAAGCCCCAAGCCAGTCAGCAGGGCCGATGACGCCACCTCGCCGCTAAGACCCGCCACCAGGGCGGAAATCAGGCTGACGACGCCCGACAGGATCAGCAGCGGATAGAGCCGGATCGCCCGGATGCGGTTGAAGGCCCAGAACCCCAGGCCGCGTTGAAGCTTGTCCTCGTAGGCGAAGGCGATCACGAAGCCGGAGAGCAGGAAGAACAGGTCCACCGCCAGGTTGGCGTGTTCCAGGTGGGTGTAGGGACCGCCCGGTATCGTCCAGCGGCGATGGAAGACCAGCACGGCGAGCGCGGCGACCCCGCGCAGCGCGTCCAGTGTCAGGAAGTGTTGACGCCCCATTGCAACCGACAATAGTCCCGCGGCGGCCCGTGCGTCCAGGCTTGACTTGCCTCACAGCTAGGGGTTGGATTCCGCCCCCTCGGGGAGAAGTTCATGGATCTGACCGCAGCGCTCGAGACCGACGAGACGGATCAACCGCAATGCCCGTCCCGGCAGCGCCTGGTCTTCACCCATGCCCTGGCCCATCTGCTGGTCAACAAGACCCGCATCCCGAAGCGGACCAGCATTGCCAAGTGGCTCTCGACGCGCCTGTTGCCCGACGTTCATGGCCGCATCCAATGCCCGACGATCTACGACTTCGACCTGTTCCTCGACTACGGCGAGAGCGCCAGCGTCTACCGCTACGGCTTCTACGAGCCCGGAACCCTGGACGTGATGCGCAAGCTGCTGCGCCCCGGTGACGTCTTCGTGGACGCCGGCGCGAGCGTCGGAATGATGAGCCTCTACGCCTCGACGCTGGTCGGCAAGACCGGCCGCGTTCTCAGTTTCGAACCCCTGCCCCTGCGTCACCGGCTGCTGACCGACTCCATCGCGGTCAACGGCCTCACCAATATCAAGACCTTCAACCACGGGCTCGGCGTCGACAGCCGCGCCACCACCATTTTCACCGACCGCACCAGCCCGTCCATGATTGAACAGGCCGGGTCCACCGACGGCTCACCCTCCCGCGTCGAACGCCTCGACGCCGTCTTGCAGGCCGAAGGCGCCGACCGGGTCAGGATGATCAAGATCGACGTCGAGGGCTTCGAGCTTGAAGTCCTCAAGGGCTGCGAAACCATCCTGCACGGCCCGGCGCCACCGGCCATCTGCGTCGAGTACGGCGTCTATGACGGCAGCGGCAAGGCCCTGACCGACTTCCTCCGCTCCCTGGACGGCTACCGGCTCTATCAGCTCACCAAGACCAAGGGGCTGGTTTCCCCCCTGGCCCTGGTCTCCGGCGGCGAGTTCGTGGCCGGCGACAACATCTTCGCCATTCCAGCCGCTATGGCGGACGACCTCTAGAGGACCGCCAGGCTCAACAGGTATTCGACGGCCGACTGGCGTTCCGCCTCGGTGCAGACCCGGTTGACGACTACGATGTCGTTGACCCCGCCCTTCCACCACGAGTTCTGATTGCCGCCGGACGAGGAGACATCGCCCCCGACCACGAAGCGGGTGGAGCCGGTGTTGACCGTGCCCACGACCGTTCCTCGGGTGTAGTTGTTCTCGCCATAGGCCGAGTCCGCGGCGTTGAAGAGACCGACGCCATAAGCCTGCCCGGTCGGGGTGTAGTAGAAGTGCAGGACGCAGACGTTGGAGAAGTCGCCCGGCGCGGTGAGGTAGACCGGCGCAGCGTTGGTCCCGATGCCCCATTGCGCCTTGTTCACTCCGCCGGAGACGACGCGCAGCAGCGAGCGTCCGTTGTTGGTCGATGACCCATAGGCCAGGACCCGGCGGTTGGAGGTCTGGGACGCAAGCTCACGCTGGTTGATCAGCATGAAGACCTCGACCGGGTTGTTGGCGCGGATCGAGGAGGGCGCCGTGGAGTGATAGAGGGTCGAGCCGGAGGTCGATGTCGTGTTGTCGCCGTTGAGGTCGACGGTTGGCAGAACCCCGTCAAGACCGATCGGATCGAAGATCGGCGCGGCGCGGCCGGTGACCGGGATCAAGGTCGAGTTGGCGACGATGGAGTTCAGGAACCCGCTGACGCTCTCGGCTGAGTCACGCAACACCGTCTGTTGGGTCCGCGCGTTCCAGCGCGAAAGCAGGTTGGACCCGAACAGGGTGTTCATGGCGTCGGCCACGGGCAGGCCCACTTCCGGCTCCGTGGTGTCGCCGGGGTGGAACACCATCTTGCCGTATCGGAAGGTGGTCTCCAGCCCCCCGCCGCTTTGGCCCGCCTCCATGACCACCCGGACGTTGGGGATTTCGAGGGTTTGCGGCCAGAGTTGCACGCCGCCGGAAATCCGGGGGTGCATGAACAGGACATTGCCGCCCAGGTCCGGCCCGGTCTGGGCGTCGATGTCGGACATGAAGTAGGCGGCGTTGGTGTTGGCCGGGGCGGTGGCCGCCAGCGTCAGATGCGTTCGGACGAAGGCCGCATCCTTGACGATACCGTCCTTGACCAGCAGCAGTTGCGAGCCGGTCCCATCGGTGGCGTCGTAGTCCTCGACGACGACCTGGCGGATATAGGAGCCGTTCTCGGGGCTGCGGAAATACTGCAGAGTGTCGACGTGGGAGCCGCCGGGCAGATCGAAGCCGTTCTTGGCTCCGCACTTGATCAGCACCTTGGCGTTGCCCCACACGTCCTGCTGGTCGCAGAAGCCGTCAGGAACGAAGTTCAGGCCCAGCGTCGTGCGGGTCAGGTTCCATTGCGTGGAGTGCTTCTGCGGCGCGGTGACTTGCTGGTCCGGCGGCAGGGTGTTGACGTGCTCGGTGAAGCCGTTGCCGAACTCGGCGAACATGACCCCGGTCGTCTGGCCGTTGACGTCGACCCCGTCGCCGCCGTTGAACACCACATCGATTTCACGCGAGGCGCCATAGGTCTGGGTGTTGGGGAAGCCGCCGGGCTTGCCGTAGACGAACTTGCAGGTGCGCTCGAAGCCGATGCACTGCACCTTCTCAGCATAGAAGCCTTGCGCGGTGCAGGAGGTGAAGCGGACCTGGCTGCTGGTCAGGCCCGGTGCGGGGCGGATGGTCAGCCACAGCCCATCGCAGGTATGCGGCGTTGCAGGAGGCGTGTTGACCCCGAAAGCATGGGTGACGCCAGCGCAGACATAGATGGTCCCGCCGCCGACATTGGTCCCGGAGAAGCCTTGTGCCGCGTGCTGGGCCTTGAGCTTGGTGATCGCGACATCGCCCGTCAGCACCGGCGTGCTGTCGGTCAGGCCATCGGCCGCGTCGCTGCCGCTGGTCGGGTCCCAATAGACCACGCCATGCGGCATGGCGGTTCCGGTCTTGTCGACGCCGATCTGCAGCGACCACATGCTGTCTGACCAGTTGACGCGGGAGAGACCGTTGTTGTCGTCGTTGATCGGGTCGGGGATGCCCTGCAGGACGAAGGGCCGACCGACCCACGGAACCGCGATGGCGCGGACCTCGGACTTGCCGGAGGTCTGCTTGTCGGCGGAACGGATCGGGGCGATGAAGCCGTTGTTCTGGTAGACGGGGTGGTTGGCCGTGGTCTCGATCTTCAGCCAGTTCGCCAGCACGCCCGGATCGTCGGCCCCGACATAGACCTCCTTGATGCCCCGGAAATCGCCCGTCGCCAGCCGCGCCACCGTGGGGTCTTTCCACGGGCAGATCGTCAGATATTCCGTGCCGAACAAGCGGTTGAAGATCGACGGCGAGCCCCAGCCCGCGATGGCGTAGTCGTCATAGCCCGGCGCGGCCGGATCGCCTTGCTGGCCGATGCCAAGCGCGGCGGGGTCGGTCTCGGCCCAGGAGCCGAAGGCCGTGGTTCCGAACGGAACCGCCTCGAACGCCGGGCTGATGATCGTGCAGGTGTCGGAGAAGGTCGGGGTGGCTCCGGTGTCAGTCAGCAGGGCGTGACCGCTGATCGCTAGCGTTCCCTGCCCGTTGGTCGGAACCGCGCCGGTGTAGATCTTGTCGCCGACCGCCTTGATCAGGCCGGAGAAGGTGCTGTCCAAGACAACCGTGAAGGCCCCGGTGTAGCCGGTGACGACGACGGTCCCGATCAGCACGTCTTCAACGGCGCCGTTCTCGATCTGCGAGGCGGTGAAGGAGGCCGTGGCGGCGGCGGCCGTCGCGCTGGCGTAGCCGGAGGCCTTCATGCGGAAGCGAGCGCGCATCCTAAGCCCCCTTGAAGACGGCGACGTGCGTGTTGGTCTCGCGCGCCGTGTTGCTGAGGGTCGGGGCGTGGGTGACCGCCGTCGTCGCGGCGGTCTCGTACCAGGCGGCATGGATGGCGGCCAAAGCCGAGCCGCCCGCCGCGCCGTCGGTGAGAGCCGCCCACGACCCGTTGTCGGTGATCGTCTCGCCGACGCCTGTGATCACGATGGTGAAGGCCATGGCGAGGCATCGCGCCTGGGCCAGGGTCGCCGTTGTCGTCGTCGGGTTGCCGCTGGCCGTGGTGGCCGAAGCCGCTTTGTCCAGCGCCGAGGCGGTCGGGCCGAGGATGCCCGAGGCCTTGAAGATGTGGATCTGCTTGTAGCCGGTGGAGCTGCCCCAGGTGAGCGTGACGCTATCGACGCCCGACGTCATCGCCGCCGTGGCGATGGTGAAATAGATCCGATTGCGCCAGGTGCTGGCGCCGTTGCTCTGGCTGGTGGCCTGGGTGTAGGTGTGGCCCTGAGTGTCGGTGATCGCCGAAATGCTTTGCGAGCCGCTGGAGCTGCCGAACACCACGACCAGATCGCCGATGGCGACATTGTCGGTCAGCGTCTTCGCCAGGGTCGTGCCGACGCCCGAGTTCTGAGACGCCGTGCCGATGCTGACCGGGGCCGCCAGCGGAGCAGCCGCGGCAGCGGCGGGTGCGCCGTACAGCAGGGCCGCCCTGCGAGATCCGATCAGCAGGCGGGACATCGGCTCTAGCCCAGCATTCCGAAGCGGAACAGCAGATCGGTGGCCGCCGTATAGGTCGGCGTCCCGCTGGTCACATAGGCTGCGACATAGACGTTGCGGGTGCCGGAAGCCGGGATGAGCGAGATGCCGAGCCCGACCTTGGTGGCGACGCTCTGGTTGGCGTGGGCCTTGTAGTCCGCAGCGGCGATATCGACCTGACCCAGGATGTAGACGCTCTCGGCGTCGGTCAGGGCCTCGGCGGCGTTGGCCGCGCCCCAGGTGGTCACGTTGAACGAGAAGAACACCAGCGAGATCGCGGCGGCCTCCTTGTCCTTGTCGATCACCGTCACGCTCTGCAGCACCGCGCCCATGTCGTTCTGGCGTGTGGCGTTGGTGATGACCGTAGAGTTGAACAGGCTGTCGGCCGCCGCATAGATCGCCGTGTCGATGGTCGGCGTCACGCTGACGAAGTAGACCCCGCTTTCCACCGGAACCGGAGTGGTGTCGGCCATGAAGGTCGTGAAGCGGGCGAGGTAGCGCTTGAAGAGCGAGATCAGGCTGGCGTTGCTGTCGTCAGCCGCTGCGGCTCCATCGGTCGGGCCGCCGATACCAGCCTCGAGCGCCGCGGTGCTGATCCCCGCCGCCGCACTGCCGCCGTAGCCGGCGAGGCCGCCATGCCCGGTCGTGATCGCCAGCGTCGAGGTGCTGGCCCCGGTGAGCGCGGCGAGATACCAGGGCCCGCCGTCCTGCTCGCGGTTGTTGACCGTCAGGACCTCGACCGCGCCCGCCGCGATGGGCTGGTCATTGACCGTGGCCAGGACGCTGGAGCTCGCCCCGATCTGCACATAGACGGTCTGCGATCCGGCGTTGAAAAGGCGGATCTGGAACTCGCCGGTGATCGGCTGACCGCCCAGCTTGACGTTGGCGCTGGCGGTCGTCACGGAGAGCTCGACCGTCGTGTCCTGTAGTGGCGCGAAGGGCTTCATGGGTCACCTCAGGGCATGAAAAAGCCGCCCGGAGGCGGCTGGGACGGGCGAAGGCGGGGTGAGCGCTACTTCGGGTCGGATTTGGATTTCGAGCCGCCGCTCGGCTTGCTGTCGGCCGCGTCGAACTTGGCGAGTTCGGCTTCGAGTTCGGCGGCATAGGCCTTGGCCTCGTCGCGCTCCTTGGTCCGGGTCGCGGCTTCGCTGCGGGCGTGATCGCGCTCGGCCATGTAGTCCGAAGCCGACCTCAAGGCCTCGTCGCGCTCCTTGGCCGCGGCGATGGCGTCCTGCTCCAGGCCGGCGACCCTGCCGACGGCGTCGTCGCGCTCTCCGGAGAGTTGGGCCATGGAGGCGTCCTGGGTCGCGAGGTTGGCTTGCAGCGCCTCGATCTGGTCCTGGGCCGCGATGAGATCCTTCATCGCCTGGGCCGTGGTCCCGGCGCCGGCGGTGTCGCCGCCCTTCTTCTCCGACCAGGCGTTGCCAGGGTCGGTCTCGCCCTGCGGGAACAGGCGCTTTTCGCCGGTGGCGACGTTGTAGAGGTAGGTGTCGGTGCTGAAGACTTGGGGGCGGGCCATAGGTGCTCTCAGGCTGCTGCGGACGCGCTCGGGGCGTCGGCTTGGGATGGGTCGGCGGTCTCGGCGGCCTCTTGCGCGGTCAGCCACTCATGGACGTTGCCGGGGTAGGACTTGTCGGGATCGTGGTGGGTCAGGGAGAGGTCCGGAACAACCCAGATATCTCCGCCCAGCGCCCGCCACCGTCGGGAGAAGGCGTAATCCTCACCCCACCAGACGCCATCGAAAGCGCCGTGGTTGAAGAGGTCGATCGATGGGCTGTAGCGGGCCCCGAAGCAGAGCTCGGGGTGATGGCCGATGAAGCGGTCGACCGCCTCCTTGGTGATCTTCAGGAAGCCGGCCGGCACGCGCTCGGCCGCCAACACGCCGTCCTGGCGGAAGTAGGGCTTGCGGCCCCCGGCGTCGGCCAGGTGGCCCATGAACTCGAACTCGTCCTTGCGGTAGCGGTAGAGCCCGGCGACCACCTCTCCCGGCGTCTCGATCAGCTTCAGCAGATCGGTCGGCCGCCAGGAGAGGTCGTGGTCGAGAAAGACGATGACGTCGGCCTTGGCGTCCAGCGCCTTGCGCAGCAGGGTGGCGCGGGCCGAGGAGATGTAGGGGCATCCGGCCTCGAAGACCGCCTGATGCTCCCAGCCCGCCGCCTCGAGGGCCGGTAGCGAGGCCTCCAAGGCGGCGAGGTATTCCGGGAACGGCCGAGTGACCGTCGGCGTGCAGAAGACGACCTTCCTGGGCTTCTCGTCACTCGGCATGGATCAGGCGGCGCCCTTGTAGAGGTTGAGCGCGGCCAGGGTGTTCATCACCTCGATCAGCGCGGCCTTGGTGGCCGTGTCGAGCGCCGTGGAAGAGGCCGTGCCGACCAGGGAGGTCGCCTGGGCCGCGCCGGAACGCTGCACGATGGGCGTGCCGCCGTAGAAGCCGATCTTGGTGGTGGTGGAATAGCCGAGGACGTGACCATCCGGGCCGTTGTCGCCGATGTAATTGACAGCCATCTGCTGTCTCCTTTCGAGTTCGAGATGTGTCGGAAACGACGAAAGGGGCCGCCCCGAAGAGCGGCCCCGTCAGGCCTAGTTGTTGGCCAGGCGCGTCGCGAGTTGCGGACGGATGGTCTTGTAGCCGTAGAGGACATCGACACGGCAAGGCAGGTTGTCGTTGTTGATGTCGTATTGGCGCACGATCCGCAGGCTGATGCCGTCGAACACCTCGCGGGCGCCGAAGTCGACCCCCTTGGGCATCACGAGGTCGGCCGTGGCCAGGGCGAAGGCGCTCTTGTGGTAGGCGAGCGAGACGCCGTAGTTGGTCGAGGCGGTGCCGGCCCAGGTGGTGGCCGCCGTCGCCGAGGTCGTGGTCACGGTGACGTTCTGGCGCGGCCCGGAGGTCACGATGGCCGGCGTGATGCCGATGCCCGTGGTCGCCCCCGACGCGATGTCGGCGGTGAGCGCGAACTGTTGCAGCACGCCCGTCGACACCTTGGTCTCCGGATGGACGCGATAGACGCCGGCGATGGTGAAGATGTCGCCCTTGACCCCGGCGCCCGAGCCCGACGCGAAGGTCAGGGTCGAGAGCGCGGTGGCGCTGGACGGCATCTGCGCCGTGGTGGTGTCGGTGGTATAGGCGGTGTTCTCCGCGCCCCGGGCATGGCTCGGAAGCAGGGTGTTTTCCGAGAAGTCGAACCCGGCGGTGCGGCCGAGATAGCCCTCACGGAACTGCTTGGCGAGGCTGGTCTGGTCGTTGAACAGGGCCTTGAGGCCATCGACCATATCGACGTTGTCCTGGGTGTTCAGGACCACGTGGCGGTCGCCGGGCGGGATCAGGTTGTCGACCAGTTGCTTGCGGCCGGCCAGCACCTTGGCGAAGGTGGCCGCCGAGCCCTGGTTGTTCACCTGATTGTAGACGTCCTTGTACATCGAGAGCGCATCGGCCTCGATGCCGGCGGCGAGCACGCTCATCGCGGGTTCGATGACCCGTTCCGAGAAGTCGTCGATGCTCAGGGTCAGTTCGGCGGAGCTGAAGTTCATGTCGACGCCCTTCTGGGTGCCGACCGTCAGGGTTTCGCTCGCCTCGACGGTGTCCTGCGCCTGGAGGGTCTTGCCGGTCCGCACGGTGTAGCGGTTGGGCAGGCGGATTTTCAGGCTGTCGCCGATCTTGGCGCCGGTGTTGGCGAAGCTGTCGTCATATTCCCGAGTGATGGAGCCCACGAAGTTCAGCTTCTGGTGAAGGATCTTCAGGGCCTTGCGGGTGACCATGGTGGAGGTCAGCAGCGTGTTGGTCATGGTGGTCTACTCCCGGCGCCCGCGGCGCCGCAAAGGGTGAGGAAGTGCCGTCAGGCGCGCTTGCGCGCCGCGGCTTCACGTTCGTCTTCGCGACGCATCCACTCCGCCGTCGACAGGCCGTCCCCGCTGGCGTCCGTGGTGCGGCGCGCGTGGGGGGCGGTTCCGCCGCCGACCCTGGCGGCCGGCGTGGTCGATTGGGCGGCTTGGTGGCCTTGCGCCTTGGTCTGTTTGGCCTTCAGGGCTGCGAGTTCGGCCTGCGCGGTCATGCCATCGTGGAGGGCACGCCAGATGCGCGGGTCGGCGAGTTCCCGCATTTCCTGGAGATCGACACCGTACTCGGTGGTGGCGTGCTCCACGATCTGCTGGGCGACTTGCGGGCTCCAGCCCTTGATCGACTTGGCGAGTTCCTTGCCCGTCTCCTGCAGCGCGGTCGCGGTCGCCCGTTCGCGCTCCAAACGGAGGCCATCAGCCTTGGTCGAGAGTTCGGTCTTGGCCGTGGCGAGCTTGTCCTTCGCCTCGGCATATTCGTCTCTGAGATCGCGGTAGGTGTCCTTGTCGGCTTCCCTGAGCTCGTCCCAGGGCAGCTTGGCGAACTCCGCGACCCGCTCTTCCAGGGACGCGACGCGCCCATGGTCGACCCGAAGGGCCTCGATCGCCTCGGCTTGCTGGTTGAGCGAGGCGTCTCGCGCTTCCAGTGCCCGGCGGGTCTCGGCCAACTCTTGGGTCTTGACGGTGTAGTCCTGCGTCCGCAGCAGCGCCGGCTTGATCAGCTCGGCGATCTCCTTCGGCAGCTGGACCTTGGCCCCTTCCCATTCGAACTCGTCCAGCTCGACCGCGGCGGCTTCGGTTTGGTCGTCCGGCTGTTTGCCGTCGACTCCGTCCTCGCCTTCGGTGTTCTGGTCTTGGTCGTCGGTCTGGGTCTCGGAACCGGCGGCGACGTCGGCCGGAGCCTCCTCGATGGCGGCTTCGGCGGTTTCGGTCGCTTGGTCGGTCATTGTGCCAATCCTCTTCGGGTTTGCTGGCGATGGGCCACGACGCCGCGCCGGGTCAGGCCCGGTTCGGTCGGCGTGGATAACTTGGTGGGTGGTTAGAACTCGGGTTCCGGCTCGGGCTCGTCGAAGAGCGCGGGCGGGGGTTCGGGTGGTTCGTCGAAGCCGCCACCGGATGCGTACGGCGCTTCAGCGATGATCTCGGGTTGGCCTCGGGTGAACCGGACCGACGAGCCGTTCTGCCAACCGTCGCTGTCGGCGTCGAAGTCCGCCCCGCCCTTCCCTTCCAGGATGTCGGGCGAGAGCAAGGTCTCCAGCACCATCTTGGCGACCAGTTGGGCGGTCGCCTCGGCGTCGAGCGGGTTGTCCTTGGTGTTCAGGGCCTTGATGCGGTTGGTCTCGGCATTGAATCCGTCGATCTCGACTCGGCGCTCTTCGAGGTTCAGCTTGCGCGCGTTGAGCGCGGCGGCGACTTGCTCTTTCGTGGCGTCGAGGGCCAACTTTTTCGCCGCCGTGTCGTTGTCGTTCTGCGCGGCCTCGGCCTCTTCCTTGGCCTGCTTCAGCGCCGCGCCCAACTGCTGGATCACCTGTTTGGCCTGTTCCACCTGGGGGTTCGGGGCCTCTTCGTCGTCCTCGGCCTGCAGGTTCGGCGGCAGCATGGCCTTGAGGCGCTTGGCGATCTGGTCGGCGCCGGGCCAATCGAGGTTCTCCGCCAGGATGTCGCCGATCATCGGAGCCATGGCCGGGTGCGCCCGGATAAGCTCGATCATCTGGTTGGCGGCTTCCTCGCGCCGCGAGGTGAACGACGGCCCGGCCTTGACGACGAGGTCGTATTTCCCCGTGGTCAGGTCGTAGATCTTGGTGATTTCCCTGACCTGGCCGTCCTTGCCACGCTCCTTGACGGTATGCTCCTGGTTGACCTGCTTCATGTCAGGCTTGCCGTCGGGGCCCAGGATGCGTAGCACGCGCGGCGCGGCGTAGGTCTTCGGGATCAGGTCGATGAGGATGCGGCCCGCGTGGCGGATCGCGCGGGAGAGGTTGTCGACGTAGTGGAACGTGGAGACATCACCCTCGCGCTGGCGGGCCATGATGGCGCGGCCCGAGGTCTCGTTGCTCCTGGCGCCCAGGGACGCGTCGTACATCCCCATGATCGACTTCATGTCGTCAGAGGCGTTGAGGGCTTCCTGAAGGGCTCCGGCGGGCACGCCAGCGAACGGCTGACGCTGCGGCGCCGGGGCGCCGCCCTTGGCGTCATACTCAATGAAGGCGTGGGTCTGGGTGTTCGCCGTGGCCCACTTCGCGCCGTCGGTCTCGAACTGGCCGACCTGGCCGATGAACGGGGCCTTGGGCGCCAGCGCGACGAGCTCCGTCGAGGTCGTGTTGTGGGTCGGGACCATGCCCGCGCCGGCCAAGAACAGGTGCGACGGCGCGTCGATGGCGACGCATTGGACCGGGACACTGGAGACCCGCGAGACCTTGGCAATGCCGTGCCGCTTCGTGCGGCGGCGATGCTCGACCCGACCGCCCAGCAGCGCGGCCTTGCGGCGCAGCTTGAACACCGGCTCATCGGCGTAGGCGCTGAAGTAGAATTGGCGCACCTGGAGAAGCTGGTTGCCGCCACCGACGAGCTTGGAAGCGCGACCTTGGCGGACGACCACCTTCGCCTTGATGCCTAGCGTGCGCAGCAACTCGCCGAACGCGTCGGACAGCGCGGGGGACGTCGTGGTGAAGTCGCAGGCCTTGGTGGCGGTCGCTATCGACCCGTCGCTGTCCATCAGGCCTTGCAGCAGAGCCCAGCGCTGCGCCTCGGAGGCGCGCAGGTACTCGGCCGGAATGTGCTTGAAGCCCAGGACGCCGGCCGCCTTGAGGTCCGTCTGGAGGCCGAGCGGCGTGAAGGTGATGTGGCGGTCACCGCTCCGGTTCATCGTGCCGATGCGGTAGCCCGCAGCCTCGACGTTGGCGACGATCTCCTCAAGGTCTTCGTCGCCAGGGGTGATCCGGCCCGACATGGTGTGGCCGTCGCCGAGCCACAGGCCCAAGACGTAGGGATCAACCGGAAGATCGGCCTCGACGCACTCGACAGGGCGCGCCACGGGGATGAAGTGCTTGGCGGCGACCAGTTCCTCGGTCGTGACGTCTCGGGTCTGCCATGTGAAGCCAGCAGCCGTGCGCCCGGCGCGCTCCTCGACGCGCCACGGATGCTCGGCATCGGCGATGATGTGCGAGCCGTCGTCGAACTCGACGCGGAAGCAACGGCGGTTGATGTGGACCGGGCTCTTGCCAATGACGTTGCAGGGCTGGCCCGTCTCGTCGAACAGTTGATCGCCGATCTCGACGGCGCCCATCGTGGTCCAGCCGCTCGGGGTCGGAAGTGGAGTGTCCAGCGCCAGAGGGCGCCAGTAGTTGAACATCCGCTGCGGGTCTTTGGCGTCCCGGACCAGGGAGCGCAGGACCCGGCGACCGTCGATGTGCAGCTCTTCGCCGTAGACCGGGACGATCGGGATGTACTTCCCGGCCCACTCGACGGTTTCCAGGACTTCAGCCCCGGTCATGATGCGCTGGACGACCTTGTGGGCGGCGACGTCGCGCGGCCGGCCGATGATGGTGACGCCGAGCGAGTCGAAGAGCGCCTTCTGGCCCTCATAGGCCTTGAGGTCCATGACCTGGCCGTCCGAAAGGGCGACGATCTGGCGCTTGATCTCCTCGCGCTTCCAGTATTCCGCGACCATGACGCGGTCGCCCTCGAACCAAGGCGCCTTTAGCCCGGCATAGTCGGAGGTGGACCAGTCGACGGCTTCAGCGCCCTTCCAGCGGGCCTGGAACTGCTCTTTCGGCATGGTGTCGACGACGAAGGCGGTGTTCCAGTCGGCGCTGTCGGCCGCGGTGGAGTTGGGATCGCCGTAGACGCTGAAGGGGTTGGCGACACGCTCTATGACCAGGTCCTGGTCGAAGGCGTCGTCGTGGGTGTAGCGGGTGTTGATCCGGAAATAGCCGAACCCGCCGGTGACCGCGAAGTCCAGGGCCGTGTCGTAAGCCACCTCGGCGTCGCTGGACTGCTCGATGTTGCGGATCAGCCCGTTGAAGATCTCAGCCGTTTCAGGGTCGGCCTGGCTGTCGACCGGGTGGCAGACGATGGCCGGCTTGTTCTGGCGGGCGTCATTGACGACCTGCCGAATGAAGGCCGGAAGACGATTGATCGTGAGACAGGGGCGGCCTTCAAGCTCGCGGTCCTTCCTGACCTTGTCGGGCCATTGCTCGCCGAGCCTGGCGAACCTGATGTCGTCCTGCGCTTCACGGCGGTTCTCGGCCTCCTGCTCCTCGACCAGCTTGAAGGCGTCCATGGCCTCGGCGAGGATGTCGTCGGGCTTTCCGGCGGACTTGGGCTTGTCGGCCATCAGGCGGCTCGGTCGAGGGTCTTGGCGTTCATCAGGCCCTCCCGGCAGGTCGCATCGTGGCGAGGTCGTCGTCTTCGGTCAGCGGATGGGTCTCGAGGTGCAGATCACAGTCGATCACCTGGGAATGCAGGGTGACCTTCGTGGCCCGGAGCTCGGCGTCGGTGATCATCACGGAGCCGCCCAGGCGCTCGATCAGGATCGCGACGACGGCCATGGTGAGTTGTTGGTTGTCGCGGAGAGTGGTCATGACATCCAGCCGCCGGCGACGTGGTGGCGGGGCGCGGCGGGCTTGGTCTGCTCGACCCTCACCGGCTCGGCGAAGGTCAGCACGACCGCATCCCACTCATCCGGGGACCGCAGACCCCGGCTTCGCATGTGTTCCTTGCTTTCCAGCAAGAGGCGTTGGTTGGTGTCGAAGAAGTAGCCCGGCGCGCAGGCGTCGGACTGCAGGCTGTCGAGGTCGGGGATGTCCGCCCCTCCCTCTTCGTCCAGCCAGTCCCGTGAGCGCTGCCACATCTCGGCGCGGCGGTTCTTCGGGCCGGGCCGCTTCGTGCCGTCCGGCAGTAGTTCGACCGGGTCCATCGGGGTCGAGCCGAAATTTACCGGGACGATGATCTTGTCGTAGCCCCAGGAGTGAAGAAGATCGTAGACTCCAGGCGAGCCGCCGACGTCGATGAAGACGCGCGCGGGCTTGTCCGTGTCGATCACCGTGCGCAGCCAGTTGGCGCCGGCCACGGTGTCCAGTTTGGATTTGCTCTCGATCTTCTCGACCTTGCGGCCCCTGCGCCAGGCCAGCGAGAAGCGGTCATCGCCCATCTGCGCCGGGTCTGCCCCGATCACCAGCGGACCAATCCCCTCAAGGTCGGCCTTGCGCGCCTTCAGCACCGCTTCAGGCTTGATGAAGCTGTCGTGGCCGGTGAGCTGGAACGCCTCAGCCGCGGTGGCCGGGTATTCCTGCTTGAACAGCAAAGGGTCCTTCAGCTCGGCGACCTTGGCCCGGCGCCAAGCCATCTGGGCGTGATCGAGGCCGTGCGCCTCGGCGTATTCTCGCTCATCGTCGTCAAGCGCGAAGTCAACCGGAACCGGCCGGCGATACTCGTCCTGCCAGAACCACGGGATGAAGATCGCCTCGTAGTCGCCAATCCCCGCCTCGGCCTGTTGCCAGCGCTCATGGAACTCGCCGCCGAGACCGTTCGCCGTCGACTCCAAGATGATCTCCGTCTCGGGAAGATCCGGGACGGCCTGGATCACCGCGGCGAAGTGCGAGGCCGCGTGAGGCCAGAACGCCACCTCCGAGCCGTGGAACATCTGGATCGTCTTGGACCGCCCGACGGCCTTGGTTCCCGCCGTGCCGACGCCATACCCGGCGTCCAGCCCCGGAAAGGCCAGTTCCTTGGCGTTCGCCGCGCCGGTCGCAGGCTTCACCAAGGCCGGGCAATGCTCGTGGTAGCGGTTGGCCATCCCGAACAGGTTGTCCGTCGCGCTCTGCTCGTGGGTGAGGATGAACACCCAGGCCCCGCGCCGATGACTCGCCCGCCAGTAGAACCGGCCGCCGATGTATGTGCTGATCCCTTGCTGCCGGCCCTTAAGAACCAGGGCCCGGACCTTGCCCGTCTTGGCCCGCTGGCCCTCTAGTCGCTCGTGGAGATAGCGCTGCGCCTGGTTGAGCTCCAGCGCCTCGATAGCCCCGCTCTTGGTCCTGATCTTCAGGCACTTGGCGGCGTAGTGGGTGAAGTCGTCCTTCAGGCGCTGGCGAACCGCCCGCTCGCGCTCTGAGAGCTCTGGGCTATTCGAGCTCGGCAAGCGCCGCCTCGTGGTTCACCGTGAGCGCGCCGCCGAGTTCCAGCTTGTCGCCGTACTTCTTCGGGGCGAGCTTGGCCGCTCTCCATTGACGCGCCCAGATGCGCAGCTTGACGACCTGATGATCCTCGACCGTCGCTTTGTCCGCCATGTCGACGGTCTCGTCGATCAAGGCCTCTTGCTGCGCCTCTCTCGCGCACGTGATAGCGGTTCGGAACTCGACGTTCCGGGACATCTCCAGATAAACCATCGTCGCGGCAGGCATGCTCTCGTCGCCACAGATGGTCTTCATGCTCTCACCGCCGATGAGGCGTTCGCAGATGCGCTCCAGCATTCCAGCGTCAGTCGGAGCGGGTCGCTCGGGTGGCCGGCCCATCTTCGCTGACGGGGTGTCGGGATCGTCAGGCCCTGGCTTGCTGTGGGGCGCCATAGCGTCCTCCTGCAAGTCGGCCGTAGCCGCCGATGGGCTCTCCAGCCTCGTCCTCTGCGCGATCCGGCAAATCCCGGAAGACCCCGAAGAGCGTGGGGTTCTCCGCAGCCGCTGCGCGGAGCCTTGCCCGCGTGGCGTTTCTTACCAGTCCGTCGCGGACCAGTCTCGACAGGTCGCGCTTAAGGCTCCAGATGCGCCGGAACATGTCGTCGCCGCGGATCTTCTCCGCCAATCGGCGTCCGTTGGCGCTGCGCGCTGCTGGCGAGCAATTGGGCTGATTGCCGCCGTCGGCCAGGTTCAGTAGTCGGTATCCGAGCGCGCGGCCCCATGCGATCAGCCTGCGCTCTTCGTCCTGCCACGCGCTTTCGTCGCATGTCGTCAGGACCACGCAGGACGGAAGTGTTCCCCCAGCCCGCAGACTGGCGATCCAGTCGTACAGAGGGCTGCGGCGGCGGCACTCCCTAAGGTGGCCTTTGAAGCGCTGGGCGGCGTTGTTGGCCTTGCCGATGTAGCGAATTTCGCCGGCGGCGTCGGTCAGGCCGTAGATTTCGACGCGCCGGGTCTCGGTGCTATCGGTCATGGATCGCTCCTGCCAGACCTTGCGGCTTCCTGGCTTTCGGATCGGAGGTTGTAGCCGCGTACACACACGTGTATCTCTGTGTGTATGAAGCCGTTCAATATCAAGCTGTCCGACGAACACCGAGTGAAGCTGGAAGCCTACCGGGCCAGTCGAGGCCTTCGATCTGAGGCCGACGCGGTTCGCGACCTGATCGAGCGCAGCGCGGCGACCAGCCTTGGTCTCACAACCATCGGGACGCCGCCCATGGCGAGGGCGGAAGCGGTTGAGAGCGGCAAGCCGTTCAAGTCCCGCCTCAAGGGCGACTGGAAAGCCCCCTAGGTCTCTCGTGTCAGGTAGGGCGTGAACCAGGCCATGGTCTTTCGACGGGCTTCGACGGATCGAAGGGCCTCGGCGATCATGCCGAGAATGATCGGCTTGGTGATGGCCTTGGGGCGAGGCTTCGTGGCCATCAAGGGACACCTCGCCGTCTATGGTTTCGCGCCGCAGCCTCAGTGCGCAGGGTTACTGGCTAAGCCCGGCTGTCGGCCCTTGGGCCTGCTGGCTTGCCTTGCTGAGGTTGAGCGACGTGGCTGGGCGCGATTGGTCGCCGCTGCTCGTCAGAGCGCCCGGTGGGTTGCGGCTGAAATGGAACTTTGCGCGGGCCCGGGGGGTTGTCGAACCCCTCCGGCGCAATCGCGCTGATGCCGTATTTGCACGGTTACGCTTTTCCGTCAACTAACAGGGGGTTAACGCGCGTCTGTTTTTGTGGCCGAAGAGAAGCGATCAGCGACTGCAAGGGCGCGCTTCAAGGCCGCGACGTGGCGATCAAAAGCGTCCCGCAGCCCGAACGCGCTGAGCGGGATGTTTCGGCCGATCACGGCGCGGAACATCTGGAGCGAGGCGGGTTCATCTCGGCAGTCGACGGCGATAGCGCGTTCGATCATCGGTACGCGCTGCGTGGCTTTCGCGCGCTGGAGCCTAGCGTGGACGAATTGGGCGTTGTCGTGGTCTGCGCGGCCGGCGTCCCCATAGTTCATCGCTCCCAGGTCTTCGGACTGGCGCTCGTAGAGTTCTCGGCAGGCGTGGCCGATGTCGAACTCGTCTAGGGTCAGCCGGCCTGCGCGCAGAAGCGACAGCAGGGCGTCACGGTTGTGCGCCCGAATCTGGCCCGACCGTCCACGGTCCACGTCCTCTCCCCGGCCTTCAGCGAGCGCGATGGTCTCCAGGGCCGAAGCTGCGAGCCAGGCTTGGTCGCGGCGGGCGCGCAGGTTCCCCTCCATCCGGGCGAGCTCTTCAGCCGCGGCTTTCCGCTGGTCCCCGGTCAGCCGCTTGTTCCCGGCCCTGGCCAGAAGGCGGTTCAGGCGCTGCTCCTCGTCGGGGGAGAGACCACGCTCGGCGTCGGGCAGCTCGATCTTGAGTTCGGCGGTCATTCGACAGGCTCTCCACGCTCGAAACAGGGACAGGTGGCGCAGTCAGCCGCCCGCATGAGATGGCCGGCGAGGGCGTTGCGCTGGAGCCAGGGCGGGGTGTCGGTCAGCTTTTCGGCCGAGGCCGGGTGGAACTGAGCCCAGGCGCAGAGGTCGCGCGGCGGGTCGGTGACGCGCTCGTGTTGGCCGCCCGGATGAACGACATAGGCCTCTGTCGAGGCGGTGGCGTAGCGGCAGAAGACCTGGGTCACCGGCCCGAACCCTTCGTCTTCGGCGGCAGGTGGAAGCCGATGGGCCGCGGCTTGGGCCTGACGCGGATTCTGGCGGCCTTGTCGCCGAACACCCGGCCGCTGTCGTCGGTCAGGGTGTGGCAGGAGCCCTGCCCAAGGATCACGGGGAAGTCGGACCAGTCGTCGTCCATGCTCATCGCCCGATCCCCGCGTAATGGCCCCGGCTGAACTTCGGCCAATCCACCGCCTGCCCGCGGCGCACCATCTCTCCGGCGACGTCCATGTCCCCGACGAAGCACTGAGCCACGACACGCTCATACGATCGGCCCCGGGCGATGCAGATCACGGTCTGACCTTTGGTGATCTCGGCCAAGGCGCGGGTTGCAGCGGGTCCGCCAGGGTCGGCCCGTTCCGGCGCCTGGATTCCCCAGAGCCGGACCCGCTCGCCGGCGCAGACCATCGTGTCACCGTCGATCAGGCCCGGGCTCTCGCACACGATCAGCCGGGGTTCCGCACGGGCCGGGGCCGCCAGCAGATACCCAGCAAGGGCGACGGCCGCGACGAGACCGCAGAACCCCGCAACGGCGAGGATGAGGTAGGTGGTGAAGCGGATCATCGGTCGTCCTCAGAGAGTTCCGAGGCGTGAAGCGCGGCGAGGATATTCGGGTACTTGGCGGTCACCTCGTCGTGCAGCGCCTCTATCGGCAGCTCCGTATCGGCTTCGTCCATGGTGCAGGGGATGCGGGTGAACGGCATCGAGTAGGATCGAACGGCGATGGTTGCGGGCTCCAGAACCTCCCAGACGTCGCCCTCAAGCTCGCGCTCGATGAAGCGGCACTGCTGGCCGTTGATGACGCGGATTTCGCCGGGCTTCGGGCAGTCGGTCATGCTACTCTCACGGTTTCGGAGGGGGCGGGAGAGCCTTCGCGCTCAAGGGCTTGGTCCGCATCCAGAAGCGAGGCCGCGGCGTCCCTGAGGTGTCGTGCGCCAGCGGATCGCTTGGGCAGTTGTTCCGCCGCATTGATCAGGCCGTCGGCAAGGGCTCGCCAGATCGGGATCATGCTCGACGCTCCCATCCGGCCCGCGCGCCGCGCTCGCCGTGTTCGAACCGGGAAAAGCCGGCCTCGTTGAGTTGACGGTCGCAGTCCCGGCAGCCGCCCTCAACGGCGCGGTCGATGAGGGAAATCTCCCAATGCCCGCCTCTCCCGTAGCGGATGCCGGCGGGGGTTCGAAAGGCCAGGTCATCGCCTCGCAGCAGGAACCGGCACTCGCCAGCGTGCAGGTGAGCATCCACGTTCTCGAGCGGCAGGGTGATCGCGACACCGCCGTGGAACAGGGGCTTCGGTCGCAGGACCAGCATGTTATCGACAGCGCTGGGCGCCCCAGCCGCCACGATCACGAAGTGACCGCTCATCGCGCACAGCTCGGCGTATTTCGAGAGACCGCCGACAGCGTCCCAACTGCCCTTGACCTCGAACCACACCTCCTGCGTTGGAAGCCAGAAGTCCGGCAGATAGCGCCCGCTGGGCAGGTCAACGCCCTGCACTTCGTACTCGTAGGGGACCTTCACCAGATCGAAGAACACGGCCCATTTTGCCTCTGTTCGTGAACGGTAGCGGTTGCCTTTGTAGATCGTCTCGACGGCTGGAATGTTGGGGGCGGTCATGCTGCGCGCTCCACTTCGATGAAGCGCCGCTCGTCCTTGGAGTAGGACATGCGAACCTCACCAGGCACGCCGATGGTCTCGTGGTAGCGGGACTTCTGGACCTTGATGATCGTGTGGTCTTCGTTCTCCCGGTGGACGATCACGCCCAGGTCGCACTTGTTGTACCAGTTGGCGCTTCCCGAGATGTCGTAGAGGGTCGGCATCTTGTAGTTGCCCTCCCCGTCCTTGGTGCTCTTGGTCGGGTGGGCGACGACGGTTATGTGGACGCGGAAAGCCTTGGCGAAGCGTTTCAGGGCGCGGATGGCGCGGCCGATGTACTCGGTCTCGGTTTCCGACTGCCGGCGGCTGTGTTCGATCTCGTTCCAGGGGTCGAGAACGATGATGCTGACGTGGTGGCGGACGACTGCGATCTCCATCCGCTCCAGCAGCCATTCGAGGGTCGCGTCCTCGTCTTCGCTCGGCACGATGAAAACGTGGGCCGCGTCGATCCACTTGTCGGCGACGTGGAGTTCGTTGTGGTCCTGGTTGTGCTCGGGCCGGCCGTTCAGCCAGGCACGGAGGGCGCGGCGGTGATCGCGCTGCGGCTCCTGCTCGAACGACGCCCATGCGATCTTCAGGCCGTTGTCGTAGGCGATCCCGCACATCAGGTCGTTGACGAAGGTGGTCTTCCCGAACCCCGGCGTCCCGGTGACGACGGAGAAGTCCCCGAGCCGGACCTTGAGGTTGGCCCGCAGCAGCTCATGGCGCGGCTCATAGATCGCCATTGTCGGGAGCGGCGGAAGCTCGCTCATCTTGAACACGCCGGGGACCGCCAGCCATTGGGCGCGCGCGATGGTTTCGACCACACCCTTCGGGCCGTAGTCCTCCAGAACCTCGTTCAGATCCTTGCAGCGCTCCCGGCCGCGGTCCTTCCGCGACTTCGGGTAGGTCAGGAACTTACAGCGGTAGCGGCCGAAGATCACCGACAGGTCCTGCAGCATCGCCGCGCCGTTGGCGTCGCCGTCCGAGGCGATGATGATCTCGGGAACCTGCTCCTTGTGGAACAGCGCGATCTGGTCGAACACCCAATCGTATTTCTTGGCGGCCTCGAGGTCTTCCATCGACCGATCGCCGGGGGCCGGGGCGCCATCGGGAACGCTGATGGTCTTCTCGAAGCCGGACTGGATCGCCGCGACTGCGTCGAACTCGCCCTCGGTGATGATCAGGGGCTTGCCGAACAGGGACTGGTTGCGCAGGCAGTCCTCATTGAAGGCCAGCTTCAAGCCACCGGGATCCTGGGACCACTTCGGGCCCTTGCCGCCCTCGATGATGTCGAAGCGCCGGTACTTGCGGCGCACGACGTCGCCGTTCCGCGTGAAGGGGATCACCAAGGCCTCACCATCCCCGCGCCTGGCGCTGCTGAACCCGAGGCGGCTGGCCAGCTCGATGTCGATCCCGCGCGCTTCGAGGACGGAAAGCATCCCTTCGCTGATCGTCATCGGTGTAGGTCCCTTTGAAATCGCAGTGAAAACAGAAGGCCTTGACGGCCTCTGACGTGATCGTGACGTGCAGGCAGGGGTCTTTTTTCTTGCGGCGGTTGGGCGAGCACGACGGGCACGGCGTGCGGTAGTCGGCCATGTGCGGGCGGACCTCGATGCCGACCTCGCGGGCCTTCTGTTCCTTGCTGGCCATCAGACGAAGCCCACGCGTTTCGGTTCGACGTGTTCGCCGCGGCGTTTGGCGATGCCGTCGGCGGCGCGTGTGAGATAGGCCTGCGGATCGCCGGTCTTGTTCGCCAGGGCGCCGGTCACCGCCGGCAGCAGGTCTTTCGCGACGAGCCCTGGCCGATCCTTCAGCAGCTTGCCAATGAAGCCGCGGGCGGCGCTCTCGCTGGCCCTGCCCTGCGACCTGAGCAGTTTCACGCCCATTTCCCAGGTCGCCTTGTCGGGATCGAAGCCCGGCTCGGCGTCATCGACGCCCGAAGATTCATCTTCGGAACCTTGAGAAGACGGAGATGAAGAAGAAGGGGGGGGTTCTAAGGGGGGTTTATTATCCCCCCTTGTTTCGGTGTCTGCCCCCCCCTCCACCTTCTTCGGGCGACCACCCTTGGCTCCGTGTTCGGCGCCCTTCGCGCCGTGGGCCGCACCGGCATGACCACCCAGCGCACGCGCCTCGCGGACCTGCTCGTCGCGCACCATGCGGCGGCTGAACACCAGGCCGTCCTCGGTGACCGAGAACACCTCGTGATCCGCCAGTTCGGCGAGCCAGCGCTTCACCGAGGCCGCCGGCTCTCCGACAAGCTTCGCCAGCTGCTCTGGCTTCATCGGCCGGCCGTGGGCCGTGAGGTGGCCGTAGGGCTCCCCCTCGTGCATCAGGCAGAGCATGTCGATCCACAGGCCGCGGGCCGCCATGGAGCAGAGCCGAAGGTCTGCGTCCCTGCGCCAGTCGGGCGGATAGAACTGGAAGGATGGCCGCTTGCTCATGCCACCGCCTTGACGTTGCGCAGGTCGAGGGTTCCGTCGGGCATTAGGCGGCCTCATCGAACAGAGGCGTGGGCGCGACTGGATCAGCGCCCTTGGGATGATAGCTCTCAGGGTTGTCGGCGGTGACATGCGCCCAGCAAACCCCTGACCTGATCTTGTCGATCTGGCTCTTGGTGACCCCGAAGCGCTCCGCAATCATCCGGTGCGGCAACCGACCAAACAGCGCGCGAATCTCTAGGACCTGCTCTGCGGTCAGCTTGGCGGTGTTCACCGCTTCACCGCGCACCCGCCCTCGCCGCCCTTTTGAATCCATGTCGGCGACGTTGTCGGCTTGGGTGCCGAGGAAAAGATGATCTGGATTGACGCAGAGCGGGTTGTCGCAGCGGTGGCAAACAACCAGGCCCGCCGCGATGGGGCCTCGGTTCAGCATCCACGAGGCGCGGTGCGCGCTCATCCGGCGACCGAAGGCGTAGATCTGGCCGTATCGCCTAGAGCGACGCCCGCCGATCCAGTTCCAGCAGCCTGAGACCTTGTCGATCTCATAGGAGGCGAGGAGCCTCATCTCGAGCGGAACGCCTCGGAAGCCGGTCCGGGCCGAAGCGTTGATCGGCATCGGCTGGTTGCAGTGGGGACAGCGGTTCATGCGGCTTGGCCCCCGAATAGAGGGAGGTCGTCGTGGGTCAGGTCAGGGGCCTTCGCCATCTCTTGGGCGGTCAAGCGGCCTTCGCCTTGGGCCCACGCGATGCGGCGGCGGATGTCGGCGACGTATTCCGCCTCGCGCTCGATCAGGATGGCGTCGAAGCCCTCGGCGATGCAGGCGACACCAGTCGACCCGCTGCCAGCGAACGGGTCCAGGACTGTCCCCCCAGGCGGCGTGACTAGTCGGACCAGCCAGCGCATGAGGTCGGTTGGCTTAACGGTTGGATGCTTGGAGCCGAGGCGGTCTGTGGCGTCGGCCTTGGCGGTGTAGAAGAAGCGGGAGGCGGAGTCGGCGCGCGGCTCGCGCGGCGCGTGGTTTCCCGCAAGTCCGCTCAGAATGTAGCGCTCGCCTGTCGAGGGCTCGCGACCAGTGACCCGCCCCTGAGCCCCATCGCTCTCAGGAAACGCCGCGATCACCTCATCCGAGCCGTCATGGACGGCGTTGGCAGGCCAGCGGCCAGCAGGCGGGCTGTAGGCTCCAGGCTGGGCGCTTCTCGCCGCGCCGCCGGGGGCCATTGCTCGCGGCTGGCGGCCCTCGGTGTAGGCGCCGCCGTTCAAGTCGTCTGCCGTGCCGACCCGGCACCCGTCGATATTCAGCGCCCCGGTCCCGAAGGCTGCGAGGTTCTGCGCAATGGTCCCGATCATCGGCTTGCGGGCGAGGCAGATCGGTTCGAAGGCGGGCTTCAGCGCCGAACCCCAGCCCTCATGCGCGCCGGTCTGGTTGTGCGATTTCGGAAAGCCAGACCCAAAACACCAGGCGAGCATTCCGCCGATGCCGGCCTCTTCCACGACACGGGCGAAGGCGCCCTGCTGTTCGTCAGTGAGCGAGGCGAAGAAGGTCATCGCCAGGGTGTCCGACGCGATCAGGTCGAGGACGGTGTCTCGGATTTCGAAACCGGCATCCTCGATGGCGCAGACCTGTCGGTGTTGGGTGCGCGTGCCGGAGAAGGCGATCAGGTGGGCGCCGGGCTTCAGGACCCGCAGGACTTCAGCCCAGAACGCAGGATTGTGAGCTGCCTCACCAGTGTCCCAGCGCTTCCCCATAAATCCAGCGGCCGAGCGCTTGTAGACGCCCGTCTTCCCGGCCTTCACCGGCGCGGCGTTGTCGGCCCCGAAGCGCTTCAGCGTGGCGACCAAGGCGTAGGGCGCGTCAGTGCAGCAGGAGTCCACGCTTCCGTCTGGAATGCCCTTCAGCACCTCCCAGCTGTCGCCATGGTGGATCACAACGCTCACGCGGCCACCGCCCTACTCTCAGCCGGAGCCGGGAAATTGATGGATAGGAACCGGCTCATCCGATCCATCCTCTCGGCGCGCGGCCGGCTTCACGCTCACGGGCCGCCAAGGACCGCATCTCGCTCGACAGGACAGCCTGCAGCCGGTCGTACCCGACTGCGGCGCAGAGGAGGTCTAGGACGCCGCCGAGCCGGGCGCGGAGCATGTGGGTGCTCTCGGCGCGGGTGTAGGGGGTGTGAAGCAGTGGAGAGGCGGTCACGCCTGGAGCCTCGCCGCATGGCGCTCAAGGGCGTGTATGACGGTCGTGTGGTCGCGGTCGAAGAAGCGGCCGATAGCCGGGAGGCTCTGCGTGGTGGCCTGACGGATTTCGTGCATGGCCTCCTGACGCGCGACGACCAGCGGTCGGCGACGGCTCGGCGAGCGGAGGTCGTCCAGGGTCAAGCCGTGCTTCTCGGCGACTCGGAAGGCGATGGTCCGCATGGTGAGGCGCGGCGGAGGCGCAAGGTCGAAGAAGGGCTCGGCGCTCATGCCGCGTCCTTCCGCTGGCCAAGGCGGCGCCAAGCTTCGATGTCGGCGTTGGTCTTGGTGTCCTCGCCCAGCATGATCCGCTTGGCGCGCGCACCGCCGTATTGCTCGGCGAGGCGGTCGAAGGTGGCGAGTTCCCAGAAGCCGGGGTCGTTGCCGTTCTTGTAGCTGCTCATGCGCCGGCTCCCGAAAGATCGCGAGGCTGCGAGGCGCGCCCGACACGGCGCTTGCGCGGGCTGACCCCATGCCGGTCGTGGTGGCCACTCGGCGGGATCGGGCGGCCATGGGCCTTGACCACCATCCAGGCGTAGACCCGGGTGCAGCCGAGACGTTCGGCGATCTGGACGCGGCTGAAGCCTTGGGCGTCGAGTTCTAGGATGCGGGTGGCGAGGGGGCTCATCGCGCCCGCTCCGCTTCCGCCAGCTTGGCCTCTACCCTTTGACGTGTTTCAGGGGAGACAGAGGCCAGGAGGCCGTTGGTCACGGCTTTGCGGCGGGCGGCGCGGACATGCCCGACAACCTGCGTCGGAGCGGCCAGGGCGCAGGTGCGCTCGGCCCATTCCTTGGCGGTGAAGCGGCGGCCGAAGAAGGGGATGCGGATCATGCCGACACCCGTTCAGGCTCGGCAGGAATGGGCTGCATCAGCAGCTTGGTCAGCTCTCCACCAGGATAGATGGGCTTGAAATTCAGGCCGCAGAAGCCGATGGCGCCGTCGCTGTTGGCGTGGCCGCTGATCTTCAGCCCGAATGGCGATCCGCCGTGGCAAGGACACCAGGCCGGACCATCGACCACCTCATGCACGCGATAGACCGCGCCGATGGTCAGCGTTTTGCCGCTGATGCACTCGACGATGTCATCTGGACCTATCGGAGCGGCCATCGGCCCGCCCTCCCCTGTTCCATCCGCCCTTGCCCCCGCGGATGATGGGGGTGGGCGTCTAGGGCGCGGGATGCCGCGTCAGGTCTTCGGCGGGCCCCTGGCGAGGCCGAGCACGAACTTTCTCCAGGCGAGCGAGATAGCTTTGAGCATGGAGGAGATCGGCCCGCTTTCGTGCGAGCGCTTGGTCAAGGGCGGCGACCTCCAGTTCGAGGCGTGCGGCGGCCTCATCGGGGTGAAAGACAGCGTCGGTTAGATCCTTACCGAAGGCCAGCAGCAGGCCAAGCCAGTGCCGGGCGATAGGCCAATGCCCCTCGCGGATATTCTCGGCGGTGCGGACGTCGCAACCGATCCGGTCGGAGAGTTCTTTCGCCGAGCCCTGGCGCTTCACAAACGCGGCCAAGCGCTTCGACAAAATATGCGGGTCACGCCCCATGCTCTGCATCGTCACATCCGTCATGTTTCACCACGACGGATGGACGCGGGACGGGAGCCCGGGCAGAGATGGAGCGAGGACGCGAAGACGGGCTGGACGAGGACCTTGGACAGGTCAGAGAGATGATCGCGCACGGCGTATTGGCTGGCGCTTACCGACTGGCGGCGCGAGAAACGCCGACAATCGCAGGAGGATGGCTGCGCATGGCGGCCACTCACACGGCTCGGGCTGCAACCCTTGCCGACGAGATTTTCGAGGACGCGACTCTGGCTCAGATGGCCTTGACCGCGTCCTCGACTGATGGAGGCCTGCCCTCCGGTGGATGGGGTGAGGCGGCCGGCCGGGGCTCGTAGCCAGCCGCCTCTGCGCAGTGGGAAAGCTGCGCGCGTCGGCGGCACTGGAGAGCTCGCCGAACGTTGGGAATGGAAATCCAGGGGCCCGCTCCACACCCTGGCGCGGAGCGTCGTAAGGCGCGAAGCAAGCCCCGCGCGGCCACGGTCGGCAGCGCGGGGCGCATCCGTTCCCAGCACCGGGGGGGCGCACTGGGAGGTGGATTGGAATGTGTGAGCCCCCGACAGCATGGCTAGGCGCACGCCAGGGGGGCGGATTGCCGCAACTTACGGTTAAGCAGGCATTTAGAAACTTTCGTCAGGAACCATTCACCGGCGATGGCGTGTCGTGCGCCAATGTCCGAACCCCAGCACATCGCCGACCCGCCGGCGCCCAGCGAATTGCCCCCGCCGTCCGCCGAAATCGTGCTGCTGCGGGTGTTCGCGTCAGCATATCTGACCACCGTCTCACGCAAGAAGGGCGATGCCTTCCTGCGCGCCGCTGCCGAGATACTACGGGACGAAGAGAGCTTGGCGGCGGTGATGCCGATACGCGGAGCCTCGCAGGCCGCAGCCGTATCCAAGGCGCGTCGGGGAGCCATTGCGCTCTTTCGGGCGCTGACGCCGACGTTCCTGGGAAGGTTGGGGCCGAAGTAGGTCACGCGGCCTGCCCTTCGCTCGCCGCTTCGGCGAGTTCTCGGAGGCTGGCGACCTTAGCGCTTGCGACGACCGCCCATTGGGTCGGCGGGATCGCGCCGCGCCGCGCCCAGAACCTCACGCGGTCCTTGGGTAGTCCCAGCCGTTCCGCGAGGGCGCGATAGCCGCCCGCCGCTTCGATGATCTCTGTGTGGGTTCTCATGTTCAAAGAGAGTGCAGTACGCACTCGCGGTCGTCAATGGAAAAAGTGCCTCACGCACGCGCCCTTTGCGGCAGACTTCCGCAGTGAACCCCGACGAGAAAAAGAAGGCTGAGCAGAAGGCGCAAGGACGGCGGCTAAAGGCCGCTCGCGAACACCTTGGCCACCAGAAGGCGAAGCCGGCCGCTAAGTTCCACGGCTTCTCCGTCGATACCTACCCCCAGCACGAAAACGGCACGCGCTCGATCTCCCGCGCGGTCAAGCAATACGCTGAAGCTTTCGGCGTCGCCGAGGAATGGCTGCTTTACGGGCGCAACCCGCCGTCCTGGGCGACGTCGGACATCGAACACAGTGAAGAGGCGAGGCTTGGCGCTGCCGAGCATTTCCTGCGGCCCTGGCGGCTTTTCCGAGGTCTTACGGTAGCTGATCTCTCTGGATCGCTGGGCGTTCCTAGTGATGCCGTCGAAGATTGGGAAGACGGCAAGCGGGAGCTGTCCGACAAGTGGCTGCGCAAGATCGCCGACATAATGGACGCCACGCCCGGCGCGATCCTTGATGTAGATCCCGGCGCGGTGCCCCCCGCGCTGTTGGAAATGTGGATCGACCATGCGCGTCGCCAGCGCCAGGTACTCCAGGGCCTCAGCCTAGTCCGCAACACCGCCGCCTAACCAGGCGAGCCGTCGCTGACGCAGTTCGCGCGGGTTAATCGCGTGCGTCTTGCACTTTTATTGTTGACGCGCGCGAGTGCGTATCGCACACTCTGGTCATCACCTCACCGAGGCCAGACATGACCAGCACCTCATTCACCTTCGACGCCGCCCCCGCTGACCTCGCGCCCTACATCGCCCGTGAGCGCCAGCGCGACGAAACCAACGTCGTCGCCCTCAAGACCCGCGCGGCCCGTAACAGCGGTGTCAGCTTCGGCGGGATGCAGGACTATTCCGGCCCGCCGGAACCGCGCTCCGACGCTGAGATCGAGGAAGCCGCCCGCGCCCTGATGGCCAAGCAGCTCGCCTGGGCCGCATCGCCTCGCGGGCGCTACTACCGAGCGTGTCTGGACCTGCAGCGGGCCGGGTACGGGCCGACCGCTCAGCGGGCCATCGAGGCCTATGACCGCGGCTTTTCCAACGCTGCCAACCTTCCCTGCCCGCGTGAGATCAACTCGGCGATGAAGGACCTGCTCTCGGTCCCGCCGAACGACTGCGCTGCGGCTCACCCTGCTGCTGTGGCGTGTCTGGCTCTGGTCGCCATCGCGTTTGAAGCCACCCCTGCTGAGGCTGCGTAAGATGCGCTTGAACCAAGACGTTCTGGAGGTGCTTGACCGCGCCTCCACCGAAGGCCCCGCGCTGCGGCTCGTCGGCCAACTCGACCGCAAGCTCTACGAGGCCACGAACAAGGCCCTCGAGTTCGCGGGCGGCAAGTGGGACCGCAAGGCCAAGGCCCACCTGTTCCCGTTCGACGCCGACGACGTGCTCGATCCGATCCTGCTGACTGGCGTCGTCCCTGACCTGCGGGACAGGACCAAGCAGGACTTCCAGGCGTTCTTCACGCCCGAGGCCTTGGCGCCGGTCGTCATCGCCAAGGCCATGATCGAGCCCGGCATGTCGGTTCTGGAACCCAGCGCAGGCGAGGGCTCTCTGGCGCGGAAGGCGCGGGATGCCGGCGGCGACGTCCGATGCGTCGAAATCCATCCGTCGCTCTGTGAGGTGCTGCGCGAAACGGTCGACCCCGAAGCGGTCTGCGCCGACTTCCTGCGGACCGATGTGATCGAGCTGGGCGGCCCCTTTGACCGGGCCGTGATGAACCCGCCTTTCTCCAAGCAGCAGGACGCCCGCCATGTCCTGCACGCCGTGAAGATGCTGAAGCCGGGCGGCCGGCTGGTCTCGATCATGAGCGCGGCGGTCACCTACCGCGATACGCCGCTCTATCGGGAGGTTCGCGACCTGATCCTCAACAGCGGCGGCGCCTGCGAGGCGCTGCCGGACGGCTCCTTCAAGGAGTCGGGGACCGCCGTCAACACGGTGCTGGTGACGATCAACGCCACCCCGGTTGAGGCCGCCTGACCTCGGACCCCATCAACATCAAGCCCATGGGAAGACGCATGAACGAATGGATTGAAGACGCCGAAGGCAACCGCTGCTCGGTCGCCTATTTCGGCTCTGAGGAAGCGGCTCAGGCCGCGCTCGACAGCCTCCAGGATTGCCGAGATTGCGTCAACTGCTCGGACTGCTCGCGCTGCTCGGGCTGCTCGCGCTGCTCGCGCTGCTCGGACTGCTCGCGCTGCTCGGGCTGCTCGGGCTGCTCGGACTGCTCGGACTGCTCGGGCTGCTCGCGCTGCTCGGGCTGCTCGGGCTGCTCGGACTGCTCGGACTGCTCGGGCTGCTCGCGCTGCTCGGGCTGCTCGGACTGCTCGGACTGCTCGGACTGCTCGGACTGCTCGCGCTGCTCGCGCTGCTCGGGCTGCTCGGACTGCTCGGACTGCTCGGACTGCTCGCGCTGCTCGGGCTGCTCGGACTGCTCGCGCTGCTCGGGCTGCTCGGACTGCTCGGGCTGCTCGCGCTGCTCGCGCTGCTCGCGCTGCTCGGGCTGCTCGGACTGCTCGCGCTGCTCGCATGTCGCCTTCTTGTACAACAAGGAGGGCCTGCGAGGTGATCCAGAGTCTACACCGGGCTTCATGGGCTCGCCACCCATTCCCGCCATCCCCGACATTCACGCCCTGGTCTATGAGGCGGTCTCGCAGCCGAAGGCGCTGGACATGTCGTCCTGGCATACCTGCGATACAACGCACTGCCGCGCCGGGTGGGTCGTGACCTTGGCCGGGCCCGAAGGCAAGGCGCTGGAGGCGTTCCACAACACCGACCTCGCGGCGCGGCTGATCTACGAGGCCAGCGGCTACAAGATCAACCCCGCTCGCTTCCATGACAGCAACGAAGTGGCGATGGCCGACATGAAGCGTCTGGCTGGGCTCGCGGCGTCATGACCAAGGACTTCACCATCGCCGAGGCGCTGGACGCCTTCGACACCTTCGCCGCCAGCGTCGGGGCCAAAGCCGCCTGCAACGCCACTCTCGGCGCGCATCGTCGGGCAGGCCTGCTCGTTCACGCCTTTTTCCAGCCGCAGGGCAGCGGGATCAGCGCGCCTGGGTTCCTGATCTACGGGACCTCGTGGCGCGACCTCCTCGCCAACTGCGAAGCTAAGTGGGCCGAGTTCGCCGACACCCACTCTGCGAACCTGATCCGCGAAATGGCCCTGAGGATCATCGCCCTCACCGCCGACCAGGGCGAATGCACCGACGCCGCGCTCCGCGCGGAGTTCGACGCCGCCGACATCGCCCGGTACGGCGAGAGCGCCTGCGCCCAAGCGACCGAGATGGCCTCCAACGGCCCGTTCAGCATCGTGACGCTGAGCGGCGCCAATGACGCTGAGGCCGCGTGATGGACGCTTGCCCCAACTGCGGCTCGTACGACAGCGAGCAAGAGGGCGGCCGGTCTGAGGGCTTCCTCAAGATCACCTGCCTCAAGTGCTGCGACGTGCGGTTCCTCGAGAGCTACCGCCAGGAAGGCGAAGACCGCTGGGCGGACCCTCGCGACAGGGAGGACCGCTGGTGACCTCCCCCCTCGACTGGAACGGCAAGCTTCACGTCGTCAACGGATCGCCGCTGTCCACGCCCTACCCGCGCGACCGCTACTTTTGGGCGGTGACCGAGGATGGCGCCATGCGCGTCACGTTCTGGGAAGACAACCTCGCCTGGACGGGCGCCGTCGCCTTCCACACCGAACCCGACGAGTTCACCGCCGTCTATCAGGCCGACGAAATCCTCGGCTGGACTGACAGCCAGGAGGATGCCGAGGAAGCCGCCGTCCTGCTGGCGAAGCTGCTGGAGCGCGTGTCGTGATCTGCTTCCGCGACAAGACCTTCTGCGCCGCCGACTGCGCTACGGCGGACTGCCATCGCAAGCTGACCGATCAGGTGCGGGCCGACGCCCGACGCTGGTGGGGAAAGCCCGGCGCACCCATCGCGGTCGCCAACCTCGCGGCCAACTGCCCCGATCACACGCCAGTCGCGGAGGCCGCAGCCCAATGACCCTCGCCCGCGCCATCTTCGAAGCCGCCTTCATAGCCGCCGTCACCCTGGCTGCTGTTGCTCCTTTGGTCGAGATTCCCGCATGAATAGCTCGTCCCAGAGCCTTCCCGGCGCGGACGCCCAAACGCGCTCGCACGACCCGTCCAGCCTTCTGGAGGCGCTGAACCTCTCCGGCTTGCCCGACAACGCACGGCTGCTGGTGATGACCCAGAACCCGGCGCGCCACTACCACTGGAACAAGTCCATCGGCGGCTTCACGGCCGGTCAGGTGCGCGGCGCGCTGATGATCGCGGCCGGGCTCGCCAAGGCCAAGGGGACGGGCTGATGCCTCACAAGGTCCACATGCTTAAGACGTGGCCGGAACCCTTCGCGGCGATCCGAGCCCGCATGAAGCGGTTTGAGTTCCGCAAAGACGACCGGGATTACGAGGTCGGCGACACGCTCTGGCTGTCCGAGTTCGACCCGGCGACCGGAAGCATCACCGGCGAGAACGAAGTGGTGCTGGTGACCTACCTGCTGCGCGAGGGCTTCGGCATCCCGCCCGGCTATGTCGTCATGAGCATCGACCATGCCGATGGATCGGGGCTGCTGCAACGCCTCAAGCACGGCTCGGTCGTGTTCCTCGACGGGCGCAACGAGCACGGCTCGCACGTCCTGGCGTCGTTTCCGACCGACATCCCGGACCTAGACGATGACTTGGCCGAGCAGGCCGAGATGGTGCTGACGGCGGCTGAGGCCTTGGGCTTCGCGGTCGGTCAGCATGTCTGGGCGCGGTTCGTCAGGATCAACGATGGCGGCGGGTTCTATCACTGGGAGTTCGTGGAGATCGACGCCGACCTGACGCGCGAGTTCTTCCGGGCGTGGGGCTGGGATGGGCAAGAGGTCGCAACGCCCGCTCCTTTGGTGGGGATTCACGCATGACCGAAGATGAGGCCAAGGCGAAGTGGTGTCCGTTCGCGCGGGTCGTCTGCTACGACGATCAAGCGCCACCCGGCTACATTCCGCCTGCCAACCGCGCGGCTATCAAGGAGGCGGGCGAACTCAGTATCAACGAGAACCCCGAGCACGCCCGCTGCATCGCCTCTGCCTGCATGGCGTGGCGGACGCGTTCTCAATGGCGCTGGGCCGACATCGAGCCGCCTGCGTGGCATTCCGGCGGGGTGGACACGACCCAGCCTGTTGAGGTGCGGCTGGACGGCTACTGCGGCCTAGCGGGGTCAGTCCAATGACCTCGATCACCAACCAGCGGGCGCTTGCCCCCTTCCGCAAGGACCCCGCTGACCTTGTCCAGAACCTCCCCGCTCGCCGGGTGAGCCTGGGCTGGCTCGCCTACCACACCGCCGCCCTGACGAGCCTGTTCGGGTTCCTGGGGTTCGTTCTCTATGCCGGGCTGTGGAGCATGGGACGATGAAAGCTCCCATGCTCATCGGCGCTGCGATGTGGGGCGCGTTCGCCATCCTGCAGCTCACCCTGCCCGGCCACCCGTTCGATCTGACGTGGTTCGTCATCGACTGCGCCCTGTGCGCGGGCTTCGCAGTCGCAGCGACGTGGGTGTCGTCATGAACCCCTTCAGCTTCGCAGACGGCGAGTTCCGCTGGCGAGGCGCACCGTTCGGTTTCGACCACGCCGAGCGCCTGCTGGCCTCCCTGGAAGCTGACGCCGCCGAGCCTTCCTACCACCAAGCCCACGACCGCCGGATGGCCGCCTATCTGCGCCAGGCCCTCGCGGACGCTCAACCCGAAAGGCAAGCCGCATGAACCGCTCAGACAGCATCGCCAAGATCGCCCCCGCGCTGG
>NZ_JAKFEN010000011.1:0-1545 GCF_036677185.1 Phenylobacterium sp.
CCCGCGGTGGTGATCAACGGCGTGGCCGGCATTGCCGGTGACGGCAACGGCGACGGCCTGGTCGATTCAGTGCAGGAGCAGGTGGTCTCGGCTCCCTTCACCTCGTCCAGCAGCAACCAGGACGTGTTCGTCACGCTGGTCGCCGACAGCAGTGCCGGCACGGTGAACTCCGGCTCCACCACCACCTTCCAGAACATCCGCCAGGAGGCGCCGCCCGCCGAGAAGCCCGCCGCCCTGGACATGCCGCTGGGCCTGATCGACTTCACCGCCACTGTCGCCAGTGTCGGCAAGACCGAGGCGTTCAGCCTGTTCGTGGACGCGTCGCTTGGAGCCAACGGCTACTGGAAGAAAGACGCGGGCGGCGTGTGGCACAACCTGGCTTCGGAGCCCTACGGCGGTTCCACGACCCTGGTTGGCAACAAGATCCGGCTGGACTTCCAGATCACCGACGGGGGACGCTTCGACAACGACGGCATCGCCAACGGCGTGATCGTCGATCCGGGCGCCATCGGCGCCATGCCCTTGAGCGTCGTGGGCTATGCGCCCGACGTCGTGCTGACGCCCGACTCCCACTTCTTCTTCTGATTTCTTCGCAAGCCAGGTCGTACCCATGAACAAGTTCAACAAGATCGCATCCATCACGCGGCGCGCGTCGCTGCTCGCCGTGTGTGCCGCCGCCCTGGCGGCCTGCGGAGGAGGGGGCGGCGGCGGTGGTGGCAACGGCGATACGCCCAACCTGGTCAACCCATCGGCCATCCTGCAGAACTTCTGGAGCGGCACCGTCACCAACGGCGCCGATGGCGCCACGCGCGCATCGGCGGTGGTGATGCCCGACGGCACCGCGTGGGTGGCCATGGAGTCCGCCGCCGCGGTCGTCGGCGTGGCCAAGGTGGCTCTGAGCGGCACCGCCATCGATGCCGACTCGGCCAGCCTCACTGGCACGGGCAACTACTACCCGCTGACGCCCGTCAATAGCCCCGCCCAGGCCCTCACCGCGGCCGGCACCGTCACGGCCGCCAGCCTGACCGGCACCGCCACCACCGCGGCCGGCACCTCCACCCTGAACTGGATCCCGGTGACTTCGCCGGCGTTCGCGTCTGCCGCGCAGGCGGCCGACGTGCAGGCCACCTGGAAAGCTCAGTTCGGCGGTGCCGTCGGGGAGGTGACCTGGATCATCGATGGTGCGGGTGCGCTGACGGCGGGCAGCCAGAGCAACCTGGGGTGCACGTACACCGGTTCGGTCAAGCCTAGTGCCGGCTCGATCGCTGTCTTCGACGTGACCGCGGCCGAAGTCTGCGCCGGCGTCACCCGCAACCTGGCCGGCATAGCCACGCTGAATGGGGCCAAGACCTCCCTGCGGGTCATGTACACGGCGGACTCGGACGCCAGGGCAAACATCGCTGCCTTCAACAAGTAGCCCTAGTGTCCCTTCCGCAGCACCTTCGCCATCCGGGCCCGACAGAAGACCCAGCGGCGATGTCCCAAGACCTTCTCACTGCGTCGGCGCCCTGGCGGCTGCCAGTGCTGGCCAGCGGCTGGCTGGCC
>NZ_JAKFEN010000012.1:0-440168 GCF_036677185.1 Phenylobacterium sp.
GTCTCAGGAACGGACGGGGCGTACGCCTACCGCATGGGGCCGCCGCCCTCGAACGCGAAGGACGTTTTCCGCACAGCGATCCGGACGCCGCTCGCGGCCGACGCTCACGCAGTCGACGCCTCCGCGGTCGAGCCCGAACGTCCTCGCTGACCGACACCGGCATGGCGCCACGTAGGCGCCATGCCGGACGGCCTTATGTCGACTGTCTCACGCAGCAGGAGTAGGCGCGGCGACGGCGGGCCGCAGTTCGTCAACCTGGCCGGCGAGGCGTTGGCCCGACCGCAGAGAATCAGAGCCGGCGGCTAGAGGTCGCCGCGGTCGCGTTCGTCGAGATAGATGAACCGCGGCGCGCGGACGCCGGCCTGGCGGCGGATCTCGACCAACTCGGGCGACTCGAAGAAGCGCCGGGCGGCGTCCAGGCTGCGCCAGCGCGAGATGTGCGCGACCTGGTTGGCGTCGCTGTCGGCGCTGAGGACCTGGAAGCTGAGCTCGCCGGCGGCCTTGCGCAGGCCCGCGGCGGCGTCGAACACCGCCTTCCACGCCGCGTAGTCGTCCACCTCATGGAGGATCAGGACGTAGGACTCGGATTTGGAGGTGGGCATGGGGCGGGTCTCAGGCGTGGAGCCGGTGGTGGAAGAAGGCGAGGATCTCGTCGCGGGCGGCGATGGTCGGCTGGCCCGCCTCGTCGATCAAGTGGGCGGTGACGACGCTGTGGGGGAAGGCCACGTGGCGCTGGAAGAACGACGGCGGGTCGGTGTGGGCCGCGCTGTCGGGCAGGACGCGGCCGACGAAGCGCTCGCCCAGCGCCTGGGACAGGGCCGCGAACCGCTCGGCGCGGCAGACCTGGTCGCCGGCGAAGCGGTAGGCCAGGACGGTGAGGTCGTCGGCCTCCAGGCGGGCGCCGACGGCGGCGAGGTCCTCGGGGTCGATGTCCAGGCCGCCAGGCTCGTCGAGCGGCAGGGAGGGTTGGGAGAGCACCGGGGCCAGGACCGCGGGCTCCAACGTCATGGTGAGCGCGAAATTGCCGGTGAAGCACATGCCGATGGCGCCCACGCCCGGGCCGCCGCAAGCCGCGTGGGCCTGGCGGGCGAGCGCCCGCAGCCACTGGGTCACCGGGGCCGTCCGGCCCGCTCCGAAGGCGCGGAACTCGGCGCTGACGCAGGCCCGCCGGAAGACCGCCGCGCCCTCGTCGGCGTCCGGGACCGCACCGTCCCGCCCGAACAACGAGGGCATGTAGACGGTGAAGCCGGCGTCACGGACCCAGCGGGCGAAGCGGGCCACGTGCGGGCTGATGCCGGGCATCTCGGTCATGACGATCACCGCCGGGCCGGTTCCGGCCACATAGACGCGCTTGGCGGCGTCCTCGAAGGTGAACTCCCGACGCTCGAAGTCCTCGAGGGGATCGTCCTGGGTCATCGGGCGGTGGGGCATGGGCGGGGTCCTTTCGTCCGTGTGAGATTTGCGCGGGACGGGGCCGGGCGGTAGGGTCGAATACGACACCTTTCGGGGATAATTCGCCAAATGATCCGAGTCCGCGCCTGGCGCTGCCGGTCGGTATGGCCTCAAGCCTGGCCCTCGCCCTCGACGCCCTGGAGACCGCCAACCCGTTAGGCCTCAACGGCGGGCGCCCCAGCGATCGAGGCGCCGGCCCCATGGCGCGGGGCTGACGGATCGGCTTTGATGGCGAGGCTGGACCGGAGGAGACGCCCGTGGCCGATATCCTGATCGTGGAGCGCAGGGGCGCGGTCGACTGGGTGACGTTGAACCGCCCCGAGCGGCTGAACGCCATCAACCAGCCGATGTCCGAGGCCCTGCTGGCCTATTTCGAGGCGCGGCGGCGGGATACGGAGGCGCGGGCGATCGTGCTGGCCGGCGCCGGGCGGGCCTTCTGCTCGGGGGCGGACCTCAAGGCCGGCGGCCAGCCGGACGCGCTGCGCGACGGGCCGAACGGCGACTGGATGCTGCGCGACACGCTGAAGGCCATGCGCGCCTGCCCGCAGCCCATCGTGACCCTGGTGCAGGGGGCCGCCGCGGGCGGGGGCCTGGCCTTCGCCCTGGCGTCCGACATCATCGTGGCGGGCGCGAGCGCCGCCTTCCATCCCGCCTTCATCAAGATCGGCCTGTCGGGCTCGGAGCTGGCGGTGAGCTGGCGGTTGCAGCGGACCCTCGGCATCTCGCGGGCCCGCGAAATGCTGCTGACCGGCGAGCCGATGGGGGCCGAGGAGGCCTGGCGCACCGGCCTGGTCTCCAAGGTCGTCCCCGACGAGGCCCTGGCCGCCGAGGGCGAGCGGCTGGCGCAGGCCATGCTCAAGGCCGCCCCCGACGCCCTGCGGGTCTCCAAGCGCACCTTCGACGCGACGCTGGAGGGGTTGAGCTTCGACGCGGCCCTGGAACTGGAGGAACGCGGCCAGATCCAGATGATCCGGGCGGGACGGGCGGCGGCGCCGTCAGGCTAGGATAGGGTCGAGCAATGATTGATCGCCCTTCTCCCCTTGCGGGAGAAGGTGTCGGGCGAGGAGCCCGACGGATGAGGGGTCTCTCAGAACTCGCCGGTCAGCTTTCGGCCTGGCTGCAACTCAGACATCAGACGGATAGGGCTTTCGACCCCTCATCCGACCCCGCTCTCGCGGGGCCACCTTCTCCCGCAAGGGGAGAAGGACCGAGTTCTGCCGCCGTTCTCAGCGCTGCACGAAGGCCCCGGCGTAGTCGATGACGCACATGGCGCCGTGGACGGCGTGCGGGCCGCAGGCGATCCCGGCGGCCTGGTAGGCGCGGCGGAAGATGTCCTTGCGGTGGCCCCGGCCCGGGACGCCGGAATCGACCACCAGCTGGATCACCACGTCGCGGGGGTTGTCATAGCCGTAGGAGAGGCTCTCGGCGGTCAGGCCGGCATAGACCCCGTGGCGCTGCAGCCGCGGGCCCAGGGCGTCGGGGCCTCGGCCGTGGCCCTCGTCGCCGCGCCGCGACTGGGCGCCGACGAAGGCGTGAGCGGCGGCGGCCAGGCCCTCGTCATGGCGTAGGGGCGGCAGGGGCGGCTGGGCCTGCAGGAAGGCCACGGCCTCGTGCAGGGCGTCCTCGTCCGCATAGCCGACGCTGGCCAGGCCACCGCCGTAGGGGCGCTCGGCCGCGGCGGTGCGCAGCTCGCGGGCATAGTTCGCGGGGTTGGCGCGGGCGTAGTTGATCTCGGCCAGGACGTCGTCTTCGAACTCCCCGGCGGTGGCCGCCAGCGGGGCGGCGAGGCTGAGGAGGAGGGCGAGGCGAAGGGCTGCGCGCATACTGGCGTCTCGTCGATCAAGCGTCCCCCGGGGAGGGTGTAGCAGCGGCGCGGTTAAGTTGGGGTTGCGGCATAGCGCGCCCCGGCGGGCGGGGTTAAGGCTGGGGCCACACGCCCACGAAGGATATCCCATGTCGAACGAGAGCCGCGCGCCGCGCCTGGCGGTGCTGATCGACGCGGAGAACGCCTCGGCCCGCATCGCCGAGGCCCTGTTCACCGAAATCGCCACCATCGGCGAGGCCAGCGCCCGGCGGATCTATGGCGATTTCTCCAGCGCCCAGATGAACCAGTGGACCAAGGTCCTGGCGCGGTTCGCCATCCAGCCGCAGCAGAACTTCGCCAACACCAAGGGCAAGAACGCCGGCGACATCGCGCTGGTCATCGACGCCATGGACCTGCTGAACGCCGGGCGCTTCGATGGGTTCTGCCTGGTCTCGTCGGACAGCGACTTCACGCGGCTGGCCTCGCGCATCCGGGAGGAGGGGGTGTCGGTCTACGGCTTCGGCGAGCAGAAGACGCCCGAGAGCTTCCGCCAGGCCTGCACGCGGTTCATCTACACCGAGAACCTGACCGCGCCCCTGGCCGAGCCCGCCGCCAAGGGCGCGCCGGCCGCCCCGCCGGCCCCGGCCAAGCGCAAGGCCATCGAGGCCGTGCCGCTGATCGAGACGGTGATGGCCGACATCGACGACGACGAGGGCTGGGCCACGGTCAGCGCCATCGCCAACCGCCTGCGCAACGCCTATCCGGACTTCGACCAGCGGACCTACGGCTTCGCGAAGCTGTCGGACCTGATCCGGGCGACAGGGAAGTTCCAGGCCCAGGCGCTGGTGGGGGGTGGTTCGGTGCGGGTGCGGAAGAAGTAGGGGATGTTGGTATCGTGTCCCCGTATTAGCATCGAGGTTGCCAAGGCCCCGTGATGGTCGGAGGCTGCCCCGCTGGCTTCGCCGCCCGGAGGTTCCCCGATGAAAGCCCTGCTGTTCGCCGCCGCTGTCCTTGCCGCCGCCGGTCCGGCACAGGCGCAACATGAGCACCATGCCGTCGAGCTGGGCGAGGTGGCGTTCGCGACGTCTTGCCGGCCCGAGGCGCAGGCGACGTTCAACCGGGCGATCGCCTGGCTGCACTCGTTCGAATACGAGGAGGCCGAGAAGAGCTTCCTTGAGGCCGCGGGCGCCGATCCGAACTGCGCCATGGCGCAATGGGGCGTGGCCATGAGCCACTACCATCCGCTCTGGGCGCCGCCCGGCCCCGCGGAGCTGGAGAAGGGCGCCGCCGCCATCGCCAAGGCCCAGGCCCTGGGCGCGCCGAGCGAGCGGGAGCGGGACTATGTGGCGGCCATGGCGGCCTTCTATCGGGACGCCGGCACGGTCGGTCATGGGCCGCGCGTGCTGGCCTATGTGGACGCCATGCGCGGGCTGCATGGGCGCTATCCGGACGACCAGGAGGGGGCGGTGTTCTATGCGCTCGCGCTGATCGCGGCCGGGACCATGGACAGTGACGAGAGCTTCGCGCGGGAGAACGAGGCGGCCGGGCTCTTGAACGCGGTGCTGGCGCGGCAGCCGCGCCATCCCGGCGTGTCGCACTATCTGATCCACAGCTACGACTACCCGCCGCTGGCGCACCTGGCCCTGCCGGCGGCGCGCAGCTATGCCGGCATCGCGCCGGCCTCGGCCCACGCCCAGCACATGCCCTCGCACATCTTCACGCGGCTGGGGCTGTGGAAGGAGGCGGTCGCCTCGGACCTGAAGGCGGAGGCGGCGGCCAAGGCCTATGCCACGCGCCACGGCATGGCCGGCGCCTGGGACGAGCAGCTGCACGCCATGGACTACCTGGCCTACGCCTATCTGCAGCTCGGCGACGACGCCAAGGCGCGCGGGGTGCTGGACGAGCTCAATGCGATCACGCGGGTCGACCCGCCGAACTTCAAGGTCGCCTATGCCATGGCGGCGATCCCGGCGCGCTACGCCCTGGAGCGGCGGCGGTGGGCGGAGGCCGCGGCCCTGGAGCTTCCGCCGCAGTCCGTGGCGGCCGTGCCTTGGGCGCGCTTCCATTGGGCGCAGGCCCATATCCACTTCGCGCGCGCGGTGGGCGCGGCGCGCTCGGGCCAGACCGAGGCGGCGCAAGCGGAGATCGCGCGGCTGGACGAGATCGTGAAGGCCCTGCCGGCCAAGCCGGGGGAATATGACTGGGGCAAGCAGGTCGAGATCGAGCGCCGGATCGCCGCGGCCTGGCTGGCGAAGGCGCAGGGGCGTGGCGAAGCGGCCGTGGGCCTGATGCGCGCCGCCGCCGACCTGGACGACGCCACGGAGAAGCACCCGGTGACGCCGGGCCAGATCCTGCCGGCCCGCGAACAGCTGGGCGAGCTGCTGCTGGAGCTGAACCGGCCGGCCGACGCCCTGGCCGAGTTCGAGGCTTCGCTGACCCGCGCTCCGGGACGTTATGGCGGGCTGTCAGGCGCGGCCCGCGCCGCGGACCTCGCCAAGGATCCGGCCAAGGCGGCCCGCTACCGCGCGCTGCTGCCGCCCTGCGGCGCGGGATGCACGCGGCCGGCGGCCTAGAAATCTTGGTCAACAAGCGGAGCCATTCCGCCCGGGGAGCGTTGTTGTGGGTACGGAGGACCAACAATGACCAAGACCACGACCACGTGTGACGGGCCGACGAACGACTTCCGGACTGACCTGATCGGTCTCATTCCCCACATGCGCGCCTTCGCGCGGTCGCTTTGCAACGACCGGACCTATGCCGACGACCTGGCGCAGGACGCGCTGGCCAAGGCGCTGGCGTCGGAGAAGAGCTTCACCATGGGGACCAATATGAAGGCCTGGGTCTTCATGATCCTGCGCAACCAGTTCTATTCCGACATGCGCCGCGCCTGGCGCTCGCAGCCGCTGGATCCAGAGGTCGCCGAGCGGACCCTGGTCTCGATCTCCGACCCGACCGCCGGCCTGGAACTGGACGAGCTGCGCCGGGCCCTGGCCATGCTGCCGGTCGACATGCGCGAGGCCCTGGTCCTGGTGGGGGCGGGGGGCATGTCCTACGAGGAGGTCAGCGCGATCAGCGGTGTGGCGGTGGGCACGGTGAAGAGCCGGGTCAGCCGGGCGCGCGACCGCTTGGCCCTGATCTATGCCGAGGGCGAGATCGGCGGCGACGACGGCCTGCCGAGCGGCGCCATGGCGGCGATCATGGCCCAGCTGGACAGCTATGCGCGGGCCCACGCGGCGTAGCCCCTCCCAGGGGACGAAAACCAATTCCTTTCCGCAAGGGACACCGGCCATGGTGGGGGCGACCCGTCCGGAGGCTCCGCCCATGACCGCGCTTTCCCGCTGGCACGACCTGATCGAGGCCTCCGACCCCGCCGGGTTGGAGGACCTGATCGCCGAGGGGGCGGTGTTCGAGAGCCCCATCGTGCACACGCCCCAGGTGGGCAAGGCGATCACCGTCAAGTACCTGGCCTCGGCCCTGCGCCTGCTGAACAACGGCACGTTCCGCTATCTGGGCGAATGGCGGGCGGAGGGCTCGGCGGTGCTGGAGTTCGCCTGCGAGGTGGAGGGGGTGGCGATCAATGGCGTCGACATGATCTGGTGGAACCCGGCCGAGCAGATCACCCGGTTCAAGGTGATGGTGCGACCGCTGAAAGCCATCAACACACTGCACCGGGCCATGGGCGAGATGCTGGCGCGCGGCTAGGCCTGGGCGCGCGACCTCTGGTTGTTGATTTCTCGTGACAGGCGAGCTTGACTTCGGCGCGCGGGGGCGTAGGCGTCGCTCATGGTTAACGAATCCAAACTCGACCGCACCTTCGCGGCCCTATCCGACCCCACCCGGCGCGCCCTGCTGACGCAGCTGCGCCAGCGGCAGGCCATGTCGGTCTCGGAGCTCGCCGCGCCCTTCGCCATGTCGCTGCCATCGGTGATGAAGCACCTGGACGTGCTGTCGGACGCCGGCCTGATCAGCCGCAGCAAGACCGGCCGCAAGGTCACCTGCCAGCTGACGCCGGGGCTGATGCAGGCCGCCATCGGCTGGCTGGCTGAGTATGAGAGCTGCTGGGAGCCAGACCCCCCGGCCGCCACCTTCGGGGAAGAGCGCGAGCGGCTCTAGGCGGCGGATTGGCTGGTGATCGGGCGACCCCGGCGGCGCAGGGCCGCCCCAGCCAGGCCGAAGCCCATGAGCATCATGGCCCAGGCAGAGGGCTCGGGGATGCCGACGATCCTAGCGCCGTCGAAATCCCAGACGCCCCGAAAGCCTTGGGTATAATAGGTGCTCGTATAGGTTGGTGCGTCGATCCAAAAGTCGCTGGTGGCGGTCCAATTGCCCCTTCCGTCGCAGTCATAAGGCTCGGATTTACTCTGCCTCAAGCAGTATCCGTGCCAGCCAATATAGTCGGTAGCATCCGGCCCGGGGTTCATTCGAGAGCCAAGGTTGTAGTCTGGACCAATATCGAAATAACTTGGCGCGGACTTCCCGATCAATCCGATCACCTTGGATCCTTTGTAAAGGATTGCGCCGTTTTTGACGAAGCGGGTTTCATCCGAGTGGCTGCAACCTGGCCCGAACTCCGCTTCACAGTTGGTCTCGAAGTATTGAGCGGCGATGGGATCGCCGTCGAATTTATCGGAGAATGGCATCAGGAACCCGCTCGACGAGACACGCAGGGTGCTCATCTGGGCAAGCGAATAGCCGGATTTCCCCAACTGGATGGCGTTATTGGGATCAAACGATATGACGGCCGTGACGGGATCGCCCAGCGACAGATGCGGATCAACATACGGGAAACCCCGTTCCGCGACGAGTTGGCCTTGAACGACCACAGAGGCACTAGAAGCCGTACCGGCCCAGGCGAGGAAAACAGCTGCGGCAACCGGCGCGACAAGCTTCAACATTGGACAACTCCCTAGGGTAGAGTGACCCTTCGCGGTCGGTGGCCATGTGTCAATGAGGTCCGGCGCGATCACGCCAAGGCCGCGGTGAACCGCCGAAGCGCAGGCGCGTTGCGGCAAGATTGGGCGATCGGCTCCATGCGACGATTAAGTCGCCGCCGCGTCATGCCTTCGCCGTCATTTATGCGTTATGGGCGGGAATAGGCTGCGGGGGCGCGGCCGACAGCTGGAGCGAAACGTGAGCAGATTTTCGACCGTGATCGTGGCGGCGGGCCTTCTGGCCCTGGGCGGTTGCGGAGAGGCCGGCAAGAGCGCCGGCGCCGGGCAGGACAAGTATGCGGGGCTCGACGTGGCGATCCGCGGCTGGCACGACGCGATCGTGGCCTCCGACGCCGAGTGCAAGGCCAAGGACGGCAAGGGCTGCCAGGCCTTCGAAGTCGCCTGCAAGGGCGAGCGTGAGATCGCCCCGGCCGAGCAGGCCAAGGGGGTCTCGACCAAGATCGTCGTGGCCATGAGCTGGGAAGGCTGGGACGAGGCTCGGGCGGAGTACCGCTCGCAGTCCGGCTTCGCGGAATTCAACAAGGTCGACGGCGCCTGGACGCGCACCAAGGTGGGCCCTGTGAACCTGGCGAGCTGCGCGGCTATCTAGAGAATCTCAGCAGGCCGAGGTTGGCGCGCCGTAGCGCGCGTGGACCACCTTGGGCGCGCCGGCCCCGAGCTGGATGACGGTCATGCGGTCGAAGTCGCAGTCGGTGAGCGGCTGCGGATCGGCGTCGCCGAGCGCGCGGGCGATCTCCGGGACAGTGTTGCTGTGACCGACCACCAGGACGGTGGCCGTCGCCGGGGCCTGGCGGGCCAGGGCGGCGACGGCGGCCACGTGGATCGGCTGGCCGCCGTCGAAGCCGATGCTGGTGACGGTGAGGCCGGCCGCGGCGGCGGTGGGCTGGGCGGTGGACCGGGTGCGCTTCAGCGGCGTGGCGATCACCGTGCTGACGCCGGCGCCCCGCAGCGCCGCCGCCAGGGCCGCGGCGCGGGCCTCTCCGGCCGCCGACAGAGCCGGGTCGGACGAGGTGTCGACCTTTTCCCCATGCCGGACGATCACGACGGTCTGGGCGCCGGCGGAGGTGACGGATATCAGCGCCGCCGCCAGGGCGATCAGGCTGGTCCTCATGAACGGCTCCGGCGATCGAGGGTTGTGAGGCGGGAGAGAACCACGGCGCCGGCCGCCGGGTCTACTCCGCCTCGTCTACTCCGGCAGATCGGCGACGCAGGCCAGCAGCCAGTCGCGGAAGGCGACGATCTTGGCGGAGCGGCGGCGGTCCTTCGGATAGGCCAGCCAGTAGCCGCCGCCCAGGGGCATGGTGGCCCTGAACGGTCGCACCAGCCGCCCTGCGGCTATCTCGGTCTGGAAGAGGATCGGCGAGCCCAGCGCCACGCCCTGGCCGGCCAGGGCCGAGGCCACCTCCAGGGTCTGGGTGTCGGCCATCAGCCGTGGCGGTGAGGCGCTCGGCCCCGGGGTGACCACGCCGGCGAAATGGAACCAGGTCGCCCACTCGTCGGGCGAGCCGATGCGCGGGGCGGCCAGCAGGTCCTCGGGCTTTTCCAGCCCGCCCAGGCTCTCGCGCATTTGCGGCGTGCAGAGCGGCGTCTGCTCGGAGGGGAAGAGGAAGTGGGCCTCCAGGCCGGGCCAGTCGCCATAGCCGCCGCGCACGGCCACATCCAGGTTCTCGTGGATCAGGTCCACCAGCCGGCCGCTGGCCTCCAGCCGCACGGCCAGCTTAGGGTGGGCGACCTGGAAGGCCCCGATCCGCGGCGCCAGCCACTGGGTGGCCAGGGTCTGCATGGTGGTGATGGCCAGCACGCCCTCGCCGGTCTCGGTGAGGTCGTCGAGCGCCGCGCGCAGCAGGTTGACCGCCTCGCTGGAAGCCCGCGCCAGCCGCTCGCCGGCGGCGGTCAGCACGACCTCGCGCGGCAGGCGCAGGAAGAGGGCCTGGTCCAGCCGGCGCTCCAGGGCCTTCACCTGCCAGCTCACCGCCGCCTGGGTGACGCCCAGCTCCTCGGCGGCGCGGGTGAAGCTCTTCAGGCGCGCGGCGGCCTCGAAGACCCGGATGGCGCTGAGCGGGATGGTGGCGAGACTGTCTGGCATAAGCTGTCCTAATGTTTAGAGCAGGAGGACGCGTTTGTCACGGGAGCGCCCAGGCGCGATCTTCTCCAAGCCCGGAAAGGGCCGTGGACGGAGAAAGATCATGGAAGAGCTGAGCAGGCTGCATAAGGACGTTCCCTTTGGCTGGGTCGCCATGCTGCAGGAATTCCTGGCGGCGCGCGCGTCGCGGCGGCGGGGCCAGGCCGTCCAGGGCCCGTGGGGCCGGCGCACGGACACCTCCGCCTTGCCGGGCGACATGCATCACCTGGCCGGGCCCCATTGAGCGGCCTCGCGGATGGACCTCTCTGGATCCTTCTCCCCTTGAGGGAGAAGGTGGCCCCGCGAGAGCGGGGTCGGATGAGGGGTCGAAAGCCCTATCCGATTGGCGGCGGCGAAGCCGCGGAGGCCCGAGGATAGAGGAACCACAAAGGACACCAAGGACACAAAGGAGCACCAAGGGTCCGCGTTAGAGCCTCGCGCCATCCGCGTCCTCATGAACTTCGTGGTCCTTTGTGTCCTTGGTGTCCTTCGTGGTTCAATTCGGCTTCGCCGATCTAACCGCAGAGTTCTGAGAGACCCCTCATCCGACCTTGCTCCGCAAGGCCACCTTCTCCCGCAGGGGGAGAAGGACGCGTGGCGGCAAAAATTCGCCGGCCCTTGTCGGAACGCTCTCCAGGCGCGCGTCCTTTGGACGAAGCGATCAAGAGGAGACGCAAGATGTCCTATGTCGACGGTTTCGTCCTGGCGGTCCCGAAGGCCAGTATCGAGGCCTATAAGGAGATAGCCCGCCTCGCTGGGACGATCTGGAAGGAGTACGGCGCGCTATCCTATGTGGAATGCATCGGCGACGATGTGCCGATGGGCGAGCTGACCTCGTTCCCCCGCGCCGTCCAGGCCAAGGACGACGAGATCGTGGTGTTCTCCTGGATCACCTTCGCCTCGCGCCGGGCGCGCGACGAGATCAACGCCAAGGTGATGGCCGATCTGCGCCTGAAGGGCCCTGACGAGTGCCCGTTCGACAGCAAGCGCATGATCTTCGGCGGGTTCGAGAGCTTCGTGGAGCTGTAGGGGCGGGACGCTCACGCCCTTCTCCCCTTGCGGGAGAAGGGCGCGTTGGTCGCCCCTCAGGCCGGGGTGGGGACGTCGGCGAACATTGGGGACGAACGGGCGATCTCGAGCTCCTCGGGGGTCATCTCGATGGAGACGTCGGCGAACAGCGGGGTCGAGAGGTAGCGCTCGCCGGTGTCGGGCAGCATGCAGAGGATGTTGGCCCCCTGCGGCGCGTCCCGTGCAACGCGCAGGGCGCCGGCCAGGGTGGCGCCGGCGGTGATGCCGACGAAGACGCCTTCCTTCTGCGCCAGATCCTTGCTGCGCCCCATGGCGTCGGCCATCTCGATGGGCAGGATCATGTCGGCCAGGCCCATATCCACCGCGTCGCCGGTCAGCTTGGGGATGAAGTCCGGGGTCCAGCCTTGCATCGGATGGGGCTTCCAGGCCGGGTGACCGTCGGACGCCGAGCCATCGGGGTTGCGGGCCTGGGGGGCGCCGCTGCCGAGCAGGGGGGCGTCCTGCGGTTCGCACACCACGATCTTGGTTTCGGGCCGTTCCTGGCGCAGCACGCGGCCCACGCCCTTCAGCGTGCCGCCCGTGCCGTAGCCGGTCACCCAATAGTCCAGGCGCTCGCCTTCGAAATCGCGGAGGATCTCACGCGCGGTGGTGGCCGAGTGGGTGTCGGGATTGGCCTCGTTCTCGAACTGGCGGGTCAGGAACCAGCCGTGCTTCTGAGCGAGTTCGACCGCCTTGGCGACCATGCCGGTGCCGCGATGCGCGGCCGGGGTGAGGACCAGCTTGGCCCCCAGGAAACGCATCAGCTTGCGCCGCTCGACGCTGAAGCTGTCGGCCATCACGACCACAAGGGGGTAGCCTTTCTGGGCGCAGACCATGGCCAGGCCGATGCCGGTGTTGCCGCTGGTGGCCTCGATCACCGTCTGGCCGGGCTTCAGCGCGCCGGACTTTTCCGCCGCCTCGATGACCCCCAGCGCCAGGCGGTCCTTGACCGAGCCCAGCGGGTTGAAGGCCTCCACCTTGGCGTAAAGGTTCACGTGGGCCGGAGCCAGGCGGTTGATCCGCACCACGGGGGTGTCGCCCACCGTCTCCAGGATGTTTTGAAACTTGGCCATACGGCGGATCTCCCTCGAACGCGGCGAATGAGCGCTTGCCGAGGCGAGTGAGTCAATCAGAGCCGCGAGGCGAGATAGGCGGTGAGCGCGGGGATGGCCAGCAGGATGGCGACGTTCAGGACCACGTAGCTGACAGCCAGCATGGGCCGGCCGCGGCGATGAGACCGCAGCGCCATCTCGCTCAGCACCCCGGTGATCGGTCCGAACACGACCCAGGGCGACAGCCGCAGCAGCATCATCCCGGCGCGTTTCGAGATGTCCGCTCCGGAGGCGGCGGGAGGTTCCTGCGAGGGGCCGCTGAGAAGCACGTCAGCCATTCCGTTCCGCGCCTCTCACTGTGACACAACTCGTCTGGACGCAGCGGCGGCGTCGCAGATGTCGTGCCAACCGGTGTGTCCTGTTTACGGAATATTCACCAGATTTCCGCCCTTGACGACTCCCTTCACGCGGGTGAGCGCCTCGATGTCGGCGAGCGGGTCGCCCGAGACGGCGATCATGTCGCCGTAGTGGCCGGGGCTGAGGGCGCCGACATCGGCGCTGGCGCCCATCAGGGCGGCGGCGACCGTGGTGGCCGACTGGATGGCCTGCATGGGGGTCATGCCGTAGCGGACCATGTAGGCGAACTGGCGGCCGTTCAGGCCGTGGGGATAGACCCCGGCGTCGGTGCCGTAGCTGAGCTTGACCCCGGCCTTGACCGCCTTGCGGAAGCCCTGGCGCTGCAGCTCGGTGGTCTCCAGGTTCTTGCGCAGGTACTCGGCGGGCCAGCCCTCGCGGCGGCCGGCCTGGTCGATCCAGTCGCCGTCATAGATGTCCATGTCCAGCCAGACGCCCTTGGCCTTGGCCAGCGAAACGCCCTCGTCGTCGATCAGGGAGGCGTGCTCGATGGAGCGGGCGCCGGCGCGGATGGCGGCCTTGATCCCCTCCGCGCCGTGGGCGTGGGCGATGCAGTAGCTGCCGTGGGCGGCGGCCTCGTCGCATGCGGCCTTCATCTCGGCTTCGCTGAGCTCGAGCTGGCCGGGCTCGCTACCCATGGCCAGGACCGCGCCGGTGCCGATCAGCTTGATGAAGTCGGCGCCCTGCTGGAGCAGGTAGCGCACCCGGTCGCGGGCCTCGCCGGGGTTGCGCACCTCGCCCAGCTTGAAGTCGGCCGGAATGATCACGTCGGGCGCCGCGCCGGTCACCGCCCCGCCGCCGCCGGGGACGGTGATATAGGCGCCGGCCACCTTCATGCGCGGGCCCTCGACCTGGCCGGCCTCGATGGCGTCGCGCAGGGCCACGTCGCTGAGGCCGCGGTAGACGCCCGCGTCGCGGACGCTGGTGAAACCGGCCCGCAGGGTGACGCGGGCGGTCTCGGCGCCCTTGAGGATGGTCGCGGCCGCCGAGTGCTTCAGCGGCTCGGCGGGGTCGTTGGTGGACCCGTAGCCGTCCGCCACATGGGTGTGCATGTCGATCAGGCCGGGCAGGACGGTGTAGGCCGACCAGTCGATCAGGCGTCCGTCGGCCGGGGCCGAGGTCCAGGCGGTGACCGCGACCACGCGGCCGCCGACCACCTTGATCAGCCGATCGGCCTGGACGACGCCCTGCTCGGGATCGATGAGCTTGCCGGCCCGGACATAGACCGTCCTTGGGGCGGTTTCGGCCCGGACGCCCGTAGCGGCCAGCGCCATCGCCAGGATCAGACCCCAAGCCTTCATCGATTCTGCTCCGAATTCCGCACCACGCCGGAAGTGGGGACCGGCGAACGCCTGAAATCAAGCCGACGCGTCCTTCTCCCCTTGCGGGAGAAGGTGGCCGTTCGGAGAACGGTCGGATGAGGGGTCGAAAGCCCTATCCGTCTGCTGAGTGGAAGAGCGCGCTGAGGTTATCCGGCGAGTTCTGAGAGACCCCTCATCCGACCTTGCTTCGCAAGGCCACCTTCTCCCGCAAGGGGAGAAGGACGCGAGGCGCTATTCTTTGACCGCGGCGATGTCCTGGAAGTAGGGAGCGACCTCGCCCTGCAGCTTCACGGTCATGGCGTTGCCCTTGCGGTCGACGGTCTTGCCGACGCTGAGGCGGACCCAGCCTTCGCTGACGCAATATTCGTCGACATTGGTCTTCTCGACGCCCTTGAAGACGACGCCGACCCCGCGCTCGAGGGCCGCGGCGTCATGATAGGGGCTGTTCGGGTTGACCGAGAGGCGGTCGGGGGGCGTGTCGCTCATGTCCGCCGTTTAGCGCCCCGGGCGGCGGAAGCCAATCGTCTTGGCGAAGCCGCGCCCGGCCGGAGCCGGGCGCTTCGTTCGGTTATTTCTTCTCTTCGATGGCCTCGGCCTTGGCGTCGGCGGCCTTCTCGGTGGCGTCGGCCTGGGCGCGCATGGAGTCGGCCTGGGCTTCGGCGTTGGCCTCGGCGGGGCCGGTCATGGCGCCGGCCTGGGCGTCGGCGGCGTCGGCCTTGTTCTGCAGGGCGTCGGCCTTGAGCTCGCCCTGGGCCTCGACGGCGTCGGCCTGGGCCTCGGCGGCCTTGTCGGCGGGCTTACCGCAGGCGGCGAGCGAGAGGGCGGCGACGGCGGCGACGGTGAGGGTGATGATACGCATGGTAACGTCCTTGTGAGGCTGGAGCCCCCTAAAGCGCGCGAGATCGGTTCCGGTTTCCCGTCAATCGAACCTTAAAGCCCCACTCCTAGAGTCGGTCGTTCGGCATGGGAGACCGCTATGTCCGTCACCAGGACCTCGAACGTGCGACGCGCCATCGATCACTTCGAGCCCGACGCCATGCTCGATCCGCAGGCCCAGCGCCGGCTGCGCGGGCAGATGGAGCGGATCGACTACACCGTCTACGCCTCCAACCAGGAGGTCATCGCCCATGTGCTGGGCCATGCCGACGCCGGCAAGTTCCAGCGCCTGGCGGTGGCCGCGGCCATCGCCCGAGCCCAGTGGGTGGCCGCGGCGCTCGCCTGCACCGAGACGTCCCAGCCCCCGAACCCCGAGCAGGTGACCCGCCTGGCCGAGATGCGCCTGGCCTTCGAGGAGCTGACCGAGGCCTACGAGGCCCTGCGGCGCATGGTCGAGCGGGGCTACCTGCCGTACCGGGCGGGGTAAATTCCCTAGACCGCCGCAAGGGAACCCAGCCTATCCTCCTGTCGAACGGTGGAGGACGACATGGCCGACCGAGCCCTTCCGACGGTGTTCGAGCTGACGCCGCTCAATCCCGCCTACCGCGCCGACCCGCATGTGCTGCTGGACGACCTGCGGGCCCGCTGCCCGGTGCATCGCGACGCGGCCTCGGGCAGCGTGGTCCTGACCCGCTACGCCGATGTGCGGAGCATGGTGTCGGACCGCACCCTGTGGCGCGACCCGATCCGGGCCGACGGGAAATCCTTCCTGTCGCGGAGCCTCGTGGAGGCCGACGCCGACCCGGACAATCGCGGCGAGACCACCAGCATCCTGCTGCTGGACGACCCCGACCACGCGCGGATCCGCCAGCCCCTGACCCAGGCGCTCTACGCCCGGGTGGCCAAGTTCCGGCCGGAGGTGGAGCGGATCGTCGACGAGGCCCTGGACCGCATTGTCCCCGGCGCGCCCTTCGACCTGATGACCGCCTTCTGCGTGCCGATCCCCATCGACGTGATCGCCTCGATCCTGGGGGTCGACCATGACCGGCTGGCGGAATTCCGGGTCTGGTCCGAGGACGTGATCCAGAGCCTCAACCCGTTCCGCAACGAGGCCCAGACGGCGCGGATGGAGGCCTCGAGCGCGGCGCTGACGGCCTATTGGACGGAGACCATCGCGGCGCGAAAGGCCGCGCCGCGCGACGACCTGATCTCGGACATGACCCAGCTGCAGGCGCAGGGGGCGCCGATCAGCGACATCGAGCTGCGGATCAATCTGGGCGCCCTGCTGGTGGGCGGCAACCTGACCACCACCGACCTGATCGGCAACGCCGTGCGGCTGCTGCTGACCCATCCCGAGGAGCTGGCCAAGCTGAAGGCCGATCCGGGACTGGTGAGCGCGGTGGTCGAGGAGACCCTGCGCTACGAGCCGCCGGTGGACATCACCGGCCGGGTGGCGTCCCGCGACATGGAGGTGGGCGGCTGCCCGGTGGCGGCGACGGAGTCGTTCATGTTCTCGCTGCGGGCGGCCAATCGCGACCCGGAGGCCTTCGAGGACCCGCACCGCTTCGACGTGGCGCGCAAGCACAAGCCGCACGTGGCCTTCGGCGGCGGGGCGCACATCTGCATCGGCGCGCCCCTGGCGCGGCTGGAGGCCCAGGTGGCCCTGGTGCGGCTGTTCGACCGGTTCCCGGAGCTGCGGCTGGCCGATCCGGGCGCGGAGCCGGTGTGGCGGACCCTGCCGTTCTTCCGGGGTCTGGAGCGGTTGGAGGTAGTCGCCTAGACAAGCGCCGCCACGGCCTGCAGGGCCTGGGCGAGGACGTCGCGGCGGGACTGGCCGCCGAGGGAGATGCGCAGGCCGTTGCGCGGGTTCGGACCCGCGGCGAAGGTGTCCGCGGTGACCAGGGAGAGGCCGCGCTGGGCGGCGCTGGCGCGCAGGGCCGCCGGATCGCGGCCCGGGGGCAGGTCCAGCCAGACGTGGACGCCGTCGGGGCCGCCGACGGCATGAGGCAGGATCTCACGGGCCAGGGCCTGGCGGGCGCGGGCCTCGGCGCGGATGGCGGCCAGCAGGTGCTCGGCGGCGCCTTCGCGGATCCAGGCGGTGGCCACGGCGGCGGTGAGCGGCGAGGCCATCAGGGATAGCGCACGCAGGGCCTGGGCCAGGCGCTGGGCGGCCGCGGCGTCCGGGGCGGCGACGAAGGCGGTGCGCAGGCCGGGCGAGAGGGCCTTGGACAGGGTGGCCACGTGCCAGACGTTCTCCGGATCGAGCGCGGCCAGGGCCGGCAGGGGGGCGCCCGGCAGGCGGCCATAGGCGTCGTCCTCGACGATGGGGACCTGGGCGGCGCGGGCGATGCGGACCACGTCCTTCCGGCGCTCCAGGCCCATGGTGGTGGCGACGGGGTTCTGCAGGGTGGGGATCAGGTAGATGGCCTTGGGACGATGTTCGGCGCAGAAGCGTTCGAGGGCTTGCGGCAGGACGCCCTGGTCGTCGGTCGGGCAGGGGATCAGGCGCAGGCCCAGGTGGGCGGCCAGGGCCAGGACGCCAGGATAGGTCAGGGGCTCGACCAGCAGGGCGTCGCCCCGGCGCATGAGGGTGGAGAAGAGTGCGGCCAGCGCCGTCTGGGCGCCGGGGGAGATCAGGATGCGGTCGGGGGCGACCTCGCCCAGGGTCGGGGCTAGCCAGGCGGCGCCGGCGGCGCGCTGGGCCAGGGACCCGGCGCCGGGGTGGTAGGCCATCAGGACGGCGGGATCGGTGCGGTCGAGGACGGCGCGGCTGGTCTCCTTCAGCATCCGGCCGAGCGAGAGGTCCAGGGGCGGCGGCGGCAGGTTCATGGAGAGATCGACCAGGCCCGCCTCGTCCTCGGCGGCGCGGCCGCGCACGAAGGTGCCGCGGCCCACCGCCCCTTCCACCAGGCCCCGCGCCCGGGCGGCGGCGTAGGCGCGGGTGACGGTGGTGAAGTCGACGCCGAGCTGGGCGGCCACCGCGCGCTGGGGCGGGAGCTGCTCGCCGGCCTGCAGCTCGCCGCCGGCGATGGCGGCGGAGAGCGCCTTGAGGATGGCCAGGTAGATCGGGCCCTCGTCGCGGTCGACGCGGTCCAGCCAGCGGGCGGTGGGGAGGCTCATGCTTGCAAGTCCGGCGAGGAATACATACATTGATACGAGATTGTATGTATCAATTCAAGGATTGTCTGCATGCCCCACGACCCGCCGCTGCCGATCGTCTCCGGCCTGCGCTGCCGTTGCCCGCGGTGCGGGGAGGGCAGGCTGTTCGCCGGCTTCCTGACCGTGGCCAAGTCGTGCGACCGCTGCGGCCTGGACTACGGCTTTGCCGACCCGGCCGACGGCCCGGCCTTCTTCGTGATGAGCGGGGTCGGCATCGTGGTCATCGCCCTGTTCACCTGGGCCGAGGTCGCTTGGCATCCGCCGATCTGGGTCCACCTGCTGACCACCTTCCCGGCGCTGATCGTGGGCTGCCTGGCCAGCCTGCGGCCCGTGAAGGCCTGGCTGGTGGCCTCGCAGTATTTCCACAAGGCCGAGGAGGCGCGGTTCTCCAGCCTGGGCGGTCATGGCGAGGGCGGTTTCGGCCTGCGCGGCCGGGCCCGTGATTAAAGTTACGCGACGACGGAACACGGGCGAGTCTCGCGTATTCATGTGGTGCGAAGGCTTGGTCGCCCCCGACACCGCCTTCGCCTGAGCCCCGGATCTCCCCAAGAGCGCCGGGGCTCCCTCATGCCTGCGACAATCTCGCGGCTAGGCGAACACCGTCATATCCGCCACAAACGCGCCATGTTTTGAAGACATGGCGCCTCGAGGCGACAAGGTCTGCCTGTGGGGACAGGCGAGGGCGCTTCCGACACGGTCGGAAGCGCCCTTTTCGTGTCTGGGTGGTGGATGGGATCGCAGTTCGGCGCCCTTCTCCCCTTGCGGGAGAAGGTGGCAGGCGAAGCCTGACGGATGAGGGGTCGATCGCCCTATCCGTCTGGCTTGAGAGTTGAAGACAGCGCCGAAGCCGACTGGCAAGTTCTGAGAGACCCCTCATCCGACCCCGCTCTCGCGGGGCCACCTTCTCCCGCAAGGGGAGAAGGAGCATGACGCCAGCCATGTCCTCCCGCGGCGACCCTAGAAAATCACCTTTTCCTGGCCCCACCAGAGGGGGGACTTGGGGAGGTCGACGAAGCGGGCCTCGTCTTCCAGCAGCAGGCGGCCTGCGGCCTTGGCGGCTTCGTTGTCGGCGTTGGCGGCCAGGTCCTCGAAGCTGTCCCACCAGAGCTGGGCGACCCCGTCATAGCCCTCAGGCCCGCCGCGGGCGATGCGCAGGTCGGCTGAGATCTCGGCCGGCAGGCTGTGCAGCTGGACATAGCGCTTGATGCGCAGGGTCTCGCGGACGCTGGCGACCAGGGGGGCGTGGGTGTTGAACCAGTAATCCTGGAAGGCCTCGCGGGTGAATTCCGGGCGGCGGGTCAGGGCGAAGGTGAGCTTGATCAAGATTGGGTCCTCCCGGTTTGGCCGAGCCTAGCACCGTTACCTCGCGCGTAATCGCGACGGTTCAGGCGGGGCGGCAAGGTGGGGGCGTCAACAAGCCAAGGAGCACTCCCCATGACCCAAGCCATCGCCGAGGCCTATATCGCCGCCTGGAACGAGACGGACGGCGCGGCCCGCAAGGCCAAGATCGCCGAGGCCTTCGCCGCCGACGCCACCTATGTGGACCCGCTGGCCGCCGTGGCCGGCCACGCCGGGGTCGACGCCCTGATCGCCGGGGTCCAGGACCGGTTTCCGGGCTTCCGCTTCTCCCTGATCGGCGCGGCCGACGGACATGGCGATCATGTCCGCTTCTCCTGGGGCCTGGGTCCCGACGGGACGGCCGACGCCCCGATCAAGGGCACCGACTTCTGCCGCCTGGAGGATGGGCGGCTGAAGACCGTGACCGGGTTCCTGGACCAGGTCCCGGCCGCCTGACCGCACAGGCGCTCGCCCCCTTCTCCCCTTGCGGGAGAAGGTGTCGGGCGAGGAGCCCGACGGATGAGGGGTCTCTCAGAACCGTCCGGCCAGCGTCCGGCCTAGCTGCAGCTCAAATGTCAAACGGATAGGGCTTTCGACCCCTCATCCGACCCCGCTCTCGCGGGGCCACCTTCTCCCGCAAGGGGAGAAGGGAAATCGGAGCGCGGCAATCCCGGCAATTGCTACGCCGTGCCCATCCAGCGATGCAGAACCGGCAGCACCTGGTCGGCGGGCTGGTAGCCGCGGGTGACCACGCCATAGGTCCCGTCGGCGCCGGGACCGGCCACCAGGGTCGGGAAGCCGGTGACCCCGGCGCGCTGGGAGGTCCCGTAGTCGGCCCAGGTCTCGTGCTTGAGGTCGTCGGTCTCGAAGTCGGCCAGGAAGGCGTCGCGGTCGACGCCCAGCTCGGCGGCGAGGTTGGCCAGGGTCTCGGCCTTGGTGACGTCCTGGTTCTCCGCATAGAAGGCCTGCTGCACGCGGCCGAGATAGATCAGGGCCTTTTCCGGATCGTCGCGGCGGACGCGGACCACGGCGCGGGCCGCCGGGTCGGTGTCATAGAGGAAGCCCGGCCGGTCCAGCACGGCGCCGTCGAAGGGCAGGCCGGTGGCCTCGTGGACATGGCCCCAGTGGCCGACCAGCTCGATTTTGGCCTTTTCGGTGGTGGGGGTGTCCGTGCCCGGGCGCAGGCCGCCCATGACCAGCCGGATCGGCAGGGACCGTCCGAAGGCCTGGCGGATCTGGCCGATCACCGGCGAGAAGCCGTAACACCACGAGCACATGGGGTCGGCGAAATAGATCAGGTGGGGCGTTTCCATGTCGCGATCCTTGGCGCGCTGCGGCCGTTGGCCCTAAACTAGGATCGACCGACGTGATCGGCGAGCCCCGGAGACCACGATCCTTGAAAGACTGAGCGCCAGACCGCCACAGCCCTTGGATCCATTTCCTTCCGGATAATTCCGATGACACATGACCTGCGCCTTCGCGCGGCCGAGCTTGCCGATATCGAACCCGTGCGCGCCATCGAGCGCGCCTCCGCCAGCCGCTTCCTCGGGACCGACCGGGCCTGGCTGACCGACGACGATCCCACCGACGCAGAGACGCTGGCCGAGCGGGTCGGCGAGGGCGGCTTGCTGGTCGCCTGCGACGGCGAGGTTCCCATCGCCTTCGTGATGTTCCGAGAGGTGGAGGGCTGCGGCTATATCGAGCAGGTGGACGTCCTGCCCAGCCATGAGCGGCGGGGGATCGGGGCGCGGCTCATCGAGGCCGTGGCGGACCTGGCGCCGGAGCGGGGCTGGGCGGCGCTGACGCTCTCGACCTTCAAGGACGTACCGTTCAACGCACCCTATTACCGGCGGCTGGGGTTCGAGGACGTCGAGAGCCTGACGCCCGGCATGGCCGAGATCCGGGCCGAGCATGAGGCGCGTGGGCTGGACGAGAGCACGCGGGTGTTCATGCGGCGAGAGGTGTAGCGACGGCCAGATCCTCCCCCAGCGCGCAGCGCGATCTGGGGGAGGTGGCTCGGAGCGAAGCGGAGAGACGGAGGGGGTTGAAGCGCTCGAAAGCGAGTCAAAGTCCCCCTCAGTCGGCTTCGCCGACAGCTCCCCCAGTGGGGGAGCATCTCTTCAACGTCCGGGTGGGGCGCTCGGTTTAAGCCGCCAGCCTGGCCAGTTCCGCGCGGCTGTCGGCCACCGCCTGGTCGCGCGCGTCGGGGCCGTAGCCGATCTTCTCGGCGCGGACGAAGGTGACGTCGGTCAGGCCGATGAAGCCCAGCAGCTGGCGCAGATAGGGCTCCTGGAAGTCGGCGGCCTGGGCCGGGCCCTCGCTGTAGAGGCCGCCGCGCGACTCCACGACGATCACCCGCTTGCCCTCGATCAGGCCCTTGGGCCCGGCTTCCGAGTAGCTGAAGGTCACGCCGGGGCGCAGGACGTGGTCGAACCAGGTGCGCAGGGTGCTGGGGATGCTGAAATTGTACATCGGGGCGCCGATGACGATGGTGTCGGCGGCGCGCAGCTCGGCGATCAGCTCGTCGGAGAGGGCGCGGGAGGCCAGCTCGGCCGGCGTGGTCGCCTGGGCGCGGACGCCGGCGACGCTTTCCGGCGTCAGGTGCGGGATGGCGGCGACGGCGAGGTCGCGGAACACCAGGGTGGCGCCGGGGTCGCGTTGGGTGAGCTCGGTGACTGCATCGGCGACCAACAGGCGCGAGACCGAGGCCTCGCCGCTGAGGCTGCTGTTGAGAACCAGGATATTGGACATGACACCCCTCCAAGGGCGCTGATGAATTGACGTCCTGGAAGATGAGGGTTCACATTGTGCAACAGTAGCCCCACATATCGCACCAGATTGTTGCGCGTAGAGGAACGCTTCCATGATGGAGCTGGAGGACATCCGGGCCTTTGTCGAGGTCGCCGAGGCGGGCGGGTTCGGCCGGGCGGGGCAGCGGCTGGAGCTGTCGAAGTCGATGGTCAGCCGCCGGGTCTCGCGGCTGGAGGCCTCGCTGGGCGCGCAGCTCCTGAGCCGCACCACGCGGGGCGTGGCGCTCACCGAGGCCGGGGCGGAGTTCAAGGAGCGCGCCGACCGGGTGCTGGCCGAGTTGGAGGCGGCGCGGGATTCGCTGGCCCAGCGCGGCGAGGAGATCGTCGGCAGCCTGCGGGTGGCCGCGCCCCTGTCGTTCGGCATGACTCACCTGGCGCCGGTGCTGGCGGAACTGGCCGTGCGCCATCCGAAACTGTCGGTGACGGCCTCCTACAGCGACCGGTTCGTCGATCTGATCGGCGAGCGCTTCGATGTGGCGGTGCGGGTGGGCAAGCTGGCCGATTCCAGCCTGATCGCCCGGCGGATCGCCCCGATCAACGCCGCGGTGGTGGCCAGCCCCGCCTATCTGGAGCGCCACGGGACGCCGCTGACGCCCGAGGACCTGATGGGCCACGCCGCCCTGATGCAGGGCCAGGAGGCCTGGTCGTTCCGGGACGGCAAGAAGCTGGTCACCATCCGCCCCGAGGGCCGCTTCAAGGCCGATAGCGGCCAGGCCCTGGTGGCCGCGGCGGTGGCGGGCCTGGGTATCGCCGCCCTGCCGACCTTCCTGGCCGGTCACGCCATCGAGGCGGGGGAGCTGGTCCCGTTGCTGCTGGACTATCCGATCCCGGAGGCGGGGCTCTATGTGGTCCGGCCGCCGCCGGCCGGCCACATGCCGGGCAAGGTCCGCGCGCTCACCGAGCTGCTGGTCGAGCGGTTCGGCGGCGAGCCCTACTGGGACATCTGCCACGAGGCGCGGGAGGCCTATAAGGCGAAGATGCGCGTGGGGGCCGCGGCGCCGGTTGTGGCCCTGGCCGAGGTCACGCCCTAGAATCGGGTCGGGCGGGTGGCCCTCGGGACATCAGGAAGGCGAAGCCGCGCAGGACGGCCTGTTCCAGGCGCTCGGCCGACGCCGCGTCCTCCTGCCTATGGACGGCCGAGGCGATTCCGCGTCCCAGCACCCAGAAGACCAGCGCGATGTCTTCGGCCCGGTCCGGCGGCGCCCTGTCATCGTCGCGCACGGCGGCCTGGAACGCCTCGAGCGCCTGCTGCTCGGCCGCGCGTACCGCGAGGTTCCCCGACAGGCTCGGCTCGGTCTGCATGAGGGCGTAGAGGTGCGGATTGCGGCGGATGAAGGTGAGCAGGGCCGCCGAGGCCGCGTCGATCGGGTGGGGGAACCTGCCGCTCGCCCGCGCGCGCTCGATCTTCTGGGTGAGTTCGCCCCAGCCGTCGACCGCCACCGCGGCCAGCAGGGCGTCCTTGTTGGCGAAGTGGTAGTAGAGGCTGGCGACGCCGCTGCCGACTTCGGCGGCGATCACGCGCAGTTGCAGGGCCTCGGCCCCACCCTTGCCGACCAGGCCGCGGGCCGCGTCCAGGGCGCGGCGGCGCAGGGTTCCGGCGATGGCGATCTGGGGGCGAGTCATCTCACAGCCGTCCTTCGAAGACGGCCGCGAACATGGACGATGCCAGCCCCCGCAGCCAGCCTTAGAGCCTGGACGGCAGGACGACCTTCATGTCCTCGTAGCCCTTCACGAAGACCGAGTAGCTGCGCTTCGGCTCTTCCAGGAGCTGGATGTCGGGGAAGCGCTTCATGATCTCTTCCCAGATGATGGTGAGCTGCAGTTCGGCCAGGCGGTTGCCGACGCAACGGTGGATCCCGAAGCCGAAGGACATGTGCTGGCGCGGGCGCGGGCGGTCGATGATGTAGCTGTCGGGGTTCTCGATCACCGAGCCGTCGCGATTGCCCGAGACGTACCACATGACCACCTTGTCGCCGGCCTTGATGGTCTTGCCGCCCATCTCGAAGTCCTGGGTCGCGGTCCGGGACATGTGGGCGAGCGGGGTCTGCCAGCGGATGGTCTCGGAGACCATGGAGGGGATCAGGGCCGGGTTGGCGCGGAGCTTGGCGTATTGGTCGGGGTTCTGGTTCAGCGCCAGGACCGAGCCGGAGATGGTGTTCCGGGTCGTGTCGTTGCCGCCGATGATCAGCAGGGCGACGTTGGCGTGGAACTCCGCCATCGTCATGTTCCGGGTCTCCTCGCCGTGGGCCAGCATGGAGATCAGGTCGCCGGTGGGCTCCGCGTTGACCCGCTGGTTCCAGAGCTCGGTGAAGTAGCCGAAGCACTCGGCCATCGTGGCGCGCAGGTCCTGCAGGCTGGCGGCGCCGGCGCCGAAGCCCGGCGGGGTGGTCATGGCGTCGGACCAGCGGGTGAGCTTGCGCCGTTCGTCGAAGGGGAAGGCGAACAGGGTCGCCAAGGTCATGGTGGTGAGTTCCTTCGACACCAGGTCGACCCAGTCGAAGGGCTCGCCGATGGGCAGGCTGTCGAGGATCAGGCCCGCCCGCTCGCGGATCAGCGGGGCCATGATCGAGAGCGCATGGGGCGAGAGCGCCGGGCTCACCGTCTTGCGCTGGACGTCGTGGCGCGGCGGATCCATGGCGATGAAGTTGGTGGCGCTGTTGTTGGGGTCGCGGAACCCCTGGGCGGCCTTGGGCGACAGCGCGATGCCCTTGGCCGACGAGAAGACCTGGTGGTTGGAGTCCACCGCCATGATGTCGTCGTAGCGGGTGATCGACCAATAGGGGCCGTAGTTGCTGTCGGGCGTGAAGTGGACCGGGGCCTCGGCGCGCAGGCGCTCGAAGATCGGCCACATGGCGTCGTCGCGGAACAGCGAGGCTCGGGCCGGGTTCAGTTCCTCCAGCGGGGTCTCGTAGGCGGCCTTGCGCGCGGCGGCGCGCTTGTCCTTCAGAATGTCCGTCGTTCCGTCAGCCATGGCGGCGCCCTCAACTGCGCGCCCGGAGCGGGGCGCGGGGACATCGAGACGCTTCGAACAATGTTCCACAAGGGGGTCTGCCCGCCGTGGCGCACGCGAGAATTCCTTCTTCCGCAAGGGGAGAAGGGCGCCTATCCCCAGCCTAGCCTCCGAAAAAAAGGCCGGCCCCGTGGGGGACCGGCCAGTGGTGGTTCTCGAGGGGGAAGACCTCCTAGAACCGCTTGGTGACGCCCAGCTTGTAGTAGCGGCCGAGCGGATTGGCCGTGAACGGGTCGTAGCTTAGGTCGAGGCGCGCGAACGGCGGGTCCTCGTCGAACACGTTGATCACCGCGGCGGTCAGGGTCGTGTCCCAAGGCAGGACCACCCGGTAGGTGATGTCGCTGGTGACGAAGGCCTTGATCTTGCGGCCGTTCTGGTTGGTGGCGAAGGTCGACGTGCCGCCGCGGGTGTCGCGCATGTCGTCGACATAGCGCAGGGTCCAACGGATGTTGTGGTCGCCGCGGGCGTATTCGGCGAAGGCGGTGGCCTTCCACTGCGGCTGCGAGCCGTAGCCGAGATAGTCCATGGTCCCGGCGTAGTCGGTCTCCTTGGCGACCACGACGCCTTCCAGGGTCGTAGCCGCGACGATGTATTCCAGCACATAGGTCAGATCGAGGCCGAAGTTCATGTCGCCGCCCAGTACGTCACGCGCCCGGTAGCTGGCCGCGAAGTCCAGCCCGCTGGTGTCGATGTCGGGGCTGTTGACGTAGTTGATCCGCACCCGGTTGATGTTCGGGGCCGAGCAGGCGCCGGTGAAGCTGATCCGGGCCAGCAGCGGGGCGTAGGCGGGGTTGGCGCAGTTGTTGGCGCCGGCCGCCCCGTTGGGGAAGATGGCGTTGACGATGTCGGAGCCGCTCTCGTTGTCGATCGGGCCCTTGAAGGCGAAGCGCCAGTAGTCGAGCGAGGCGTTGAAGTCGCCCATCTCGAACAGGACGCCGAGGTTCAGGGTGTCGGCCTTTTCCGGCTTCAGGTTGGCGGCGCCCCAGAGGTCGTAGGCGCGATAGCCGCCGGCCGCGGTGGTGTAGGCGAGGCTGGTGGTGGCGGTGTTGGCGATCTGGGTCTGGGGCGGAGCGCGGAAGGTCGAGCCCGCCGAGGCGCGGAAGGCCAGCCAGTCGGCCGCCTGCCACTTGAGCGCCACCTTGGGATTGGTGGTCGCGCCGATATTGCCGCCGTAGTCCTCGTAGCGGATGGCGAAGGTGCCGGTCAGGCTGTCGGTGAACGGCATCTGCAGTTCGGCGAAGGTGGCGATCACCGAATAGTCGAGGTCGTAGTCGGCGAGCGCCCCGAAGAAGCTGAACGGCCCGTTCTTGGCCGTGCAGGTCGCCCCCGGATTGACCGAGGAGTCGGCGCAGGGGCTGACGGCGATGTTGGTGAAGTCGCTGTTCTGCCGCTCGATGCCGCTCCAGCGGTACTGGGCGCCGGCGGCCCAGGCCAGCTGGCCCGCGCCGAAGTCGACGGGCAGGTCGCCGTTGAACACCAGGTCGGCGGTGAACATCTGCGAGCGGATCTTGTAGGCGTATTCGTCGAAGACGTAGTCGAGGACTTCCAGGCTGTTGGCCGTGGCGGCGTTGTAGTTCGGATTGGTCCGGCCATCGATGGCGTTGCCCGCCACGCCCGAGGAGAACGGGTTGAACCACAGGCAGCCGTTGGCGCCGGGGGTATTGCCGGTGCAGCCATTGCCGCCCAGACCGCGCAGGGCGAGCTGCATACGGCCCACCAGGACGTCCGGCGTGGCGATCTCGCTGTTGTTGTCCATGTAGGTGAGCGCGGCGTCCCAGCCGATCCCGCCGCCGAAGTCGAACTTGCCCTTCAGGCCCGCGGAGATGCGGTAGGCCTCGAAGGCGCGCTTGTCCTCCTTGCCCTTGCCGCCGAACAGCGGGTTGCCGCCGACGCCGAGCGGACGCCAGGCGACCGAGGTGAAGAGGCCGTTGGCGCCGGCCGTGGCGGCCTGGGCCGGGGTCAGCCCGCCCGAGGCGATCAGGGCCTGGAGGCCCGGATTGGCGCTGGGAATGTAGAAGCCGTTGCCCTGGACCTTGGTGGTCAGCGCCGAGGTCGGGAAGTTGTTGGGCGGGTAGGACGGCGAGGAGTTCTCGGCGGCGACCTCGTGGCCCGAATAGAGGATTTCGGCGTGGAACTTGGTGGTGTCGGTGAGGTCGAAATTGATCTCGCCGTAGAGCTGCCAGTGATCCTCATCCTCGGTCAGATTGTCGAAGCCGAGGAACTGGAACTGGCAGCTGGTCGCCGTGCCGGGGCCGGAGATGGCGCCGCAGGCCGGGTCGACCACGGGGGAGGTGAAGGTCGTCCCGCCATTGCTGCTGGAGAGGTAGAGGCCGGGATTGCCGAAGGTGGACCAGCCGCCCTGGGGGTTGTCGGTGAAGGAACGCAGGGCGAAGTCGCGGTCGGTGGTGGAGAGTTCCGAGCGCTTGCGGTAGCCGGCGGTGACCAGGACGTCGCCGCGGTCGCCGACCCAACCATAGGCGGCGTTGACATTGTAGTCGCCCTTGGAGCCGTCGATCAGCGAATAGCCGCCGGAGACCTCCAGGCCGCTCAGGTTGCGCCGGGTGATGAAGTTGACCACCCCGCCGATGGCGTCGGAGCCGTAGGTGGCGGCCGCGCCGTCCTTCAGCACCTCGATGCGGCCGATGGCGGCGGTCGGGATCAGGTTGGTGTCGACATAGATGGAGCCGGGCGAGATCGCCATGCGGCGGCCATTGAACAACACCAGGGTCCGCTCGGCGCCCAGGCCGCGCAGGTTGACGTTGCCCGAGCCGGTGGTCTGGCCGGCGCCGAACTGGTTGGACTCACCCACGGCGCCCGAGACGGCGGGGATGGACTTGATCAGGTCGACGGTCGAGGGCGAGCCCTGCTTGGCCATCTCCTCGGCGCCGATGACATTGACCGGCAGGGCGGCGTCTTCGGGGGTGCCGGCGATGAACGAGCCGGTGACCACGACCTCTTCGACCTCGGCGGAATCCTGGGCCAGGGCCTGGCCGGCGCCGAGGGTGAGCAGGAGCGCGAGGGAGGAGGCTCCGGCAAGGTATCTGGATTGTAGCAAGCGTTTCCCCTTTTAATATAACTACGTTATCCGTCGATATTGCGACAGATTGCGGGGGAGGAATGCGCGAGGATTTCAGCAAAACGCAAGTCGATTTTGTATGCATGAAAGAATAGAGTGCGGACACATACGACGGGTCTGTCAAAACTCATCCGAACATTGTTCAGAATTTGAATCTATGGACAAAATCGTACCGAAACTTCGAAAACTGTCGAAATTAGCCCTGGAAAATCAAGGTTCACGGCCCGCGTGAGTTTCGGCGCGGGCGTCAGAACCGCGCCTGTCGCTTTCGCGCCACGTCCGGCGATAATTCGTGTGGCGGGTATGGCGGACAAGCGTTGGTGAGAGGCGAGGTCGCGCCGGAGAATCTATGAAGCGCCGCGCCCTGGCGGATTCCCTGGAGTGCCGGGAAGGGCGGAACGCGGCGCTAGCCAGCCCGCCAACGTGGGTTAAGCTCGGCCATGCTTTCGACCACCCCCACAGTGCTTTTGGATCTGGACGGCACGCTCATTGATTCGGAGCCGGGCATTCTGTCGAGCTGCCGGGCCGCTCTGCGCGCCCTAGGCCATACGCCCGAGCCATCGCTCGACCTTTCGGCGCTGATCGGCCCGCCGATAGAGGACGGCATGCGGTGGCTGCTGGAACGATATGGAGACGATCGGGTCACCGAGGCGGTGGCGGCCTATCGCTCAGACTATGGCCAGCGCGGCCTGTTCAGCAGCCTGCCTTATCCAGGCATCGGGCAGGCGCTGACGGCGATGCGGCGCGCGGGCGCGCAGCTCATTCTTGCCACGTCAAAGCGCAGAGAATTCGCCCAGCGCATTCTGGAGCACATCGGCTTCGATGGCTTTTTCGTCGCCATCCACGGCTCCGAGCCGGGCGGCGCGCTGGACCACAAGCCGGAACTGATCTCCCATATTGCGGAGCTTCATTCGCTGGCGCCGGGCCACTGCGTGATGATCGGGGATCGTCGACATGACGTCGCGGGAGCCCATGCGAACGAGATGCGCGCCCTCGGCGTCCTGTGGGGTTACGGAACCCTGGACGAGTTGGAGGCCGCGGGGGCGGACGGCCTTGTCTCCGAACCGGCAAGTCTTGCGACAGCCGCCCTCGCGATGGCCACCGCCGGAATGACCTGACCGAGACCCTAAGCCGCCTGGGTCTTGGCGCTTTCGAGGAGTTCCAGCACGGCGGCCAGGTAGCCCTGGGCGTTGGCGCGGGCGGCGGGGACGCCGCCGACGCCGCTGCGTTCCAGCTCAGCGAAGCCGCCGCCGACCGAGAACAGCATCCGGAACGCCTCCTTCTCGATGAGGGCGGTGGGCAGGATGCCGATGTCGCTTTCGCGCAGCTGCTCGACCACCTGCTTCAGCGAGCGGGGCCGCAGGGCTGCGGGGACGCGGGTCAGCAGGCAGCGGTGCAGCAGGGGGGCGCCGCCGCGTTTGCCGAACTGGGCGACCATCTCGGCGGCCTTGATCGCCTGGATGGCCTCGATGGCGGAGGAGGCCAGCGGGGTCAGGACCAGGTCCAGCCGCATGGTGGTGAAGTTCATCGCCCCGCGGATCGAGCCCTCGGTGTCGAGGATCAGCCAGTCGGGCTGTTTCCGCTGGGCCTCGCGCAGGGCGTCGCGGATATCCTGGGTCATGGGGGCGGGGTGGACGGAGATCCTGTCGGGCCGGCCGGGCAGGCTGGCCCAGTGGACCAGGGGCTTGTTGGGGTCGGAATCGATCATGGCCACGCGCTGGCCCTGCTCGCTGAGGCCGAGCGCAAGCAGAAGCGCGGCGGTGGTCTTACCCGCGCCCCCCTTCGGATTCACAAACGCTACGGTCGGCAAGCCTATCCCTCTCCGGACGCCGTCGAGGGCGTCACGTGATCAAAGTAAACGCACGAGGGGCCGTTTGTGACCAGAGTCTTGGGGTGCGTCCTTTTCCTCACCCGTTTACGGGGGAGGGGGACCGCCGATAGGCGGTGGTGGGGGCGGCCTCAAGCGCCGAGCCCGGTCTCGCCCCCGCCACCATCCTAGCGGATGGTCCCCCTCCCCCATGAATGGGGGAGGAAAAGGTGGCGAATTCCGAGCCCTATGACGGGTTGGCGGGCGCTTCCACCGGCGCCTCGCTGGGCGGGGCAGGGTCGGCGGGCATTTCGGCGCTGGCGTCGAAGGTGGCGCCGAGCAGCTTGGCGCGGGCTTCGAGCGCCTTGGCGGTGGTGGAGCAGCGGGCCGGCAGGGTCCAGCTCATCCATTCCTGGGCCAGGCGCGCCTTGGGCAGGTTGGGGGCGGCGGCCCAGGTGGCGCGGCCGCGCTTCACGGCCTCGCCGCCGCGGACATTGATTGGCTTGAGGCTGGCGCGTTCGGCGGTCTCCATGGCGCGGGCGAACAGCTTCAGGTCCTTGCGGCCCTGCTTCTGCAGGTCGGCATAGACCTGCAGGTCCTCGGCGATTGTGCGGCCCGGCGCGCGGAAGGTGGTCTCGATGCGGGTGACCTCGGGCATCACCTGGTCGTGCAGGTCGAGATAGCCGGTCAGCGCCCCGTGGCACCAGGCGACCAGGCCGTAGTCGTCCTTGGGCGCGCCGGCGGGGTAGGGCGCCTCGACGACGTCCGGCGCGGGCTCCGCGGCGGCAGGCGCGGCATCCTGGGCGAACAGGGCGAGAGCGAACAACAGCGCGGACATAGGACCTCGAATGTCTGATCAGGCGGCGGACCGACCAAAGCCCCCGCCGCCGGGGGTCTCGATCTCGATGACGTCGCCGGGCTGGACCGTAATGGAAAAGCAGCCGGGCAGTTCCTTTACCGCGCCGGAGCGTTCGATCAAACGCTGGCGACCGGGCAGGGCGGGGCCGCCGCCGGCGATCCCCTGCGGCGCGTGCAGGCGGCGGGTGGAGAGCAGGGCCGCCTCCATGGGGGCTAGGAAGCGGACCCGGCGATAGGCGCCCTCGCCGCCGGCCATGGCGCCGGCGCCGGCCGATCCGTGGCGGATGGCGAAGGCCTCGACCCGGACCGGGAAGCGGCGTTCCAGGATTTCCGGATCGGTCAGGCGGGAATTGGTCATGTGGGTGTGGACGGCGCTGGTCCCGGCGCGGTCGGCGGTGGCGCCGGCCCCGCCGCAGATGGTCTCGTAGTACTGGCGGTCCTCGTCGCCGAAGGTGAAATTGTTCATCGAGCCCTGGGCGTTGGCCATGACCCCCAGGGCCGCATAGAGGGCGTCGACCACGTGCTGGCTGGTCTCGACATTCCCGGCGACCACGGCGGCGGGGTATTTCGGAGCGAGCATCGAGCCCTCGCGAGTGAGGATGCGCAGGGGCTCCAGGCAGCCGGCGTTCAGCGGGATGTCGTCGTCGACCAGGGTGCGGAACACATAGAGCGCCGCGGCGTCGACGATGGCCGAAGGGGCGTTGAAGTTGGAGCCGAGCTGGGCCGCGGACTCGCGGAAGTCCAGGGTGGCCTCGCCCTTGGCGGCGTCGACGGTGGTGCGCACGACGACCTCGCCGCCGCCGTCCATGGGCACGCGGGCCTCGCCGTTCGAGAGCTTGCCGATGGCCCGGCGGACCGAGGCCGCGGCGTTCTGCTGGACGAAGGTCATGTAGGCGGCGACCGCCGCGCCGCCATGGGTCTCGATCATGGTGCGGACCGAGGCGGCGCCGGCCTGGCAGGCGGCGATCTGGGCCTTGAGGTCGGCGAGATTGCGGTCGGGGGCGCGGGACGGCCATTGGCCCGAGCCGAGAGCCGCGCGGGTCTCGGCCTCGAGGAACCGGCCGCCCTGCATGATCGGCAGGGCGTCGAGCAGGACGCCTTCCTCGTCCAGGGTGTGGGAGAAGGGCGGCATGGAGCCGGGCTGGACCCCGCCGACATCGGCGTGGTGGCCGCGGGCGGCGACGTAGAAGGTGGGACTTTTTCCTCCCACATCGCGGAGCGAATGGGGGAGGGGGACCGCCCGAAGGGTGGTGGAGGGGGCGAGGCTGGGCGCAGAGCCTGAGGCCGCCCCCTCCACCGCTTCGCGGTCCCCCTCGCCCGTAAACGTGGGAGGAAGAGATCGCTCGTCGCCCATGAAGATCGGCATGACCACGGTGATGTCGGGCAGGTGGGTGCCGCCAGCATAGGGGTTGTTGAGCGCATAGGCCTCGCCCGGCTTGAGGTCCGGATGGCGGTCGCGCACGGCCCGGACGCTGGCGCCCATGGAGCCGAGGTGGACCGGCATGTGCGGGGCGTTGGCCACCAGGCCGCCATCGGCGTCGAACAGGGCGCAGGAGAAGTCCAGGCGCTCCTTGATGTTGACGGAATGGGCGGTGCGTTCGAGGGCCGCGCCCATGGCTTCGGCCACGCCCATGAAGCGCTTGTTGAACAGCTCCAGGGTGACCGGGTCGGGCCGCTCGAGGGTGAGCTCGGCGGTGACGATGTGCTGGGCGCGGTCCAGGCGGATCAGGCCGTCGGCGGCGGGGGTGGCGATCCAGCCCGGGGAAAGGGCGATCTGGGTGTCGGGGCGGACGATGAGGGCGGGGCCGGCGGTTTCGGTGAGGGTTTCGGCCAGGATGATCGGGGCGGCGTGCCAGGCGCCGTGGAAGAACATGCGGACAGTCTTTCCTCTCCCCACGTCTTCCGGGGGGAGAGGGTAGGGTGAGGGGGGGCTTTCGGAAGCTTCGTGGTTGGGGTTGGGCAGAGTTGCGTCGCCTTGCGACGCGCCCCTCACCCTATCCTCTCCCCATGAATGGGGAGAGGAGGAGATGCTAACGGCTTCGACTTCGACGGTGGCGATGACGATGGGGAGTTCGGCTTCGATGAAGCCGAACAGGCGCTGGTGACCGGCCTCGAAGGCGGCTTTCACCTGGGCTAGGTCGCCGACCGGGATGGAGATCTGGGCGTCGGCGCCGTCGTAGCGCAGGCGCAGGGTGCGGCGGACCTCCGAGGCTTCCGCGCCCTGGTCGGCGAGGGCCGCGCGGGCCTGGGCCTCCACCTCGACAGCCAGGGCCTGGGCGCGGGCGAGGCCGGCAGCGTCGAGAATAGCGTCGAGGCCCATCTGGCGCAGGCTCGTCACCTCGGCCTGGCCGATGCCCCAGGCCGAGAGCACGCTGCCGTAGCGGGGACAGAGCACCTGCCAGGGACCCAGCGCGTCGGCCACCTCGCAGGCGACCTGCCCGGCGGCGCCCCCGAACGCGGTCAAGGCATGGTCGCGGGGGTCGAAGCCGCGCTCGGTGGAGATGCGGTCGGTGGCGCGGGCCATCTGTTCCACGGCGATGGCCACGAAGCCCTCCGCGGCGGCCTCGACGCTGGGTGAGCCCATGGCTTCCGCCAGCCTGGCGATGGCGGCGCGGGCGGCGGCGACGTCCAGCGGGGCGTCGCCCCTGGGCCCGAAGATCGAGGGGAAGAAGCGCGGATCGAGCCGGCCCAGGACCAGGTTGGCGTCGGTGACCGTGGCCGGACCGCCGCGGCCGTAGGCGGCAGGGCCGGGATCGGCGCCGGCGCTCTGCGGCCCGACCCGGGCGCGCAGGCCGTCGAAGGCCAGGATCGAGCCGCCGCCGGCCGCCACGGTCTCCACGTCCAGCATGGGGCTGCGCAGGCGCACCCCGGCCACCTTGGCGGTGTCGCGCCGCTCCAAGCTGCCCGCGTAGCGGCAGACGTCGGTGGAGGTGCCGCCCATGTCGAAGCCGAGCGTCTGCGGGGCGCCGGCCATCTGCGCCGTACGGGCCACGCCCACCACGCCGCCGGCCGGTCCCGAGACCACGGCGTCGCGACCGCGGAAGGCCTCGGCGCGGACCAGGCCGCCGGCCGAGGTCATGAAATAGAGCGGGGCGCCGGCCACCGCCCGGGCCACCCGCTGCACATAGGCCTGCAGGATCGGCGTCAGATAGGCGTCGGCGACGGTGGTCTCGGCGCGGGGGATGAAGCGGGGCAGGGGCGAGACCTCGTGGCTCAGCGCGACGAAGTCAAAGCCGGCGGCGCGGGCCAAGTCCCCGGCGACGATCTCGTGGGCCGGGTTGAGATCGGCGTGCAGGAACGCGATGGCCGCGGAGGTGAAGCCTTCAGCGCGGGCGGCGGCGAGCTTCTCGGCCAGGGCGTCGGCGTCTAGGGGGGTGACCACCGCGCCGTCGGCGGCGAGCCGCTCCTGGGCCTCCACCACGCCGGAATAGAGCGGCTCGGGGCGGACGATGTTGAGCGCGAAGAGCTCCGGCCGGGACTGGTCGCCGATCACCAGCGAATCGGCGAAACCCTGCGTGGTGACGAACAGGGTCTTGGCCCCGGCTCGCTCCAACAGGGCGTTGGTGGCCACGGTGGTGCCCATCTTGATGGCCCCGACGCGGTCGGCGGGAAATGGCTCGCCGGGCCCGACGTCGAGTGTCCGGCGCATGGCCTCGACGGCGGCGTCCTCATAGGACGGGGAGGCGGAAAGCAGCTTCAGGGACAGCTCCGAACCGTCCGGCCCGCGTCCGATCACGTCGGTGAAGGTGCCGCCACGATCGATCCAGAAGCTCCAGAGCCTGTCCAATCCTTAACCTTCCAATGTTCGGATACGCGTTGTCAGGTCCCGTCCGGGGCCTTACAGGTGGCTAACTCCCATGAGCTTCTGGCGCAACATTGCTGGGCTCGCAGTCCGCCGGCCCGATGCGGGCGACTGCGCTGATTGCCCGGCCACCCGGCCCGGCGAGGACCCCGCCTTTTCCACCGCCGTGACCGCGTTGGGCGCGAAGCTGGCCAAGGCCGACGGCCGCGCCAGCCTGGGGGAGTTCGACGCCTTTTCCCGGGTGTTCACGCCGGACGCGGCCTCGGAGCGCAATATCCACCGGCTGTACGATTTGGCCCGCCAGACCACGCGAGGCTACCAGAGCTACGCCCGGCGGTTGGCCAAGCGCTACGCCGGTTGCCCGACCCTGCTGGAAGACGTGCTGGACGGCCTGTTCCACATCGCCGCCGCCGACGGGGCGGTGTCGCAGGACGAGCTGGACTACATCGAGAACGTCTCGGACCTGTTCGGCTTCTCGCCCCTGGTGTTCCGGCGGCTGAAGGCCACCCATCTGGGCCTGGCCTCCGACGATCCCTATGGCGTGCTGGATGTCGAGCACGACGCCAGCGACGAGGCGGTGCGCGCGGTTTGGCGCCGGGCGGTGTCGGACGCCCACCCCGACCGGGCCCGCGCCCGGGGTTTACCCAGCGAATTCATCGAGGTGGCGGAGGCCAAGGCCGCGGCGATCAACGCGGCCTTCGACGCCATTATGCGCGAACGCAAGGCGATGGCGCTCGAAGGCGCGGCATGATGCCGCCACTTTTTCACGTTTTCGTCGCCTAGAGTTGACGTTCGGGATCGCTCGTCCGACATAATCGTTCTAGTCGCTGAGAAAGCGGCGCCTTCGAGGAAGCCATGGTCCGGGAATTCGCCAGGAAGCACGGTTCGGCCCTTCGCAGTCTTGCGATGTTGGGCGGAGCCCTCGCGACGGCCGCGGCCGTCGCCATCGGTGCGGTGCTGGCGGTGTTCTTCGCCGCCACCGTGGTGGTGATCGCCGTGATGGCGTCGGTCCTGCTGGCCCTCGCCGGCCTCGCGCTCCGCGCCAAGCGCGCCCGCGTCCGCCGCGACGACGGCGTCATCGAAGCCCGCAACCTGGGCGGCCACCACTGGGTGGCCTATGGCTGGAACGAGCCCGCGGGGCGGTAGCTCTGCTCCTAAACCGCTCATCCCGGCGAAGGCCGGGACCCAGTTTCATCCGCCGCACCTGAATTTTCGTACCAGCGCCGAGCCCTATGACCTGGGTCCCGGCCTTCGCCGGGATGAGCGGATGGTGGTGACCGTCCCTCGGTTTTGCTGACTTGCCGATGATCATTTAGCCCTCTACCGTGACTTCAAACAAACGTTTGGGAGAACGGCATGATCGGCGTGGTGGCGACCTTGAAGGTCCAGGACGGCAAGCAGGGTGAGTTCGAGGCGATCTTCACCGATCTGGCCGCGCAGGTCCGGGCCAATGAGCCGGGCAATGTCTTCTACCAGCTGACCAAGAGCCGCACCGACGCCACGGTCTACAAGGTGTTGGAGCTCTACAAGGACCAGGAGGCGCTCTCCGCCCACGGTCAGACCGATTACTTCAAGGCCGCCGGCGCCAAGATGGGCCCCTGCATGGGCGGCCGTCCCGAGATCGAATATCTCGACGCCGTCTAGGAGCACGTCATGGACCTCGAATTTTCCAAGGAAGACCTCGCCTTCCGCGACGAGGTCCGGGCGTTCATCGCCGACGCCTTTGACGACGACATGCGGGCCCACATGGCCCAGTCGAAGAACGGCCACATCGGCAAGGACGGTCAGATCCGCTGGCTGAAGCGGCTGGGCGACAAGGGCTGGATCGCGCCCGACTGGCCGACGGAATACGGCGGCACCGGCTGGAGCCACGCCCAGAAGTACATCTTCGACATGGAGATGGCCCTGGCCGGCGCCCCCTCGACCAGCAACATGGGCCTGAAGATGTGCGCCCCGGTGGTCATGGCCTTCGGCACCCCGGAGCAGAAGGCCCAGCACCTGCCCAAGATCCTGTCGTCCGACGTCTGGTGGTGCCAGGGCTATTCCGAGCCGGGGTCCGGTTCGGACCTGGCCTCGCTGTCGATGAAGGCCGAGCGCGACGGCGATCATTATGTACTGAACGGTTCAAAAATCTGGACGACCTACGCCCAGCACGCCGACTGGATGTTCTGCCTGGTGCGGACCTCGGTCGAGCCGATCCGGCAGATGGGGATCAGCTTCCTGCTGCTGGACATGAAGACGCCGGGGATCACGGTCGTGCCGCTGCCCACCCTGGACGGTCCGCCGACCGGGGAGGAGGAGATCAACCAGGTGTTCTTCGAGGACGTCCGGGTTCCGGTCGCCAATCGGATCGGCGAGGAGGGCCAGGGCTGGACCTACGCCAAGTACCTGCTGCAGTTCGAGCGCGGCAATCCCTACGCGGCGGGCCTGACCAACCAGCTGGCCAAGGTCAAGAAGATCGCCGGGGTCGAGCCGTCCGACGGCGGGCGCCGGATGATGGACGATCCCGATTTCCGCCGGAAGCTGTCCGAGCTGCAGATCAAGGTCGAGGTGCTGAACGCCACCGAGCTGCGGATGTTCGCGGCGCGGACGTCGGGCGAGGCCATGGGGGCGGCGTCCTCCATGCTCAAGCTGGAAGGCTCCCAGGCGCAGCAGGCGGTGACCGAACTGGCCCTGGAGGCGGCGGGCGTCTACGCCCAGCCCTTCGTGCGCGACACCTGGGCCGAGCTGCACGGGGAGACCAATGTCCCGCGCGCCGGCGCCGACTACGCCGCCACGGTGGCGCCGATGTACTTCAACTATCGCAAGACCTCGATCTATGCCGGGTCCAACGAGATCCAGCACAACATCATGGCCAAGATGGTGCTGGGGCTCTAGCGGGCGCGCGATCGTAAGCACGGGTTAACGCAATGCGGCTACTCCGTCGTTAACCATACGACCGGAGATGACCGTGAACATGATGGCGAAGGCGCGCCCGGACCTGGCCGGCGCGGTGATCTCCGACTTCATCGAAGCCGGCGCGCACCTGTTCGACGCGCCCGTGGACCCGCGCGCGGCGACCGACCTGCTCGCAGCGATCCGCCAGACCCGCCGGTTCGACGACAGCCTGTTCCTGGGCGAGGCCGAGTTCGACGCCGATCCGCAATATACCGGCGTGAACCCCCGCCCTGGCCGCAACCTGCTGGAGCGGTTCGAGGAACGGCTGGGGTTCGTCGAGCAGGCGCCGCACATCGTCGAGGCGATCACGGCCCTGCTGGGCGCCGACTATGAGATCCTGAACAAGAAGGTGGTCTGCGGCGTGCCCGCCAGCGCGATCCCCGACTGGCTGAAGACCCGCATCCACGGCAATCCGGTGAACAATCTCGGCGCCTATGTGCGCCCCGAACACCGCGACATCACCTATTTCTACGGCATCGACTTCCACCAGGACCTGATCGACTACAAGGAGCGCGAGGCCGACTTCCTGACGCTCTACGTCTATCTCCATCCGGTGACGCGCGCGGACGCGCCGCTCTACCTGCTGGAGGGCAGCCACAGGCTGGGCGGCTCGGTTTTCCCGCACGATCTAACGCGCAGCGGCGACGACGCCTGGACCTACCGCAACGACCCACATGGCGAGACGGAGACGCGCCAGCGGATCCTGACCGGCGACACCGGCTTCGCCGCCATGTGGCACGCCTGCACCCTGCATGGCACCCAGCCCGACGCCGCCGATCACGAGCGGATCTCGCTGCGCTACCTGGTGGCCCGGGGCAAGGACCGCGCGGTGGGCATGGAGGCGGTGAACGCGACCCTGAACGGCCCGCTCAGCCTGATCGACACCCGCAAGGACCTCGCCGCCGACGGCTCGGCCGCGATCCGCGCCAACACGGTTCTGAAGGCCTGATATGACCGCCGCCCTCGCCAGCCTGGCGTCGTCCGACCCCATCGCCGAGGGCCGCGCCGCGCTCGACGCCGGCGACCCGGTGACGGCCGCGAACCTGTTTCACGCCATCGCCGAGGCGCGGCCCGCTGACCACGAGAGCCGCTACTGGCTCTACAGCGCCCTGGTGGCGGCCGGCGAGGCGGGGATCGCGCGCCAGACGCTGGACGACGCGCGGAACCTGCACGCCGGGGCCATGCTCCGCACCCACGGTGTCGATGCGGGACGATTCAAGACCGACAAGGCCTATTGCGCCCAGGTGGGGCGGCAGCTCTACGCGACCAAGCACATGGCGCTGGCCAGCCTGGCGCTCGGGTGCAGCCTGGATCTCGACAAGCCCGACGCGGAGCGGATGATCAGCTACGGCCTGTCGCTGCAGCACCAGGGGCGAACGGACGAGGCCATCGACGTGTTCAGCGCGACGGCCGAGGCCTTTCCACACCCGGCGATCCACGAGTTCCTGCTCTACGCGGTGTTCCACGCCCCGGACCGCATGCGCCGCGTGTCGGAGGAGGCGCGTCGGTGGAGCGACCTGTACGCCGCGCCCCTGACGCCGGCGAAACCGGTCTTCGGCAATGAGCGCACGGCCAACCGGCGCCTGCGGATCGGCTATGTGGGCCCGAGCTTCACCCGCAACCAGGTGGCCCAGTTCCTTCTGCCGGTCCTGGAGGCCCACGATCCCCAGGCGGTGGAGGTCTTCCTCTATTGCGCCGATCCCAGCGGCGAGGGCGAGCTGCCGCCAGGCTGCAAGGTCCGCGGCATCGGCCAACTGTCCGACCAGGACGTGGCGACCCAGATCCGCAACGACAGGATCGACATCCTCATCGATGTCTGGGGGCACACCTCCGGCAGCCGCCTGCCGGTCTTCGCCTATCGCCCGGCGCCCGTTCAGGTCGCCTGGATCAATTTCGTGCAGACCACGGGCCTGGCCTGCATGGACTACATCCTGCATGCCGACAGCATGGAGGTTTCGGGCACGGACCAGTACTTCACCGAGGAGATCTGGCATATCGGCCCGATCGTGGCGCCCAGCCGTCCGCCGGCCGAGCGCCTGGACGTCGCACCGACCCCGGCGCTCAAGAACGGCTACGTCACCTACGGATCGTTCAACAACCCCGCCAAGCTCAGCGAGATCACCATCGCGGCCTGGGCGGTGATCCTGCGCCAGCGGCCCGCCGATCGCCTGGTCCTGAAGTACGGCCCGTTCATCGATCCGGTGCTGCAGCGGGTGACCCAGGCTCGCTTCGCCGCCTATGGCGCGGCCCCGGAACAGCTCGAATTCCGCGGCCACACCACGGGCCCCGACTACTGGCGCGAGTTCCAGGACATCGACCTCGCGCTTGACCCCTCGCCCTGCCCGGGGGGCACCACCTCGTGCGACGCCCTGGCCAACGGCGTGCCGGTGCTGACCCAGTGGGGCGACGACTTCTACAGCCGCATCGGCGTGCCGGTGGTGCTGCCCTGCGGCCTGCCCGAGCTGATCGCCGAGGGCTGGGACGACTATGTGGCCAAGGCCCTGACGCTGACGCAGGACCACCAGGCCCTGGACGCCCTGCGCGCCAGGGTCCGCCCGGGCTTCGACGCCTCGCCCTATCGCGACGAGGTCGGTTTCACACGCCATCTGGAGGGCGTCTTCCGCCAGATGCACGCGCGCTGGCTGGCGGCGTCGGCGTGAGCGCGGCCCTGGACCTGCAGCGGGTGATCGAGGTCGGCGCCGGCCTTCGGGACGGCGTCATCGAGACGGAAATGGACCGCGGCGAGATCGTCCGCCGAGTCATGGACCGCGGGCAACTGGTGCTGCTGAAGCACGCCTTTCCCGACGAGATGCTGACCGCCGCCAGGACGGCCGTGGCGGCCTGGGGGCGAGAGGTTCCGGCGGCCGAGACCGACGACTTTCGGGGCAACTATCATCGCCGCCGGGCGATGGTGGCTCGCCAGCAGCAGGCGCCGCACGTCTTCCACGACTACAATTTCAACGATCTCTCCGCAGCGCCGCCGGAGCTGGAAGCGACGCTTCGGGGCCTCTTCGAGCCCCTGCGCCTGCTCTACAACGACCTGACCGGCAACGGCGTCCGGTTCGGGATTCCGGAAGCCGGCCCCTATGTCCACCCGCAACTCATCCACTATCCGAGCGGCGGCGGCTTCTTCGCGCGGCATTGGCACAACCTGACGCCGCAGAAGCTGGGGTTCATCGTGTCGCTGTCCAAGCGCGGCCGGGACTTCCGCAACGGCGGCACCTGCTTCGAGATCGACGGCGAGGTGGTCGATATGGAAGCCCGCCAGGAGATCGGCGACATCTGCATCTGGCGCTACGACCATCAGCACTGGGTCACCCAGTCCGACCTGCGCGACAAGTTCGACTGGGACAGCGACGCCGGCCGCTGGGTGGCGACCTTCGCCTATTTCGATCCTCGCGGGTAAGGCGGGCCTCATGGCGACCGAACTGAAATCCAGCAAATACCGCTGCCCGCAATGTGGAGCCGGCGACTTCTCCGTCACCACGACCCAGTGGCGCTGCGACGCCTGCGGCCAGGCGTTCGCCTGCGCCTCGGGCATACCACGGCTGTTCGTCGAGGCGCGGCTCGGCTCCCAGGACCGCAAGCTGCGGGACACCTTCTATGACGGCCTGTTCGGGCGGCTCTACCAGGTCATGATGCCGGCCATCGTGATGCCGGTCCGGCCGCTGGCGATGTCGTGGCCCTACTGGATCGCCTATGGCGTGGTCGTGGCCGTGCTGCTGGGCCTGGTGGTCGGGTTGGTCGACGCCCTTGCGAGCGGCGCCTTCGCCTTGGCCGGGCTGCTGGCCGCCGCGCTGGCGGTGGCGGGCTGGCTGCTCAGCCGGCAGCGCTACCTGCTGCACCTGATGTGGGTGGCGGTTCCGGCGTGGCTGTCGCTGTCGCGCAAGCCCTATGCGCCGCCCGAGTCCTTCGCCCAGGTCCATGAGCGGGTGCTCGCGCCGCTTCGGAGCGCCGGGCGCAGGTTGCAGGTCCTCGATGTGTCCACGGGCTCGTGCAACTCGCTCTACAAGCACGGCTGGATGGACCTCGACGCCGACTACACGGCCATCGACCTGTCCGAGACCATGCTCAAGCAGGGCAGCGACATGATGAGCGCGGCCGGCGTGCCGGTGGACCTGGTCCTGGGCGACGCCATGGAGCTGCCGTTCCAGACCGACAGCTTCGACGTGGTGCTGAGCTACGGGGCGGTGAACGGCCTCACCGATCCCTCGAAGGCGATCGCCGAGATGGCGCGTGTGGCCAAGCCCGGCGGCGTGCTGCTGTTCCTCGACGAGCAGATCTACGACGCCGCGACGGCGGTGGAGCGGGCCTATTTCATGAAGGTGCTCTCCAGCCACAACGTGATCCACCGCTGTCCGGTGGAGACGTTCCCGCCGACGCTGACCGACGTGCGCGTGTCGCAGGTCTATCAGTTCTACTACATCTGCACGGCGCGGAAGGCGGCCTGAAGCTGCTCAGGACGCCAGGTTGACGAACATGGCGCCGCCGGCGACGAAGCGCCGCTTCACGCGCGGTCCGTAGGCGGCGATGGCGCGATCGGCGACCTTCCGCGGCCCGTCCCCGTGCGGCCAGTTGTAGTCGTCGAAGATGATCCAGCCGCCGGGCAGGACCAGCGGCCCCCACAGCTCGAAATCCTGCGCCACGGCGGATTCGTCGTGGTTGCCGTCGAGGTGCAGGACCGAGATGGCGCCCGCGAGCGGGGTTGAGCCGAACTCGCGGGAGGTCACGGTCTTGGCCTGGACATAGCGCCCGTGGGCCGCCTCCGAGGTCATCCGCAGATAGTTGAAGGCGCCGGTCGCGCAGGCCAGCATGCTGACCAGGAAGCCGGAATAGACCACATCCCAGTCCCAGCCGCCGGAAGCCTCCTGGATGTGGGTGGGCGCATCGGTCTGCACCGACAGGCCGAGGTCCCAGGGATCGACGCACAGGGTGGCGCCGACGCCGCCATAGGCGCCGACCCGGTTCAGCACGTAGCTGCTCTTGCCGAACAGGGCGCCGATCTCGACGATGTCGCCCTTCGGCGCCGACGGAACCACGCCGCAGATCGCCAGGATCTTGTCGCGGGAGCACTCGCCGTGGATGGTCTCGACCTGGGCGAGAAGGCCGGCGATGAATTCCACCGGGAGCGGGGAGGGTCCCTCGCCATAGGCGCGGGCCTTCGCAAGCCCGGCTTCGCCATCCGCGAGCGCGTTGGTCACGCGGTCCATCTGCCGCCTGAACGGTCCCGGGCCCATGAGCTCCAGGCCCGGCAGCCGGCGGCCCAGCTCCTGCTCGAGCAGGTGGAAGGTCGGCGCGTGGGGCGTGAAGAGGGCGGTGACCTTTTCACGGACGACGAGCGCCTCGAGCGCCTCGAAGAAATCGGGGGACCCGATGAAGGGCAGCCGTCCCCAGGCGTCGAACTCGGCTTGGTTGGGGTCGACTTCGAGGGAGGAGGCTCCGACCACCCGGCGGCCCCACTGGCCCGCCTCGCGCGCGAACCTGGCGGCGGCCTCGAGGGCCGAGGGGAAGACGAGGATGGTCATGCGTCCTCCAGGATCGCGCAGCCGATGCCGGATTTCCCGAAGCCGTCGCCGTTGTGGAACATGATCTTGCGGCCGTCCGCGGCGATGACGCTGGGATAGGACATGGTGGCCGAGTTCCAGCCGGCGCCGGTGGGCGCAAGGCCTTCAGGATCGGGCCGCCGCAGCCAGTCGCGGCCATCCGCCGAGGTGGCGTAGCCGATGCGGTAGGAGCCCGCGCCGTCGCGGTATTCGCGGCTGTTGCGATAGGAGAACCACATCTCGTAGCCGTCGGGCGTGCGCATAACCGAGGGGCGGGTGTTGGCCTCCAGCGGGTCCAGCTTGGGAATGCAGGCGTGGTTGGTCTGCCGCCAGGTCAGGCCGTCATCGGAGAAGGCCAGCTTGACCTGGTAGGTGGGCTCGAACTTGCCGTCGATCTCCACCCAGCCGGTGCCGGAGCCGTACCACATGGTCCAGAGCCCGCCCTCGATGATGATGTTGGGCGCCATGGTCATGTAGGGCTCGTGCGGCGTGCGGTCGACCACGGGACCATCGAAGGCCCGCTCGAAGGTCAGGCCGCCGTCGCGGCTGCGCGCCAGGCCGACCGACATCCGGTAGGGGACGCTGCCGCCGCGGCTCACCCCGCCGTAGTACATCCAGAGTTCGTCGCCGACGGCCATCACCTGGCTGCCGATCACCCCGTCCTCGTCGTGGGTCCCCGGCTTGCCCAGGTCCATCACCGGCTTGTCGTGGACGTGGAGCAGGCGGGTGGGATCGGCGCGGTCCAGCTCGATGAAGCTGGTCCGGCTGCGGTTCTCGTCGTTGCGCGTGCCGTAATAGACGCGGATCCGGTCCTCCATCAGGAGGGCGGCGGGCGCCTGGGCGTGGGTCCGCGACCAGTCGAACGCGCCGTCGGGCGTGAATACGGCGCCAAGCTGCTTCCAGGCCACTCAGGTCTCCCAATAGCCGTTCGCGCCCACCAGGGCGCGGTAGTCGTCGCTGGTCACGCCGACCATGATGCGATCCCAGTAGCGACCGCCGCGGTGGTACCAGTCGCGCTGGCGGCCTTCGACCTGCCATCCGCATTTGCCGCAGTACACGGCCACCGAGGCCTCGTTATAGGCGACCATCGAGCCGTCCAGGCGCTTCAGGTGCAGCTCGTCGAAGGCGTAGCGCATGGTGGCCATGATCACGTCGACCCCGATGCCCCGGCCACGCATGGACGGGTCGCCGATCATCATGCCGTGGAAGGCGTTGTTGTTCTTCCAGTCGATGTCCACGAGGTTGGCGGTGCCGACCAGGCCGGTCCCCGGGACGTCGATGGCGAAGCGCTGGTTCAGCGGATCGCCGGCCAGGCGTTCGAACCACTGGCGCGTCTGATGCAGCGAGGTCGGGAAATGCCAGCCTCCCAGCATGTTCCAAAGGTCGGGGTCGTTGCCCCAGGCGTGCAGCGCCGGCAGGTCGCTCTCCTCGACGGCGCGCAGGGTGACGATCTTACCCCGGATGTTCATCAGATCGCTCCAGTTGGCGTGGCCCGCGGTAAGCCGGGAAGAAGCCGCTGTCGCCGCGCCCGGCGCTGAGCGCCCGATAGGCGTCGTCGTCCAGGACCGCGGTGCAGAGGTAGGCGGGCTCCACCTTGTTGGAGAACCCTTTCTTGAAACGAACGAGGCCGTCGGTCGGATCGTCGTCGACCCCCGCGCCGCCGCCGAAATTGATCAGCCCGCAATCGGTGAGCTCGGCCGCCGCGAGATCGTTCACCGCGTAGGCCGCGCCGGTCTGGTAGCCCTCGGGCGCGGACGCCGCCAGGTGGCTCATGGCGTGGCCGCCGTGGGTGACGAAGAGATGCGCCGAGACCAGCCGATCCTCGACGAAGGCGCCGAAGGTCCGCACGCAGTCAAGCTGGGTCAAGACCTCGTGGTGGGCCGGCGAGAAGGTGTGCAGCCCGCCCAGTTCGTGGCGGGAGACGAGTTGGCCGTAGAGATTTTCCCAGGCCGGCAGGTGGTCGGCCAGCCGGATTTCCGAGACCGAGGTGCGGGCCAGGGCGCGGCGGAGCTCATAGCGATGGTGCTTGCTGTAGGCGAGCGGGCCCAGGCTCCGGTCATAGACGTAGTGCGACTTGAAGCGCCGGACGGTGACGGACGCCGCTTCCAGGGCGCTCATCGCGGGCCGCAGGCGCTCGTCGAGCACCAGGACGACGGAGACCAGGCCGGCCGCCTTCAGCCGCGCCAGCCCCGCGGCGACATCGGCGCCGGCGGCGAGCACGCTCAGGGGATAGGGGCCGATGGCGTCCTGCCGGGTCCCGCAGGGGGTCGCCCGGACGAGCACGTGGCCGTTCCATTCGGGAACGGGGAATGGCGCGCCGATATGGGCGAGGCTGCTGGCGTAGTCCTCACGGGCATAGGGGTGGGTCATCGCAGCAGCTCGGTTACGCGCGCGGCGATCCGGTCCATGTCCGCCTCGCCGTAGCGGTGGTCGCACGGCAGGGTGACGAGCTCCAGGGTCCATTGGGCTTCGCGGGGGAAGTCGGCGGTCGGCGCCGCGATCGCCGGCCAGTGCACGGCGGCGAAAATCCGCTCCGCGTGCAGGCCGCGCAGCAGGGCGTCGCGCGCGGCGGGCGCCAGTCGCAGGACATAGCCGAGGGGTGGCGCGGGCGGATCGGCGGGCAGGGCCGACCAGGCGCGCAGGCGCCGGTCGAGGATGCGCCAGTTGGCGAGCCTGGGGCCGGCCAGGCTCGCGAGCGAGGTGCGCGACAGGATGGAGCGGCTGGCGTCCGTCATGGCCTGCGAGGTGACCGCCATGGCCGCCTCCTTGGTCCGGTTGGCGGCGTGCCAGACGGCGTTGTCCCGGCCCAGGGGATCGGCGTGGCGCAGCAGCGGCGCGCGCCACAACGCGACGCTGTCGGCCGACGAGGTCGGCTGGGGGAGCGTCGCTTGCCCGGCGGGGGCGACGAGCAGTCCGCCGTCGGCGACGCCCAGCAGCTTGCGCGGGCTGTAGAGGGTCCAGCCGCCGACCGTGTCCAGGCCTGGACCCAAGGCCTGGGCGCGATCCTCGACGATCCGCAGGTCGGACCGCCGCGCGGCGAAGTCGCGTACGCCGGGGGCGCCCGGCAGGCCGAAATAGGCCGCCACGAGGACGAGGTCGCCGGCCTGCGCCTCGGCCTCGACACGGGCGAGGTCCGGCGCGAAGCCTTCATTGACCGGATAGAACCGCACCCGCGCGCCGAACGAGGGATCGACGAGGTCGCCGCAGACGAAGGCGGGCAGCCAGATCGTCGCCTGCGGCATGGCCGCCGCCAGGGCCGCGAAGGCCGACCGGGCGTTCACGAAGGCCGCGTAGGGCCGCCCCCCGGTCCAGGCCTCGAGAACGCTGGCGCCGGCCAGCGCGCCATCGGGCTCGTGCAGCTCGAAGAATCCGCCGATGGGGGCGATCAGCTCAGCATCAGGTGTGGCCATGGCGGTCACGCATCACCTCGCGGTAAAGCCGCCGTCGACCATGTATGTGCCGCCATGGCAGGACCCGGAGTCGTCGCTGCAGAGGAACGCCGCCATCCGGGCGACTTCCAGGGCGGTGACGTACCGCTGCAGGGGCAGGGCCTTGGCCGCGTCCGCCTGGCCCTGGGCTCTTTGCGGGTCGCGGTCCGAAAGCGCCTTGTCCAGCCGGCGCATCATGTCGGAGTCGATGGGGCCCGGGCAGAGGGCGTTGACGCGCACCCCATGGCGCCCCGCCTCCAGGGCGGCGGACCTGACCAGGCCGACCACCGCATGCTTGCTGAGCGTATAGGCTCCGAGCGTCGCGCTGCCGACGACGCCGGAGATCGAGGACAGGGCGACGATGCTGCCGGCGCCCCTGGGCTTCATGTCGCGCAGGCAGGCCTGCATCGAGAAGAGACAGCCCTTCACATTGACGGCGAGGACGCGGTCGATGTCGGCCTCGGAGATCTCCTCGACCAGGGCCACCGGACCCTCGACCCCGGCGGCCAGCACGGCGGCGTCGATGCGCCCGAAGCGGCGAAGCGCCGCCTCGAAGGCGACGTCGACAGAGGCGCGGTCGGTGACGTCGGCGGCCTGGAAATCGACATCGGGGTGGGCGAGCAGATGGGGCGGCGGCGCGACGCGGTCGGTCAGGGCGACCCGCGCGCCCTGGTCCAGCAGCACCTGCGCGCACGCCGTTCCGACCGCCCCGGAGGCGCCGGTGATCAAAACCGTCTTACCCGCCAAACCCTGCATCAGAGACCGGCGGGCGCCCGCTGCAGCGCGGCCGACATGCGATCGATCTCCGCTGGGCCGAGGTCGATGGCCGCCAAGCTGATCCCCTCCGGAAAATCCCCGGCCGATAGCGCCACATTTGTGGTTAACGTCGAGTTAGGGAGAGCGTCTCACTGGTGAGCCGGGACCAAACGGGGAAAGCCGCCATGGCCGTTGATGTGAAGATGCGTCCTCCGGGGCCCGCCGACTCCGACCGCCTGCTTGCTTGGCGCAACCTGCCGGAGATCCGGCGCTGGATGTACACCGACCATGTCATCTCCCAGGAGGAGCATGACCGGTGGTACGCCGCCGCCCTGGCCGATCCCTCCCGGCGCTACTGGATCATCGAGCTGGACGGTCTTCCGGTCGGCCTGGCCAATCTCGCCGACTACGCCCCGGCCCATCGCCGCACCGCCTGGGCCTACTACCTTGCCGATCCCTCGGTCCGGGGGAAGGGCGTGGGCGCCTATGTCGAGTACTTCATCATCGAGCATGTGTTCGGCGAGCTGGCCTTGAACAAGCTGTGCTGCGAGGTCCTGATCGACAACGAGGCGGTCTGGAAGATGCACGAGGCCTTCGGCTTCGCGCGCGAGGCCCTGTTCCGCGAACACGTCTGGAAGGACGGCAAGGCCACGGACGTCGTGGCCCTGGGCCTGCTGGCCAGCGACTGGGCGAAGATCCGCGAGGCGAGCCGGGCGCGGCTGGCGGAGCGCGGCTACCCCGTCTAGGGCCGCCGCTTAGGCGGGGGTTAACCGTATATGGGCGAAGCATCTCCCGATCCTCGCCCGCCTCGGAGTCAGGCCATGCCGCGCCCGTCCGCGCCCAGCGCAACATCGCCCGCGGCGCTCGGGGTCGGCGCGGCGCCGACCCCGGCCCGGCTGGCCGCTGGCGCTGTGGGCGACTCCGGCTCCCGCGACGCCCTGGCCAAGCTGTCGCTCGCCGTCGAGGAGCTGAAGGCCCTCAAGATTCAGCCGATGCTGCACCAGGCCGTGGCGGCGCTCAACGCCGGCGACGCCAAGGCCGGGGCGGAATGGGCGATCAAGGCGCTGGAGCAGGACGAGCGGAACGGCTTCGGCTGGTACCTGCTGGCCATCGCCCGCGAGAAGGCCTCCGACTTCGCGGGCTCGATCACCTGCTACGAGTCGGCGCTGGCCCTGCTGCCGGACCATGCCGAGATCGCCAACAACCTGGGACGCCTCGCCTATCGCATGGGCCAGAAGCCGGTGGCCGAAAAGCTGTTCCGCCACCACCTGGCGCGGTTTCCGAACGATCACGAGGGCGCCAACAACCTCGCCTGCGTGCTGCGCGACGAGCATCGCTACGGCGACGCCATCGAGCTCCTGAAGTCGGCCATCGGCCGGGCGCCGGACCAGCCGCTGCTGTGGAACACGCTCGGCAGCACCCTGGCCGAACAGGGCGATCCGGCCAACGCCCAGATCTTCTTCGACGAGGCCCTGCGGCTGGACCCGGGCTTCGCCAAGGCCCGCTATAATCGCGGCAATGTCCGACTGTTCCAGGGCGACACGGCCGGGGCGCTGGAGGACTGCGAGCGTGCGATGACCGCGCCCATGCCGCTCGACGAGCAACTGATGATGCGACTGGCCCGCTCGACGATCCTGCTGGACCTGGGCCGGGTGGGCGAGGGCTGGGACGACTACGAGGCCCGCCTGGATCCGAGCTTCGCCGACGTCACCCTGGTGATGGTCGATCGACCGCGCTGGAACCCGGGCGACGCGTTGGCCGGCAAGTCGCTGCTGATCGTCGGCGAACAGGGCCTGGGCGACGAGGTCATGTTCGCCAATCTCGTGCCCGACGTCATCGAGGCCCTGGGGCCCGAGGGCCGGCTGACCCTGGCCGTCGAGCCGCGCCTCGTGCCGCTGTTCCAGCGCAGCTTCCCCAAGGCCCATGTGGGCGCCCACGCGACCTATCAGGCCGAAGGCCGCACCTTTCGCCTGGCGCCGTTCCTGGACGAGGCGGCGATGGGGCGGATCGACCTCTGGACCCCCATCGGTTCGCTGCTGCGCCAGTTCCGCCGTGAGGTGGCCGCCTATCCGAACCGATCGCGTTTCCTGGAGGCCGATCCGGGGCGCCTGGCTCATTGGCGCGAGGTGCTGGACGCCGCGCCGGCCGGCCGCAAGGTCGGCCTGCTGTGGAAGAGCGGCAGCACGCTGGGCGCCCGGCACCGCTACTATTCGAGCTTCGAGCAGTGGGCGCCGGTGCTGGCGGCCCAGGGGATCACCTTCGTCAATCTGCAGTACGGCGATGTCGACGCCGAGCTGGAGCAGGCCCGCCGCGAGCTGGGCGTGGAGATCTGGAATCCGCCCGGCATCGACCTGAAGCAGGACCTGGACGACGTGGCCGCGCTCTCCTGCGCGCTCGACCTGGTGGTCGGCTTCGCCAACGCCACCTCCAACATCGCCGCGGCCTGCGGGGCGCCTTCCTGGCTGATCTCGACGCCGGGCGCCTGGGCGCGGCTGGGGACCGACCGCTATCCCTGGTATCCGCAGATGCGGGTCTTCATCCCGGAAGCCTTCCGCGAGTGGGACCCGGTGATGGCGCAGGTCGGCCAGGCCATGGTTGCGTTCGGCCAGGCCTGATCCCGACAGCGTAGGAGCGTCCCATGATCGCGGCGGTACTCCAGGCGCGAATGAGCTCGACGAGGCTGCCCGGCAAGGTGCTGGCCGACCTGGCAGGCGCCCCGATGATCACGCGTCAGATCGAGCGCCTGAACCGCGCGCGGGCCATCGACCGCCTCATCGTCGCCACCACCGACGACCCGTCGGACGACGTGCTGGCCGATCACCTGACCAAGGCCGGCGTCGAGGTCTTTCGGGGCTCGATGCAGGATGTGCTGGGTCGCTTCGCCGGCGCGGTCGCCTCGCTGGATGAGGACGATCTCGTCGTGCGCCTGACGGCCGACTGTCCGCTGACCGATCCGGGGCTGATCGACGCCATGATCGGCCAACAGCTCGCCTCCCACGCCCACTACACCGCCACCACCCTGCCGACGCGCACCTATCCCAAGGGCCTGGACGCCGAGGTGATGAGCGTCGGAACGCTGCGCGTGGCGGCCGCCGAAGCGGTCGACCCCTATGAGCGCGAGCACGTCACGCCCTTCATCTATCGCCGGCCCGACCGCTTCACGCTTGGCGGGGTGTCGCAGGATCGCGACGAGGGCGAGGTCCGCTGGACCGTCGATCGCCCCGACGACCTGGTCTTCGTCCGCGCTGTCTATGAGGCCCTCTATCGCGAAGGGGAGCCTTTCACCTCTGACGACATCCGAAGCTTCGTGCGCGGGCGAGCCGATCTCGCCCGACTGGGCGGCGACCCCCGCGTCTAGACGGGCTCGGCCAGGCCGAGTCGCTCCGGGAGGCGCGGTCAGAGGCTCAGTTGGACGGTCTTTCCGCCGCGGATCTCGACGCGGCGCATGATGGCCATGTCGGCGCCGACGCCGGGCGGCGAGGGCTTGGCGACCGTGATCGCATACCATGCGCCGTCGGGAAGGCCGTTGAAGGCGAAGCGCCCCGAGGCGTCGCAGGCGGCGCGCTTGACGAAGGCCGAATAGTCCGCGCTGCGGCCCGGCGGCGTGCGGCCGCGGACCTCGGTGGCGGGGAGGGCCGCGCGCCTGGGCGACGCATAGAGAATGGTCATCCGGCGACGGGTCCAGGGCGTTTCGGGCGTGAGCACCACGCCCGCGCCGGCGCAGCTGTAGGGCTTGCCGCCGCCCCGGAAGGTCAGTTGACCCTCGATGCGGCCCTTTCCCGGCGCCTGGGACCAGGTGAAGTCGGAGGTCCGGAACTCCTCGGTGACGACCGCAGGACCCTTCGACACGGCCGGCTTCGGCGGCTGGTCGGTGGCGCAGGCTTGCAAGAGCAGCAGTCCAGCCGCGGCGCCGGCGAGGCGCGCCACACCCACGGGTTGGAGGCGAGATCCCAGGGTTGCGTCAACGAAGTCAGTCATTTGCGGCGCCCTTAGAAATTCCGGGAACTGGACAAGCATTCCTCCCAGCTTATCTGCCAGGATGGACATGTTTGAACATGTTAAGAAACAAAGACTCGCAATACCGCGAGGTACTGTCGCCAGGCGAGTAGTATTCAATCATGAAGGATTGAAGCAAGCCCATATATTATGCAGTCTGATCGCCGCGGCGGGACTCAATCCTTCTTCCCTGTGTTGGATGGATGGGTTGGTTATGAGGCAAGGCCGAGGCGCCGATGGCACGCGGCGCGGGAGGGGCGAGCGCAGGTGTCGGACGTGACCATGATCCAGCTCGCGTTCGCGGGCCATAATCGCGCCAACGACCTCGGCCACCACGCGCCCATCACCGAGGGCCTGGACGCGGCGTTCCGGCTCATCCGCGAAGCCGGCGTGGAGCACGCCCGGCTGCTCAGCGGCCTCGCGCCCGGCGCCGACGAGCTTGCCGCCGAGGCGTGGCGCTTGGCCCAGCTCGGGCCGATCCACGCGGTGTTCCCGTTCCTCGACGATCCGGCGGCCAAGGCCGCCGAGTTGCGCGGGGTCCAGTCGGCCACCTGGCTGGACGGGGCGGCCGCCGAGGCCCTGGGCCGCAACCCCCACCTGAAGCAGACCCGGCTGGTGGTGGAGGCCGCCGACCTGTTGGTGGTGGTGTGGACGGGAGAGCGGGCGCGGGGGGCGGGCGGGACCGCCGACGCGGTCCGCTGCGCCCTGGAGATCGGCCTGTCCGTCCTATGGGTGAAACCGTCCGATCCCCGGCTGCGGCTGATACGGCCCGAACGCCTGCCGTCGGACTTCGACTTCCCGGAGTTCCAGGAGGGCCTGCAGGCCGGGAACCTCTCACATGTCGAGGACGCCACGGCGGCGAATGTCCGCGAGGTGCTGAACCTGGATTCCCTTGCGGTCGCCGAAGCCGCCGAAGCCATGGCCGAGGAGGGCGCGGAGGGTCAGCGCGCGGGTAGTCTGGACGACTGGCTACACGTGTGGCTCTGGAAGACCTATGGCGGGTTCCGTCGGCTGCTCGGCGGGCGGGTGTCCGGCCTCGCGGCGCCGCACCCGCTGCCGGAGGACCTCGCCGAGCAGGAGGGGTTTCGCCTGCTGACCGCAGCCTATCTCAAGGCCGACCACCACGCCAATCGCCTGTCGGCGGTCCACCGTTCCGAACAGATCCTGCTGCTGCTGGCGATGGTCACGGCGGCGATCGTGGGCTCTTCCCCCGCGGTGTGGCCGCAGCTCAAGACGACCGCCGTCTTCGTCGAGCTCATGCTGGGCCTCGCGGCGCTGTGGGTCTGGACCGGCGCGGCGCGCGCGCGCCAGCACGAGCGGTGGGGCGAGGAGCGGCACTTGGCCGAGCAACTGCGCCTCGTGCGGGCCTGCTGGCCGCTTGGCGTGAGCCTGGTCAGCACCCGGGCTCGTCCCATCGCGCGCCACGCCCTGGAGCCGGAGCAGGCGATCCTGCGGCGCGCGGGCTTGCCGAGCGGAAAGTTCGACCAGGCCAGGGTCGCCAGTTGGGGCCGCTGGGCGATGAGCGAACTTGTGGACGGCCAGGCGGCCTACCATCAGGCGGTCAGCAAGCGGGAGGGCCGGATCGCCCATCGGATCCATGTCGGGGAGAACACGGCCTATCTGTTCCTGCTGGTGGTGTTCGCCGCCTATTTGATCGGCCATTCGCTCTCCGACGCGTTCGGCGTCCACGTCCCCCACTGGATCAGCGGCCTCGTCACGATGGCCGGGACCATCGTCCCGGCGTTCGCCGCGGCGACCATGGCGCTCGAGGCCAAGCTGGAATTCCAGGAGCAGAGCGCGCGGAGCGAGCGTATCGGCGACCAGCTGGAAGGCCTGGCCGCACAGCTCGGGTCAAGCCCGTCGCTGGACGACCTGCAGGGCGCGGCGCGCGCGGCCATGAAATGGCACCTGGCCGAGGCCAGTCACTGGCGCGACGGTGCGGGGCGGCGGCAGCTTTTCCGGCCGTAGTAATTATAAAGATCAGATTAGGATGAATTAGGATTCGTCGGGCGGACTTGTCACAACCGCGGATAGGCCGTCTTATATAAGCTGTGAGTTTGGGCGGATAGACTCGGGCGTGTTGAAATGAATGCCGATATTTTCATCAGCTTTCCTTCGAAAGACCAGAGGATTGCGAATATCCTGTGCACTGCGCTGGAGAGCCGCGGCTTCGGGTGCTGGATCTCGTCGCGAAATATTCAGCCGGGCGAGAACTTCCAGGTCTCGATCGTGCAGGCGATCCGCCGCGCGCGGATCATGCTGCTGGTCTTCACGGAGAATTCCAACAAGTCCGAGGAGATGACCAAGGAGCTGGCGCTCGCCAGCCAGCAGAAGCTGATCGTTATTCCGTTGCGCGTAGAGGACGTCACGCCGAACGAGGCCTTCTCCTACGAGTTCGCCACCCGTCAATGGATCGACTTCTTCGCGGACTGGGAGTTCGCGATGGACCAGCTCAGCCAGCGCATCGCCAGCGCGATCGGCGATCCCGCGGCCGACGCCGCGGTCCCGGCTCCCGCGCCATCCGTCTCGCCGCCCGAGGCCCGCAAGGCGGCTCCCGAAACCTCCAAGGCGACCGCCCAGCCGCGGAAGATCAGCGCGCCGGTCGACGGCCCCAAGAAGCCGGCTGGTCCGCCGCCGGTCGCGACCGGCGAAGTTCCCCCCGAACGGGCGAAGCGCCCGATGGTGGGGCTGGCCCTGGTGGGCGCCGCGGTCGCTGTCGCCGTGGCCGTCGGCCTGGTGCTGAGCGAGCCCAAGCCAAAGGCTCCCGATCTGGAGCCGAAGGTGGCGATCCTGGCCTCGGCGACCCTGCTGCCCACGCCGCCCGCGGCGGCCGATCCGCTGGCGGCGGCCGATCCGTTGGCGGCGGCCGAGCTTCCCAAGGCGAAGGCCGCGCCGAAGCGCAAGGCCCCCAAGGTCAAGCGCCAGGTCGAGGAGGAAATCCCCTACTGAACGCCGGGACTCGGGCTGTCTCGAGCCCGGCTAGGACGGACGAACCATATGCACGACACCATATCGCTGGGCGCGCTGCTCGCGGAGCATCCCGACGCGCAGATCCGCTTCAGTTGTTCAGGCTGCCGGACCAGCCACGACGTCGCCGCGGCGACCGTCCTGACCCGACTGGAAGCGCGCGGGCTGGGGGACGACCAGGTCGACGTCCGGGAACTGGGCCGGTTTTCCGAGCGGTCGTGCTACCGCTGCGGCGAGGCCCGATGGGAGACGCGTTCGCGCATCCCGGCCTGACAGCCCTAGACCCGTGCGGCCAGGCCGTGCTGGCCCATGCGCCAGAGCAGGGTCTCCAGGCGGTCCTGGCCGAAGAAGGGTTCGTCCTGGAAGACCATGGTGGGGACACCCCAGTGGCCGACCGCCTCCAGCCGGGCGTGGCTGGCCTGGATGGCGGCTTCGAGGCGATCGGCGTCGGTTGAGACCAGGTTCTCCAGGGCGGCGAGGTCGAGGCCGGCCCGCGCCGTGGCCTGGGCCAGGTGGTCGCCCTGGTCCCAGCCCTGGACCTGGCCGCCCCAGATCAGCTTGCTGACCTCGACGATGAAGGGAAGGCCGGCGCCGGCCTCGACCGCGGCCTGGCCCAGGTGGGTGAGGCGGCGGATATAGGGTTGGTCCTTGGCCACGTCGCCGGTGGCGATATCCATGACGATCGGGTCCGGCCGCGGGGGGCCGAAGGTCATGCCCAGCATCTGGGCGGTGCGGAAGCAGTCGCGTCCCACATAGAACGGCCAGCGCTTGTCCTGGCGCTTGAAGAAGCCGTCGACGCGGACCGCCAGCGGATAGACCGGGCGAATGTCGACCTGGACGTCGTAGCGCGCCGCGATCTCAGCCAGCCGCGGGGTCGCGAGGTACGAATAGGGGCTTCTGAACGACCAGAAGACGTCGACCTGCAGGGTCATCGGAAACCTCGCGCTTGCAATAATGACTATTTAGTCCAATAGTGACTAGATAGTCAAATTGGAGTCCGAGTGATGATCGCGGGGGGCGAGCGGGTTGATCGGCGGCGGGAGCGGACGCGGGCGGCCCTGGTGCGCGCGGGCCAGGCGCTGTTCGCCACGCGCTCGGTGGACGCGGTCAGCATCGACGACATCGTGGCCGCCGCCGAGGTCGCCAAGGGCAGCTTCTACAACCACTTCCCCGACAAGGATGGCCTGGCTTGGGAGATCGCCCAGCAGGCGCGGGCGGCCATCGAGCTGACGGTGGCCGACATCAACGGCGGGGTGGCCGACCCCGCCGAGCGGGTGGCGCGGGCGCTGGCGATGTTCGCCCGCGGCGCCGAGGCGTTCCCGATCCGGGCCCAGGCCATGATGCGGCTGTTCCCCTTCGCCTCGGTCCCCGACGCGCCGATGAACCGCGGCGTGCGCGCCGATATCCAGGCGGGCCTCGCGGCCGGGCGTTTCGAGGGCCTGGCGCCGGAGGCCGCCGTGCTGATGGCGGTCGGAACGGCTCAGATCGCGGTGTCGCGCGTGCTGGAACGCCAAGCCTCCGACGCGGTCGCGACCCTGGCCGAGGACCTGATCTTCGGCCTGTTGCGGGGGCTGGGACTGGACGCCGCCGCCGCGCGCGCCGTGGCCGCCAAGGCCTGCGCCGACATCTTCGCCGCCACCCTGCCCAACGGACTCTGAGGACCTGGACATGCGCGTCACCGGATTTTTCGTTGTCGTCTTCGCGCTGCTGTTCGCGGCCCTGGGCTTCGGGTTGTGGGCCGCGCCCGAGGAACTGGCGGGTGGGCTGCAGGTGGGAGCCCTGTCCCCGGAAGGCGTCTCCACCCTCAGGGCCGACCTGGGCGGGCTGTTCGTCGCGCTGGCGGCCCTATGCTTCGCCGGGGTCTGGACCCGCCGCGCGATGCTGCTGCAGGCCGCCGCCCTGATCCTGGTCACCATCGTCGTGGGACGGCTGATGGGCGTGGTCGACGACGGCCTGCCGGGCGGCGTCCCGCGCGCCCTGGTTATCGAGATCGCCGCGATCGTCGCCCTGGTGCTCCACGGTCGCGGCCTGGGCCGATCCGAGGCGCCCGAGCGCGCCGGTCTGACGCGGGCGATCCTGCTGGTGGTGGGCCTGGGGGTCGCCGCCAAGCTCGGCCTCTCCGCGGCCCTGGCCAATCCGACGGTCCAGCAGAAGATCTTCGAGCGCGCGGTGGCCCAGCGGATGGGCGCCGACAACTCCGCCCTCCTGGCCGACGACGCCCTGCGGGTGGCGGTCTGCGGCACCTCCGCGCCCCTGCCCAGCAAGACGCGGGCGAAGGCCTGCGTGGCGGTGATCGCCGGCGGCAAGTTCTACATCGTCGATGTGGGGCCGGAGTCGGTGGAGAACCTGATGCAGTGGGGTATCCCGCTGGACCGGATCGGCGGGGTGCTGATCACCCATTTCCACTCCGACCATATCGGCGACCTGGGTGAGCTGAACCTGCAGACCTGGGCCCAGGGACGGCCCGCGCCGCTCGACGTCCATGGCGGACCGGGGGTCGACCAGGTGGTCGATGGCTTCAACCAGGCCTACCGGATCGACCAGGGCTACCGGACCGTCCACCACACGGCCAAGATGATGCCGCCGGAGACCTGGCCCCTGGTGGCGCGGACCGTCGAGATGGCCGGACCGGCCACGCCCGCCAAGGCCCGCACCGGCCTGGTGTTCGACGACGGCAAGCTGAAGATCACGGCCATCGAGGTGGACCACGGGCCGATCGAGCCGGCCTATGCCTACCGCTTCGACTACAAGGGCCGCTCGGTGGTGATCAGCGGCGACATGAAGAACCATCCGCCGCTGGCGCGCGCCGCCATGGGCGCCGACGTGATGGTCTCCGAGGCGATCGCCCGGCCGATGATCCAGACGATGGAGGCCGGCGCCAAGGGCCTCGGCCGCGGCCGGGTCGAGCGCATCATGCACGACATCCAGGACTACCACGTCTCGCCCCAGGAGGCGGCGGTCCTGGCCAACCAGGCCAAGGTCAAGCTGCTGGTCTTCTATCACCTGCTGCCGGCGCCGGACGGGATGATCGCGCGGCGGACTTTCGAAAGCGGGATCGAGGCGGCGCGGGACGGCGACTGGACCCTGGCCGACGACGGCAGCCTCTACACCCTGCCGCTGGGGTCCAAGGAGGTCCGGATCGGGCGGGTTCCGAGGGCGCCTTGATTCTGGAGAACCGCTTGAGCCGGCTGGATCTCCTCCTCTCCACCCATCTTGGGGGAGAGGGTAGGGTGAGGGGGGCGTTTCCGCGGCGCTGGGTTGGCTGAGAGACCGCATTGCGTCGCTTCGCGCCGCATCCCTTCACCCTACCCTCTCCCCTTGGAAGGGGAGAGGAGGAGCGAGGCTAACGTCGTTCTTGGGCGTATGGCGCAAGCCGCGCCGCCTCGTCGATGCAGAGCGCCTTGACCCAGGTGCGGACGGCGCGGAGGCGGGCGGTGTCGTGGACCTCGCGGTGGGTGGCGAGCCAGAAGCGGCGCTCCAGCAGCACCTCGCCCGCCAGGACCCGCGTCAGGCCCTGGGCCATGAAGCAGGGCAGGACGCCTATGCCGCCGCCGCCGGCGACGATCTCCCGCTGGGCGCGGATCGAGGAACTGGCGAGGCGAGGGGTGAGGCCCGGCAGGACCTCGTCCAGATAGCGCAGCTCCGGGGCGTAGATCAGGTCGTCCACATAGCCCACGATATCCAGGTCGCGCAGGTCGGCGACGTCATTCGGCGCGGGCCGGCGTTCGAGATAGGCCGGGGCGGCGTAGAGGGCGAGCTGGTAGGGCGTCAGGGGTTCGACGATCAGCCGGGCCTGGTCGGGGGCGCTGAGCGTGATGGCCATGTCCACCTCGCGGCGGCCGGGCGAGAGGAAGCCGGCGCTGGCGGCCAGTTCGACGCGCAGGCCGGGCCGGGCGGCGGCGAGGCCGGGCAGGGCCGGGGCCAGGATCGCCGAACCGAACCCTTCGGCGGCGCTGATCCGCACCGTGCCGGCGATGACGTCGGGGCGGGTGACCTGGGCGGCGGCCTCCATGGCGGCCTCGGCGTCCAGGGCGATGGCCAGGAGCTGGGCCCCGGCGGCGGTGAGCTGCAGGCCGGACGGCGAGCGGGCCAGCAGGGTGGACTTCAGGGCCGATTCCAGCCGCGACACCCGGCGGCCCACCGTGGCGGCGTCGACGCCCAGCCGTTGGGCGGCGGCGGTGAGCGAGCCGGTGCGGGCCGCGGCGATGAAGACCTTCAGGTCGTCCCAATCGAACATGCCTGCATATTTGCATGACCTAAGCCGCAAGTCTGCAATACCGGTGGCCGGCCGGCTCTGATAGGGCAGGGCGCAAGAACAGGGAGGCCTCCATGCGCGACATCCAACACTTCATCAGCGGCGCGTCCGTCGCGGGAACCTCCGGCCGCTTCGGCGACGTCTACAATCCCAACACCGGCGAGGTTCAGGCCCGGGTGGCCCTGGCCACCTCCGCCGAGGTCGACGCCGCGGTGGCCGCCGCCGTCGCCGCCCAGCCGGCCTGGGCCGCCACCAATCCCCAGCGCCGGGCGCGGGTGATGTTCGAGTTCAAGCGCTTGGTCGAGGCCAATATGCAGTCGCTGGCCGAGCTGCTGTCCTCCGAGCACGGCAAGGTCGTGGCCGACTCCAAGGGCGACATTCAGCGCGGGCTGGAAGTCATTGAATTTGCTTGCGGTATCCCGCATGTCTTGAAGGGCGAATATACCGAGGGCGCGGGTCCCGGGATCGATGTCTATTCCATGCGCCAGCCGCTGGGCGTGGCGGCGGGGATCACCCCGTTCAACTTCCCGGCCATGATCCCGATGTGGATGTTCGGCATCGCCATCGCGGTGGGCAACACCTTCATCCTGAAGCCCTCGGAGAAGGACCCCAGCGTCCCGGTCCGCCTGGCCGAGCTGTTCATGGAGGCGGGCGCCGCCGTGGGCATGGACGTCAAGGGCGTGCTGAACGTGATCCACGGCGACAAGGCCGCGGTCGACGCGATCCTGACCCATCCGGACATCGCCGCGGTCAGCTTCGTCGGCTCGTCCGACATCGCCCACTATGTCTATTCGACCGGCACCGCGCACGGGAAGCGGGTCCAGGCCATGGGCGGGGCCAAGAACCACGGCATCGTCCTGCCCGACGCCGACCTCGACCAGGTGGTGAAGGACCTGTCGGGCGCGGCCTTCGGCTCGGCGGGCGAGCGCTGCATGGCCCTGCCGGTGGTGGTGCCGGTGGGCAGGACCGTGGCTGACGAACTGCGCAAGCGCATGATCGCCGAGATCGAGACCCTGAAGGTCGGGGTGTCGTCCGACGCCGCGGCCCAGTACGGCCCGGTGGTCTCGGCCGCCCACCGCGACAAGATCGCCAACTATATCCAGATGGGGGTCGACGAGGGCGCCGAGCTGGTCGCCGACGGCCGCGGCTTCTCGCTGCAGGGCTATGAGAAGGGCTTCTTCATCGGCCCCAGCCTGTTCGACCAGGTGAAGCCCGGCATGCGCACCTACCAGGAGGAGATCTTCGGTCCGGTGCTGCAGATCGTCCGCGCCGAGACCTATGAGGAGGCGCTGGCCCTGCCGTCCAAGCACCAGTACGGCAACGGGGTGGCGATCTTCACCCGCAACGGCCGCGCGGCCCGCGACTTCGCCAACCGGGTGCAGGTGGGCATGGTGGGGATCAATGTGCCGATCCCGGTGCCGGTGGCCTATCACACCTTCGGCGGCTGGAAGCGCAGCGCCTTCGGAGACACCAACCAGCACGGCCTCGAGGGCGTGAAGTTCTACACCAAGGTCAAGACGATCACGGCGCGCTGGCCGGAAGGCGACAGTCATGCAGACTCGTCGTTCGTCATCCCGACCATGCGCTAAAGGCCCCTCCATGAACTTCGACCTGACCGACGACCAGCGGGCGATCCAGGACGCGGCGCAGGCCTTCGCCGCGGCCGAACTGGCCCCGCATTCGGCGAAATGGGACGAGGAGAAGCACTTCCCGGTGGACGTGCTGCGGAAGGCCGCCGAGCTGGGCTTCGCGGGCATCTATATCGGCGAGGATGTCGGCGGGTCGGCCCTGACGCGGCTCGACGCCTCGATCGTGTTCGAGGCGCTCTCCTACGGCGACGTGTCGACGGCGGCCTACCTGACCATCCACAACATGGCCTCGTGGATGATCGACCGGTTCGGGGCCGAGGAACTGCGCCAGCGCTACCTGCCGCGGCTGACCAGCATGGAGCTGATCGCCAGCTACTGCCTGACCGAGCCGGGCTCGGGGTCCGACGCCGCGGCCCTGCGGACCAGCGCCAAGCTGGACGGTGACCACTACGTCCTGAACGGGTCGAAGGCCTTCATCTCCGGCGGCGGGGTCTCCGACGTCTATGTGGTGATGGCGCGGACCGGCGAGACGGGCGCCAAGGGGGTCTCGGCCATCGTGGTGGAGAAGGGGACGCCCGGCCTGTCGTTCGGGGCCCAGGAAAAGAAGATGGGCTGGAACGCCCAGCCTACCGCCCAGGTCAATTTCGACAATTGCCGGGTCCCGGTCGCCAACCGCATCGGGGCCGAGGGCGAGGGCTTCCGCTTCGCCATGATGGGATTGGACGGCGGGCGGCTGAACATCGCCTCGTGTTCGCTCGGCGGGGCGGGCTTCGCCCTCGACACGGCCCAGGCCTACATGACCCAGCGCCAGCAGTTCGGGAAGAACCTGGCCGACTTCCAGGCCCTGCAGTTCAAGATCGCCGACATGGCCACCGAGTTGGAGGCCGCCCGGCTGATGGTGCGGCGGGCGGCCTCTGCGCTCGACAATCGCGACCCCCAGGCCACCAAGCTCTGCGCCATGGCCAAGCGGTTCGCCACCGACGCGGGCTTCGAGGTGGCCAACCAGGCCCTGCAACTGCACGGCGGCTACGGCTACCTGGCCGACTATCCGCTGGAGCGGATCGTGCGCGACCTGCGGGTCCACCAGATCCTCGAAGGCACCAACGAGATCATGCGGGTGATCATCGCCCGCGAGATGTTCCGGCAATAAGGAAGCCCAGCAGATGACGAAGATCGCCTTCATCGGGGTCGGCAACATGGGCGCCGGCATGGCGGCCAACCAGGCCAAGGCCCAGCACCAGGTGGCGGCCTTCGACCTGTCGCCGGCGGCGCTGGCCAAGGCGGTGGAGGCCGGGTGCCAGGCGGCGGACTCCGTGGCCGCGGCGGTCAAGGACGCCGAGGTGGTGATCACCATGCTGCCGGCCGGCAAGCACGTGCGCGAGGTCTATGCGCAGCAGGTGCTGCCGAACGCGGCCAAGGGCGCCCTGTTGATCGACTGCTCGACCATCGACGTGGAGTCGGCCCGCGCCGTCGCCGGCCAGGCCGTCGAGGCCGGGTTCCGGTTCGCCGACGCGCCGGTCTCCGGCGGGATCATGGCGGCCGACGCCGGGACCCTGGCCTTCATGGTGGGCTGCGCCGAGGCCGATTTCGCCGCCGTCGAGGCCGCGCTCACCCCCATGGCGCGGGTGGTGCTGCGTGCCGGCGAGGCCGGGGCCGGCCAGGCGGCCAAGATCTGCAACAACATGCTGCTGGGCGTCTCGATGCTGGGGACCTGCGAAGCCTTCGCGCTCGCCGAGAAGCTGGGCCTCGAGGCCGAGCGGTTCTTCGAGATCGCGTCCAAGTCCTCCGGCCAGTGCTGGTCGCTGACCAGCTATTGCCCCTGGCCGGGGCCGGTGCCGGCGGCGCCGTCCAATCGCGGCTATGAGGGCGGGTTCCTGACCGCGCTCATGCTGAAGGACCTGAAGCTGTCGCAGGACGCCGCGGCCAAGGTCGGCGCCTCGACCCCCATGGGCGCCCAGGCCGGGGCGCTTTACGCGATGTTCGACGGGCTGGGACACGGCGGGAAGGACTTCTCCGCGGTGCTGCAGTTATTGCGCGGCAAGCTGGACGAGCTGGCCTAGGGGCGGGTCAGCGTTCCTTCTCCCGCAAGGGGAGAAGGACGACTTGCGCCAAACAGCGTTAGCCAAGCCCGCGCAGTCGTCCTAGCCTCGCCTCACAACAACAATGTGAGGGAGGCGCGCCATGCGTCTGATGGTTCCCCTGTTCGCGGCGCTCAGCGTCAGTTTCGCCGGCGCGGCGGTCGCCGCCGAGGTTCCCGCCCATATCCAGGCCGCCCTGGCCGACAAGGCCCGGCCCGCCGAGGACGTTGCGCGGGACGCCGCGCGCAAGCCCGGCGAACTGCTGGCCATGGGCGACATCAAGGTCGGCGGCAAGGTGGCCGACTTCGTGATCGGCGGCGGCTATTTCACCCGCATCCTGTCGGCGGCGGTCGGTCCGACCGGGACCGTCTACGCCTACCAGCCGGCCGAGTTCATCGGGTACGACAAGAGCTATGGCGAGAACTTGAAGAAGATCGCCGCGGCCCTTCCCAATGTGAAGCCCATCGATACGAGCTTCCAGACCGTGGACCTGCCCGACGGGCTGGACCTGGTGCTGACCGTGCAGAACTATCACGACTTCTTTCTGAAGCCGTTTCCCGCCGACACGGCGACCAAGGTCAATGCCGAGATCTTCAAGTCGCTGAAGCCGGGCGGGGTCTATCTGATCGTCGACCACGAGGCTCTGCCCGGCGCGGGCCTGGGCGTGGGCGACAGCCTGCACCGCATCGACATCGCCGACGTGAAGAAGGGCGTCGAGGCGGCCGGGTTCAAGTTCGTCGAGGAGAGCCAGCTGCTGCACGCGCCTGGCGACCCGCACACCGCCAACGTCTTCGACCCAGCCATTCGTGGCAAGACCGACCAGTTCATCCTGAAGTTCAAGAAGCCAGGCTAAGCTAAGGTTTTCTCATGTATTCGAGGTTCGAAACGGCGCTGGACGCCGCGGTCGCGGGCGGCCGGGTGGCCGGCGCCGTGGCCCTGGTCGCCGACCGGGATGGGGTGACCTACGAGGCCGCCGCCGGGCTCCGGAAGGTTGGCGATGCGGCGCTGATGGACCCGGCGACGGTGTTCTGGCTGGCCTCGATGACCAAGGCGGTGGCTTCGGTGGCGGCCCTGCGCGAGGTGGAGCAGGGACGGCTCAGCCTCGATGGCGATCTCTCGGCGCTGCTGCCGGAGTTCGCCGGCCTGCAGATGCTGGAGGGTTTCGAGGCCGACGGCGCGCCGCGGCTGCGGCCGGCCAAGCGGGCGCCGACCCTGCGCCAGCTGCTGACCCACACCTCGGGCTTCGGCTACGGCTTCCTGCACGGGGAGCTCACCCGCTGGCGCGAGGCGGCCGGGGCGCCCGACCCGATGGCCGGTTTCCGCGCCGGCCACGCCCAGCCGCTGCTGTTCGAGCCGGGCGAGCAGTGGGCCTACGGCATCGGCATCGACTGGGCGGGCCTGGCGGTGGAGGCGGCCAGCGGCCAGCGCTTGGACGCCTATCTGGCCGAGCACGTCTTCGGGCCGTTGGGGATGGTCGACACCGGCTTCCTGCCGACACCCGAGCAGGCGGCGCGGCAGGCCAGCCCCCATGCGCGCGGCGAGGACGGTAGGCTGGCGCCGATCCCCTTCGCCCTGCCGAGCGCGCCGGAGGTCTGGTCGGGAGGCGGGGGCCTGTTCGGCACGGCGCGGGACTATGCGCGCTTCACCCGCATGCTGCTGAACGGTGGGACCCTGGATGGCGTCCGGGTGCTGAGCCCGGAGACCGTCGATCAGCTCGGCCAGGTGCAGACCGGACCCCTGCGGGCCGGGGCGTTCAAGGACGGGGTGGCCATGACCCTGGACTTCGACCTGTTCCCCGACCAGCACACCGGCTGGGGTCTGACCGGCCTGATCAACCCGGAGCCCTCGGCCGACGGTCGTGGGGCGGGCAGCCTGGCCTGGGCCGGCATTTTCAACACCTATTACTGGGTCGATCGCGCGGCGGGGTTGAGCGGCATGCTGATGACCCAGCAGACCCCATTCGGCGATCCTGACGTGCTGGGTCTGCTCGGCGCCCTGGAGCGGGACGCCTATCGGGTGGGCTGAGCGGGAATGGCTTGTCCCGGCGCGGCGGAAGGCGCCCTAATGCGTCGGGGTGGGCGCCTGGCAGGAGGAGCCCATGAGTGTCTATCGCGTCACCGAAATCGTCGGCACGAGCGAAAGCGGCTGGGCCGACGCCGCCAAACAGGCCCTGGAGGCCGCGGCCGGATCCCTGCGCGACCTGAGGGTGGCGGACGTCGTGGCCCAGGACGTCACGCTGGGGCCCGACGGCAGGATCGAGGCTTACCGCGTCCGGATGCAGGTCAGCTTCAAGGTCGAACAGGACGCCGAGGCCCAGTCCCTGGTGGTCGAGGCGCTGGGGTTCTAGGTCGCCGGCTTCCATAACCGCTCATCCCGGCGAAGGCCGGGACCCAGGTCGTAGGTCTGGGGCCAGACGCGAAAATCACCTAGCGCGGTGGCTGAATCTGGGTCCCGGCCTTCGCCGGGATGAGCGGAGTTGGACGGGCGAAACCCTTATCAATCCGCCCTAGCGCGAGGCCGCGCCAGCCCCACCGCCCAGCGCCCGATAGAGCGTCACGCGGTTGGTGGCCTCCACCAGACGGGTGTTGGTCAGGTTCTGGCGGGCGCCATAGAGGGTGCGCTGGGCGTCCAGCAGGGCCAGGTAGCCATCGACGCCGCGGTCGTAGCGGGCCTGGGTCAGGCGTTGGACCTCGGCCGCCGCGGCCACCAGGCGCTCCTGGGCCTCGATCCGCTGGCGGATGGTGGCGCGGACCGCGAGCGCGTCGGAGACCTCGCGGAAGGCGGTCTGGACGGCCTTTTCGTACTGCGAGACGGCGATGTCGCGATTGGCCCTGGCCACGCCCAGGCTCGCGATATTGGCCCCGCCGGCAAAGATCGGCAGGGTGATCTGCGGCATGAAGCTCCAGGTCCCGGTTCCGGCGCTGAACAACCTGTCGAGGTCGGTGCTGGCGTTCCCCGTGGCGCCGGTGAGCGTGATCCGCGGGAAGAAGGCCGCCCGCGCCGCGCCGATATTGGCGTTCTGGGCCTGAAGCGTGTGCTCGGCGGCCAGGACGTCGGGCCGGCGGGTCAGGATGTCGGACGGCAGGCCGGGGGGCAGGTCGGCCAGGACGGCGATCTCCGTCAGGCCGCCATTGGGCAGCAGGTCGGCCGGGACCTCGGCGCCGACCACCAGGCGCAGGGCGTTGCGGTCGAGATCGACCAGGGCCTCAGCCGTCGCCGCATCGCTGCGGGCCTGCTCGGCCAGGGTCTCGGTCTGGCGCAGGTCGAGCGCCGAGGTGGCGCCGCCCTCGAAGCGCTTGCGCGCCAGGCTGAGCGCGTCCTCGCGGGCCTTGAGCGTATCGCGGGTGATGGCCAGGAGGTCCTGGTCGGCGGCCAGGGTGAGGTAGGTGGAGGCCACCTCGCCGATCAGGCTGATCTGGGCGGCGCGACGGTTCTCCTCGGTGGCGAAATAGTTCTGCAGGGCCGCGGCGCTGAGGCTGCGGACCCGGCCGAAAAGGTCGAGCTCATAGGCCGAGAGGCCGACGGTGGCGCTATATTGCTCGGTCTCGAAGGCCTGGCCGGTCTGGGAGACCGAGGCCGGGGTGCGCGACTGGGTCTGGGAACCCGTGGCGTTGAGGGTCGGCAGCAGGGCCGCGCGCTGGACGCGGTATTGCGACCGGGCGCGCTCGATATTGCCCACCGCTACCCGCAGGTCGCGGTTCTCCTTCAGCGCCAGGTCGATGACGCCCTGCAGGCGCGGGTCCTGGAAGACCTGGCGCCAGTCGAGCTCGGCGGCCGAGGGGCCCTGGGCGGCGACGGCCTGCGGCCAGACCTGGGCGACCGGGAGGGCCGGACGCTCATAGCGCGGGGCCATGGTGCAGGCCGAGACGGCGGTCGCGGCCAGCAGGACCGCGGCAAGGGTTCGACGCGACATCAGCTCGCCTCGCTGGGGGTGGGTGCGGCTTCCTCGGTCCTGGGGGCGCGACCGAGGTGGCGCTGGACCAGGACGAAGAAGAGCGGGACGAAGAAGATGGCCAGCGCCACGGCGGAGATCATCCCGCCGATCACGCCCGTGCCGATGGCGTGCTGGCTGCCCGAGCCCGGGCCGTTGGCGATGGCCAGCGGCAGGACCCCGAAGACGAAGGCCAGCGAGGTCATCAGGATCGGCCGCAACCGGATGCGCACGGCCTCCAGCGTAGCCTCGACCAGGTCGGCCCCGGCGCGGTAGCGGTCCTTGGCGAACTCGACGATCAGGATGGCGTTCTTGGCCGCCAGGCCCATGGTCGTGAGCAGGCCCACCTGGAAATAGATGTCGTTGGAGAGCCCGCGCAGGGTGGTGGCCAGCACCGCGCCGACCACGCCCAGGGGGACGACCATGATCACCGACAGCGGGATGGTCCAGCTCTCGTAGAGGGCCGCCAGCAACAGGAAGACCACGAGGACCGAGAGGGCGTAGAGGGCAGGGGCCTGGGCGCCGGACTCCCGTTCCTGCAGCGACAGGCCGGTCCATTCGTAGCCGATGCCGGGGGGCAGCTTGGCGGCCAGGGTCTCCATGCTCTTCATGGCCTCGCCTGAGCTCTTGCCGGGGGCGGGGGCGCCCTGGATGTTCACCGAAGAGAGGCCGTTATAGCGCTCCAGGCGGGGCGAGCCGACCGTCCACTGGGTGGTGGCGAAGGCCGAGAACGGGACCATCTGGCCCTTGTCGTTGCGCACGTACCAGCGCTCCAGATCCTCGGGCGCCATGCGATAGGGGGCGTCGGACTGGACGAAGACCTTCTTGATCCGTCCCCGGTCGATGAAGTCGTTCACATAGGCCCCGCCGAGCGCGGCGCTCAGCGAACTGTTGATGTCGGCGGTGGTGAGGCCAAGCGCGCCGGCCTTGGCCTGGTCGACGTCGATGCGCAGCTGCGGGGTGTCGTCCTGGCCGTTGGGGCGGACCCCCGCCAGGGTCGGATCCTGGCCGGCCATGCCGAGCATCTGGCCGCGGGCGGCCATCAGGGTCTCGTGGCCGACGCCGCCGACATCCTGCAGCTGGAAGTCGAAGCCCGAGGAGGTGCCGAGCTCCGGCACCGCCGGCGGGACCACGGCGAAGACCATGGCGTCGCGATAGCCGCCGAACTCACCCATGGCGCGCTGCGCCACGGCGGGGGCCTTGAGGTCGCCGGACTTGCGCTCGTCGAAGGGCTTCAGCCGCACGAAGGCGATGCCCGCGTTCTGGCCGGCGCCCGAGAAGCTGAAGCCGGAGACGGTGAACACCGCCAGGACGGCGTCGTCCTTGGCGTAGTGCTCGCGGACCCGCTTGAGCACGCCCTGGGTGCGCTCCGCGGTGGCCCCCGGGGGCAGCTGAACCAGGGTGATGACATTGCCCTGGTCCTCTTCCGGCAGGAAGGCGGTGGGCAGGCGGACGAACAGCAAGGCCAGGATCACGATGATGCCGGCATAGATCAGCATCCAGCGACCGCCATTGCCGAGAATGCGGCGGACCTGGTCCTGGTAACGGCCGCTGGCGTTGTCGAAGTTGCGGTTGAACCAGCCGAAGAAGCCGCCCTTGGTGACGCCGTGGCCCTTGGGCTTGGGCTTGAGCAGGGTGGCGCAGAGCGCTGGGGTGAGGACCAGGGCGACCAGGACCGACAGGGCCATGGCCGAGACCAGGGTGATGGAGAACTGCCGGTAGATCACGCCCTGGGACCCGCCGAAGAAGGCCATGGGCACGAAGACCGCGGCCAGGACCAGGGCGATGCCGATCAGGGCGCCGGTGATCTCGTCCATGGACTTGCGGGAGGCTTCGCGGGGCGACAGGCCTTCCTCCTCCATCAGCCGCTCGACGTTCTCGACCACGACGATGGCGTCGTCGACCAGCAGGCCGATGGCCAGCACCAGGCCGAACATGGTGAGCGTGTTGATCGAGTAGCCGAACGCCGCCAGCACGCCGAAGGTGCCCAGCAGGACCACGGGCACGGCGATGGTCGGGATGAGCGTCGCGCGCCAGTTCTGCAGGAAGAGGAAGATCACCAGGAAGACCAGGACAATGGCCTCGACCAGGGTCTTCACCACCTCCTCGATGGACTGCTGGATGAAGGGGGTGGAGTCGACCGGGATCACGTATTCGACCCCGGTCGGGAAGCTGGAGGACAGCTCCTCGACCCTCGCCTTGACGGCCTTGGCGGTGTCCAGGGCGTTGCCGCCGGGGGCGAGCTTGATGGCCAGGCCCGCGGCCGGCTTGCCGTTGTACTTGGCGATCGAGCCGTAGTTCTCGGCCCCGAGCTCGACGCGGGCGACGTCGCGCAGGAAGACGTGGGCGCCGTCCGGCGTGGTGCGCAGGACGATCGCCTGGAACTGTTCCGGGGTCTGCAGGCGCGACTGGGCGCTGATGGTGGCGTTGAGCGCCGTGCCGGGGGTGGACGGGGCGCCGCCGAGCTGGCCCGCTGAGACCTGGGCGTTCTGGGCGCGGATCGCGGTGATCACGTCGGCCGGGGTGATCGCAAACGAGGCCAGCTTGGCCGGGTCCAGCCAGATGCGCATGGCGTACTGGGCGCCGAACAGCTGGACGTCGCCGACCCCGTCGACGCGGCTGAGCTGGTCTTGGAGGTTGGAGGCGATGTAGTCGGCCAGGTCGTTGTCGGTGGACTTGCCGTCGGCGGAGTAGAGACCCACCACCATCAGGAAGTTGCGGGTCGACTTGACGACGCTGAGGCCCTGCTGCTGGACCTCCTGGGGCAGGAGGGCGGTGGCGGTCTGCAGTTTGTTCTGCACCTGGACCTGGGCGATATCGATATTGGTCCCGCCCTTGAAGGTCAGGGTGACGGTGGCCGCACCGCTCGAGTCGCTGCTGGACGACATGTAGAGCAGGCCATCCAGGCCCTTCATCTTCTGCTCGATGACCTGGGTGACGCTGTCCTCGACGGTCTTGGCCGAGGCGCCGGGATAGAGGGCCTGGACCGCCACCTGGGGCAGGGCGATGTCGGGATATTGCGCGATGGGCAGGCCGCGGATGGCCAGGGCGCCGGCCAGCATGATGACGATGGCCACGACCCAGGCGAAGATCGGCCGGTCGATGAAAAAGCGGGACAACATGGCCGGGACCTAACGCTGGGCGCTGACGGGGGCGGGCTTGGCGCCGAGCGGGGTCGGCTTGATGTCCGCGCCCGGCCGCAGGTTCTGCAGACCCTCGACGATCACCTTGTCGCCCGGCTTCAGGCCGCCGGTGACCAGCCATTTGTCACCCACCGTCTGGGCGACGGTGAGGGGCCGGATCTCGGCCTTGTTCCCCGCGCCGACCACCAAGACCGTGGCCTGGCCCTTGGGATCGCGGCTGACGGCGGCCTGGGGGATCAGCATGCCGCCCGTGGCCACGCCCTTGCTGAGCCTGGCGCGGACATACATGCCGGGCAGCAGGGCGCCTTGGGGATTGGGGAAGACCGCGCGCAGGCCGACCGAGCCGGTGCCGGGATCGACGGTGACGTCCGAGAACTGCAGCGTGCCGGGCAGGGGATAGGTCGAGCCGTCCTCCAGGATCAGGCTGACCTGGGCGGCGCCGGTCGCGCCCAGCTGGCCGGCAGCCATGTCGCGCTTCAGCTTGAGCAGGTCGGCGGAGGACTGGGTGACGTCGACATAGATCCGGTCGAGGTTCTGGACCACGGCCAGGGCGTTGGCCTGGCCGGCGGTGACCAGGGCGCCGGGGGTGACGGAGGACTTGCCGATGCGGCCCGAGATGGGCGCGGCCACGCGGGTGTAGCCGAGATTGATGCGCGCCTGGTCCACCGCCGCGCGCTGGGCCTGGACATTGGCGGCGGCCTGCTGGGCGGCGGCCTGAGCGTCGTCGTTCTCCTGCCGGGAGACGGCGTTGATCGCCACCAGGTCCTTGTAGCGGTCGGCCTTCAGTTTGGCGGAGACGTGGGCGGCCTGGGCCTGGGCCAGGCCGGCGTTGGCGCTGTTGAGGCTGGCGCGATAGGTGGCCGGGTCGATCTGGTAGAGGGCCTGGCCGGCTCGGACCTGGCCGCCCTCCTGGAACAGGCGGGCCTGGACGATGCCGCCCACCTGGGGCCGGACCTCGGAGACCAGGACGGCCGAGGTGCGGCCCGACAGCTCCGTGGTGAGCGTCACCGGTTCGGTGCGCGCGACCACGAAGGCGACCGCGGCGGGGCCGCCCATGCCGGGACCGCCCGGCCCCTTGGGTCCACAGGCGGCCAGGGCGAGAAGGACGAGGGCGGCGGCCGCGCCGCTCCGGATCGATAGAGGCATGTTCGCACCTGGGGGCGGCAGGGCGCCGCAGGCCTGTGGCCTTGACGGAACCCCGCGGGTAGACGACATGAGAATGAACGTTCATTCTCGGACGGCGGACTTAAGGTCGGCCAACGGGCAAGTCAACCGCAGGCGACAGACTTTTGTTGCGTTGCACAATTGGGGAGGCCTCGTGACGGACGCAATGACCCCGGCTCGGCCGACGGCGGAAGCCCGGCGCCAGCAGATCCTCGACGCGGCGTCGGCGTGCGCGCGCCGCGCGGGCTTCCATGGGGCGAGCATGGCCGAGATCGCCCAGGCCGCGGGCCTGAGCGTGGGCCAGATCTACCGCTATTTCGAGAACAAGGAGGCGATCATCGCCGCCATCGTCGACCAGGACGTGGCCGAGATGCGCGAGAAGTTCGCCGAGATGGAAAAGGCCGGAGGCTCGTTGGCCGATGCGATCATCGACCGGCGCTTCGAGGCCCTCGATCGTCACTACGATCCCGACTACGCCGCCTTGATGCTGGAGGTCCTGGCCGAGGCGGCGCGCAATCCGCGGGTCGCCGCCATCGTGCGGGAGGCCGATACGGTGGAGCGGGCGCTGAAGCGGTCGATCCTGGACCGGGTCAGCCCGCCCGGCGCCAGCGAGGAAGAACTGGTGGCGCGCGGCGAGGTGCTGAGCATGTTGTTCGAGGGGATGGTGATCCGCGGGGTCAACAATCCGAGCGCGAACCGCCAAGCCATGGGCGAGGTTCTGGGCTCGGTGCTGCGCCATTTGTTGACCGATTGCGCCCTTCCCCCCGCCAAGCCGGATAATTCCTAGGCGCCGCGCGCCGGGGCCGCGTCACAAGGCTCTGGTCAGACGACGAATTTGGTCGCATCCTGCACCTTGCGTACGGCAAGCCCTTGAGAGCGGGCCGGCGCGTGGAGGAAACGATGTCGCTGCACCACACCGCTCAGCGTGCGCCAAAGACCCTTGGCGAAAGCGCGATCTGCTTCACCTTTACGGCTGCGGCGCTGGCCGCCCTCGCGGTCGGCCTGCAATGGTTGTTCGGGTTCATCCTTTAGGACCGAGCCAGGACCAAGGTCGGCCTAGGCCCCGCCGATCCTGCGGATCAGGCCGGCCAGCCGCGCCACACCATCTTCAATTTGAGCTTCCGTCGGCAGGGAATAGCTGAGGCGGATGGCGTTGGCCGAGGGGACCTCGGCGAAGAACGGTTCGCCGGGCACGAAGGCGACGCGCTCCTCGGCGATGGCGCGTTCCAGCAAGAGCTTGCCGTCCATGGCCTCCGGCAGCCACAGCCAGACGAACATCCCGCCCTCCGGTCTCGACCAGGTCACGCCCGGAGGCATGTGCCGCGCCAGGGCCTCCAGGGTCGCCCGGGCCTTGGCGCCATAGGCGTTGCGCAGCCGCGACAGGTGCTGCTCATAGCCCTCGGACACCGTGCCGTAGGCGACCATCTGGTTGATGGTGGAGACGTGCAGGTCGCAGCCCTGCTTGAGCAGGACCAGCTTCTCGATCACCGCCCGGGGACCGCAGACCCAGCCCATGCGCAGGGCCGGGGAGATGGTCTTCGACAGCGTGCCGCAGAAGAGGGTGCGCGCGGTCTCGATGGAGCCCGTGCGAGCGATGTCCAGGGCAAGCAGGCTGGGGGTCTGGGCGCCGCCGAACCGCAGTTCGCGATAGGCGGCGTCCTCGATCAGGGTCATGTCCAGGCCTTCGGCCAGGTCCAGCAGGGCCTCGCGCTCGGCCAGGGTGAGGCTTTCGCCGGTCGGGTTGGCGAAATCGGGGACGAAATAGCCGAGCGGCCGGGGCGCGCGGCCATCCAGCAGGGTCGCGCCATCGATTTCGCCGCGCAGCGCGCCGGACGGCAGGTCGAGATAGTCGGGTTCGTAGGCGTTGAAAGCTTGCAAGGCGCCCAGATAGGTCGGCCGGGCGACCATGACCGTGTCGCCCCGGCTCAGGAACAGCTTGCCCAGCAGGTCCAGGGCCTGTTGGGACCCGGCGGTCAGCAGGATGTTGTGTTCGTCGCAGGCCACGTCCGACAGCGCCATGCGCTCGGCGATCCAGCGACGCAGGGGCAGGTAGCCCTCGCTGACCGAGTACTGCAGCGCCTGCCGCGCCTGGACGGGATCGGCGAGGATCTCGTCATAGGCGGCCTGGATGGCGGCGGCGGGAAACAGGTCGGGGTCGGGGATGCCGCCCGCGAAGGAGAGGATGTCGGGCTGGTCCAGGAGCTTGAGCAGCTCGCGGATCTCGTTGGCGCGGACGCGCGCCATGCGGTCGCTGAAACGCGCGGCCCAGTCGGGGGTCGGGGTGGTCATGAGCAAGGTCTCTTATCGTATCGCCGACGCCGATGGGCGCCTGTCTGGCCGCGCGGACGCGGCCTCTCACCTGATGGGGGTCAGGGGCGTACGCTGCAGGTCTGGCCCTGCGTCCGGCGGCGCCAGAAGCGTCGCGGAGCGCGTTTGAACTTGCTCATGGGCCAAGCCTAGCTGGTCGAAGGCGGCAGGGAAACCCCCGCCGCCGGTCGCCTCAGTTCTTCGAGGGGATGACCACTTCCATGTACTCGTAGCCCTTGACGAAGGCCGAGGGCACGCGGCGGGGTTCGTCCAGCACCTTGATCTCGGGGAAGCGCGGCAGGATTTCTTCCCAGAGGATGCGCAGCTGCAGCTCGGCCAGGCGGTTGCCCACGCAGCGGTGGATGCCGAAGCCGAAGGAGAGGTGGTTGCGGGGCCGCTCGCGGTCGATGATGTAGGCGTTCGGGTTGTCGATCACCTCTTCGTCCCGGTTGCCCGAGGCGTACCACATGATGACCTTGTCGCCCTTCTTGATGGTCTTGCCGCCCAGTTCGAAATCCCGCGTCGCGGTGCGGCGCATGTGGGCCAGCGGGGTCTGCCAGCGGATGGTCTCGGAGACCATCGAGGGGATCAGGGCCGGGTTATCGCGCAGCTTGCGGTACTGGTCGGGGTTCTGGTTCAGCGCCAGGACCGAGCCGGTCATCGAGTTGCGCGTGGTGTCGTTGCCGCCGACGATCAGCAGGATCAGATTCCCGAGGTACTCCATCCGGTCCATGTTCCGGGTGGCCTCGCCGTGGGCCAGCATGGAGATCAGGTCGCCCTTGGGCGGAGCATTGATCCGCTCGTTCCAGAGCCGGGTGAAGTAGTCGACGCAGCCGAACAGCTCCATCTTGCGTTCCGCGTCGACGATCTCGGGATCGGTGGAGCTGAAGAGCCCCGATTCCGGCCCGGCCGTGGCCACGTCCGACCAGCGGGTCAGCATGCGGCGGTCTTCCCAGGGGAAGTCGAACAGGGTGGCCAGCATCTGGGTGGTCAGCTCGATGGACACCCGGTCCACCCAGTCGAAGGGCTCGCCGATGGGGAGCTCATCCAGGGTCTTCTGGATCCGGCCGCGGATCAGCGGCTCCAGCACGTGCAAGTTGGCCGGCGAGACGATGGGGCTGACGGTCTTGCGCTGGACGTCGTGCTTGGGCGGGTCCATCGCGATGAACATCGGAAGCGTGAAGTCTTCCTTGGGGTCGAAGATGGTGATCGCCGGCTCGGAGGAGAACACCTCGTGATTGGTGTCGACCGCCATGATGTCGTTGTACTTGGTCACCGACCAGAAGGCGCCGTCCTCATGGTGCTCGGCCGGGTGCAGGTGGACCGGGTCCTCCTTCCGCAGGCGTTCGAAGTAGGGCCACATGGTGTCGGTGCGCCACAGCTCGAGGTCGGTGACGTTGATGTCTTCCAGAGGCATGGCGTAGGCCTTCGCACGGGCCTCGGCCTTCAGATCGATCGCGCCGTCGCTCATGGGATCCTCCGTTCAGCGCCGGCTTCGGGCGCTTTTGTCGCTATCTAATCACTGTTCAGAAGAATGCGGGAGCGAGGCCCGGCTGGCAACCCCGTGATCGTTGACACCTGCGTCATTTTTCAGGGCGTCGCCAGATTTTCTGGACAGACCGAGGCGCACGGTCGTGCTCTAACTGCGACGAACACCCGTTTGAAACCGGAGCGCCCATGGCCGCCGACGCCCTCTTCACCCCCTTCGCCTTCAAGGGACTCCATCTCGCCAACCGCGTCGTCATGGCGCCGATGACCCGCTCGTTCTCGCCCGATGGCGTGGCGACCAGGGAGGTGGCCGACTACTACCGCCGCCGCGCCGAGGGCCAGGTGGGACTGATCGTCTCGGAGGGCACGGGCGTAAACCGGCCAGCCTCGGTGAACGACCGCAACGTGCCGCGCTTCCACGGTGAGAAGGAACTGGCCGCCTGGAAGACGGTGATCGACGAGGTCCACGCCGCCGGTGGGGTGATGGCGCCGCAGCTCTGGCACGTGGGCGCGGTGCGCACCCGCGATCCCGAGTGGGCCCCGCCCGGCCCCTATGACAGCCCCTCGGGCCTGTCGCGACCGGACAAGGAATTCGGCGCCCCGATGAGCGACGCGGACGTGGCCGACGCCATCCGCGCCTTCGCCGAGGCGGCCGGAAACGCCAAGAAGCTGGGCTTCGACGCCATCGAACTGCACGGCGCCCACGGCTACCTGATCGATCAGTTCTTCTGGGACGGCACCAACCGCCGCGAGGACGCCTACGGTTCCAAGGCGCTGCCGGGCCGGGCGCGATTCGCCGCCGACATCCTCAAGGCCGTGCGCGCCGAGGTCGGGCCCGACTATCCGGTGATCATCCGCATCAGCCAGTGGAAGCAGCAGGACTACGAGGTGAAGCTGGCCCAGGACCCCAAGGCCCTGGAAGCCTGGCTGGGCGCCCTGGTCGAGGCCGGCGCCGACATCCTGCACTGCTCGCAGCGGCGCTTCTGGGAGCCTGAGTTCGAGGGCTCCGACCTCAACTTCGCCGGCTGGGCCAAGAAGGTCACGGGCGTGCCGACCATCACCGTGGGCTCGGTCGGCCTGTCGGGCGAATTCATCGCCGGATTCGCCGGGGAGGCCTCGCAGCCGGCCTCGCTGGACGAGCTGGAGAAGCGCCTGGAGCGCGGCGACTTCGACCTGGTCGGTGTGGGGCGCGCCCTCCTGCAGGACCCGGAATGGCTGCTGAAGGTCCGCGACGGCCGGACCGAGGAGCTGAAGAGCTTCGAACGCTCGGCGATGGCGACGCTGTACTAGGCGCCGCCGGGGCGGACTGGGCGATCTTTACGTCTCCCTTATGCCCACGGGCGGGATTCCATATCGAAACCTGACGTCGAACGGCCGCAACGGTGCGCATCGGTCGCGTGAGGTTGCTGGATGTCCAACGAACAGGTTTTGGCGGAGGCCGGCGTCGCGCACGCACCGGCCGATCGCGGTCACGGCTTCTGGGCCCTGACCCTCGGCGCGATCGGTGTGGTGTTCGGCGATATCGGCACCAGTCCGCTCTATGCGATGAAGGAGGCCCTCGCCCACGCGAAGGGCGGAGCCTCCGACCTGGCGGTGTTCGGGGTGGTCTCGCTGATCTTCTGGGCGCTGCTGCTGATCGTGACCCTGAAATACGTGGTCGTGGTCATGCGCGCCGACAATAAGGGAGAAGGCGGGACCCTGGCCCTGATGGCCCTGGCCCAGCACGCCACAGGTCGGCGGTCGGGTTGGATCCTGATCCTCGGTATTTGCGGCGCGGCGCTTTTCTATGGCGACGGCCTGATCACCCCGGCGATCTCGGTGCTTTCGGCCACGGAGGGCCTGGCCCTCGCGCCCGGGGTGGGGAAGCTCTTCGAGCCCTATGTCCTACCCGCGGCGACGGTCATTCTTACAGGCCTGTTCCTGGTCCAGGCGCGCGGCACCGCCGCCGTCGGACGGTTCTTCGGACCGATCACCCTGGTCTGGTTCCTGGTCCTGGCGGGCATGGGCCTGATCTACATCGTCCAGGAGCCCTCGATCCTGATGGCCTTGAGCCCGGTCCATGCGGTGCGGCTGTTGGTCAGCAACGGCTGGCTCGGGTTCGCGATCCTGGGCAGTGTGTTCCTCGTCGTCACCGGCGCGGAGGCGCTCTACGCGGACATGGGCCACTTCGGGAAGGCCCCGATCCGGGCCGGCTGGCTGATGGTCGCCTTCCCCTGCCTGATGCTGAACTATCTGGGCCAGGGCGCGCTGGTGTTGATCGACCCGAGCACGGCGGAGAGTCCGTTTTTCCGCATGATCCCCGAGCTCGCCTACTGGCCGGTCATGGTCCTGACCACCATGGCCACGGTCATCGCCAGCCAGGCGGTCATCACCGGGGCGTTCTCCGTCACCCAGCAGGCGGTCCAGCTTGGCCTGCTGCCGCGCATCGAGATCAAACGGACCAGCGAGACCGTCGCCGGCCAGATCTATGTGCCGGCGGTCAATGGCCTGCTGCTGGTCGGCGTGGTCCTACTGCTGTTCATGTTCCGCAGCTCCTCGAACCTGGCCACCGCCTACGGGATCGCCGTGACCGCCACCATGGTCGTCACCGTGCTGCTGATGTTCGTTATCGAGCGGAAGCTGTGGAAGTGGCCGCTGGCGGCATCCCTGGCGGTGGTGGTTCCCCTCCTGAGCATCGACCTGGTGTTCCTCGGATCGAACGTGCTGCGGATCGCCGACGGCGGCTGGTTCCCCATCGCGGTAGGCGCCGCCATCGTGCTGGTGATCTGGACGTGGATGAAGGGCGCGCGGATCTTGGCCGACAAGACCCAGCGGGACTCGATTCCCCTCGCCGACCTGATCGAGACCTTCCGCCATCGCGCGCCGCATCGCGTGCCGGGCGCCGCCATCTACCTGACCTCGCAGCCAGACGTCGCGCCGGTCGCGTTGATGCACAACCTCAAGCACAACAGGGTGCTGCATGAGCGCAACGTCATGCTGACCGTGCAGACGTCGGATCGCCCTCGAGTCCCCGAGGAGGGCCGGGTGCGGGTCGAGACCGTCAGTCCCGACTTCGACCGCATCACGGTGACCTACGGCTTCATGGAGAGCCCCAACCTGCCCCGAGCCCTCAGCGCGGCGCGCCGGCAAGGGTTCCGGTTCGACATCATGGCGACGTCGTTCTTCCTGGGCCGCCGCTCCGTGGTGGCCGGCGCGGGGCCCGGCATGCCTCTGTGGCAGGACAAGCTTTTCATCTACCTGATGAAGAACGCCGCCAATCCGACCGACTACTTCCACATCCCGCCCGGCCGGGTGGTGGAGATGGGCGCCCAGGTCGCGATCTAGGCCTGGGCGACGAACCGGTACCCGACCCCCGGCTCGGTCACGATGTGCTCGGGCCGGGCGGGATCGGCCTCGAGCTTCTGGCGCAGCTGGCCGACGAAGACGCGCAGATACTGGGTGTCGTGTTCGTGGGCCGGGCCCCAGACCGCGGTCAGCAGCTGGCGATGGGTGATGACCTTCCCACCGCCCTCGACCAGCCGGGCCAGGAGTTCGAACTCCTTGGGCGATAGCCGCACCACCGCGCCCTTCCGCCGAACCGAATGCATGGCGAGATCGATGTCGAGGTCGCCGCCGCGCACCGCCGTGGGGGCGGCCTCGCCTCGTGAGCCTCTCCGGATGGCCGCCCGCAGGCGGGCGAGCAACTCGCCCACTCCGAAGGGCTTTTCCACGAAATCGTCGGCGCCGAGGTCCAGCGCGTCGATCTTCTCGGTCTCGCGGTCGCGGGCCGACAGGATGAGGATCGGTCCGTCGTAGAAGGCGCGCGCCTTTCGCAGGGCGTCCTTGCCGTCCATGTCCGGCAATCCGAGATCCAGGATCACGGCGTCGGGCGCGCGCAGGGCGATCTCCCGCAGGGCGGCGGCGGCGGTATCGGCGCGGATCGGCTCGAAACCGGCGGCCTCGAGCGCGGGCGTCAGGAACCGATGGATCTGCGGTTCGTCGTCGACGACCAGAATGCGGAGACGAAGGCTCACAGCAGCTCCCGAGGCGTGGCCCGGGCCTTTGGCAAGGAAATCAGGAATCGCGTGCCGCGCCCGTCCCGCACGGGACTGGCGGCCGCGATCCGGCCGCCCATGGCTTCGATGAAGCCCTTGGCGATCGAAAGGCCGAGGCCGAGCCCCTGGGCGCGGTCGGTCGGAGTCTCCAGTCTGCGAAACCGGTCGAAGACGCTGTCCAGGTCGGCGGCGGCGATGCCGGGGCCCTCGTCCTCGATGGAGATCACCACCTGATGCAGATCCTCTTGCACAGCGAGCTCGACGGCCGATCCCTCGGGACTGTAGGCGAGCGCGTTTTCCAGGATGTTGAGCACGGCCTGGCCGAGCAAGGTAGGGTCGGCGTCGACCAGCGACACCTGGCGGGCGAAATCGTGGACGATGCGCCGTTCGCCCACCTGGTCGCCGAGCCTTGCACGGGTGGCGGTCAGCACCGCGCGAACATCGGTCGGCTCGCGGCGGGGCTTGAGCGCGCCGCCCTCGAGCCGGCTCATGTCGAGCAGGTCTCCGACATAGCGGTTCAGACGTCGGGCCTCCTCAGCGATGCTCTGGAGCAGGTCCCGCCGCACCGCCGGCTTCAGGCTGGCCTCGAAGTCCAGCAAGGTGGTGGCCGAGCCGAGCACGGTGGAGAGCGGCGTACGGAAGTCGTGGCTGATCGAGTTGAGCAGCGCCGAGCGGAGATGGTCGGCCCGACGCAGGGCCTCGTTCTCGGCCGCCGCCGAGGCGAGGTTCGCCCGCTCCAGGGCCACGGCGCCTTGATGCAGCAGCGCGACCAGCAAACCCTCGCGCCCGGGGTCCGAGGACCCTGCCGCGGTCCGAAAACCGATGACGCCGACCCGCCCATGCAGGCCCGCCAGCGGCCGGAAGGTCCAGCCGGCGTCACCAGCAGCGCCGGTGGTCTCGCCCGTCTCCCAGGTGTGGCCCGCCGCCTGGCGGGTGGGCCCGGCGAGATCGGTCAGGCCCGGCGGACCGGCCGCCATCCGCAGGCCCTCGCCGTCCGGCAGCAACACGATCGCGGCGGACCCGGCGGCCAGGGCGGCTTGCTCGGCGAGGGCCTGCGCCGCCTCATCGGGGCTCGCCGCGGCCGAAAGACGCCGGCTCGCCTCCAGCAGCAGGCTCACGGTCCGCGCCCGCCGCGCGGTGTTCCTGGCCTCGTCGCGGACCCTCCCGGCCAGCCATCCCGTCGCCAGGGCCACGGCGAAGAAGACGACGAAGGTCAGGACATCCGCAGGCCTGGCGATGGCCAGGGTGAGCCGCGGCTCCAGGAAGAAGAAATTGTAGCTGACCGCCGCGATGAGGGCCGCGAACAGGGCCGGACCGAGCCCGAAGCCCAGGGCGCAGATCAGGACGGCGAGCAGGAAGAGCATCGCCAGATTGGCGCCCGCCAGCTGGCCGCCGCCATGCCCGACGAGGTTGGCCGCCGACACCAGGCCCGCGGCGGCGAGGTAGCCCCAGACTCGAGCGGGCGTCAGGCGACGCAGGCCGGAGCCGTGATCCTGGTCGCCCAACGAGCCCTGCTCAGCCATGCCGTCCCCGAACTCCGAGATCCGCCCCGGTCGATGAGACTACTGAGCCTTGACGCGTGCAGAAACAATCGCTCTCCGGCAATCCCCCGAGCAGGCTTCAGGCGTTGAAGTTCAGCTTCAGGCCTGGCCGGGGCCAGGCCGCCTTGTAGAGCTTGCCGGTGGCCGAGGCGGTGATCCAGGCGGTGGTCATGCCAGGGCCGCCGAAACAGATGTTGGTGACAATCAGGTCGGGGACGGCGAAGTGCTCGGTCGAGCCGTCCGGGTCGAAGGCGGTGATCCCGCCGTTGATGATCGTGGCGACGCAGACCTTGCCCGAGGCCTCCACCGCCAGGCTGTCCAGCAGCTGGTAGCCCGGCAGGTTGCAGACCACCCGGCCCGGGGCGAAGCCCGCCGGGGGCGCCAGCACGCCGGGCTCGGCCACGTCGAAGGCCCAGAGGCGGCCAAGCTGGGTGTCGGCCACATAGACCGCGCTCTCGTCCGGCGAGAGGCCGATCCCGTTGGGCGAGATGATGTGGTCGCGCTGGCGGCTGATGTGGCTGCCGTCGGTCTTGGCGTAATAGACCGCGCCGAACTTACGGCCCTCCGGCGTGGAGCAGCCGTGGTCGGTGAACCAGAAGCCGCCTTGCTTGTCGAAGACGATGTCATTGGGGCCGATCAGCCGGCGGCCGTCGCAGGCGTCGTAGAGGGTGGTGAGCGCGCCGGTCGCCAGGTCGAAGCGCTGGATCATGCCGCCGGCGTGGCCGGGCGGCGTGGGGCCGGGGATGGTCAGGCCCTGGTTCTCCAGCCACTGGAACGAGCCGCCGTTGTTGGTGATGTAGATGGCGCCGTCCGGCCCGATGGCCGCGCCGTTGGGCCCGCCGCCGGTCTCGACCAGGGTCTCCTTGCGGCCGTCGGCATGGACGCGGGTGAGGCGCTGGGCCTTGATCTCGGTGAGGATCACGCTGCCGTCGGCCATGGCGATGGGGCCTTCGGGGAATTCGAAGCCCTCGGCGATGAGTTGCAGGTCCATGGTCATCCCTCCCGTCGCCGTTCGGGTTGACGGCGTTCGGCGGCGACTATGGCCGGGCGACGCGGCGGCAGGTCAAGGACCTCAGCGCCGTTCCAGCACCCGGAAGGTGAAGGGATACTCGTCGCCCTCGCCGGCCGGATAGGCCTCGCGGCGGACCTCGGTCCAGCGGCTCTCGTCGATGGGGGAGAGCACCACGTCGCCCTCGACCTCGGCGTCGACCTCGGTGAGGTAGAGGCGCCGGGCGCGGGGCAGGGCCATCTCGAACAGGGAGGCGCCGCCGATCACGCAGACCTCCTCGACCCCGTCCTCCTCGGCCTGTTCCTTGGCGATGGCGAAGGCCTCGGCGAACTCCTCGCAGACCACGGCCTGCTTGGGCTCGAACGAGCCGTCGCGGCTGAGCACGATGTTGGTGCGCCCGATCAGCGGCTTGCGGGGCAGGCTGTCCCAGGTCTTGCGGCCCATGATCACCGGCTTGCCCATGGTCACGGCGCGGAAGATCGCCATGTCGGACTTGAGCCGCCAGGGGAGCCGGCCGTCCTTGCCGATGACGCCGTTGCGCGACCGGGCGATGGGGCCGGCGGTGAGGATGGGTGTGGGCATTCCGGCGTCTTAGCAGGTCAGACGGCGATGGGCGCGCTGATCCTGTCGTGGGCCTTGTAGCCGCGGAGCTTGAAGTCCTCGTACTCGAAGGCGAAGAGGTCGCGCTTGTCGGCGATCTCCATGACCGGCAGGGGCAGGGGTTCGCGTTCCAGCTGCTCGCGGGCCTGGTCCAGGTGGTTCAGATAGAGGTGGGCGTCACCCAGCGTGTGCACGAACTCGCCCGGCTGCAGGCCCACGACCTTGGCCACCATCATGGTCAGCAGGGCGTAGGAGGCGATGTTGAAGGGCACTCCCAGGAAGACGTCGGCCGAGCGCTGGTAGAGCTGGCAGCTCAGCTTGCCGTCCGCGACGAAGAACTGGAACAGGCAGTGGCAGGGCGGCAGGGCCATGTCGTCGACCTCGGCCGGGTTCCAGGCCGAGACGATGTGGCGGCGCGAATGGGGGGTGGTCTTCAGAGTCTCGACCACATTGGCGATCTGGTCGATCACCCGGCCGTCCGGGGCGGTCCAGGAGCGCCACTGCTTGCCGTAGACCGGGCCGAGCTCTCCGTTCGGGGCGGCCCACTCGTCCCAGATGCTGACCCCGCGCTCCTGCAGCCACTTCACATTGGTGTCGCCGCGCAGGAACCACAGCAGTTCGAGGATGATCGACTTGCGATGCAGCTTCTTGGTGGTCAGAAGCGGGAAGCCCTTGGCCAGGTCGAAGCGCATCTGGCGGCCGAAGACGCCGCGGGTGCCGGTGCCGGTGCGGTCGCCGCGCTCCACGCCGTTGGCCAGGATGTCGGCCAGCAGATCGAGATACTGCCGCTCCGGATGGGCGGCGTCCTGCGATTCGACGATGGCGACGTGGGCGTTCATGGGATCTGCCGCGTGAAGGTCTTAGGGGTGATTCGCGACTGATTCGCGGCGTCATACGAGATGGCGATCTGCAATGACATGTGGATCATGTCGTCGCGGGCAAGACCTACCGGCGCGCGTGCTGGGGCGGAATTTCAACCACTGGACGCGGCCCAGGAATCCCCCAGAATGACCACCATCACTCGGGGGAGTTCGAACATGTTCCTGGCCATCGCCTTAGCCGCCCTTCTCGCAGCGGCCGAAACGCCTCCGACGCCGGCCACGGGCGCCGCGCCCGGCCAGCCTGAGCTCAAGCCCGGCGAGCGGGTGGTCAAGATGGTCTGCCGCAACGAGCAGATGGGCGGCTCGCGCATGGTCAAGCGCCGCTGCATGTCCGTGGAGGACTGGAAGCAGCAGGAGAAGGACGGCCAGCAGGCTTTGAAGGACATGCAGGATCGTCGCGAGATGAACCCGCCCTGCCAGTCGAGCGGGCGAACCTGCTGAGGCGAAACTCGCGGCTCCATGGCCGTAGGGCCTTCACATCGCTGTCACCGGGTCGTCCTATCGCCTGTGGGAACGCAAAGGGGGGACGCACCATGAAGATCCTGAGCCTGTTGGCCCTGGCCTTGAGCCTGGTCGCCTCGAACGCCGCGGCCAAGGACGCCCGGGTGGTGCTGGTGACCCTGGACGGCCTGCGCTGGCAGGAGGTGTTCCGCGGGGCCGAGACCGCGCTCGCCGAGGACCCGACCTATGTCGAGGACCGCAAGGCGGTGAAGGCGGCCTATCTGGATCCGGCCGACCGCAAGGCGGCGCTGATGCCGTTCCTCCACGAGGTGGTGGCCAAGCAGGGTGTCTTGATCGGCGACCGCGACAGCGGCTCCTGCGCCCGGGTCACCAATGACCAGTGGTTCTCCTATCCCGGCTACAACGAGATCCTGACCGGGCGACCCGATCCGGCCATCAAGTCGAACGACCCGGTCGCGAACGCCAATGTGACGGTTCTGGAATGGCTGGTCCGCCAGCCGGGGTTCAAGGGCAAGGTGGCGGCCTTCACCTCGTGGAACGTCTTCACGGCGATCATCAACGCCGAGCGCAGCGGCGTTCCGGTCGACGCCGGCATGACCACGCCCAAGCCTCGCGGCGCCACGGAGGAACACCTGGCGCGGATGCAGGCCCAGACCCCGCGCATCTGGCCCACCGTGCGGTTCGACGTCTTCACCCACAACTACGCCCTGCAGGCGCTGAAGCGCGACAAGCCAAGGATGGTCTACATCGCCTATGGCGAGACCGACGACTTCGCCCACGAGGGCCACTACGGCCTGGTGCTGGACGCCGCGCGGCGCACCGACGGCTTCCTGCGCGAACTTTGGACCACGCTTCAGGCCGACAAGGCCTATGCCGGCAAGACCACGCTGATCGTCACCACCGACCACGGCCGCGGGGCCGGCGCCAAGAAGGGCGACTGGAAGGGGCACGGCAAGGTGCTCTGGCCGAGGTCCGACGAGACCTGGATCGCGGTGATCGGCCCAGGGGTGAAGGCGGGGCTGTCGCGGACGCCCGACTGCGCGGGCGCCGACCAGGTGGCCGCCACGGCGCTCAGCGCCTTGGGGCTCGACTGGCGGGCCTTCGATCCCAAGGCGGGGGCGCCGCTGCCGATCTTCGACGGAGCGCCATAGTTCGAGCGCCCCGGCCTTGTTCATGGTCGTCGCCGCGGACCAGGCCCCGCCGATTGCACCACCCAGCGGTTGCGCACGGTCGGGAAAGTGACGCAGATTGATCCCTTGCGCAGCCGAGACCGGGCCCAAGCCGTCGCGGACTCGAATGATCGGGGGCTATGAATGTTGCTAGTGATCGCCGCCGCCGCCCTTCTGGCGGCCACCGAGCCCACCTCGTCGTCGGCGCCGCCCACGCCGACCGAGGCCGCCAATGCAAATCTCGCCGCGGCTCCGGCCCTGAAGCCCGGGGAAAAGAAGATGAAGGTGGTCTGCCGCACCGAGACCGCCACGGGCACCCGGTTCGGCAAGCGGGTCTGCCTCTCGCTGGACGACTTCAAGCGGCGCCAGGAGGAGTCCCGCGAGGGCTTCGCCGAGATGCAGCGCAACCACAACGTCACCCCGACCAAGGGCAACTGAACCGCATCTCAAATGCGCGAGCCAAGTAACCGCTGAGCTACATTTGTAGCCGAGGCGGCTCTACTGTTGGACGGAGGCGGAAAACTCTCACAAGCTGAGCAGCGTCGTCCCATCCCTTTGGAGTGGTCAGATGCTAATCGTGCTCGCCTTCGCGGCCTTCCTCGCCACCGAGCCGCAGTCAGCCAGCGCGGCGCCCGCCGCCGCTGCGGCCGTGCCTGCCGACCTCAAGCCCGGCGAACGGAGGGTCAAGATGGTCTGTCGCTCCGAGACGCCGACTGGCACGCGGTTCGCCAAACGTACCTGCCTGTCGCTTGAGGATTTCAAGCGGCGACAGGATGAGTCCCGCGACGGCTTCGCCGAGATGCAGCGAAGCCAGAACTTGGTCTACAAGAAGGACAATGATCACTAGGCGGGCCGAATAGGCCCCGCCGCGAGCGCTTCGCGGTCAGCCCGCGAAGCCGCCGTCGTCCAGGAAGGCCTGTTCGGCCGGGGTGGTCATCCGGCCCAGGCTGGCGTTGCGGTGCGGGAAACGGCCGAAGCGCGCGATGATGTCGTGGTGGATCACCGCCCATTTCAGCGACTCCGCGTCGCCCGTCTCGTCCCGGACCAGTGTGAACAGCCGTACGGCCTCGTCCTGGTCGGCCAGGTCCTCGGAGTGCTCGAAGGGCATGTAGAAAAACTGCCGCAGCTGCGGGTCGATGGCGCGGTCGTGGCCGGCGTTCACCGCCGTGCGGGCCACCTGCCGGGCCCGGCCGTCGGTGGCGAAGGCGTGGGGCGAACCGCGGAACAGGTTGCGCGGGAACTGGTCGAACAGGATCAACAGGGCGAGCGCCCCATCGGCGCTCGTCGCCCAACCGTCGTACTCGCCGCGCGCGGCGGCGTGGTGGACGGGTTCGAACTTCAGCGCGATGGCCGCGTCGAACTTCGCGTCCTTGGCGTACCACTTCCGCGGCCCGGCGGTGCGCCAGAAGCCGGTGACGTCCTGCGGTGCGGCGGCCATCTGAACCCTCCCGAACAGGCGCCCTATGTCGGATGGGTCGCCGCCTCGTTCAAGCGCGGTTCAGCTTGTCGGAGTCATCCCTGTTAACCAAGGGACCAATTCGAGCGTCGGCGGCCTTCCGCCACATCGGGAATAGACATGACGAAACTTGGTACGAGCGTTCTGGTCCTGGCCCTGCTGGCTTCCACCGGCGTGGCCGCCGCCCAGGAGGGCGGCTTCCGGCCGGAAATGCGCCGCAGCTGGAAGAACACGGACCGGCCGGAGACCGCGCCGGAAACCCGCCCGGCCCGCGAGGCCCGCGAAGCGCCGGCCGCGCCCCAGGCCGCCGCCGCGCCCGAGGCGCCGCGCGTGCGCGACGGCGGTGATCGCGGCCCGCGTCCGGAGGGTGAGCGCCGGGACTGGAACCGTGGCGACCGCGGAAGCCGAGGCGGCGACCAGGCGCGTCCGCCGCCGCCCGCCGTGGTCCAGCCCGCGCCCGAGCAGCGCCGCGACTGGAATCGCGACGGACGCCGCCCCGACTCCGATCGCGGGGAGCGCCGCGACCGCGACTGGAACGACGACCGCCGGGACGATCGGCGCGACGGCCACGACTGGAACCGCGATGGTCGCCGATGGGACGATGGACGGCGCTGGGACGACGCGCGCCGCCATCAGCAGCGGCCGCGCTATGACCGCCGCCACTACCATCCCGACTGGCGCAGCCAGCAGCGCTACCGTGGCTGGACCTACTACGCCCCGCGCGGCTTCTATGCGCGTAGCTGGGTGTTCGGCGATCTCCTGCCGCGCAGCTGGTGGGAGCCGCAGTACCGGATCGACGACTGGTGGGCCTATGGCCTGCCCATTCCGCCCATCGGCTACGAATGGGTCCGGGTCGGGGACGACGCCCTGCTGGTGGACATGTTCAGCGGGCGAGTGATCCAGGTGGCTCGCAACCTCTTCTGGTAGATGGTCGTTCGGCCGCGGGACTTCCCTTGCCGGACAGGCGAGGGAAGTCTTGACCTTCGCGCAAAATTCCCCTCCATAGCCCCGCCTTTGCTGCGGCGCCGTTGCGTGTCCCGCGGCTCGTCTTGTCTTCAGGAGAATGATCATGCGCGTCTACTACGACCGCGACGCCGACCTCGCCCGCATCCTGGACAAGAAGATCGCCATCGTAGGCTATGGCAGCCAGGGTCGCGCGCATGCGCTGAACCTGAAGGATTCCGGCGTGAAGAACGTGGTCGTGGCCCTGCGCCCCGGCTCGGCGACCGCCAAGAAGGTCGAGGCCGACGGCCTGAAGGTCATGTCGGTGGCCGAGGCCGCCAAGTGGGCTGACGCCATCATGGTGCTGGCCCCCGACGAGCTGCAGCGCGGCATCTATAACGAAGAGATCGCGCCCAACATCAAAGACGGCGCGGCCCTGCTGTTCGCCCACGGCCTGAACGTGCACTTCAACCTGATCGAGCCGGCTCCCGGCATCGACGTGCTGATGATCGCCCCCAAGGGTCCCGGCCACACCGTGCGCGGCGAGTACCAGAAGGGCGGCGGCGTGCCCTGCCTGATCGCCATCCACCAGAACCCGACGGGCAACGCCCACGACTTCGGCCTGGCCTACGCCTCGGCCATCGGCGGCGGCCGCTCGGGCGTCATCGAGACCACCTTCCGCGAGGAATGCGAGACCGACCTGTTCGGCGAGCAGGCCGTGCTGTGCGGCGGCCTGGTGGAACTGATCCGCGCCGGCTTCGAGACCCTGGTCGAGGCGGGCTACGCGCCCGAAATGGCCTATTTCGAATGCCTGCACGAGGTGAAGCTGATCGTGGACCTGATCTACGAAGGCGGCATCGCCAACATGAACTACTCGATCTCCAACACCGCCGAGTACGGCGAGTACGTGACCGGCCCGCGCATCGTCACCGCCGAGACCAAGGCCGAGATGAAGCGCGTGCTGGAGGACATCCAGTCGGGCCGTTTCGTGCGCGACTTCATGGCCGAGAACCAGGCGGGCCAGCCCAGCTTCAAGGCCACCCGCCGCCGCGGTTCGGAACACCAGATCGAGGAAGTCGGCGGCCGCCTGCGCGCCATGATGCCCTGGATCACCAAGAACAAGCTGGTCGACACCGCCCGCAACTAGGGACGGCGACGCGCGAGCGAAATGGCGAGGCCCGGACGCGAGTCCGGGCCTCGTTCATTTCGGGGCGAGGTTCGCGACGCGGGTCCGCAGGCTCACCTCTCCCCGCCCTGGCCCACCTTCTGGTCTATCCTGGGCCCAAGGACTGAGTCGGGAGCCCCCATGAAGAACCACCGGGGACGTTTCATGCGTGAGGCGGAGCTGCGCGAGCTCGGCGTCGGCAAGGTGGGCGAGAACGTCGCGGTCCACGAGACCTGCGTGATGGTGGACATGGAAGCCATCCGCTTCGGGAACAATGTGCGGATCGATCCCTTCACCGTGCTGAGCGCGGCGGGGGGCTGGCTGCATTTCGGCGACTTCATCCATGTGAGTTCGAACTGTTCGATCCTGGCGGCGTCGGGCGTGGAACTCGGCGACTTCGCCAACCTCTCCGCCGGGGTGCGGATCTTCTCGCGCACAGACGACTACACGGGCGAGTTCCTGACCAACCCCACGGTGCCGCTGGCCTACATCCTGCCGCCGGCGTCGCGGCCCGTACGCGTGGGCCGGCACGTGATCCTGGGCGCCAACACCATCGTGCTGCCGGAGGTGGAGATCGGCGAGGGGACCGCCGTCGGCGCCGGCGCGCTGATCCGTCGCAGCCTGGATCCCTGGGGAATCTATGCCGGCGTTCCGGCTAAATTTCTCCGTAACCGACGGCAAGATATCATTGACCATGAGAGTCGCTTGAAGGCCGCTATCGCGGCGGGAGAGATCGACTTGCCGGTGGCGCGTCTCTGACCGCAGACCATCTTGAGGGGGTGGGGTTGAGCGTTCTGGATGAGATACAGGCCGACGCCCAGCCGGGCTATGCGCCGTCCGTCGCGGTCATCCTGCAGAGACTTCGCCAGGCGCTGGGAGAGGCCGCCTTCGCCGGCGTGACCAAGTCGGATTTCGGCCTGCACACCGTCCGGCTCATCGAGGCCTCGACCCACCCTTCGGGGGTGAAGCTGCAGCTGGTCAGCGATATATCCAGCCTCAACTGGTGGTGCGGGCTGGATCCGGGCGAGGCCTTCAGCGCGGCGCTGGCGGCCCTGGCCCGGCGGACCTACTACCAGGAAGCCCAGGCGATCCCTTACCAGCTGGAGACCGTCGATCCCGCGGCGCTGCGGTCGCATGCCGTGTTCGTCGGACGGCTGCTCGACGTACGGCATTCCCCGACGCGGGGCGCCTTCGACTATCTCCGCGCCCTGGCGTGCGATCCCGAGAACCAGCGCGTGGACGTCTTCCATGCCGGGATCCTATCGCCGGATCTGGAGGCCTACGCCCAGGCGCGGCTGGGGAAATCATTTTCCAAGCTCAGCTTCGTCTCGATCGAGGCCGACCTGAATTTCCTGGCGAAGGCGGTCGGGCAGGGGCCGCGCACGTTCCACTTCTGGTGCGAGGAACCGTTCTTCATCCACATCAGCCTGGCGGCGCTGGTGGGCCCGACCTTGATGTTCACCTGTGGCGACGCCGCGCCTGTCCAGTTCTCCGACGTCTACTGGTATTGCCAGGAGCCCGCCTACATCGAAGGGCTCTGGCGGCGGATCGGCGCGCCGCCCGCCTTCGCCGAGGCCTATCGCAAGCTCGAGAGCGCGCCGTTCCCCAGCCCGGCCCCGCTACAGACCCGCGGTCGCGGCGATTTCGGTTTCCGGCCCGAGGAGACGGTGATCGTCACGGTCGGCAACCGGCTGGGCGTCGACATGGACCAGGCCTTCGTCGACGGCATGGGGGCGCTGGTCCTGAGCGACCCCAGCATCCGCTGGGTCGTGGTCGGCTGGATGCAGGGGTTCTGGATCGAGGCGTTCGAGTCCGTGCTGGGGTCCCAGTTCACCCACATTCCCTATGACGACGACCTGATCGGCCTGCTGGGCGCTTGCGACATCTTCGCCAACCCGTTCCGCTCAGGCGGCGGCACCACCGCCATCATGGCGATCGAGGCAGGCGCCGTGGTGATGAGCCGGGGTGACCTGGGCGATGTGGGCGCCTTCGTGCCGCCCCACCACCTGACCCGGGATGTCGATGCCTATTTCGAGACGCTGGGCGCCCTGGTGGATGACAGGGCGCTGCGCGCCGCGCGATTGGCCGAGCAGCAGGCCCTGCTGGCCCGGCGCCTCGATCAGGACAATTTCGCCCGCGAGCTGAAGGAGCTTGTCGGCCTGGCCTTCACGCGGTTCGCCGCGCGCATCCCGACGCCGCTGGAGACGATCTTCGCCCAGCCGCAGCCGCGACGGCCGGCGCTCAGCGCCGGAGGACTGCGCGCACGACCGCGCTGATCTCGTCGATCGCCGCGGCGTCGAGCCCCGGCCAGCACGGCAGGCCAAGGGTCGTGGCGGCCAGCCGCTCGGTGACGGGCAAGGCCGCGCGGGGCAGGTCGGCGAAGGCCCGGTGCCCCTGCAGGCCATGGCCCCACCAGCGGCGGGTGGCGATTTCGCCCCCCGAAAGCCGCGTCTCGATCTCCAGGATGGCCTCTTCCGGCGCCTCGATATTGAAGGTCGAGGCCATCCAGTCGTCGCCGAGGCCCGGCGCGATCCTCAGGTCCGGCGTATCGGCCAGGGCGGCGCGGTAGTAGCCGAGCACCGACTGGTACTGGGCGCGCTGCAGGCGCCATTGGTCGAGGGCCGCCAGGCCATACGCCGCGGCGAATTCGCTGATCTTGCCGTTGCCGCCGATCAGGCTGGAGTCGCGGCTGGAGTCGAAGCCGAAATTGGAGCGGCGGTGGATGTCGACGATCAGGTCGGGGTCGCGGCTGATCACGAATCCGCCCTCGCCGATGCCGAGGATCTTGGTGGCGTGCAGGCTGACCACGGCCGCTGCCCGGCCAACGGTCAGGGCGTCGAAGCCGGCGGCGGCGTCCAGCACGACCTCCACCCCGGTCCTGGCCTGGAAGGCGTCCCAGGCCGCGGCGTCCAGCGGCAGGCCGAAGGGCGCGACCGGCACGATGGCGGCGACCCCGTGCGAGATGCGTGGCAGCGCCTCGATCGCGATCTCCGGGGTCAAGGCCCAGGTGGTGGGGTCCACATCGACCAGGTAGGGCGTCAGACCCGCCGCGAGCGCCGCATGGGCGGTGGCCGCAAAGGTCCAGGCGGGCATCAGGCAGTAGCGGCCGCCCCTGGCCGCCGCCCGCTGCAGGGCCATGGTCAGGCCGCTGGTGGCGTTGTTGCAGGTGGCGACGTGGCCGGGCTCCAGGCCGAACTGGGCCGCCAGGCGGGTCTCGAACTGGGTGTTGAGCGGGCCGAAGTTGGAATAGGTGCGGCTGGCGTCGATCGATCTCAGATAGGGCAGGGCCGCGGAGAGCTCGACCAGGCGCGGCCGGGCGACCGGGATGCGCGGGGCCCGCGCCAAGTCCCAGGGCTTGGCGGCCGTGCCGCTCGGCGGCGGCTGTGCGATTGCTGGATTGGTCCTGGCCATGGTTTTCGCCCCCGCGGGCGCGGCTCGCCCACCTTCGGCGCCAGTGGAGCCGGGTTTGGGTTGACGAGGGCTTAAGCCGGGGCCGTGCGGCGTTGTCGCGGCTTGACCAGGAACGACCAGAATCCGACCCCGCCGAGGCCCGCCAGGGCGAGGCCTGACAGGAAAATCGCCAGGTCGTAGCCCCGACCGCCCACCGAGGCGGCGTGCAGGGGATAGAAGGCGTTATAGGCCCGCATGCCGGGCGCGAGCGCGCGGCTGTCCAGCGTCCCGATCGCTTGGCTGGTCGCCGGGTCGATATAGACCAGGGTGCGCCCGTTCGGGTGCCACTCGCCGGCCCTGCGCAGGCGGATGGCGGCGGGCGCCCCGGGCTTTGCCGGCCAGGCGGCCATGCGCAGGGCGGCGTCGGGGAAACGGGCCTGGGCGGCGGCGAGCGCGCGGGGCCAGTCGATGTCCCCCTGACCGGCCCTGGGCGGCTTGGGCGGCTTGATCCCCCCCGGGAAGGCGGCGGTCATCAGGGCCTGGCTCTGCTCGTGGAAGATGATCGCCCCGCCGGTCAGGCAAAGGGCGAAGACCGGGATCAGGAAGATCATGCCGGTGTCCCGGTGCGCGCCGACCAGGTCGCGGCGTCGCGCCGAGCGCGGCCAGAGTTTCCAGGCGAAGGCGCGCCAGGCGGGAAACCAGATCACCAGGCCGGTGAGGGTGAGCACGGCGCCGGCCAGGCCAACGATCCCGACGATCATCTCGCCCGGCTCGCCGGCCAGCAGCCTGTGGTGCAGGTCGAAGATCCAGGCCTCGAGCCGGGCGTTCCCGCGCCAGGCGGCGATCACCCCGCCGGACCCGTCGGCATAGGCCGAGCTCTCGCGCGCCAGGTAGACGCGATGGACGCCGAGATCGGGGCGAGCGAAGACAAGGGTCTTGATCTCGCCCGGATAGGCCTGTTCCAGCGCCTCGGCCGCCTGGCCCAGGGCCTGGGGAGTCGGTGTCACCACCTGCCGGGCGGCCGGCAGGGTGGCCCGCAGCCAGTCGTCCTTCAGCACCAGCAGGGAGCCCGAGAGCCCCAGGACGATGAGTTGCAGGGCGAGCAGCGCGCCGGCCCAGGCGTGCACGGCGCGCAGAAAACCCATCAGAAGTCCTTGGTGACGCCGAAGGCCAGCGTCCGGCCGCGGCCGGCGAAGTAGCGGGCGTTGTCGGTCGGGCCCTGGGTGTCGCTGAAATAGGTGACGTACTGCTCGTCCAACAGGTTCTGGACGCCGAGCGTCAGGGTGGCGGCCGGGGCCTTCCACGCGACGATGGCGTCGACCAGGCCGTAGCCCTCGAAGCCGTTGGCGGCGACCTCGCCCTCGAAGTCGCGGCCGTAGAACTGCTGGGCCTGCACGCGGCCCGACCAGTCGCCGCGGGTGACCTCGGCGTAGAGCAGCAGGCGGTCGGGGGCGATGTTGGCGCCGTTGAGGTCGCGGTCGACCGAGCCGTCGCCATTTGAGTCGGTGCGGCCCTCCAGGTGGGCGTAGGCGCCGCCGATGGTCAGCCAGTCGGTCGCGGCGAACCGGGCGGAGAGCTCGATCCCCTCGATCTCGGTGCGCTGGCGTTGGACCTCGAAATTGCCGCCGGCGTTCAGCACCAGCAGGGAGCCGCGGTCAGAGGTCGAGCGGAACCAAGCCGCCTGGGCCTGGAGCGGGCCGGACCCGTAGTCGAGGCCGAGTTCGATATTGTCGGAGACCACCGGGGTCACGTCGAGATAGGTGTCGACGTCGCGGTTCGGGGTGTTGATGGCCCGCAGCACCCGGCCGACGTCGGGCATGGTGAAGCCTTGGGCGTAGGAGGCGTAGGCGGTCAGGCCGTCCACGATCTCGAAGGTGGCGCCCACATTGTAGAGCGTCTCCTCGAAGCTGGGCTCGCCGCCGGCCACCTGGCGCGGGCCGTAGGCGTAGAGGGTGGTGTAGTCGTCGACCTCCAGGGTGGCGTTCTCCCGGCGCACGCCGGCGGCGAGGTTCAGGCGGCCCTCCAGCGCCGACTGGCGCAGCTGCAGGAAGGGCGACAGGCTCTTGTAGGTGGTCTCAGGAACCCAGAAGCGGCCCGTCAGAGCCAGGGCCTGGAAGGTCTTGTCGCGCAGGCCGTCGAGGCCGATCAGCATCTTGAAGCCGGGCAGGGCGGCGAAGCCGCGCTCGTAGTCGATCTTGAAGCCCTGCTTCTCGGAATTGTTGGCCGACTGGTCGAACAGCGTCCCGACCGGGGCGATGCGCGGGTCCTGGAAGTCGGCGAAGGTCCCGCCACCGAACACGCCCTGATAGTCGTGGGCGTAGGCCTGCAGGGTGAGCACGCCGCCGAACAGGCCGCGATCACGATAGGTGACCGCCGCGGAAGTGACATCGTTGACGGTGGGGAGGCCCGGGGTGCGGCCGCGCACCGCCGTGGTGGTCCGGCCGGTGGCTCGATTGCCGTTGACCGTGACGTAGTCGTTGTCGGCCTCGAGCTCGAAATGATTGACCATCACCTCCAGCCGCCGCTGGTCGGTGAGGTCGACGCCGGCCTTGCCGAACAGGGACCAGGACTTCGAATCCTGCAGCTCGCCCTGGGCGCCGTCGAAGCCGATGCGGCGCTGGTCGGCGTCATAATAAGCCCCGCGGGCCTCGTAGGACGCGCCGGCCACGAAGTCCCACCGGCCAAAGTCACGGCCGACATAGGCGGCGGTCTTCCACCCCGTGCTGTCGCCGAAGCGGTCGGGATCGGCGCTGGCCTGGGCCAGGACCCGGCCGGTGAAGCCTTCGGTTTCCTTGGGCGTGGGCGCGGTGACGTAGTTGATCACTCCGCCGGTCGCGCCGATGCCCTGGATGGCGTTGGCGCCGAACACCACCTCGACCTTGTCGATGAAGAAGGGATCGATGGTGAAGCCGTCGCGGCTGTCGTCGCGCAGCGGCGTCGACTGCGGGACGCCGTCCACCAGGTAGAGCGGGGAGCGGCCGCGCAGGGTCTCGCCAAAGCCCGACAGCTTCTGGCGGGTGGGGGAGAAGGACGGCGCCAGGTTGGACACCGTCTCCACGGCCGAGAAGCCGAGCGCGGTCTGGGATTGTATGGCCGCCTGGTCGATCACCTGGATGGTGGCCGGGACGGTGGAGCGCGGCGCCTCGAAGCGCGTCGCCGTGATGATCAGCTCGCCGATATCGACCGGCTGGTCACCCGGCGCGGCGTCTCCGGCGACCTGGGCCTGGGCGGCGGTGGCGATCAGCAGGGCGGCCAGGGCGCAGCCGGCGGCGAGGGAGATTCTACGGGGCAAGGCGGTCTCGGACTCCAAGGACAGGCCGTGGTGAAATCAGAGGCAATAATGCAAGTCAATCGCATTTGCAGGAAGTGACGGGGTCATTACCTCGCGCGTCATGGACAAGGACCGGGGAATTGCGCACGATCGGTCACTTATCTCGTGAGGCTCGTATGACCGACACCATGACCGCCGAACATCCGCTGGACCGGACGCTGAACCTGGAGCCGCAGCGCGCGGGCCTCTACCGGGGCGCGACGACCCCGGACTATTGGAACATGGCGGGGCCGTTCGGCGGGACCACGGCGGCGACCCTGCTGAAGGCGGTGCTGGACCACCCGGAACGGCGCGGCCGGCCGGTGGCCCTGACCGTGAACTTCTGCGCGGCCTTGGCCCAGGGCGAATTCGAGATCGCCGTGCGGCTGGTGCGCGACGGGCGCTCCACCCAGCACTGGAACGTGGAGATGACCCAGGGCGAGACCGTGGCCAGCACCGCCAGCGTGGTGACCGGCGCCGAGCGCGAAACCTGGAGCCACGCCGCAGCCCGCCCGCCGGAGATGCCGCCCGCCCGCGATCTGCCGGTCATGTCCACGGAGGGCCGCAATGCCTGGCTGCAGCGCTACGAGTTCCGCTATGCGCGCGGCGAACCCACGCGCGGCAACGGATCGAGCCCCGAGCAGCCGGGTCCGGCTCTGAGCCAGGCTTGGGTGCGCGACTTGCCCGCGCGGCCGCTGGACTATCTCGCGCTCGCGGCGCTCAGCGACACCTTCGTGGTCAAGATCCTCAACGTGCGCGGCGACATCCCGCCGGTCGCCACGGTCTCGCTCTCCACCTATTTCATGGCCGACGAGGCGGCCCTGGCGCGGCAGGGCTCCCGGCCCCTGGCGACGACCAGCGACGCCCGCGCGTTCAAGCACGGCTTCAACGACCAGAGCGCCGAGCTGTGGAGCGACGACGGCCAACTGCTGGCCGTGTCGCACCAGGTGGTGTGGTTCAAGGGCTGAGGCGGGGAGCCGACAAGCCCCTACCCTCCATTCATCCCCGCTTTCGCGGGGATGAATCGAATTGGGGGATGGCTCAGCGCCAGGCCAGATCCGCCTCGCCGCGCAGGATCGCTTCGGCTTCGGCCGTGTGCTTGGCGCCCTCGCGCGGGTGCAGGACCAGGGCCGGCAGGAGCTGCAGCGGCGCCTTGCCGGTCTTGATCGCCCGGACGAGGACCCGCTTGGCCGGGGCGTCGGCATGGGGGTGGACGGGGCGCACCTGGAAGGAGCCGGCCTTGGGCGCCAGCAGGGCCAGGATGTCGGCCAGCCGGTCGGCGCGGTGGATCAGGGTGATGGTCCCGCCCTCGCGCACCGCCTTCAGCAGGAAACCCGTCCAGGTGGAGAGCCCGCCATCGGCCATCCAGGCGTCGCGCTTGGCCGGCGCCGGCGCGCGCAGGGCGGCGGGATCGTCAAAGAAGGGCGGGTTGGCCATCACCGCGTCGAAAGGCGCTAGGTCGAGCGCCTTGAAGGGGCGGGCGACGTCGCCATCCAGGATTGCGACCCGGCCGGAGAGGCCGTTCGCCGCGACGTTCTCGCGGGCCAGGGCCGCCGCCGCGGCGTCGCGCTCCAGGCCGGTGAAGCGGGCGCCCGGACGGCGGACCGCGGCGGGCAGCAAGACGCCCCCGGCCCCGCAGCCGGCCTCCAGCACCCGAGCGCCCTCAGCGGCGTCGCAGGCGGCGGCCAGCAGGGCGGCGTCCAGGCCCGCCCGATAGCCGCCGAGCGCCTGGCGCAACAGCACCCGGCCGCCCAGCAGGCGATCCTCGGAGGGGGGCTTGGTCGGGGAAGAGTGTGGCGTGGTTTCCATGGCTCGGCGCAGAGGGCCAAGGCCCGCCTTGACCGTGCCCTATCGCGTGACCATTGTCCCCGGCAAATGACGACGCCTCCCCGCATCGTCAGGCTGCACAGGAGTTAGACGCAGTTGGACGCAGCCAGCGCCGCCATTTCCCGCGAAAAGCCGGCCTCGATCGACGGGCTGCTGGAGCTCGCGCGCCCGGACATGGACAAGGTCGACGCGCTGATCCGCGACCGGATGCAGAGCCCGGTTTCGGTGATCCCGGCCCTCGCCGAACACCTGATCGGCGGCTCGGCCAAGCGTCTGCGTCCCTTGCTGACCATCGCCGCGGCCCGGGTGTCGGGCGCCCAGGACGACGCCTGTCTGAAACTGGCCGCTGCGGTGGAGTTCATCCACACCGCCACCCTGCTGCACGACGACGTGGTCGACTCTTCCCAGCTGCGCCGAGGCAAGGTCGCCGCCCACCTGATCTGGGGCGCGCCGGCCAGCGTGCTGGTGGGGGATTTCCTGTTCGCCCGGGCCTTCGAACTGATGGTCGAGGCCGGCTCCATGCAGGCCCTGGAGATCCTGGCCCGCGCCAGCCGTGTGATCGCCGAGGGCGAGGTGCTGCAGCTCACCCGCGCCCACGACCTGAACCTGGGCCAGGATCTGTATCTCGAGATCATCACCGCCAAGACCGCCGAGCTGTTCGCCGCCGCCGCCGAGGCTGGGGCGGTCTCGGCCGGGGCGAGCCCCGCGCGCTGCAAGGCCCTACGCCGGTTCGGCCAGGACCTGGGCCTGGCCTTCCAGCTGGTCGACGACGCCCTGGACTACAGCGGGACCAGCAAGGGTCTGGGCAAGAACCCCGGCGACGACTTCCGTGAAGGCAAGGCCACCCTGCCGTTGCTGCTGGCCATCGCCCGCACCGGCCCGGCCGAGGCGGCGTTCTGGCAGCGCACGGTGGACCGGCTGGACCAGCAGGACGGCGACTTCGAGCGCGCGTCCGGCCTGATCGCCTCGTCCGGCGCCGATGACGCCACCCTGGACCTGGCCAGCGACTACGCCGTGGCCGCCAAGACCCAGCTCGCCGAGTTCGCCGCCAACAATTCCTGGCGACCGGCCCTGGAAGACCTGGCCGACTTCGCCGTCAGCCGGCGGATGTAGGGCCTCACCCCGGCGAGATCATCTTCTCCGGGCGGACCAGGGCGTCGAACTCCTCGTTGGTCACATAGCCGCCGCCGACGGCTTCCTCGCGCAGGGTTGTGCCGTTCTTGTGCGCGGTCTTGGCGATCTTGGCGGCGTTGTCGTAGCCGATCTTGCCGTTCAGCGCGGTCACCAGCATCAGCGAGCGCTCGAGCGCGGCCTTGATGTTGTCCTCGCGGGCCTCGATGCCGACCACGCAGTTGTCGGTGAAGCTGACCGCGGCGTCGGCCATCAGGCGGCAGGACTGCAGGAAATTGTAGGCCATCACCGGGTTGAAGACGTTCAGCTCGAAATGGCCCGAGGCGCCGGCGAAGGTGAGGGTCGCGTTGTTCCCGAACACCTGGGTGCAGACCATGGTCAGCGCCTCGCACTGGGTCGGGTTGACCTTGCCCGGCATGATCGAGGAGCCCGGCTCGTTCTCCGGCAGGGCCAGTTCGCCCAGGCCCGAGCGGGGGCCCGAGCCCAGGAACCGGATGTCGTTGGCGATCTTGAACAGGCTGCCGGCCATGGTGTTGATCGCCCCGTGGCTGAACACCATGGCGTCATGGGCGGCCAGGGCCTCGAACTTGTTGGGGGCGGTGATGAAGGGCAGGTGGGTGATGTCGGCGATCTTCTTGGCCACCAGCTCGGCGAAGCCAACCGGGGCGTTGAGGCCGGTGCCGACCGCGGTGCCGCCTTGGGCCAGCTCGTAAAGGCCGTGCAGGGTGTCCTTGATCCGCCGCACGCCGTTGGCGAGCTGCTGGCGATAGCCTGAGAACTCCTGGCCCAGGGTCAGCGGCGTGGCGTCCTGGGTGTGGGTGCGGCCGATCTTGATGATGTGGGCGAAGGCCTTTTCCTTGGTCTTCAGCGCCGCATGCAGGTGCTCGAGCGCCGGCATCAGCTCCTTGGCCACCTGCTCGGCGCAGGCGATGTGCATGGCCGTCGGATAGGTGTCGTTGGACGACTGGCTCATATTGACGTGGTCGTTGGGGTGAACGGGCGACTTGGAGCCCATCACCCCGCCCAGCATCTCGATGGCGCGGTTCGAGATCACCTCGTTGGCGTTCATGTTCGACTGGGTGCCGGAGCCGGTCTGCCAGACCACCAGGGGGAAATGGTCGTCGAGCTTGCCGTCGATCACCTCCTGGGCGGCCGCGACGATGGCGGCGCCGATCTTCGGGTCCAGCTTGCCGAGCTCCATATTGGCCTCGGCCGCGGCGCGCTTGACGATGCCCAGGGCGCGGATCACCGGCTTGGGCTGCCTTTCCCAGCCGATCTTGAAGTTGCCGATCGAGCGCTGCGACTGGGCGCCCCAATAGACATCCGCCGCGACCTCGATGGGGCCGAAGGTGTCGGTTTCGGTGCGGGTCGCGCTCATGGTCTCATCTCCGGCGAAAATCTCCGGGCCGGTTTAGCGAACGGGCGGGAGACTGCAAGGCGGCGCCGGACTATGGACGGATATGGACGAGACCTGGACCCAGCACGGCAAGGTGCGCGCCCGCGAAGGCGACGGCTTCATGGAGGTGGTGGTCGAGGGGCTGACCACCCAGTCGAAATACTACAAGCCGCTGATCTACGAGTTCTTCCGCAAGGCCTGGCGCGGCTCGCGCCCGGCCTGGGGCGAGTTCGCCGTCGACATCGTGATGGAATATGTCGGCGATCCACCCTGGATCGACCTCGACAACCTCGCCAAGGCCATCCTCGACGCGATCAAGGGCTACGCCTTCCATGACGACGCCCAGGTGGCGCGGCTGCTGGTGGAGCGGCGCGCCGGCGAACGCGAGCGGATCATCGTGCTGGTGCGGAAGGTCGCGGAGCCGGCTGGACCGTTTGCAGCGCGGTGAGCGCGGGCGCGGGGGTGATCGGGCCGCAGACGAACATGCTCAGGTACCACGGCGTCTTGTTGCCCACCGTATAGGGCGTGAACGCCGCGGGCTGGGAACTGTTGACCAGGGCGAGCACCGCTGTGGCGGCGGCGGGTTCGCCGGCCGCCGCTCGCTCGAAGCGGATCTGGTAGCCGCTGGCGTTGTAGCCCGCCCGACCGTTGAGCGTCGTCGACAGCGGGCGCAGACGCACCCGCCCCAGGGTCACCGCCTTGGCCGCGTCGAGCGCCTCCCCGGCCTTGGCCCTGCTGGCCAGGATATTGGCGACCGTGCTGGCGGTCACGTAGTTGGACGTCTCTCCGCTCGGGCCCTGGCACCAGAAGACGTCGATGTCCCAGCCCTGGGCCCGGCCCTGGGAGAGCACCACCGTGTCGAGGCTGGGCGTGGCGGTCTGGCCCGGCGCCACCTCGGCGACCGCGGCCTGTTCGGCTATGGGGGCCACGGAACCGTCGGCCGGCCGTGGAACGGCGGCGTCCGCCTGGGCCTGGGCCTGGGCCTGCAGCTTGGCCACGACGGTGGGGCTGCTGGTCTCCGGGTTCTTGAGGATCTGGCGCAGTCCGACGCGGTAGGTGTCGAACTGTCTCTGAGCCTGCGCCTTCAGCGGTTCCGGCACCTTGTACTCGGCGAAGTCCGGCACGACGTGCTCGGTGAGCTGGGAGATCACGAACAGCTTGGCGTCGCGGCGCGCCTGATCGGTCTTGTAGTCGCCGGTGAAGGTGGTCTCGTAGTCGGCGTAGAGGCCCTTCCAGTAGGTCTCCTCGGCGGCCACCGCCTTTCGGAAGTCGCCGTAGTCAGTGATCTTCTGCGCGGTGCAGCTTGTCAGGAACGTGTTGAGGCTGACGACTGCGCCGACCACCAGGGTCACGGCGGTGACGCTCTTCTGGATCGCCTCGACGACGGAGCTCTGGCCCGGGTTTGGAGCGCCGACCATGCAATCCCCCCTAGCATATTCCCGGCCAGGTTAGTCTTGGTGTCCGCACACGTCCAGGGCGATATATCGGGGCGAAAACGAAAACGGCCGCGCTGGGGGACAGCGCGGCCGCGATCTCGCGAACCTTCGTCTGGGGGGATTCAGGGTTCAGCGATACTGCTGCAACCGCGTCGTGCGCAGGCCGGCCAGGCCATGGCGGTCGATCGACTTCTGCCAGGCGAGGAATTCCTCGTTGGTCAGGGAGTAGCGCTCGCAGGCCTCGTCCAGGGTGAGCAGGCCGCCGCGCACGGCGGCCACCACCTCGGCCTTGCGCCGGATGACCCAACGCCCGGTGTCGACCGGCGGCAGATCGCTCAGCGTCAGGGGCGCGCCCGTGGGGCCGATGACATAGGGCTCGCCGCGGCTGTTCGTGCGCGTTTGCTGTTGCTGCAACATGGCTTTACGCCCTTCCGACCATCACTGTTCGGATTGAACGTAACCACCGGGACATAACATCCGGTGAATCACGATAGTAAAGGAATGGTTGCGCATTCGATCCCCGTGTACGAATTTGATACAGTCTAAGTTGTCAACCAGTGTTAAGGGTGGTTAACGCCAAGAATTACCGCTTGATGTTGATGAGTTCATCCAACATCTGGTCAGCGGTGGTGATAATCTTGGAGCAGGCCGAGTAAGCTTTCTGAGTGGTGATCAGTCCTGTAAACTCCGCCGAGAGGTCGACGGTGGACGCTTCCAGGGTAGAGGCGGCGATTTCACCCGCTCCACCGACCCCCGGTTCCTTGATCACGAATTCGCCTGAGGGAATCGTCGGCCGATATGCATTGCCGCTGACCGGCGACAACCCATCCGGATTGGGGAAGGTGGCCAGGCCGATCTTGGCGATCTTGCGAACTTCAGAGTTGTCGAAGATGGCCGAGACGATGCCGTCCTCGGAAACTTCCACGCCGACGACGTTACCCACATTGGCGCCGTCCGAGTTCACCGCGTTCACGGTGGAGGCCGAGGCGTATTGGGTGAGCTTGGCCAGGTCCAGGTCGATGGAGGAGGCCGAGATGCCGAGCGCGTTGGCCCAGCGCGGCGTCGTGACCGCGCCGGAAGCGGCGAAGTTCAGTTCGGCCGCGGCGCCGAGCGCGCCGAACAGGGTGGTGTTGGCTAGGTCGAAGGCGCCGTCGGCGGTGAACATGGTCAGGCCGGCGGCCACCTGTCCGGACGGGCCGGCGGTCACGTCGGTGGCGGGGATGGCGTAGATTTCCGAGTGCCAGGAGTTTGGCGGGGTGTCGCTCTTGAGGAAGGACACGGCGAACTTGTGGGTCGCGCCCACCGAGTCGATCACGTTCATCTCGAGGGTGAAGTCCGGCTGGGTGCCGGTGGCCGGGTTCTGGTTGACGGCCCAGTCGGCCATGGAGCGGGTCGCGGCGTTATAGGTCGCCTCGCCGGCCGAGATCGCCTGGGTCTTGTTGACATTGGCGTTGATCATCACGTTCTGGGTCGCCGCGACGGCCGCGCCCAGGTTCTTGACGTTGATCGACTCCATCAGGTTCAGGTCGGACGGGTTGACGTTGATCGTGCCGTCCGAGGCGTAGGGCCAGCCCTGCAGGTAGAGCTTGGCGTCGTTGACCATGTAGCCGTCGGCGTCGACGCTGAAGGAGCCCGAGCGCGTGAACTTGCGCGCGTCGGCCGAGGTGAGGCCCGGGCCCTTGTCGGTGACGATGAAGAAGCCGTCGCCCGAGATGCCGAGGTCGGTCGGCGAGTTGGCGCTCTGGATCAGGCCCTGCTGGCTGACGAACTGGCGGGTCACCGCCTGCACGCCGCCGGCCGAGTAGCGGCCCTTGACCGCCTGGGCGGTCACCACGTTGGCGAAGTTCACCTGGTTGCGCTTGTAGGCGGTGGTGTTGACGTTGGCGATGTTGTCGGAGATCGCCGCCAAGGCCGACGAGTTGGAGACCAGGCCGGACACGCCGGCGAGCATGGCGCTGTTGATGCTCATGGGTTCTTGCCTTCTTTCGTTGTCTTCAGGGGAGCCCGCGCGCCGTTAGGCGGCCAGCTCGGGTTCCGGGGTTGTGTCGGTTTCGGTTTCGGTTTCGGCGGTCTCTTCCGGCTGCTTGATCGAGGTGACCTTCTCCCAGCCGATCTGGACGCCGTTGACGGTGATCAGGGTCTTGCCGTCGACTTGCTCGACGCCGGTGACGACGCCCTTGACGAAGACGGTGGAGGGAACGGTCGCGCCCGTTCCATCCTTGGCGGTGATGCGCAGGGTGTAGGTCCCGCCGTTGGGCAGCTGGGCGCCCGTGCGGTCCTTACCGTTCCAGCTGAAGGTGTGGTCGCCCGCGGCGTTGTCCGTTGGCTTGACGACCTGGACGACCTTGCCCGAGCTGTTGAGCACCTCGACGGTGACGTCGGAGCCCTCGCGGTCGAGCTTGTAGTTCCACTCGGCCTTTCCGGCGGTCAGCTTGGCGTCGGCGCTGACGGCGCGCACCTCGCGGCCGATCAGGCTGACGGCGGTCTGGATGCCCGAGCCGGTGTTGCTCACCAGCTTCTCCAGCAGATCGTTGGTCAGGAGCTGCTGCTCCACCCCGGTCATCTGCACGAGTTGCTGGGTGAACTGTGTCGAGTCCATCGGCGACAGCGGATCCTGGTTTTTGATCTGCGCGGTGAGCAGGTTCAGGAAGGTGTCGAAGCTCTCGGTGAGCCGGGTGCGGCCGGTGGCCGATGTGGATCCCGTGCCGGTGGATGCTGCTGCGTCGACGGCCATGGCTGGCTCCTAGACTTTCACATCGACGCCGGAACGGGTCCGGCGTTGAGGGTTGAGGGCGCTGGCCGCTGCGAGATCGGCCGCGTCGCCGGCTGTGCCGAGCACCGCCTGGAAGGCCCGGCCGCGCCAGGCGCCGTTGGCTTGCTGCTGCTGTTGTTGTTGCTGCTGTTGGTCGGCCCAGGCCGAGCGGCCGTCGCCGGCGACGTCGAAGGAGAGGCCGCCGGACACGTCGAACCCGGCCTGCTCCAGCGCGCGCTGCAGGTCGGCCGAACGGCCACGCAACTCGTTGGCGGCATGCTGGGTCTCGAAGGACAGGGCCGCGGTCATCTTGCCGTTGGCGGCGATCTCGACGGCGACGTTCACCTGGCCGAGGCCGATGGGATTGAGCTCGACGTCGAAGCGGGTCGAGCGGCCGTCCAGCTTCTGGATGATTTGAGCGGCGAGGTTGGCGACGGTTTCGGGCGAACCGCGGACCGCGGAGTGGATCGAGGCGTGGGCCTGAGCCTGGGCGGAGGCATGGGCCGGAGCGGCTGGTCCCGCCGCCTGGGCGTCGGCGGCGTTGGCCTTGGCCGGCTCCGGCTTGGCGTTGCCCGTCGAGGGCGTGGCGACGTCGTCCTGGCTGGTGGCCGACGTATCGTCGCCAAGGCTGGCGGCGTCGGCCGCGGCGACGACGGCGGTGGGCGCATCAGGATCGGAGACCGGGGCGGCGGCGTTGGCGGGCGCGCCCTTGCGCGCCGACTCCGCGGCCTTGGCGCCGGGGGTCGCTTTCTCCTTGCCGGACTCGGTCACGGGGGCGAATTCGGCGGCGGCCTCGGCCGTGACGATTTCGGTCGGGGCGGACGCGGCCGCAGTGGTGATCGGCAGCGGCTGCGGCTGCGGCGGGACGGTTTTGGCCGCATGCGCCGGGGCCTCCGCGGGCCTGGGCATGGCGTTGAGACCCGTCGACGGCGGTGTCCGGCCGAGGTCGGGCTTGGTCTCCGGCTGGACCGGGGCCTTGGCCGAGGCGGGGGTCGCGACATCTTCCGCGGCGGGGGCCGGCGCGAGCGGTTCGGCCAGGACGGTTTCGGACGTCTTCGCTGGCTTGGCGGCCGCTGCGGCGTCGAGCGCGGTCTTCGCGGCCTGGCCGTCGGCGGCCGGCGGCGCGATCGGGGCGAAGACCGGGGCCGCGGCGGGCGCCTGGCCGTCCGTATTGGATGTCGGCTGCGGCGCGGTCTGAACGGCCGGCGCGGCGAGTTGGGCGGCGAAGGCCAGGGCGTCCGCATTGGCGCTGGGGACCAGGGAGGCGTCGACGGGGACGGCCTCGCCGGGCGCGGTCTCCTCCTTGGATCCGTCGGTCTCGCCAAACAGGCTGGTCGCGGCGTCGCCCTCGCCCTGGGCGCCGAAGAAGGCCGCCAGCAGGACCTGGAAACCCGCCGCCGCGCCCTGCGCCGAGGCGCCGGACGCAGATGCGCCGGCGGCTCCGGCGGCCGGGCTGGTGGGGGGCAGGTTGAGCAGCGGCGCTGTCATGACTTCCAGGGTCGGCCCAGAACAGGGTGGGCCGTGATCGAAGGGAGCGCTTCCTGCGCCGCGTTCATTCGGCAGGTTCGGAGCAACCTTTGCGCCACATTGGAAATTTCCAATCAACACATTGAAAAAACATCAGAAAGTTTATTTCAGAGACGAGAGGTGGTCAGGCCCTCGGGGCGCTTTTTGCCGGGCGCGAACGTGGCGATAGGTCGTCCCTGCCGCCCTGGAGCCTGCTCCGACGAGCCTTGCCGGGCGCTGCCTTCGCGATGTGGCGCCGGTCTTGCGCCGTGTTCCGCGACATCATTGGACCCCGAAAGGGACGGCGTTGAAAAATTTGTACTTTTTGCGGGTCCTCGCGCGGGCGTTCACCAATGTCCCGGCAGATTCCGCCGGGTCGGGTGACAGCCTTTGCCGAGGCGAGGGTTAAGCCATGTCGCTGACGACCGTTCTCAAGACCGCCTCATCGGGCATGCTGGCCTCGCAGGTCAGCCTGCGCGCCGTCTCCGACAACATCGCCAACGTCAACACGCCCGGTTACGTCCGCAAGACGGTCGACCAGCAGCCGCTGGTGGTCGGCGGCATGGGGATGGGCGTCGAGATATCCGGCGTCAAACGCGTCACCGACCAATACCTGCAGATGGCGACGCTCGCGGCGTCGTCGGACGCCAACCGTTGGGACGTGGTCTCGCAGTACCTGGACAACGCCCAGAGCCTGTTCGGCGACCCCTCGGGCGACAACTTCTTCTTCAGCCGCCTGGACGACGTGTTCAGCGCCTTCTCCCAGGCCGCCGACGACCCGTCCTCGTCGCTGCTCCGAAGCCAGGCGCTGTCGAAGGTTCAGGACATAATGAACGAGGGCGCCCGGATCGGCGGCCAGTTCAGCGACCTCGGCAAGACCGTCGACGCCCAGGTCAAGGCCCACGTGGATCGCGCCAACGATCTGCTGGAAACCATCAACCGGCTGAATTCCGACATCAGCCGCGCCAAGCTGGCCAACGCCGACTCCTCGGGCTCGGAGAACATCCAGAGCCAGCTGGTCGACGAACTGGCCACCATGATGAACATCCAGGTGGGTCAGAAGGCCATCGGCGGGGTCACCATCCGCTCGGCCGAGGGCCTGATGCTGGCGGGGGACGGCCAGGCCGCCAAGCTCAGCTACAACCGGACCGACGCCACCAAGGGCTATATCGCCGTCGAGCCGTCGAACGGACTCGGTTTCGCCCAGCCCATCGCCATGACCGGCGGCCGTATCCGCGGGCTGATGGATTTGCGCGACGACATCCTGCCCGGCATGCAGGACCAGCTGGGCGAGTTCATGAGCCGGGCGGCCGAGCAGATCAACGCCGCCCATAACAAGTCGGCCGCCATTCCGCCGCCGAAGGTGATGACCGGGCGCAACACAGGCCTGGACCTACCGACCGCGGTCGGCGGTTTCACGGGCCAGACGCGGATCGCCATCCTGAACCAGTCCGGCGTCGCGCAGAGCTCGGTGAGCATCGACTTCGACGCCATGACCATGACGCCCGGCGGCGCCTTCACCCCCGCGACGTTCCTGGCCAGCCTGAACGGCGCCCTTGGCGGGGCGGCGACGGCGACCTTCACCAATGGCGCCCTGAGCCTCACGGCGGCCGGAACCAACGGCCTGGCCATCGACGAGGGCACGTCGAACAAGTCGGGACGAGCCTTCTCGCACTTCTTCGGCCTCAATGACCTGATCCGCACCGACGGGACGGGCACCTACGACACCAGCCTGGCCAGCACCGATCCGCACGGCTTCACCCCCGGCGACACCATCAGTTTCCGCCTGGCCCAGGAGGACGGCAAGCCGATCCGCGACGTCTCCGTCGCCGTGCCGGCGGGGACCACCATGGCCAACCTGCTGACCGCGCTCAACGACCCCACCACAGGCGTCGGGCTCTACGGGTCGTTCTCCCTGGACAGCAAGGGCGCGCTGTCCTTCGCCGGATCGGCTCCGCTGAACGCCAACCTTTCGGTGACCCAGGACCTGACCGAGCGCGGCGTGGGCGGGCCGTCCATGAGCCAGCTCTTCGGCCTGGGCACGGTGGAGCGCGCCGGGCGCGCCGGCCGCTACAAGGTCGATCCGGCGCTGACCTCAAATCCGATGAAACTCAGCCTGGCCACCCTCGATCTGTCGGTGGCCGCTGGCCAGCCGGCGGTCACCGCCGGCGACGGTCGCGGCGCACGGCTGATCGCCGCCGCCGGTGACGTGACCACCGACTTCAGCGCCGCGGGCGAGCTCGGCAAGGTGACCATGACCGTGTCGCGCTACGCCTCGGAGTTCGGCGGCTCGATCGGCCGCCAGGCCCAGGGCGCGGAGACCCGCAAACAGAGCGCCGAGTCGGTCTCCAATGAGGCCATGGCGCGCCGCCAGTCGGTTGAGGGCGTCAATATCGACGAAGAGCTCGTCCGGCTGACCACCTATCAACAAGCCTTCAACGCCTCGGCCCGGATGATCCAGGCCGCCAAGGACATGTTCGATGTCCTGACCAACATGATCTAGGGCCAACGCCATGAACCGCGTTTCCACGACCGGCAACTACAACCAGGTGCTCTCCAACATCATGGCCGCCCAGCAGCGGCAGATGGAGGCGGGCAACCAGGTCGCGACCCAGAAGAAGGGCAGCGATCTCAAGGATTTCTCGCGCAACGCCGACATGCTGACCGCCATGCGGTCCATCGACGTGCGCCTGGGCGGCTATCTGGAGCAGAACAAGCTGATCTCCGACAAGCTGACCACCCAGGACTTCGGCCTCAACCAGGTGGCCGAGTCGGCCGACGGGGTCCGCCAGGCCATCGCCGAGTCCCTGGCCTCCGGACGCGCCGACACCCTGATGCAGGACATCCGGGGCTACTTCCGCAACGGCGTCGAGGGGATGAACGCCCGCTACGGCGGCAAATACCTGTTCGCCGGCGGCAAGATCGACACCCTGCCGGTCACCGCCACCGCGATGGCGGACCTGACCAATCCCGGAACGCCGCTGATCTCGGACTTCTTCCAGAACGACGACTTCATCACTCAAGCCAAGATCGACGACTCCACCACGGTCAACACCGGCCTGCTGGCCGACAATATCGGCACCGACCTGCTGCAGGCGTTCAAGGACATCCAGGTGTTCGAGGAAGGCGGCTCGGGGCCGTTCACCGGCGAGCTGACCACGGCTCAGCAGACCTTCCTCGAGGGCATCCTTGCGACCTGGGATACGGTCCACAAGGACATCATCAACGAAACCGCGCGCAACGGCATGGTCCAGAAGCGGGTGGAGTCGGTGAAGAAGGACCTGGTTTCACGGCAGGACAGCCTGCAGGGGATGATGGGCGAGATCACCGACGCCGACATGACGCTGGCGATCAGCGCCCTGGAGCAGGCCCAGCTGTCGGTCCAGGCGGCGTCACAGGTCTTCCTGACCTTGCAGAACAGCTCGCTGCTGAACGTGCTGCAGCCGTAAGGCTTCTACAGATTGAACTCCGCGCCGAGGCGGGCGACCAGGCGTTCGCCGGTCCAGACCTCGACGGCGCAATTCTCCTGCCGCAGGGCGTCAGCCTGGGCAAGCGCGGCCTCGTCGTCGGAAAACTGCAATTCGCGCGCGTCCCAAATGCGTTCTTGCGGACCCAGGACATAGAGGCGGTACGAAGTCATTGGCGCATCCCTTCCAAAAGACAGGTGGGAGCACAGCTCTCAGTCGTCGGTGGTCCTGACCTCTACTCTCCGACGACTTGCCAATCATACACCCAGGCAAGAATGACGACGATCACGCTTTCGCCATGACTTTCGGCCGGCCGACCGACATTTCACAGTCCAGGCGCATCTCGCAATGCCGACCGGCAGCGTCTACATAGCAGCCCATGAACGCCCCCTTCGCCGACAGCGCCGTCGAAGCCGCCCGGGCCGCCGTGGGCCTGCCCGCCGGCGCGCGCGTGGTCGCGGCCATGTCCGGCGGGGTGGATTCCACAGTGACCGCGGCGCTGCTCGCGCGGGCCGGCTACGACGTGGTCGGCGTCACCCTGCAGCTCTACGATCACGGGGCGGCGGTGCAGAAGAAGGGCGCCTGCTGCGCGGGCCAGGACATCCACGACGCCCGCACGGCGGCCGACGCGCTGAACATCCCCCATTACGTCCTCGACTATGAGAGCCGCTTCAAGCAGCAGGTGATCGAGGATTTCGCGGACGCCTATCTGCGCGGTGAGACGCCGGTCCCCTGCATCCGCTGCAATCAGACGGTGAAGTTCCGCGACCTGCTGGACGTCGCCCGCGAGCTGGGCGCCCAGGCCATGGCTACCGGACACTATGTGCGCCGCGCCGAGGGCGTGGATGGGCCGGAGCTGCGCCGGGCCGCAGATTCCGCGCGCGACCAGAGCTACTTCCTGTTCGCCACCACGCGCGACCAGCTGGACTTCCTGCGCTTCCCGCTGGGCGGACTGCCGAAGCCGGAGGTGCGCCGGGTGGCCGCCGAACTGGGCCTGGCCGCCGCCGACAAGCCCGACAGTCAGGACATCTGCTTCGTGCCGGAGGGCCGCTACACAACGGTGATCGACCGCCTGCGCCCGCATGGGGCCGAGCCCGGCGATGTGGTGCACATGGACGGCCGGGTGCTGGGCCGCCACGAGGGCGTCACCCGCTACACCATCGGCCAGCGCCGGGGCCTGAACATCGCCGTGGGCGATCCGCTGTTCGTGGTCAGGATCGACGCGGAAGCGCGCCAGGTGGTGGTCGGGCCGCGCGAGGCCCTGCTGACCCGCGCGCTGACGCTCAAGGAAACCAACTGGCTGGGCGAGACCGGCACGATCGGCGAGGCCGCCGGTCGCCCGGTCCTGGCCCGGGTGCGCTCCACCCGCGAGCCGGTCCCGGGGCATCTGACCTTCGAGAACGGCGTGGCCGGCGTGGCGCTCAGCGAGCCGGAGGAGGGCGTCGCCCCCGGCCAGGCCTGCGTGCTCTACGCCCCCGAGGCGCCCGACCGGGTGCTGGGCGGCGGCTTCATCGAGGCCACCGTCCGGGCGCTCTGAGCAGGGCGTTTGCTTCCGTGGCGGGCTTGAACTCGTCCATTGTGCGGCGCACATGAGCCAGGAACATTTCCGGAGCCCGCCCATGTCCGCCGCCGATCCCGTCGTCATCGCCTCCTATGCCCGCACGCCCATCGGCGGCTTCCAGGGCGTGCTTTCCCCGGTCAAGGCCACCGATCTCGGCGCGGCGGCGGTCAAGGCGGCGGTGGAGCGGGCAGGGCTCAGCCCCGACGCCGTCCAGCAGATCATCATGGGCTGCGTCCTGCCGGGCGGCCTGGGCCAGGCCCCGGCCCGCCAGGCGGCCCTGGGCGCGGGCCTGCCCAAGTCGGTGGAGGCCACCACCGTCAACAAGATGTGCGGCTCGGGCATGCAGGCCGCGATCATGGCCCATGACGCCCTGGCCGCCGGCTCGGTGGACATCGTCATCGCCGGGGGCATGGAGAGCATGACCAACGCCCCCTACCTGCTGGCCAAGCACCGCGGCGGGGCCCGCATCGGCCACGATACGATCTCGGACTCCATGTACCTGGACGGCCTGGAGGACGCCTATGATCCCGGCCGGTTGATGGGCTCCTTCGCCGACGAGACCGCCAAGGCCTACCAGTTCACCCGCGAGGCCATGGACGAGTACGCCATTTCCTCGCTGACCCGCGCCAAGGCGGCCACCGAGAGCGGCGCCTTCGCCCGCGAGATCACCCCGGTCCAGGTGGTGAGCCGCAAGGGGACCGAGACCGTCTCGGCCGACGAACAGCCTTTGAAGGCCGATCCAGCCAAGATCCCGACGCTGAAGCCCGCCTTCGGCAAGGACGGCGCGATCACGGCGGCCAACGCCAGCTCCATCAGCGACGGGGCCGCGGCCCTGGTCCTGACCCGCGCCTCGGTGGCCGAGAAGCTGGGCCTGAAGGTGGTGGCCCGGGTGGTCAGCCATGCCGGCCATGCCCATGAGCCGGGCCTCTTCACCACCGCTCCGGTCCCGGCCATGCAGAAGGCGCTGGCCAAGGCCGGCTGGAGCGCCAAGGACGTCGACCTCTGGGAGGTCAACGAGGCCTTCGCCGTGGTGTCGATGATCGCCGAGCGGGATCTGGGCATCGACCGGGCGCAGCTGAACGTCAACGGCGGCGCCTGCGCGCTGGGCCACCCCATCGGCGCCTCGGGCGCGCGGATCCTGGCGACCCTGCTCTCGGCGCTGGAGGCCCGCGGCGGCAAGAAGGGCGTCGCCAGCCTCTGCATAGGGGGTGGAGAAGCGACCGCGATGGCGGTGGAGTTGGTCTAGGGTCCAATTCCTCCCCCAGCGCGCAGCGCGATTTGGGGGAGGTGGATCGTCGCCTCTTTGCGACGAGACGGAGGGGGTTGAAGCCCACAAGCGAGTCAAAGTCCCCCTCAGTCAGCTTCGCCGACAGCTCCCCCAGAGGGGGAGCAATTGGGGGCGTTCGCTTGCCTAGTCCGCCGCCGGCTTCTTCGCCGTCATCGCCTGCGAGATCGGCACGGCGTTGTCGTTGAAATTCACCGGCCCGACCTGTTTCAGGGTGCTCTCGTCGGGCTTGGGCTTCAGGCCCTCGATCCACATGTCGCCGGGCTGGTAGGGGACCGGGCAGGCTTCCTGGTACTTGGAATCTATGGCCACCGGCCGCGTCCCGTTGGCGGCCTTCAGCAGGGCGCCCGTGGTGGTCTGGGTCCCGCGCACCATGAAGCGATGGATGAAGTCGCCATAGACCACGCCCTTGGTGACCACCACGCCGTTGGTCCCCATGTCGCAGGTCGAGGTGAAGTCCCAGCCGCCGTCTTCGCGGCCCTTGAAGGTGTGGGCCTTGCAGGTCCCCCGGTTCATCTGGACGCCCCACCAGTCGGCGGTCTTGGCGACCTTGTCGTCGAGGCAGACATTGGTGACCTTGGCCAGAGGCCCGATCCGGACGTTCTGCTCCCACAGGCCCGGCTGGCGGTTCGGCGGAATGTCGGCCGAGCCGCAGGCGGCCAGCCCTATCCCGACAGAGCCGGCGAGCAACAGATGGCGCAGGCCGAACATGAGTCCCCTCCCTGGCCCCGCCGGAAACCGTAGGGGACGGTTCCTATGGCCGAGCTTGGATGACTTGAGCATGAACGCCCTGAGAAACCGTGAAGCTCCCTCGGTCCGGACTATTTTTTCGCCGCCGCGGCCGAGCCGCCCATGGCCAGCATGTTCATCTTCATGCCGTTGGGCATCTCCATGTCGCCGGGCTTGAAGTCGGCGGGGCAGGGGCCCTGCCAGGCGGCTTCCATGACCATCTTGCGCGCGCCATTCATCTGCGGCGCCCCGGCCCCCTCGGTCGTGGAGTCGGCCTCCATCCGATACTTGGAGCCGAAGTCGCCGGTGATGACCCCGGTGGTGGTGGTCTTGCCGCCCGACCCCATGTCGCAGGTCGATGAGAAGCTCCAGCCGCCGCCCAGCTTGGGGGTCATGGCGGTCTGGCTGCAGGCCTCCTGGCTCATCTGGCCGCCGACCACGGAGAGCTTGGCCTCGGCCGCCGCGTCCAGGCAGATGCGGGTGGTCTGGCTGAAGCCCTCCATGGACACGGTCTGGGTCCAGAGGCCGGGCTTGCGCCTGGGCATGGCGGCGGGCGCAGGCGCCGGGGCGGTGGCCGCGGCCGGCGCCGCGTCGCCCACGGCGGCGGTCTTGTCTTCCTTCTTGCCGCAGGCTGCGAGCGCCAGCAGCGCGACCGTCATCGTCAAAGCCCGCCGAACCATCGCCGCTCTCCCTGGAAGTGTGCGGATGCACGCTAGCCGGGATCGAATGGCCGAAGGAAGGGGTTATGATGTCGTCATGAGCGAGCTTCGAAACAACGTCGACGAACAGCGCTACGAGATGGACGAGAACGGGATGACATCCTGGGCCGACTACCGTCTCGTGGACGACCGGATCTATATCGACCACGTAGAGGCGCCGGTCCCATTGTGGGGCACGGGCGCCTCTGGCCGGCTGATGGCGGCGCTCGCCGCCGACATCCGCGCCCAGGGCCTGAAGATCACCCCGATCTGCGGCTATGCGGCGGCCTGGCTGCGCCGGAGCCAGGAGTTCCGGGATCTGGTTTCGTAGCCCTCTTCCTCCCACGTTTACGGGGGAGGGGGACCGCGCGTAGCGTGGTGGAGGGGACGAGACCGGACGCCGTGCGAGGGGCCGCCCCCTCCACCGCTTCGCGGTCCCCCTCCCCCACGAATGGGGGAGGAAAACAATCCTCTCCCCTTGCGGGAGAAGGCGGCCCTTCCGGGGGGGATGGGACCAGGCGGACCACGCTGCTTGTCTATCCCGCCGGCGCGCCAGAGGCGTGGGCGGGACGGGGCTGCGCGACCGTCCGTCGGGCGGACCCGACACCTTCTCCCGCAAGGGGAGAGGGGTAAGCTACGCAACCAACACAACAGTTCAGTGGCGCCTCAGCGCCCGGCGATGGCCCGGATGGTCATCAGCTTGGCGTCGCAATCGTCGGCCAGGCGACGCGCCAGGTCGCGCACGCCGGCCGGATAGGCCTCGCCGCCGTCGGCGATTTCGAAGGCCAGCTGCTCGACCTTGAGGATGGCTTCGTCCAGGGCGCCGATATGCTCGCGGGCCAGGCCCTTGGCCTCGGCCTGCAGGCGGCGGACGCGCTCGGAGACGCTCTCACGGGGCGCCAGGGCGACCTCGCGCGGACCGCCGGAAACACGGGTGGGGGCGACGTCGGACACCACGGTCAGGGCCGCCAGGGCTTGAACTCGATCGACCATCTACCTGCTCCATTGCTGCACACTCACGGAGCTAGGCAGCAGGAAGGGCGCCAACCGACAGAACGCGTTATGTGAGTGAGGCGCCGGCGCACCCAATTGCTCCCCTCCTGGGGGAGCTGTCGGCCGAATGGCCGGCTGAGGGGGACTTTGACTCGTCCCGTCGTGGATGAAGCCCCCTCCGTCTCGACGCCGCGCATCGAGCCACCTCCCCGAAACCGCGCTGCGCGCTGGGGGAGGAACTGGAGCCGCCTAGTTCCGCGACGCGATGGCCTCGATGGCCTGGACCTTGTGCTCGCAGTCCTCGGCCAGCCGGCGGGCGATGTCGCGCACCCCGGCGGGATAGGCCTCGCCGCCCTCGGCGATCTCGGCCGACAGGCGCTCGACCTCGATCAGGGCGGCTTCCAGGCTGCGGATGTGCTCGCGGGCCAGGCCCTTGGCCTCGGCCTGCAGGCGGCGGATGCGCTCGGAGAGCTCGTTGAGCTTCGGCGGGGCGATCTTAGGGGCCGAGTTGTCGGCCACGACGGAAAGCGGAGGCGACATATGTCCATCCCCGGGGCGCGCCTGTGGTCCCCCATGGACCGCTTCGACTTGGGACGCCCTTTGAAGTGCCTACGTTTGAGGTGGGGCCGAAGTTCCACCCGCGCCAGCAGATGGGTTGGCGTTAAGCACGACTATTCGCCCGGTGTTGAATTTGGGTGACACGCAGCGGTCCAGCTTCGCGCGTCTAGGTGGAGATCGGTGTAGCATCGCCGTTCAGCCGCCCGCGCGGGGGAGAACCCATGGAAGTGCTCGAAGTCGTCGCCAGACCCCAGTTTCACAAGGCCGAACTGGCCTGGCTGACCGACATCCGCCGCAAGCGCACCGGCAATCCCGGCCCGCCCAAGTTCACCCTGGTCTTCCCCGGCGCCCAGATGCCGCCCAAGGCCTTCGCCGAACTGGTCGCCGCCCAGGTCAAGGGCGTGGCGCCGATCCGCTTCCACCTGCGCTGCGCCCTGGTCGCGCCGGAGCCGGCGGTCGGGGGCTTCCACGTCTTCCTGATCCCGGACGAGGGGTTCGGCGCCATCGCCCGCCTGCACGACCGCCTGCACGTCGGCCCGATCGAGGCGGCCCTGCGCCCGGACATGCCCTACCTGCCGCACATCACCGTCACCACCGACCACGACTACGCCGCCGCCCGCAAGACCGCCGCGGCGATCAACGCCCGCGACCTCTCCATCACCGGCCTCATCGACACCCTGCAGGTCGAGCGCCGCCAGGGCGGGGTGGTGAGGGTGGTGGCGGAAATCCCGCTGGAGAAGGCGGGGTGGTTCGGGTGAGGCGGGGCGCTTCGCGCCTAGCCAAGCTTCCATTTCGTCTCAGCAACCTTAGCCATGTATAAAGCTTAGCTTTGGACATATTAAATAGTATTTATGTTCAATAAACATGATGACAGTTAATAGGATTAGAGTATATTTCAAATGCGGTAGTAATACTACCCGCAAGGGACGAAAACTCAATCACTTGCGATCCTAGACTGTAGGAGGGGGCATCATGGCTCTCCACTTACGTGTGCGCCTCTGGATCGGCAATCCAGGCGCGTTGTTTCGTAGGGTATGAAGCGGCGCGCCCGCGCCGCCTGACCATCCTCCCGGCCACGCTCGGCAAGCGTCCGCCGCCGCTCAAGCATAGTTCCCAACTCGATCCGCGCTCGGCCTGATCGCCGAGGAATTCACCTGGCGCTCGCTTCTGGTTGAGAGGGCGAGCGACAGCTTCCGCTCGCGCGGGTCCTTGACTGGAAGCCATCCACCAAAACGAGGGCTCAGACCATGAAATCGAAGCTAATCGCCATTGTGACCGCATCCGCCTTCCTGGGTGCGGCGTTCGCCGGAACCCCTGCGTTCGCGCAGGGGGAGCGGGCCGACATGAAGGTCGCCGTCGGTGACCTGAACCTGCACGCCGGGACTGGCGCCGAGCGGGCGCTGCGCCGCATCAAGTCGGCGTCCAAGGCCTTCTGTCAGGACACCGCGCGGGTGACGACCCTCCAGGAACGGTCGAACGCCCGGGCGTGCCGCGACAGGATGATGTATCTCGCCGTCAACAAGCTCGACGCGCCGCTGGTGACCGCCCGGTACGATGAATCCGGAGCACGGCCGCCGATCATTCTGGCGGAACGCTGAACCCCTAGGGGAGGGTGCGCCCGCGCACCTTCCCCCTCGGTTTCGAGACCCGCGCGGGCGCCCGCCCGACAGGGGGATCGCGATGAAACACCTGGCCTACCTCGTCACCATGTCGCTGCTGCTGAGCGGGGTCGCCCGCGCGGAATCGGCCATGGTCGTCAAGGTGCGGGATCTGAACCTGGACACCAAGGCCGGCGCCTATCTGGCCGTCCAGCGCATGAACGACGCCGCGTCGCTATTTTGCGACACCCGAGGCCTGGACGGCGTGCGTGAGATGGACGTGACCACCCTGAAGTGCCGCCGCGACATGGCGCAGCGGGCCGCGACCAAGCTCAGGGCCCCCACCGTGATCCGCCTGCAGACCGAGCTGCCGTCGGTGAGCCTGCTGGCGTTGCGCTAGGCGGGGGTGGCGGCGACCTCCAACTCCTACAACTTCCCCTTCCGGAACCGCTCCTGCGCCTCGGCCCGCGCCTCGGCCTTCACCCGCTTCACCGCGCCGCGATCCACCTCTTCGCCCGGCGCCGTGAGCACGTCGTTGGCGAATTCCAGGTCCAGCATCTTCAGCCGCTTGATCTCGTCGCGCAGGCGCGCGGCGGTCTCGAACTCCAGGTCGGCGGCGGCCTGGCGCATCTTGGCTTCGAGGTCGCGCAGGGTGGCCTTGAAGTTGTCGCCGAGGAACGGCTTGGAGTCCTCCGCCACCCCGGCGCTGACCAGCGGGCGGTCGCGCTCGTAGCCGCTGGCCAGGATCTCCTTGATGGAGCTCTTGATGCTCTCGGGGGTGATGCCGTGCTCGAGGTTGTAGATCTCCTGCTTCTCCCGGCGGCGGCTGGTCTCGGCCATGGCGCGTTCCATGGAGCCGGTGATGCGGTCGGCATAGAGGATCACCTGGCCGTCGACGTTGCGCGCGGCCCGGCCGATGGTCTGGATCAGGCTGGTCTCGGAGCGCAGGAAGCCCTCCTTGTCGGCGTCGAGGATGGCCACCAGGCCGCATTCGGGGATGTCGAGGCCCTCGCGCAGCAGGTTGATCCCCACCAGGGCGTCGAAGGCGCCCAGGCGCAGGTCGCGGATGATCTCGATCCGCTCCATGGTGTCGATGTCGGAGTGCATGTAGCGCACGCGCAGGCCCTGCTCGTGCATGTACTCGGTGAGGTCCTCGGCCATCTTCTTGGTCAGGACGGTGATCAGGCTGCGATAGCCCTTGGCCGTGGTCTGGCGGACCATGTCGATGACGTCGTCCACCTGGCTGAAGCCGCCGGTGGTCACCGGGCGCACCTCCACCGGCGGGTCGATCAGGCCGGTGGGGCGGATCACCTGCTCGGCGAAGACGCCGCCGGTGCGCTCCATCTCCCAGTCGCCCGGGGTGGCCGAGACGTGGACCGTCGCCGGCCGCATGGCGTCCCACTCCTCGAACTTGAGCGGGCGGTTGTCGAGGCAGGAGGGCAGGCGGAAGCCGTATTCCGCCAGGGTGAACTTGCGGCGGTAGTCGCCGCGGTACATGCCGCCGATCTGGGGCACCGACTGGTGGCTCTCGTCGACGAACAGCAGGCCGTTCTCGGGGATGTACTCGAAGAAGGTCGGCGGCGGCTCGCCGGTGCGGCGGCCCGACAGGTAGCGGCTGTAGTTCTCGATGCCGGCGCAGGAGCCGGTGGCCTGGATCATCTCGATGTCGAAATTGGTCCTCTGCTCCAGGCGCTGGGCCTCCAGCAGCTTGCCATTGGCCACCAGCCAGTCGAGGCGCTCCTTCAGCTCCGCCTTGATGGCGATGACCGCCTGGTTGAGGGTCGGCCTCGGCGTGACGTGGTGGCTGTTGGCGTAGATCTTGATCCCCTCAAGGTCGGCGGTCTTCTTGCCAGTCAGGGGGTCGAACTCGGTGACGGTCTCGATCTCGTCGCCGAACAGGCTGATGCGCCAGGCGCGGTCCTCGTAGTGGGCCGGGAAGATCTCGAGGGTGTCGCCCCGGCGGCGGAACGAGCCGCGCTCGAAGGCCGCGTCGTTGCGCTTGTACTGCAGGGCCACCAGGTCGCCCATCAGCCGCTTCTCGTCGATCCGCTGGCCGGGCTCCAGGGTCATGGTCATGGCCGTGTAGGTCTCGACCGAGCCGATGCCGTAGATGCAGGAGACCGAGGCGACCACGATCACGTCGTCGCGCTCGAGGATCGCCCGGGTGGCCGAGTGGCGCATCCGGTCGATCTGCTCGTTAATCGATGAGTCCTTCTCGATATAGGTGTCGGTCCGCGGGACGTAGGCCTCGGGCTGGTAGTAGTCGTAATAGGAGACGAAGAACTCCACCGCGTTCTCGGGGAAGAAGCTCTTCATCTCGGAATAGAGCTGGGCGGCCAGGGTCTTGTTGGGCGCCAGGATCAGGGCCGGGCGCTGGGTCTGCTCGATGACCTTGGCCATGGTGAAGGTCTTGCCGGAGCCGGTGACCCCCAGCAGCACCTGGTCGTGCTCCTTGCCCTCCAGCCCCGCCACCAGCTCGGCGATAGCCGTCGGCTGGTCGCCGGCCGGTTCGTAGTCGGAGACCAGCTTGAACCGCTTGCCGCCCTCGGACTTCTCCGGCCGCGCCGGGCGGTGGGGCTTCCACAGCATCGGCAGCGCGGTCTCGTCATAGTCGAAGGCGCCCGACATGTCGGCGACGCCAGCGGGGACGGTGGGTTCGGCGGAACGGGGCATGAACGCCAAGGTAGGATCGATCATGCCGCGATGCTAGCGCGCCGTGAGCCCAAACCTGTCAGCAGGGTGGCGGGACCTCGAGGGCGACCGCCAACTCGCCTCATCTCCCCTCGAGCGGGGAAGGAGGTTACTGACCTCTGGGCGCCCGGTGGGCTTCCGCCCGGCGTTCCAGGGCCTCGCACTTGACCGGCGTCACCACCGGCCAGGGGCCGGGGTCGGCGCCGATGCGACGGGTGGCTTCCTCCTCGGTGATCCCCTCGCGGGCCGCGAGCTGGGCGGCGGCGCGGTCGGCGAAGGCGCGGCCGGAACGCATGGCGATGTCGAAGCGGGCGCGAGCCTCGGGGTCGTCGCGGCGACGCAGGGCCAAGCCGCCCGAGCCCAGGGAGACCTGGGCGGCGTCGCGGCCCCAGTCGCTGGCGAAGGCCGGGGTGGCGCGCAGGTAGCGCTGCATGGCGCAGGCCTGCTGCACGCGCCAGCCGGCCGCGGGCGCGGCCTGGGCGGGCAGGGCCGCGCCGGCGAGAATCAGAACCAAGACCACCTGTTTCAGCATCGGGCGAAACTAGCGGTCAGAAATACGGCGCCCCCGTGGCGGCGATCGCGACGACCGCGATCAGGACCGCCAGGGCGAAGGTGACGTGAAGCACGGCGAACTCCCCCAAGACTCGCTTCCTTGACGGATACGAGTCTGGGGGAGCGCCCGGACGCACGCATGACCCAACCGGACTATGCGGCGTCCTTCGGTCCTCGCCCGGCCGGCGAGGACCCTGTGGCTATTTGTCGGTCGCCTTGCTGACCACCGTGCCCACGGCGGCGCCGGCGACGGCGCCGACCGGACCACCGACCACCGCCCCCGTGGCGGCGCCTGTGGCGGCGCGCTGTTCCACATTGTGCCCGCAGGCGGCCAGGGTCAGGGCCAGGCCCGCGGCGGCGATCAAGGTCAGGGTCTTGTGCATAGGTTCAGCTCCAGAAGCTTCAAGCGTCGCAACGGGAACGGCGGGCTAAGGCGGAGGTTCCGGAAGGCCTCTGGGGGTGCGCGTTAAGCTTAACCCACGGAAATATCTCATGCTGCACTGCAATATAAGCTTGCGAATCGTGGCCAAGCCTGTCAGAAACACATCAACTTCGCCGTAGCCTGCCATCCCACGTGTACTCGGACAGGCTCTGGTCACAACGCCGCCAGCATGAGCAGGGGCCTTGTGACGACGATGTCTGGGGGCGCGACCGCCCTCGTCACACGGGACTAGATTTCCTTTGCAATTCAGTATCAAGGCGCGCGCCGATCGGCGTGCGTCAATCAGCGCTGCGTTGATCGGCTCCGGCATCGGCCTTGCGCTCGGCGCGGCCTACATGGCCGGCGGCATGGCGCGCGCCGCCTCCGACCACGCCCGGGCCGAACGCCTCGCCGAGGCGGCGGCCGGCGGCTTCTCCGAATCCGTGTTGCAGCGCGAAGCCGCCGCCATGGATCCAGGGGTGCTGCGCGTGGCCCGCCGCCACGACCCGTTCACCATGTCCATCACCGGGACCGAGGCCGTCGAGCGCGACCGTCAGAGCGTCGACCTGGCCGCTCGGCTGGACGCCGCCCCCGTCGCGGCCCAACCCCTCAAGCAGCGCGCTGCCTTCGTCCGTCCCGCCGCGCCGTTCCATGCGTCCGGCGCGCTCAGCGCCTCCCGCGAACTCGAATGCCTGACCCAGGCGGTCTATTTCGAGGCCCGCGGCGAGACCCCGGCCGGCCAGGCGGCCGTGGCCCAGGTGGTGCTGAACCGCGTGCGTCACCCGGCCTTCCCCAAGAGCGTCTGCAGCGTGGTCTATCAGGGCGCGGCCCGCAGCCGCGGCTGCCAGTTCAGCTTCGCCTGCGACGGCTCCATGCGCCGGGGCCGCGAGGCCGGGGCCTGGCTCCGCGCCCAGCGGGTGGCGGCCAAGGCCCTGTCGGGGGTGGTGATGGCCAGCGTCGGCGACTCGACCCACTTCCACACCACCAACGTGGCGCCGAACTGGGGGCCGCGCATGCTGCGCACCGCCCAGGTGGGCCTGCACGTCTTCTATCGCTTCGGCCGCGACGCCGGACGCTCCTATGCCGCGGGCCGCAAGGTTCCGGCGCCGGAGCTCACGGCCGAGCCGACCTATGCCAGCTTCACCTCCGCGCCGGGGATTCCCGCGCCGACGGAGATCGCCGGCGAACTGCGGTTGTCCTCGGCGGTGACCGTCGAGCCCAAGATCGAGACCCCCGCCGCCACGCCGGACGCGGCCAAGGCCGAACCCGCCGCCGGCAAGGTGACCCCCACCAGCGCCCCGATCCCGCCCAAGCCGCAAGCCTCGACGCCGTCCTAGGCCCGGGCGGCCCGCCTCAGCGCCTGTGGCGGCTGGCCGAAGGCGCGTAGGAAGGCGCGGCGCATCCGCTCGGGATCGCCGAAGCCCGAGCTTTCCGCCACCCGGTCGATGGGCTCCGACGAGCTCTCCACCCGCTCGCGGGCGGTCTCCAGCCTTAGCCGCTCCACCGCCTTGGCCGGGGTGAGGCCGGTCTCGGCGGCGAAGGCGCGGGCGAAATGGCGCGGACTCATGGCCGCCCGATCGGCCAGGCGCTCCACCGGCAGGTGCTCGGCGATGCGCTCGCGCATCCAGTCCAGCAGCGTGGCGAAGCGGCCGCCCTGGCCGCCCATCTCGATCAGGGCCGAGAACTGCGACTGGCCGCCCGGACGGCGGTGATAGACCACCAGCTGCTGGGCCACCGCACGGGCGATGGGCTCGCCCAGGTCCTCGGCGATCAGGGCCAAGGAGAGATCGATCCCCGCCGTGATCCCGGCCGAGGTCCAGATATCGCCGTCGCGCACGAAGATGCGGTCGGGCTCCATCCTCACCCGGGAATAGCGCCGCGCGAAGTCCGGACAGCGCTGCCAGTGGGTGGTGGCGCGCCGGCCGTCCAGCAGCCCAGCCTCCGCCAGCAGGAAGGCGCCCGAGCAGACGCTGGCCGTGCGCCGGGCCTGGCCGGAGGCCGCGCGGATCCAGTCGAGCAACGAGGTCTCGAACATCGCCGCGCGGGTCCCGTCGCCGCCGGCGACCACCAGGGTGTCCAGCGGAAGGTCGGCCAAGGCCTCGGCGGCCATGGCCGCCCGCGACGAGGAGGTCACCAGGCCCGGCTCCTTCGCCATGATCCGGATGTCGTAGCTGCCCGGGGCATAGCGCTCGGCGATCTCGAAAGCGGCGATGGGCCCGGCCGCATCGAGGATCTGGAAGTTCGGGAAGATCAGGAGGCCCAGTTTGCGCGGCATGGCAGTTTCCGAGGGAAGATTGTCATTTCAGCCGAACGCTAGGCCGCGCACCATGGCTCGTCAAATAGGAGGCTTCCATGGCCGAACTGCAGATCGTCATCCCGCTCTATCCCGACGTCACCCACCTGGACTTCACCGGTCCGCACCAGGTGCTGTGCCGGTTGCCCAATTCGAAGGTGACGGTGGCCTCGATGGGCGGCCAGGACATCACCGCCGACGGCCTGACCTTCGGAAACCTCGCCGACCTGTCCAAGGTCGAGCATTGCGACCTGCTGTGCGTGCCGGGCGGCTTCGGCGCCACCGACGCGATGCTGGACGAGGCCTTCATGGCCGAAATCCGCCGGCTGGGGACGGGCGCCAAGTACCTGACCAGCGTCTGCACGGGCTCGCTGATCCTGGCGGCGGCCGGCTTCCTGCGCGGCAAGCGCAGCGCCTGCCACTGGGCCTGGCGCGAGCTGCTGCTGCCGTTCGGGGCGATCGTCGACGAGAGCCGGGTGGCGCGCGACGGCAACATCATCACCGGAGGCGGGGTGACCGCGGGGCTCGACTTCGCCTTCGTCATGGTCGCCGAACTGGCCGGCGAGGACTTCGCCAAGACCCTGCAGCTCAGCCTGGAATACGCCCCGGCGCCGCCCTTCCAGTCAGGCCGGCCGGAGCTGGCCAGCCCCGAGATCCTGGCCACCGTCCGCGCGTTCCTGGATCGCGGCAAACAGGCCCGCAGCGAGGCCGCGCAGAAGGCCGCCGACCGGCTGGAGCCGGCCCTATGATCCGCGGCCTGATCCTCGCGGTCATCCTGACCCTGGGCCTGGCCTCGCCGTCGTTGGCCAAGCCCTTGGTGGCCATCCTCGCCGATCCCTCCGGCGCCGAGATCACCGACCTGACCGCCCCTTTCGCGATCCTGACGGAATCCGGCGCGGTGGAGGTGAAGGTGGTCTCCTCCACCGCCGAACCGGTGCGCCTGATGCCGGGCGTGGCCTGGGTGCGTCCGCAAGAGACCCAGGCCTCCTTCGACCGCCGCTATCCCGGCGGGCCCGACATGATCATCGTGCCCTTCATCATGGACACGAGGAACCCGGAGCGGGCGGCCTGGCTGCGCACGCAGGCCAAGCGCGGCGTACGGATCGTCTCGATCTGCGACGGAGCGCTGGTGCTGGCCGAGGCCGGATTGCTGGACGGCCGTCAGGCCACCGCCCATTGGGCCTCGCACGGTAAGCGGGTGAAGGCCTATCCGGCGGTCGCCTGGCGCCAGGACGCCCGCTGGGTCACCGACAGGAAGATCACCACCAGCGCCGGGGTCAGCGCCTCGGCCCCCGCCGCGCTCGCCCTGCTGGCCGAACTGGCGGGCGAGGAGACCATGCTCGGTACGGCTCGGCGCATGGGCCTGCCTGCGCCCAGCCGCGACCATGACGCCACCGCTTACCAGCTGACCATCGAGGCGATGGGAACCGCCGCGGGCAATGCCTCGGCCTTCTGGCGGCACGATCAGGTGGCGCTGAAGCTGGAGGATGGCTTCGACGAACTGGCCTTCGGCGCGGCCCTGGACGGCTGGACGCGGACCTACCGCGCCAAGGCCTGGGCGGTGGCGCCGGGCGGGGCGACCTCCCGCGGCGGGCTGACGATCTACGGCGCCGACAAGCCGCCGACCTTCAGCCGGACCCTCAAGCTGACCTCCGGCCAGCCGATCGAGGCGATGCTGGAAGCCGTGGGCGAGGCCTATGGCGAGGCGACCGAACGCTTCGTGGCCCTGCAGCTGGAACACCCGCTGTGGCTGGCGAGCCGGTAGCTCGCCGCGCAAGGCCTTGATCGGCTCAACGATCCTGGGTGCGGGCGTGAACGGTGTCGACGTTCTGGTGGATGTTTCCCTGGCGGCCTTGCTGCCTCAGGTTCACGTCGCCGTCGCCGGGCTGAGACGAGCGCAGGCTGATCTTGCCGTCGCGGCGACCGTGGGCCGAGCCGGTGATAGCGGGCCGGCCGCCTCGGAAGGACTGTTGTTCCTTGGGGATCGGGGGCGCCTTCGAAGTCATGTGCGGGCTCCTTCCTGTGCGAAAGAAACCCGCCCCCGGACGACCCGGTTCCTAAGGCTAGGCCGCGTCCAGGCCGATATCCAGCACCGGGGCGGAGTGGGTCAGGGCCCCGACGCTGATCACGTCGACCCCGCTCTCGGCGATCGTGCGGACGGTCTGCAGGTTGACCCCGCCGGAGGCCTCCAGGACCACGCGGCCCGCGGTCAGGGCCACGGCGCGGACCAGGTCCTCGGGGCTGAAATTGTCCAACATGATCACGTCGGGGGCGAAGGGCAGGGCCTCCTCGAGCTGGCCCAGGCTGTCGACCTCGACCTCGATCTTCATCAGGTGGCCGGCTGCGGCGCGGGCGCGCTTCAGGGCCTCGCCGACCCCGCCGCAGGCCGCCACATGGTTGTCCTTGATCAGGATGGCGTCATCCAAGCCGAAGCGGTGGTTCAGGCCGCCGCCGCAGCGCACGGCGTACTTCTCCAGATGGCGCAGGCCCGGCGTGGTCTTGCGGGTGTCGGCGACGCGCGCCCTGGTCCCGGCCACGGCGTCCACATAGGTCTGGGTCAGGGTCGCCACGCCCGAGAGCCGGCCCAGCAGGTTGAGCGCCGTACGCTCGGCCGAGAGGATCGCGCGGGCGTTTCCCTCGACGCGCGCCAGGACGGCGCCGGCCTCCACCCGGTCGCCGTCGGCGGCCAGGGTCTCGAACCGCGCGGTGGGATCGAGCGCCGCCACGGCGAGGCGCGCGCAGGCCAGGCCCGCGACCACGCCCGACTGCCGGACCGCGAACATCGCCGACAGCCGTGCCTCGGCCGCGATGCAGGCCTGGGCGGTGACGTCGCCGGCGCGGCCGAGGTCCTCGGCCAGGGCGGCGCGGACCACGGGTTCGATCAGCAGGTCGGGAAGGGGCGGGGTCATGCGGTTCGTCCGGCGGCGTCGTGGGTGAGGCCCGTCAGGAAGCCTCGGATCAGGGTGAGGGTCGCGGCGCGCACCTCAAGGCTGGCGGCGGCGGGGTCGGCGGCCACGGCGATGCGCAGGGCGCCTTGCACGAAGGCCCCGAACACCAGGTGCGAGAGGGTCGGCACGATTTTCTGGTCCATCAGTCCGGCTTCGGCCAGGTGGCCCATGGCGTGGGCGATCAGCCCGATACAGACCGGCTCCTGCAGGGCGATCCAGCGCTCGAAGCCCAGGACCGAGGGGCCGTCGATCAGCAGCAGGCGCCGCGCGTCGGCGGCCTCATAGGCGTCGAACATCTTGCCGCCGCCGATGACGATCTCCTCGAGTGCATGCGGACTCTCGGCCATGGTCGAGAGGTCAACATAGCGGGCGACGTCGGCCATGACGGCGTCGCAGGCCGCCCGGAACAGGTCGGTCTTGTCCTTGAACTGGTAATAGACCGCGCCCTTGGTGAGCCCCGCGGCGGCGGCCACCTCGTCGACGGAGACCGCCGCGTAGCCGTTCTCGGCGAACAGGCGGCGAGCCTCAACCACCAGGCGGTCGCGATTGGTCAGCGGCTGGCTTGACATCATACTCTCAGTATGTCGATCATACCGGCGGTATGACAGAGGGCTATTCCATGCGTATTCCGACCTGGTCGATCGTTGTGGCGTCGGCGTTCGCCGCGCTTTGTCTGGGGGTCGGCTGGACCGTGGCGAGCGGCGGTTGGACCCATGAAGGCGCCCTGGCGGGGGCGCGGATCACGGCGCGCTGGTCGTTCATCTGGTTCCTGGCCGCCTGGACGGCGTCGGCCCTGGCCAGGTTGTGGCCGGGCGGCTGGCGCGGCGTGCTGCTGCGCCGGCGACGCGCCGTGGGCCTGGCCTTCGCAGCCAATCACGGGGTCCACCTGGTCTTCATCTTCATGGCGGTGGGCGTGTTCCACGAGCCGCGCGGCTTGCCGGTGCTGATCGGCGGCGGCCTGACCTATCTGTTCATCGCGGCCATGGCGGCGACGTCCAACAACTGGGGCCTGCGGACCCTGGGGCCGAAGGGCTGGAAGATCCTGCACACCGCCGGGGGGCTGATGGCGCTGATCGTCTTCACCAACAGCTATGCCGGCCGACTGATGACCAAGCCGGAACTGGCCATACCGGCGCTCAGGCTGATCGTGCTGGCGGTGGGGCTGAAGCTGGCCGCCACGGCCAAGACCCGGCTCACGCCTCAAGCCGCCTGAGACGTCGGCGCGCCCTCCAGCGAGATGAAAGTGCGGCGGCGCTCGTCCTCGGCGACCCCGTCGGCCCGGAAATGGGCGCCCAGGCTGGCCTTGCGGGCCAGCGCGGCGGCGGCCACCAGCCGGGCGGCGACCAGGGACGGCGCGCGGCCGTGGGCGGCTTCCAGGGTGTCGATCTCGGCCAGCAGCCGGGTCAGGCCCGCGGCGTCGCGCACCACGCCGGCGTCGCGGCTCATGGCGATCCGCAGCTGGGCCACGGCGGCCTCGGGCAGGTCGGGGGCGGCCACGGCGCGCAGGGGGCGGGTTCCCGGATCGCGGGCGTCGCGGGCGGCCTCGCCCGCCCGAGCTCCGAACACGGCGGCTTCCAACAGCGAGTTCGAAGCCAGGCGGTTGGCCCCATGCACCCCGGTCGAGGCGCATTCGCCCGCCGCATAGAGGCCGGGCAGGCTGCTGGCGCCGTGGGCGTCGGTGACGATTCCGCCCATGTGGTAGTGGCAGGCCGGCGACACCGGGATCGGCTGGACGCGCGGATCGACGCCGCCCGACAGGCAGGCGGCGAACACCGCCGGGAATTCCTCGGGGAAGTGGGCGCCGACCGCCAGGCGCGCGTCCAGGAAGGCGCCGCGTCCAGCCTCGCGCTCGGCATGGATGGCCCGGGCCACCACGTCGCGCGGGGCGAGCTCGGCGTCGGGATGGTAGCCGGCCATGAAGGCCTCTCCCGCCGCATTGATCAGCTTGGCGCCCTCTCCGCGCAGGGCCTCGGTGGCCAGCGGCGCGGGATCGCGGCCGATGTCGATGGCGGTCGGGTGGAACTGGACGAACTCGGGATCGGCGATCTGAGCCCCGGCCAGGGCGGCCAGGCCCAGGCCCTCGCCGCGCAGTTCCGGCGGGGTGGTGGTGATGGCGTAGAGCCCGCCGACGCCGCCCGTGGCCAGGATGGTGGCGGGGGCGGTGATCTCCGTCAGCCGGCCGTCCTGCTCGACCACGACGCCGCGCACGCGGCCCTCGGCGTCCTGCAGCAGGCCGCGCAGCCGGGCGCCGGACCGGACCTGGATGTGACGGGCCGAGAGCGCGGCCTTGACCACGGCGTCCATGATGGCGCGGCCGGCCTGGTCGCCCTTCACCCGGGCGACGCGCGAGCGGCTGTGGGCGGCCTCCAGGCTGGTGGCGAACTCACCCCGGGCGTCGCGGTCGAACGGCGCGCCCAGGGCCGCCAGCCTGCGCACGGCGGCGGGGCCTTCCTCGGCGAGCAGGCGGGCCATGTCGGCGTCGACCAGGCCCGCGCCGGCGGCGACGGTGTCGGCGGCGTGCAGGGCGGGCGCGTCGTCGGCCGACAGGGCCGCGGCCATGCCGCCCTGGGCCCAGGCCGAGGAGCAGCCGTGGTTCAGCGGCGCCCCGGTGAGCACCAGGACCTTGCGCGGGGCGGCGGCGAGCGCGGCGGAGAGGCCGGCTAGCCCGGCGCCCACGATGAGGACGCCGTCATGCTGGATGCGGTCCATGGGGACCTCCTATCCGCCTGAGCTCTAGATGAGCTCGACGTCGACATGGTGGCGCGCCTTGATCAGGTCGTAGCGCGCCGGGACGAGGGGCGGGGGCAGGTCGATCATGCGTTGGACGGACAGGCGGGCGCGTTCGGCGATCACCGGATCGACCAGCACCTCGTGCTGGTTCTTGACCAGGGCCTCGTAGATGTTCTCCAGGCTGATGCGCTTCATGTGCGGGCACAGGTTGCAGGGGCGCACGAACTCGGTCTCCACTGCGTCGATGGCCACGTTGTCGGCCATGGAGCACTCGGTGATCAGCACCACCTGCTTTGGCTTCCGGGTCAGGACGTAGTCGTTCATCGCCGCCGTGGAACCGGCGAAGTCGGCGACTTCCAGCACCTCGGTTGGGCATTCCGGGTGGGCCAGGATCTGGGCGTCCGGATAGGCGGCCTTGAGCTCCAGGATGTCGGCGGCGTTGAAGCGCTCGTGCACCTCGCAGCGGCCCTTCCAGGCGATGATGCCGACCGTGGTCTGGCGCGCCACGTTGCGGGCCAGGAACTCATCGGGGATCAGGATCACCCGGTCGACGGCCCACTCGCGGGCCACGTGCTCGACCACCTGGACGGCGTTGGCGCTGGTGCAGCAGACGTCGGTCTCGGCCTTCACGTCGGCGGTGGTGTTGACATAGGTGACCACCGGCAGGCCCGGATAGCGCTGCTTGATCAGGCGCACGTCGGCGCCGGTGATCGAGGAGGCCAGGCTGCATCCCGCGCGCAGGTCGGGGATGAGCACGGTCTTGTCGGGCGAGAGGATCTTCGAGGTCTCGGCCATGAAGTGCACGCCGGCCTGGACGATGATCTTGGCGTCCGACTTGGCGGCTTCCTTGGCCAGGCCCAGGCTGTCGCCGACATAGTCGCCGACCCCGTGGAAGATCTCGGGCGTCATGTAGTTGTGGGCCAGGATGACCGCGTTCTTCTCGCGCTTCAGGCGGTTGATCTCGGCGATCAGCGGGGCCTGGAGGCGCCACTCCATAGGCGTGACGTGGCGCTTCACCTTTTCCCAGAGGGGAAGGGTGGCGGCTTCGACAGCGGGCGTAAACGCGAATTGCGATCCGTCAGCCATGGCGTCCTCCTTATGCTCACAATGAGCATTTCATCGGCCTCAAAAAACGCCGCGGGATGTCTGCAGCGCCCCGTCGGCGTCTTGATTATGCTCAAAGGGAGCAAAACCGATGGCAGACATATAGACCCGCGTTCGGTCGGGGGCAAGTCACGCATTGTCACGAAATTGTTTCGGAGTTCCGTCCCATGGTCCGCCGGATGGCCGCGGCCAGGACGTCGGCCGAATACGGCTTGCGCAGCAAGGGCCAGGGCGCGCCATCGGCCGAGTTCATCGCCTCGGCGGTATAGCCCGACGACAGGATCACCGGCAGGCCGGGGCGCAGGGCGACTGCCTCGTGGGCCAGGTCCACCCCCGACTTGAGGCCTGGCATGACCAGGTCGGTGATCATCAAGTCCGCCGCCTGTCCGCCCCGCAGCAGGTCGAGCGCCGCGGTGGTCCCGCCGGCTCGCACGACGTGGTGGCCGATCTCGACGAGCATGGCCGTCACCATGTCGGCGACCTCCGGATCGTCCTCGACCAGCAGGATGGTCAGGGCGGGACCGCCGGGCGAGACTCCGGCCACGGCGGCCCGCGGCGCGGGATCGGCCTCGGTCGCTGTCTCGGCCTGCGCGCGCACTCGGGGCAGGTAGAGGCGCACCGCCGCGCCCTGTCCTGGCGCGGTGTCGATCGCCACCCCGCCGCCGCTCTGGCGCGCGAAGCCGTAGACCTGGGAGAGGCCGAGGCCCGTGCCCTTGCCGACCTCCTTGGTGGTGAAGAAGGGCTCGAACACCCGTCCGACGATGTCGGGCGTCATGCCGACACCGGTGTCGCGGACGGTCACGCTGACATAGGCGCCGGCCGCTATCTCGGGCGCCTCGCCCTCGGCCAGTTCGCAGGGGGCGGTTTCGATCCGGATCGCGCCGCCCTGGTCGACGGCGTCGCGAGCATTGACCACCAGATTCATCAGGGCGGCCTCGAACTGGCTCGGATCGATCATCGCCACCGCCTCGCCGGCGCCCGGCGACACGGTCAGGACCGCGGTCTCGCCCGCTGCGCGGCGCAGCAGGGGCTCGCTCTCAGCCACCAGCCGGTCGATCTGCACCGCCTCGGGCTTCAGGGCCTGGCGCCGCGAGAAGGCCAGCAACTGCTGGGTCAAGCGCTCGCCGCGCCGGGCCGCGTTCTGGGCCGCCTCCACCATGCGTTCGCGGCGGGCGGCGTCCTCCGGATGGCGTTGCATCAGGTCCAGGGCGCCGATGATCACCGTCAGCAGGTTGTTGAAGTCGTGGGCCACCCCGCCGGTGAGTTGGCCCACCGCCTCCAACCTCTGGGCATGCCGCAGTTGGGCCTCGACGGCGTCGCGCTCGGCCAGCGCCGCCTCGATGCGCTCGGCCAGCAGGTCGTTGATCCGCATCAGGTCGGCCTCGGCCTGCTTGGCGCCGGTGACGTCGAAGCCGATGCCGATGAAGCCGATAAACTCCTGGGTCGGGCCGTATCGGGGCTGGGATATCGACCGGATCCACCGCCATTCGCCGTCGACGCGCCGATAGCGGGCTTCCAGGGTGAAGGCCGCCCGCGAGGCCTCGCCGGCGACCTGCTCCTTGAGGATGCGGGGCAGGTCTTCTTCGTGCAGCCGCTGACGCCAGTCGAAATTGATCGCCTCGTCGTAGGAGACCCCGAGATAGTCGACATAGGCCTGGTTTACGAACTCGCGCTTGCCATCGGTCTTGGAGACCCACAACAGGACCGGGGCGCTGTCGGCCAGGGCCCGGAAGCGCGCTTCGCTCTCGCGGACCCGCTCGAAGGCCAGTCGGCGCTCGGTGATGTCGATGTTCACCCCCATGGCGCGCACCACACGACCCTGGTCGTCGCGGAACATCTCACCGCGGGTCAGCAGCCATCGGACCTGACCATCGGGCCAGATCACCCGGTATTCGGTCGGGTTCATCCGCCCGACGCGGACAGCTTCGAGATTGCTCAGGCGCAAGGCCTCGCGGTCGTCGGGGTGGACGGCCTTCAGCAGCTCGCCCATGCGCGCCGGACTGTCCGGCGACAGGCCGAGGTTCTTGTAGAGCGTCGGCGACCAGCGGCCCTCGCCGGTCACCAGGTCCCAGCTCCACAGGCCGACATCACCGGCGTCCTGCGCCAGTTGCAGGCGCGCCTCGCTCGCGTCCAGCTCGATCTGGGCCTCGCCCAGGCGCACCAGCACGCCGCGCAGCGCCGCCGCCACCAGTACGGTCACCGCTCCGGAAAGGCCGAACATGATCGCCACCGCCGGTCCCGACAGGCCGGCGGGCAGGGCGTTGGGGAAGATCAGCCCTGCCAGCAGGGCGAAGGCCAGCGTGGCCCAGCCCCAGCGCTGGCCGGCATAGAGGGTGGCGATGATGAAGGCCGGGAAATAGGTGACCGAGAGACCGAGCGCGTAGTCCCAGCCGAGGATCGCGCCACGGCTGCCGATCGCCGCCGCCATGGCCGCGACACTGATCGTCGCGGCCCGGATCAGGGACGGCGAGCGCCTTGGCACGAGCCGAAGCGGCCACTCGACGGGGGTCAGCGGCAAGAGAGGCTCCTAGGGCCGGCCTCGAATGCGAGCCAGCGGCGGGAGCATGCGAGGGTGCGTGACGCCAGGCAACACTCGATATCTGCGGGCAAGAACCCTATTTTGGCCCGGTTCGTGCTGCAGAACCCCACGCCCTAGCTAATCTGGAACACAAGCCGCGCCGTGAAATCTCTTGCGTCTCATAAGTCCTGGATCGCCGCGGCGATGGCGATCGTCGCCACCGCGGCGGTGCTGTGGGGCTGCGTGGACGCCTTCACGGCCGCCCGGGGCGCGGCGAAGAGCCCGGTCGTGGGAGTCCAGGCGCAGCCGCTGACCTATCGCGCCATCACCCGGCTGAAGGGCGAGATGGACCCGGCCATGCTGGCGGTGGCCAACCGCCACGACATCGGCCGCCATGCCGACCTCTGGGGCCGGCCGATCGGCTGGACGACCCTGAACCTGGACGAGATCCCGGACCTTGGCCTGAATACGGAACTCGCGGAAACAGCCGAGGAAATCAACGAGCTGCGGTCGTTCTCGAAGCTGCCGATCCGGCCGATGAAGCCGTTCCATCTCAAGGCCGACGGCGCCGACCGCGCGCGCGCCCTCCGCTGCCTGTCCCAGGCGGTCTACTACGAGAGCGCCCGCGAACCCCTGCTCGGCCGCGAGGCCGTGGCCCAGGTGGTGCTCAACCGGATGCGTCATCCGGCCTATCCGAAATCGATCTGCGCCGTGGTCTATCAGGGCTCGGCTCGGGCCACCGGCTGCCAGTTCAGCTTCACCTGCGACGGGTCGCTGGCCTACGCGCCGGAGGCCAGCCTCTGGCGCCAGGCCCAGGAGATCGCCAGGCGCGCCCTCGACGGCCACGTGACCAAGGCCGTGGGCTCGGCCACCCATTATCACGCCAGTTATGTCGCCCCGTACTGGGCCCCGACCCTGGTCAAGATGAAGCAGGTCGGCCTGCACATCTTCTATCGCTGGACCGGCCCCTGGGGCGAACCGGCGGCCTTCACCGGACGCTACGCCGGCGGCGAGGCCTATATCTCGCCCACCATCCTGGGCGGCATCGACCAGAGGACACAGGGCCTGGATCCCGAGACCCAGGGCATTGGCGGCGGTCGCCAGGTGACCCTGGCCGTGGCCGGCGAGGTGCGGACCTATAATGTCGCCGACGCCTCGGCGACTGGGGGTGAGAAGACCCGCGTCCTGGGCACGCTCTACGCGCCGCGCCGCAAGCCCAGCGCCGCGGAGATCAAGGAAATCAACGCCTCCCTGGCGGCGATGGAGCGCGCGCCGCCGCCTGCGCCCACGCCCGCCGCGCCCGCCAGCGACGGCCAGGACGGCGCGAGCCTGCAATAGGCCGATTGACGCCGCGCGCGGCCACGGCAAGGCTCGGCGGCATGGCGATAGTGCTGGCGATCCACGCCCATCCCGACGACATCGAGACCCTGGGCGCTGGGACCCTGGCGGTGCTGGCGGGGCTGGGCCACACGGTGAAGATCGCCACCGTCACCGCGGGCGACCTTGGCTCATCGGAGATGGACCAGGCGCAGACCGCCCGAACCCGGCACGCGGAGGCCACGGCGGCGGCCGCCCTGATCGGGGCCGACTATCGCTGCGGCGAGGTCGGCGATCTCTGCGTGTTCAACGACGACCCGACCCGGCGGCGGGTCACCGAGCTGGTGCGCTGGGCCGCGCCGGACGTGGTGCTCACCGCCTCGCCGGCCGACTACCATCCCGACCATGAGGCGGTGAGCCAGCTGGTTCGCGACGCCTGTTTCGCGGCCTCGGTGCCCAACTATCGCACCGGGCCCGCGGCGCCCCTGGCGGGGATCCCGCACCTCTATTTCATGGACCCCATCGGCGGGCGGAACCGGGAGGGCGTGCGGATCGTCCCCGACTTCGGCGTCGACATCGCCGCCGTGTTCGAGACCAAGCGGGCCATGCTGGCCGCCCATGTCAGTCAGGTCGGGTGGGTCGCGCGTCAGCACGGGATTCCCGACCAGATCCAGTCGATGGAGGCCTGGTCGCGGCGGCGCGGTCGGGATTTCGGGACCGAGATGGCCGAGGGTTTCCGCCAGTACCGCCACCATCCCTATCCGGCGACGCCGCGGCTGCAGGAGCTGGTGGGCGCGGCCCTGCTTCAGGCGCCCCGCGCGGCGTCATAGCGGGCCCACATCGGGGCGCAGTCCAGCATCTCGCCGCGCGCCATGGCCTCGTCGATGGCCATGACCGTCAGGCCGGCCTCCATGGAATCGAAGGGGGTCACCGGGAAGGTGTCGCGGCCCTCCAGGGCGGCGAGCAGGTCGCGGGCCATGGACTGGTCGGCGCCGTTGTGGCTGTCCTCGGTGCGGTTTCCGTATTCGATCCGCTCGGGCTTGCCGCGGTCCATGGCCTTGCGGAACATCAGCTTGTTGCGGACCAGATCGGCGATCAGGGTCCCGTCGGTCCCCGCCAGGTACCAGCGCCGCTCGGGCAGGGCCACGTGGCTATTGGCGTGGAAGGAGAGCCGCACGCCGTTGTCGTACTGGACCAGCGCCGTCTGGTGATCGGTGACGTCCATGTCGGACTGGAAGGCGTCGTTGGCGCCGCCCCAGCCGGCGTCGCGCAGGGCGTAGGCGGGTTGGCCGTCGCTATAGACCCGGGGCGCGTCGGCCCGCGCTGGGGTGAAGATGTCCCGGCCCCCAAAGCTCGCCACCTTGGCGGGGCGACCGCCGGCCAGCCGCCCGAAGATATCGAAATCGTGGCAGACCTTGTCCAGCAGGTAGGAGCCGCCATAGGCCTGCTTGCGCCGCCAGTTGCGGGCCAGATAGCCGCCGTGCTCGGGCGGCAGGTGCTCGGTGGCGTCGATGGAGACGAGGGTTCCCAGGTCGCCCGCGTCCACCCGGGCGATGGTCTCGCGCACGATCGACATCGAGCGCATGACCAGGCCGATGAACAGCGGCGGGGCGCCGCCCTTGGCCAGGCGGGCGGCGAGCTCCAGGGTCTCGTCCTCGGTCCGCACGATCGGCTTTTCGGCGAAGATCGGGAAGCCGGCGTCGAGCGCCAGGTTGAGATGCTCGAAATGCAGGTGGTTGGGCGTGCCGATCATCACCAGGTCATAGGGTCCGCCCGCCAGCAGTTCGGACACGTCGGCGCAGACCCGGCCCTGATCGATCCCGACCGCCGCCAGGATCGGCGCGCCCACCGGGGCGGGGTCCACATGGGCGGCGACCTCCAGGCTCCAGCCGACCTCCTTCATGGCGGCCAGGACATGGGCGATCCGCTGGCCCAGGCCGATGACGCCGATGCGATAGGTCTTCATGGGCCGGGCTCCGATTTCGAGGGGCAAGCTTAGCGGCAAGGACGCAGACCGCCAGGGCGCCGCGCGTCCTTCTCCCGCAAGGGGAGAAGGGAGGTTAGCCGTTGAAAGCTTCCGGATAGGCGACGGTCACCGGGGTATCCAACGCGCCGTCCTCCAGGGCGATGGCCATGAAGGCCGGGCTGCCCGAGAAGGGGGAGGTGACGGTCTTGGCCGCCTCGGCGGTGAAGCCGAACTTCGGATAGTAGGCGGGATGGCCCAGGACGATGACCGCATGGGCGCCGAACTCGCGCGCGGTCTCCAGGGACGCCTTCATCAGCCGCTTGCCGACCCCGTCCTTCTGGCGGTCGGGGCGCACGGCCAGCGGCGCGAGGGCGGCGTAGAGATGGGCGCTGTCGGCCCACAGGCGGCTGTAGAGGATGTGGCCGACGATCTCCCCGGCGTCCTCCTCCACCAGTTCGAAGACCACGTCGCCGCAGGCGCGCAGGCGCTCGACCAGGTCGGCCTCGTCGGTCTTGGCGAAGGCGGCGACGACTACCTCGCGGATGGCGGGATGGTCGGCCTGGCGGGCATGGCGGATCATGCCCTCAGCATAGGGCAGGTCCCGGAGAGGGGAAGCGTCTACTCGGCGGCCATCGCGACCGGCGATGCCTGCGGTCCGCGGATCAGCTTGCCCGGCAGGTCGCCGGTGGCCTCGCCGTTCTCGAAGGTGACGACGCCCGAAACCACGGTGGCGCGATAGCCGTCGGCGCGCTGCACCAGCCGGCGGCCGTCGGCGGGCAGGTCGAACACCATTTCCGGGGCGCGGATCGACAGGGCCTCGAAGTCGATGACGTTCAGGTCGGCCTTCATCCCCGGCGCGACCACGCCCCGGTCGTTGAGGCCGTAGAGCTTGGCGGTGTCGCGGGTCTGCATGGACACCACCTTCTCCAGCGACAGGCGCTCGCCGCGCGCCCGGTCGCGGACCCAGTGGGTCAGCATATAGGTCGGGAAGCTGGCGTCGCAGATCACGCCGCAATGGGCGCCGCCGTCCGACAGGCTGAGCACCGTGGCCGGATGATGCATCATCTCGGCGATATGGTCGAAGTTGAACTGGGCGTAGTTCAGCAGCGGCAGGTAGATGTAGCCGCGCCCGTCGTTCTCCATGAGCATGTCATAGACGATCTCGTCAGGCTTGCAGCCGGCGCGCTCGGCCTCCGCGGCGATGGAGTCCTCGGCGCGGGGCTCGTAGTCGAGCTGACCGTTCCGCTCCAGGCGGAACATCGTCTTGAAGCCGTGGGTCAGGATCGCGCCGATCCCGGGCGGCGGCGGGGCGTCCTCGGACAGGATCGCCTCGCGCACGGCGGGGTCCTTCAGGTGAACCAGGCGTTCGGCGAACGGCAGGTGGGCGATGGCGCGATAGGCGCTCTTGCGGACGAAGGGATGCACGGTCGACTGCCAGCCTAGGACCATGCCGGTGGGGCGGCAGGCGATCTGGGCGGTGATGTTGGCGCCCTCGGCGCGGGCCTTGTCGGTGAGGGCCAGCATGTCGCGCCATTTGTCCGGCGCGCCTGGCGACTGCAGCAGGCCGTAGGTCACCGGCAGCCCGGTCTTGGCCGCGAAGGCGGTCATCCAGGCGAATTCGTCCTCCGGGATGGCCATGTCGGAGGCCATCTCGAACACCCCGTGGCCGGCCTGGCCCAGGGCCTCGCCGATGCCGATCATCTCGTCGGCGCCGGCGAAGGTGCCGGGCATGGCCTCGCCGTCCTTGGCGCGGTGGAGCTGGGTGCGCGAGGTGGAGAAGCCCAGCGCCCCGGCCTCGACGGCCTCACGGGTGATCTTGGCCATCTCGACGATGTCTTCAGGGGTGGCCGGCTCGTTGCGCGCGCCGCGCTCGCCCATGACATAGGCCCGGATCGCCCCGTGCGGGGCCTGGGTGGCGATGTCGAGCACGCGGGGCTTACGCTCCAGGCTGTCCATGTATTCCGGGAAGGTCTCCCAATCCCACTTGATGCCCTCGGCCAGGGCCGCGCCGGGGATGTCCTCGACCGACTCCATCAGGCCGATCAGCCAGTCGTGGCGATCGGGCCGGGCCGGCGCGAAGCCGACGCCGCAATTGCCCATGACCACGGTGGTGACGCCGTGCCAGCAGGAGGGCGACAGATAGGCGTCCCAGGTGGCCTGGCCGTCATAGTGGGTGTGGATGTCGACCCAGCCCGGGGTGACGATCAGGCCCGCGGCGTCGATCTCGCGGCGTCCCTTGGCGGCAACCTCGCCGACCTGGGTGACCAGGCCAGCGTCCACCGCCACATCGGCGCGTCGGGGCGGGACGCCGGTTCCATCGACCAGCATGCCGTTACGGATGACCAGATCGTGCATCGTTCCCTCCCGGGGATGTTTCGAGCACGGTGTGCTTGTTACGCCCGGTCACTCAAGCGGGTTGTTGGCGGGGCTTTGCGACCTGGCCTCTGCACGGATTTGCGGGACGTCCGCAAAGGGTGGTTTGTGGACGCCACGGGTCGTGGCGCTTCAACCTCCGAGCACGTTCAGCACCGCGAGAGACGTCGCCTTCACTCCGGTTCGAATGCTCGGCTCCGGAACCGGCGCATACTGGGGTGAATGGTTGAAGGGCAGAGGCGGGCCGCCGTTCCTGGCCGCCTGCACCCTGCCCGGATCGTAGATGCCGATCTCGAAGAAGAGCGAGCGCGGAACGCCAGCCAACGCAAACTGCGAGAAGTCTTCGCTTGCGGTAATGAAATCCCTCTTCGGTATCGCGGATTGACCGAACGCCTGGCGGAAGACCGCAGCCGTCCGCTCTGTCAATTCGGGGTCGTTCACGACCGAGTCCGCGCTCTGGGGTTTGCTGATTTCCGGCTTTGGCGCGCCAGCCATCATTGCCGCCGCTAGCGCCACCCGCTCGACACCCGCCAGAAGTTTGGCGCGGACCTCCGGGTCATAGCTTCGGATCGTTCCCCGCACCGTCACCTCGTCCGGGATGATGTTTCCGGCCGTCCCGCCCTGGATGGCGCCGATCGTCACCACGCCTGGCTGCTGCGGGTTCTTCTCGCGGCTGACGACGGACTGGACATCGACAACGAACCGCGCGGCGATCAGCACCGGATCGATGGTCGTGTCCGGGCTCGATCCATGGCCGCCTCGCCCCTTGAAAGTGATCTCAATGTTGTCGGCGGCCGATGTGAGCGCGCCGGGCCGGTAAAGGACCTGACCCGCGGCATAGGGGCCGGTGTGCAGCGCGAAGCCATAATCCGGCTTCGGGAAGCGGGTGAACAAGCCGTCCTTCAACATCGCGGTGGCACCGCTCACCGTCTCTTCGGCAGGCTGGGCGACGAACATCAGTGTGCCGCGCCATCTGTCCTTCATGCCCATCAGGACGCGGGCCGCACCCACCCACGAGGCCATGTGAACGTCGTGCCCGCAGCTGTGGGCGACGAAGGTGGGCTGGCCCCGGTAGTTCGTCTGCACGCGCGAGGCGTAGGGCAACCCGGTCCTTTCCTCCATCGGCAGCGCATCGAGTTCGGTGCGCACCAGCACTGTCGGCCCCGCGCCATTACGAACGATGGCCACGAGGCCCGAGCCGCCGACATGCTCCGTCACCGTGAAGCCCAGCTTGCGCATCTCTGCGCCCAGCAGCGCGGCGGTGCGTGTCTCTTGAGAGCTAAGCTCTGGGTTGGCGTGGATATCGGCGTAGAGACGGAAAAGGTCCGGATAGATCTGGTCCAGCTCTCGATCGATCCAACTGTTCGCCGCCCTGACATCCAGGGCTTGGGCAGGCCAGGCCCAGGCACAAAGCGCCAGCGCAAGGCCCACAAATCGACCGATCATGGCTGTCATCCCCCGAAGTCAGCCATGAGAATAGCAGCCCCGAAGGCGGCCCGAAGCACCTTTTCCTCCGAAAGCTCGGGCAGAGCTCAATGTCCGCGATGGGTCGGAAGCGGAAGTTGGCATGGTGGCCGCTAGCCGACTTAGCCAGGACTATGGGCACGCGTCCCTAGTCCCCCGCCACCCAGCTCACGTCGGCCCCAAGGGCATTGAGGTTCTCCACGAACCGCGGATGGGCGCGCTGGATGGGGGAGGCGTTGAGGATGGTGCTCTCGCCCTCGATGCTGGCGGCCAGCATGAAGAGGGCGATGGCCACGCGGATGATGTAGGGGCTCTCGACCTCGGCCGGAACCAGGGGCTTGCCGCCGAAGGTGATCAGCCGGTGCGGGTCGCAGAGCAGGGAGTGGGCGCCGAACTTACCCAGTTCGGACGACCAGCCGAGCGCGCCCTCATAGACCTTGTTCCAGAACATCACCTGACCCTCGGCGCGCACGCCCAGGGCCACGAAGATCGGCAGCAGGTCGGCCGGGACATAGGGCCAGGGCGCCGCCTCGACCTTGGTCAGGATGTTGCTCGTGAAGGGCTCGCGCACCTTCAGCGGGCCGTCGACCCGGGCGCGGGACCAGCCGTTCTCGTGGGTGATCTCCACCCCGAACTTGGCGAAGGTGCGGTCGAGCAGCGGGAACTGCTCCACCGAGCCGTTACGCACGGCGATGTCGCCGCCGGTGATCGCGCCCATGGCCAGGAAGGTGGCCACCTCGTGGAAGTCGTCGGCGAAGGTGAACTCCACCCCGCCCAGGTCGTCGACCCCCTCGACATCGACGCGGGAGCCGCCGACCCCTTCGATCTTCGCCCCCATGCGGGCCAGGAAGTCACAGAACTCCTGGACGTGCGGTTCGCAGGCGGCGTTGGTCAGGCGCGAACGGCCCTTGGCGGTGGCCGCGCACAGGACGAAGTTCTCGGTGGTGGTGACCGAGGCGTAGTCGAGCCAGTGCTGGACCGCCGAGAAACCCTTGGGCGAGGTGATGACGATGGAGGTCGTGTCGCTGACCACCTGGGCCCCGAAGGCGCGGAAGACGTCGATGTGCGGATCGATTTCGCGGGCGCCCAGGGTGCAGCCGGTGACGTCCTCCTCCAGGCTGGCGCGGCCGAAGCGGTGCAGCAGGGCCGGGATCAGCATGATCGAGGAGCGCATGCCCAGCGGCAGGTGCGCGGCCTTGGGATCGAGGTCGCCGCCGTGGTGCAGGCGCAGGGTCCCGGTGTCGAAATCCATCTCCACCGAACTGCCGAGGTTCCTGAAGAATTCCAGCAGCTTGCGGACGTCGGTTATGTCGGGGACGCGGTGCAGGGTCACCGGCTCGTCGGAGAGCAGGGTGGCGCACAGCACCGGCAGGACGGCGTTCTTGTTGGCCGAGGGCGTGATCTCGCCCCGCAAGGCGCGGCCGCCTCGCACGATCAGGTTCGTCATGGGCGCGCGCGGCCTCGTCGAGGGTGGAATGTCAGCGACCTTAGCGGCTGACGGGCGCTCACCAAGTGCCGATCTTCTCGGCCTCTTGATGGCTGATCGGGTGGTGGGCCTTTTCGTGGTCTTCCTCGGCCAGCAGGCGGACGGCTTCCAGGGCGGCCATGCAGCCCATGCCGGCGGCGGTGACCGCCTGGCGATAGATGTCGTCGGTGACGTCGCCGGCGGCGAAGACGCCCGGAATGGCGGTCGAGGCCGTGCCGGCCTTGACCTGCAGGTAGCCGGCGGCGTCGGCCTCGAGTTGGCCCTTGAACAGTTCGGACGCCGGGGCGTGGCCGATGGCGACGAACACCCCGTCGGCCGCCAGCTCGCGGGTTCCGCCGGTCTTGACGTTCTTCAGCCGCACGCCGGTGACGCTCAAGGGATCGGTGGAGCCCAGCACCTCGTCGATCCCGTGCTCCCAGATCACCTCGATCTTGGGATTGGCGAACAGACGCTCCTGCAGGATCTTCTCGGCGCGGAACTCGTCGCGGCGGTGCACGACGGTGACCTTGCTGGCAAAGTTGGTGAGGAAGAGGGCCTCCTCGACCGCGGTGTTGCCGCCGCCGACCACCACGACCTCCTTGCCGCGATAGAAGAAGCCGTCGCAGGTGGCGCAGGCCGAGACGCCGAAGCCCTGGAACTTCTGCTCGGTCGGCAGGCCCAGCCACTTGGCCTGGGCTCCGGTGCAAATGATCAGGGTCTCGGCCAGCCAAACGTCGCCCGAGTCGCATTCGAGCCGGAACGGGCGCTGCGACAGGTCGGCCTTCAGCACGATGTCGTTGATGATCTCGGTCCCGACATGGGCCGCCTGGGCCTGCATCTGTTCCATCAGCCAGGGCCCCTGGATCACGTCGGCGAAGCCCGGATAGTTTTCCACGTCGGTGGTGATGGTGAGCTGGCCGCCAGGCTGGATGCCGGCGATCAGCACCGGATTGAGCAAGGCGCGCGCGGCGTAGATGGCGGCGGTGTAGCCAGCCGGGCCGGAGCCCAGGATCAGGCAGCGGGTGGTGCGGGGAGCGTTCTGCGACATCGCGTCTATGTAGGTGAGATTCTGGCGCGTTGCGACTGGGTCGGGGCGCGGTTGGTTAACGCAGCCTTCAAGGGGTGTATCTATCCTACGATAAACGCACGCCGAGTTCGTACATGTCATACGCCCCCGAGATCGAGATCGCCGGCCGCAAGATCGGGCCGGACCACGAGCCCTATGTCATCTGCGAGCTGTCGGGGAACCACAACGGCAGCCTGGACCGGGCCCTGCTGATGGTCGACGCGGCGGCCGACACCGGCTGCGACGCCATCAAGATCCAAACCTACACCGCCGACACCATCACCATGGATGTCGATCGGCCGGAGTTCCAGATCCACGGCGGGCTGTGGGACGGGCGCAGCCTCTATGAGCTCTACCAGGAGGCCCAGACGCCGTACGAGTGGCACGCGGCGATCTTCGAGCGCGCCCACAAGCGCGGGGTGACCATCTTCTCCAGCCCCTTCGACGAGACGGCGGTGGACCTGCTGGCCGGTCTCGACGCGCCCGCCTACAAGATCGCCTCCTTCGAGGCCGTGGACCTGCCGCTGATCCGCTACGCCGCGGCCAAGGGCAAGCCGCTGATCATCTCCACCGGCATGGCCAACCAGGCCGAGATGGCCGCCGCCCGCGACGCGGCCCTGGCGGCCGGGGCGCCGGGCGTGGTCCTGCTGCACTGCGTGTCCAGCTATCCGGCCACCTTCGAGGACGCCAACGTCCGCACGGTCGCCGACATGGCGACGCGGTTCGCAAGCCCCATCGGCCTGTCGGACCATACGCCGGGCACGGCGACCTCGGTGGCGGCCATCGCCATGGGCGCCTGCGTGATCGAGAAGCACTTCACCCTGGCCCGGGCCGACGGCGGGCCTGACGCCGCCTTCAGCCTGGAGCCCGCCGAGTTCGCCGCCCTGGTCCGCGACAGCAAGGACGCCTGGAAGTCCCTGGGCCGGGCCCATTACGACATCCTGGGTTCGGAGCGCGGGTCGCTGCAGTTCCGCCGCTCGCTCTATGTGGCCGCCGACGTCAAGGCCGGCGAGACCCTGAGTCGGACTAATATCCGCTCTATCCGGCCCGGCAACGGCCTGCCGCCCGCGCACCTGGACGAGGTGCTGGGCAAGCCGGCCAAACGCGACCTGACCCGGGGCGAGCCACTGGCCTGGGACATGGTCGGCTAGCGGCTCAGGCGGCGACCGCTTCAGGCCGCTCGCGCGCCTGGCTGAGGCCCTCGGCGATGCAGGCGAGGCGTTCGCTCTCGTGCGCGCAGGCCCAGCCGGCGTCGATGAAGCCTGCGCCGAACCGGCGCTGTAGGCCGATCCGCATGGCCGTGAGCTTCCTCGCCCCGTCCATTGTCAGGTAGCACTCCTGAGGTTCCACCGTGCCCAGCATCTGCTCGCCGAGGCAGAGCGAGGCGCCGCCGAAGCTCGACATCAGCCGGTGGATCTCCCGGCGCAGGTCGGCGTCGGAGGCCTCGGTCACGCAGCGGGCTGTCAGCAGGACCTGGCCGCGGCTTTCGTAGAGGTGGACCTCGCAGACCGCGCCCTGAGCGGTGAAGTTGCGCAGCACGAAGGGGACCGGCCCGGCGTAGCGGGCCTTGAAGACATGGGTGGCCAGGCTCCGGCCCACCCGGCGCGTGGGCTCGATCCCGGCCAGGGCGAAGAGGGGCGCCGGATCGGCGGTCCAGACCAGGGCGTCGCCGGGGGCATGATTGGCGAGCGCCTGACCCGGCGCGACCAGGCTGTTCAGCCGGATCGAGACGCCCAGCCGCTCCAGGGCGCGGCGCGCGCCGGCGAAGAGACCCGTGAAGCCGCCGGCCGGGACGCCGACGACGGTGTCGTCCAGGCGTCCGCAGAGGGCGCGGGGAATGGCGTAGAGCTCGGCGTGCAGCGGGCAGGCGCGGCGCGCCAGCGCCAGGTCGGCGACATCGCCGCCGGTGGGAAACACCTGGTCGACGCCGAGTTCCACCGCCGCGGCGGCGTGGATTTCGTCCAGCCAGGCGTCGAGGCGCCACTGCAGGTATCGGGTCAGGGGCTGGGCGATGTCCGAGGGATAGGCGCGCAGGCGATCGGCCAGGCTGTCGCCCGTCAGGGCCGACAGCGCGATCTGGCGGGTGCGCAGGGCGGGGCCAGCGAAATCATGGACCACCGCCACGTCGCCGCAGGGCGCGGGGCTGATGGACCCGGCCCGGTTCTCGGCGTCTTCGAAGGCTAGGCCGCCGGATTCCAGCAGGGCCCGGACCGGGTCGCCGGGACCACCGAACCGGCGGGGTCGGACGCGCAGCTCCAATCCGTGATCCAGCCGGGGCAGGTCCGGTCCGCCCAGCTCGCCGAAGCGTTCGTGCAGTTCGATCTCGCGCCAGCCGAGGCTGTGGGCCTGCAGCGCGGCGAGCACGCCGGTCAGTCCGCCGCCAACGATCCGAACCTTCGTGGAGCTCTGGGCCATGCCTCAAGGTGAGGCGGCCATTGCGAAGACTTGGTTAAGACGGGGCCGCTGGGACAGGCTGTCGCGGGGCGGCGATGACCTCCAGCAAGGCCTCGGCGACGCGCCCCGCGCCCAGGCCGTCGCAGACCTCGGCGCTGGCGGCCGAGAGGCGGGCGCGGGTCGCGCTGTCCGACAGCAGGCGCACGATCGCCCGGTCCAGCACGGCCTCGAAGTCGGCGTCCTGGGCGTCGACGACCAGCGCCGCGTCGCGGGCGGCCAGGGCCAGGGCCGCCGGGCGCTGGTTGTCGGCCAGGATCAGCAGCGCCGAGGGCAGGCCGAGCACGCAGCGCTCCCAGGTGGTGGAGCCCGCCGCCCCGATGGCGACGTCGGCCGCGGCGGTCAGCGCCGCCATGTCCTGGGTGTCCACATGCAGGGTGATGCGTGGATCGTGGGCGGCCACACGGCGCAGGCCCGGCAGGCTGCCGGCGCCGCTGCCCAGCACGATGTCGAGGGCCACCTGGCCGTTGCGCTGGCGTAGGTGGTCGACGACCCGGGCGGTGATCTTGCTGAGATCGGTCAGGCCCAGGGCCACCAGCACCCGGCCCACGGGACCGCCGCGCCGGGCCAGGGCCTCCTCGCGCAGGGCGGCGAACTCGGGACGCACGGGCGCATAGTCGGGGCCGAGCAGCAGGCGTGCCTGGTCGGCGAAGAAGGCGTAGTCGGCCGCCACCCTGGCAGGCCCGGAGTCCAGCACCAGGTCGGCGGCCAGGGGCCGGTCGGCGAGGTCGTCGATCACCAGGGTCGGGCGGCCGTGGGCCACGGCCTCGTGCTCGGCGCGAGCCAGGCCGTAGTGGTCGAACACCACCGCGTCGAACTGCACGCCGGTGGCCGCGTCGGCCAGGTGCTCGGCGTCGACGGAGGTGGCGTCCTCACGGCTGATGTCGGGACCGAAGGCGTCCAGCACCGCGGCCACCTCGGGTGGGGCCAGGAAGGCGCAGGCCGCGCCCCGGGCGATCAGCGCGCGGGCCAAGGTCAGGGAGCGCATCACGTGACCCCCGCCGACCTCAGGGCCGGCGTTCGCGATGAACAGGATGCGCGGGCGGAGAATCATCTCGCAGCCATGGAAGGCCTAAACCTTCGCTGTGGAAAGGCGGCGTTACAGCGCGGGCGGGCGTACGAAGAACAGCTCCGGGTCGCCCGGGTCCAGATTCTCGACCTGGCCGCTCGGGAGATAGCCGCGGCAGGAGAGCAGGCCCTGCATGATCGTGTTGGAGACATTGGTCGAGACGAAGAGCTTCTGGCCCGCGTGGACCCGTTCGATCTCGGTCAGCAGGGCGGCGGCCACGCCGCGCCGCCGCGCCGCAGGCGCGGTGACGATCAGGTCCAGAAACGGGTTGGAGAAGAACTCACCCATCACCGCGAAGCCCGCCGGCTCGCCGTCCAGCAGGGCCAGGCGCGCCACGCGGCCCTTCTCGCCGGCGAAGGCGCGGGTCAGCCAGTCGTGACGGTGGGCGTCGCGGGCGGCGACCTCGTCCATGGCCAGGGCGACGGGGAGGTCCGCCGGGCCGGCGAGGCGGACCGTGAGGCTCATCCCTTGGCCTTCCAGGCGTCGTAGCGGGCCAAGACCTCGGCGGCGGCGCGGTCGGTCTCGGCCAGGGGTTCGTAGGTCCAGCTGTGGAAGGCGTCGCCCATCGGGCGTGCCGCTCCGATGCGCTCGAGATCCTCGTGGAAGCGACGCAGCTTCAGGCTCTCGCCGTCCATCTTGAGGATGAAGACCGGTTTGCCCGTGGAGGCCGCGTCGGTGGCGAGGTTGGTGGAGTCCTCGGTGACCAGGATGTAGTCGGCCGCGGCCAGGTAGGCGAAATAGGGATTGTCCCCGGTCCCATCCCAGATCACGCCGGGCAGGTGGCGCAAACGCGAGGCCAGGATCGCCTGGGCCTGGGGCGGAGTGCGGCGGGTGAAGGTGATCATCACCGAGCCGCCCTCTTCCGTGACCGGCAGTTCGATCTCCCGGGCCATGGCCGCGGCGCGGACCGGCGACAGGTCGTGGGCCTTGGACTTGCCGCCGATCACCACGGCGACGCGGGGACGGGGCAGGGGCCCCAGCACGTCCTTGAAGCGCGCCAGGTCGCCGTCCAGCCGGTCGGCGTTCACCCGGCCGGGCGAGCCGATGATCGGGAAGACGTTGTCGCCGGCCAGCCGGTCATGCTTGGGCGGGATGACCAGGTCGAACTTCGAGGGGGGCAGGCGCGGGTCCTGGATCTGCACCACATAGGCCTGACCGCCCGACCAGCCCTTGATGCGTAGCGATAGCGGCAGGGTGGCGCGCCCGGCGGCGATCCAGACGTCCGGCCACGGCGGCGCGATCTCGCTCTCCGAGGAGAGGAAGCGCTTGGGCAGCAGGTTGAGCCACCAGGGCAGGCGGCCGATCCGACCCTTCCAGCCGATCCGCTTGACCACAACCTTGGCCTTGCGGCGCGCGGCCACGGCGCCGGCCAGCCCGGTGACCTGGGCCTCGATGCCGGCGCGGCCGTCGGAGACGGCCCAGACGATCAACGGACGTTCGGTTGCGGGTGTCGCCACGTCGCAAGCCCTCGGGCCGGAGCCGGGTGCTAGGCCCAATCGACCTTGGTGATCTCGTAGGCCTTGCCGCCGCCGGGGGTGTGCACCTCGACGACGTCGCCGGTTTCCTTGCCGATCATGGCTCGGGCCAGCGGGGACAGGATCGAGATCTTGCCCTTCTTCACGTCAGCCTCGTGCTCGCCGACGATCTGGTAGCGGGCCTTTTCCTCGGTGTCCTCGTCCACCACGGAGACGGTGGCGCCGAACTTCACCTGGCTGCCGGACAGCTTGGAGACATCGATCACCTGAGCGCGCGCCATCTTGTCTTCGATGTCGGCGATCTGGCCTTCGATCCAGCCTTGGCGTTCCTTGGCGGCGTGATATTCGGCGTTCTCGGAAAGGTCGCCATGCGAGCGCGCTTCCGAGATCGCCGCGATAACAGCGGGGCGCTCAGCGGTCTTCAAACGCTTTAGTTCGTCGTCGAGAGCTTTCCAGCCCTCGGCGGTCATCGGGACTTTTTCCATGGTAGATGGGGACTCGGGTTCGCCCTTGAGGTGTTCGTTGCCGGCCGCGGGCGCAGGCGTCCGGGGGGGTAGAGGATAGAAGCTTGCCCAAGAAAACTCAAGGGGTGCAATGCAGCATGACGTTGGTTGGCGGTCGCGACCGTCTGGCGCCCAGTCTGCTGCGAACCTAGATAGACGGCAAGTCGGAAAGGCCAAGCATGACGCCCAGGCGCGGAATCACCCTCTACCACTCGCCGGCCAGCCGGGCCTTCACCGCCTATTGGCTGCTGGAGGAGTTGGGCGTTCCGTTCCGCGTCGAGACCGTGGACATCCGCAAGGGCGACCAGAAGAAGCCCGAATACCTGAAGCTCAATCCGTCGGGAAAGGTGCCCACCATCACCGACGGCAAGGTGGTGGTCAGCGAGAACCCCGCCATCTGCATCTATCTGGCCGACCGCTACGGCTATGGCGGCCTGGCGCCCCGTATCGAGGACGTCGACCGCGGGGCCTATCTCAAATGGATGGTCTATTCGACCGCGGTGCTGGACCCGCTGATCAGCCTGCACCCCAAGCATATCGACCTGCCCGGGACCGAGACCGGTTTCGGCGGCTTCGACGATATGCTGGGGGTGATGGAGGGCGCGCTGAAAGGCCGGAACTACCTGCTGGGGGACAAGTTCACCGCCGCCGACGTCATGCTGGGCTCGACCCTCTCGGCGGCGCTGCATCGCAAGGACTTGCCGGAGCTTCCAGCGATCATGGACTACGACGCCCGCCTGGCGCGCCGCCCGGCCTATCAGCGCGCCGCCGACGCCACCTGGCCGGCGTGGCTGTTCGCGGGGACCGCGGCGACCTAGGTGCTCTCCGACACCACGCAGCCGGCGAGCTCGGCGGCTTCAGGCGCCTCATAGACCCCCTCGATGAACTCGAACATCTCCGGGTTCACCTCGATGGCGAAGGTCTTGCCGCGGATCTCGTTGCGCTCCATCACCCGCGCGCGCCGCACGGCCGCCGGGGCGGTGACGAAGTGGAACTGCAGGGGCAGTTCGACGGCCTGGGCGATTTCGGCCACCCGAGCGCGGTCGGCCTTGCGCATCAGGCCCAGGTCCAGGACCACCGAGGTTCCCGTCGCGATAGTGGCCGCGGCCGTGGACCAGATCTGCGCCTCGCAGCGCTCGACCCGCTCCATCATCCACTCGAACTCCAGCGGATCGGGCATGTCGGCGCCGAACAGCCGGGCCATCCAGTCGTCGAGGGCGAAATGGACGGCCGGCTCGCGGCGGGCGAGCTCCTGGGCGTAGGTGGACTTTCCGGCGCCGGAAGGGCCGAAGACGACGTGCAGGGTGGCGGGCATGAGCCGCTCCTACTTCACGCTCAGCCCGCCGTCGATCACGATCTCGGCCCCGGTCACATAGCGGCTCTCGTCGGAGGCCAGCCACAGGACGCCGTTGGCGATGTCCAGGGGATAGCCCTTCACGCCGAGCGGCACGCCCTCGGCGCTCATGGCGTCCAGCACCACCGGCCGCGCGGGCCGCGCATTGTCGCCCGGTTCGCCGGTGCCCATGATCGAGTCCCAGATCGGCGTCTCGATGATGCCGGGGTGCACGGAATTGACCCGGACGCCGTCCTTGGCGTTGGCGCATTCCATGGCCACGGCCTTGGTGAACAGCCGCACGCCGCCCTTGGTGGCGCAGTATCCGGCCAGGATCGCCGAGCCCTTCAGGCCAGCCACCGAGGACATGTTGATGATCGAACCGCCACCGCCCTGGCGCATCAGCGGGATGGCGTGCTTCACGCCCAGGAAGACGCCGTCGAGGTTGATCGCCGTCTGGCGTTGGAAGTCGGCCAGGGACATCTCCAGCACCGAGCCCGAGATGCCGATGCCGGCGTTGTTCACCAGGATATCGAGGCGGCCATGCCGGGCCTTGATGGCGGCGATGACGTCGATCCAGGCCTGTTCGCCGGTGACGTCGTGGTGCAGGTAGTCGGCCTTGCCGCCGCCGGAGACGATCACCGCAACAACCTCGGCGCCCATCTCGTCCTGGAGGTCGGTCACGACCACGGTCGCGCCTTCCTCAGCCAGCCGTTCGGCGCAGCCGCGCCCGATCCCGCTCGCGCCGCCGGTGATCAGCGCCACCTTGCCCTCGACCCGTCCCGCCATGGTTACCCTCCCAGAGTGATCGTTGTTTAGTTGGCCGTACGCCTAGCCTAGCTCTTCGATCAGGGCCAGCCTCACGCCGCGTCGCTTAGATTCGGGCCGCAGAGCCCACCAGTCGGGAGAGCGTTCATGAGCATCACCATCCGGGCCTGCCGCCCGGGGGATGAGGCGGCCCTGGCCCTGGTCGGCCAGGCGACGTTCCTGGAGACCTATGCGGGGGTGCTGCCGTCGGCCGACATCGTCAGCCACTGCAAGAGCGAGCACGGCGAGGCGCTATACGCGGACTGGTTGGCCAAGCCCGGCTACAGCCTTTGGGCGGCGGAGATGGACGAGGGCGGGGCTGCGGTTGGTTATGCCGCCCTGACGCCCCCGGACCTGCCGGTGCCGACCGGCGAGAAGGACGTGGAGCTGAAGCGCATCTATCTGCTGAACCGGTTCCACGGGACCGGGCTCGGGGCCAAGCTGATGACCACGGCGATGGACGCCGCGGCGCAGGCCGGATTCACCCGGATGCTGCTGGGCGTGTTCGGTGGAAATTCACGCGCAATCGCCTTCTACGCCCGCCAAGGCTATGTCGAGGCGGGCGTGAGGAAATTCCGCGTGGGCGCGAACGAGTACGACGATCTGGTGTTGGCTAGGGCGCTCTGACCAGATCGGCGTCTCGCTGGGTCCTGACGCTTACCAGGTCACCTTGCCGTTGGCGGTCAGAAGACCGACCAGCATGGCCGCCCCGAGCGCGATGATCAGCCCCACAATGATCAAGTCTGTGTAGCCTTCGAAGCGCTCGAGCAGGTGCTTGTTCTTGTGGTGGACCTCACCCTCGTGGTGTCCGGATTGCATGGCGTTTCCTTCGCATTCTGTTCAAGAGGACGAATCCTCCGCCAGACTGCGACAGGCGCCCAGGTGGGCCTTCCGGCTGGTCATCAGGGGCCGCCGGAGCTCGCCCACTACGCGCCTGCCGAAGCTAGGCGACACGCAAAGGGTGCGCCCCGGAAACCTGGTGGTCAATCAGACTCTTAAGCTTGGCCATTCACGAGCGCGTGCGGCGGGAGTTACCAGCTTGCCTGTTCACCATGCTGATGATACCAAGTTACCATGGTAACAATCGAACGAACCCAGACCGGCGTGCGGATCGAGCGCCGCCTGCTGAAGGTGCTGAAAAGCCTCGCCGAATATCTCGACATGTCGCTGGGCGATCTGATCGAGGGGATGACCCTGCACGCCTTCGAGGGCAAGGCGCCGTTCTCGCCGGAGACCCTGGAGAAGATAGCCGCCCTGAAGGGCGTCTACGGCCTGGACCTTGCCGCGGCCGACGCCCACCGCCTGACGGAGACTCCGAAATGACCGAAACGACGGCGCTCTATCTGTATCGCTGCGTCTATGTCGCCTTCATCGTCTTCGCCTCGGCCAAGACCTTCCTCGAGGGCTGGCCCGCAACCCACGGCGGCGGTGAGGCGGCCCAGATGGGGACCTTCATCCGGCTGCTGGCGGGTGCCGAGATCGTCGCGGCGCTCGCCTTCCTCTGGATCCCGGCGCAGCTCTGGGCCGGCGGCGCCCTCATCGCCATCTTCGTCATCGCCACCGGGGTGGACCTGGCGCACGGCGGCGTCCCGGCCCGCTTCGCCTATTACAGCGCCACGGTGGCGATCCTGGTGTTCCTGGAGATGAAGCTGGGGGCGACGGCCTAGGCGTAGCTCTGCAGCGGCCGGACCTCGAGGGTGTCCTCCACAGTGGCCGCGATGGCCTGGGCGGCGGCGAGCGCTCCGGCGGTGGTGGTGAAGTAGGGGGTCTTCATCATTAGGGCCGTGCGGCGGATCTCGAAGCTGTCGGCCAGGGACTGCTTGCCCTCGGTGGTGTTGAACACCAGCTGGACGCCGCCGTTCTTCATGGTGTCGACGATGTGCGGCCGGCCCTCCAGCACCTTCTTGACCGTCTCCACCGCCAGGCCTTCGCCGGACAGGTAGGAGGCGGTGCCCGAGGTGGCGAGGATCTTGAAACCCAGCTCGATCAGCAGGCGCACGGGCTCCTTGATCCAGGTCTTGTCGGCGTCCTTCACCGAGACGAAGACGCAGCCGGACTTGGGCAGGTTCACCCCGCCGCCGAGTTGGCTCTTGGCGAAGGCCCGGGCGAAGGCCGGGGCGCTGGAGGTCTCGCCGTCGCGGATCCAGTCCAGGCCCATGACCTCGCCCGTGGAGCGCATCTCGGGGCCCAGGATGGTGTCGACCCCGGCGAAGCGGGCGAAGGGGAAGACGGCTTCTTTCACGGCCACATGGTCGTAGGGCTTTTCCACCAGATTGAAGCTGGAGAGCTTCTCGCCGGCCATGACCTTGGCCGCGATCGCGGCGATCGGCTGGCCGATGGTCTTGGCCACGAAGGGCACGGTGCGGCTGGCGCGGGGATTGACCTCCAGCACATAGATGCGCGGGGCGGCCGAGTGCGGCTCCTCGATGGCGAACTGCACGTTCATCAGGCCGCGGACATTGAGCGCGAAGGCCATGGCCTCGGTCTGGCGCTTCAGCTCGGCGATGGTCTCGGGCTTCAGCGAGAAGGGGGGCAGGGAGCAGGCGCTGTCGCCCGAGTGCACCCCAGCCTCTTCGATATGCTCCATGACGCCGCAGACGAAGACGGTCTCGCCGTCGCATAGGGCGTCCACGTCGACCTCGGTGGCGCGCGACAGGTACTGGTCGATCAGGACGGGGCTGTCGCCGGAGACCTGGACGGCGGTGTTGACGTAGCGCTCGAGCTGCTCGTCGTCGCGGATGATCTCCATGGCCCGGCCGCCCAGGACATAGGAGGGCCGGATGACGATGGGGTAGCCGACCGCGTGGGCGCCGGCGAAGGCCTCGTCGCGCGAGCGGGCGATGGCGTTGACCGGCTGGGCGATCTTCAGGCGGTGCAGCAGCTGCTGGAAGCGCTCGCGGTCCTCGGCCAGGTCGATGGCGTCGGGGGAGGTGCCGAGGATCGGGATGCCGGCGTCTTCCAGGGCCTGGGCCAGCTTCAGCGGGGTTTGGCCGCCGAACTGGACGATGACGCCCAGCAGGGTCCCGCGGGTCTGCTCGACGGCGATGAGCTCCAGGACATCCTCGGCGGTCAGGGGCTCGAAATAGAGCCGGTCGGAGGTGTCGTAGTCGGTCGACACGGTCTCCGGGTTGCAGTTGACCATGATCGACTCGACGCCGATGGCGTCCAGGGCGAAGGCCGCGTGGCAGCAGCAGTAGTCGAACTCGATGCCCTGGCCGATCCGGTTTGGACCGCCGCCCAAGATGATCGCCTTGCGGGCCTCGGTAGGCTCGCTCTCGCATTCGGGGGTCTGGCCCAGCGCCCCGGTTTCATAGGTCGAGTACATGTAGGGCGTGGCCGCCCGGAACTCGCCCGCGCAGCTGTCGATGCGCTTGAACACCGGGCGCACCCCGTGGGCGCGGCGCTGCTCGCGCACCTCGCGCTCGGTGGTGTGGGTCAGCTTGGCCAGGCGCGCGTCGGAGAAGCCCTGGGCCTTGAGGCCGCGGAACTCCGCGGCGTTGGCGGGCAGGCCCGCGACCATGATCGCCGCCTCGGCGCGCATCAGGTCCTCGATCTGGCGCAGGAACCAGGGCTCGTAGGAGCAGGCCTCGTTGATCTCGTCCACCGACAGGCCATGGCGGAAGGCCTGGGCGATCACCCGCAGGCGGTCGGGGGTGGGCTGGCCGAGCGCGCGGATCACTGCGGCGCGGCCGGTCTCGGGGTCGTTCGCGCCCTCGATCTCGATGTCATCGAGGCCGGTCAGGCCGGTCTCCAGGCCGCGCAGGGCCTTCTGCAGGCTCTCGGCGAAGGTGCGGCCGATGGCCATGACCTCGCCCACCGACTTCATGGCGGTGGTCAGGTGCGGTTCTGAGCCCGGGTATTTCTCGAAGGCGAAGCGCGGGATCTTGGTGACCACATAGTCGATGCTGGGCTCGAACGAGGCCGGGGTGGCGCCGGTGATGTCGTTCATCAGCTCATCGAGGGTGTAGCCCACGGCCAGGCGCGCGGCGACCTTGGCGATCGGGAAACCTGTGGCCTTGGAGGCCAGGGCCGACGAACGCGACACGCGCGGGTTCATCTCGATGACCACCATGCGCCCATCGGCGGGGTTCACCGCGAACTGCACATTGGAGCCGCCGGTCTCCACCCCGATCTCGCGCAGGACGGCGATCGAGGCCGCCCGCATGCGCTGGTATTCCTTGTCGGTCAGCGTCAGCGCCGGGGCGACGGTGATGCTGTCGCCGGTATGGACGCCCATCGGATCGATGTTCTCGATGGAACAGACGATGATGCAGTTGTCCGCCTTGTCGCGGACCACCTCCATCTCGAACTCCTTCCAGCCCAGCACGCTCTCCTCGATGAGGACTTCGGTGGTGGGGGAGAGGTCGAGGCCGCGCGCCACGATCTCGTGGAACTCTTCCAGGTTATAGGCGATGCCGCCGCCGGTGCCGGCGAGCGTGAAGGACGGGCGGACGATGGCGGGCAGGCCCACGAAGTCCAGGCCCTCCAGGGCCTCGTCCATGGTGTGGGCGGCCTTGGACTTGGGGCTCTCGAGGCCCAGCTTGTCCATGGCGTCGCGGAATTTCTGGCGGTCCTCGGCCTTGTCGATGACGTCGGCCTTGGCCCCGATCATCTCCACGCCGTACTTGGCCAGCACGCCGGAGGCCTCGAGGGCGAGCGCCGTGTTCAGCGCCGTCTGACCGCCCATGGTCGGCAGCAGGGCGTCGGGCCGCTCCTTGGCGATGATCTTCTCGACGATCTCCGGCGTGATCGGCTCGACATAGGTGGCGTCGGCCACGTCCGGGTCGGTCATGATCGTGGCCGGGTTCGAGTTGACCAGCACGATGCGGTAGCCCTCGGCGCGCAGCGCCTTGCAGGCCTGGACCCCCGAATAGTCGAACTCGCAGGCCTGTCCGATGACGATCGGGCCGGCGCCGATGATGAGGATCGACGAGATGTCGGTGCGTTTGGGCATATCTACTCGCGCGCGAGGGCGGGCGCGGCTCGAAGCGCGCCCGGTCCCGGTCAAACTGCAGGTTAAGGGGGCCGTTTAGAGACGGAGTCGCCTGGGCGCAAGCCGCGTTTCGCCCAAAGAAAATGGGCCGGCGTCGCCGCCGGCCCATCATCGTTCTGACATAAGGGCCCGAGGGCCCGAATGCGGTCGCCTAGACCTGCAGGTTGCCGGCGGACATCTTGCCGCTGCGACGATCCTGTTCGAGCTCGTAGTTGACCTTTTGGCCTTCGTTCAGGCTACGCAGGCCTGCGCGCTCGACGGCCGAAATGTGCACGAAGACGTCAGCGCCGCCGTCGTCGGGTTGGATGAAGCCGTAGCCCTTGGTTCCGTTGAACCATTTCACAGTGCCGGTAGCCATAGAGATATTCGTCCTTGATAGATATGCCCGCAGCCCAAGCGGTTTGAGCAACGGATCAAAGGTCTCGGGGGATCGGGGAGCAGGTCCGGAATCCCAGGCGGGATAAGGAAATTCAGCCGAACCGTACGAGTTTGACCCTCGAACCGTAGCGCGGTTCCAGCCACCCCGCAAGATGATCCGCCGAACACTGGTCTTGGGGCCGCGACGACTTGGTTTCCGAAGCCGATAGGCGGCTATTCTGGAGACTAGATGGTCCCCGGCCTGAAATCCCTGGCCCTTACGGCGTAGGCTTGCGAAGGTTTGAGTGCGCATCTGTACGGCGGACTTGCTTGCCGCGCGCCCGGAGATCTGAATGACGATGCTTTCGCTTTTCCTTGGCCTGGCCGCGGCGACCGCCTGCGCCGGGCCTACAGTCTCACCGATCTCACGCCCTCTGGCGGCCTTCGAGACCACCCAGGGCGGCCAACCGATCCTGCTGCCCCAGGGGCCGGTTCGGGTCAGCGTCTCGGAGACCACCATTCCGCCGGGCGGGATCATCCCAGCCCACAAGCACCCCAACCAGCGCTTCGCCTACGTCCTGGCCGGCCGGGTGAAGGTGACCAACCTGGACACCGGGGCGGTGGTCGAGATCTCGCCCGGCGATTTCGCGGTCGAGGCCCGCGACCAGTGGCACCAGGGCGAGGCCCTGGGCGGGGAGGGCGCGCGGCTGCTGATCATCGACCAGGCGCCGCCCGGCCAGGCCAACATGATCCGACGCGACCCGTGATCGCGGAACGACGGTTTCAGGCTTGCCTTGGCGCCTTGGCCTAGGGCAGCCTCGCCGTCCGTAAGACGGTCTGCGAACCCCTGGTTTGAACGCGACTTCCTCGATCGACCCGCTCGCCGAACTGTTGCCGCGCATCGCGTCGGGCGATCGCGCGGCGCTGCGACAACTTTACCAGGCCACGTCTTCGAAGCTTTTCGGCGTCTGTCTTCGTATCTTGTCCGACAGGGATGAGAGCGAAGACGTGCTGCAAGAGGTCTATTTGACGATCTGGCGAAGGGCCGACCGCTTCGAAGCGGGCCGGGCCAGCGTCATGACGTGGATCTCGACCATCGCGCGCAATCGCGCCATCGACCGGCTGCGGGCGCGGGGTCCGCTGGCCTATGCCGAGCAGGTCGAAGACCTGGAGATCGATGACGGCAGGCCCAGCGCGGAGACTCTGCTGGCCGCCAGCCAGGACGGCCAGGCCCTGGGGCGCTGCCTGTCCGAACTGGACGAACGCACCCGGGCGGTCATCCGCACGGCCTTCTTCGAGGGTGTGACCTACGAAGCCCTGGCCCAGCGCATGGACGCCCCGCTCGGCACCGTGAAGAGCTGGATCCGCCGCGGCCTCCTCAAGCTCAGGGGGTGCCTGGAGCGATGAGCGATATCGGCCCCGAGCTGCGCGACGACGAGGCCCTGGCGGCCGAACACGCTCTGGGCGTGCTCTCCACGCGCGAAAGAGCCCTGGCGGAGGCCCGCATGGCCCGCGACCCCGCCTTCGCCGCCCAGGTCGAGGCCTGGCGCGAGCGGCTCGCCCCGATGCTGGCCGCCGTCGACCCGGTCGAGGCGCCCGCCGGGCTCTGGGCACGTATCGAACGCGCCCTGCCGGCCAACGACAACGGCCTCCTGAAGCGCATGCGCCTATGGCGGGGGACGGCGATGGGCTCGATGGGCCTCGCCGCCGCCAGCATCGCTGCGGCCGTCATGCTGGCCAGCCAGCCGCCGGTGGTGATCCGCACCGCCCCGCCGCCGATGGCGCCCATGCTGGACGCCCGCCTGGCCTCGACCGCCGGCCAGCCGATGTTCGTGGCGGCCTACGACCCGGCGCGGAAAGCCATGCTGGTGGCCTCGCTGATGGCGCCCGGCGCAGACCCGAACCATAGCCACGAGTTGTGGCTGATCCCCGCCGATGGCAAGCCGCGCTCGCTGGGCCTGGTGGCGCCCGGAACCTCCAAATCCATGCCGATGAAGCCGGAGATGGCCGGCATGGTCACCGAGGGCGCGGCGCTGGCGGTCTCGGTCGAACCGATGGGCGGCTCGAAGTCCGACGGCCCCTCGGGGCCCGTGGCGGCGATCGGCAAGCTCGCCAGGATCTGAGCCGCCGCCCTAGCGCCTGCAGCTGGAAACGCCCTATCCTGCGGTCAGGATTGGGGGAGCCGACCATGAAAACGCGTCTCATCGCCATGAGCCTGGCGGCGTTCGTCTGGCTGGGCGGCGCGGCGCAGGCCGCGGAGATCGCCAAGGGCGGCATGAGCGTCAAGGAGGTCAAGGCCTGGCTGACCGACGGCGGCTACAAGGCCGAGGTCGCCAAGGATGACGCAGGCGACGAGTACCTGAAGAGCGCGGCGGAGGGCGTCAGCTTCGACGTGCATTTCTACGACTGCGAGAAGGCGCGCTGCACCTCGATCCAGATGATCGCCGGCTTCGACATGGACGCCAAGCTGGCGATGGACAAGGTCAACGCCTGGAACAGCAAGAAGCGCTACGTCGACTGCTTCATCGACGACGACGGCGATCCCTGGTTCACCTACGACATCAACCTCAGCCCCGGCGCCACCCGCGAGGCCCTCGACGACAATTTCGCCGTCTGGCTGAGCTTCCTGCCCGACATGAAGACCCACATCGGCTGGGACTAGCCCCGCGCAGAAAAACGCCGGCGACGCGCATCCTTGGCGGAGGCCGTCCCGTATCCTTGGTGTCGCTGAGATGGCGGCAGATAATCCAGGGACTCGACCTATGTCTAACAAGTTCATTCCGGCGCTGGTCGCCGGAGTTGCTGCCGCTTGTCTCGTCAGCGGCGCGGCTTCTGCTCAAATGACCTCGCCCATGGGCAAGGAGAAGACGGTCATGGTCGGCGGCGCCGCCATGTATCCGTCCAAGAACATCGTCGAAAACGCGGTCAATTCGAAGGACCACACCACCCTGGTCACGGCCGTGCAGGCGGCCGGCCTGGTGGACACTCTGGCGAGCCCGGGCCCGTTCACGGTCTTCGCCCCGACCAACGCCGCCTTCGCCAAGCTCCCGGCCGGCACGGTCGAGACCCTGGTGAAGCCGGAAAGCAAGGCGACCCTGACCAAGGTGCTGACCTATCACGTGGCGCCGGGCCGCCTGTCGGGCGCTGACCTCGCCGCGATGGTGAAGGCTGGGGGCGGCAAGGCGACGCTGAAGACCGTGCAGGGCGAGAGCCTGACGATCATGGCCATGGGCGGCGGCCTGGTGGTCCACGACGCCATGGGCGGGACCTCGAAGGTGACCATCGCCGACGTCCACCAGTCGAACGGCGTGATCCACGTCGTCGACACGGTGCTGATGCCCTAGGCGCCGTGATGCGCCGGGCCCCTTCTCGTCGCGCCCGCGGCGGGAGGGGTTCGGGCGCTACTTGGCCGCGGCGTCCATGAAGCCCGCGAACCGCTCGAACAGGTAAAGCGAGTCCGTCGGGCCGGGAGACGCTTCCGGGTGGTGCTGGACCGAGAAGACCGGACGATCCTTGAGCGCGATGCCGGCATTGGTGCCGTCGAACAGCGACACGTGGGTCTCGACCACCGGCTCGGGCAGGCTGTCGCGATCGACGGTGAAGCCGTGATTCATGGAGACGATCTCCACCTTGCCGGTGGTGATGTCCTTCACCGGATGGTTCGCGCCATGGTGGCCCTGCTCCATCTTCATGGTGGTGGCGCCCAGCGCCAGCGCCATCATCTGATGGCCCAGGCAGATGCCGAACACCGGGACGCCGCTGTCGACCAGCTTCTTGATCTCCGGCACCGCGTATTCGCCGGTGGCCGCCGGGTCGCCGGGGCCGTTTGACAGCAGGATCCCGTCCGGCTTGCGGGCCAGGATGTCTTCGGCCGAGGTGCTTGCGGGCACGACGGTGGCGCGGGCGCCGATGGAGGTGAGCGCGCGCAGGATGTTGCGCTTCACCCCGTAGTCCAGGACCACGACCTCGTACTTCGGCTGGCCGGCCTTGGCGTAGCCCTCGGGCCAGGTCCACAGGCCCTCGTCATAGACGAAGGGCTGCAGGCAGGAGGCGTCCTTGGCGAGGTCCAGGCCCACCAGGCCCGACCAGGCCTTGGCCTTGGCGACCAGGGCCGGGATGTCGAACTTGCCGTCCGGGCTGTGGGCGATGACGCCGTGCGGCATGCCCTTCTCGCGGATGGCGCGGGTCAGCGCCCGCGTGTCGACCCCAGCCAGACCCACGACCTCTCGGCGCTTCATCCAGGTGTCGAGATCGCCGTCCGAGCGCCAGTTGGCGGGGGCGGTGGGCACGTCGCGGAAGATCGCGCCGCAGGCGGAGGTCTTGGCCGAGCCGGACATCTGTTCGATGTCCTCGACGTTCACCCCGGTATTGCCCATGTGCGGGAAGGTGAAGGCCACGATCTGGGACATGTAGGAGGGGTCCGTGAGGATCTCCTGGTAGCCGGTCATGGCGGTGTTGAAGCAGACCTCGCCCACCGCTTCGCCCGCCGCGCCGACCCCGATCCCCTGCAGGACCGTGCCGTCCGCCAACACCAGGACGCCGGTGACACCAGCAAGCAGGTCGGTGGTCATGGGCGTGGCTCCTAAGGGTTGGTCGCATGCTCGCAGAAGGCCGGCCGAGGGAAAACCCCGCCCGCTGGAACTGCCTGCTTGTTGCGCAAACGGCCGCGTAGTTAGTGAGTCCCGGAGGGCCGGTCAATGCGCCCTTGTGGGAGGAGGCCAGTCATGACCGCGCACATCGATCCCGACCGCGACGCCTGGGCGATCTTCAAGGCCCTGCCGCGGGACCAGCCGATTCAGATGCTGAACCTGGTGCGGGTGAAGCCGCTGGCCGAATATCCCGCCGACCATCCTGACCACGGCAAGGGGCTCACCGGGCTGGAGGCCTATCGCGCCTATGGCCGGACGACCGCGCCGATCTTCGCGCGGCTGGGCGGTCGCCAGGTCTGGGCCGGCAAGCCGCAGGTGATGGTGACGGGGCCACGGGACGAGGCCTGGGACCTGGCCTTCATCGCCGAATATCCGAACGCGGCGGCCTTCCTGGCCATGGTGGCCGACCCCGAGTACCGCGAGTTCGTGAAGCACAGGACCGCCGCCGTCGCCGATTCGCGGCTCCTACGGCTATCGCCGATCGAGCCGGGCGCGGGGTTCGGCGAATAGGTTTGGCTGAAAACGAGGGAAGTGTGTCATTTCCGACAGGGTGCGAGGCTGGCATGATCCTGGCTCCACCCATGGGAGTTTGACGGATGCTGGCCCTGAAGCCGAACTGCGAATGCTGCGACAAGGACCTGCCGGCCGATGCGGCGGACGCCATGATCTGCACCTTCGAATGCACGTTCTGCGCCGACTGCGTGGAACATCGGCTGGGCGGGGCCTGCCCCAACTGCGGCGGAAATTTCGCGGCCCGCCCGATCCGGCCGGCGGCGGCCCTGGCCCGGTTCCCGGCCTCCACGGAGCGGTTCACCAAGGCCCACAAGGCCTGCGCAGCCTAACTCTCCAGCACCTCCGAGATCGCCTCGAATAGGGCCTCGGCCCGGACCGGCTTGGCGATGTGGCGGTCGGCGCCGGCGGCCTTTGACGCCTCAAGGTCGCCCGGCGAGGTGTTGGCGCTGATCACGATGATCGGCGCGCGCGGAAGGCCCGCCCCCTCGGCTCGGCGGATGGCGCGGATGGCGTCCAGGCCGTCCATGATCGGCATGCGCAGGTCCATCAGCACCAGGTCGAAGGCGCCTCCGCGCCAGGCCTGCACCGCCTGGGCGCCGTCCTCGACGCTGACCACCTCGGCGCCGGCCGCCCCCAGCATCAGCTCGATGACCCTGCGGTTGGTGGGGTTGTCGTCGGCCGCCAGCACCCGCAGCGGCGCGGCGTGAGCCACCGGACCGGCCGTGGGCGCCGCGTCGGCTTCGCGGGCGGCGTCGCCATAGTCCAGCAGGTTGTTGACCAGGTCGTCGAGAGCGCGGGCCGAGTTCAGCATCTCTGCGACGATGGCGCGCTGATCATCGCTGAGGCCTTGCCGCTCCAGGGCCTGGGCCAGGCCCATGACCCCGTTCAGCGGGGTGCGCAGCTCGTGGCTCATATCGGCGAGGAACTCGCTCTTGGCGCGGCTGGCGGCCTCGGCCCGGTGCAGGGCGTCCTCCAGGTCGGCGGCCTGGCGCTTGAGCTGGGTGATGTCGACCCGCAGGCCGATCACGCCGCCGTCGGCGGTGCGCCGCTCCTCGATCATCAGCCAGCGCCCGTCGGCCAGGCGCTGCTCCTGGCGCTCGCCCGTGGGGGCCTGGAGCTTCTCGAGGCGGGCGGCGAGCCATTCGTCTTCGCGGCCCACGGCGTCGGGATAGTCGCCTCGGGCGACCCCGACCCGCAGGGTGTCGGCCAGCTTGGCGCCGGGCCGGAACAGGTCGGCGGTGCGGTGATAGATCTCGGCGTATCGCCGGTTCCACAGGACATAGCGGCCCTCGGCGTCGAGGAAGACCACGCCTTCGGGCAGGACGTCGATGGCCTCGCGCAGGCGCGCCTCGGCCCGCCGCGCCTCGGCCTCGGCCGCCGCCAGGGCGCGGCCCCCCAGCCGGCGGCCGATATTGCGCGCCAGCCATCCGCGCAGTCCGTCCTTCGACATCCGCCGCCCCGGAGAATCACTCAACGCCACGGAGATCAGATGGCGCGCCTGATGTTGCCGGAATGCTGCGACCGCCCGCGCCGCGGGCGGAAACGACGCGGCGCCCGGCCCTTGGGCGGCGGGGCTCGATTTTCATGCACAAGCGGCTATGTGGAGCACATGAGCATCACCACGGTCGGCTTGGACGCCGACGACACCCTTTGGCACAACGAGAACATCTTCCGCCTGACCCATGAGCGGTTCTGCGACCTGCTGGCCGAGGTGGCGGATCGGGCCGAGTTGGAGGCCAAGCTGGCCGAGGTCGAACGGCGCAATTTGCGGCTCTACGGCTACGGGGTGAAGGGTTTCACCCTTTCCATGATCGAGACCGCCATGGAGCTGACCGGGGGCGAGGCGCCGTCCAAGGTGATCCGCGAGATCCTTGCCGTGGGCCGTGAGATGCTGACCGAGCCGGTCGAGCCGCTGCCCGGGGTCGAGGACGCCCTGGACGAGCTCTCCAAGACCTATCGCCTGGTGCTGATCACCAAGGGCGACCTGCTGCACCAGGAACAGAAGCTGGCGGCCTCGGGCCTGGGCGACCTGTTCGCCGCCGTGGAGATTGTCAGCGAGAAGGACGCCTCGACCTATGCGCGGGTGTTCGAGCGGCACGGCACCGGGGCGGGGGAGGCGGCGATGTGCGGCAATTCCATGCGCTCCGACATCCTGCCGGCCATCGAGGCCGGAGCCTGGGCCGCCCATGTGCCCTATCCGCTGACCTGGGCGCACGAGGTCGCCGAGGCGCCGGTGGGCCATACGCGCTTCGTGGAGCTGGCCTCGATCCGCGACCTGCCGGGGTGGGTGGCGCGGATCGGCTGAATTTCTTCTCAGGCGATGTCACAGGACTAAGCTCCGCTCCGTCCTCGTGGCGAAGTCGGAGAAACCTATGACCCGCATCCTGGCCGCCGCCCTGGCCGCATTGCTCGCCGTCAACGCCCTGGCGATGCTGTTCGCCTCGTTCTGGTGGTACGGCGCCGTGCCTGGGGTCACCGCCACCGGCGCCTACAACCCGCATTTCGTCAGGGATATCGGCGCGGCCTATCTGGTGACCGCCGGCGGGCTCGCCTGGTTCGCCTGGCGGCGGGTCCAGGGCTGGCCCGCCCTGGCGGCGGGGGCGGCCTTCCTGGTGCTGCACGCGGGGATCCACGTCTTCGACGCCAGCTGTTCGGCCAACCCCCTGGCCGACGTCATCCGCGACCTCCCCGGCGTCTATCTGCCAGCCCTGCTGGCGGCCTGGCTGGCGGTCGCCAAACGGCCGGGACACTGACCATGCTGAAGACCTTCCTCACCCGCCAGATCGAAAAGATCGAGCGCACCTGGGGCTATGACGCGAGCTATATGCGCCATGTGCTGCGGGCGAGCCCGGCGACGTTCCTGAAATTCGGGTTCCTCACCCAGCTCGTCGACCGCAAGGCCGCGCCGGCGGCGGCGCTCGCCGCGGCCGGCATCGCGGGGACGCTGGCCGAGGACTGCGGACCCTGCACCCAGATCTCCGTCGACATGGCCGCGGCCGGCGGGGTGAAGCCCCAGGTCCTGCGCGCCATCCTGGCCGGGGACGAGGCGGCCATGGGCGAGGATGCCGCGCTCGGCTGGCGGTTCGCCCAGGCCAGCCTGGCTCGCGACATGGAGGCCGCCGATCCCCTGCGCGACGAGATCGTGCGCCGCTGGGGCGACCGGGGGCTGGTGGCCGTAAGCATGGCGATCACCACCGCGCGGATGTATCCCACCCTGAAATACGCCCTCGGCTACGGCAAGGCCTGCTCGCGGGTGACGGTGGCGGGCGAGCCGGCGCCTCTGCGCCAGGCGGCCTAGGAGACGCGCCATGACCCCGACCGGCGATCTGGAAGCCTTCGAGGCCCAGCGCCCCCGCCTGACGCGGCTGGCCTATCGCATGCTGGGCTCTGTGGCCGAGGCCGAGGACGCGGTGCAGGACGCCTGGCTGCGCTGGACCAAGGCGGAGGGCGTCGAGGACGCGGCCGGCTGGCTGGTGCGGGTCACCTCGCGCCTCTGCATCGACCGCCTGCGCTCGGCCAAGGCGCGGCGGGAGGCCTATCGCGGCCCCTGGCTGCCCGAGCCGCTGATCGAGGAGCTCAGCGTCGACCCCGTCGAGCGGGCCGAGGACGTTTCGGTGGCCTTCCTGCTGGCCCTGGAGCGGCTCTCGCCCCTGGAGCGGGCGGTGTTCCTGCTGCACGACGTGTTCGACGAGGACTATGAGTCGGTGGCGCAGACCCTTGGCCGCAACGAGGCGGCCGTGCGCCAGCTCGCCGCTCGGGCCCGAGCCCACGTCAAGGACAACCGCCCGCGCTTCACGGTCAGCCAGGAGGATGCCGCCAAGCTCGCCGCCGCCTTCATGGCCGCTGCCAGCCAGGGCGACATGACCGCCCTCTCGGCGATGCTGGCCGAGGACGCGGTGATGGTCACCGACGGCGGCGGCAAGCGGAACGCCTCCCTGCGCCCGTTGATCGGTCGCGAGGACATCCTGCGGCTGCTGGAGGGGCTGGCCTGGCGCCACGACGGCGAGCCCTGGTCGATGACCTTCCGCGCCGTGCGCATCAACGGCTATCCGGGGGTGATCCTGGAGGCCGAGGACGGCCCGATGACCGTGGCCTTCCAGCCCGGGGAGGGCGGCAAACTGGCCGGCATCTATATGGTGCGCAATCCGGACAAGCTGCGGGGGCTGTAGCCGCGTCAGGCGGGGGAGGCTGTAGGCGGTTGTGGGCCGATGGCTTACATAAGGCCCGTGCGCTTCGACGAACATTTCCTCGACGAGATCAAATCCCGGCTCCGCCCCTCCGACGTGATCGGGCGGACGGTGAAACTGCGCAAGCAGGGCCGGGAGTATGTGGGGCTGTCGCCGTTCAACAAGGAGAAGACCCCGTCGTTCTACGTCAACGACGACAAGGGCCAGTTCTTCGACTTCTCCTCCGGCAAGAACGGCGACCTGATCACCTTCTTGCAGGAGACCGAGCGGCTGACCTTTATGGAGGCCGTGGAGCGCCTGGCCGCCGAGGCGGGACTGACCCTGCCGGCCGCCGATCCCCGCGCCGCCGAGCAGGAGAAGCAGCGCCAGGGCCTGTCGGACTGGCTGGAGCTGGCCGCCCAATGGTTCGAGGCGGCCCTGCGTCGGCCCGAGGGGCGCGAGGCCCGGGCCTATCTGGAGCGGCGCGGCCTGCCTGAGAGCGAGTGGGGTCGCTTCCGCCTGGGCTTCTCGCCGGCTAGCCGGACGGCCCTAAAGGACTATCTGATCGCCAAGGGCGCCAGACCCGCCGAGCTGGTCGAGAGCGGCGTGCTGATCGCCCCGGAGGACGGAGGCGCGCCCTATGACCGGTTCCGCGACCGGATCATCTTCCCCATCGCCGACGCGCGCGGCCGGGTGCTGTCGTTCGGCGGCCGGGCGATGGATCCGGAGGCCCGCGCCAAGTACCTGAACGGGCCGGAGTCGCCGCTCTTCCACAAGGGCCGCTCGCTCTACGGCCTGGCCGAGGCGCGCAAGATCCTGGCCGCGGCCACGGGCGCTGAGACCCCGCCGGTGGTGGTGGTCGAGGGCTATATGGACGCCATCGCCTGCCAGCGGGCGGGGATCGCCGGGGTCGCGCCGCTGGGCACCGCGCTCACCGAGGACCAGATGGAGATGCTGTGGCGGCTGCACCCCGAGCCGACCCTGTGTTTCGACGGCGACCGGGCGGGACGCCAGGCCGCATCGCGGGCCATCGACCGGGCCTTGCCGATGCTGAAGCCCGGCAAGAGTTTCCGCTTCGCCCTGGTCGAGGGCGGCAAGGACCCCGACGAGGTGCTGCGCGAACAGGGCGCCGGCGCGCTTCGAGCCCAATTGTCGCAGACCACGCCGTTCGTCGACGCGCTGTTCGTGCGGGAACGCGACCAGGAACCCTTGGATACGCCCGAGCGGCGGGCCGGACTCAAGGCCCGTCTGCGCCAGTTGGCGGGGAGCATCGCCGACAAGGACCTGCAGCAGGCCTATCGCGAGGATCTCCTGCAACGCCTGGACGCCCTATCGCCGCGCGGCCAGCAGGGCGGTGTCTCTGGCGGCCAACAGGGACGCGGAAACTTCGGTCAATCAAGGAGTTGGCGCGGGGCGGGCTCGGCCTGGATCGATCCGGCGCCGACCGCCATGGGCCGGGCCGCCGCCCAACGCCTGGCCCGTTCGCTGGACCCGCTGGCGGCCGCCATGGTCGCCCATGCCCTGGCCGATCCCAGCGTGCTGGACGACCACCTGGAGGACGCCTTCGCCGCCCAGGGCTTCGGCGATCCGGGGCTGGTGGAATTGACCAGGGAAATCATTCGGTTCCGTTTGGAGACCGATCACCTTGACTCTGGAGCCCTCGCACGCCATCTCGCGTCTTGCGGGTTTACCGCGCTCTTGACAGACATCGACCGGGCCGCTGCGAAATCGGGCGCGCCCATCATGAAACCGGATGTCTCCCTCGATAGCGCGAAATCCCAGTGGTCGCATGCCTTCGCGGGCCTTTCCAGGCTCGCGGCGCTCGACGAGGCTATAACGTCCGCAAAGGGAAACCTGAGCGGTCGTTCCGACATGGAAGCCCTCGAGCGTCTCAAAGGTGAGCGCGACGCACTGAAACGCGCGATCAGAACGGGAACGATTTGGGCGGGTGACGGGTCGTAGAGAAAACGACCGTCGCCAGGCCGCAATTAACCATCTTCGGCCCGAACCTTGCAGGGGGTTCGGATTGCCGAAATCGGAGACTTAGATGAGCACCAATACGGCCGAAGCGGAATCCACTGAGACGACGGGCGGCGACGGTCCGCTGCTCGACCTCACCGACGCCGGCGTCAAGAAGTTCATCAAGCAGGCGAAAGCCCGCGGCTACGTCACGATGGACGAGCTGAACAAGGTGCTGCCGTCCGAGGAAGTGACCTCCGAGGCCATCGAAGACACGCTCGCCATGCTGTCGGAGATGGGCGTCAACGTCGTCGAGGCGGAAGAAGACGCCGAGGGCGGCGAGGTCGCCGTGCGCGAGGAGACCCAGGTCGTCGAGACGGCCAAGGAACCCGCCTACGACCGCACCGACGATCCCGTGCGCATGTACCTGCGCGAGATGGGCTCGGTCGAGCTGCTGTCGCGCGAGGGCGAAATCGCCATCGCCAAGCGTATCGAGGCCGGTCGCGACACTATGATCCGGGGCCTCTGCGAAAGCGCGCTGACCTTCGAGGCCATCATGGTCTGGCGCGAGGAGCTGGGCACCGGCCGCATCCTGCTGCGCGAGGTCATCGACCTCGAACAGACCTATGGCGGCATCAACGCCGCGGCCGCCGCCGAGGCCCTGGCCAATGCGCCGCCCGAGCCGGAAGAGCCGGAAGAGGCCGAGGTCACCGCCGACGGCGAGGCGGTCGCCAAGTCCGAGAGCGACGACGACGACGATTTCGACGACGGCGCCGGTCCCACCATCAGCGCCATGGAAGGCGAACTGCGTGAAGGGGTCATGGCGACCCTGGACGCCATCGCGTCGGAGTTCGACGCCTTCCGCGCCTTGCAGGAGAAGCTGGTCGGCAAGCGCCTGAAGGGCGAGGACCTGTCGGACGCCGACCGCAAGGCCTACACCACGGCCTCGCTGGCCATCGTCCAGCACCTGAAGACGCTGAAGCTGAACAACAACCGCATCGAGGCGCTGGTCGAGCAGCTCTATGCGATCAACAAGCGGCTGATGGGGCTGGAAGGCCGGCTGCTGCGCCTGGCCGACAGCTACGGCATCTCGCGCACCGAGTTCCTCAAGGCCTATTTCGGCCAGGAGCTGTCGCCCAACTGGTCCGACCAAGTGAAGCCGCTGGGCGTGCGCTGGACCAAGTTCGTGGAGAACGACGCCAGCCAGGTCGGCGACATCCGCCACGAGATCGCCGCGCTCGCCACCGAGACCGGCGTGCCGATCGACGACTACCGCCGCATCGTCCAGACCGTGCAGAAGGGCGAGCGCGAGGCGCGTCAGGCCAAGAAGGAAATGGTCGAGGCCAACCTGCGCCTGGTGATCTCCATCGCCAAGAAGTACACGAACCGCGGCCTGCAATTCCTTGATCTTATTCAGGAAGGCAATATCGGCCTGATGAAGGCGGTCGATAAGTTCGAGTACCGCCGCGGCTACAAGTTCTCCACCTACGCCACCTGGTGGATCCGTCAGGCGATCACCCGCTCGATCGCCGACCAGGCCCGCACGATCCGCATCCCGGTGCACATGATCGAGACGATCAACAAGATCGTCCGCACCTCGCGCCAGATGCTGCACGAGATCGGCCGCGAGCCGACCCCGGAGGAGCTGGCCGAGAAGCTGGCCATGCCGCTGGAAAAGGTCCGCAAGGTCCTGAAGATCGCCAAGGAGCCGATCAGCCTCGAGACCCCGATCGGCGACGAGGAAGACAGCCACCTGGGCGACTTCATCGAGGACAAGAACGCGATCCTGCCCATCGACGCGGCCATCCAGTCGAACCTGCGCGAGACCACCACCCGCGTCCTGGCGAGCCTGACCCCGCGCGAGGAACGCGTCCTGCGCATGCGCTTCGGCATCGGCATGAACACCGACCACACCCTCGAAGAGGTCGGCCAGCAGTTCAGCGTCACCCGCGAACGCATCCGCCAGATCGAGGCCAAGGCGCTTCGCAAGCTGAAGCATCCGAGCCGGTCGCGGAAGCTGCGGAGCTTCCTCGACAGTTGACGATCGGCGCCGTCGGGGTGAGCATCGCGCCATGGCCGACGGCGATCTGACCCTCAAGCTCGACGACGAAACCGCCCGCCGGCTGCAGGCCGCGGCGGACGCCGCTGGCCGCCCGGTCGGCGACTATGCGGCAGGTCTAATCGCCGAGGGGCTTGATGGCGATCGCTGGCAGGGCGCACGCGAGGCGCTCGCCGAGTTCGATCGCACCGGCGAGAGCTTCGACGCCGAGACGACGATGGCCGAGTTTCGCGCCTCCGTGGCCCGGCGGGTCGCCAGCGATTGAAGCGGCAGGTGCTCGTCCTTGGCCGTGCCAGGCGAGACTTGGCGCGGCTTGAGGAATTTCTAGCGAGGAAGAGCCCGGGAGCGGCCAATCGCGCGGCGGCGACCATCTCGGACGCGGTTCTGTCGCTGGCCGAACTCGCCGAGCGAGGGCATCTGGATCCGGAAGGAAGATTCCGGGAAATCGCCGTTCGTTTCGGCCGGGATGGCTACGTAATTCAATACGCCATCGAGCCGCAACGTGTGTTGGTCGCGCGGATCTTTCACGCCCTCGAGGACCGCGCGCCGTAGCGATCGTTACAGCGACTTAATGTGCGCCGAGCCCATCGGCCCGCCTAAGCTCCTCCCTTACTCGGGGAGGCCGCATGAAGTTCTTTGGGGTGCTGGCGGGCGTGTCCGCCGCTGTCTTGGCGGCGACGCCTGTGTCCGGCGCCGAGCCCGAGCGCTCGGCCGAGCGGATCAAGGCCCATGTGGCGTTCCTGGCCGACGACCTGATGCAGGGGCGGGAGGCCGGCTCCACCGGCCACGCCATCGCCGCCAACTATGTGGCCTCGCAGCTCGCCCAGATTGGGGTGAAGCCGGGCGCGGCGGGCGGCTCCTACTTCCAATCCGTGCCGATGAGCGGCTTCCGTCCTGCCGACGAGGGCCGGTTCGCCGTGGTCGCCAAGGGTGGACCGGCGACGCCGCTGGTGTTCGGCGAGGACTATCTGCCCGGCCGCAATCCGCTGGCGGCGGCCACCGCCCTCCAGGCTCCGATGGTCTTCGTGGGCTTCGGCGTGGTGGCCGGCAAGCGCAACGACTATGCGGGCCTCGACGTGAAGGGGAAGATCGTCGTGGCGCTCGCGGGCGCGCCCAAGACCTTCCAGACCGAGGAGCGCGCCTACTACGCCAACGGCCGCACCAAGCGGCTGCAGGCCGAAAAGCGCGGCGCCGTCGGCTTCATCAGCGTCAACACGCCCAGCGACGAGGCGCGCCAACCCTTCGCCAACGCCGCGCGGCAATGGAAGTCCTGGGGGATGAGCTGGCGTGAGTCCTCGGGCCAGGCCTTCACCCCCGCCGGATCCACGCCGGAGCTCGCCCGGATCAGCGTCAAGGGCGCGGCCAAGCTGTTCGTCGGGGCGCCCAAGCCCCTGGAACAGGTCTACGCCGCCGCCGAGACCGGCGCGCCGCCGCGCTTCGCCCTGCCGTCCAGGCTGGACGCCGCGCTCAACACCGAGCCGAAGACGCTGGAGAGCGTCAATGTGGTGGGCCTGATCGAGGGCTCCGACCCGATCCTGAAGAATGAAGTGGTCGTGCTCTCCGCCCACCTGGACCACATCGGCGTCTCGACCAATCCGGTGAACGGCGACGCCGTCAACAACGGCGCCCTGGACAATGCCGGCGGGGTGGCCACGACCCTGGAGGTCGCCCGCGCCTTCCTGGCGGGCAAGGCCCCGCGGCGCACCCTGCTGTTCTTGCTGAACACCGCCGAAGAGAAGGGGCTGATCGGCTCGGAGTACTTCGCCCTGAACCCGACCACAGCGTCGCCCATCGTGGCCAATGTCAATCTGGACATGCCGATCCTCACCTACGACTTCATCGACGTGGTGGCGTTCGGAGCCGAGCGCTCGACCCTGGGCCCGGCGGTGACCCGGGCCGGGGCGCGCATGGGGGTGAAGCTGTTGCCCGATCCGTTGCCGGACGAGGGCCTGTTCACCCGCAGTGACCATTTCCGCTTCGTGGAGCGCGGCGTGCCCTCGGTATTCCTGATGACCGGGTTCGAGAACGGCGGCCAGGCAGCCTTCACCAGCTTCCTGCGCGACAACTACCACAAGCCCAGCGACGACCTCGCCCAGCCGATCGACTATGCGGTGGGCGCCAAGTTCGCCAGGTTGAACTATGAGATCGCCCGCGAAATCGCGGACGCCGACCAGAAGCCGGCCTGGAACAAGGGCGATTTCTTCGGCGAACTCTTCAAACCCCGCCCGTGACAACAGTCGAATAACGGCGTTACCCTTCCCCCAGGGCAGGACCTGGGGGCTGGCATGGCGCATCGTCTGGTGATCGGGATCATCGTCGCGGTGGTGGTCGCCGCGGGCTCCGCGCAGGCCCAGGTCAGCCCGGCCGACCGGGCCGCGGCGTTCAGGGCGGCGGGCGTCAAGTCCGGCAAGTGGGTGGATCGCGAGAGCGGGGCTGAGTGCCAGTATTCCATCGAGGCCGACGGGGTGAAGGACCTCAACGGCGACGGCCGGCCCGACATCGTCATCACCGGCTCGGGGACCTACTGCTACGGCAATACCGGCCAGGGTTATTTCATCACCGAGAAGACCGCGGCGGGGACCTGGCGTCTCGTCGAGCAGAACCAGGGCATTCCCACCTTCCTCCCCACCCGGGGCGTCGGCGGCTGGCCGGACATCGAGGTGGGTGGGCCGGGCTTCTGCTTTCCGATCGTGCGCTACAACGGCAAGGCATATGCCTTCCTGCGCAACAAGGAATACCAGCGCGGCGCCTGCGCCCGGCGCTGATCCCCTAGTAGAGGCCGGTCATTATCTGAGTCAGGGTGATGATGATCTCAAAGACGATCAGGCCCACGATGATCGCCTCCAGTCGTAGCGAACGCTGGGTGTCGATCAGGTCGGTCATCACCGTGACGGTCTCGCCGATCAGCTCCAGCTTGCGGCCCAGGGTCTCGGCGCGCTCGACCAGTTCGTACTCGTCCTCCAGACGGGCGTAGAGCCGCTCCAGGTCCGGCCGATCCCAGAGGATGTCGGGCTTCTCGCGCACCGCCACCCGCTCGGCGACCCGGTGCTGGACCAGCAGGGCCGAGCCGATCAGCCGGATCATGTCGCGCCGTCCGCCGGAGCTGCGGCCGGTCTCCGACAGACGCCGAGCCCACGGTTCGATCGTGTCGAACACCTCGGCCACCTGGCGTTCGTCGCTGGCGAGGGCCGCGCTCTTGGCCACCGCGTCGGCGACCACCAGCAGCTTGTCCGGCGACAGCGCCCCGATGCGGATCACCCCGTCGGGCTGAACGCCCTCGTCCTGGTCGTCGCGGGCGGCCAGGCGGATGGTTTCCTCTTCGCGTTGGCTGACCGGTCCCTGGACGCGGGGGGCGACGCCGCGCAGCACCTCGTCCTCGGCGAGAGGGTCGAGGCCGATCATCACCACCACGCCGTAGCGGAACACGACCACCAGGCCATCTGCGACCCGGAAGGAGAGGGGAGCGCTGGAAATGGCGTCGCGACGCTCGAGGCCCGCGGTGTCGATCCGCTCGCCCAGGACGACGGCGCGCGCCGTCAGCGGCTTGAGATCAGCGGGCGTCGGGAGCGGAGGCTCGACCATGACGCCATCCTAGCGCCAGCTGTAGTTGAAGCTGATGGAGATTCGCTCGCGCTTGGCGGCGTTGGCCGGGACCTCGTGGCGCAGCCAGCTTTCCCACATCAGGATCGTGCCGGGTTCGGGCTGCAGGTACACGAAAGTCCTGGCCGGCTCGGCAGCGTCCGGCCGGCGAGGCGGGGCGGCCATCATCAAGGGTAGGCGGGGATCCTCCAGCTTCAGCGCGCTGGCCCCGGGCGGGGTCGCCACATAGACCGTGCCGGAGATCACGCTGTGCGGATGGATGTGGCCCGAATGGGCCGCGCCCGGCTTGAGGACATTGACCCACAGGCTGTCCAGTTTCAGCCGCCGGGCCCCCAGGTCGAACGCCAGGTCCTTGGCGAAGGCCCCGGCGTGCCGGTCGAGCTTGCGCTTCAGGTCGCCGAACACGCTGGCCCGGGTCGGCAGGTCGTCCAACGAGGCGTAGGAGGTGTAGCCGCCATAGGCGTTCTGCTTGCACCAGGCGCGGCCGGCCGCGTCCTCATCGGCCAGCATGCGGCAGGCGTCCTCGAGTTCGGCGTTGAAGCCCGCGAAGTCGCGCTCGCCGGCGAGCGAAGCCTCATAGACCTGGGTGACGAAGAGCGAGCGCAAAGCCATGACCGGCGGCTACCGGGCCTGGGGCGTCGTGTAAAGCGCTTGGCTAGGCGAGGACGTCCAGCAAGTCGCCCAGCATGTCGTCGGCGGTGCGGATCACCGCGGCGTTGGCCGAGAACTCGTGCTTGGCGGTGATCTGTTCGACCACCTCGAAACCGAGATCCACATTGGCGTTGGGGTCGCCCATCTGCGCGGTTCGAAAGGCCGAGGCCTCGAAACGGCGGCTGGCCGCGAGCATGCCGTACTGAGCGGTCGCAATCGGATCCATGGCGGGCCCTCCCAACCGCCACCATGGGGGCCTGGCGGTTAAGCCTTCGCTGGGAGACATGGTGAATCTCGATAGCCATGGCTGCCCGAAAGGCGCCACGCTTTGGGCGCCTTATGTTCGCGTGACGTCTGGAGGCCTCGACATGATCCGCACCTTCCTTTTCGCCGCCGCCGCGCTCGCGGCCAGCTCGGGCCTGGCCCTGGCCCAGGGCGGGATGTCGGCCAACCCGCCGACCGAAACCACCCTATGCCTGGATGTCGGCGGCCAGAGCCTGCCCGTGGTGTGCAAGGTGCCGGGCAGCCGCTTGGACAAGCGCGAGGACATCTGCATCTGCCGGCAGGGCATGCGGGTGGACGCGCCGGTCTGCGCGCCCGGCCAGAAGGCGCCCACGGAAAACCTGGCCTTTGAAAAGGCGCGCAAGCTCGCCGCCCGCGACGGCAGCATCATCGGCGACCTCTATCAAGGCCAGCCGATGTGCGTGGAGCCGCGCAAGCCTTAGAGCGGTCTGCCCAGGGCCGCGTAGGTCAGCTTCTGGAACACCGGCAGGGCGGCGCGACCGCCCATGCGCTGACCCGTGGCCAGTTGTGAGGCCGCCTCTGGCCCCAGCGGCATGGAGTTCTGGACGAGGTAGATCATCACCATGTCCTCCTCCGGGTCCGCCTGCCACCAGGTCCCGAAGGCCCCAGGCCAGCCGAACGAGCCCTCCGACCCAGCGCCCATCCAGGCCTGCTTCTCGGGATCGGTGATCACCGAGAGGCCCAGGCCGAAGCCCTGGCCCAGCCAGAACGGAATGCCCATGAACGGGATCTGGCGCTGGTCGTCGGTGAGCCGATTGGCCCGCATCAGTTCGACGGTCTCGCGCTTGAGATAGCGCCGGCCGTCCAGTTCGCCGCCGTTCAGCATCATGCGGGCGAACTTCAGGTAGTCGTCGGCCGTCGAGATCAGGCCCCCGCCCCCGGCGCAGAAGGCCGGCGGACCGTCGACCTGCGGGAAGGAGACGTCCTGCAGTTTGTCCGTCTCCGGGTTGATCCGGTAGAGCTTGGCCATGCGGTCGCGCTTGTCCGGCGGGCACCAGAAGTCGGTGTCGTCCATGCCGAGCGGCTTCAGGATCCGCTCCATGATGAAGTCGCGATAGCCGGTTCCGGCGACGCGGCCGACCAGGAAGCCCAGCACCTCGGTGGCGTGGCTGTAGTGGAAGCGCTCGCCCGGCGGATAGGACAGCGGCAGGGATCCCAGCCGCTTCAACCACTCGTCGGGGGTATGCGGCACCAGAAGCGGGGAGCCCAGCCGCTCTTCATGGGCATGGGCGATGGGGCCGATCGAGGTGAAGCCGTAGGCGAGCCCCGATCGGTGAGTCATGAGGTCGTCGATGGTGATGTCGCGGGGCGAGGGATAGGTTTCGTCCAGCGGCCCGGTCGCCGACTTCAGCACCTTCATGTCGGCGAATTCGGGCAGCCATTTGGTGATCGGATCGTCCAGGCTGAGCTTGCCTTCCTCCAGCAGCATCAGGGCCGCCACCGAGGTGATCGGCTTTGTCATGGAGGCGATGCGGAACAGGGTGTCGCGCGTCATGGGCAGGCCCGCCTCGACGTCGCGCGAGCCCAGCGTGTTGACCTGGGCCAGTTCGCCCTTGCGCCACAGCAGGGTGACGAAGCCCGAGAGGTCGCCAGCCGCCACCACCGGCGCCAGGCTGGCCGGTATGGCCGCCAGGCCCTGCGAGGAAAAGCCGCCCAAAGCCTGATCGCCGTCCATGTCGCCCGCTCCCGAATGTCGCGCCGACCGTCTCGAGGCCAGCTTCGGAAGGATTTGCGCCGGGTGACGCTAGGCGCGTCAAGTCCGAGGTTTCGGTATGGCGCGCCGCCACGGTTGCGAGGCGGCGGGAACGCCGATAGCCCTGGGACATGCCGCCTCGCGCTCCGCTCCTGCCGCTCCACCGGACCGCGCGGGCAGGCTTGGTCGCGGCGGCGGCCGTGCTGGCCAGCGCCTGCACGCCGCTCGGCGTGTTCAACACCTTCGTGCCGCATGATCCGGCCCTGCGCAGCGCCACGGGCCTGGCCTACGGAACCGCGCCACGTCAGACCCTCGACGTCTACGCCCCGCGCCGCATCGAGGCGCCGCGGCCCATCGCGGTGTTCTTCTACGGCGGCTCGTGGGAGACGGGACGGCGGCAGGACTACGAGTGGACGGCCCGGGCCCTGGCGGCCAAGGGCTTCGTGGTGGTGCTACCCGATTACCGACTCTATCCGGCGGTCCGCTTCCCGGCCTTCCTGGAGGACGGCGCCCTGGCGGTGCGATGGGCGGCGGACCATGGCCCGGCCTATGGCGGCGATCCCGGCCGCATCGTGCTGCTCGGCCATTCGGCGGGCGCCTACAACGCCGTGATGCTGGCGTTGGACGAGCACTATCTGAAGGCCGCGGGGGTCGACCCGCGGGCCGTCAAGGCCGTGGCGGGCTTGGCCGGGCCCTACGATTTCCTGCCGCTGAAGGGGGCCGGGGCGACCAATGTGTTCGGCCAGCAGCTGGATCTCGCGACGACCCAACCCGCCACCTTCGCCCGCCCCGACGCCCCGCCGATGTTCCTGGCCACGGGCGAGGCCGACGCGGAAGTGCCGCCGCGCGACACCGCCTATCTGGCCGCGGCCCTGCGCCGGGCAGGGGCGAGCGTGGAGGAGCGTCACTATCCGGGCCTGGACCACAACGACGTCATGAAGGCCATCGCCCGGCCGTTCCGGAGCCTTGCGCCACTGCTGGACGAGATGTCGGCCTTCCTGCACGAAAAGGCCGGCTAGGGCGGGCGGTCACAAAAATATCAGCTCACCCTACGTGATCCGGCGGCCCTGGACGCCCGCGGGCCTATCCCGCCGATTCTGCTGGAGAATCCCGCGCTCGACCTCGCCAAACGCCGGTACGCGACCAATTGACCTAGGGTCAGGTTTGTTGCATCGCGACAATTGAACCGTCCTATTTTCGCGGCTATATCCGCTGGCCCTTCATTTTGAGGGCATTGTGCACTGCACGTTGAAGGACCGCCCATGCTGGTGACCCTGATGAAGGCCAAGCTGCACCGCGCCACGGTGACCCAGGCCGATCTCGAGTATGAAGGTTCGATCGCCATCGACCGCGATCTGCTGGACGCCTCGGGCATCCTGCCCCACGAGCAGGTCGATGTGCTGAACATCACCACCGGCGCGCGTTTCACCACCTACGCCATCGAGGCCCCCCGCGGTTCCAAGGTCATCGGCGTCAACGGCGCGGCTGCACGCCTGGTGCAAAAGGGCGACAAGGTGATCGTGGTGACCTACGGCATGCTGCCGTCCGAGGAAGCCCGCAACTATTCCCCCACCGTCGTGCTGCTGGACGACGGCAACCACGTGAAGCTGGCCGCGTGATCGCGCGCGCCGCAGGTCCTCTGCTTGCGGCGCTCCTCGTCTCCGCCTGCACGCCGAACGCGCCCGAAGGTGTCGACAAGGCGGTGCTGGACCAGGCGGTCGGCGAGGCGGTCGGCGATCCGGGAACCTGCGTGCTGATCGCTGAGCGCGGCAAGACCGTCTACCGCTTCGGCTCCAACGTGGTCTGCGGCCGTAAGCTGCCGGCCTGCGGCGGCGGCCTGGCCCAGACGCCGGACGATCTGCTGGAAGCCGCCCTCGCCGGCAAGACCCCGATGACCGCCAGCTGCCCCAGCAATCCCGAGGGTTCGCGCCTTGTGGCCTGGGCGTCCGGCCCCATCGAGGGTCACGACATGGTCTACGCCGCGGTGATGGAGGGCGATCAGGTCCCCCCTGGCGTGGTGATCGCCGACAAGCTGGACGCGGCCTTCAAGGAGGCCGGGCTCTAGTCTCCGGTGAATTTCGGCGACCGCTTCTCGAGGAAGGCCGCCACGCCCTCCTGGAAATCCGAACTGCGGCTGGTCAGCAGGAACTGGTCGCGGTCCATGAAGGTCGCCGCGTGATGGCCGGCCTTGGTCACCGCGTCGATCGCCTCCTTGGTCATGCGCACGGGCAGGGGCGGCAGGGCGGCGAGCTTGGCGGCCCAGGTCTGGGCGGCCGCCAGAGCCTCGCCGTCGACGACCACCTCGTCGCAGAATCCCCAGTCCAGGCAGGTGGCGGCCGAGGCCGCTTCCCCGAACATCACGAACCGCTTGGCGCGCGCCGGGCCGACCAGGGCGGCGATCCGTGGCAGGCTGCGCCAGCTCATATTGATGCCGAGCGGCACTTCCGGCAGTCGCATGGTCGCGCCCTAGCCCATGATCCGGAAATCGCAGGCGACGGCGAGCGCGCAGCCGCCGCCGATGCAGTAGCCCTCCAGGGCCGCCAGGGTGACCGCCTCGATCTCCGCCCAGGCCTCGCACATGTCAGGACCCGCCATCACGGCCTGGCGGGTCTCGAGCAGGGTGGGCTTGCGCCGTTCACCCTGGGCGCCGAGGTCGGCGCCGGCCGAGAAGAAACGTTCGGCGCCGGTGAGGATCACCGCGGTGAGGTCGCTGCGCCGCCGAACCGCGCGGGCGAAGGCGGTTAGCTCTTCCATCAAGGCGGTGTTGAGCGCATTGCGCGCCTCGGGCCGATTGAGACGCACCAAGGCGACCGGGCCCTCCTGGCTGACGCTCAGATGGCTCCAAGCCTGTTTGAACGGATCCATGGCGCCTCTCCCAATCGGTCGAGGGTCGCCGGTCCGGACGGCCGGCGCAAGCACCGGCCGCCCGTCCCATCTGTCCGTCCGTGACTAGCGGGTCATCTCGTAGAGGGCGGTGACGTCGATCCGCACAGACAGTTCGCCACCCGAGATCGCCGTGCCCGACGAGTCGGCCTTCTCCATCCGCGCATAGGCCACCATCGGCATGGGCGGCGGGACGGAATAGCCGCCGCCTTCGCTCAGCGACACCAGCCGGCTGATACGGTGGCCGGTCGCCTGGCCGTAGAGCGCGGCCTTGGCGCTGAGCGCCTTGACCGCCTCGTGGCGCGCGGCGTTCTCGGCGGCGGTGGGATCCTTCAGGCCGAAGGAGATGCCGTTCACCTGATTGGCGCCGGCCTTGACCGTGGCGTCGACGGCCGCGCCCAGCCTGGCCAGGTCGTTGACGGTCACGGTCACCTGGTTGGAGGCCTGGTAGCCGCGCAGCCTCGGCGGCTCGTTCTGAACGTAGTCGTACTGCGGCGAGAGGTTCAGGCCCGAGGTCTGGATGTCCTTCTCGGCGATGCCGGCCTTGCGCAGGGCGGCGATGACGCTGTTCATCCGCTCGCCGTTGGCCGAAAGCGCGCCGGCGGCGGTCGGAGCCTCCGTCACCACGCCCAGATTGATCGTGGCCTTGTCGGGCGCGACGCGGGTCTCGCCATAGGCCGAGAGGTTGAGGGTGGTGGCGTTGAACATGGAAGCGGCTCCAGCCGGCGGGGTTTGGGCCAGGGCGGCGGGTGCGGCCGCGGCGGTCGCGAGCAGCAGGGCCAGGGCGCCGGCGCGGACGAGGGTTTTCATGGATGTCTCCAGTCGGGGATGAGCAGACTTGCCTGGGGCCGGCTCCTCGACCTAACGGCGAGCCGACCCTTGCGGTTCCGCTTGTTGCAAACCCCACCTGAACGGCGGCTTTAAGGCGCGTGCAGGTCGTGGTAACCCCGCGAACCGTCGCTGCAGGGGCCTGTAGCTCAATGGTTAGAGCCGACCGCTCATAACGGTCTGGTTGTAGGTTCGAGTCCTACCGGGCCCACCAGCGCGCTTCCACGGACGTCCGTTGGCGTCCGGAGATGTGTCATAAAGAACTGAAAATACTACATAATTGGTCTGAAGAGGTCCGGAGTGATCCACTGACAGCCAGAGAGTTTGTTGGTACAATTTCCGCTGGATACCAACGTGAGCTCGTGAAATACCAACAAGATGTCCCTGACAGACGTCAAGCTTCGAGCCCTCCAGCCGACCGGTATGCCCTTCAAGGTCAGCGATTCTGGCGGCCTCCACCTCCTCGTGAATCCGAACGGCCCTAAGCTGTGGCGCTACGCGTAGCTGACGCGCGGCGCGGCGTCCGGTTTGGGCTCTTTGCAGCCGTTGGCAGCGTCTGTTTTCGGGTATCTCAGCGCCGCCAGTTTGGGCTTCGGGATTGGACGCCGCCCAATGACGGAACCTGACTCGTCTAAGATCTTGGGAGAGTCCGCTGTCGGGCAGTGGACAGTTGGCCACGTCGAGAGGGCGGGAACGGCTCAGAGCCGACAGTCAGTTCGCGCGCTTAGCCAAACGACTCGCATCCAATATGATTCCCGACTGTAACAATTCGCGTTGTTGACCAATGGGGGCGTGAACAGCACAACGGGCCATGGCTTCTCCTCCCAGGTCCCTCGGCGCAAGTTTCCCGACGTTCAGCGAGCCGACTTATGCGCGGTTGGCCATCCAACTCGGCGAAATTGTCATGTCGCAAGCGGAGGCGGCCCTTGCGCCGGTCGGGCTCACGCCGCGCGAGTACGATGCACTGCTCTGCATTTCCGATAGGTCGGACATGTCGCAACTGGAGTTGAGCAAGGCGCTCGGGCTGCACGCGCCCCGAATGGTGCCACTGATCGATGGGCTCGAAGTGCGCGCTCTCGTGGAACGCGTCGTCTCCAGCCAAGATCGACGCCGGAATGTGCTCCGGCTCACGGACGGAGGGCGAGCGCTCTTGGAAAGCTCGAACCGAGTGGTGGCTGACCTTCAGCGGAAGCTGTTCGGGGAGATCACGGATAGAGAGCGCAAACGCTTCCAAAAGCTCGTTGAGCGACTCGCGGCCATGCCCTGTCCCGACGAGGCCCACCAGGGCGACCCCGACTAGAACCTGCGTCGCAACCTCGGCGAGGCCCGACCGAAGGAGTCGCCGCGCGCGTGGAAGGCAGGGCTTTAGTCGCCGCTCGTGTCACGCGATGGGCTCATCGGCGGGGCGAGTCCCGCCGATGAGCATCAACTACGCGGCAATTGACCCGCGACGCCCGCGGCCCGACGCCGCCAGAAGGCAAAGCGCGACGGTGGCCGCCAGGCAAATCCATGCGAAGAGGTCGCCGGTCAGGTTGTACAGCGTGCGGACACCTTGGGTCGGCAGATCGACGTACATGACGTTCCGCTTGCCATCGAGAGTGTTCTGCTGGCCCAGGACGCGGCCGTAGGCATCGAAAGCCCCGGTGACGCCGAGGTAGTCGACGCGGAGCATCGAATAGCCGTTCTCGATGGCCCGCAGGCGCGCGATCTTCATAGTGTGGACATACGCCTCCTCCTTCCAGTCCCAGCCGGGCACCAACATCACGTCAGTGCGCACCCGTGATAGGGAGGGGAAGTCCGCGTCGTAGCAGATGACATTGCTGAGGCGGCCGAAGGGCGTTTCAACGACCGGCGGCGCGTTCTTGAACGGCGCCACCGGCTCCATCGCCGGCACGGGATTGTTCTTGCGGTAGTGCCAGAGCTGGCGACCGTCCGGGCCGAATAGGAAAGTCTCGTTGCGCTCGAACGGCACGCCCACGCCGATGTTGACGTAGGCCTTTCCGGTCCGCGCGACCTCAGCGATGCGAGGCAGGAAAGCCGCCTTGTCGCTCTCGAGCATCTGCGCGGCTGTCTCCGACCAGACGACCAACTGCGCGCCCGAAGCGATGGCTTTGCGGGTATCCTCGATCAACTCCTCTTGGATCCTCGCGTAGAGCACGCGCTTCTCGGGTGTCGTCGTGGCGGATCGGACGGCCGGAGACGGCGGGAAGTTCGCCATGGTGACGCCATCGCTTGCCGGCTGGCGCAGGTCGGCGCGAGGCACGATGCCGGCCACCCTCACCGTGGCGGGTCCAGCCCCGTGCGTTGCATAGGCGATGCGGGCTTGGCCATAGGCCAAAACCGCAGCCATCAGCGCGGCGAAGGATCCGCCGTAGCGCACCCACGACTGCCGCGATGGGGCTTCCCAGATCTGGTTCGCGGCGGTGGCGCCTAGGGCGATCATGAAGCCGATCGAGTACGGCCCGAGCAGCGAGATGATCTGGAGGAGGGCCAAGTTCTCGCCTTGCGAGTTGGCGCGCGTGAGGAGGCTCGCCCCCGTCGGGGTCATCGCGATGAGATACTCGAGGAGCGCGGCTGCGGCGGGCAGGAGGAAGAGGCGGCCCAGAGGGCCCAGTCGCCCGGCAAAGATGCGATCAAGGCCATACGGGACCGCATACAACACGCCAAGCGTCAGGCAGATCAGCGCAATCTGAACATTGAACGCGATCCCATATGACGCGACCAGCCCCATAGCCTGAGCGGTCAGCGCAAGCACGACGCCACCGAGCGCCAGTGGCATTGAACTCGTCCGTGTGAAGCGCAGCAGGAATATGGGCGCGAACCAGGCGGCGAGCGGGATATCCCACCTTCCGCCAAGCGCCACCATCGACAACGCAAGGCCAACCCCGAGCCAGACAAAGCTCGATGTCGCGATCCTCTCGGTTCGACTGTCAGCAAACCCGGTAATGGTTGCCATGTGCTTCCGTCCCCTCTCTTGCGACCGTTGGCGAGAAGCGGACTGACCGCTCCAGCGCGACGATAATTCGAGAGACAATTAACGATCAAATTGATTACAGTCGAGAACGATTTTGATATGAGACAAATGCGGCCGGGTGAGGCGCGAAAGGGAAGGGTTCTGGAATGGGTTCGGGTCAATCCACGCTGGTCGTTGGCGCGACAGGCAAGCAAGGCGGCGGCGTTGCGAGGGAACTCCTCAGGGGAGGTTTCGCGGTTCGGGCCTTGACGCGTGATCCGACAAGTCCCGCAGCGTCCAAGCTGGCGGAGCGGGGCGCGGAGATCGTACGGGGTGATCTTGATGTCCGGGAAGACCTGGAACGCGCCGTGCAGGGCGTCGACGCCGTGTTCAGCGTGCAGGATCCCTGGGCCCACGGCGAAGCCAGCGAGATTCGTCAGGCGGCCTTACTTGCGGAGATCGCGAACGCCGCGGGCGTACGACGCTTCGTGCAGGCCTCCGTCGCGGCCGCAGATCTCCCCACCGGTCTTCCTCATTTCGAGAGCAAGGGAGTCATTGAGCGGCGCCTCGCGACCCTCGGAATGGACGCCTACGCCATAAGACCGGTGTTCTTCATGGAATCGCTGATGGAGCGCCACCATCGTATCGCGCCGCTCATTCTGGGCATGCTGAAGCTTGGGCTCGGAGACAGGGCTCTCCAGCTCATCTCAGTGCGAGACATCGGCCGGACCGCGGCCGAGGCTATCCTGGCCCCGGACGAGCCGCCGGGTCTGAAGGTCATCAACCTGGCTGGCGACGAGCTCGCCTTCAGCGAGATTATCTCGGCGTTCGAGCGCGCCACTGGAGCCGCTCCGAAGGTCAGCGACGTCCAGTGGGCAGACGTGCGTCGGATCGAGGAAAGGGCCTATCTGAACTACCGGTGGATGGGGGAGCACGGCTGGAGTTTCAACCTTGACGCCCAGCGTGCGGAACGACCTTGGCTGGAGCGCTTTGAAGACCGACTGCGCAGAGAAGTAGACGATACGGCCGGTGCCCCGGCGGCGTGATCCGCGCCCGGCGCCCTGGTGTATGGCGCTCGGCCCAACAGTGCGCGCACATCGGGAGGCCCTGTGGGTCATTGGCGGGCCCCACGCGCCTCCTGACCGGTAGCGCTTTGCAATGGGGAGCCCAACCGGGCTGGAGACGGAAAGGCGAGCGCGGGCGACGTCGGCGGGGCAGGCCTTGGCCTTTGTGCGCAACCAAGCCTCAAAGGCCGTTAGCCAAACGCTGCCCGGCGGTGTTTAAGCAAGGGAGGGCGCGAGTTCCCGTTCTTCACCCGAAAGCCAACGTCTCCTGATGGCGCCAAGCAGGCATTCGCTCGCCGTCACGTGCAAGCGGCGAGGTTGGTCAGCCGTTGGCAGATCTCGGCGCCGACGGTCTTCTCCATCAAGGAGCGCGCGCCCGACGCGTCCGCCCTGGCTCAGGCTCGCCAGGATCTGCAGCGAGGGCGCGATGGCGCTAGTGGGCCGACGGTCTCAGGTCGGGTCGGCCACCGGCAGTCTCAGGCGCGGCCGTTTGCTTGTACCTGTCGACGTCCTCGGTGACGTTGAAGGCGTAGGTCTCGAGCACGGTCGGCGGCTCGTACTCCAAGTTGAGCTTGGTGAAGGTGGGCCGCAGCCGGTCTTTTAGGAAGGCGGCGAAATCCTGGCGGGACTCCCAGACGTCGCAGACACAGATCCCGTTCGCGTCGAAGCCGCAGGCGTGGCTCAGGGCGCCATGCGGCGGCTGGGCCTCCAGATTGAGCTCTTGGATGATCGCGTCGTAGGCGCTCTGGTCGATGCGGTTCGAACGAAACAAAGCCATTATGGTCATGGCGGCCTCCATTTAGATGGCTGGCCCGAGGCCGGGCCGGCGCCGCGAATATACGCCGCGGGTCGCCAGCCTGCACCCCGTCCGTGCTTATGGCGCCTGCGCCCTGAGCAGGCTTCGGCAGCGTTGGATAGCCCCGTTCGGTCGGTGCGAACGTCGGGTCTCCGGAACTGTCTTGAGGTCTGGTTGTGGCGCAAAGCCGATCGAAGGCGCTCTCGTCGTTGAGCGGACTTGTGATCAAGCCGTCGCTTCGGCCGCAAGCTGCGCGCGCAGATCCGCCTTTGCGACCTTCTCCAGGGTCGAGCGCGGGAGGCGGTCGACGAGGCGGATCAAGTGCGGGCGCTTGAAGGCGGCCAACGCCTCCGTACACGCCGCGGCGATGCGGTCTTCGAGGTCGGCGACCGCGCCGCTGTGCGGGATGACGAAGGCGGCCGGCGCTTCGTCGAGCAAGGGGTGGCGCATGCCGACCACCGCCACTTCGGCGACGCCCGGCACGGCGGCAATCACCCGCTCAATCTCTGAGGCGGCGACGTTCTCGCCGCCGACCTTCAGCATGTCCTTCGAACGGTCCGCAAAATAAAGGCCTCCGTCGGGGCCCAGGCGCACACGGTCCCCGGTGATGAAGAGCCCATCTTCCCGGAACGCCGCCTTCGTCGCCTCCGGATTGTCGGCATACTCCAGAAACAGTGAGACGCCCGGCACGCCGCGGACGTAGAGGTCTCCGACCTCGCCGGGCCCGACCGGACGGTCGTCTTCGCCCAGCACGTAGATCTCGTAGCCTGCCGCCGGGCGGCCCATCGAGAGCGGCGCGTCCTTGCGATGCGGAGAGCCGACGATGCCGTGGGTGATGGTCTCGGTCATGCCCCACCAACCGATGGTCTTGACGCCGAACAGCGCGTCCCACGGCGGCTCGCAGACGCCGTTGCCCCAGAACCGGTAGCTGTGCCGCTCGGGCCGTGGCTGTTCGGCCAGGGCTTTCACGCAGAAGGGCACCATGGAGGTCCAGGTGGCGCCGTGCTTCAGCGACACCGGCCAGAACCGCGAGGCCGAGAACCGCGGCAGGAGCACCATGCTAGCGCCGGACCACAGCGCGGCCAGCACGGAATAGGCCTGCGCGTTGGTGTGGAAGAGCGGCAGGTGAACCAGGTGCACGTCCGTCGGCCGCAGGTCCTCGTGCGCCGCGCACTGGCGCGCGCCCCAGAGCGCGTTGGCGTGCGTCCAGAGCACCGCCTTGGGCCGCGCCGTGGTTCCGGATGTGTACTGGATGCCGAAGGGCGCCCAGGGATCGTGGGGACGGTCGGGCAGGTCGTCACCCGCAAGGGCGGCAAACGGTTCGAAGCCTGCTGGGGGCGGAGCGGCCGGCGCGCCGTTATCGGTCTCGGTCACCACGCGCCAGCCCAGGGCTGGGGCGGCGAGCGCCACGAGGTCGGCGAACTTCGGCTGAGTGATCGCACCGACCGCCTTGCTGTGCTCGGCGAAGTATCCCAGTTCATCGGCCGTCGATTTGGCGTTGGTGGTGACGCCGACGGCGCCGGCATAGGCGCAGCCCAGCCAGGCGATGATCGACTCCGGACAGTTGTCGAGGTGGATCAGCACCCGCTGGCCCGGCTGCACGCCGCGGGCATGGAGCCCGCCCGCCACGCGCCGCACCGCGTCGCGGAATTCCGCATAGGTCCAGCGCGCGGTCTCACCCTCGAAGGGCTCCCAGATCAGGCACGGATGATCGCCCCGAACGGCGGCTTGCTCGTCCAGCAAGGAGCGGATGTCCATGCCCTCGAACGGTGTCAGGGGGCGCGGGGTCAATGTGTGGCGTCCGCGGGGGCGGCCGTGACCGAGAACGCGCCCTTGCGGACGATCTCGTCGCTGGCCTGGGCGGTGATCAGGTCTGCCTCGGCGCTGGCCACGCCAAGGCCCCGCAGGATGAGGGCGCACATCTGCTGCGATAGCGAGACCGCGTAGGCCAATGTCGGCTCCTGCACCACGCCCACCAAGGCCATCTGGGTGACGCCCAGCACGTAGAGGACGGCCGCCTCGACTGTGGCCACCGTGAACCGTCCGCTGGCCAAGCCTGCCTCGATGTCCTCGACCAGGCCGCGGTTCAGCGGGGCCGTGAGCGAGGTGTGCCCGCTGTGGACGCGGACCAGCACCCCGGCCGGCTCGGGGCCGTCCAGGGCGAAGCGGAGGTAGGTGCAGACGGCGCGCGCCATCCGGCGGGCCGGATCCTCGACGCCGGCGTTGGCGCGCGAGACGGCCGTTTCGACCTGACCCCGGATTTCCGACGAGATCGCGCGGACCAGGGCCTCGCGGTCGACGAAGTGATTGTAGAAGCTGCCCTTCCCGACGGAGGCCGCCTGGACGATGTCATCGACGGTCACGGCGTCCACCGGCCGCTCGCTGTACAGCCGTCGGCCGGCGGCGATCAGGGCCGCGCGGGTGCGCTCCGCCCGGGGGTTGCCTCGTTCCGCCATGCCTAAGCCGCCATCCTCAACCGCAACTCTTCGCCCACGATGGCGGCCAGCGCCGTGCGGGAAAAGAGCCTTTGCTGGAAAAGGTCAAGATTGGACAGGGCCGGCAGCTGGCCCGCGAGGCCGGGCGCCGCGCGCCAGAGAAGGAAGACCCCGAGGTAGAGGTCGCAGACGCTGAACGCGTCCAGCATGTGATCGCGGCCGGCGAGGTGGGCGTCGATCTCCTCCAGGGTGGCGGCGACCCGCGCCACCGCCGCCGTCCGAGCGGCCTCACCCTCGCAACCGACCGCCGGAGCCATTACCGCCCGCATCGCCGTGTGCAGGGTGCTCGACAGAAACGACAGCCACGCCTGGGCCTGGGCTCTTGCGAAGGCTCCGACCGGCGGCAGCAGAGCCTTGTCCGGCGCGAGGTCGGCGATGAACGGAAGGATCGCGGTGGACTCGGTCAGGACGCCCTGGTCGGTCTCCAGCGCCGGGACCTTCCCGCGGGGATTGATCTGGCGATAGGCGGGAGTGTTCTGCTCGCCCTTGGTGGTGTGGATGAAGGCGATCTCGTGCGCCAGGCCGGCCTCGACCAGGGCGAAGCGGCTGGCCAGCGAGCAGGCCATCGGGGCATGGTGAAGTCGTAGCATCATTGGTCTCGGATCAGGCGGCCTGACGCAGGGGCGCGAGGCCCTGCGTCCACGCGTTCAGCAGGGTGTCGGGATCGCCCGCGCCGAAGACGTAGCGGTCGGGGCGGATCAACACGGCCGCCACGCCAAGCCCGTCGAGCCAGCCCTTCAGCGCCGCGCGGAATGGCGCGACTGCTTCGGCGTTCAGCGAGAGGACGCGGACCCCGCCCGCAGGTTCGCGCACGGTCTCGCAGCTCACCAGCCAGGCGTCGTGGCCTAGCAGGTCGTCCAGGCGCCGGCGGTCCGCGCCCGCGCCGGCGGTGGGCTGCGGGAACATCCCGCCGGCGGCGGGCGCGCCGGCCATGATGCAGCCCGCGGAGAACACCGGCGGCCGCAGCGGCGGAAGGGGGGCGACCCCGCTCTCGCGAGCGGCCAGCATGCCGGCGTCGCGCTGGGCGGCGGCGTCCGGGTCCAGCAGGCAGACGACGCGGCCCATGCTGATCGCCAGCTCGATGGCCCAGCGCACGTGCGGCTCGCGTTCCGTCTGATAGCTGTCGAGCAGGGCCCCGCCAGCCGCGCCGTTCAGCACCGCCGCGAGTTTCCAGGACAGGTTGGCCACGTCGCGCAGGCCGGCGCACATGCCCTGGCCGGCGAAGGGCGGGGTCTGGTGGGCGGCGTCGCCGGCGATCAGGGCGCGCCGATCCCGCCAGCGGTTCGCCACCAGCCCGTGGAACCGATAGACCGCCATGCGCTCCACCTCGATCGGGCCACAGTCCCACGGGCGGATCAAATCCTGGACCACCCCCTCGTCCAGCATCGCCTCGGGCGCCTCGCCCGGCAGCAGCATGAACTCCCAGCGATGGCGGCCCGGGCCGCCGAGCACGCAGGTGGTCGGCCGCGCGGGATCGCAGACCTGGATGTTCACGTCCGGGACCCGGCACCCCGGCGCCACCTTCGCGTCCACCACCAGCCACGGCTCGTCGAACTGGTAGTCGAACAGGCCGCCGCCGATGATCTCTCGCACGGGGCTCCAGGCGCCGTCGCAGCCGACGATGTAGCGAGCGCGGATCGTGCGGGAGCCCTGTGGGCCCGACACCTCGGCCGTGACGCCATCCAGGTCCTGTGCAAACCGCTGGAGCTTCACCCCCAGACGCGTGTCAGCGTCCGGCAGGCCGGCGACTAGGTCGCGCAGCACGCCGTCCAGACTGGGCTGGTGGAACATGTAGCCGCCACCCCAGCCAGAGGAAGTCTCGCACGGTGGCGGCAGGGACATCAGCAGCTGCCCATCCGCGGCCCGGAACTCATAGAGCGGCAGGTCGCGGGCGTGGCGCTTCACTGCGTCGGCGATCCCGAGCTGCTGGAACAGCCGCATGATCTCGTGGTCGAAATGGACGGCGCGGGGCAGGGGATAGACCTCGGTATCCTTGTCGATCGCGATCACCGTCACCCCGCGCTGGGCCAGGAGGGCGGTCAGGGCCGAACCCACCGGCCCCAAGCCCACCACCAGAACATCGGTGTCGAAGTGGCTCTCCGTCATCTCAGGCCTCGTTCGCGCAAGGATTATCGAGCGCGCCCAGACCGTCGATCTCGACACGCACCCGATCGCCGGCCTTCAGGAACTGCATCGGCTTCATCGCCGCACCGATCCCGCCCGGCGTGCCGGTGAAGATCAGGTCGCCCGACTCCAGCGTCATGGCTTGGCTGAGGTGTTCGATCTGCTCCCAGACGTTGAACACCAGGTGCCGGGTATTCGAGTCCTGGCGCACCTCGCCGTTCACCAGGCAGCGGATGCCCAGGGCGTGCGGATTCGGAACCTCGTCGGCGGTGGTGATCCAGGGGCCAAACGGGGCGTGGGTGTCGAATGACTTCCCCACCACCCACTGCGGCGTCCGATGCTGCCAGGCGCGCTCGGTGGCGTCGTTGCCGCAGCAATAGCCGAAGATCGCGCCGGCGGCGGCGTCCTTGCCGATGTGGCGGCCGCCCTGGCCGATCACCGCGACCAGCTCGGCCTCGTAGTCCAGGGCCTGCGAGACCTTGGGAACCTGGATCCGATCATGCGGGCCGTTGGTCGCCGTCGACGCCTTGGAGAACCAGACCTGATGCTCGGGCGTGCCCAAATTGCTCTCGGCGATGTGGTCGGCGTAGTTCAGGCCGATGGCCATGATCTTGCCCGGCCGGCGGATGGGGGCCAGCAGATGGATGGCATCCAGAGCGACGGCGCCCGCGCCGGCGTCGGCTAGGCGGCGGACCTCCCCCTCGACCCGCGGCCAGGCGGCGATCAGACCGATCATGTCGCCGGGCAGGCCCGGCGCGGCGGCGTTTAACGGCACGATGCGGTCGCCCGTCACGGCGCCGAGCTGCGGGGCGGCGCCCGCTTCAAAGGTCGCAAGCTTCATCGATGTCGTCCTCAGGCCATCGTCGCGGGCATTTGCGGGCCCCACTGGACACCCAGCAGCTCCTGCAGGTTCGAGATGCTGGAGCCGTCGGCGGCGGTGAACAGGTCGCCGTCCGTCCAGTGCTCCAGGGTGTGGCCCCAGGGGTCGCGCCAATAGTCGAAGACCTGGCTGCCCAGGAGGTGGCGGCCCACGCCCCATTCGGCCTCACGGCCGGCGTCCTTCAGGCGCTGGTGCCCGCGCATCAGGTCGTCGAGGTCGGCGACCTCGTAGGCGGCGTGATTGAAACCCGGACCCTTCGGCCCCTGCATCAGGAACAGGGTGTGGTGGTCGGTGGGCGTGTCGCCGCGGTCGCAGCGCAGGAAGGCGCCGATCGCGATCTCCGGCGCGACCTGGATCTCGTCGGAGGTGATGAAGCCGAAGCGGTCCTTGTACCAGCGCTCCGAGGCGCGGAAATCCGACACGTTCAGCACCACATGGCCCAGGCGCACGACGTTGGCGGCGCCGGGCGCGATCCGCTTGGCCGCCCGCAGGCGCTCTCGCGCCTCGGCCCGATTCCAGGGCGCGCTGGCGGCCAGCGGCAGGAGCGGGGCGGCGGCCTGACCGGCCACGACGTCGACGCGGTGACCGTCGGGATCCTGGATCGTCAAGACCTGTCCGCCGCCTGGAAGGTCGGAGTCGGCGACGCTCACGCCCTCGGCGGCGGCCAGCCGTTCCAGATCCTGGACGCCTTCGGCTCGAAATGCGACGCCCACGAAGCCGGGCTCGCCCAGATCGGTCACGTGGGCGATCGGCGCAGGCCCCGAACCGCGACCGACGAGGCGGGTCTCGGTCTGGTCGACGACCGTCAGGCCGAAGTCCTCGAGGAAGGCGCGCATCTGCCCCAAGTCCGGGGCGCGGAAGCGGACGTGGGCGACGTCCTCGATCTTCAGGATGCTCATCGGCGAGCCTTCTAGTTGACGATATGGTCAGAATGGTGGATTTGTTGGCATATGGCAAGCGACATATCCGCTCGCCGACCTGCTGACGCGCGGGTCAACCTGATCGCGCGGTTCAAACGAGGGCCGAATGGTCCGCGACGCACGGACCCGCCGGGCCGTTCCGGCAGCGTCAGTCGCCGCGGCCGTTCCGGGGAATGAGATGACTGATGCAAAGACCGCGATCGACGAGGGCTGCGCCTGCGGGCGCATCGACGTGCACCAGCACTTCCTGCCGGATTTCTACGCCGAGGCTCTGGCCAAGGCAGGCCTGGAGACCGTGGATGGCGGCATGCCGATCCCCGTCTGGAGCGTCACGGCCGCCCTCGAGATGATGGATCGCCAGCAGATCGCGACCGGCATGATCTCACTCTCCTCGCCATCGACCCACTTCCTGGCGCCGGCGAAGCGCGGCGCGCTGGTGCGGCAGGTCAACGAGGCTGGCGCGCTCCTGGTGGCGGCGCATCCGGATCGGTTCGGTTTCTTCGCCACCCTGCCGATGCCCAACGTCGAGGCTTCGCTGGCCGAGATGCGCCATGCGTTCGACGTGCTGGGCGTGGACGGGGTGATCCTGGAGACCAACATTGACGGGACCTACCTGGGCTCCGCGGCCTTCGCCCCGATCTTCGCCGAGCTGAACCGGCGCAAGGCGACGTTGTTCCTGCACCCGACCAGCCCGGCTTGCTTCGAAGCTGTGAGCCTGGGCCGGCCGGCTCCGATGCTGGAGTTCCCGCTGGATACGACGCGGACTCTGGTGGACCTGCTCTATTCGCGGACCCTGCAGACCCATCCGAACATCAAGGTCATCGTGCCGCACGGCGGGGCGGCGCTGCCGGCGCTGGTGGCGCGGATCGCCGCCTTTGCGAACCTGCCCATCATCACGCCGCGCCCGGCGTCGGAGGCCGAGGTGTTCGAGATCCTGGCGCGGCTCTACTACGACGTGGCGCTGTCGGGGCATCCAGTGGCGTTCGCGGGCCTGCGCCGTCTGGCTCCGATCACCCAGGTTCTGTTCGGCAGCGACTGGCCCTTCACGCCCGAAATGGGCGTGGCGCGCAACATCCATCAGTTGTCTTCGAATGGCCTCAGCCAGGCCGAAGCCGAGGCCATTGCGCGGGAGAACGCCGAGCGCGTCTTCCCGCGCCTGGCGGCCCTGCGCCGCGCCTGACGCCTCAGAAGGTCTGCAAGTCTTCGGCCAGGATCACCTTGCCCTTGAACTGCGCGGCGACGCCCTTGCGGGCGCCGTTCAGTTCGTCGCGCTCCAGAGCGTTGTGGGTGACGACGACGGTTTTCGCGCCACAGGCCGTGGCCAGTTCGCCCACCTCGGTGGGCGACAGGTGTTCGCGGCGGAAGTGGTCCTCGACCAGGTCGTAGATCGCCGGCGGGCCACCGGGCCGCTTGACCTTGATGTGGGCGATGGCGAGCGCCGGGTCCATCATCTCGCTGACCAACAGGTCCACGCCCTTGCAGGCGTGCTCGACCTTGGGGCTGGGGCCGGTGTCGCCGGTGTACAGGATCGCGCGGCGGGGGGTGTCGAACCGGAACGACAGCGACACCGGCCGGGGCTCGACGCTGGGCTTCAGGGTGACATAGTGGCTGTTTTCAACAGCCGTGATCTTCACGTCGCCGGCGTTGAAGCTCGTCCCGTCCCGAATCTCGACCACCTTCACGCCGGCGTCCGGTCCGCCGCCCAGGCGCATGGTCTGGATCGCATGGCCCCCGTGCTCCATGGCGGCGAACAGGCGAGTCACCGTCTCGCGCGTTCCGGGCGGACCATAAATGGTCACCGGGTTTGCGCCGCTGGTCTGGTAGCGCAGGCTGAGGAAGGCGAAGAGGCCGCCGGTGTGGTCGAAATGCAGGTGGCTGATCAGCACCGTCTGGACCTGATCGACGCCGACGCCGGCCTTGGCGAGCTGCTCGGCCGCGCCGTCGCCCACGTCGGCCAGGATCAGCTGGCCGCCATAGCGCAGCAGGTTGGCTGGCTCGGAGCGGTCCTTGCGCGGGATCGGGCCGGAGTTTGTGCCGAGGGTGGTGAAAGTCAGCGTCGTCGGGGCGGGTGCGCCAATGGCGGGCGGGCCCAGGGCGGCGCAGGCGGAGAGGGCGATCAGCGTCTGGGGCAGGCGGCGCATTCGGAGTCTTTCCAGGTCAGATGTTGGGGCGACGCGGGGGTCACGCCGGAAGCGTCCCGGCCCAGTCGCGGACGACGGTGGCGAAGCGTTCGGGTTGGGCGGCGTGCATGGCGTGCGCGGCGTCGGGCAGCGAGATGTAGTCGAACCGCTGGCCCGCCTTCTTGACGATCCCGCCGGCCTGCCGCGCCTGAAGGTCGGTGAGGGCGCCGGCCAGATGGCCGGTGGCCTCGTCCACGGTGCGGCTGTGATGGGTCAGCAGCACCGGGACCTTGACCTTCGCCAGCATGCGGTCATGCGGGCAGCTGGCCGCGACGGTCCCCTCGTAGAACGCGCGGGCCCACTCAGGATCGTATTCCTTGATGCTCTGCGACGGCTTGGAGGGCGGGCCGGCGACCACATAGTTCAGGGGCACCTCGCCCAGGTCCGCGGTCTTCTCAGGATAGCCGTGCGGCACGAAGGCGGGCGTATAGGCCGGGCCGCCAAGCCCCGGAATGCCGGCGGCGAGGGGCGGCGGGTCGGCGGGCGAGGGCTGCGCGGCCGTCGGCGCCGTGACCGCCGCTGCAACCGTCGGCGCGACCCGCGCGCCCTGCGCCGGGGTTCGCCGCGTGGCCCGCCGGGAGATCGCCAGCGGCGTCTTGCCGGTCGTCTTGATGGTCACTGCGGTTTCCTCTCCCGTCGACGCCTGCTGATTGAACTTTCTGCAGAGATGACGATATGGTCAACTAATCTACCGCCGCCAAGCTCCGGCCGACAAGCGAAATATCGGCTGCCACGATCTCTGCTGGACGAGCCGTCCCTGCCTATTGTGACCAACGGTCTGAAAGACGCGGGCGGGCTAGCCGCTGGGCTCCACCTCGGCCGCGTTCCCGCGCTTCGCTGCCAACCGGGCTGACAAGCTCGGGGATTTCAATCTCGTTCGAGAATGGGAAGGACCCCGGCCGCAGGGCCGAGGCGTTCCGGCGGCGCGTGGACGCGCCGCGGCCGCAGCGGAGCGGGCCTAGTACCTCGCCTTGAAGGTCAGGGCGACGAGACCGGTCAGGTCGATGCCGCCCGACACGTAGTGTTCATCGAGCAGGTGTCCTGGCCATCGTGAAACACTGGGTCGGCTATGGAGCCGAGCCGGAGGGTTTCGACGGACACAACTACTACGGTCAGATTTCGCGCCTGGATAACAACACCTTCGCCGAGCAGGTGGCCGCCTTCCAGGGAGCCTTCACTGTCAAGGCCGGGGCGGTGATGCCCTCCTACATGATCATCGAAGGCGTCACGATCGACGGTCAGGCGCTTGGTTCCGTCGGTGTCGGCTTCAACCGCAGGATCACCCATGATCTGTTGCGCGAAATCCACGGGTTCCGGGGTCTGGTCATCTCCGACTGGGACATCACCAATGATTGCCGTGACGAGCGCCGGGCGCCGACCCGCCAACAGACGACGCGTGAGATCGGCGTGCCGTGGGGGCTCGAGGACAAGACCGTCGGCGAGAGGTTCGAGGCAGGCCTTGCCGTTGGTATCGATCAGTTCGGCGGCGGCCAACGACAGCGTCGACCCGCTGTATCCAGTCGGCGCCGGCATGGTCCCCCTTGGCCGTTAGGCCCAGATCGCCACCACGCGCGCAGTCTCGCTGGACAGCGAACGATCCGTGGCTCTGCCTGCTGCAGGCCAGAACTGAGGTCTGCCATCGCCGACCCGCCGGGACCGGGTGTCAACGCGCGCGCGACGTCAGGCGAAGGCATGGACAGTCACCTCCGGCCGGGTGGCGCAGCGCCGCCTTGTCGAGAGCCATTGTCCAGGGGACTGCGTAGCCAACGTCTGCTTCTCGGTTCACAGCCAACGTCGGCTTGTGGCGCGATCCTGACGTTAGAACGGCGCATAGCGGAGGTCTCCGCGCAAATGCGCCGGGGTCCACTGGGCGTGTTGGTACAATTGTTGGTATGGCGTCAGAAAGGCCAGAGCATATGTCATGTGCGGAAAGGCCTTCAGCCCCATCATGTGAGTCTTACCGGGCCCACCAGCGCGCTAGCCGTGGACCACCAGGGCGATTTGCACCTTGGTCACCATGTCGGAGATCTCGGTTGACCGTAGGCGGGTCGGGGCGGCCGTTTCCGGGGCAGGGGCGGAGGAGCCATAGCTGGGGCGCGGGCGTGTGACCTCCCGCATCCGCGCGGGGCAGGTGCACATAAACTACCCCGCATGGGACGGTGGGGCCGCGTTCGGCGGCTACAAGCGCTCAGGCAACGGGCGCGAACACGGCGTCTATGGTCTGGAGGATATCTCGAGACCAAGGCGATCTATGACTACTAGGCGGCAGCGCCGGCCCGCCAGGGCGCAGGCGTCAGCGACTGACGCAGGAGGGCAAGGAAAGCCGTCGTGCGCGTGGTCCGGCCATGGCGGGCCCCAAGCATGGCGACCACATCGGCTGTCGGAGCTTCCCAGTCCGGCAGGACCTGCCTTAGTCGGCCGCTGGCAAGGTCGCCCGCAACGTCCCACTCGGAACGAACGGTGACGCCTAGGTCGTTGATCGCCCAATCGCGGACCACGGCCCCATCGTTGCTCGACATCGCCGGACGGATCCGCACCGTCGCCGCGTCATGGCGCGGCCGTTGAAGTCGCCAGAGGGTTACATCCTCATCGTTCTCGCGCACCACCAGGCAGCGGTGAAGGACCAGGTCGGCCGGGGCTTGGATCGGGGGCGCGGCCTCCAGGTATCCTGGGCCTGCGCAGAGGATCCGCCGGTTCGGCGCCAGGGTCGTCACGATCTGGTTCGGCGGGCCGGGCGGGCCGATGTGGATGACGACGTCGCAGGTCTCAATCAATCGGGCGGCGGGATAGTCGGACAGCTCCAAGGCGACGGTTGCGCTGCTGTGCATGCGGGCGAACGCGCCGACGACGGGCGCCACGTGCACGCGGCCAAAGCCGTGCGGCGCCGCGATCCGCAGGTGTCCGCTGACCGTTCCCTTGCGCTCGGCCAGCGCCCCGGTGAGCGACTCTATGGCGTCGCTCACCACCACGCCGTGGGCGGCGACGAGCGCGCCTTCGTCGGTGAGGCTGAGCTGTCGTGCGGAGCGGTCGACGAGACGGACGCCGAGGCGGGCTTCCAGCGCGCGGAGACGCTGCGTGACCGCGGGTGGCGTCACATTCAGCTTCCGCGCGCTCTCCGCCAGCGAGGAAGACCCAGCCAGAACCCCGAAGAAGGCGAGGTCATCAGACGTCAGCATTAAGGCGCACCTTAATTCCAAATGCAGATGACGTTAATTGCCGACCTTATGGCTGAGGCGCAAGATGCGCGTGAACTAATGGGCATCAGACCGTGACCGACACGACACTACTCGAACAACCGGTGGACGCTGCGGCGGCGACTCTGCGCGAGCTGGAGACCCCCAGCCTTGTGCTGGATCGAGATCGGATGGAGCGGAACATCGCGCGGCTGCGCGGCCGGCTCGCCAAGTTCGATGTGTCGCTGCGCCCGCACCTGAAGACCGCCAAGTCGATCGACGTCGCGCGGCGGCTCTACCCCGACGCGCCGGGGCCGATCACCGTGTCGACCCTGGCTGAAGCGGAATACTTCGCAAGCCACGGCTTTTCCGACATCACCTATGCCGTCGGCCTCGCCCCGGACAAGGCGGAGCGGGCGCTGCGCCTGCGTGGGCAAGGCGTCGACCTGAAGGTGGTGCTGGACACCGTCGATCAGGCCCGCGCCCTGGCCGCCGCCGGCGCGGCGCTGGGCGTCGGCCCGGCCGCGCTGATCGAGATCGACTCCGACGGACACCGTGGCGGCCTCGCCCCTGGCGATCCCGCAATCGGCGACGTGGCGGCCGCGCTCAGGGACGGCGGTGTCGAGCTGATGGGCGTGCTGACCCATGCCGGCGAGTCCTACGGGCTGCGCACGCCGGAGGCGCTGGCCGAGGCGGCGGACGGCGAGCGCGCAGCGGCCGTGGCCGCGGCCAAGCAGCTGCGCGCGCTGAGCCACCAATGCCCGGTGGTGAGCGTCGGCTCGACGCCCACGGCGCACTTCGCGCGCAACCTGGACGGCGTCACCGAGATGCGCGCCGGCGTCTACATGTTCTTCGACCTGGTGATGCACGGGATCGGCGTCTGCACCCTGGACGACATCGCCGTCTCAGTCCTGGCCACGGTCATCGGCCGAAAGCCGGAGAAGGGCTGGATCCTGATCGACGCCGGCTGGATGGCGCTCTCGCGCGACCGTGGGACAGCGTCGCAAGCCGTCGACCAGCGCTACGGCGCCGTCTGCGATCTGGAGGGTCGCCCCTATCCGGACCTGCTGGTCGCCGAGGCGAGCCAGGAGCACGGAATCCTGGCCATCCGCGGGGGCGGCGACCAGCCGTTGCCGGATCTGCCCGTCGGCGCCCGCGTGCGTATCCTACCCAACCACGCCTGCGCGACCGCCGCCCAGCACGAGGCGTATAACGTCGTCCACGGCGCGTCGCCGGTCGTCGAGGCGCGCTGGCCGCGGATCCGGGGATGGTGATGGCGGGTGAACCACGCCCGATCGCCGTGCCGGGAGCCCAACCGCCCGCCGGCCACTACAGCCCCGCCGTCGCGCACGGCGGGCTGATCTATGTATCGGGCCAGCTGGGCGCCCGCCCGGACGGCGCCCATACCGCGCACCTCCCGTTCGAGGACCAGGCGCGGCAGACGCTCGCCAATCTCTTCGGCGTGCTCGCCGCCGCGGGCGCCTCGCCGCGCCACCTGGTCAAGGTCACGGCCTACCTCGTCGGCGTGGAGAACTGGCCCCGCTTCAACGCGATCTACGCCGAGGTCATGGGCGAGGCCCGGCCAGCGCGCAGCGTCGTGCCCGTGCCCGAGCTGCACTACGGCTATCTGGTGGAGATCGACGCCGTCGCCGCTGCCCCGCAGGAAGCGGAGGAGGGCTGATGGACGCGGAGTCTCGGATGAAGCTGACGTCGTACTGGCTGGACACCGCGCCGCCGTTCTCCGGCGCATCCAAGGAGCCGGTGGCCGGCAAGGCCGATGTGGTGGTCATCGGCGCCGGTCTGACGGGCGCGTCCGCCGCGCTCGCGCTCGCCAAGAAGGGCGCTCGCGTCGTGGTCTGCGAGGCTGAAACGGTCGGCAACGCCGCGTCGGGCCGCAACGGCGGGATGTGCAACAACGGCTTCGCCCAGGACTATGCCGCCATGTCGGCGAAGCTTGGACGCGAACGCGCCACGCAGCTCTATCATAGCTTCGACGCCGGCGTGGACCTGGTGGAACGGCTGGTCCGCGAAGAGGGCATCGACTGCAGCTTCGCGCGCACCGGCAAGCTCAAGCTCGCAGCCAAGCCCGAGCACTTCGACAAGCTCCGCCGAACGCAGGAGCTCCTCGCCGCCGAGGCCGATCCGCAGACCCGGATCGTGTCGCCCGCCGACTTGCCTGCCGAGCTGGGGTCCCGGCGCTATTTCGGCGGCATGATCTTCGAGAAGAGCGCCGGGATGCATGTGGGTCGGTTCGTGACCGGCCTGGCGGAGGCCGCTGCCCGCAGGGGCGCGCAGTTCCACCAGCACACGCCGGTCGTAGGTCTGCGACGGGCGTCAGGCGGCGGGCACGAGGTCGTGACGCCACGAGGGCGACTGCACGCCGATCAGGTGCTTATCGCGAGCGGCATTTCTGGTGTCGGCCCGCTGGGCTGGTTTCGCCGCCGCATCGTGCCCGTCGGCGCCTTCATCATCGTGACGGAGCCCTTGGGCGTCGATGTCCTCGACCGCATCCTGCCGCGCCGGCGGATGGCGACGGACACCAAGAACCTCGTGAACTACTTCCGCATCACGCCGGACAACCGGCTGCTATTCGGCGGCCGGGCCAGGTTCGCGGTGTCGAACCCGCGGTCGGACCTCAAGAGCGGCGTCATCCTGCAGCGCGCTCTGGCGGAGGTATTTCCAGAGCTCGCCAAGGTCCGCATCGACTATTGCTGGGGCGGGATGGTCGACATGACCCGCGACCGCCTGCCCAGGGCGGGAGAGCGCAACGGGGTCCACTACTCGATGGGCTACAGCGGGCACGGCACGCAGATGTCGACCTACATGGGCGCCGTCATGGCCGAGGTGATGGGCGGCCGTCCCGAGCTCAACCCCTGGAAGGACTTCGACTGGCCGGCCATTCCCGGTCACTTCGGGCCGCCCTGGTTCCTGCCTCTCGTGGGCGCCTGGTACCGGCTGCAGGACCGGCTGCACTGATGAGCGACATCCTCACCCGGCGGACGGCGGCGCTGGGCCTGGGGGCATTGGGCGCGACAGGCCTCGTCGGCTGCGGCCGCAGCGGGGCTGGCGGACCCGCGGCCCAGCCACAGGCGCCGCCCGCGCCCAGCGGACCGCCCCGTCGCGGCGGGCGCATACGGGTGGCGAGCACCTCGAGCTCCCAGGCCGACACGCTGGATCCGGCCAAGGGCGGGATCTCCACCGACTACGCCCGCCACAACCTGCTCTACAGCGGGCTGACCGCGCTCGATACGCATCTGAGGCCGCAGCTGGCGCTGGCCGAGGCCATCGAGACCTCGGACCGAACCACTTGGCATATCCGCCTGCGCAGCGGCGTGGAGTTCCACGACGGCTCGACCCTGACGGCGCAGGACGTCGTCTATTCGCTGCTCCGCCACAAGGACCTGGGCGTCGCCTCCAAGGCGAAGACCATCGCCGACCAGATCGCCGAGGCCAAGGCGACGGGATCACGGGAGCTGCAGGTCCGGCTCACGGGTCCGAACGCCGACCTTCCGGCCGTCCTCGCCACCTCGCATTTCCTGATCGTCAAGGACGGAACCACGGACTTCCGCACGGCCAACGGCTGCGGCCCCTACCGGCTGAAGACGTTCACGCCGGGCGTTCGGACCGTGGTGTCGCGGAACCCCAACTACTGGAAGGCCGGCCGGCCGTACCTCGACGAGGTGGAACTCATCGGCATCCCCGACGAAGTCTCGCGCGTGAATGCCCTGCTCTCCGGCGACGTGCATCTGGTCAACGCCGTGGACGCACGTTCCACACGCCGCGTGCGCGCGACCGGCAAGCACCAGATCCTCGAGACCCGCTCGGGGCTCTACACCGATCTGATCATGCGCCTGGACCGGCTGCCGACAGGCCATCCTGACTTCGTACTCGCGATGAAGCATCTGCTGGATCGGGAGCTGATCCGCAAGGCGCTATTCCGCGGCTATGCCCAGATCGGCAACGACCAGCCGATCCCGCCGGGGCACCCCTACCATCTCCCGGACCTGCCGCAGCGGACCTATGATCCCGACAAGTCCCGCTTCCTGCTGAAGCGGGCGGGCCTCCTGAACGTGCGGCTGCCGATGTATGCCTCACCGGCGGCCACCGGATCGGTCGACATGGCGTCGATCCTCCAGGAGGCGGCGGCGAAGATCGGGATGCGGTTGGCGGTCAACCGGGCGCCGTCCGACGGCTACTACTCCACGCACTGGATGAAGCATCCGCTGACCTTCGGGAACACCAACCCCAGGCCCACGGCAGACCTGCTCTTCAGCCTCTTCTTCAAGTCCGACGCCACCTGGAACGAGTCCGCTTGGAAGAACCCGCGCTTCGACCAGTTGCTGCTGGCGGCGCGGGGCGAGGCCGACGAGGCGCGGCGCAAGCAGATGTACGGCGACCTGCAGACCATGGTCCACGAGGGCAGCGGGATCGGCATCCCGGTCTTCATCAGCCTGGTCGACGCCTTCGATGCGCGCCTGAAGGGCGTGTTCCCGATCCCGATCGGGGGCCTCATGGGCTACGCGTTCGGCGACCACGTCTGGTGGGATGGCTGAGGTGAAGAGCATCTTGGGCCACATCTGCGGGCCCTGTCGCAAGGCGGCCCGGGGGCTGCCGTCGAAGGTGATTGGGAGCGGAACATGGGCAGAATAGCCTCGATTGAATCTCGGCCGCTCGCGGCGAGCGCGGTCAGGGACGCGGTTCCGGTCGCGCGCGTGCGCCTACAGAACATCGACGCCCTGCGTGGCTTCGTGATGGTGCTGATGCTGCTCGACCACGTCCGTGAAACCTGGTTCCTGTATGTGCCCGTCGCGGACCCGGTCGACGCCCGCACGGCCTTGCCGGCGGTCGCCTTCGCCCGTCTCGCCGTCAGTCTCTGCGCGCCGGTGTTCGTGGCGCTCACCGGCCTGGGCGTCTTCCTGTTCCGCAGCAATCACACGGTCGAGGAGACCACGTCCTACCTGGTGAAGCGTGGTCTGCTGCTCATGGCGATCGAAGTCTTCTATCTCTCGCCGATATATTGGACGAACACGCCGACTTTCTGGCTGCAGGTCATCTGGTGCATCGGCCTTTCCATGATCGCGCTCGCCGCCCTCATGCGGCTGCCGCGCCACGCCTTGATCGGTCTGGGCCTGGCGATCGTCTGTGGCCACAACCTGCTCGATCCAATCCATCTCGAGCCTGGAAATCCGCTCCACGCGCTGTGGGCGCAGCTGCACCAGCGCGACCTGATCGCCCTGCCGTTCGGCGCTGTGGCGAAGACCACCTATCCGGTGCTGCCCTGGATCGGCGTAATACTGCTCGGGTACGGGATCGGTCCGTGGTTCCTGCCGCACGTCGCGCCCGAGGCTCGCCAGAAGCGGCTGCTCGCGCTGGGCGCTGGAATGCTCGCGGCCTTCCTCGTGCTGCGCGGGATCAACGTCTACGGCGACAAGCCCTGGTTCGTCGTGGAGGGAAGCCCGCTGCGGACGGTCATGAGCTTCATCTCCCTGACCAAATATCCGCCGTCGCTACTCTTCCTGCTGCCAACTCTCGGCGTCGGCGCTCTGCTGCTCGTCGCCTTCGAGCGGGTCCGCGATAGCGCTGTCATAAGCGCACTTGCAGTGTTCGGGGGCGCGCCGATGTTCTTCTACATTTTCCACCTTACGGTGCTTCGCATCCTGTACCATATCGCGCTTGCGATCTGGGGACAGAACCACGGCGAATTCTTCGGAGTCAGCAGCTACAACTGGGTTCTGGTCTGGTACGTCGGCCTCCTCGTACCGCTATATTTCCCTGTCGTGTGGTTCTCTCGCCTGAAAAGGCGTCGCCGGGACATCGCGTGGCTCAAATACTTCTAGCGCTTGGGGCGACCGACACGCCATGCCGGCGGAGACCGAGAATTTGGCAGAATGCACATTATGCGCGCCGTTTCCCGGCGCCTGCGCTCCGAGGGTCTCCCGTAGAGTGTGGCTGGAATCCGGGCGGGGCCTGGGTCGCGCACGCGCCGTCCGTCGCCGAGGCTTCCCGCGACGGACGCGTTGGCAAGGTCGCTTTGGAGCGATGTGAATGAACGAGATGCTTGCTGATCAGGTCGCGCACACCGATCGCGTCGCCGGCTTTGTCGACGTGCTCCGGACGTCCGCCGAGTGGCCGCCCGTCGAACCGGGCGTCGATGGCTATTTCCCGGATCGGCGGCGCCTCCCGCTTCCGGAGGGACCGATCACCTTAGAGATCGCGCATGTCCAGCGGGGCGCCTCTGGCCGAACCCACCTCTTGGGAGACGAGTTCGTGCTCGTCCTGGAAGGTGACATCACCTTCGAACAACGTGGCGCGCAATGTGCGCTGACCGCCGGCGAGGCCGGCGTGCTGGTCCGTGAACGTCCGCTGGACTGGCAAAGCGATCGCGGCGCCAAACTGGTGCTCGTGCGCTGCACCGGTGGAGGCGGTGCGGGCGCTGAGGGGCCGGTCCGGATCGACCAAGGCGCGCCGCTGGCGCCATCCAATCCGCCGGCCCCCGACGTTTTGATCGGACCCACGCCGGAGTGTCGAAACCACACCGACTATCGTTCCGGAAGCGGGGAACTCGTCTGCGGAACCTGGGATTCGACGCCTTACAATCGCCGACTGGTCACCTTCCGGCACTATGAACTCATGCGATTGCTTGAGGGCTCCGTCACGTTCGTTGACGCCGCCGGGCGCGAAGGAACCTTCGGCGCGGGCGACGTCGTCCTCTTCGAGCAGGGCGGCGGCGCCTCATGGGAAAGCCGCGAACACGTGAAGAAGATCTATTGCACTTACCGGCCAGCCTAGCCGCGTCAGACAAGGGGACTCAGGTGGGCGAAGGAATCAGCGAGCAAACTGCGGAACGACGCTCCCTGAGGCCGGTCGCGCTCAGTCCCGAGCATCTGCCGCAGGCGCTCGCGCTCTCGCAGGCGCTGCAGTGGCCCTACCGGCTGGAGGACTGGGCCTTCGCGCTCGCGCTCGGCCGGGGATTCGCCGTCGAGATCGACGCACGCCTCGCCGGCACGGCGCTGTGGTGGCCTTACGGCCAGCACCATGCTTCTGCAGGCATGATCATTGTGGCGGCGGACGCGCAGCGAATGGGTATCGGCCGCGCCTTGATGGAAGCCCTGCTCGCCGATGCAGCGGGCCGTTCCATGATCCTGAACTCCACGCGAGAGGGATTCTCGCTCTACAAGTCGCTTGGCTTTGTCGAGCGCGGGCACGTGCATCAGCACCAGGCCATGCTGACGCACGCGCCGGCGCCGGATCCGGCAGCCGCGACACGACCCTTCCGGGCAGCCGATCTCGAGGCGGTCCGCAGGCTGGATCATGTCGCCAGCGGGATGGAACGCGCGGTCCTGATCGACGCGCTGTTCGGGATCGGCGAGGTCAAGGTCGTCAAACGGGACGGCGTCGTGTGCGGCTACGGCTGCGCGCGTAGATGGGGCCGCGGCATCGTCATCGGCCCTGTGGTCGCCGAGACCGCGGCGGAGGCGCGCGGACTCATCTCTGCCTTGGCCGCGCCGCATGCCGGTCGGTTCGTCCGTCTGGACGTGACATCCGCCTGTGGACTGTCTCCGTGGCTGGAGGCGATCGGCCTGCCGCGGGTTGACCAGGTCGTGGCTATGACGCGCGGCGAGCCTCCGCGGTCGAGCGCCCATGCGGCGCTCTTCGCCCTCGCCAGTCAGTCGCTCGGATGAATTCCGGCAGCAGGGGATCGCGGGAAGGCGTGGGGCCGCATGCCCGACCGAAACCGGTGCGGGCCATGACCGCCGGTCATGCTCATTCGGGGGGTGTCTATTGCCAGCGCCGCCGCGTCTGATCGAGGGCTCGCCTGATCTGCCCGCCGAGGTCGACGCCGTCATCATTGGCGCGGGGGATCGCCGGCAGCTTCGCCGCCTATCACCTGGCCAGCCAGGGTCTCAAGGTCGCGCTCGTCGAGGGGAGTTGCGGGCGGGGAAACAATCCAGCCGCAATTGGGGCCGGCGCCGCCAGCAGAACCGCGACTTCCGTGAATTGCCGCTCTCCACCAAGAACCTGGAACTCTGGGAGCAGTTCTCCCGCGATAGCGGCGAGGACGCCGGATTCCAGAGATTAGCCCTTCATGGTGTTCCTGAAGCCTGCCGAAGGCGCGCCGCCCGACGCTGACGATCCGGCGCGTCGAGGGACCCGACGATTGGATCGACGACAACGCCATGTGCCAGCTGCGGCGCCTGCCGATCGTCCTGGAGCGCGCCCCGAGCGGCAAGTATCTCTGCGCAGAGGACTCGAAGGGCGGCATCTAGACCGAATGCAAGGCGTTCGAGCTGCGCGGCCACTACGGGCGGAGTCCAGTCGTCGGCACTAGAGCGCAAACGAGAAGGCCAGTCGGATGGCGGGCCCTAGTCACGTTGCGCCACGGCCAGACCTCGAGCCTGAGCCCGGGGTCGCCCGCCAGCCCTAAGCGCAGCGGCAGGCACGCGCGGCTGCATCCAGCGCGTTGCGAGCGGTGCGGTCCGGACCGCAGGCGGCGCGACGCCCTGCACGGTCCGCCGACGGGGCGGTTGCGGAGAACGGTGGACTTGGCCGTCTCCGCCGTCCGCGCAGTCTCAGTAGCGATAGCGCAGGAAGGCTCCGAGGCTGCGCGGCCGGTTCAGGCTGAGCAGGTCCTCGCCCAGGCTGTCGATGTTGGAGATCGACACCACGTAGGTCTCGTCGAACAGGTTGCGGGCGAAGACGCCCGCCTCGATCCTCCCGTCCGTCGAGCGCCAGCCGGCCTGGGCGCCGACGACCCAGACGCCGTCCTGCGAGAGCCGGTCCGCATTGGAGTTGTCGAAATAGACCTTCGACGAATAGGCCGCGTCCACCGTCCCCAGCAGCTCGCCGCCGGCGGGCAGGGGATGGCTGTAATTGGCCGCCATGTTGAAAGTGAGCTTCGGTGACTGGGGCAGGCGGTTGCCGCTGAAGTCGTCGCCTTGGGAAACGTACTCGCCGTAGGTGGCGTCCAGCAATGCGAGGCCGGCGTCGATCGAGAGGTTGCGGGTGATCTTCGCCGTGGCTTCGATCTCGGCGCCATAGACTTCTGAATTGGCGGCGTTGTCGAGGACGAGGACCGTCAGGCCGTTGCGCAGCGCCTGGGCGAACACCTGCTGGTCCTGATAGTCGTAATAGAAGGCCGAGAGGTTCAGGCGCAGGCGGCGCTCGAGGAGCTCGGACTTCAGGCCGATCTCGAAGGCGTCGAGTGTCTCGTTGTCGTAGGGGATCAACTCCTCGGGCGTGGTGGCGAGGCCGCCGAAGAAGCCGCCGCTCTTGAAGCCGCGGTTGTAGGTCGCATAGACGCCGACATCGTCGGAGACCTCGTAGCGCAGGCCCAGGCGGCCGGACCAGGCGGAGAAGGTCTTATCCTGCTGGGAGGTGAGCAGGACGATCAGGCCACCCTCGGCCTGGCTGCGATAGTCGAAGCTCTTGTCGTCGGCCGAATAGCGCAGGCCGACCGTCGCGGTCAGCCGGTCGGTCACCTGGTAGTCGGCTTGGCCGAAGGCGGCGTAGCTCTTGGTGCTCTGGGTGTAGGGATAGCTGAACGCCGCCACGCTGTCGGCCAGGCTGAAGCCGTCGGGGAAGAACGGGCGCAGGTCGCGCAGGACGTCCTGGGTGGAGGCGTCCTTCACCGTCTCGTCCATGTAGTAGGCGCCCAGCACCCACTTGAGGCGCGCGTCCGGATCGTTCGACTGCATGCGCAGCTCCTGGGTGAACTGCCGCTGCCGGGCCAGGTAGTTGATCTCCAGCATCTGGTACGGGTTGGCGTCGGTGTTCTCGAAGGCGTTGCGGTGAGCCCAGGACCAGGCAGTGACGGACACCAGCGACACTGGACCGAGCTCCCACGTGATGTGGGCCGATGCGCCGAAGAGGTCGATCTTGTCCTTGCCTTCGCTGTTGGCGTCGAGAGCGCGGTCTTCGCCGTCCGTGTCGACGTAGCCGAAGGCGTCGCTGCACTGGGCCGTGCCGTAGAAGGCCGGCGTGCAGAAGCCGTCGGATCCCGTGGCGCCCGGCGTCAGCGGGAACAGCGCGCGGTGCTGCGGCTGGGTGGCGTCGCCGCGGTTGGCGAAGCGGTTCACCTGGAACAGCGCCTCGATGGTCTCGGTCGGCGTGTAGAGGGCCGAGAGGCGCAGCGCCCAGTAGCGGGTCTCGTTGAGGTCGTTCCCGGTGACCCGGTTGTAGGCATAGCCGCCGTCGTCGACGAGCTGGCCCGCGGCGCGCACCGCCAGCACGCCCGGGATGACGCCGCCGCCGACGGCGCCGGTGAGGTTCACGGCGTCGTAGGTCGCGTACTCCGCCGCCGCTTCCGCCGTGAAGGCCTGGGTCGGGCGCCTGGTGGTGACGTTGACCGCGCCGCCGTTGGTGTTGCGGCCGTAGAGCGTGCCTTGGGGTCCGCGAAGGATCTCGATCTGGCCGATGTCGAAGAAGCCGGCCATCTGGGCGAGCGGCGAGCTGACATAGACGCCGTCGACATAGATGCCGACGCCGCTGGAGGAGTTGGGATTGAAGTCGCTCAGGCCCACGCCGCGGATGAAGATCTTCGGGTTGGCCGCCGCGTCGCCGCTGCTCACCCGCAGCCCGGGCGCCAGGTTGTTGAGGCCGATGACGTTGGTGACGCCGCGGTCGGTGAGGCTCTGGCCCGAGAACGCGGTCACCGAGACCGGGACGTCCTGCAGGTTCTCGCTACGCTTCTGCGCGGTGACGACCACCTCGTCGACGGACACGGCCTCCGCGGACTCCTGCGCGACGGCGCTTCCAGTGGACAGGGCCAAGGCCGCGCAGCCCGCGAACAGTATCGATCTCATGGTCATCCCCTAATCGTGTCGTGTTTGCGACAGCGCATATACGATAGTAAAAGCTATTGAAAGAAGGACTCATCCCGGGGATAGGCTGTCGCACGGCGCCGGTTGGCGGGATTTGCGGCGCCGGGATGGTCTGTGTGGACGCGTGGTGCGCAGGGTGGCCGAGGATTTGGAAAAAATGGCCCGCCGGCTAGAACACGGTAATAAAAACTATTCTTTTGTCCCATGCCAAGGGTGAGCCTGATGTTGGCCTGCTACACCGACCGTCTGAGCGTCCGGCCCGGCGAGCGCTTCGACCTGCACGCCAGCGCCGACAACGGGCCCTGCCGGCTCTCCATCGCGCGGGTGGGCGCCGAACGCCACGAGGTGCTGGCGGTGGAAGGCGTGGCCGTCGGCGCGCATCCGGTTCCGTCGAATGCCGACCGGGACGGCTGCGGCTGGCCAGTGGCGCTGGAGGTCGAGGTCGGGTCCGACTGGGCCTCCGGCTACTACGACATCGTCCTGACGGACGCGGCCGGCGAGGCGGCGCATCACTTCGTTTGCGTGAAGCCGCCGATGGCCGTGCGCGGCTCGACGGCGCTGATGGTCCTCGCGACCAACACCTACCAGTCCTACAACTACTGGGGCGGGGCGAACGCCTATTCCAACGTCACCGGCCTGATGAGCGGCCAGGTCCCGTTGGCGCAGGCAATGGACGAGGCGATCGGCGTCCTCTCCACCCAGCGTCCGTTCCCGCCGCTGATCGTGGCCCCGCCGGCCGATGCGCCGCGCCTGGTGAACATGCGCCAGCGCGGCTTCCAGGAGCGGCCCTGGGCGGCCGATCCGCAGTGGATGCGAGAGCACCGCGCCTCGCCCTACGACGGCTCGGCCGGCTTCCTGTATAAGTGGGAGCACATCTTCGTCGCCTGGGCGGAGGCGGAAGGCTATGCGCTCGACTTCGCCACCGACTACGACCTCGAGGCCGAGCCCGACCTCCTCGCCGGCTATGAGGCTGTGCTGTTCGTCGGCCACAGCGAATACTGGTCGGGTGGGCAGCGCGATCAGGTCGAGCGCTTCGTCGACGCCGGCGGCAAGGCCGCGATCCTCTCGGGCAACAGCTGCTTCTGGAAGGTGCGCTGGGAGAACGACGGCAAGACCTACGTTTGCCACAAGTGGAAGGGTTTCGAGGCCGAGGAGGTGGCCCCCGAACAGGCGACCCACCTGTGGTCCCATCCGGCGTTCAATCGGCCCGAGGCGCAGATCACGGGCCTGAGCTTCCTCTTCGCCGGCTACCATCGGCTCGGCATGTGCGTTTCGCGCGGGCAGGGCGGCTTCACCGTCTATGACGACAGGCACTGGGCGCTGGAGGGCTCGGACCTCTTCTATGGCGACGTGATCGGCGGCGACCTGCCGCTGATCGGCTACGAGAGCGACGGCTGCCGCTTCAACTTCGGGGACGACGGCCTGCCAAAGGCGGTCCCGATGCTGGGCGTGCCGGAGAACCTGGAGATCATCGGCGTCGCGCCGTGCGCCTTCGGCGAGGAGCCCGGCCGCGGCTACAACCCTATCATACCGCCCGAGAAGCTGGACGTGGTCGCCGATGTGATCTTCGGCGACAGCAGCCCGGAAGCCCAGGCCAAGGTCCTGCGCGGCCATGCGGTTCTGGCCAGCTTCAAGCGGGGGAGGGGCGAAGTCTTCAATTCCGGCACGACTGAATGGGCCCATGGCCTGGGCGCGCGGAATCCGTTCGTCGAGAAGATCACCCACAACGTCCTGCGCCGCTTCGGCGTGAGCCGGCCGGGCGCGCCTAGTGCTCCAGCATCTGGTTCATGAAGCTCAGCTTCGCCGGCGGCTCCAGCGGGCCGGCGGTCTTGAGCAGCTTGAAGGCGTCATCGGCGGCCTCGACGGCGAAGTCGATGTCGGCGTCGGTCATGGCCGCGCAGATGAACATGTTGTGCCAGGGGTGGACGTAGACGCCGCGCTTGATCAGCGCCTGGCTCCAGAAGTAGCCCTTGGCCAAGGTGGGATCGTCGTCGATCATGATCAGCGGCAGCTCGGCCGGACCGGTCTGGCGCAGGGCGAAACCGTTGCGGCCGGCGCTTTCTTCCAGGCCGTCGCGCAGGCGATGGCCCAGGGCCTGGGTGCGTTCGAGGTAGTCGGTGTCGCGGATCCGTTGGAGCGTCTTGAGCGCCGCCGCCATGGGCGCGGCCGAGAACCAGAACGAACCGGTGGCGTAGATGGTCGAGGCCGCCATCCGGGCGACGTCGGCGCCCAGCAGGGCCGAGATCGGGTGGCCGTTGGCGATCGCCTTGCCCCAGCTCGACAGGTCCGGCTTCACACCGACCAGCGACCAGCTTGAGTCGCGCGCTAGTCGGAAGCCGGCGCGGACGTCGTCGACGATGAGGAGGGCGCCGTGCTCGTCGCACAGCTCGCGGGCGCGGCGGGCATAGGCCGGATCCGGCAGTTCCTGGTCGACGAAGGTGTCGTGCTTGATGGGCGAGGCGAAGATGGCGGCGAGGTCGTCGCCGGCCTCGCGCACGGCCGCCTCGAGGCTCTCGACGTCGTTGTAGTCGTAGAACACCTGATGCTGCCGGTCGCCGGGCGCGACCCCCCGCTTCAGCGGCGTGCACCAGGGCGCGGCGCCGTGATAGGCGCCCCGCGCCAGGACGATCGTGTTCCGGCGGGTGTGGTTGCGGGCGATCATCATCGCCATGGTGGTGGCGTCGGTGCCGTTCTTGCAGAACATCGCCCAGTCGGCGTGGTCGACCATGCCCACCATCGCCTCGGCCAGTTCGACCATGGCCTCGCCCGGGCCGGTCATGGTGTCGCCTTGGCGCATCCGCTCGGCGTAGGCGTCGTCGATCTCCTTGTCACCGTAGCCGAACAGGTTGGGGCCGTAGCCGCACAGGAAGTCGAGATAGCGGTTGCCGTCCACGTCCCAGAGATGCGCGCCTTCCGCGCGGGCGAAGAACTGGGGATAGTCGTCGGGCAGCAGCAGCACCGACTGGTGGCCGTACATGCCCATGGGAATGACCGCCTGGGCCCGCTCGGCCAGCGCCCGGTTCTTGCTGTTGGTCCAGGTCATGGCTGCGCCCTCGATGCAAAAAGATAGCTTTGACTATCTTATCGCGGAGCAGATACAAATCAACCGCGCTTCGGAGGGCGGAACATGGGTGAGGGTCTTCTCTGCATCGGGCTGACGACGCTCGACATCGTGGCGAGGCCGATCGACGCCCTGCCCACGCGCGAGGGCACGCGGATCATCGAGGGCATCGCGATCGCGCCCGCCGGCACGGCGGCCGGCGCCGCCATGGTCGCGGCTTGCCTGGGCGTGAAGACGCGCCTGGCTGGCAGCGTGGGCGGCGACTTCATGGGCCGCGTGGTGCGCCTGGGCCTTGAGGAGCAAGGGATCGACACGCGCCTCGTGGAGGTGATGGAAAATCTCCCCACCTCGGCCACCGTCCTGACCATCGACTCGAACGGGCGGCGGCCCAACTTCCACGCCCTGGGGGCGGGTCTGTTCGCGCCGACGGGCGAAGCGGTGATCGCGGCGGCGGGGCAGGCGGCCTTCCTGCACTATGCCGGGATCGGCGGGCCGCGCCTGGACGGCGGCGCGGGGCTTTCGGTGGTTCAGGCGGCGAAAGCCGGCGGTGCGACGGTGACTTGCGACCTCATCTCGCCCCAGCCCACGGCCCTGGCCGAACTGGAGCGGCTGCTGCCGTATGTCGACTATTTCATGCCCAGCGCCAGCGAGGCTCTCGCGCTTTCGAAGACCGACACCCTCGACGCGGCCGCGGATTTCTTCCTTGGCCTCGGCGCCGGCGCCGTGATCATCAAGAACGGCGGCGCCGGCTCGTACGCCGCCCTGGGACGGGAACGGGCCGCGCTGGGCGCCTACGACATCACGCCGGTGGACACCACGAGCTGCGGCGACTCCTATTGCGCGGGCTTCATCGCCGGCCTGGATCGTGGCCTTGCGCCCCTCGACGCCTGCCGCTTCGCCACGGCCGTGGCCGCGCTGGTGGCCCAGGGGCTGGCGACGCTGGGCAAGCTGCAGAGCTACGACGGCGTGCTCGACGCCATGAACACCATGACGCTGAAGGATCCCGGCTGATGTCGAACATCGAGGAAGGCGCGCTCCGCAGCCGCATGGTGGAGGTCATGCGGGCCATGGAGGCGCGGGGCCTGAACCGGGGCACTTCGGGCAATGTCTCCGCCCGCCTGGGCGACGGCATGCTGGTGACGCCGAGCGGCGTACCGCCCGAGCGCCTGACCCCCGAAGCGATGGTGTTCGTCGGGGGCGACGACAGCATTCCGGACGGCCAGCTCAAGCCGTCCAGCGAGTGGCGGATGCACATGCAGATCCTGCGCCGGCGGTCCGACGTAGGCGGCGTGGTGCACTGCCATTCGCGCCACGCGACCATCCTGGCCTGCGCCGGTCGCCCGATCCCGGCGGTCCACTACATGGTCGGCGTCAGCGGCGGCGCCAGCGTGCCGGTCGCGCCCTACGCCAGCTTCGGATCCGAGGCGCTTGCGGATGCGGTGGTGGCCGCCCTGGACGGGCGCTACGCCGCGCTGATGGCCAACCACGGCCAGATCGCCGTCGCGCCAAGCCTGGGCCGGGCGTTGCTCATCGCCGAGGAGATCGAGGAGCAGGCGGCCGTCTATTGGGGCTGCCTGGCGATCGGCGGGCCGAACCTTCTCTCGGACGCGCAGATGGCGGAGATCATGATCCGGTTCCAGTCATACGGGCAGGCGCGATGAGCGGCGAGGTCGAGGCCATCCCCGAGCCGCAGCCACTCGACCTGCCGATCCTCTACATCGGCGTCGTCTCCCTCTTGATCGCGGGCCTCCAGCCGCTGGTGCTGGGCGGGCTGGCCGAGGCCGGCCGGCTGTCGGCGTCGGGTATCGGGCTCGCTGCGACCGCCGAGCTGCTGGCCCTGGGCCTCGCTTGCGGGGTCGCCGCGGCGGTGCTGAAACCGACCGGCCTGCGAGCCAAGCTGGCGCTGGCCGGCCTGGGGCACGCGGCGTGCAACCTCGCGACACTTTGGGTGGCCGACGCCGCCCTGATCGGGCTGCGCGGCGTCACGGGCCTGTGCGCCGGCGTGATGCTGTGGTCGGCGGTGGGGATGATCGCCCGCTCCGCACGGCCCGAGCGCCAGGCTGGAATCTTCGTGACGGTGCAGACAATCGCGCAGCTCCTGCTCGCGGCCCTCTTGCCGCGCATGGTGATGGCGTCGTGGGGCGTCGACGGCGCCCTCGTGGCGTTGGCGGCGATCTCACTCACCGCGGCCGCGGCGGGTCTCGCCGCACCACGCGAGTTCGCGCCCTTGCCGAAGTCCGAGGCCGGCGGCGGGCGGCTGAGTCCGCTCGCCTGCGCGGGGCTCGCCGCCGTGTTCCTCTACATGGCCTTCATCGTCGCCATCTGGGTCTATCTCGAGCCGCTCGCCGCGGCGGCCGGCCTCGATCCTGGACAGGCGCATGACGCGGTGGCGGCGGCCCTGGCGATGCAGGTGCTGGGCGGCCTCGCGGCGACAGTGGCCGGCGCGCGCCTGAAGGCCAGCCATGTCCTCATAGGCGCGGGCGTCATCAATCTTGGCCTTGTGACCGCCCTGTCCGCCTATCCGTCCGGGATTCTGTTCATCGGGCTGGTGGCGGTGTTCGGGTTCCTGTGGCTGTTCGTTTTGCCATTCCACACGGCGCTGCTGATCGGCATCGATCCTTCCCGCCGCGCGGCGATGCAGTTGGGGACCGCCCAGCTCCTGGGCAGCAGCGCCGGCCCGTTGGCCGCCTCGCTGCTTGTGGGCGATACCGACGTCGGTGCGGCGATGAAATTCGCCGCGGCGTGCCTGGCGGCCGCCCTGGCGCTGATCGTCGCCGTCGTGGCGGTCATGGCCCGCCGGGACCCGGTGGCCGAGACGTTCTAGCGGCTCTGCGCATACCGATCGGCGAGGCGCTTGTAGTGCATGGCCACCATCCAGCAGACGTCCTCGTTGATCCGCGCCTCGTCCAGGGCCGGCTCCTCCAGCACCATCTCGGTCGCGGCGTACGCAACTTCGGTGGTCAGCCGCGCGGCGCGGAACAGCTCGCTCTCCGGCACATTGGGATAGGTCTCGGTTAGTCGCTCGCTGATGTGCCTGGCGACCTTGTCGCGCGAGGCGATGCGGATGTCGCGCAGTAACGGGACCGCGCGCAGCGCGCGCATGATCCAGATCCCGCCCGGGATCTGACGGGTGATCTCGTTCACCTGCTGCTGCAGGCGGCGGTTCTTCTCGACAGCCGTCTCCAGGCTGGCGGCCTGGAGCCCGCCGTTCCGGACCCAGGCGAACACCGCCTCGTCCTGGGCGTCCATCAGCCGCCGGGCCAGCTCGCTCAGGATGGCGTATTTGTTGGGGAAGTAGCGATAGAGCGCCGGCGGCGTCATGCCCGCGCGCTCGCAGACGAGGTTCGTCGTCAGGCGCTCGAATCCCACCTCGCCCAGCAGGTCCCCCGCCGTGGACAGCACGGCCTCGAGGGTGTTGCGGGCGCGGGTCTGGGAGGGCGTGGTTCGAGCGCCGAGCTGGACGACAGACGTCTCGGCGGGTTGCGCGGCGCGCTTGCTCATCTCACCTCTGCGGACCTCGCTCGCCGCGCGACGGGCCGCGCGACGGGCTGGTTGCGCCATCGTATTTGATCGCGGCTGGCGGGTCATCCTCGAACGGCGTTGGCACGACGCCCTGGTCGCCTGACCCTAGGGGCGTAGACGTCGGCCAGGGTCCCGAAGCGGCGGCGATAGCGATCGGTGCTGGGGATGTCGGGATCGGCGTCGATCAGGGCGGTGGCGCGCTCCGCGCCCGACATCGTTCAGGGCGCCGACATCGTCGGAGACCACCGCTCGCAGTTCGCATACCTCAGATATTCACACTCGTGAGAGTGAGTGTTGACAGGTTGGTCGTTGGCGTCGCATCGTCCGCACCACAGCCCGGCACGAATGATCGGCGCTGATTGGGGGAGGATCTGACTATGAAGCCGCTTCTACTTGCGTCGGTTTGCGCCGCGACCCTAGCCGTGATCGCCTCGCCGGCGCTGGCCCAGACCGCCGCGCCGGACCGTACGGCCGCTGAGCCGACGAGCGTGGGTGAAGTCATCGTCACCGCGACCCGCCGCGAAGAGCGGCTGCAGGACGTGCCGATCAGCATCACCGCCTATTCGCAGGAAGAGCTGACCTCCAAGGGCATCGTCGGCTACGAGGGCCTGGCCCAGCAGACCCCGGGCGTCGTGCTGAACCGCGCCAGCGCCAACTTCAACAACTTCACCGCCCGCGGCATCGCCACCAACGGTTACGGCGCGAACCTGCAGAGCACGGTGGCGGTCTATATCGACGAGCTGCCGATCTCGACCATCGGCAACACGACGGTCCTCGATCCGAACCTGTTCGACGTGGAGCGGGTGGAATTCCTGCGCGGGCCGCAGGGCACGCTGTTCGGCTCCGGTTCGCTTTCGGGCGCTCTACGCATCCTGACCAAGAAACCCGATGCTTCGGGCTTCGAGGCCTCGGTGCTGGGCGACCTCGCCATGACCGGCTCGGACTCCCTGCGCCAGCGCTACAACGGGATGATCAATATCCCCCTGGTGGAGGACAAGCTGGCCCTGCGCCTCGTGGGCTTCTACCGCGACGAGGAAGGCTATCTCGACAACCTTGGAACGCGGATCAAGAATTCCAACACGCTCAAGGCCTGGGGCGGCCGGGCGAGCCTGCTTTGGGAGCCGACCGACCAACTCTCAGTGAAGCTCCTGGTCTCCCGCGAGCAGAGCGAGCCGGAGGACGCCTCGCTCGTCAATCCGAGGCTGGGCCGCGATATCCGGGTCTCCGACCGGCCCGATCTCTTCCAGGGCAAGCTCACCAGCTACAACGCCACCATCGACTACCAGCTCAATGGCGCGAAGTTCACCAGCTCCTCGACCTATTCCGAGTTCGATCAGCTGTTCTTCGTCGACCTGGCCGGCACCTTCGGGACCAGCGGCATCGCCTTCGGCCTGGATGCGCTGGCCTATATGGACACCTTCGTGGAGGAGGTGCGGCTGGCCTCGGACGCCGGCGGCAAGTGGGACTGGGTGGTCGGCGGCTTCTACCTCGACCGCCGGCTGGACGTTGACTACAACTATCGCTCGCGGCCCGACTACCTCGCCCTGCGCGGCTTCACCGGCCTGGCGGACGAGTACTACCAGCGCCAGCAGAACCACACGAACTCGCAGGAACTGGCCGGCTTCGGCGAGCTGACCTACCGGTTCAGCGACGAGCTGTGGCTGACGGCCGGCATGCGCTACGGCGGCTTCGAGGCCCAGTCGTTCGTCGAGGGTGGCTATACGAGCAACTACCTCGCCGCCGCCCTGACCCCCGCCTACCGGGGTCCGCTGACCATAACCCAGGTGGCGCCCGCCACGGGGGTGAAGGCCAAGGAGACCGGCCCCTCCTGGAAGCTCAGCCTCTCCTATCGGCCGGTGTCCACCATGACGACCTACGCCACGGTCTCGACCGGTTTCCGCACACCGGTGATCAACGCCTTCGCGGGCCGGGTCAGCGTCGTGAACCCCGCCGACATCATCATCCCGTTCGGCGCGGATTCCGACGACCTGACCAACTACGAGATCGGCCTGAAGGGCCGCTGGCTGGACGGCCGCCTCGCCGCCAACCTCGCCGCCTATTGGATCGACTGGAAGAACATCCAGGTCCAGGCCAACCGCGTGTCGGACTCGGTGCAGTTCGCCACCAACATCGGCAAGGCGGTCAGCAAGGGGCTGGAGTTCGAGGTCATGGCCTTCCCGACCGAGGGCCTGACGGTAGGGATCAACGGCTCCCTGATCGACGCCAAGGTCACGAAGCTCTCGGCGGCGGAGGCGGCCATTTCCGGCGCCGTCGAGGGCGTGCGGCTGGCCGCGCCGAAGTACCAGGCCGCGGCCTATTTCAACTACGGCTGGGACCTCACGCCGGAGGCCCGCGCCAACCTGTCGGCGACGGTCCAGAGGGTCGGCAAATATCCCGGTTCGTTCCCCAACGTGCCGGGCCGGCCCACGGCGATCAGCCCGACCTACGCCTGGACCGAGGCCTATACCAACGTGAACGCGACCTTCGCCGTCGCCATCGACCGGCTGACCCTGGGGGCCTATGTCGAGAACCTCTTCGAAAGCCGCAAGATCAACTACGTGCACCCGGAGGCCTTCGTGGCCAACCGCTTCGCCGTGCAGCGGCCGCGCACCATCGGCGTGCGTGTCGGCTACGAATTCTAGGTCATGGCGGCTGCGTCCGAGCCCCTGCTTCCCGCCGGGACCCACCCGGCCGCGCCTCTGGCGCGGCCGGCCAAGGGCGCCTGGGTCACCCTGGGAATCCTCTGCTTCGTCTATGTGCTCAACTTCCTGGACCGGCAGCTCCTATCGATCCTGGCCAAGCCGATCCAGGACGAGCTAGGGGTCTCGGACGGTCAACTGGGCCTGATCAGCGGCCTCTATTTCGCGCTCTTCTACTGCCTGATCTCGATCCCGGTCGGCTGGCTGGCCGACCGGACGAACCGGGTGCGCGTCCTGGCCACGGCCTGCGGTTTGTGGAGCGCGGCGACCATGGCCTGCGGGCTGTCGACCAACTATCCGCAGCTCGTCCTGGCGCGAATGACGGTGGGGGTGGGGGAGGCTGGCGGGGTGCCGCCTTCCTACGCCATCATCTCCGACTACTTCCCGCCGGGCCGCCGCGGCACGGCGCTGAGCCTGTTCAACCTCGGCCCGCCCATCGGCCAGGCCCTGGGGGTCGCCTTCGGGGCGGCCATCGCGGCGGCCTATAGCTGGCGGGCGGCCTTCCTTATCCTCGGCGCCGTGGGCCTCGTCGCGGCCCTGGCGACCCTATTGGGCGTGAAGGAACCGGTGCGCGGCGGCCTCGACCCCGCGCCCGCCCAAGGGCGCGAACGCGCAGACGCCGGCGCGCCGGCGTTCTGGCCGACGGTGCGGTTCTTCTTCTCGACCCCGGCCCTGGCGCTGGTGGCCCTGGCCAGCGCCGCGACCCAGATCGTCACCTATGGCGCGGGCAACTTCACGACCCTGTTCCTGATGCGCGAGAAGGGCATGACCTTGCCCGATGTCTCCCTCTGGTACGCCCTGGTGGTGGCCGTCGGGATGGGTGGGGGGATCGCGGTATCGGGCCGGGTGATCGACAGGTTCACTCGGCGCTCCAGGTCGGCCTACGCCCTAGTTCCAGCGCTGACCCTGGCTTTGGCCATCCTGCCCTATCTCGGGTTCGTGTGGGCGTCGAGCTGGCCGCTCGCCCTGGTGTTCCTGCTCGGCCCGACCTTCCTCAACTACTTCTACCTCTCCTCGGCCGTGGCCCTGGTGCAGGAGACGGTGGTGCCCGCCCGGCGGGTGCTTTCCGGCGCCCTGTTGCTGTTGGTGATGAACCTGATTGGCATGGGCGTCGGGCCGACCTTCGTCGGCGCGGTCAGCGACGCCATGCGAGCGAGCCACCCCGAGAACTCCCTGCAGCTCGCCTTCTACGCGCTCACCCCATTTTACCTGCTCGCCATCGGGCTGTTCGTGGCCCTGGCCCGGGTGCTGAAGCGGGAAGGGGCGCGGGCATGAGGATGTGGCTTCTCGCCATCATGGCCCTGACGCTGGGAACGCAGCCGGCCACGGCCCGGCCGGCGCCGGTCGTCCAGGCGCCCGCCGGCGCCGTGCGGGGGGAGGGGGCCCGCGATCTCAATATCTACCGGGGCTTGCCCTACGCCGCTCCGCCCGTAGGGCCTTTGCGCTGGCAGCCGCCGACGCCCCTGGCGCCCTGGCCCGGCGTGCGCGAGGCGAGCGCGTTCGGCCCGGCCTGCCTGCAGCCCCGGATGCCGCCGGGCGGCATCTACGCCAGCGAACTTCCGCAGCTCAGCGAAGACTGCCTGACCCTGAACATCTGGGCGCCGGCGAATGCAATGGCCGCCCCGGTGATGGTCTGGATCCACGGGGGTTCCCTGGTCACGGGATCAAGCCGCGAGAGCATGTACGATGGGGCGGCCCTGGCTCGCCGCGGGATCGTGGTGGTGTCGATCAACTACCGCCTCGGAGTGCTGGGCTACCTCGCCCACCCCGAGCTCAGCGCGCAGTCGCCGGACGGGGTGTCGGGCAACTACGGCCTGCTGGACCAGATCGCCGCCCTCGCCTGGGTGAAGCGCAACATCGCGGCCTTCGGCGGCGACCCTTCGAGCATGACGGTGGCGGGCGAGTCGGCCGGCGCGCTCAGCGTCATGTACCTGATGGCGTCGCCCCTGGCGCGGGGCCTGTTCCAGCGGGCGATCCTGCAGAGCGGCTACATGATTTCGACGCCGGAGATGAACGTCCGGCGGTTCGGCGAGGAGTCCGCCGAAACGAGAGGGCGGACGTTGGCCAAGCGCCTGGGCGTCGAGGGCCTCGCCGGCCTGCGGGCCATGGATGCGGGCGCGCTCGCCGAAAGGGCGCCCAAGGCCGGCTTCGCATCCTTCGGAACCATCGACGGCAAGGTGCTGCCCCGCCAGCTCGTCGAGGTGTTCGACCGCGGCGAGCAGGCGCCCGTGCCTGTCCTCGCGGGCTTCAATTCCGGCGAGATCCGCTCGCTCAGGTTCCTGGCCCCGCCGAAGCCGTCCAGCCCTGCGACCTACGAGGCCGCGATCCGGCAGCGATACGGGACCCTGGCCGATGCGTTCCTGCGGCTCTATCCGTCCAGCGATCTCGGCGAGAGCATCCTCGCCACGCCCCGGGACGCGATCTATGGCTGGACCGCCGAGCGCCTGGCGGCCAAGCAGACCGCAGCGGGCAAGCCGTCCTTCCTATACCTGTTCGACCACGGTTGGCCGGCGGCGCGGGGCATGGACCTGCACGCGTTTCACGCCGCCGAGATCCCCTATGTGTTCGGAAGCCGGGACAAGACCCCACCCGGCTGGCCCAAGGCGCCGACCTCGAGCCTCGAGACCAGGCTGGACGAGGCGATCCAGGGCTACTGGGCCGCCTTTGTGAAGGGCGGCGCTCCGGTGGCGGCGCGCCAGCCGGCTTGGCGGCCTTATGGCGAGGCCCGCGCCTACATGGCCTTCGAGGACGCGCCGCAGCCGAAGGTTCGACTGATGCCCGGCATGTACGAACTGCACGAGGAGGTCGTCCGTCGCCGTCGGGCCGCGGGCGACACCCCGTGGAACTGGAATGTCGGCATCGTCGCGCCGGTGTCACCGCCTTGAGTCTCCGGAGCGCCGATGATTGACGGAGCCATGCAGCCCTTCGCGCTGACGCTCGACAAGTTCCTGGCGCACGCGGCCAAGTGGCGTCCGACCTCGGAAGTGATCACTGCGCGCGAGGACGGAGGCATCGACCGGATCGGCTATGCGGACCTCAAGGTGCGATGCCAGAGGGTCTCGTCGGCCCTGGCGCGCCTGGGCGTCGGCCTCGGCGACCGCGTGGCCACGCTGGCCTGGAACACCCAGGCGCATTTGGAGGCCTGGTACGGGATCATGGGCATGGGGGCGGTTTGCCACACCCTGAACCCCCGCCTCACGGCCGACCATCTGGCGGCCATGGTGGCGCGATCGGAGGCCGGCATCCTGGTGGTTAGCGCAGACCTGATCGCGCTCGCCCGGCAGATCGCGGAGCGGGTTCCGCACGCCCTCCGGCTGCTGGTCATCGACGGGCCGGCGACGGCGGACGACTCGGCCCTGGACGCGCTGATCGACGGCGCTGGCGACCGCTTTCCCTGGGGTGGGTTCGACGAGACGGCGCCCTGCGGTCTCTGCTTCACCTCCGGGACCACTGGCGCACCCAAGGGCGTGACCTACACCCACCGCTCCAGTTTCCTGCATACGCTTCGCGCGCTGCAGGTCGACGTGATGGCGATCTCCGGCGCTGACAGCGTGCTGGCGGTGGTGCCGATGTTCCACGCCAACGCCTGGGGCCTGCCCTTCGCCGCCCCGGCGGTGGGGGCGAAGCTGGTCCTGCCGGGCCGCCATGTCGACGGCGCCAGCCTGGTCCGCCTCATCCGCGCCGAGGCGGTGACGGTCGCCGTGGGTGTTCCAACCGTGTGGCTGGGGTTGCTGGAGCACCTGGAGGCCGAGGGCGGCGAGGTCCCCAGCCTGAAGCGGATCATCGTCGGCGGCGCGCCCATGCCGTCGGCCCTCATGGCCCGCCTGGAGGAGCGCCTGGGCGTGATCGTCCAGACGAGTTGGGGGATGACGGAGCTCTCGCCCTCCGGCGTCGTGGCGAGCGCCGGCGACCCCAAGCGGTCCGCCGCTCAGTCCGGCCGGCCGGCCGTGGGGGTGGACCTGATGGTGGCCGACGCCGAGGGCCGGCGACTGCCGGAGCAGCGGACCATGGAGGGCCACCTGCATGTCCGCGGCGCGGCGGTGGTTGAGCGCTATTTCGGCGAGACGGCGCCGGTCACCGACGCGGAGGGCTGGTTCGCCACGGGGGACCTCGCGCGGATCGACGAGGCGGGAAACCTCAGTATCACCGGCCGCGTCAAGGACCTGATCAAGTCCGGAGGCGAGTGGATCAATCCCGCTGAGATCGAGGCGGTGGTAAGTGCGCTCCCACAGGTGTCCCTGGCCGCGGTGATCGGGCGGGCCGATGAGAAGTGGGGCGAGCGGCCGATCCTGCTGGTCGAGATGCGCGAGGCGCTCAGCGACGCGGCCCTGCTGGCGCCGCTGAAGGGCCGCGTGGCCAATTGGTGGATCCCCGACCAGGTTGTCCGCCTCGAGAGCATGCCGCTGGCCGCGACGGGCAAGATCGACAAGCTGCGGCTCCGGGCCCAGTACAGCACGGACAGGCCGACTTGACGCTCGCGGCGTCAGGACCGAAAGACTTCGGTGTGCCCGACAGCCCGAAACCTCGGCGGATATCCAAGAAGGCCGAACAGCGCGCCGAGTCGATGGAGCAGATCCTCGACGCCGCCGAGGCCCTGTTCGCCAAGCACGGGCTCTATGGGGTCACCCTAAAGGACGTGGCCCAGCGGGTGGGCGTCCACCACACCCTGCTCAACTACTATTTCGAGGACAAGAAAAAGCTCTTCGACGCCGTGTTCGCGCGCCGCGCAGTGGTCACCAGCGAGCTGCGGATGAAGGCTCTTGATGAGTACGACGCCGCAACCAACGGCAATCCGACGGTCGAGGGCGCATTGCACGCCTTTCTCGACACGGACCTCGATCTTTACATCCAAGGCGGCGAGCCCTGGAAGAACTATGGCGCGCTCGGGGCGCATGCTTCCAATACGCCCGAGGGCGCCGAACTCATGGACCAGCATTTCGATCCGGTGGTGCTGCGGCTCGTCGGCTTCTTGAAGAAGGCTCTCCCGGACGCCGCGGAAGAGGACATCTTCTGGGGCTATCACTTCGTGACCGGCGCCCTGATGGTGACGCTTGGTCGGACAGGGCGCATCGACAAGCTCTCGGGCGGCCTCTGCAAGTCAGAGGACTTCGTTGCGATCAAGCAGCGCATGGCTCGCTTTATGGCCGCTGGGTTCCTGGAGATCTGCAACGCCCGCGCCCAGGACCGCGCCGGCTGACGGAGGGTGCGCGCCGAAGTCCCGCTTCCGGCAGGCAAACCAATGTCCGCAACTGGCGCCCACCAGCCATTCGATGGTGGAGTGGCCGCCCGCTGACGCGGCGCGCGCCAATACGAGCGCCGCATGACAGGCAAGAATTGGGAGACTGGTGTTATTGCGGTTCGACTTCCACCGTCGACACCAGCGCCTCTCCCTTTGATGGAGCGAAGTGAAGATTCAAGCCGTGAGCGTCCGCTTGGGCGGTGAAGCTGCGCTGGACCGCTGCAAGGCGGCCGCCGGCGAGGGACGCAACGTCGACGTCCTTGAGCTGGCGGCGGCCATTGGCGATGACGTCGAAGCGGCGCTCGCCCGGCTTGGCTTTGGGTTCCATGAAGGTGAGGGTGACCTTATAGCGGCCGGCAGGAACGGGGAGCCGGTAGCGGAAGTCGCCCTCGCGATAGGTCGTCACGATGGTGCTGTCGGCCGTTCCCTGGATCACCGCCGGCTTGGCCGGTCTGCCATAGTCGGCTGGCGTGTCCGCCGTTCCCGCCCGCCCGCCCTCGAAGAAGGCGTCTGACCCGAAGCGACGCCCTGAGACCCGCCCGGCCAGCAGCGTGCCGCTGTCGATCCTGAAATTGCGCGCGTTGTCCGCCGCCAAGGTCCAGCCAACACCGTCCGTGACGGCGCCGGAAGCAAAGCGGCCGGTCGCCTCTACGCGATTTTCCCCCTCGGCGATCCGGACGGCGGGCCAGATGCACACGCGCTGCGGGCAGTCGGCCTTGGCGCCGAGGGATTTGCCGTTGAGAGTCAGCTCCGTCGAGGACGCATTGCTGTAGACGCGGATGTCGGTGACGCCGTAAGCGCGCTCGACATAACGGCGGCCGTTGATGTGGACGGTCGGGGTGTCGGTCCAGTTGGCCTTGTAGAAGAAGAAGGCGTCCTTCTTGACCTTACGGTCGTAGGTGACGAGCCCCTTGGTGTTGATGTCCTCGGCGTCACCTTCGCGGCGCACTGTGGTGGCGAAGTCGAAGCTGTTCCACAGCCATGTCCCCCAGAGGTAGGTCTTGCTCGCCAGCGTGGCCCAGGAGCGTTCATGCACGTAGCTCAGATATTCCTCGGGCTGAGCGCGGCCGCGTGAGTCCGCCGGCCCGCCAAGCGGGTCGTCCGAATGCATGGTGATCGCCCCGCCGGCGCCATATTCGGCCACAGACAGGGGCTGTTCGGGGCGCGTGGCCCGCGTCGCGTCCAGGTGGGGGCCAAGGTCATCGACCGTGCCGAAATACCAGCCGAAGTAGCGATTGGCGCCGGACAGGTCGGTGACCTCCGCAACCACGGGGATATCCGTCCCCGGGGCGAAAAGTCGGCCTTCACAGCAGTTCGCCTGTACGGTCGGCCGGGTCGGGTCCTCAGCCTTGGCGTGGGCGTTCAGCGTGCGAAGGAGTGCGAACGGATCCGGCGCGGCGCTGGACCCGCCGACGAGGAACATCGGCATGGAATTGCCGAAATCGACTTCGTTGGCGATCCCCCAGGTGGCGACGGACGGATGGTTGCTGTTCTGCCGGATCAGTTCGGTGAGCTGTTGGCGGGCATTGGCCACCAGACCGGGGGAAGCTTCCGCCTTGCCGCCCAGGGTCCAGGCCGAAACCAGCGGAATCTCATCCCATAGGACGATGCCGTACTTGTCGGCGAGTTCGTGGATGGTGCGGCCGTGCTGGTAGTGGGTGAGGCGGATGGTGTTGGCGCCCATCTCGCGGATGGTGGCGATGTCGGCGGCGATGTCGTCCTCGCTCAGCGCCCAGCCCTTGCCTTCGATGTCCTGATGCAGCCCGACGCCGTGCAGTCGCAGCGGCTTGTCGTTGAGAAAGAACCCCTTCTCGGGGTCGAAGCGCATCTGCCGGATGCCGAAGGCCTGGTCGAGGCGGTCCGCCACCCGTCCGCCGGGCCGACGCACTTCGACAACCAGACGGTATAGGTAGGGATCGGCCACGCCTTGCCAGAGCCTGGCCTGCGGAACGGTTAGAGCCGCATCGACCGTCTGAACAGCCCCGGCGGCCACACGGACCCGGCCTAGGGTCTCGGCGACGGCGGCGCCCTTGGCGTCCAGCAGCCTGGTGGCGACCTCTATCGTCGCAGCCGACCCGCTGTTGCGCACCCGCGACGCCACAGCGACCTCCGCCTTGCCGTCCCCGACGGCGGTCGTCTTGGCGTAGACCCCGGGACCGCCGAAATCGAGCATGTCCAGGTGGACCGGATCCGTCGCGATCAATCGGACCGGGCGGTAGAGGCCGCCGTGCACGAAGAAGTCGCCGGCCAGGGGAAGGATGTCGGCGGTGGACGAACCCTGCGCTGGCCTGCTGTTGTCGGTTTTCACCACCAGCAGGTTTGGGACCCCCGGCTTGAGCGCCGCCGTGGCGTCGAGGCGGAAGCGGGAAAATCCCCCCTCGTGCGCGCCCAACTTCACGCCGTTCAGCCACACCTCGGCGGATCGGCTGGCCGCGTCGAATTCGAGCCAGGCCCGCTTGCCGCGGAAGGTCGCCGACGGTGTGAAGGTCAGCCGGTACCAGCCGACTCCCAGGGTCTTGTTGACGTTCTCGGGCGTATTCACCCGGTCGGGCGAGGGCGGGATGTAGTAACCCACGCGGTTCCATGTGTGCGGCACGCTGACGGTGGACCAGCTCGAGTCGTCGAAACCCGCTCGTTCGACGCCTGAAAGGTCATCCGCCTGCTTGAAGCGCCACCCGTCGCTCAGGGTGACCGCGGCGCGAACGTCCTGCCGGGCGGCGACGGACGCTAGCGCCTGGGCCGAGGCGCCGGCGGCGGCGCACGCCAGGGCGAGCGCCAAGGCGGATGAACGGACCAAGCGTATCATAGGATCTCTCGATTCAGTGTTCTTGGCCTGATCATCCCGCCGCCTCCGGCGCCGAGGTTTCATAGACGTCGCGGTCGCGCAGCAGGCTCCAGATGATCACCGCACCGATCAGGTCGAACACCGCGAGACAGACGAACAGCGGATTGTAGCCGATGGTGTTGGCCAGGGCGCCGACCAGCAACGAGAACAACAGGCCGCCGGTCCAGGCGGCCGTGCCCCCCATCCCGGTGGCGGTGCCGACCTGATGCTGCGGGAAGAGGTCGGCGGACAGGGTGATCAAGGCCCCCGACAGCACCTGGTGGGCGAAGCCGCCGACGCAGAATAGGGCGATGGCCCAGTAGGCGTCCGGCGCCAGGCTGATGCAGGCCGGGCCGATCATCAGCACCGCCCCGCATAGCACCGTCATCTTGCGGGCGCGGATCAGGCTGGCGCCGGCGAATTTCATGAAGAAGGGCGACAGGTAGCCGCCGACGATGGAGCCCAGATCGGCGGCCAGGAAGGGCAGCCAGGCGAAGAGCGCGATCTGCTTCAGGTCCATGCCCCGCACGGTGACGAGGTAGAGCGGGATCCAGAAGGTGAAGGTCTGCCACGCCGGATCCGCCAGGAAACGCGGGATGGCGATGGCCCAGAACTTCCGCGTGCGCAGGATGGCGCCCCAGGCGGGCTTGCGCTGCTCGGCGGTGAGTTCGGGGCGGTGCTGGCCCGCCTCGATATAGGCCAACTCTTCGGCGCCGATACGAGGGTGCTCCTGCGGCGCGCGGTAGCCGAACCACCAGGCGGCGGCCCACACGAGGCCGACGGCGCCGGTGACGATGAAGGCCCAGTGCCAGCTGCCCACCAAGATGCACCACACCACCAGGGGCGGGGCGACCATGCTGCCGAGCGCCGAGCCGATGTTGAACCAGCCGGTGGCGACGGAGCGCTCCTTGTCGGGGAACCACTCGCTGACGGCCTTCATGCTGGCCGGGATGACCCCGCCCTCGGACAGGCCAAGCAGGCCGCGGAAGAAGGCCATCGACACCCACCCGCCGGCGAAGGCGTGGGCCATGTTCGCCAGGGACCAGCCTATGGCGAAGACAAACAGGCCGACCTTGGTGCCCAGCAGGTCGAGGATATAGCCGGCGAAGGGCTGGACAACGGTGTAGGCCAACTGGAAACCGGCGACGATGTAGGAATATTCCTGCGTCGTCAGGCTCATGTCCTTGGTGAGGGTCGGGGCGGCGGCTCCCAGAGAGCTGCGCGCCAGGTAGTTGACCGTGGTGCCGAGCATCACCAGCCCGATGATCCACCAGCGCAGGTGTTTGATGGTGCGGCGGCTCGGCATGGGGGTCACCAGTTGAACAGGGTGCCGTCTTCGAGACGGTTCACTGGCAGTTGCGCGGGGCGGTAGGGATATTTGGCCGCCAGGGCCTCATCGATATCGACGCCGTGGCCGGGAGTTTCGCCAGGGTGCAGGTCGCCGCTGGCGAAGGTGTAGGCGTGGGGGAAGACGGCGTCGGTCTCTGGGCTGTGGCGCATGTATTCCTGGATGCCGAAATTGGGCGCCCACAGGTCGAAGTGCAGGGCCGCGCCCATGCAGACCGGCGACAGGTCGGTGGCGCCGTGGAAGCCCGTTCGGACGTTGTTCAACTCGGCCAGGTGAGCGATGCGGCGCACGTGACTGATCCCGCCGCCGTGGACGATCGTGGTGCGGATGTAGTCGATCAGCTGTTCTTCGATCAGCTGCTTGCAGTCCCACACGGTGTTGAACACCTCGCCCACGGCCAGCGGGGTGGTGGTGTGGTTGCGGATGTGACGGAAGGAGGCCTGGTTCTCCGCCGGCGTCACGTCCTCCAGCCAGAAGGGGCGGTAGGGCTCGAGGTCCTTGCCCAACCGCGCCGCCTCGATGGGGGTCAGGCGGTGGTGGCTGTCGTGCAGCAGGTGGATGTCGTCGCCGAGGACCTTGCGCGCCGCCTCGAACAGCCTGGGCACGGTCGGCAGGTAGCGTGAGGTCGACCAGACGTTCTCGGTGGGCAGGGCCGCGTCCGCCGGCTCGTAGAAGAGTTTGTCCTTGGAGACACCGTAGGTCGAGGACAAGCCCGGCACCCCGGTCTGCAGGCGGATCGCCTTGTAGCCCATGTCCTTGTAACGGACGGCCTCGGCGACGGTCTCTTCGATGTCGGCGCCGTTGGCGTGGCCATAGACCATCACTCCGCTGCGGCTGGCGCCGCCGAGCAACTGATACAGCGGCAGACCGGCGACCTTGGCCTTGATGTCCCAGAGCGCCGTGTCGACCGCGGCGATCGCGGACATGGTGACCGGGCCCCGGCGCCAGTAGGCGCCCTTGTAGAGGAACTGCCAGATGTCCTCGATGCGGTGGGCGTCGCGGCCGATCAGCAGCGGGCAGACGTGGTCTTCCAGGTAGGAGACCACCGACAGCTCGCGCCCGTTCAGGGTCGCGTCGCCGATGCCATAGACGCCGTCCGACGTCTCGATCTTGAGGGTGACGAAGTTGCGGCCGGGGCAGGTGACGATGACACGGGCGGCGGTGATCTTAAGCATCAGACAGTTCCGAACTTGAAGCGATGATGGCGCCATGCTGCCCCACGACGCGTGCGGCGAGGGTGAGGCCGCATATGGCGGCGGTCGGGCTATCGCCCTTGAGCCGGGCGGCGAGGTAGGCGTCGCCGGCGAAGCCTCGGGCCAGCAGGCCATCGCCTGCGGGGCGCAACTCGACCAAGCCTTCGCCGACGCAGATGGCGCGCGTCATGTCCGCGCCTCGATGACGGCGGCGCCAAGGCGCGGATCATCGCGGAAGGCCGGGAACAGGGCGGGGTCCAGCACCCGCTGAGCCGCCACGCCGCCCGGCGCCTGGGAGTCGAGCCAGGCCCGCACCACGGCGGCCATGCGGCCCACCGGCAGGCGCTCGACCGCTTCGAATAGGCCCGCGGCCACGGCGCGGGTCGCTGGATCGGCGGGAAACAGGCGCACGGGATCAAGAGACAGTGACTCCGCCATGTCCGCGCACTCCCCGTTGACCTGTTCTTAAAAGTGGTCATACCTCTTTGCCGGGCGGGGCTATCCTGTCAAGCCTCCTAAAGCCATGTCTGTTGAAGTAACATCATCTAGGTCGCCGCCTCGAAAGACCCGCATCGATGAGCAAGAGCACTGCCGACAGCCGAAAACTTTACCAGCAGGTTGCGGCGTCCGTGGCGAGTGCGATCGCCAGCGGCGCCTATCCCGCGGGTGGCCGGCTGCCCTCCGAGCGGGACCTGGCGGAGGAGTATGGCGTATCGCGGCCAACCATCCGCGAGGCGATGCTGGCCTTGGAAATTCGCGGCATGGTCGAGGCGCGGCACGGCTCCGGAGTCTATGTGGTCGAGCACCCGCAACCTGAGGTGTCGGCGCCGGAGCTCGACATTGGCGCCTTTGAGCTCACCGAGGCCCGGGCCTTATTCGAGGGGGAGGCCGCGGCGCTCGCGGCGACGGTGATTACCGACGGCGAGATCGTTGAACTTGAAGCGATCCTACGCGATATGGTGCAAGAGAATGAGGGCGATCCCCAGGGCGAGCAGGCCGACCGCCGCTTCCATCTCGCCATCGCGAACGCCACGCGAAACGTGGCCATCGCATCCGTGGTCGAAAACCTGTGGGACCTGCGCTACCGCTCCCCGCTGTGCCGCCACATCCTGGAAAAGGCCCGGAGCGTGGGCGTGAAGCCCCGGATCGACGAGCACCAAGAACTGTTGGACGCCCTCAAGGCGCGTGATCCGCAGCGGGCGCGAAAGGCCATGCGGGAACACCTGGAGCGCGTCATCGATGGGCTGCTCGTCGCGACCGAATCCGAAGCGCTGGAGCGGGCGCGGAGCGAGGTTGCGGCCAAGCGGACCGAATACGCGCGCCGCCGAGCCATCTGACCCTCGGCGGGATTGGCAGACCACTCAATTGACTTGTCTGCCACCTCGCTATAATTGGCCTAACCACAGACCCAACGTGGTCAGGTGAATAATAGGCGGGGAAAGAAACGATGTCTTACAAGTGGGCCTTACTGGCTGGCGCCAGCGCCATGATGATCGCCGCGCCTGCCGTAGCGCAGGAGAGCGGATCGGATCCGATCGCCCTGGAAGAGATCGTCGTCACCGCGCAGAAGCGCGAGCAGAACCTACAGGACATACCGCTCGCGGTGACCGCGCTGACAGGCGACACCCTGGCGAGCCGCAACGTCGCAACCGTGTCGGATCTCACGCGGCTGGCGCCCAGCCTTACGGTCACGCAGGGCAACGTGCCCACGAATAACTCGATCAATATGCGTGGTATCGGCACGATCGCCTTCAGCACCGGAATCGAGCCCTCGGTCGCCGTGATCGTAGACGACGTTGCGCTTCTTCAGCAGGCGCAGGCCTTCTCGGGCCTCAGCGACATCGAGCGCATCGAAGTCCTGCGCGGCCCGCAGGGAACCCTGTTCGGCAAAAACGCCTCGGCCGGAGCGATCAACATTGTCACCCGGGCGCCCACCGACACCCTGTCCGGCAGCATCACCGGGACGGCGACGGACGACGACGAGTATCGCGTCGACGCCTCGGTGTCGGGACCGATCGCCGAAGGCGTAAGCTTCCGCCTCAACGGCTTCTACAGCGACCGCGAAGGCATACTCGACAATCTCACGACCGGCGAAAAGCTGAATGGCGAGACCAGCTACGGGGTCCGTGGCCGTCTGAAGCTCAATCCCACCGACCGCCTCTCCATCGACCTCATCGCCTCCCACGCCTTGAGCGAAGGCAATGGGGTGGCGCGCACCGTCCGCACCGCGCCTGCCGGCGCGGCGGTGTTCGGCACGCCGATCGCCCCGAGCTTGGCCGGCATAACCCCCGGACGGGACAATTACAGCGTCCGCGCCAACGCGCCGTTTTTCAATCGCAGCAAGGTCAATACCTACACCGCGCGCGCCAGCCTCGACCTCGGTCCGGTCGATCTCGTGTCGGTGACCAGTTACCAGACCTGGCGCTTCCGCTTCGCCGAAGATTTCGACATGACGGCGCAGAACGTTCTGGGCCTGCCCGGCGGGATCGTGGCGAGCAGCCAGTATGAATCGAACCAAGTGTCGCAGGAGTTGCGTCTGGTCTCCACCACCGATGGACCGCTCAGCTACGTCGCCGGGTTGTTCTATGCGGACGGCGAAACGGATCGCGGATTTAACCGGGCGCCGGGAGCGGTCAGCGCCGCCTGGGTCTCCAACAGCGGCACGCGCTCCTATGCCGCCTTCGCCCAGGCCACATATGATTTCACCGGCTCGACCCATCTGGACGTGGGGCTGCGCGCCAACCACGAAAAGATCGATGTCCGGTTCCAGAACTTGAACCCGACCGCATCGCCCCCGGCCAACAACGCCACCTGCCTGCAGGTCTGCGCCGGCAGCGCGGAGGACGACGCCTTCACCGGCAAGATTGCTTTGCGGCAGGACCTGAGCGACGACGTCATGGTCTACGGTTCCTTCGCCACCGGCTATAAGGGGCAGGGCTTCGATATCAGTTCAGGTTTCACGCCGACCCGCGCGGCGACGCCGGTGAAGCCGGAGACGTCCAAATCGTACGAACTGGGCCTGAAAGGCCGCTTCTGGGACCGCCGCCTGCAGCTGAACACCGTGTTGTTCACGACCGACTTTGAGCAGTTCCAGGCGCAATCTGGCGTGCTGCTGCCCGACAACACTATTCAGCTGACCTTGAACAACGTCGGCGCCGTGAGGACCCGGGGTGTCGAAATCGAGATGTCGGCTCAGCTGACCGAGGCCTTCCGCCTCGACGCCGCATTCAACTACCTCGACACGGAAATCCTCTCGTTCAAGAACGCCCAGTGCTACGGCGGCCAGACCGCCGCGCAGGGCTGCCTTGACCTCGACGGGGCCGGCCCGCTGACGGCGACCGGCCAGGACCTTGCCGGAAAGCGTCTGCCGAACGCACCCAAGTACAAGTTCAACGTCGGCGGCAATTACGACGTGGCGTTCGACGATTTGCCCTTCGATGGCTTTGTCACCCTCGACTACAGCTATCAAAGCCAAGTCAGTTTCGACTTGCTGGGCAACCCGGTCGCGGTCGAGCGGGGATACGGCCTCCTCAACGGCAGCGTCGGTGTGGTTCAGAAGGGCGACACGGGCTATCGCGTGACGCTGTTCGCCAGCAACATCCTCGACGAACGGTTCGCCAGCAACGTTGGCATCGCCGCCGGTGGATCGATCGGCCTGCTGATGCAAACCCTGCCGCGCAACTCGCAACGCTACGTCGGCGTCAAGGCGGCCTACCGGTTCTAACGAGCGGCCTCCCGCCGTCCCGGGCGCGCCCGGCACGGCGGGACGTCTTGTTCGAGCCTGGCCTGGCGGCCCCTCCGCGCCCGCCGCAGCCGCAAGGGCGATCACGAGCGGAGAGAGGAGACGGCCTTGAAAAGCCTGCGAGCAACACGTCTTGGCGCGGTTTCCGCCATTTCGCTGATCATGGCGGCGGCGCCGGCCCATGCGCAGGGGGCGCGTCCCTGGCTGGATCCGCGCCTGTCGCCCGATGAGCGGGCCGCCCTTGCCGAGCAGGCCATGACGTTGGACGAGAAGATCGCCATGCTGCACGGCCCGATGGCCTTGCCGTTCCCGGATCCGCCGCCCAAGGAGGCCATCGGAGGCGCAGGCTATATTCCAGGCGTTCCGCGGCTTGGCATTCCGGCGCTGCAGGAAACGGACGCCAGTCTAGGCGTGACCAATCCCATGAATATCCGCCCCGATGACGGAGGGACTGCCTTGCCCTCTGGCCTGGCGATTGCGGCGAGCTTCGATGCGGATGTGGCTCGCGACGGCGGCGCCATGGTCGGCCGGGAAGCGTTCTCCAAGGGATTCAACGTGCTGCTCGCCGGCGGCGCCAATTTGGCTCGGGAGCCTCGCAACGGGCGCAATTTCGAATATCTGGGCGAGGATCCGCTGCTGGCGGGAACCCTGGGAGGCGCCGCCATCGCGGGGGCTCAATCGTCTGGCGTGATCTCCACCGCCAAGCACTTCGCCCTGAATGACCAGGAGAGCGCCCGTCATGGCGTCGACGCCCAGATTGACGAGGCGGCGCTGCGGGAGTCCGACCTGCTGGCCTTCCAGCTTGCTATTGAGATCGGCAAGCCCGGTTCGATCATGTGCGCCTATAACAAGGTCAACGGCGACTACGCCTGCGGCAGCGATTTCCTGCTGAACCGGGTGCTGAAAGGCGACTGGGGATACCGGGGCTGGGTCATGTCCGACTGGGGCGCCACCTATGGCGCCGACTTCGCGCTCAAGGGGCTGGATCAGCAGTCGGGACAGCAATTGGACAAGTCCGTCTGGTTCGGCGACCCGTTGAAGCAGGCGGTGCGATCGGGCCAAATTCCTGAGGCTCGGATTTCCGACATGGTCCGGCGCATTCTGCGGTCCATGTTCGCCGTCGGGATCGTCGATCGGCCGCCGGTGAAACAGGCCATAGACTATACGGCCCATGCCGACGTCGCCCGTAGGGCGGCGGCGGAGGGCGTCGTGCTGCTGAAGAACAGGGCCAACCTGCTGCCTATGGCGGCCGGCGCCAAGCGTATCGCGGTGATCGGCGGCGGCGCCGACGCCGGTGTGTTGTCGGGCGGCGGCTCCTCCAGCGTCACGCCGCCTGCGGGGCAAGGGGACCCGCCGCGTTTCGTGCCGGTCGGCGGAGAGGGTCAAATGGCGCCCTGGTGGCGGGAGGTCTACCACCCGTCCTCGCCGTTGAAGGCGATCCGCGCCCTCAACAAGGACGCCGAGGTGACCTTCGACACCGGCCGCTATGCCTCGGCCGCCGCCGCCGCCGCCGCGAAGGCGGACGTGGCCATTGTCTTCGTCACCCAATGGATGACCGAGGGCCTCGACGCGGCCGACCTGACCCTGCCGAATGGGCAGGACGCCCTTGTGCAGGCGGTCATCGCCGCCAATCCCAACACCATCGTGGTGCTGGAGACCGGAGGCCCCATACAGATGCCCTGGCTCGATGGAGCGGGCGCCGTTGTTCAGGCCTGGTATCCCGGCGCCAAAGGGGGGGACGCGATCGCCGACGTCCTGTTCGGTCGGGTCAATCCATCCGGCAGGTTGCCGATGACCTTCCCCCAATCGGTCGAGCAACTGCCCCGGCCCGCCCTCATTGGCTTTGGCGGATCGGAGCGCGCCGCGGTCGCCGCGCCTCACCCCGAAGGCGCCGATGTCGGCTACCGCTGGTTCGCGGCCAGGGGGCTGAAGCCGCTATTCCCGTTTGGCCACGGCCTGTCCTACACGGACTTCCGCTATTCCGACCTAACGGTGGCCGGCGGACTGACCCTCACCGTCAGCTTCACCGTGGAGAATATCGGCAAGACGACCGGGGCCGACGTGCCGCAGGTCTACCTCGCCACCGCGGCCGGAGAGCCCGCTGTCCGCCTGATCGGCTTCCAGAAGGTGAGGCTCGCGCCAGGGCAGCGTCGGACCGTCACCTTGAAGGCGGATCCCCGCCTGCTCGCGCGCTACGATACCCAGGCGGGCGGATGGCGTCTGAAGGGCGGCCGCTACCAAGTGCGTTTGGCGAAGGACTCCGCCAGTCCGGGCATGACGGCGGGCGCCTCCGTACAGGCGCAATTGCTCAAGGATCGGCCGTAACTACAGGTTGAAGGAAAACGTCATGTCCGGGGCCCGTCATCACCCTACCGCGCCGACCTCCGGAGGGAGCGGGAGGCTCGTCCCCTTCGTGGTGATGCTCTTCTTCGCCTGGGGTTTGGCGACGGTTCTTATCGACACCCTGATTCCCAAACTGAAGGGACTGTTCTCGCTCAACTATGCCGAGGCGATGCTTTCGCAGTTTGCGTTTTTCATCGCCTACCTGGTTGTCTCGGTGCCCGCCGCCGCGCTCCTGGCGAGGATTGGCTACATTCGCTCCATCGTGGTTGGCCTGGTTGTCATGGCCGCCGGGTGTCTTCTGTTCGCGCCGGCCGCGGCCAGCGGCGTCTACTGGGGCTTCCTGGGCGCCCTCTTCGTCATGGCCTGCGGTATCACCACGCTGCAGGTGGCGGCCAATCCCCTGATCGCCATTGTCGGTTCGCCGGAGCGTTCGCACAGTCGGCTCAACCTCGCCCAGGCGTTCAATTCGCTCGGCACCTTCGTCGGCCCCTTTATCGGCGCGGCCTTCATCCTGAAGGGCGGCGTAGACACGCCGGACGTCGCGCGCATGAGCCAGGAGGCGCTCGCCGCATTCCGTCAGGCCGAAGCGCATAACGTCCAGGCGCCTTTCGTCGGCATCGCCGCCTTCCTGGCCGTGCTGGCCGTGATCTTCTGGTTCTTGCGCAGGTCGGCCTCGGCGCCGGCGGCGGCGCGCAATACGACGGGACTGTCCAGCTTCCGGCTGTTAGGTCAGCGACCGCGCCTCGCCTTTGGCGTTCTCGGCATCTTTCTCTACGTCGGCGCCGAGGTGGCCATCGGCAGCCTTCTGGTCAACTACCTGATGGAAGACCGAACGATCGGCGCCACCGCCGAAACGGCCGGCCGCTTGGTGGCCTTCTACTGGGGTGCGGCCATGGTCGGCCGGGCGATCGGATCTGGCGTGATGCTTCGAGCGCCGGCGGGGCTTGTGCTGATGACCAGTGCAATCGGCGCAGCAACCCTTGTTGTCCTATCCGTCTCCACGTCGGGCTGGCTGGCGGCCGGCGCCATCCTGGCGATCGGGCTGTGCAACTCGGTGATGTTCCCCACCATCTTCAGCCTTGCGATCGAAGGCTTGGGAGACGAAACCCCCCAAGGGTCAGGCCTTCTTTGTATGGCCATCGTTGGCGGCGCCGTGGTGCCCCTCGCGACCGGCGCCCTGGCCGATGAGATCGGCCTGAGCCTCGCCTTGCTCGCGCCGGCCCTGTGCTACATCTGCATCGCTGGCTATGGACTCCTCGCTCACAAAGGTCGGCAGGGCCTCGCCGCTGCGCCTGCCGATGCGCGCGCGTCTTGAGCGAGTCATGATCCTGTGATCGCCATTTCTATCCTTGGCGCGCGCCGGCGTCGTGTTTGGGGTCTGCGCCACGGGACCCGTGCTTGATCAACAGGCTGCCCCGCAACAGCTCCTGATCGGGACCTGCTCCAGCTCGGTGTTGTCTGCCGAAGGCCTGGGGTTCCGAGACCTCAACCGTGATGGGGCCTCCAACCGTTCGAAGACTGGCGGCTGCTATCGGTTGGCGGCGCCTCCAACGGCGCCCGACAAATGTCGCCTTTCCGACCAGGCGCCAACTTCCGCTGTTGGCGCAACGCGGAAGCGCGGATGCAACAGTCGCCTGCGGGTCGGGCTGGAGCTTCAGAAGGCCTGCCGGTCGGCGTCCCTACCGGTGATCGAGACCCTGCCTCAGGTGGGCGTGGCCGCGGCATCCGCCCGGCGCCTTGCAATCCCGTCGGAGTTCTTCCAATCGTGGCGTGGGAGGCGGCGACAGATGTCGAAGGCCGACACGATCGACGCGCTGATGGAGAGCGCGATCCACTGCTTCTCGCGCCACGGCTACGAGGGCGCGTCCTTGCGTGACATCGCGGCCAACGCAGGCGTGCCGCTCAGCACCATCCACATGTACTTCGGCTCCAAAGCCGAACTCTATACGGCCATCGAGCGAAAGGCCTGGGCGGAGATCGACGACGAGCGTAGCGCGCTGCTGTCCGATGCCCTGGCCAAGGCCGGCGTCCGCCCGCCCGAGCTGGCCGACCTGATCCACGCCCTGGCCTGGCCGGTGGTGCGTCGCATGCTGGGCAGCTCCGAGCACGACCAGGAACGGATATTCATCATCCGCGGCCGCGTCGCCGACCGCAGCGCCGGTGGCCGCACCGGCCTGCTGGAGGTCGCCGACCGTTCGATGATCCGCTGGATCGACGCCATCGCGCTAGCCTGTCCGGAGCTCGTGCGCCAGGACATCGTCTGGGCGTTTTCGTTCGTGGTGGGCGCGATCTACTCCTGGCAGCTGGTGGACCACCGCTATGACCAACTCCTGGGCCAGGACATCCAGCGCACGGTGGCCGGGATCACGGGCGACATTGTCACCTTCGGGTGCGCCGGCATCCTCGCCCTGATCGAGCGTCGCCGCCTTGAGGTGAAGGACGCCTCCGCCGCCTGAAGACCCAATCGCTGGACACGCGTCCATAGGATCGGCTCGACCGATCCGGGCGCCCCCGCCTAGCTTCTCATCGACGGGTCCGGCCGGCCTTCACGCAGGCCGAGCAACAGAAGCCCGCACGAGGTGAGGAAGCGATGGCCAAGTGGCAATACACCAAGGGTCTGCATGAGCTGGGCGCCGGCTGCTGGGCCTATCTGCTGCCGGACGGCGGCTGGGGCTGGAGCAACGCCGGCCTGGTCACGGACGGCGGCGAGAGCCTGCTGGTCGACACCCTGTTCGACCTGAAGCTGACCCGCGAGATGCTGGACGCCATGCGCGACGCCAGCCCCGCGGCGCGCGAGATCGAGACGGTGGTCAACACCCACGCCAACGGCGACCACACCTTCGGCAACCAGCTGGTGAAGGGCGCCCGGATCGTCACCACCAAGTCGGTGGGCGAGGCGATGGAGCACGAGGACGCCAATCGCATCCTGGCGATGATGACCGAGGCCGAGACCTACGACGGCGAGGCCGGCCGGTTCATGCGCGAAATCTTCGCGCCGTTCGAATTCCGCGGCATCGACCTGCCGCCGGCCACCGACACCTTCGAGGGCAGCCTGGACCTGAAGGTGGGTTCCAAGACCATCCATCTGGTGGATGTGGGGCCGGCCCACACCGCCTCCGATGTCCTGGCCTTCATGCCCGACGACAAGGTGGTCTACACCGGCGACATCCTGTTCGTGGGCGGCCACCCGGCCATCTGGTCGGGCCCGGTGGAGAACTGGGTGAAGGCCTGCGACCTGATCCTCGCCTCCGACGTCGAAACCGTCGTCCCCGGCCACGGCCCGATCAGCGACAAGGCCGCCGTGCGCGAGTTCCGCGGCTATCTCGAATGGATCGAGCACGAGGGCCGCCAGCGCTACGACGCCGGCATGAGCTTCGAGGACGCGGCCAACGACATCGACCTCGGCCCGTACGCCCACTGGGGCGACTCCGAGCGCATGGTGCCGAACATGATGACGCTCTACGGCCAGTTCGGCGGCCAGCCGCTGAAGGTCGAGTTCGGCGAGATCTGGGCGGGCATGGCCCGCTACCACAGCCGCCGGAAGTCGAGCGCCGCCTCGGTCGCCTGCGACTGCACTGATCCGAACCACAAGCACTGAACCTCCCGCATCCACGCGGACTTTGAACGGGCTTTGCATAAGGGGGCCTGAGCCATGAAACTCGTCACGTTCGAGACCGGAGGCGCGCGCCACATCGGCGCCGTCCTGCCGGACGAAGCCACCATCAGCGACTTCACCGCCGCCAGCGACACCGCCCATTTCCGCGACATGCTGGCCTTGATCGACGGCGGCGAGCGGGCCCTGGACGCAGCGCGCGCCCTGGAGGCCAAGCCGGTGTCCGTAAGGGAGCTGGCGTCGGTGCGGTTGCTGGCGCCGGTGCCCGAACCGCGCCAGATGTTCGACTGCCTCTGTTTCGAGAAACACCTGATCCAGTCGGCCCGCAACGGCCACCTGGTGCGCGGCGGGCCGCCGGTGATCCCCGTCAACGACGGCAAGATCCCGGACGTCTACAAGGAGCTGCCCGTCTACTACAAATGCAACCGTTTCAGCGTGATCGGCGCCGGCCAGGACGTGATCCGGCCCCGCTACACCACCAAGCTCGACTACGAGATGGAGTTCGGTGTGTTCCTCGGGCGATCGGTGAAGAACGCCACGCTCGAGGAGGCCGAGAAGGCCATCTTCGGCTATTGCATCTTCAACGACGTCAGCGCCCGCGACCAGCAGATGAGCGAGATGCGCGGCATGCTAGGCCCGTCCAAGGGTAAGGACTTCGACACCGGCAATGTCATGGGCCCCTGGCTGGTCACCGCCGACGCCGTCGATCCCTCCAACCTCTCGATGTCGGTCTATATCAACGGCGAGCAGGTCTCCTCGGGGACCAGCGCCGACATGATGTGGAGCTTCCCGCAGATCATCGTCCACTCGACCCAGGACGAGACCCGCCACGCCGGCGAGTTCTTCGGCTCGGGGACCGTGGGCGGCGGCTGCGGGCTGGAAACCGGCCGACTGCTCGAGGATGGCGACATTCTGGAGATGGAAGTAACCGGTCTGGGGCGCCTGCGTAACCGCATCGTGTTCCAAAGTTGACATGCCGGAGAGGCCTGGCGAGGGCGGGCATGGACAGTTGTCCATAGTTCCGCCTTGCGGGTCCGACCGGCTCCATCATTCTCAGAACAAGCGCGATCCGAGCCCACGACCAATCGGAAAAACAATATCGCGCAGGGGGAACGCCATGAAAACTCTACCTTTGCTTGCGAGCACGAGTCTGCTCGCGCTCTTCGTGGCCGGCGCCGCCCAGGCCCAGACCACCGCCGAAGGCCCCGCCGTCGAGGAGGTGATCGTCACCGCCCAGAAGCGGGCCGAGAACCTGCAGGACGTGCCGATCTCCATCGCCGCGGTTCCGGCCACGGCGCTGGAGCGGGGTGGGGTGCAGACCATCGACGGCCTCCAGCGCCTGGCGCCCGGCCTCAACATCTCGGCCATCGGCAGCGGCTTCGTCAGCTACACCTATATCCGCGGCGCCGGCACGAACGTGATCGATTCGGGCTCGGACCCGAGCGTCGCCTACTTCATGGACGAGGTGTATCTGGCCGGCACGGCCGGCCTGCAGTCCGACCTGCTGGACGTCGAGCGCATCGAGGTTCTGAAGGGTCCGCAGGGCACGCTGTTCGGCCGCAACGCCGCGGCCGGCGCCATCAGCATCGTCAGCAAGCGGCCCGAGGGCGCGTTCAACGCCTACGCCTCGGCCGACGCCGGGAACCATGACTTCCTCGCCGTCCGCGGCGGGGTGACGGGCCCGCTTACCGCCGACGGCGCCTGGCGCTTCCGCCTGGCCGGCGCCCATCGCGAGCGCGGCGCCTACACCACCAACCCGGCCGGCCGCGATCCCGGCGACATCGACAACTACACCGCGCGCGGCCAGGTCGAGTATCAGGGCGAAACGCTGCTGTTCCGGCTCTCCGGCGACGTCTTCTCGTCCGACAACGGGATGACCAATCACTTCCTGTCGACGGCTGCGGTCACCGGCTTCCTGTCGCCCGAGGCCGGCGCGCGCCTGCCCACCGACCAGAGCTTCTTCCGCCGCTATTACAATGTCGACGGCTTCGAGAAGCAGGACACCCGGAGCCTGACCGCGCGCATCGAGTACGAGCTGCCGTTCGCCACCCTGACCGCGATCACCGGCTGGCGCGACAACCAGTTCAAGCGGCTGCAGGACCAGGACGGCTCGCTGGCCGACGGCTATGCGCTGGGCACCGACCAGAACGACATCACGATCAGCCAGGAGCTGCGCCTGTCGGCCGACAGCGGACCGCTGCGGTGGATTGGAGGGCTCTATTTCTATCACGGCATGACCGACCGCCGGGACACCATCGACAGCGGTCCCGACTTCGCCGTGCCGGTGCTGCGCAGCTCGCTCGGGACCTACGGCCAAAACATCGACACCAAGAGCTACGCGATCTTCGGCCAGGCCACCTACGAGGTGACCGAGCAGCTCAGCCTGACGGTGGGCGGTCGCTACACCAAGGACAAGAAGGTCTCGGACCAGGCCACTGATCCGTTCGGCCCGGCCGGCGCCTATTTCGTGCGGCTCACGCCGTCGTGGGACAGTTTCGACCCGGCCTTGACGGTGGAGTACGACGCCACCCAGGACATCATGATCTATGCCTCGGCCCGCCAGGGCTTCAAGAGCGGCGGCTTCCAGTCGCTGCCGGGCAGCCTGACCCTGGCCTCGACGGTCTATGACCCGGAGCGGGTACGCGCCTACGAGCTTGGCGCCAAGACCCAGTGGTGGGACGACCGGCTGACCGCCAATGTCGCCCTGTTCCGCGCCGATATCGACGACCAACAGATCCTGCGCATCCCGAGCGCCGGCCTGACCATCATCGACAACGCCGGCAAGACGCGGACCAAGGGCGTCGACATCGCCCTGTCGGCCCGGCCGGTCCCGGCGCTGCGCGTGGATTTCAACGCCACAATCCAGCACGCCCGCTTCCGCGAGTACCTCTCGAACGGCGTCAGCTTCGCCGGCAAGCACCAGCTGCGCTCGCCGGACCGCCAGATCTCGATCGTGGCCGAGTACACCGTGCCGGTGGGCGAGGCGGGCGATATCCTGCTGCACGGCGAGTACGCCTATCAGTCCAAGGTGTTCTTCGACGCGGCCAACACCAGCTCGATAAACGCCTACCAGCCCGGCTACGGCCTGGTTGGCGGCCGGATCATCTTCCGTCCGGCCAAGGGCGACTGGGACTTCGCCGTCTGGGGCAAGAACCTCGCCGACAAGCGCTACTTCCGCAACGTGGCGATCTCCGGCCCCTCGGGCCTGGGCACGCCCGGCGACCCACTGACCTACGGCGTGTCGGTGAACTGGCGGCTGCGCTAGGCCTTGAGGAGAGCGGCGTGACGGTGGTGGGTGCAGGGTTGGCCGAGGCGGCTCCGGTTCGGGGGGCAGGTGGTGAGTTCGCCACCCGCTGGCCGGTGCTGCTGGGCGCCACCCTGGGGATCGGCGTGGGCGTCATCGCCCTGCCGTCTCCCGCCATCGGCGTTTTCATGCGCGCGCTGCAGGCCGAGTTCGGCTGGACGCGCACCGAGATCTCGCTGGGCCCGACGATCTTGATCGGCGGCCTGGCCCTGGCCTCGCCGCTGCTGGGCTGGGTGGCGGACCGCATCTCGGCGGTTTGGATCACCGCGGTCTCGCTGACGGCGCTGGCGCTATCGTTCGTGATGTTCAGCCAGCTCGGGCCAGACATCCGACTCTACTACGCGATGTTCGCCTTGATGGCGGTCACCGCGTGCGGCGCGGCGACCCTGGTCTACGCTAGGGTGGTCAGCGCCAACTTCGTCCGCGGGCGCGGCCTGGCCCTGGGCCTGGCCATGGTCGGCAACGGGCTCACCGGCGTCCTCCTCCCGCTGCTGCTGGTCCCCTACGCCGCCGCCGCCGGATGGCGGCAAGGGTTCTTGGCGCTGGCCATCCTTGTCGCCCTGGCGGCGCCCGCGGTCGCCTTCCTGATGAGCCGCAGCCGGCCGCAGGCCGTGGTGGTCACCGAGACAGGCCATGTGGCCGGGGTCAGCTTCGACGAGGCCATCAAGGACCGCGTCTTCTGGGTGATGGCGCTTGCCTTCGCCTTGATCCCGTTGGGGGCAGGGGGCCTGCACCTGCATCTACTGGCGTTCCTGGCGGACGAAGGCGTGCCACCCGCCACCGCCGGCGCCATCGCAGGCCTGGGCGGCGTCTCGCTGATCGTCGGCCGGGTGCTGACCGGCTGGCTGATCGACCGGACCTTCGCCCCCTACGTCGCCGCTGGGATGATGGCGATCAGCGGCGCCTGCCTGGGCGCCATGGGCCTGTTCGGCGCCCCGGCCGGCTGGCTGGGCGCCGTCGCCATCGGACTTTCGATCGGCGCTGAGCTCGACCTAATCGGCTACCTCACCGCCCGCTATTTTGGGATGCGCGCCTACGGCCGGATCTACGGCCTGCTTTACGCCGCGGTCTTGGTCGGCAGTTCGCTGTCGCCGCCGGCCTACGGCCGGGTCTCGGACCTGACCGGCGGCTACGCGCTGGCCCTCTATGGCGCCGCCGCCGTGTTGGTCCTGGCCGCCATCCTCTTCCTCACCCTGCGCCGCTTCCCCGAGGCGGAGGCGCAATATCCTGGTTCGGAGTAACCCATGCCCCAGTCCATCCGCCGCATCGTCACGGGCCACGACGCCTCGGGCCGGTCCAACATCACCTTCGAGGGCGACGCCCCCAACATCATGGAGATGGCCGCCTGGCCCGGCGCGCGGATCACCGACCTCTGGGTCACCTCTGAGATGCCGATCGACAATGACGGCCTCGTGGACCGCGGCGCGCGGCCGATCCGCCACGACCCCGAACCCATGGGCACCATCTTCCGGGTCGTCGAGATCCCGCCGGAGGTGCAAGGCGGCATGCAGGACACCGCCGCCGCCTTCGCCCAGATGGGCAGCCACAATGTGCCCGACGCCAAGGACCAGTCCCGGCACCCGACCATGCACGTCACCGACTCCGTCGACTACCTGGTGGTCATGTCGGGCGAGATGCACATGCTGATGGAGGACGGCGAGACCCTGCTGAAGCCGGGCGACTGTATCGTGCAGCGCGGGACCAAGCACGCCTGGGTCAACCGCAGCGGCAAGCCCTGCATCATCGCCGCTGTCCTGGTGGACGCAAAGCGCGCCGCCCGGGCATGAACGTCGCCGCCCTGATCGAGACCGCGGCCCGGGGCGATCCTGACGCTACAGCGATCTCCTGGATCGACCGCCCGCTCTGGACCTATGGCGAGCTGATGGCGCGCGCCGGCTCGCTGGCCGCGGGCCTGCGCGCCATGGGCCTGGCGCCCGGCGACCGCGTCACCCTGGCGATGTCCAACTCGCCGAGCTACTACGAGGTGCTGCTCGGCGCCTGGATCGCTGGCCTGGTCCCCGCGCCGCAGAACTGCCGCCTGCACCCCGCCGAGATCGGCTATGCGGCCGGCGACTGCCAGTCTCGCGTCTGCTTCTCGACGCCGGACCTGACCGACCGGCTGCGCGAGCACCTGCCAGCCGATTGCGCCCTGATCGACGTGGACAGCTCCGGCTACGCCCGCCTGCACGCTCACGGGACCATCCCGGTGGAACCGCGCCAGCCGACCGACCCGGCGCTGCTGTTCTACACCTCGGGCACCACCGGCAAGCCCAAGGGCGCGATCCAGACCAACCGCACTCTGGTGGCCATGATTGTCAGCTTCCTGGCCGACAGCGGAGCGGTGGTGGACGACCACATCCTGCATCTGGCGCCCATGTCGCACGCCAGCGGATTCCTCGGGTTCTGCTACCTGGCGCGGGGCCGCAACAACGTGATCCTGCCGACCGGCTCGATGGACGCCGAGACCATCGCCCGCGCGCTGGGCGCCTTCGGGCCGCTGTCGCTCTTCGGCGTGCCCACGGTCGTGCGCCGGCTGATGGACCCGGCGCTGCTCGACCCGAAACTGATCCCGCGCATCCACCGCATCTTCTTCGGCGGCGCGCCCATGTACGTCGAGGACCTCAAGCGCGCGCTCGAGGTCTTCGGGCCGCAGCGCCTTTGGCACCTCTACGGCCAGGGCGAGAGCCCCAACACCATTACCCACTTGCCGCCCCGCCTGTTCGGCTCGCCTGACGACCCGGACTACGAGGCCCGGCTGGCCAGCGTCGGCGTGGCGCGCAGCGGCGTGCTGGTTCGGGTGGTCCGCGAGGACGGGTCGGAGGCGCCAGTTGGCGAGATCGGGGAGGTCGCCTGCCAGGGCGACACCCTGATGGGCGGCTACTGGCAGCGGCCGGAGGCGACGGCGGCCACGCTCAAGGACGGCTGGCTGCACACCGGCGACCTCGGCTGGATGGACGCCAAGGGCTACCTGACCCTCGTCGACCGCTCGAAGGACATGATCATCTCCGGAGGCTCCAACATCTATCCGCGCGAGATCGAGGAGGTGCTGCTGACGCACCCGGCGGTCAGCGAGTGCGCGGTCATCGGCCTGCCGGACCCGGAATGGGGCGAGATCCCGTTCGCCTTCGTGGTGGCGCGCGGCGCCGCACCGCCCACCGAGGACCTGGACGACCTCTGCCTCAGCCAGCTCGCCCGCTACAAGCGGCCCACGGGCTATCGCTTCGTGGCCGACCTACCGAAGAGCGCCTATGGCAAGATCCTGAAGCGCGAGCTGCGCGAACTAGCGGCGGCGGAAGGGGGCGGAGCATGATCCTGGAGATGGCGCACATCGAGGTGACGCCGGGCGGCGAGGCGGGGTTCGAACAGGCGGTCGCCCAGGCGACGCCGCTGTTCCAGGCCGCGCCCGGCTGCGGGGGCATGGAGCTGCATCGCGTGGTCGAGACGCCCGGCCGCTACGTCCTGATGGTCCGCTGGGATACGCTGGAGGACCACACGGTCCGCTTCCGCGATTCCGAGGCGTTCCAGCAGTGGCGCGCGCTGGCCGGGCCGCATTTTACCAGCCCTCCGCACGTCCAGCATACGCGGATCGTCCTGTCCTGAGGGATCTGTCGCCTCGACGGCGGGAACGAGGACAATCTGCCCACGTGCAGGTTCCCAACCGACTGAAGGCGTCCCCGCGCCGCGGGGCTGGGGTCCATTGGGCGTGTTGGTGCAATTGTTGGTATGGCGTCATTGGCGTTGGCTCGTACATCATGTGTAGCAAGGATTTATGCCCCACCATGTGAGTCCTACCGGGCCCACCAGCGCGCTTCCGCGGACGTCCGTGCCTGGAACCGTCCAGCAGGAACTTGCAATACGATACTTACTATGCGAGCGCTGGCGACGAGGCGGGACTGGACCCGCCGCCCATCCTGACCCGGAGGCGAACTTGCGCCCTAGTCCGCCCGAACGCGTCGCCGAGTACCGCCGTCGAGGGTGGTGGCGGGGCCAGACCGTCGACGCGCTGTTCCGGGCGGCGGTCGTCGCGCGCGCCGGCGCGGAAGCCTTGATCGACGCGCCCAACCGCCAGGCCCTGGTGGGGACAGCGCCGCGGCGGCTGACCTATGCCCAGGTCGACGCCCAGGTGGACGCCATGGCGCAGGCCTTCGCAGGGCTCGGGGTCGGCCGTGGCGACGTGGTGGCCATCCAACTTCCCAATCTGGTGGAGGGGGTGTTGGCCCTCCTGGCCTGCGCCCGCATGGGTGCGATCCTGAGCCCGGTCGCCATGGCCTATCGTGGCCACGAGCTGCGCCAGATCCTGCCCGTCATCGAGCCGAAGCTGTACCTGACGGTGGGCGACTTCCACGGTTGCGACCACGCAGACATGCTGCTGGATTTGAAGGCCCAGGGCGCGACCGAGGCGGCGATCGTGCGTCTGGGCGCCGGCGCGCCCGAAGGGGGCCATGCCTTGGACCGCCTCCTCTCCGAGGCCGCCTCCGCGCCCTACGCCACGCCGTCCGACCTCGACGCCGCCGAGGCGCTGACCATCTGCTGGACCTCGGGCACCGAGGCCGCGCCCAAGGGCGTCCCGCGCCATCACGACCACTGGGTGGTCAATGGCGAGGCCCTGGTGGAGGCCGCCGGGCTCGCGCCCGGCGACACCATCCTGAACCCGTTTCCCCTGATCAATATCGCCGCCATCGGGGGCATGGTGATGCCCTGGCTGGTCTGCCAGGGCCGGCTGGTCCAGCACCATCCCTTCGACCTGCCGGTCTTCCTGTCCCAGATGCAGGACGAGGGCGTCGCCTACACCGTCGCCCCGCCGGCGGTGTTGAACATGCTGCTGCAGAATGAGGCCCTGCTGGCGGCCACGGACCTTTCCAGGCTGCGCTGCCTGGGTTCCGGTTCGGCGCCGCTGGCGCCCTGGATGGTGAAGGGCTGGCAGGACCGCTACGGCGTGACCGTGATGAATGTGTTCGGCTCCAATGAGGGCGCTTCGCTGTTCTCTACCGGCCTGGCGATACCGGACCCTGAACAGCGGGCGCGGTTCTTCCCGCGGTTCGGGGTCGAGGGACTGGATTGGGGGGCGGACTTTCCCGGCAAGATCGTCACCCGGCTGGTCGATCCGGAGACCGGCCAGGAGATCGCCGCGCCGGGCGTCGAGGGCGAGCTGCGCATCGCCGGGGCCATGACCTTCGATGGTTATGTGAAGGCGCCGGAACTGACCCGCCAGGCCTTCGACGAGGACGGCTTCTTCCGCACCGGCGACCTGTTCGAGATCGCGCCCGAGGCGGGCGGCCGCTACTACCGCTTCGTTGGCCGCCGCAAGGAGATCATTATCCGCGGCGGGCTGAACATCTCGCCGGCCGAACTGGACGGCCTGATCGAAAGCCATCCCAAGGTGCGCGAGGCGGGCTGCGTGGCCTATCCCGACGAGCGGCTCGGCGAGCGGGTCTGCGCGGTGGTGGCGCTCCGGCCGGGCCAGGACCTGACCCTGGACGAGTTGAACACCCACCTACGGACCCACGACATCGCGACTTACAAGCTGCCCGAGAAGCTGCGGGTCATCGACGCCCTGCCGCGCAATCCCCTGGGCAAGGTGTTGCGGCGCGACCTGTCGGGTGTCGCGGCGAGCTGAATGCGGCTTGCATAGTCACACCCGTTCCGCGACTCTTGGAGACCTGAAGTTTTCCGGGCCTCCAAGAGCAAGCCTGACCCATGACGTCGCCGAAATTCATCCGTACCTGCTCGATCTGGCGGGCGCTGGAGGTGGTGGGAGACACCTCCGTGCTGCTGATCCTGGAGGCCTCCTGGATCGGCGCGCGGCGTTTCGATGAGTATCGCGCCCGCACCGGCCTGCTGCAGACCCTGCTCAGCGACCGGCTGAAGCGGCTGGTGGCGGCCGATGTCCTTGAGAAGGCGCTCTACAGCCAGTCGCCGCCCCGATTCGAATACCGCCTGACCCGCAAGGGCCGCGACCTCTACTGGCCGGCCCTGATGATGCTGCGCTGGGAGCGTCGCTGGAGCGCGCCGGAGGGCAAGCTGCAACTGCGGCTGCGGCACCGGACCTGCGGCCAGGTCTTCGAACCCGTGCCCACCTGCCTGAAATGCGGCGATGAGATCAACGCCCGCGACGTGGACTGGACCGAGGGCCCTGGAGTCGGCTGGATGGCCGCGCGCTACAGCCGCCGCCGCCAGCAACGCCACGCCGCCGAGGCCTCTTCCTCCTTGATGGTCGACGTGGCCCAGATCACCGGCGACAGGTGGGCGAGCCTGGTGCTGCGCTCGATCTTCACGGGCCTGCGCCGGTTCGACGAGATCCATCGTGATACGGCCATGGCCACCAACATCCTGTCGGAGCGCCTCTCCTGGCTCACGGCCTTCGGTGTGATCCGGGCCCACGACCTGGGCGGCCGGCGGTCCGAGTACCGGCTGACCGAGAAGGGCATCGACTACTACCCGGTCCTGCTCATGCTGCTGCAGTGGGGCGACAAGTACTACGTCTCGCCCGAAGGCCCGCCGCTGCTGCTGCGCCATAAGGCCCACGGGCACGACCTGGAGCCCGCGGTCACCTGCTCCTGCTGCAGCCAGCCGGTGGAGGCGCACGACGTGACCTTCGAGGTGATCGAGGCCGAGGCGTCCCGCACGCTCGAGACGGCCGGCTAGTTTCCCGCCAGTCACTTGCATAACGATACGAAGTGTGGATGATCGGCTTCCAGGAGAGAGGCCGCCACATGCCCAAGACGATCGCGGAGAGCGCTGGACGCGCGCAGGACATGCGCGAGCGAGTGGTGATCGTCACCGGGGCGGGCAAGGGCCTGGGCCGCGCCTACGCCCTGGACCTGGCCGCCCGCGGCGCCAGCGTGGTGGTCAATAATCGCTGGAGCGACCGTGGCCAGGCGCCCAGCGCCGAGGCGGTCGTGGACGAGATTCGCGCGGCGGGCGGCCGGGCCGTGGCCAGTCTGGAGTCCGCCGAGGACCCCGGGGCCGGCGAGGCGCTGGTGGCGCAGGCCGTCGCCGAGTTCGGCCGCCTTGACGCGGTGGTCTCCAACGCCGGCGTGCCGGAGACGATTCGACTGCACCGGCAGACCCGCGAGGGCTTCCACCGGATCTTCGATATCAACTTCTTCGGAGCCCTCCACCTGATCCAGGCGGCCTGGCCGGCGCTTTCGGCCTCGGGGTCCGGGCGGATCGTGGTCAGCACCTCGTCGGCCGGCTTGCACGGCGGCGACGGCATGACGGGTTACGCCTCCTCCAAGGCGGCCCTGATCGGCCTGGTGCGGGGACTGGCGGTCGAAGGCGCCCTTCGCGGCGTGCGCATCAACGCCATCGCCCCCTACGCCTTCACCGCCATGACCGAGCCGCATCTGCCACCGGCAATGGCCGAACGGATGGACCCGGCCGCCGTCGCGCCCCTTGTCTCCTGGCTGGTGAGCGAGGCCTGCGACGTCACCGGCCAGACCCTGGTCAGCGGTGGTGGACGCCTGCGCGCGGCCTTCGCCATGGAGGGCCCGCCCGTGGCCTTGCCGGAGGGCGCGATCGGACCGGCCGTCCACGCCGCCCTGAGGGCCGAGCCGCGCGAGGCCTATGGCGACGCCCACCAGGCCTTCGCCGCCTTCATGGACGGTCGCCCGGCCCTTGCCGCCGATCGTCAGGTCATGGACGCATGACCACGTCCGCCCTGGCCGCGCCGTTCCGCGAAGCCCACCTGATGCCCGTGGACCTGGACGTCGAGCGTCGCGCCGATGGGACGGTGCTGATCACCTCGAAGATCCCCCTGCGTCCCTATGAGGCCAACATCCCGGCGGCCTTCGCGCGTCGGGCCGCGACCTCCGGCGACAAGCCGGCCCTGGCCCTACGGGGCGCGGACGGTGAGTGGGCGTTCACCTCGTTCGCCCAGCTCAAGCGCGACATGGACGCGGTCACACAATGGCTGATGGACCAGGCGCCGCCGGGCCCCGTGCTGATCCTGGCCGGCAACACCCCGGCCTTCGCCGTGATGAGCTTCGCCGCCCAGGCCGCCGGCCGCGCCGCCTGTCCGGTCAGCGTCACCTATGCGGCCCTGGGCGGTGACTACGGCCGCCTGGCCCATGTGATCGCCAAGGTGAAGCCCGCCGTGGTGTTCGCCCAGGACACCGCCATGGCGGCGGCGGCCCTGGAGACGTTGGATTTGGGCGAGGCGAGGATCGTCACGACAGACCCGTCCCGGCTCGCCAAGCCTGCGACCTCCTATGGCGATGTGTTGGCCACCGTGCCGACACCGGCGGTCGCCAGTTCCATCGAAACGCTGAGGCCCGGCGACCGCGCCGCCCTGATGCTGACCTCGGGGTCCACCGGCCTGCCCAAGGTGGTGCCCATCACCTTCGACAACCTTGCGGCCAACAGCGCCCAGTGCCAGCAGACCATCGGCGAGGCGGCGGGCTGGCACGAGGTGATGTTGGACTGGCTGCCCTGGCATCATGCGGCCGGCGCCTTCGTCCTGCGGACCACACTGCTGGAGGGCGGCACGCTCTATGTGGACGACGGTAAGCCGGCGCCGGGGCTGTTCGAGACCTCGATCCGCAATCTGCGGGAGATTTCGGTCAGCTATTTCAACAACGTGCCGCTGGGCTACACCATGCTGGCGGACGCCTTGGAGAAGGACCCCGTGCTCCGGGCGACCTTCTTCCGGAAGATGCGGCTGATGCTCTATGGCGGCGCGGGGTTGTCGCAGAGCGTCCACGACCGGCTGCAGGCCGCCGCCGTGGCCGAGACCGGCTGCCGCATCATGATGACCAGCGGCTACGGCATGACCGAGACGGTCTCGGCCTTCATGGTCATCCACTTCGAGACCGACAAGGTGGGTATCGGCCTGCCGGCGCCGGGGACGACGGTGAAACTGGCCCCGGTGGGCGACCGCTATGAGGTCCGGGCGCGGGGTCCGAACGTGACGCGGGGCTATCTCGACGAGCCGGAGAAGACGGCGCTCGCCTTCGACGAGGAGGGCTTCTACCGCACGGGCGACCTGGCGGTGTTCCACGATCCGGCCGACCCGACCCAGGGCCTGGCCTTCGCGGGCCGGGCGGCCGAGGAGTTCAAGCTCTCCAGCGGGACCTGGGTCTATGGCGGATCCCTGCGCGACGGCCTGATCAAGGCCCTGTCGCCCCTGGTCCTGGACCTGGTGCTCTGCGACGACGGTCGGCCCTATCTGGGGGTGATGCTGTGGCCGACGGCCGGCGCCGATCCCGCCGAGATCGCCCGTCGCCTGGCGGCGTTCAACGCCGGTCAGCGCGGCGGCGCGGCGCGGGCGAAGCGCGCCCTGTTGCTGACCGAGCCCCCCAGCGCCAACGCCCACGAAATCTCCGACAAGGGCACGATCAATCGCCGCGCCGTGATCGATCGGCGGGCCGAGCAGGTGGAGCGGCTGTTCGCCGAGGCGCCGGACGAGGGCGTCATGGCGCTGGGCTGACCGCCAGTTCGCGCGCAGTCCTTGCGAAGCCAGACTAACTTGCATATAGAGACTAATAGATCGTCCTCTTGAACGGGGCGGCAAATCGGGGGTGAGGCTATGCCGGACTTCGTCGTGGTGCTGGCGATCAACGCCGGGGTCGTCCTGGCCCTGTTCATCCTGGCCTGGGCGGCTTGCGTGGCCATGCGCGATTGCACGCCGGTCGACAGCCTCTGGGGCCTGGGCATGGGGGCGGTGGCCGTCTCGACCTTCCTGCAGACCGGCGGCGGCACGCCGAGGCGGGTGGTGCTGACGGCGATCTGCGTCGCCTGGGCCCTGCGCCTGGGGGGCTACATGCTATGGCGCTGGCGCGACCACGGCCCCGACCGTCGCTATGTGCGTCTGCTGGACAAGGCCAAGGCGGAGCGGGGTTGGGGCTACGGCTACGCCGCCTTCCGCTTGGTGTTCATGCTGCAGATGCCGCTGCTCTGGCTGGTCTGCCTGCCGGTTCAGCTGGGCCAGATCGCGCCCGAGCCCGCGGAGCTCGGCGCTCTCGCCTTGGCCGGGGCGGGCCTCGCCGTCTTCGGCCTGATTTTCGAAAGCCTGGCCGACTGGCAGCTGGTCCGTTTCCGAAAGGACCCCGCCAATGAGGGCCAGGTGATGGATAGGGGCCTGTGGCGCTACACCCGCCATCCCAACTATTTCGGCGACGCCTGCGTCTGGTTTGGCCTTTGGCTGGTGGCCGCCGAGACCACGCTCGGCCTGTTCTCCATCGTCGGCCCACTCTATCTGGTCTTCACCCTGACCCGCTGGAGCGGCGTGCCGACCGTCGAGGGCCGCATGCGCCGCCATAAGCCCGGCTACGAGGCTTATATGCGTCGCACGTCAGGCTTCATCCCCTGGCCGCCTAAGCCGCCGGAAGCCGTCTGAGCATGTCCCTGCCGACAAACATCGCCGAGCGCCTGCGGATTCCCGCCATCGCCGCGCCCATGTTCCTGGTCTCCGGCGTCGACATGGTGCTGGCCGCCTGCAAGGCCGGGATCGTCGGATCCTTCCCGGCCAACAACGCCAGGACCCTGGACGACCTCGACGCCTGGATGGGCCAGATCGCCGCGACCCTGCCGGCCGACGCACCGCCCTGGGCGATCAACATCATGGTCCACCGCTCCTATTCCCGCTGGGAGGAGGAGCTCGAACTGGTCCTGAAGCACAGGCCGCCGATCGTGATCACGGCGCTGGGCAGCCCGGCGGCGGTGGTCGACGCGATCCATGCCTATGGCGGCCTGGTCTATGCCGATGTGAATTCCCTGACCTACGCCCGGAAGGCGGCCGGAAGCGGGGTGGACGGGTTGATCCTGGTGGCGTCCGGCGCCGGCGGCCATACGGGGCCCCTATCGGCCTTCGCCTTCACGCCGGCGGTCCGAGAGGTGTTCGATGGAACCATCGTGCTGGGCGGCGGGATAGGATCGGGCCAGGCCATCCGGGCCGCCCAGGTGCTGGGGGCGGACCTGGCCTATCTCGGCACTCGGCTGATCGCCAGCGAAGAGAGCCTGGCGGTTCCGGGCTATAAGCAGATGCTCATCGAGTCCGGCGCCGACGACATCGTCACCTCCGCCGCCCTGACAGGGATCCCCGCCAACTGGCTGAAGGCCAGCCTGATGGCGGCGGGCTATGATTCCGAAGGCCTGAAGGCCAAGGCCGAGATCAATCTGGGCGCGCCCGAGGAGGCGGCGAAGCGCTGGCGCGACGTCTGGGCGGCGGGGCAGGGCGTCGGCGAGGTGCGGGCCGTAGAGCCCCTGGCGGCCATCGTCGAGGCGTTGGCGCGGGAGTATGCGGAGGCGCGTCGCCGGGGCTGAGCCGCGCGTCCCGCGGCCTTGACAAGCCAGGTTCGGGACAGAAGGGTCGCGGTCCGAAACCAGAGGCGACATGGCCGACCGCACCAGCATCCCGGACACGCCGCCGCTCCCCCAGCTGATACAGGCCAACTCGGCCACCCGAGCGCTCAATGTCCTGGGGGACCGCTGGGTCCTGATGATCCTCTATCTGGCGTTCCAGCGGGTTCGCCGGTTCGATGAGTTCCAGGGCAAGATCGGCCTGGCGCGCAGCCTGCTGATCGGACGCCTGCGCCGTCTGCAGGCTGTGGGCATCCTCGAGAAGGTGCGCTATCGCGAGCGACCGATCCGCGAGGAGTATCATCTCTCCGAGATGGGCCGGGACCTCTACAGCCTCGCCCTGATGATCATCCGCTGGGAGAAGCGGTGGTTCTACGACGCGGCCGATCCCGCCCACCGCCTGAAGCACAAGTGCGGCCACGAGTTCACGCCGGAGTACCGCTGCGGCCATTGCGGCGAACTGGTCAGCCCCCGCGACGTCTATGCCGAGGCCGGTCCGGGGGCCGGCTACGATCCGTCCCTGCCGCCGCGCGCCCAACGACGCTCCAGCGTTCCCGGCGATGCGCTCAACCAGGGCAATCCCATGCTGGACCGCGCCTTCCAGGTGCTGGGCGACCGGTGGACCAGCCACGTGATCGCCTCGGCCTTCATGGGCCGGCGACGTTTCAACGATTTCCAGAACGCGCTCAACGTGGCCCCCAACATCCTGTCGGATCGGCTGTCGCGGCTGGTGGAACTGGGCGTGCTGCGGCGGGAACTCTATCAGCAACGACCCGATCGCTGGGAATATCGGCTGACCGACGAGGGGCGCGACCTTTACCCCTTGATCGCCGAGCTGATCCGCTGGGGCGACCGCTGGCTCGACGATGGCAAGGGACCGCCGCTGATCATCTATCACCGCACCTGCGGCCATAGGCTGGAAGCCAAGGTCACCTGTGACCAGTGCGGCGAGGCGGTCGACGCCTTCAATGTGACCCCGGCGACGTGACGCTGTCGGCGCCTGCCTAGGTCATCTGGCGGCCGGGGCGCGGTCGAGCAGGCTCTCGACCTGGGCGCTGAGCGGCTCGCCGGCCTTCTGCTGGGCCGCGACGCCAAGGTCGACATAGTCGCGCCAGCCGACGATCAGGTCGCCGCGGAAGTCGAGCACCCCGGCATAGGGCGTGGCCACGCGCTTGCCGTCGCTGGTGCGGTAGTCGTCGACGCCTTCGACGAACAGACGATCGCCGGTCTCGGAATGGGAGAAGATCCGCCATTCGATGGCGTGCATATCGGACTGGAAGCGTTCCAGGAGCTTGCGCGCGGCGGCCTTGCCGCGGACCGGCGGCATGGCGGCGGCGGCGTAGTGCCAAACGATGTCGTCGGCCATGTGGGAGAGGACGCGGTCGACATCCTTCGCCTGCCAGGCCTCGATGACCTGGCGGAGAACCTCGTAGCGGCGGCCCATGGGCGATCCTCCAGGCAAGGGAAACGGCCGGGCGGAGGTCCGCCCGGCCGCGCGATGAAGGCTAGAACGCCGCGGAGACTTCCACGCCGTAGGTCCGGGGCGCGCCGAAGGACGACATCTCCTCCTGGAAGAAGGGGATGATGTTGGTGCGATACCGGGTCTTGCCCAGGTTCTTGCCGTAGACCGACAGGGTCCAGTTCTGGTCGGGCAAGGTCAGGGTCACCCGGCCGTCGAGGGTGCCGTAGTCCTTCTCCCAAGTGGTGTTTTCCGGCGCCCAAGGCATCTTGCCCTGCCAGCGATAGGCCAGGCGGGCCGACAGGGCGTCCTCCCAGCCGCCGACGTCGGTGGTGACCTCCGCGCCCACCGCCATCTGCCATTTCGGGGTCCGCTGCATCAGCTTCCCGGAATTGTTGACGCCGGCGAAGACGAAGGTGTCGTAGGTGGCGTCCACGTAGCTGGTGCTGGCCCAACTGCGGAACCAGGAGGTGGGCGCGAACTGCACGTCGCTCTCCACGCCCTTGATGGTGGCGCCAGGGGCGTTGCTGATCACATTGCAGAGGCAGGAGGCCAGGGTCTGCTGCACCTGCAGGTTCTTGTACTTCATGTAGAAGACCGCGGTGTTCCAGCGAAGGATGCGGCCGAAGAGCTCGGTCTTGTAGCCGGCCTCGTAGTTGGTGACCGTCTCCGGGTCGTAGGGCGTGGCCGCGGCGAAGGCGTTGGAGGCGTTGTTCTGGAAGCCGCCGCCCTTGAAGCCCTTGGAGACCGTCAGATAGGCCATGTTCAGGTCGTTGGGGGTCCAGCGCAGGGTGGCCTGCGGAGTCAGCTCCTTCCAGCTCTCTCCGTAGGCCGTCGCGAAGTTGACGGTCAGCGGGGTGAGCGGGGCCTTGTCGTTCGGGTTCAGGCGGTCGCCGGTGGCCACGATGATGCCCCGCTGGAAGCCGGTCTTCTCGTCGCGGGTGTAGCGGGCGCCGACGTCCAGCTTGACGGTGTCGGTGATGTCGAAGCCGACCTGGGCGAAGACCGCGATGTCTTCGTTGCGGCCGTGGTCGTCCCAATGGGACTCGCCCGACAGGGTCGGCAGGACCGTGGATTCACCCCAGAACCGGTTGTACTGGTGGACCTTGGTCTTCTGGTAGTAGGCGCCGACGATCCAGTCGAAGCGGCTGGCGTCGTCCGTGGAGGTGAGGCGGACCTCCTGGGAGATCTGGTTCATACCCTCGATGAAGTTCACCGGTTCGGCGAACAGCAGCGGGGCGGCGAGGTTGAAGCCGTTGGCCGGACCCAGTCCCGTCTGGTCGTAGAGTGTGAAGGACTGGTTGTTGCGATAGCCGGTGATGCTGGAGAGCCGGATGTTCTCGGCCACGTCCTTCTCGACCTTGATGATGATGTCGTAGGTCTTGTGCCGGGCGCCCTGCGGCGTCGGGGCGATGTCGCCCTTGAAGTGCGGCCAGATCGGCAGGCTCTCGTCCAAGTCCAGGTGGCCGCGCTGCGCCGCGATCAGGGCGCGGGTGCCTGACCAGGGGGTGAAGCTGGCCGGTAGGGTGGGGCTCTTCAGTCCAACCCGATGGATGCCGTCGTTGCTGTCCTTGGCGTAGTCGACGTTCAGGCTCGCGCGCAGGTCGGAATTCTCAGGCGCGTAGGCCAACTGGATCCGCGCCTGGGTGGAATCCAGGTTCTCCAGCTCGGTGTTGTGCAGGATGTCCTTGTAGTAGCCCCCGCGGTTGATGGTCTGGAACGAGAGCCGGCCGGCGAGGGTCTCGGTCAGGGCGCCGGTGAAATAGCCGGTGGTCTGGCGCAGGTCGTAATTGCCCAGTGTCGCGGTGAACTTGCCCGACCGCTCGAAGCTGGGGGCGTTGCTGATGATGTTCACGGCGCCGCCGGCCACGTTCTTGCCCAGCAGCACCCCTTGCGGGCCGCGCACGACCTCGATCCGGGCCACGTCGTAAAAGGCCGAGTTCAGATTGCCTGAGCGGCTCACATAGACGTCGTCGACGAAGGTGGAGACCGACTGGTCGGCGGTCGGCGAGGAGAGGCGGGTGTTCACCACCCCGCGGATGTTGATCTCGTTGGCTTGCGGCGAGTTCGCGGTGAACGAGATCCCGGTCATGTTGTGGCCGAGGTCTTCCAGGGTGAGGACCCGATCCTTCGCCAGGCTGGCGCCGGTGACGGCGGTGATCGCCAGGGGCGCGTCCTGGACGTTCTCCTCGCGCTTCTGGGCGGTGACGATCAGTTCCTCGAGTTGGGTGCTCTGGGCGGCGGCCTGGCCCGGCATAGCCATCGCCATGCCCGCGAGCAGCGCGATGACGGACGTCGTGTGTTGCAGCTTCACTGGTTTTTCCCCCGGGTCGGACCGGCCTGAAAGTCGCCGGAGGGCCCTGTTATGTCCCGCGTTAGGCGGGGTTTTTCCGATGCGTTGAAGGGTGCGGCGTATTCAGGAAGGCCAGTCCAAGGCGGTGCGGTCGACGGTGCGGCGTCAACTTGCATAACAGCGGAAATAACGGTCCGTGTTGGATCGAGCGCGCAGACGTGACCGGCTGCGATCTGTCCTGGTTACGACTTTCCCTCGTTCTTTTTTCGGCTTGTCTACACCTCCGAGAATAGGCGTGTTTCTAAAGTCTCGTCAAGCAAGTCACTACCTGCGCAGGGCCCGGAGTGGTTGGCTCGACGGCACGTAACCGGCTGCCCGACCCGATGGATTCTGCGTTCGCCGGAAAAGACTTGCCAGTCGTAAGTACTATTATGCAAGTTAAATTTCGACAAGGCGCCGGGGCGCTCGGCCATGTCGCCGCCAGGAAGGCCGCTAGCCATGACCGCGAAGCTTACGGACGAACAGAAGATCGCGGTGGGTTGGGAGATGGCCCAGGCCTGGCGCGACCTGGATTGGCGCAAGGTCGCTGACATGTTCGCCCCCGACGGGGTGCTGCATTCGATGATGGTGGACCCTATCGTCGGCCGCGAAGCGGTCTACAGGCGGGTCAGGGGCCTGGGCGAGGACCTGGCGTCCATCACCCTCAACATCCGCCAGATGGGCGTGATTGGCGGCGTCCTCTATATGGAGCGCGTCGACGAGTTCGTGATCGCCGGCCGGCCGGGATCGACGCCGGTGGTGGGCGTACTCGAATTCGACGGGCCGCTAATCAAGGTCTGGCGGGAGTATTACGACCGGGCCCACCTGCTGAAGGCGATGGGCCTGACCGAGGACTTCGACCAGAAGTCCCGCTGAGCGCGCCTAACGCCCGAAGCTGCGCAACGCCGCCGACTTGGCCGAGTCGAGATACTCGTCCAGGCGGGTGATGACGCCGTTCTCGATCCGCACCACGACGCAGGCGTCCATCGCCCACTTCGAGCCGTCGGGCAGGGTGGCTTCCAGGACGTGCTGTTGCATGAACCCGTCGTGCAGGGCTTCGCGCCGCAGGACCCGGTAGTTGCGGTCGGGGAGGGTGCGGATGAACCAGTCCAGCACCTTCATGTTCTGGTCGACCGTCTGCTCGATCCCGTCGCTGTTGTGCCAGAGCTTGGCGTCCGGCGCGTAGCAGGCGCGCACCGTCTCGGTGTCGCCGCTCTGGATCGCGCCCACGAAGCGCTCGGCGAAGTCCAGGTATTGTTGGGGGGTCATGGGTCTCTCGCTCAGCGGCCGGTGGTGACGCGCTCGCCCGACAGCGAACGGCGCATGGAAAGTTCGAGGGCCTTCGGGTCGCGGGCCAGGTTGGCGCGCACGTCCACGGCCATGAAGTCGGTGTCGACCTCGTCGGCGCCCTTGCGGATCGCCTTCAGCCCGGCCTGGGCGATGGTGTCCGGGGTCTCCTTGAACCCCTCCACGTGGCTAGCCATGCGGGTGTCGACCGAGCCCACGATCAGGGCTGTGACGCTGGTGTTCTGCGCGGCGAGCTCGGCGCGGACGCAGGTGGTCATGGCGCGGCCGGCGAACTTGGAGGGGCTGTAGCCGCCCATGCCGGGCACGGCGACGATGCCGCCCGCCGACAGGACGTTGGCGATGGCGCTCTCCCTGTGGCGACCAAGGATGGGGGCGAAGGCGCGGCACATGGCCAGGGGGCCGAAATAGTTGATCTCCATTTCCGATCGCGCGGCCGACAGGTCCGGCGCAGTCATCAGGGTCTGCATGGAGAACTGGCCGGCGTTGTTGACCAGGATGCTGACGTCCTGGCACAGGGCGGCGGCGGCCTCGATCTGCTCGGGCTTGCTGACGTCGAGGGTCACGGCGACCACGCGGCCGCCGCCTTCGTCGACCAGATGCCGGGCGTTGGCGACGTCCCGCGTCGCCACATAGACCCGGGCCGATCCCGCGGCCAGGAAGGCGCGCACGAAGGCCTCGCCGATGCCGCGATTGCCGCCGGTCACCAGGGCGACGCTGTCCTTGAGTTCCATGCTCGGGATATTCCTGGTCAGGCCGCCGGGGTCGCGGCGACGAAGCCGTTGCGGATCAGTTCGCGATCCGCCCAGACGCTGTGGGTGCCGCTGGAGATCTTGTGCGGCAGGGCGATGCGTACCACCGGTCCGTCGGCGAAGCGCTTGGCGTCGATCAGCACGCATTCCGAGGTCTGGGTGTTCTCGTCGATGATGAAGCTCACCAGATAGCCGTCGTCCTCGTCCTTGGCGCCGATGCGCGGAACGAAGGGCGCCTCGCTGGCGTAGCGGCCTTCCGGCAGGGTCAGCTCCCAGGACTCCCCGGTCTCCAGGTCGTGCTTGACGAAGCCGGTGAACAGAAACCAGCCGGGCTTGCTGGTGGTCGAGTAGGCGTACCGATAGGGCTTGCCGGCATATCGCTGGTTGAACATCCCGAACTCAAGGACGCGGTCGTCCAGGTGGCCCTCGGTGGTCTCGCCGGTCTTCAGGTTGAAGCGCCAGCGGTGCAGCTTGGGCAGGAAGGAATGCTCGTCCAGGAAGCCCATCATGTGGCCGTGGCCATCCGGTGCGCCGGCCAGGGGACCCGGCGTCGGGTTCTCCTCGAAGTAGCCGTCCATGACGATCTCGTCGCCGTCCTCGTAGGCGTTGAGGAAGTGCAGGATGTAGGTCGGATCGGCCTCGAACCAGCGAATGTCCGCTGAGTCGCCATAGCGCGGGATGACCCCGAACCTAGACGGGATGCCTGGATGGGCGCGCACGGCGTGGATGCCGCGCTTCAGCAGCTCCGCGTCCCAGAACACCGGGAGGTCGTTGAGGATCGAATAGTTGGCGGTGAACGCCATGTCGTGCGGCAGCCGGGGCCCGGGCAGGGGGATCGGCGTGTAGTGGACGAGCTTCCCGTGCCGGTCGACCACTCCGTAGTGCATGTAGGGCGCGTGTTTGGAATAGTTGAAGAACAGCAGCTCGCCGGTGGCCTCGTCGATCTTGGTGTGGGCCGAGACACCGTCCAGCGGCCCCCAGCTCGCCACACCGCCCTGCTCGAGGGTCTCGGGGTCCAGCCAGTAGGCCTCGCCGCACTGATAGAAGGTCGAGACGACCTTGCCGCCATGCACGACCACGTCGGTCGAGGATGAGTCCTTCAGGCCGCCATGGGCGCCGAAGCCGGGCCGCAGGGAGACTTCGGGCCCGTCCATCAGCCCGCCCCAGAGCGCCTGGCCGGCTTCCTGCTCCGTCTCGAAGCTGCGGGTGCGCACGAAGCGGTTCCGGTAATCGGCGCGACCGCCCTTGAAGCTGATCATGTGCAGCATCCCGTCGCCGTCGAAGGGATGGTAGCGGCCCAGGGGCTGCTGCACGGGGTTCTCGGTGTTGCGCACATAGATCCCGTCGATATCGGTGGGGATGGCGCCTTCGATCACCTCCAGGTCCGTGGCGTCGACCTCTTCATGCAACGGCGTCCAGGCCCCGGTCAGATAGGGGTGGTTGCTGGGCCGCAGCGACGTCTTCACCGGCGCTAGGCGCTCCATCTTCATCGGGGTCTCCGGATTTCGATCTTGGCGGCCAGCGCCCTTGAACTCAGCCTAGCACCATGGTCTTGTTGTGCAAGTGACACCTGAAATTTAAGACTCGGAGGAATGATGGCGCGGATTTTCAGCCTGATGGCGATGGTTCTGACCCTGGCCGTGACGGCCCTTCCGGCCCGCGCGGCCGACAGCGACGCCGACAAGGTCGCGGTGGCGCGCGAGATGATCCACGCCTGGAAAGTCGCCGACTGGAGGAAGGTCGCCGACCTGTTCGCCGAGGACGGCGTCCTGCGTTCGATGATGATCGAACCGGTGGTCGGGCGGTCTGCGATCTATGAGCGGATCGCGGCCCTCGGCGCCGGCGCGCCAGGCGGCGTGATCCTCGACGTCTCCCACATGGGGGTCGTAGACGGGCTGGTGTTCATCGAGCGCGTCGACCGGTTCGTCTACAAGGGCCGCCCAGGATCGGTCCCGGTGGTGGGGGTTCTCGACATCCGCGACGGCAAGGTTCGTGAGTGGCGGGAATACTATGACCGCGCTCAGCTCCTGAACGCCCTGGGCGAGGCGCGCTAGGGGGCGACCGCCGTCTTCCAGGAGCTGGGTCCACGGATCGAAAAGCCGTTCGCGTCGGGCGGCTCTTCTGCAAGCCCGGCGGCGGCCGAAATCAGCGGCGGATCGTCAGGCCGATACGGACGGTCCGTGGCGCGGAATAGCTCTCCACCCCGTCAGCCGTCTGACCCACCTCGAGTTCCTCGTCGAACAGGTTCTCGGCGGCCAGATAGACCTCCGCATGGTCGACCGTGCGCCAGGTGGCCCGGGCGTCGAGCTGCATGCCGGCCGACAGGCGGCGGCTGTTGAGGTCGTCTTCCCAGCGGTCGCCTTCGTAGCGGACGTCGGCCGACAGGCCCAACCGCTCCAGCGGCTGGAAGGTCACCCCGCCGGTGAGGGTCAGCTTCGGCGTCTGGGCGGGCCTCAGTCCGGTGAGCTGCGGGGCGCTCGCCCCGCCGTCCACCTCGGCGTCGGTGTAGGCGAAGGCGGCCCGCCAGCCGAGGGTTTGCGCCGCCTCGCCAGAGACCTCGCCCTCGACGCCCCAGGCCCTGATCTCGCCGGCGTTCTGCCGTTGGCGCAGGGTTCCGCCGGCCGGAACGAAGCCCGCCGTCGGGAATGTGCCCGGGCCGACGCCGATCGTGACATTGGCGATGGGATCTTGGAGCCGGTTGTGAAAGAGGGTCGCGGCCCAGCGGACCGGTCCCTCGCCGCCGACGCCCAACTCGACGCCCTGCAGGGTCTCGGGCTTCAGGGTCGGATTGGCCTCGGTGATGTCGTTGCCCACCCGGAACGGCCGATGCAGCTCGTTGAGCGTCGGCGGACGGAAGCCGGCATAGGCGGCGGCCCGCACATAGAGCGCCTCGCTCAGGTCGTAGCGCAGTCCGAGCCGGCCGGTGGGGGTCGTGTCGGCCCGGTCGGCGCCCTGCTGGTTAAGGGTCAGGGCGCCCGTGGCGGTGTCCCGCTCCCGCCGCACGGCGTCATAGGCCCGCGAACGGTCGATCCGCAGGCCCGCGGTGGCGAGCCAGGGCCCCTGATCCAGCGCCGCCTCGGCATAGGCCCCGGCCACCAGGGTCTTGCCGCCGGCCTCGCGGTCGCGAGTGAAGGCGCCGGCCATGAACCGGAAGCGCTCGTGCTCGGTCCCTTCGGCCAGGCGGAAGTCCGCGCCGAGCTCCCACGCCAGGGGCCCCTGCCGGCCCTGCCAGGCGGCGTTCAGGCCGTAGCCTGTCGCGGGCGTGTCGTACTGGTCGTTGGCCGGCGTGGTTGTCGCGCGGCCGGCCGCCACCGCCACGGAGCTGTTCTCGAGGTTGCTCTTGCGCACCCAGCCCTGCAGCCGCCAGCCGCCGACGCCCTCAGCCGCCGGCTGGGCCAGGGTGAGGACCGCCGAGCTTCCGGTGGTGTTGGACCGCGCGCCCACCAGGCCGGCCTGCTGGTTGACCTGGAAGGCCGAGACCCGCACCGCCGCCTGCATGCCGCCGAAGTCGTGTTGCACACGCAGGGCCGCCACCGCGTCGTCCAGGCGCAGCCGCGTATCGGCCGCCCCGCGGCGGGGTCCGCGCACCGGGTGGTAGCCCTCCGTCCGGGAGCCGCCCACGGTCACGAGCACGCCCGGCAGGCCCGCCACCGCCACCGCGCGATAGCTGTCGCGCGCGCCGGCGGAGACCTCGGCCGTCGCCAGCCCCTGCGGCGCGCCGCGCTCCTGCAGCGCCACCACCCCGGTGAGGGCGCCGGCGCCGTAAGGACCCGCGCCGGCGCCGCGGACCACCGTCGCGCCATCCAGGCCCTCGGACGGAAGCCCACTCCAGATCACCCAGCCGCCGAATGGATCGTTCTGCGGGGCGCCGTCCAGGGTCACCAGGGTCCGGCCCGCGCCCGACGGCGCAATGGCCCTCAGCGAGAGCCCCTGGGTGGTCGGGTTGGCCGCGCCGCTGCCGGTGCGGCGGAACAGCGACACGCCGGGCACGCTCTTCAGCGCCTCGTCCAGGCGCGGCTCTGTCCTGAGAATTTCGGGCCCGATCCGCACGGCGCTGAACGCCGCCTCTCCGCCCAGAGGTGCGAGCCGCGGCGGATGGACGATCACGATCTCGACTTCGGGGGCCGGGGGAGGCGGGAGATCGGGCATGGATTCTAAGGGCGCCTTGAACTGGAGGGGCAGAGCGTGACGTCTTCAGAGAATCTGTCGGGTCGCCCCGAAGCCCGAATGGCGGACAAACGATCAAGAGCGTCAAGTCTGGTGTCCTCTTCGGTGGCGTCGGCGTGCGTCGCCGCTATCATGCGGCGATGCTGGCGTTGCGACTCCTCGCGGACACAGATTGCCCCGCCGTGAGGCGTATCGAGGCGGAGGTCACACGGCCGCGGCCCGGCCTGCTGACGCTGCGCTATGTCGTGACCGGCGCGGTGCGCGAGCTGAGCCTGCCACCCCTGGCCGCGCCGGCCCGCACCGACGGCCTGTGGCGGCGGACCTGCTTCGAGGCCTTCCTCCGCGCCGGGTCTGGAGACGCCTATTACGAATTCAACTTCTCGCCCTCGACGGAGTGGGCTGCCTATCGGTTCGACGGCTATCGGCAGGGCATGCGGCCCGCCGAGGGCGTCGAGGCGCCGCGCATCGAGCCGAGCTCGGCCGACCACGACTTCGAACTGCGCGTCTCCCTGGACCTGGGTCATGTCCCGGACCTGGCGGCGGTGGCCTGGCGGCTCGGCCTCTCGGCGGTGATCGAGGACGCGGGCGGCGGCATCTCATACTGGGCGCTGGCCCATCCGCCGGGTAAGGCGGACTTCCATCACGCCGACGGCTTTGCGTTAGACCTTCCAGCCCCTGGGTCCTCATGAGATTTGGCATAGATCGATTGCTCGACGAACCGTCCCTGCGCGCGCCGCTGGCGGGCCGCCGGATCGCCTTGCTCGCCCACCCGGCGTCGGTCACCCGGGACCTCGAGCATTCGCTCGACGCCCTGACGGCTTGCGCGGATCTGAACGTCACCGCCGCCATCGGGCCGCAGCACGGCCTGCGGGGCGACAAGCAGGACAACATGGTCGAGTCGCCGGACTTCAACGATCCGGTCCACGGCATCCCGGTCTTCAGCCTCTATGGCGAGGTCCGTCGGCCGACCGAGGCGATGATGGAGAGCTTCGACGTCCTGCTCGTCGACCTGCAGGACCTGGGCTGCCGCATCTATACGTTCATCACCACCCTTCGCTATGTGCTGGAAGCGGCGGCCGAACACCGCAAGGCCGTATGGGTGCTGGACAGGCCCAACCCGGCCGGCCGGCCCGTCGAGGGCCTGACCCTCCGCCCAGGCTGGGAGAGCTTCGTCGGCGCCGGGCCGATGCCCATGCGTCACGGGCTCACGCTGGGGGAGCTGGGCCATTGGTTCATCAAGACCCTCAAGCTCGACGTCGAGTATCGGGTGATCGAGATGGACGGCTGGGCGCCGGACTCCGCGCCCGGCTTCGGCTGGCCCCTGGGTGTGCGGACCTGGGTCAATCCCAGCCCGAACGCGCCCAACCTCTGGATGGCGCGGGCCTATGCCGGAACGGTCATGCTGGAAGGCGCGACCCTGTCGGAGGGCCGCGGCACGACCCGGCCGCTGGAGTTGTTCGGCGCGCCCGACATCGACGCGCGGCGGGTGATCCAGGAGATGCGCGCGCTCGCGCCCCAGTGGCTGGCCGGCTGCCATCTGCGCGACTGCTGGTTCGAGCCTACCTTCCACAAGCATGCGGGTCAGCTCTGCAATGGCGTGCAGATCCACACCGAAGGCCCCAGCTACGACCATGCGGCCTTCAGGCCCTGGCGTCTCCAGGCGCTGGCCTTCAAGGCCATCCGGCGGCTCCATCCCGACTATCCGCTGTGGCGTGACTTCCCCTACGAGTACGAGATCGGCAAGCTGGCCATCGACGTCATCAACGGTGGCCCGGCGCTTCGGGAGTGGGTGGACGATGCGAACGCCGCGCCGGGGGACCTCGAGGCCCTGACCGCGCCGGACGAGCGGGCCTGGCTGGTCGAGCGGCGGGCGTTCGAGCTCTACTGAGCGGCGCGTCGCCAATCCGCCGGAGGGGTTGCACGGTCTTCGCCTGCCGCGTGCAACCGGATGCAACCTGGGGGTGGCGCGCGACGCTCGCCGCTGCACCTGCCCGCAACGGCGCGGTCACGTCACAAACCGTCCCAACACGAGCGGCCCGGCCGCCGGATTTGGGAGAAACGACCTTGATCCAGGTCTTCACCACGACCGCTTCCTTCCTTCGGAAGCCTGTCGCCATCGCCACTCTCGCCGTCGGCCTGCTGGTCGGCGCCTCGGCCTCGGCGGCCTCCGACTACCTGCTTGAACTCGACGGCGTGAAGGGTGAGGCCAAGGCCGCCCGCCGCGGGACCGTGGAAGTCGACAGCTTCGGCTGGGGCGTCGGCGGCCCCATCCAGGGGTGCCAAGGTCGTTCGGGGCGCGGCGAAGCGACCCTCACCGGCCCCGCCATCGCCTCCGACGCCCGTCTGGTGGCCGCGGCCGCGTCAGGCCGGGTGATCCCGCGCGCCAAGCTGTTCGCCCGCAAGTCCGGCTCGGAAAACACCACCGAGATCAAGCTGGAGAACGTGATGATCAGTTCGCTCGCCCCGGGCGGCCGAACGGGCGGCGAGGTCAGGCTCAGCTTCGCCAACGCCAGCTGGTCCACGCAGGGCTGCAAGGCCAGCTAGGTGAGGCGAAGGCGGGTGTCACCTGAGCCGAACCCTAAGGGGGCAAGGGACGCCGCGATTGCTGGGGGAGGAGGCTTCGCGGCCGGCTCAGGTGACAGGGCGACTAGGGGACATGACTTACTAGTTGCGTAATAACTGTAGTTCGGGCCACCCAAGCGTGCAAGCCCCATTTTCGGATGGTGCGGCCGCAGGTCAGCCGAAGGGCTTTTCCAGGCTGGGTTGGGGCTGCGTGAACCACGCGGCCCCTTCCGTCGTGACGTGGAAGTGGTCTTCCAGCCGCACGCCGAAGGCGTCGGGGATGACGATCATCGGCTCGTTGGAGAAGCACATGCCCGGCTCGAGCGGGGTCCTGTCGCCACGCACCAGATAGGGCGCCTCGTGGATCGACAGGCCAATGCCATGGCCGGTGCGATGGGGCAGGCCCGGCAGGTCGTAGTCCGGGCTGAAGCCGGCGGCGGCCAGCACCGAGCGGGCCACCGCGTCGATCTCCTCGCAGGGAACGCCGGGCTTCACGGCGGCGAAGGCGGCGGCCTGGGCGCGTTTCTCCACCTCCCAGACGCGGCGGTGCTCGGGCGAGGGCTCGCCGAACGCATAGGTGCGGGTGATGTCGGAGTTGTAGCCCTGCACACGGCAGCCGGTGTCGATCAGCACCAGGTCGCCGTCCGCTAGGGCCTGCTCGCCAGGCAGGCCGTGGGGATAGGCGCTAGCCACTCCGAACTGCACCGCGCAGAAGGACGAGCCGTCGTCGGCGCCGAGCGCCCGGTGCGCCTGGTCGATGAAGCGGCGAACCGCCGTGGTGGTGATCCCCGGCGCCAGGATGGCCGCGGCGCGGCGGTGGACCTCCAGGGTCATGGCCTTGGCCTGGGACATCAGGGCCAACTCCGCCGGCGACTTGATCATCCGGCAGCCGTCGATGACAGGCGCCCCGTCCAGCAGCTCGACCTCCGGCGCGGCCAGGCGCAGGCCGTTGAATACGAAGAAGGGCAGGGCGGGGTCGATGGCCAGACTCATGGCGCCCAGGTCCCGCAGGGCGCGGGCGGTGAGCGCATAGGGGCTCTCATGCTCCTCCCACAACAGCATTTGAGCCTCGATCCCGAGAGAAGCCTCCAGCGAGCCCAGCTCGAAGCGGGGGCACACCATCCGCGGCGGGCCTGTCAGCGGCAGGATCATGGCCACAAGCCGCTCGGTGGCGTTCCAGCCCACCCCCGCGAAGTAGCGCAGCGAGGCTCCGGCCCCGACGATCAGGGCGTCGGCCCCGATCTCGACCATCAGCTCCCGGGCGCGGGCGATCCGCGCCATCCGCTCGTCGCGTGTGATGGCCGGCGCGGGCTTGGGCCAGGGGGCGAGCTGCGAGAGTTCGATTTCCGCGGTCGAGCCGCCAATACCATGGGTCATGCTGAAACTCCGCTGCTGGGCGCTAGCCTGGCTTCCTAACCCCACCTACAACTTGCCGCCATGGCTGGAAGTCAGGATTTCGCCGCCGATCCGCGCAACGCGACGGCGCTCATCTATCTCAACGGCGACCTCGTGCCCCGCGAGGCGGCCAGGGTCTCGATCTTCGACGCTGGCTTTGTGCTGGGCGACGGCGTCTGGGAGGGCCTGCGCCTGCACAAGGGAGCGTTGCTGTTCCTCGACGCTCACATGGACCGGCTCTACGAGGGCGCACGGACCATCGACCTGGACATCGGCCTGACCCGCCAGGCGCTGGTCGCCGAGATCCGCCGGCTGCTGGCGGCCAACGGCATGGAGGATGGCGCTCACCTGCGGCTGATGGTGACCCGGGGCGAGAAGGCCGCCGCCAACCAGGATCCGCGCAACTGGCTGGGCAAGCCGACCATCGTCGTCACGGCGGAGTACAAGTCGCCCAGCCCGGAGATCGTGACCCGCGGCCTGTCGCTGTTCACCTCGACCATCCGCTGCACGCCCTCCGACATGTTCGACATGCGGCTCAACTCCCACAGCCGGCTCAACCTGATCCAGGCCCTGCTGCAGGCGATCAAGGCCGGGGCGGACGAGGCCCTGATGCTGGACCCGAATGGCTTCGTCTCCAGCTGCAACGCCACCAACTTCTTCTTCGTGCGCGACGGGCGGGTGATGACCTCCTCGGGCGCCTACTGCTTCAACGGCGTCACCCGGGCCAATGTGATCCGCCTCTGCCATGACCACGCCGTGCCGATCACCCTCGGCGATTTCAGCCTGGCCGAGGTCTATTCGGCCGACGAGGCCTTCGTGACCGGCACGTTCGGCGGATTGACCCCGGTGCGCTCGGTCGACGGCCGCGAGCTTCCCGCCGCGCGGCCGGGGCCGGTGACCCACAAGCTTCGCGCCGCCTATGAGGCGCTCAAGGACGCCCAGGTCCGCTGATGGAACCGGTGCGGATCGCCATGTGGTCGGGGCCGCGCAACATCTCCACGGCGATGATGCGAGCCTTCGAGAACCGGCCGGACACGGCGGTGGTCGATGAGCCGTTCTACGCGGCCTATCTGGCGGAGACCGGCCTGGACCACCCGATGCGCAGGGAGGTCCTGGCCTCGCAGCCGCTGGACTGGCGCGAAGTGGCCACGGCCATGGCCGGGCGCGCGCCCGGCGGGGCGGCGGTCTTCTACCAGAAGCACATGACCCACCACATGCTGCCGGGCTTCGACCTGGACTGGGCGCGGGCCTGCAGAAACGCCTTCCTGATCCGCGAGCCCGAGGCCGTGCTGGCCTCCTACGCGGTCAAGCGCGCCGAGGTGACCCTGGACGACATCGGGGTGGTGCGGCAGCACGAGCTGTTCGCTCGGGAGTGCGAGCGCCTTGGCGCCGCCCCACCGGTGGTGTTGGGGGCCGACGTCCTGGCCGATCCGCGCGGCATGCTCACCGCGCTCTGCGCGGCGCTCACCATCCCCTTCCGTGAGGAGATGCTGAGCTGGCCGGCCGGGCGGCGCGACACCGACGGGGTCTGGGCGCCGGCCTGGTACGACGCGGTGGAGCGCTCGACTGGATTTGAGGCGCCCGGGCCGCGGGCCGCGCCGCCGCTGTCCGACGATCTGCGGCGCATCGCCGACCAGGCGCGGCCGCACTACGAGGCCCTCGCGGCGCACAAGCTTCACCGGTAAACCCGATTTCAACGTTCGTCCGGCAGGTTCAAGCGGTCATTCCTGGACGCGCGAACAGATGAGCGATCGCCGAAGACTGCCGAGTTCCAGCCTCACGCCCGGCGATCTTTCGGGCATGACGATCCTGGTCGTGGATGATCACTCCAACACCGTGCGCCTGATCGGCGACGTCCTGCGCGCGGCTGGGGTCGGCGAAGTGCACACCGCCTCCGACGGTCTGAAGGCCCGCGAGGTGCTCTATCATCGCCAGCCCGACATGATCTTCACCGACTCCCGGATGCCGTTCATGGACGGCATGGAACTGACCCGCTCGATCCGGCGCGCCGCCGTCATTCCCGATCCGCGGGTGCCCAATCCCGAGGTGCCGATTGTCATGGTCACCAGCGAGCGCAGCGCGGGCCACGTGCATCGGGCGCGCCTGGCTGGGGTCAACGAGTTCGTCATCAAGCCGTTCACGCCGGCGGCCCTGCTGTCGCGGATCCAGCTCGTCCTGACAAAACCCAGACCGTTCATCGTCAGCGAAGTCTATGTCGGGCCCTGCCGTCGCCGGCGCCTGGAGCTCAACTATTCCGGCCCGATGCGCCGCGGCGAGGACCCGGTCGAGGTCGCCGACTCCGGCGGCCGCGCCGAGGCGCGCGACACCATCCGGGTGGAACTCGACGCCATGCGTCGGATGATCTCGGCGCGCGGGACGGTGGATCGGCCGACCCTGCAGATGGTCCACCGGGTGATGCAGCACACGGTGTTCCGCGCCCGACAGGTGCGCGACAAAGCCGTCGAGTGGGCGGCCGTGGCCCTGGTCGAATATGTGGACGAGGTGGGCCTGCCCGAGCTGTGCGACATCAAGATCATCGAGGGTCATTTCACGACCATCGCCAACCTGCTCGGAACCGAGGATCTGGACGCTCTGGCGGCCGCCTGAGGGCGTTCGTATATAGGCGGCCATGGCCGAAGCCTTCAACGACCTGACCCTGCCCGCCGACAAGGCCGCGCGCTATGGCGCGGTCGCCGAGGAAATCGCCGCCGTCCTCGATGGCGAACCGAACCTGACCGCCCGGATGGCCACGGTCGCCTCCATGCTGGCGGCGACCTTCGACAGCTATTTCTGGACCGGCTTCTACGTGGTCGATCCCGACAAGCCGCGCGAGCTGGTGGTCGGGCCCTATCAGGGCACGCTGGGTTGCCTGCGCATCGCCTATGGGCGCGGCGTGTGCGGGGCCGCGGCGGAGAGCGGCCAGACCCAGGTTGTGGCCGACGTCCACGCCTTTCCCGGCCACATCGCCTGCGACAGCCGTTCGGCCAGCGAGATCGTGGTCCCGGTTTTCGGCAAGGCCGGCGAGCTGATCGCGGTGTTCGACGTGGACTCGGCGGAACCGGCGGCCTTCGACGAGACCGACGCCGCCTGGCTGCAAGCCATTCTCCGGGATACGTTTTCGGTCTGAGCCTTGCATCGGCCGGTCCACCTTTCCCTAACCGGGACAAGCTAGACTGGTGTTCTGATGCTGACCGCCGAAACCTTCCATCCGGTCTATCTGTCGGAGTCCGACATCGCCACCTGGCGCGGGCTCTGCGCCTCGCGGCCGGAATTCGCCAATCCCTTGCTGGGTCCGGACTTCGCGTTGGCGGTCGGCGAGGTTCGGGCCGACGCGCGGGTGACCGTGTGGCGCTGGCCGGAGCGGGTGGCGGGGTTCCTGGCCTATCATCGCCGGCCCGGCGGCTTCGCCCGTCCGATCGGCGCGCCGCTATCGGACTACCACGCCCTGGTGGCGGCGCCGGGGCTGGACGCCGAGCACGCCCTGACCGCCGCGGGCCTGGCCGCCTTCCGCTTCACCGGCCTGATCGATCCCAACCATGCCTTCGGCTCTGGGGTGGTGGCCGAGCACGAGGCCTACGTGATCAACCTGCACGGCTCCGCCGACGCCTATCTGGAAGCCCTGCGTATCGAGAGCCCCAAGCGATTCAAGAACTATCGCCGTCTCGACCACAAGCTGGACCGCGAGGTCGGCGAGATCACCATTCGCGCTCCGGACCGTGACCCCGAGGCCTTCGACAAACTGATCGCCTGGAAGCGGGCCCAGCTGTTCCGCACCGGCTCCCACGACTTCCTGCGTCCGAGCTGGACCCGGGCCCTGATGGCCTCGCTGTTCAACCGCGACCGTGGAGATTTCCAAGGCTTGATGATCAATCTCTATGCGGGTGAGCGTCTGGTGGCGGGCCATTTCGGCATCCGCGCCGGCGGCGTCTACCACCCCTGGATCGCCTCGACAGACCCGGAACTCGCCGCCTGGTCGCCCGGACAGGTTTTCCTGCAGCGAGCCATCGCCGCCATGCCGGACCTGGGCCTGACCACCTACGATCTCGGGCCCGGCCATGACCACTACAAGCGGCCCTACGCCCTCGATACCCGCGTCGTCGCGGAGGGCACGGCCACTGGCTCCGGATCGCGCGGCCTGATGGCGCAAGCTTCTGAACAGGCCTGGGCGCTCGCCGGCGCCAATCGCGCCGGCCTGGTCGGCAGTTTCCGCCGCCGGCTGGACGTGATTTCCGCGGCCGAACTCTCGCTCGCCGATCGCGCCGCGGGCCTGGCCGACGCCTTGGCCGCCAAGGCGCGCGGGGGATCGAGCGTGGTGGAGGCCGCCTGATCCCATGGGCTCCCCGCTGGTCAGCCTGATCATCCCGACCCAGCGCCGCCGGGATGGCCTTATCACGGCCGCGCTCTCGACCTTTCGCCAGGCGGGCGTCGATCTGAACGAGCTCGAACTGGTCATCGTCGACAACGACCAGGTCGACTCAGCACGCGCCACGGTGCGCGCGCTCGCCGACGAGGCGCCGTTCCCGGTGACCTATGTCCACGAGCCCGAGCCCGGGGTCGCCAATGCGCGCAACGCCGCCATGGCGCGGGCCAAGGGCGACCTGATCGCCTTCCTGGACGACGACGAGGAGGCGCCGGAAGGCTGGCTCGCCGCCCTGCTGGCCGCCATGGCGCGACACCAGGCCGACGTGGTCTTCGGACCGGTGCGGGGCCGGGCGCCTGAAGCCGTCGTCGCCCATCGCGACTATCTGGAGCGGTTCTTCTCCCGCGAGGGACCGGCCGAGGCCGGGCTGCTGGACCACTACTATGGCTGCGGCTGTTCGCTGCTGCGCCGCGCCGCCCTGCCGGACCCGAAGGCGCCGTTCTCCGCCATCCGCAACCACATCGGCGGCGAGGACGACCTGCTGTTCGGCCAGATGAAGCGCGACGGCGCGAAGTTCGCCTGGGAGCCGGCGGCCTGGGTCTGGGAAGATCCCGTGCCGGCCCGCCTGACCCTGGGCTACACGATCCCCCGCGCCTTCGCCTACGGCCAAGGCCCGGCCTCGGCCTGCGCCGCGGCCAGCCCGCCCGACCGTCTGGGGGTGGCCGGCTGGATGGCCCAGGGCCTGGTCCAGGCGGCGGTGTTCGGAGCGCTCGCGGGTTTCAAGTGGCTGATCCGCGCTCCGGATTTCGCCTCCACCCTCGACCGCGCGGCGCGGGGCCTGGGCAAGACCCTGTGGTGGGGCCCTTTCAAGATCCATTTCTACGGACTGAGGGCTGGCGCATGAGCCTGATCACCGACTGGACGCCGCAGAAGGGCGCGGCCTTCGGAAAAGCCAACCTGGGCTTCCGGCACAGCCTGCATGAGCGCCCCATGTTCTCCGACGAAGGCCTGGAGGAGCTGCTCGACCGCTATCCGCGCGAGAAGCTCGGCGTCTTCACCATGGGCGAGGACCCGGTCGCCTGGACCACCTGGCGCAAGGGCGCGGCGAACGGGCTGTCGGGCGGCAAGCTGCTGGAGGCCGCCCAGGCGGGCCGGATCTGGCTGAACCTTCGCCAGACCAACGACCATCTTCCCGAATACGCCCGGCTGGGCGACGAGATATTCGCCGAGAAGGAGGCGATGAGTCCGGGCCTCAGAACCTTCAAGCGCGACCTGGGCATGCTGATCTCCTCGGCCAACGCCCAGGTGTTCTACCATCTCGACGTGCCGCTGGTGTCGCTGTGGCAGCTCCGCGGCGAGAAGCGGGTCTGGGTCTATCCGGTGGCCGATCCCTATGTGGGCGAGGAGACCCTGGAGCGGATCGTGCTGCGGGAGACCGCCGAGCAGTTCACCTTCGACCCCGCCTGGGACGCGGGCGCGCAGGTCCACGACCTGACCCCCGGTAAGATGGTGACCTGGAAGCAGAACGCCCCGCACCGGATCGAGAACGGCCCGATGCTCAATGTCTCGCTTTCCATCGAGTTCATGACGCCCCAGGCCCTGATGCGGGCCAATGTGATCTACGCCAACGGCGTCCTGCGGCGGCGGCTGGGCGCCCGGCCGACCATCCAGGACGGCTTCACGCCCGGCGCGCTGGGCAAGCTGGCTATCGCCCGCGCGGCCAAGGCGCTCAAGCTCCAGGCCCCGCAGGAACGGTTGCTGCCGACCAGCTTCCGGCTGGACGCCAAGCGCCCCGGAATGCTGCTTCCGGCCTAGTTGCCGCGCCGTGTTGGCTTACGCCGCGTCGACCCCCTAAATAGCCTCCGACGCGCGAACGACGCGCAAATCTCGGGAGCGGAATCATGGGCGAAGCCTATATCGTTGCAGCCACCCGCACGGCCGGCGGCCGCAAGGGCGGCAAGCTGAAGGACTGGCATCCGGTCGACCTGGGCGCCGTGGTGCTCAACGACCTCATGGACCGCACGGGCGCCGATCCGGCCCTGGTCGAGGACGTGGTCATGGGCTGCGTCGGCCAGGTGGGTGAACAGGCGATCAATGTGGCACGCAACGCCGTGCTGGCCTCGCGCCTGCCCGAAAGCGTCCCGGGCACCAGCGTCGACCGCCAGTGCGGCTCCTCGCAGCAGGCCCTGCATTTCGCCGCCCAAGCCGTGATGAGCGGCACGATGGACGTGGTGATCGCCGCCGGCGTCGAAAGCATGACCCGCGTGCCCATGGGCCTGTCGGCGGCCCTGCCGGCCCAGAACGGCTTCGGCAATTATATGAGCCCGCGGATGCAGGCGCGGTATCCCAACATCCAGTTCAGCCAGTTCATGGGCGCCGAGATGGTGGCCGAGAAGTACGGCCTGACCAAGGACGAGATCGACGAGTTCAGCTATCAGTCCCACCAGCGGGCCATCGCCGCGACCCAGGCCGGGGCCTTCAAGAACGAGATCGTCGGCGTCGAGATCACCGACGCCGACGGCAACGTCACTGTCCACAATATCGACGAGGGCATCCGCTTCGACGCCAGCCTGGACGGCATCAAGGGCGTGAAGCTGCTGCGCGAGGGCGGTCGCCTGACCGCGGCCTCGTCCAGCCAAATCTGCGACGGCGCCTCGGGTGTGATGGTGGTCTCCGAAAAGGGCCTGAAGGAGCTGGGCGTCAAGCCGCTGGCCCGCATCCACCACCTGTCCCTGCTGGGCCACGACCCGGTGATCATGCTGGAGGCCCCGATCCCGGCCACCGAGCGCGCCTTGAAGAAGGCCGGCATGAAGATCGACGACATCGACCTGTTCGAGGTCAACGAGGCCTTCGGCTCCGTGCCCGTGGCCTTCATCAAGACCCTGGGCGCCGACCGCGAAAAGGTGAACGCCAATGGCGGCGCCATCGCGCTGGGCCACCCGCTGGGCGCCTCGGGCACGAAGCTGATGGCCACCCTGCTGAACGGACTGGAGCAGCGCGGCGGCAAGTACGGCCTGCAGACCATGTGCGAAGGCGGTGGTATGGCCAACGTCACCATCGTCGAGCGACTCTAAGAAGGAAGCCTCATGACCGGACGCGTCTTTGCGATCACGGGCGCGTCCGGCGTCCTGGGTTCGGCGGTGGCCAAGGCCGCCGCCGCGCAGGGGGCCCGCGTGGCCTTGATCGACTACGCCGAGCACTCCGACGCCCTGGCGGCCTGCGGGCCCGAGGCGATCATGCTGGGCGGGGTGGACCTCACCGACGCCGTGGCCGCCAGCGCCGCGATCGACGCGGTCGCCGACCGGTTCGGCGGGCTCGACGCGGTGATCAACGTGGCGGGCGGGTTCAAATGGGTGACCGTGGAAGACAGCTTCATGGAGAGTTGGCATCGGATGTTCCTGATGAACGTCCAGACCGCCGCCAACACCAGCCGGGCGGCCATCCCGTATCTCAAGCGCAGTCTCGCCGGACGCATCGTCAATATCGGGGCGAACGGGGCGCTTAAGGCCTCGCTGGGCATGGGGCCCTATGCCGCCTCGAAGGCCGGGGTCCACGCGCTCACCGAAAGCCTGGCCGCGGAGCTCAAGGCCGACGGGGTGACGGTCAACGCCGTCCTGCCCTCGATCATCGACACCCCGACCAACCGCGCAGACATGCCGAAAGCCGACTTCGCCGCCTGGGTCTCGCCCGAGGATCTGGCGGCCGTGATCCTGTTCCTGGCCTCGCCCGACGCCTGCGCCGTGACCGGCGCCCTGATCCCGGTGACCGGCAGGACCTGACCTTCGCTGTAGCGCCAGGGCCGCAACGGACGCCAAAAGCTTGCGCCCCGGGCGGAGTTTTCTGGCGCTCGGTATGAAACGCCGCCTAACCTGAGGCGTGGGGAAGGGGAGCCCCGGTTCCATGAATCTTGCCGGCGTCATCGCCGCCGCGGCGCTTGCGGCGACCCTCTGTTCGACGCCAGCCGCCGCCCAGGATGCGCCAGGCGGGGTGATCGCCTATCCGCCGGCCTTCTTCGCCGAGATGGGGACCTCCACCGCCCTCGACATGGTCCAGCGGCTGCCGGGCTTCAACTTCGACAAGGGTGCGACCGTGCGGGGCCTGGCCGGCGCCGGCGGCAATGTGCTGATCGACGGCGAGCCGCCGGTCTCCAAGAACGACACCCTCGAGGAGGTGCTCAAGCGCATCCCCATCGGCTCCATCGTCCGCATCGAGGTGATCCGCGGCGGGGCGCCGGGCATCGACATGCAGGGCCGGACGGTGATGGCCAACGTGGTGCGCAAGCAGGTTTCCGGCACGCGCGGCGCGGTCAGCGTCTCCGTCCATCCCCTCGCCGACGGCCGGGTGCTGAACGCCCTGCGCGCCGAGGGCCAATGGCGGTGGGACGGCAAGCTCGCCGAGCTCTCCATGGTCCACGGAAAGGGCCCCGACGACAGCTATGGCGACGGGCCCCGGACCCGCTACGGCCCGGCGGGCCAGGTGCTGATCCGCTCGCGGGTGGACGCCGACGCCCAGGGCGAACGCCGATGGCTGATCGGAGCCTTCGAGAGCCCCTTCGCCAAGGGCCGCCTGCGGGTGAACGGCGCCTATCTGGACAACATCTCCGACATCGAGCTTTACGACCATCTGAGCGCGCCATCGGCGACCCGCGAGGACGAGCGGATCAGCGTCGACCGGCTGCAGGCCGAACTGGGCGGGCGCTACACCCGGCGGTTCGGCGCGACCTCACTGGAGGTGGTCGCCTTCCAGCAGTGGAACAACAACGACACCCAGGCCCGCTTCACCAGCGCCGCGGTCAACCGGCTGTTCGCCAGCGACAAGAAGGTCACCGAGAGCGTCGGACGGCTGAACCTGCGCCGGCGCCAGACCGACGAGCTGTCGCTGGAGGTCGGGATCGAGGCAGCCTTCAACGGCCTGGATTCCGAGACCAGTCTGAGCGTCAACGGCGGCCGCATCGCGGTGCCCGCCGCCAATGTCCGCGTCGAGGAGGTGCGCGGCGAGGTGTTCGGCGTCGCCACCTGGCGGCCGACTTCGGTGCTGACGGTGGAGGGCGGCCTGCGCCAGGAGGCCTCGAAAATCACCTCGACCGGCGACGTGCGGCTGGAGAAGTCGCTGTCCTTCCTCAAGCCGCGGCTGGCGGTGACCTGGGCGCCGAGCGCCGCCGACCAGTTGCGCCTGCGCCTCGAGCGCGAAGTGAGCCAGCTCAACTTCGACGACTTCGTGGCCTCCTCCTCGGTGGCCAGCACCGGCGTGGTCCTGGCCGGCAATCCCGACCTCTCGCCGCAGCAGGCCTGGGTGGCCGAGGCCGCCTACGAACGGCGGTTCTGGGGGAGCGGGGCGGCGGTGCTGACCGTCCGCCACTTCGAGCTCACCGACGTGATCGACCGCGCGCCCATCGGCTCGGGCGTCGTGGTCGCCGACGGGCCGGCCAATATCGGCGAAGGGACCAAGGACGAGGCGGTCGCGAGCCTGGCGCTGCCGTTGGTTCGCCTGGGCGTGAAGAACGCCACCTTCCGGGGCCAGTCCACTTGGCGGGAGTCGGCGGTGTCTGATCCCACGACAGGACAAGAGCGAGAGATTTCCGGTTTGAATCCCGTCAGTTGGGACGTTCATTTCACACAGGACTTGCCGCGATGGAAGGCGATCTGGGGCATCGACGTCTTTGGTGGTTTCCGCGAGACCTACTACCGGCTGACTGAGATCGAGACCCGTAAGTTCGAGACCTTCGTCACGGTCTTCGCCGAGCTGAAGCCGCGGCCGGACCTGATCCTGCGCATAGAGGCGCAGAATATCGGCGAGCGCGACGTCCAGCGCATTCGCGAGGTCTATGCCGGCCCGCGCAGCACGGCGGCCATCGCCTATACCGACGTGCGCGACCTGGAATGGGGCCGGGCCCTGTTCCTGCGCCTGCGCAAGATCATCGGCTAGGGTTTGGCCGCGAGGATCGTTGGGGCCACCCGCCAGACGATGTCGCCCACATCATCGGCCACCAGCAGGGCGCCGGTCTTGTCCACCGCCACGCCGACGGGACGGCCCCGCGCCTGGCCCTTGGCGTCGAGGAAGCCGGTCAGGAAGGCCTGCGGCGGACCGGTCGGCTTGCCATTGGCGAAGGGCACGAAGACCACGCGATAGCCGTTGGGCGGGTTGCGGTTCCACGAGCCGTGCTGGCCGATGAACACACCGCCCCTATAGGCCGCCGGAAAGGCGTCGGCCTTGTAGAAGGCCAGGCCCAGCGAGGCGGTGTGCGGGCCGAGCGCATAGTCGGGGACGATGGCCTTGGCCACCAGGTCCGGGCGCGAGGGCTTCACCCGCGCGTCGACGTTGCGGCCGTAATAGCTATAGGGCCAGCCGTAGAAGCCGCCGTCCTTGAGGCTGGTCATGTAGTCGGGGACCAGGTCGTCGCCGATCATGTCGCGCTCGTTGACGGCCGTCCAAAGGGCGCCGGTGACCGGCTCCCAGTCCAGGCCATTGGGATTGCGCAGGCCGGAGGCGTAGATGCGGACCGGGCCGGCGGGCAGGGCGTATTCCAGCACCGCGGCGCGGCTGGTCTCGTTCTCGATGCCGTTCTCGCCGATGTTCGAATTGGACCCCACCGTGGCGTAGAGCTTCGAGCCGTCCGGGCTGGCGATGACGTTCTTGGTCCAGTGGTGGTTGATCGGCCCGCCGGGTAGGTCGAACACCTTCTCGCCGGCGCCTGTCACCGAGATCTGGCCGTGGGCGTAGGGGAATTTCACCACGGCGTCGTCATTGGCCACATAGAGGGTGTCGCCGACCAGGGTCATGCCGAACGGGCGCTTCAGGCCTGTGGCGAAGTCGGTCTTCATCTCCGCCACCCCGTCGCCGTCGGCGTCGCGCAGCAGGACGATCTTGTTGGGGCTGGGCCCCGAGGCGCCGGCCTTCCTCTGCAGAGCGTTGGCGATCCAGCCCTCGATGCTCTTGGCGGGCTTGGTCTCGGTGGTCGCCGTATCATTAAAAAAGTCGCCATTGGGCAGGACCAGCAGCCAGCGCGGGTGGTCGAGCCCCGACCCGAACCGCGTCACGGTGAAGCCTGTCGGGGCGGAGGGCTGGCCCGCCTCGGGCCAACCCACCGCCTTGCGGGCGTTGAGCGTCGGCAGGCCGCCGGTCTTGGGCTCCGGCAAGGCCGGCTTGGCGCCGAACCCCACGAAGGGGTCGGAGGAACCCTGCGAGCAGGCGCCCAAGGCGACGGCGGCCAGGCCGGCGGCGGCGAGCATGAGGCGCATGGCGTTCTCCCGAATCTGTTCGACGGACCGGCTTGGACTCAACCGATCTTCAGCGACACCATAACCGAAGAGCGAGGCGCCCCGCGCGGTTGCGTCGAGGCGGGCGGATAGGCCGATCGGCGGCGCTCCCGCCCGATTGATGCCCGGTTGCTCGCTGGGCGTGCTATCATAGCGGAAAGGAAACCGGCCGCCCGGCCGGGAAGGGTGCAAACCGCCGCGCGTCGCGCGTCTTGGCGCCCGCTCCTGAAAGCCGCCGCATGCCCCTCAAGAAACAACGCGCCCTTCGGATGCAGAGCGAAGGCTATTGGGCCGTGGAAATCCGGCTGGCCGAGAGCAACGCCGTCCGTCCCCGCTACATCTGCCACGCCAGCAACGACAGGCACGCCCAGAACATCGCAGGCGACCTGATGGGGCCGACCAGCGGCTCGCACGGCTTCAACTATTACCGCCTGCAATTGCCGATCACCGACCGCGCCACGGCCGGCCTGCCGAACCTCGGCGGCTGGGAGAAGGTGGGCTCGGAGACCTGGCCGAACCTGATGGCCTCGCACGCCGCCTCCGAGGCGGCCTTCGAGGCCAGCGCGAAGCGCTCATGACTCCGTCCGCTCCAGATCTAGGCGGCCAGATTCAGGCGTTGGAGGCGCGCCTGCTCGAGTGCGCCACCAGCCTGACCGGCGACACCGTTCAGGCCCAGGCCCTGGTCCGCGAGACCCTGACCATCGCCCGCGATCCGGCCTACGGCGCCAGGGAGGTGGTCGATCCCCAGGTCTGGATTTTCCGCCTGCTGCGCCAGCGCTTCCACGTGCTGGGCCGCGACCAGGAGCGCCGCCGTTCGCGCGCCGGCCAGGCGGCGATCACCGCCGTCTAGACGCTTTGTTCCCCAACCCGCAGAGGAGGTCCGCATGGCCAAGGGTCAGAAGAAGAGCAACAAGGAAACCCGAAAACCCAAGACGGCCAAGGCGAAGCCGACGGATGCGCCGAAGTCGTTCCTGACTCCGCCGTCGACGAAGAAATAGCGGGCGCCCGCCATGGCGCGAGAAACCGTGCACCTCGTCCAGGCCTATACGGCCGGACGAGGCCAGGCGCTCAAGTCCGAGCCGGCGGTGGCCTGCGCCACGGCTGAGGACGCGCGCCGCAAGGCCGAGCGCCTCTCGACCCTGCGGCTGGGCGTGGTGGCCTATTCCGCCTCGGCCGACACCGAGATGGGCGACTATGACGAGAACCCGGTGATCCTGTTCCGGTCCGGCCGCCTGCCGCCGCCCTTCGACGAGCTGTAGCCTAGCCTCGGGTCTGCCTGGACGGGAGGCGCGTGAAATTGTCGTTCACATCACGAAATCAATGATAAGTAGCAGCGGGAGGTCCAATCCTCATGAGTTGATTCCACGTTTGCTTGGAAACGCCACATGTTTGGCCGCCTACGCAAGGTCGGCGCTTCGTCGGACGCGCTCGACACCCAACGCCGCCTCGAGGGAATAGTCGCCTCGGCAATGGATGGCATCATCACCATCAACGACTCGCAGATCGTGATCCTGTTCAACCCGGCGGCCGAGCACATGTTCGGCCTTCCGGCCGACCAAGCCCTGGGCCAGCACATCTCCCGGTTTATCCCGACGCGATTCCGGTCGGCCCATGAGGAGCATATCCATCTGTTCGCCAGGACGGGTGTGACCAACCGGCGGATGGGATCGCTCGGCGCCATCAGCGGCCTGCGCGCCGACGGCGAAGAGTTCCCGCTCGAGGCGTCGATTTCGCAGGTCGAGATCAGTGGCGAGCGGTTGGCGACGGTCATTCTGCGCGACATCACGGAGCGCAAGGCCGCCGAGGACGCCCTGGTGGAGAGCCGTCGTCGAATGGAGGGCATCGTCGAGTCGGCGATGGACGCCTTGATCACCGTCGACGAGCAGCAGCGGATCATGCTGTTCAACCCGGCGGCGGAACTCATGTTCGGCGTCAAGGCGTCGGAGGCTATCGGGGCGCCGATCGAGACTTTCATTCCCGTGAGATTTCGTGAGGGGCATTCCGAGCACATCCGTCGCTTCAAGGAGGCGGGCATGACCAACCGCAGGATGGGCGCATTGGGCGCCGTCAGCGGCATGCGGGCCAATGGAGAGGAATTTCCGATAGAGGCTTCGATCTCTCAGCTCGAGATCGGCGGCGCGAAGATCGCCACGGTGATCCTGCGGGACATCACCGAACGCAAGGCCAATGAGGAGGCGCGTCACCTGCTGGCCAGGGAGGTCGATCACCGGGCCAAGAACGCGCTGGCCGTCGTCCAGGCCTTGGTCAACCTGACCAAGGCGCCGACCAAGGAGGCCTTCATCGCCGCGGTTTGCGGGCGGGTGGCCGCTCTCGGGCGCGCTCACTCGCTTCTGGCGCAGAACCGCTGGGAGGGCGCCAACCTCGTCCAGGTCGTGGCGGATGAAACCTTACCTTACCACAGACCGGGCCAGATCCGGATACAGGGCCCTAACGTCGTCCTCGGCCCGCATGCGGTCCAGCCGATAGGTCTTCTGCTCCACGAACTCGCCACGAACGGGGTCAAGTACGGCGCGCTGTCCAGCGAACGAGGCCGCGTTGAGATCAGCTGGACGATCCTTCCAACCGGCGAGCTGGAGTTGCGCTGGATCGAGGTTGGGGGACCGGAGGTCAGCGCGCCAACCGCGCGGGGGTTCGGGTCGACGCTCGTGGTCGAAGTTTCGAGACGGCAACTGGGCGGGGCTCTCGACATCCGCTGGCCGAAGGAGGGTATGCGACTGTCGGTGACCCTTCCGCAGGCCGCCTATCGCCGCGGTACGGGCATGGACCATGCGGCGGCCGAGCAAATGGACGCGCACCTGCCCGCCGGCGCGGCGGACGGTTGCATCCTCGTCGTCGAGGACGAGACGCTCATCGGCATGGAACTCTGCAACAGCCTATTGTCACTCGGTTGGCAGGTCGTCGGTCCCGCCGCGACGATTGAGGAGGCCTCGCGGCTTGTCGCTGACACGCCGCATCTCTACGCGGCCGTTCTGGACGTCAATCTCGGCGGCACGCCGGTCTATCCCCTGGCCGAACTGCTGCAGACCCGAAGCGTGCCGTTCGTCTTCTGCACCGGCTACGAAGAGCTGGATCATGAGGACCGTTTCCGAGATTGCGCCGTCATCCGAAAGCCCGTTGACGTCGGACTGCTGGATGTCGAACTTCGCCGCTCCCGGCTGGCGGCGGCCTAGAGCATTCTCCGCCGAAGTTGATGCCGGTTCGGCGTAGAAAATGCTCTAAATTCAAAGGATTCTAGAGCGAAATCCGATCCGATCGAGGCGGATTTCGCTCCAGGCGCGGCGATCGGCCTTCTCCGGTCCTAGCCAACCAGCTTGCGCAGTTGGCCGACGGCGCGCTCCGCCGGAGTCCCGTAGCCGATCGGCTCGACGAACCCGCCGTCCTTGTCGAACAGGTAGATCGCGGACGAGTGGTCTATCGTGTAACCGCCGTCTTCCGTGGGGACCTTGGCGTAGTAGACCCGGTAGGCCTTGGCCGCCGCGGCGACCGCCTCCGGCGTGCCGGTAAAGCCCCGGATGCGTGGGTCGAAGTTGGCGAGATAGGTTTTGAGCTGGGCCGGGGTGTCGCGCTCGGGGTCCACCGAGACGAAGATCACGTTCAGGCGATCGGCGTCGGGGCCCAGCGCCTTCAGCCAGTTGGTCAGTTCCGCCAGGGTCGTCGGACAGACTTCCGGGCAATAGGTGAAGCCGAAGAAGATCGCCGTGGGCTTGCCCAGCAACGCCGTCTCGGTCACCGGCCGGCCGGCGGTGTCGACGAGCCGGAACGGTCCGCCGATCCTGACGGTCGGCTGAGTGGTCTGCGCCTTCTGCGGCGACGGTCCGCAGGCGCTGAGGGTCAGGGTGGCCGCCGCGACGGCCCAGGCCAGGGCGCGCATCAGTGACCCTCGTGATGGTGCGGCGCGGCCGCGGCGTCGCGGATCGGCGCGCTGATCTTCTGCGGCGGCGCCTTCTTGAAGGTCAGGGTCAGGGGCACGGTCCCGCCGGCGGCCAGGGTCTGCTTGGGGCCGATGATCATCACGTGCTCGGCCCCCGGCTTGAGGGTGACCGCCTTGCCGGCCGGCAGGGCCAGGCCGTCCTTGACCTGGCGCATGCGCATGACGCCGCCGGTCATGTCCATGCTGTGGATCTCCGCGCGCCTGGCGGCGGGCGTGGCCACCGAGACCAGGCGATCGTCGGCGGTGGCGGTCAGGGTCAGGTAGCAGCCGCCGGTGAGGGCGCCGACCGGCGCGGCGCGGCACCATGCGCCGGTCACGGCCACGGCTGCGGGCGCTTGGGTGGCAGGCGCGCAGCCGGCGGCGAGGGTCAGGGCCAAGAGGGCGAAACGGGGTTTCATGGTCAGGCTCCTGCCTGTAACGCCGCGCGGCCACGCGGCTGGGGAAAGGGATAGGGGAAGACGGAGCGCCCGTCGCCGAGCCAGTAGGCCGGCAAGGCGTGCGAGCGCCGATGCGCGGCCCAAGGGGCCGGCGGCTCAGATCACCAGGCTGGGAGGGCCGCGGGCAGGCAGGGGCGGGGCGGCCAGGCCCCGGCCGGGCGTCAGGTCAACCGGCGCGCCGAGCGCCAAGTGGCGGCGATAGGCGACGAACTCGACGACGCCCGTGGCGATCGGGCTCGGGGCCGGCGCGGCCGTGGCGTGGCCGGCGAAGGCGCAGGGGCTGTCGTGGTCGGCGACGTCGCCATGGTCGGGCGCGGTCTGAAGCTCGACCTTCACCGCGCCCTGGTCCGTGCAGAGCACAAGGGCGAAGGGCAGGTCGTTCGTGGCCGTGCGGGTCATGAATCCCGCCGGGATCATCACCTTCAACGCCACGGCCAGCGCGGCCAGCATCAGGAAGATGCCGCGCGTGGTCGCTGCGCCTGGGCGGATCCGGGAGGTCACGGGCGCCGCCTTAGGCCAAATCGCGGTCCTTGGGTAGCCTCCGAGGCCCGCAATGTCCGAAGCCAGTGGGTAGGAAATCCGCGCCCTCTGCTGCTAAAGGGGCGCGGTGACCGACCATTCGCCCCAGAGACTCTCCGTCGCACCTATGATGGACTGGACGGAGCGTTGAATCTTTTCAAGTAGTTAGACGGTGGCGTGTGCACGGATTGCACACGAAGGTTCTACTTCGCTTCCGCTTTCGTTCATCCGACATGCACCGATCGTCACGCACCGTGAGCGCATAGTTCGCTCGATCATCCGCCGGGGCCGTCTTTCGCACGCCAACAGGCGAGATCAGCGCCGAAGCCACGGCCGGTGTGTGGCTACCGATTCAACGTGTCGCCGGCCGCCAACTCACGCCTCACAATCACAGTCGCAAGCGCGTTCCATTCCGCACTCGCACCTGCGTTCATCGTCGTCGGCGGCGTCGCTATCCGTGCGGCCGAGTTCCAGGCCCCGTTTCACCGGGTCTATCTCGTCAGCCTCGGCGAGCGCCCAGGCGCGCCATTCAGCAAGGCCGGCGTCTCGGTCCCCGCCGCCGCTTTCCGACAGGACATCGCTGACGAACGCCCGGATATCCTGCGCTGTGCGCCAGTCGCGTGCCTGGCGGAACAGCAGGTCGCGGCGTTCTTGCTGTTCCTTCAATTCCTGCTCACGACGCCTGCGCTCGGCTTCTTCTCGTCGCCGCACGAGCTCGGCCTCGTTTTCGGCCCGACGCTTGATAAGCCAGGCGTGGTGGGAAAACTGGCCCGCGCGATACTGCGCTTCGCCGGCGACGATGATATCGACGACGATATCGGTGAGGCGCTCTTCCAGCTTGGAGCCGTCCCCGTCGGTCCAGAGCCCGGCCACGCCGGCTTCGGGGAACTTGGATTTCAGCTCCAGCTTGAGGATGTCGACAGGCCCGGGGCGGGTCGCCCACTCACCGTGGATCGTGGGCTTGGCGCTGGGATGATCGAGAGTGAAGCTCAGATGCTGCGTTCCCACATGGACGGTGAGCTCACGCGCCTCCTTGCCTCGCAACTCCAGCTTGGCCCCTGACCGGGCGAATGCGAGCGCCAGGCTGTTGAGCAACCGGAGCCGTCGGCGCTCGAAGGGCGAGTCAAACCGAGGCGCATACCAGCTCGAGCTCCAGGTGTGCTCCGCCTGCTTGGCCCGCCGGCGCTCGTCTTCATCCAGAAGCTTGCGGATGGCACCCCAGGGAGCCTCAAGGGCGCGGATTGCAGCCACCTTGCCGACCCGCTTCACGACGCGGGCACGGACCGCTTCGATCGGCTCGTCGAAGACCGGAAGGTCTGGCAACGGTTCGGCGAGCTCGGCCCCTGGGTCCCAGCGCCATGATTGATGGGCCTTGCTGATCGACACCCTGTCGGACATGCCGGGATCGCGCAGCGGCAACCTCGCCCTCATGACGGGCTTGCCGGCCTGAAGCTTGGCCCAGTAGCCACGCTCGGGCACCGGCACGTTGGCGCCGGCGCACACCTTCTTCAGCCAGACGTCCGAGACGCCGAACGTCGCCGCCACCGTCCGGACGGGGTCCTTCCAGACGAGTTCGTAGAGCTCTTCGCGGGTGAGGGTGGGCATGGGATACCAGGGGAGAACCGCAGGGTGGCGGCAGATACCTCGTTTCCCTAGATTGAGCGCGGCATATGCACGACTGCGCGAATGCCTTTCTCGACATACTTGATCGCGAGGACGAGGCGGTCTCGCGGGGGCTCGCCCGTGATCGGCTCGGGGTCGGTCTCATCTCGGCCATCCGGGAGGTGGACTACTACGACCATCAGGCCCGTCGGCACGAGGCGTCGGAGGAGCGTCATGAACACATGTACCTCCTGCGCCTGGGCCTGCCACGGCTCGTCCGCCGGACGTTTGAGCGCGTGGCCGCATTCGACATCCCGGTCGTCACCTTTGCGCGCGACCAGCACAACTCACGGGGCGCATTGGAGCGATTGGCGGCGTTCGGCCTGATCGAACACGGGCGTCGGATGGCCTATGCGAGCATTGCCGGAGAATGCAGCATCTCGCAGGTCGACACCCGGCTCTTTGAGTTTCGGCTGCCGGCGGATTTCCTGCCGCTCGACCACTTCGAGTCCTCGGTCGAGGGCCACTATATCGCGGCCGCGCAGACCCGCATGGATGAAGCGCTTCGCGCGGCGTTTACGTCCGGCATGGAGGAGAAGGTCCAGAGGCTGTTGCGCGAGAACGTCTATGTCTGGCGTGGGCGCTACATCGGCTACAACGCTGACCCGACGATCGATCAGTACTTCTTCGTGCAGGCTCTCGCAAACCTGAAGCTGAGGCCGGGTGTAGACAGCTTTTCGCCTGAACTCAGGTTCGGGGGCGTCCAGTTCATCGCGTATGTCCTGTGCGCGGCCTACTTTCTCTCGCTGGCGTGGAAGCACGCAGCGTTCTGCGAAGCGCTAGCTGCAAAGCATCCCGACATTGAGCTCGCGAACGTCATCACCATAACTGGACCACGCGAGGAATTGATCGACAGCATCGTCGGATGCCTGAACGAACAGGGTGCTGGCGAGACAGGGTACGTTGCTATCGGCCGCGCCGAAGCGGAGACACTGTACGGCGCCCTCTCCGCACGCCGGGCCAACGCCACGTTGCTGGAGGGCGGGCTGATGACCGTGCCGTTCGTAGTGGAATACTCCGACAGCTCGGTCATACAGTCAGTTTCAGGCGCCCAGCTGGATCCGATTGGGCTCCTCCTGTCGTCCCTGAGATACCATCATCCCCGCGACTATGACCGGCATCAGCGCAGTCGCGAGGCCGTGATGCAGCTCTCCCTCCGCCGACTACTCGGAGGCGCACTTCCGTGGCTGGAGTTCAGGGACAACATTAACCTGCGGAAGGCCGGCAGAAAGCTCACCGACATCGACTTGGTCGCCATCGACGCGAGAAGCGAAACGGCAATGCTCTTTCAGCTCAAGCACCAGGATCCGTTCGCCGGTGATATGCGAAAGCGCGGCAGCCGCTCAGCCCGCCTGATGTCCGAGACCGAAAAATGGCTGGGCACGGTCCGGGATTGGCTTGCTGCGGCCAGCGAACAGGAACTCTCCGCGACACTGAGGCTGCGGAAGGGGCAGGTGGTGAGGAGCGTGCAGTTCGTTGCTGTCTCTCGTCACTTCGCCCACTTCCTGCACCCGCTCTCCAGCAGCCCCGACTTCGCCTACGCCACCATGTCGCAATTCTTCGACGCCGTAGTCCGACTGGAGGCGCAGGGCGACTTCAAGACGATGCCCGGTCTGTTCGCGCTGCTCCGCCGTTTCATGCCCAATGTGCTCGCACGCCCGATACGTGTTGAGCCGGAGGAGCATGTCCTGCCGTCGGTGAGTTTTCGCGTGGTCCAGGACGGCGTCTAGCCTCTCGATCCCACTCGAGCGGCTGTCCCTCCGCCCGTTCTCGTGGGGTTGCGGAAGTTCACGAATTGTTCGAGTATCGCTCGAATCTGGCAGCTCTGCGTCTATGGCCCCGAACAATGGACATCGTCGATCAGGCGACGCGGTCTCGCATAATGGGCCGCATCCGGGGCAAGGACACAAAGCCTGAGCTGGCGGTACGACGAATCGCGCATCGTCTCGGGTACCGATACCGCCTGCATCGCGCGGGTCTGCCGGGGCGTCCTGATCTGGTATTTCCGGGACGGCGGAAGGTGGTTTTTGTTCATGGGTGCTACTGGCATCGCCACCCTGGCTGCCGGTACGCCTACTCGCCAAAGTCGAACATCGATTTCTGGACACAGAAGTTCGAAAATAATTTGCGCCGTGACCTGGCGGCCTTGACCCAGCTGCGCGATAGTGGCTGGGACCCCCTGATCATCTGGGAGTGCGAGTGCGCGAACGATGAGTTCGTCGCCGCGAAACTAACGGCTCATCTGGGGGGCAGGTGACATGAAGATCGATGAGGCGGCCCGTCAGGCCAAGCTCCTTCGTCTCCGCGACGGCGGTCGCCCCCGTGTGCTCGAGTTGTGTTCGGGTTGTGGGGGCATGTCCCTGGGCATGGCCGCGGCCGGCTTCGACTTGGTCGCGCATGTGGAGACTGACGAGACGGCGGCCGCGAGCTACGCGCTCAACTTCAAGGCGCCGGTCGAGAAGCATGTGGAAGCCTGGTCGCAGCCGCGCGACATGATCTCGTCGGATCCAGCGACGCTTGCCAAGGAGATCGGTCTGCAGGGCGATGTCGTCGAACAGTTCGACATCCTGGCTGCGGGTCTGCCGTGTCAGGCGTTCGCCCGGATCGGCCGCTCCAAGCTGCGCTCGGTCACTGGAGATGATGACGCCTTCAAGAACGACCCTCGCGCCAAGCTCTATCAGCGCTTCCTCCAATACGTGGAGGCGGTGCAGCCGACTGCGATCATCATCGAGAACGTGCCCGACATTCTGAACTTCGGCGGTCACAACGTGCCGGAGGAAATCTGCGAGACGCTGGAGGAGCTGGGCTATGTCGCCCGCTACACCCTGCTGAACGCGGCTTTCTACGGGGTGCCGCAGATGCGCGAGCGGCTGTTTCTCGTAGCCATCGACGCCTCCCTCGGCTTCGCGCCGAGTTTCCCCGCGCCGACGCATAACACTAAGCTGCCATCGGGCTACGCCAGCGCCCGCACCGTCGCGCTCCGGCATGTTCCGGACGAGGGTGCAAGATTCCATCCGATTCCGACAGCGACGCGCGAGGGCCTGCCGGCTGCCGTCACCGTGAAGGACGCCCTTTCCGATCTGCCGAGGATCACGGAGCACTTCGCCGACGCCGTCGCCATGCGGCGGCGAAAGGTGACAGAGAGCCTGCCCTATTCCCTGTTCACCGGCCTCACCGACTTCGCCACTCTGATGCGCAACTGGCCCGGGCTGGCGAGGACGCATAACGCCACTGACGGACATGTCGTCCGGCTGACGCCGCGCGACTTCCCGATCTTCAGCCGCATGCGCCAGGGCGGCGACTATCCGCATGCCTGCGATGTCGCCAGAGCCATATTTGACGAGCAGCTCGCCGCAGCATCGCCGCGTCCGGCGCCGGACACTGAAGCCTTCGAGGAGCTGCGCAAACGGTTTGTGCCGCCCTACGACCCGGGCAAGTTCCCGAACAAGTGGTGGAAGCTTGACCCTAAGATGCCGTCCCGAACCCTGACGGCGCACATGGGCAAGGATACGTATTCCCACATCCATTGGGACAGTGCGCAGAAGCGCACGCTCTCGGTGCGCGAGGCGGCGCGCCTCCAGTCGTTTCCCGACGCCTTCAGATTCTCGGGTGCGATGAACGCGGGCTTCCGCCAGATCGGCAATGCCGTACCGCCCCTGCTGGCGAAAGCGGTCGCAACCCGGCTGAAGCAGGATCTGATGCGCTCGCCGGCACCGAAGGAAAAGCCGCTGACAGAGGCGGTCGAGCCGAAGGCGGCGTAACCGCCGCGCCCGGGGCGCGGGCCGACTGTGTCCTTTCGTCTGTGCCACTGCCGGTTGCTGCTCTCGGGACCGGAGGGTAGCGTCACCCTGGGGAGCTGGGCAGTGAATCAGGATGTCGATATCGATTCGGGCGTGATCGCGCGCCGCAACAGGCCAGCGCCCCAGGCCAGTACATGAAGTTCGTCGAGAATCCACCTGATGCCGCGTCCCTGATGACGTCGGCACGCAGCTTCGGCAACTATGATCTGGCAGGCGCGCTCGCCGATCTGATCGACAACAGCATCAAGGCCCGTGCCCATCGAATCTCGCTGAGCTGCCTCTTCGGAGCAGGCGACCCCGCGATCCGGATTCTCGATGATGGCCATGGCATGAGCGCGGACGAGCTCCGGGTGGCCATGCGGCCAGCGAGCGGCCACCCTTTGAACGAGCGGTCACCCGACGACCTCGGCCGGTTCGGGTGGGGCATGAAATCGGCGTCCTTCTCGCAATGCAAACGGCTGACCGTCCTGGCCAACCAGGCCGGCGCAGTGAGCGGCGCGGTCTGGGATCTCGACGACGTCGATGGTTGGCGCATGGGCGTCTTGGACGAAGTAGAGGCACGTGGGCTCGCGTCGCCGGACCTTCGCGAACGCAGCGGTGTCGAGATCATCTGGGGCAAGTGCGACCGGCTGTCGGAAAACGGCACGCTGACTTCCGAGGAATTCAACGCGCTGATCGTTCACGCGCGAAACCGCTTGGCTCTGATCTTCCATCGCTACCTGTCCGGCGAGGTCCGCGGCCGCAAGCTTGCCATCGAGCTCAACGGTCAGCAGGTCGAGCCATGGGACCCCTTCCACAGGGATCACGAGGCCACACAGGAGCTGGAGCTCGAGACGCTGGCCATCGCCGGGCGCACGATCGAGATCCTGCCGTTCGTGCTGCCCCACTATTCAAAGCTCAAGGCGACCCAGTACGAGCGGCTGGCGGGAGAAGAAGGCTTCCTCCGGAACCAGGGCTTCTACGTCTATCGCAATCACAGGCTCATCATCAGCGGCACGTGGTTCCGGCTCATCCGGCATGGCGAGCTCTCGCAGCTGGTGCGCGTCCGCGTCGACATTCCGAACGCCCTCGACCACCTCTGGAAGATCACCATCGACAAGTCGGACGCTCAGTTGCCGGCCCTGCTGCGCGCCAGGCTGAAACAGATCGTCGATGGACTCCGCCGCCGCTCCGCCCGCGTCTACCGCTCGCGCGGCGGGCGCCTGGACAGAGCCGGCACGACGTCCGTCTGGAGCCGCCACGCCCGCGGCGGCGAGATCCGCTATTCGATCAACCGTGAGCACCCCGTTATCGAGGCGCTCCTGAACGGCGGTGACGAGGCGCAGCAGCAGACCGCCGGCGCCGCCTTGAAGGTGATCGAACAGGCATTTCCTGTCGTGGCCTTCGGCCAGGACGCCGCCACCCAGCCTGACTCGATCCACCAGACGCTGTCCGACCCGGAAGCGTTTCGCCGGGACCTCATCAGCGCACTGCCAGCGCTCCTCCACCAGGTCGATGGGGACTTCAAGGCGCTGACGGCGCTCCTCCGCAAGACGGAACCCTGGTGCGAGTCCTGGAACACCACGCAGGCGGTTCTGACTGAAAAAGGGTGGGCGAGTGCAGAATCTTGACAGCGAGCTGGCGTACTTCATCCGCAAGCTTGGTCAGACCTTCGCCAGTGAGGTCTCCCAGGGCGCCGCCCTGCCTGAAGGCGCGATCGCTTCCTCCGTCCTGGGCGGTCCCTTCCAGCTGACCGAGGAGGAGGCGGGCTGGCTGATCCGGGAACTCGAACAGAGCTTCACGACCACCCAGACCCGCGGCGCTTCGGTCATCAGTGACCACAAGCCCTGGCTGCGGGAGCGACGCGAAGCCGGCGAGATCGATTTCTACTACTGGGGCCGCCTCCAGCGGTATTACCTGGAAGGCGCCGTGCTGCCCCCGCAGGTCGTCGCGACGCTGGACACCGTCACAGACGAGATCCTCGACTTTTCGGGCGACCCGACCAAGCCAGGCGTGGGGCTGCGCCGCGGCATGGTCATGGGGCATGTGCAGTCCGGGAAGACCACCAACTACTCCGCCCTGATCTGCAAGGCGGCGGACGCCGGCTACAAGACGATCATCCTGCTGGCGGGCATCACCAACAGCCTGCGGTCCCAGACGCAGGAGCGTCTGGACGACACCTTCATCGGCAAGAAGTCGGTGTTCCATGCGATGGCGCAGGAACCGCTGCCGATCCAGACCTACGCCAGCATCAAGCGCTTTCCGGCCTACGGCACCTCACGGGACCAGGATTTCACGCGCGGCGCGGCCGGCGTGTTCTTCGGACTCGACGCGCACAGCGAGCCGATGATCTTCATAACCAAGAAGAACAAGGCGCCGCTTGGCCGCCTCCGTGACTGGCTCATCGAGCAGGGGCATGGCGCGAGGATCGCCTCGCCCCTGCTGCTGATCGACGACGAAGCCGACAACGCGTCGATAAACACGGCCAAGGATCCGAAGGCCACCACCGCCATCAACGGCGTGATCCGTCAGATTTTGACCCTGTTCGACCGCCGGTCATACGTCGGTTACACGGCCACGCCGTTCGCCAACATCTTCATCGATCCGGATACGGAAGATGCGATGCTGGAGGACGACCTCTTTCCCAAGCACTTCATCAAGGCCCTCGATCCGCCGTCGAACTACGTCGGGGCCTCGCGCGTCTTCGCGGAAGACGGTGACCTGCGTCCGACGATGACGGTCGTCGTGAAGGACTTCGAGGCTCTGCTCCCTCTGCGGCACAAGAGCGATCTCTCCATCGCGGCGCTGCCGGAGTCGCTGCTGACGGCCATGCGCGTCTTCGTGCTTGGGCGGGCGATCCGAATCCTGAGAGGCCAAGGCGACAGCCACTGCTCGATGATGGTCAATGTCAGCCGGTTCAACGCGGTGCAGGAGAAGGTCTACGGCCTCGTCTATGCCTACCTTGAGACCGTGAAGAATGCCGCTGCGGTCAGCGGCGGCCTCCGCGAAGCCGCGGCACTCGGCGATCCTGTCATCGCCGCGCTCAAGGTTGATTTCGATCGCGAGTTCGTCGCCACAGGCATCCCCTTCGGCGACATCCTCAAGGCGCTCAGGGACGCGTCGACGAGCATCGTTCCGATCACGGTCAACATGAAGGGCGGCGTTCTGGAATACAGCCGCAACAAGGAGAAGGGCCTGCACGTCATCGCCATTGGCGGCCTGGCCCTCTCGCGCGGGCTGACGCTTGAAGGCCTGACAGTCTCCTACATCCTGCGAAACACCGCAGCGTCGGACACGCTGATGCAGATGGCGCGCTGGTTCGGCTACCGCCCCGACTACGAGGATTTGTGCCGCGTCTATCTGCCCAAGGCGTCGCTGGACCACTATCAGGAGATTCACGAAGCCATCGAGGAGCTGCGGTCAGAGGTCCGCCGGATGCAGGAGCTTGGGCTGACTCCGGAGCACTTCGGACTGAAGGTCCGGCAGAGCCCGACCGCCATCCGCATCACCGCAGCCAACAAGATGCGCTCTGCTACCCAGATGACGGTGGCCCAGGACTATTCCGTACGTCATCTCGAAGGCTACATCCTGGTCAACGACGACAAGGTCAACCGCGCCAACCTTGAGGAAGTGCAGGGGTTCACGTCCGGGCTCGGTTTGCCGTCGAGCTCGATGACCGATGACCAGGCCATTGTCTGGCGGGGTGTCGCGGGAACTCGGGTTCTCGCGCTCCTGAGGGGCTTCTCGTTCTCTTCCGCCCACGGGGATCTCGGCCTGATCAGCGGGGGCAGCAGCCTGTTCACGGACTACTTCGCAGACCGTCTGCAGGACGAACTCTCCGAATGGGACGTAGCCGTCCCCCATCCCCGGAGCGGCACCCCGAACGACAATGTGCTGTCCGGTCAGAGCTTCCCTCTCCGGCAGCGGCGGACGGGCACGATCGTCGAGGGCGGCTATCGCGTGACCGGCGGCAAGAACCGGGTCGCCGATCCCGACGACGCCGAGATCGGCCTCAATGACGATCAGCTTGCAGACGCCCGGGCCGAGAAAGGCCGGGAGGGCGGTCTGCGCGGAGACAAGGCGTTCTGCGCGCAACGCACACGTCCCCTGCTGCTGATCCATCTCTTCACGACCGGCGGCAGTCCGGAGGGTCTGAAGATCGAGGGGCCGATCGTCTCACTCAGCTTCTGCCTGCCGGCGACACGCCGCGAGGCGGTGGCTCGCACCTACCAGGTCAACGCCGTCTATCGCCGGCAGCTCGAGTTCGAAGCCGACAGCGAAGCCGAGGATGACGAAGCGATCCTGGAGGAGGGCTGAGGTGGAGGAGGACGACTGGAGCCGCATCGCTGCCGCGGGAAGCCCCGAAGCCGACAACGTGCGCCGGGCTGACCCAGCGCATCCCCTCGACTTCTTCCGCGGCCGCGATTTCACTGGACGCTATCTTCTCTCACTGACGGCTCAGGTTGAAGGTCCCGCCCTCCCGGACCCGCCCAAGCTCAACGGCATTGATGTGACGGTCGAACGGGGCCCGCCATCAGATGTTCGGCTCGTCCTGACGCTCCAGGATCGAAGCCAGTTCGATATCTTCCGGGCTCTCTGCGATCACCTCATGAGGGCGACCCGGAACGAGCCGGCCGGCACGAACGGTCCCGGTCTGCGGCTCGTGCTTCAACGTCTGCGCGACTGGCATGACATGCTCCGGCGGCGGCGTGACGATCTCCTCTCGCCCCAGGAGGTCATCGGCCTCGCTGGCGAGCTCCTCTTCCTTCGCGAGCAGGTTCTTCCCCGTCTCCCGCCGCTCGAAAGCGTCCTGTCCTGGCGCGGCGCCCATCGAGACGAGCAGGACTTCGCCTTCGGTGACTGGCAGGTCGAGGTAAAGACCCAGCTTTCGACCTCCGACCAGCGCCTCATGATCTCTTCCGAAGCACAGCTGGATGCGACCGCAGGGCGTCTGCTCCTCTGTCACCAGTGCGTAGCCACCGCCACTCCCCAACGGGACGGCGCTTTCACGCTCAATTCGCTGGTCGCCGGGATCGAGCACGCACTCGCCGACGCAGGCGACGCCGCGCGCGACGCGTTCGAGGCTGCGCTCGTGGCCTGGGGCTATGTTCAGCGCCCGGAATACGACGAAGGCGCCTGGACCCTGACACTTCGCCGGGCCTACGAGGTTTCCGAGGGCTTCCCCTGCATTGTCGCTGCGATGCTTCCGGCGGGCGTCCAGAATGTCAGCTACGAAGTCCGCCTCAGCGACTGCGAGCCGTTCGCCGTCGACCTCGAGGCCGCAATGGCGCAGGCATTCGCATGAGCGCGCCGGACCTCGACGGGGCCTTCGCGCTCTTCTGGGATGATCTTCTGTTCGAGGCCGAGGCCTCCGCCGAACCGCAGGCGCGCGCCTTCTTCCAGCTCTATTCCGATCTCGCCACGCAGAATGGAGACTGCACCGATCTGGCCTACGCGCCCGTGCGGAAGGAGGGCCGTGGCGGCTTCCGGATCGATGGATATGCGCTTGAAGCCGACCGCGGTGACCTCTACCTCGCCATCTCGGATTTCCGGCCGGGGCGGCAGCTGGAATCCCTGAATGCCGCCCAGATCGATGCCCTCTTCGAGCAGGTGCGCCGCTTCTGCGAGCTGGCGGTCCAGCCCGGGTTTCTCAACGGAATCGAGGAAACCAGCCCGACCTTCGAGGCCGCATGGACGATCTACTCCTACCGGTCGAAGATCCGGCGCATCCGGGTAATTGCACTCTCGAACGCCCGCCTTGCAACCCGGCGCAAGCCGGAGATGACCGGTGAAGTCCTCGGCGTGCCGTTCGTCTGCAGCGTGCTGGATTTCGCCCGCTACGTGGACATCCAGAACGCCCATGGCGGCGCCGAGCCCATCGAGATCGACGTCACTGCTCTCAACGGCGCACCGCTGCCATGCCTTCCCGCCCACACGGTCGGCGGGGACTACGCGTCCTATCTCATTGCCATTCCAGGGCCGCTGCTGTCGGAGATATACGGCCTCTATGGAGCCAGGCTCCTCGAGCAGAACGTCCGGACCTTCCTGCAGGCCCGCACAAAGGTGAATGCCGGCATCATCAAGACGCTCGAAACCGTCCCTGAGATGTTCTTTGCCTACAACAACGGCCTGACAGCCACGGCATCGGGCGTCACGACGGCCAAGCTGCCCGACGGAACGCTCGGAATTTCGTCAATCGAGAACCTGCAGATCGTCAACGGCGGTCAGACCACGGCGTCAATCCTCTACGCCAAGGACCAGCGCAAGGCGGACCTCGCTGGGGTTTTCGTCCAGATGAAGCTTTCTGTCGTAAGACCTGACCGCCTTGAGGAGATCGTTCCGAAGATTTCCCGGTTCGCAAACACCCAGAACAAGGTCAGCGAAGCCGACTTCTTCTCCAGCCACCCGGTTCATCTGGTTCTGGAGCAGATCTCCCGCCGCCAGACCGCGCCGGCGAAGGCAGGCTCGCTCTCCGGTTCGAAATGGTTCTATGAGCGGGCGCGCGGGCAGTACCGCGACAGACTGGCTTACGGAACGGCTGCAGAGCGCAGGCGGTTTGAGCTGGAGTTCCCGAAGGACCAGTTCATCGACAAGACCGAACTGGCCAAGTTCGAGATGACGTTCGCGTGTCTCCCGCACATCGTCAGCCGCCACGCCCAGAAGTGCTTCCTGGAGTTTGCCGAGCGGGTCGCCAAGATGTGGGAGACATCCGAGGCCACCTTCAACGAGCACTGGTTCCGCTGCGCGGTCGCCAAGACGATCGCCTTCCACTGGACCGACAGGATGGTGGGGCGGTCCGAGTGGTATCAGCAGGATAGAGGCTTCAAGATTCAGATCGTCACCTACACCATCGCCTGGCTCGTCGAGAAGCTCAGGGCGGAGGGCAGGGAACTCGATCTGGAGGTCATATGGCAGCGCCAGGAACTCCCGGAGGAGATCGGGGCCGCGCTCCGCGAGCTCGCGCCACAGGTGGCGGCGACGGTGAAGGCCGCGCCGCCACAGGTGAAGAACATAGACTCATATTGCAAGCTGCAGGCCTGCTGGGCTGCCGTATCCGGATCTGACTACACGCTCGATGCGCGGCTTGAGGGCTTCACCATCGACGCGGCTGAGGCTGACCGCGCGCGGAAGTCGGCCACCGCTGCCAAGCGTGCTGACAAGGACATCGATTTCGACAGCATGCTTGTCCGGCTGCTCGGTGACGCTGACCCGGTCGTCCAGTTTGCCCGGTCGCGGCGCATGCTGACGCCGAACTCCGACGCGGCGCTGCGACGCCTCATCCGCGGCGACATCCGCCTGCCAGCCGCGGAACGCAATGCGCTGAAATACCTGCTGGAAAAGATGATCCAGGCCGGATTCGAGTTTCCGATGACGTCAGCCTAGTCAGGTTGCCTCGATCGATTCCACCCGGATTCCATCGACCTCGAACACCTGAGCGCTCCGATCAGGCTTCTCCGCACCTCGCCGGCGTCCGCTCCGCCAGGCGGTGGACAGGGGATCGGGTTCGCGCCTCGCCCGATTGCACCGCCGCAGCATGTCGTACCAAGACAACCAGGCCGCGCGCCGATCCTGGTCGGCCGGTCCTGAGAACTGCGCCGCGTTGCGTGTCAGGATGAACAGCCGCATCGTCTTCACGCTGGCGGCCTCGGCGACCGGGACGCCGATCCTGCGCGCCGCTTCGCCGGGCGAGCAGCCGTGGCAGTGCGACAGCACCGTCTCGATCCAGGCGTTGCCCTCGGCGGCCAGATTGCGGCGCCGGCTCTCGCGTTCTGTCAGAGAATTCTCGAAGGCGTCCTGCCATTTGAGCTGAAAGACGGCCATCGTCCCAGAAACACGATCGATCACGATCGCGTCGATGTCGGTCTTGACGCCACCCGAGCCCCGCAGCTTCAGCGTTGTCGGTGCGAACCAGAACAGCGGCTCGTAGAAGACTATGCGCAGGTCCTCGCGGAACGTGGCCTCGCGCCCGTTCACCGCACGGTCCCAATCGGATCGGAATGTACGGCGCAGTTTCCTGGTAACCCAGGTGAAGGGGTTGTTGAGCCCGCCGAACACTGGCTGCTGCCAGAAGACGTCTCCGGCTCTCACGATCAACGCCTGCGGGCAGTCCCACGCCTTCCGCAGTTCGGGGATGTCCTTCGGCGTCATGCCCATCACGTCGAGCAGCACTCCGGAGTGGGCATCATCGAGCCCCAGAAGGCCGCCCCACTCGTCCTTCAGCTTCCGCTCGTGTGAGTGGATCGTGAGGACCGCCCGAGGGGTCGAGGGATCCCGAGCCAGGAGCGCTTCCACGAACGCGACGTGCTTGAGCGAACGGGCCATGCCCGTCACGACCGCCGTTCGGTACTCTCCGAAGGTCAACGGACCCAGCTTGGCATCAAATGGGAGAGCGTCATGGCCGGGCAGTGTGCGGGCCCTCAGCTCGGCTTCGAACTCGAAGCACTCCTCGAGTTCTCGGGATGACGAGTAGCGAATTCCGAACATCGGATCCGCGCTGACTCTGGCGGCAAGCTCGGCGCGGACCGGCGCATCGTACCGGTCGCGGAAACCCTTCAGCACCGGGGCGTCGAGGGCGCCGACGTGGCCGGCGTACCAGTCAATGGCCTCGCGATCGATGGCCTCGCGGTCGCGGGCGCGGATCAGAAACCGGACAGAGTGATCGCCAATCACTTCGGCGTCGGCGAGCCCGTACCTGACAAGCTCGGCAAGTCGGCGAAGATGGACGACCAAGCCCGCGCGATAGAGGAAGGAGGTGGCCCATGCGAGCTGCTCCGGCTGAGGAAGATGCCAGACATTGCCGGGACCCTGCATTCCGGCCGGCGCCAGCAGCTGTATCGCGTGAGCGGCGCCCATCCAGCCGACGTCCAGATAGCCAGGCATGCCCGGCACGACGCGGCCCGGATCGTGAGCCCGGACATATCCCGCGACATCGATGGCCCGCAGCAGATTGAGGAGGAGGGGCCGTTCCAGACCAGCCGCCCGGGCACGAAGCCACTCGTCGCGATCGTCGAGGTGCGCGAAGATGGCCTGGAGCTTCGGGTCCTTCGCGCTCATGACGACCGACGGGCGGGATGGATCTCGCTGCGCGACCACGGCGTGATCGGGGTCACGGGACCTCAGTCATCGAACAGCGAAAGCTGGCGGTCGTCGCTCGAACCCGCACGCTCGGGGACCAGCCGGATGGCCGCCAGTTCACGTCGCCTCCGATGGAGGACTTCCGCGAAGTCGATCATCTGCGTGATCCGGCGCGCATAGACCTGGAGGGCGCCGCCGTAGCCGAGCAGACCGACCTTGGCTTCCTCCGCGCAGCTGAGCAGGGAGACCACGAGTGGGGGGCGGACGAAAAAGGAGACGAGCGGATAGCTCTCCAGGTGTCCCCCATCAAATGCACCCGCGTTGCAGCTCGTGAAGGGCGCACATCTCGACGCTGAAAGCGCCAGGACACAGGAGGCAACGCCGGGATCGAGACCACAGAGGCAGCCGGCATCCTCGTCTTCATCAAGCGCCTCGATCAAGTCTGCGCGCGCGTCATCGTCAGCCGCAGCCTCGAACTGCCGGATGAAGGCCCGCTCATAGGCCAGGGCTTCCTTGTACAGCCACCAGGGCTGACGTCGCAGATCTTCGTAGTGACGGTTGCCGCCGAGGCCGCTGTCCGACTTGAACCGTTCGCCCTCTGGCCAGTCCAGGTTGGCGGCGTTCGCCGTCCTTTCGATCTCCACGTCGAAGACACGGTGGCGGAAGGTGGTCATCGGCGTTGGCGCCCCGCATCGCGATCCCGCGATATGATCAGAAGTAGATCCATCCCAGTCTCGATTGCGATCCAGCGACCTGCTGGAGCAAGCCGTCGAGCAGCGGTTCCCGGATGCGGCCGCTGGGCTGCAGGCTCTCCAACGCCCTCGGTACCGGAGAGATGGTTACCCGCGCCGTGGTGACAAGATGGACGGTCCGGCTACCAAGCGAAAGCAGAGGTGATTGCCAGCAATGCTCTCCGACGAGCGCCTGTTCGCCGAGGGCGGAAGGGACCGCCAATGCGACGATCGCCCGCCGCAGCCCACGCTTGGCGTTAGAGGCGTCGCAGGCCGCCGCGGCCTCGATCAGGCACCACTGCAGCTGGCCGCGGAACTCGGCTTCCAGCGCGTCGTCGCCGGGGACTGCCGCCTGGGGATCCTGCTTCCTCTTGGCCGCCTTGAGCGACTTCAGCGCCTTGTCCCGCTTCAGATAATGTTCGAACACGAGCCCTTCAGGCGCGACCCGCAGCGCTCGCTTGAGCGCGCCGGCAAGGTTGTCAGGGAGGATCGACACCGCGCCGCGCTCGCCAGCTCGGCCATTTGGGTCCAGGTGCAGCGTGGTGTTCAGGCGCGCGCGCTGCGAGTCGGTCAGGGCGGCGCCCGTCGCGCGCGCAAACGCTTCATCCCAGATGGCCTTTTCCGGCGCGGCCACCCCCCGGCGGATCAGCCGGTCCTGCAGGGCGGGGCCGATCGTCTGGAAGACATTCTCCGCTCTGGGCGGTGAGGCCCCATCGGCCGCCATGGAAAGCGCCTTCAGGAGATCCGCGATCGAGGGAGCGCCGGCCTCGGCTGCCAGCGCCAGGACGGACCTGATGACATCGTGGGCGGCGTCGGACGCCCGGGCTTCCAGGTCCATGATGGCGGCGGCGACGGGATCGGCCTGAAGCTGTGTTCTCACCGCCTCTGCGACGGCCTCGATGTCGAATTCCCCCTGGGCGTCGGTGAAGCCGCTCTTGCCCAGCGCGAAGGACGCCAGAGGCGCACGCTCCGACCCCAGGGCCTTCTGCAGCTCAACGTGCAGATCCCCGACCTGGGTCGGAGAAGCCGTCCAGGCGACCAGCACCCAGGGCCCGTTGGCCTCGTGCAGGACCGCGTCGAAGATCGCCGCGAGCGCAGCATGCTGAGCGTGCGGCGGCGCCGCGCTCGGTGCGACGTTGATATCCGAGAACACGATCCGGACGCCAGGCCCGCATCTCTTCAAGGAGTCGCTGCCCTGATAGTGGAATGGCAGGACGCCGACGCCTCTGAGATGAAGGGCCCGCACGATGCCCTGGAGATCCTTCTCCTGGTCGTCGATGGCGATGACCCGCGCGCCCCCCAGCTCCATCATTTCGCGCCCTGGAACACGAACGCCACCACTGCTCCGTCAATGTAGTCGGGCAGATCCAGGTCGCCTGGCTGCGGGAAGATCAGCTTTCCGCCGCTGAGCTCCATCGCGAGGTTCGCGTAGTAGAGCCCGAGACCCATGCCACCCGGCCGCCGGGTCAGGAACGGCCGGATCAAGTCGTCGGGCGGGTCGCGGAAACCGGGTCCGTTGTCCGCCACGATCAGGGCGGGACCTTCCGGGAAGTCATCGCTCGCGCCGACCCAGAGGCGGCGCTGAAGCGGACCAGCGTCAGGCTCATCAGGCCAGCGCACCCGTGTCCAGTAGATGGCGTTGTCGATCGCATTCGAGACCCCGCCGATGGCCAAGCCCAGGGAGGCGCGCACCGTGACGTCCGGCTGCTCTTCCTTGCCCAGGGGAAAGTCGACGGCCACCTTGTGGCTGCGCAGCCGAAGCTGGTTCAGGAACATCGCTTCCCGGGCAATCTTTGCGAGGCTCTGGGGCTTGGCCGGCTCCTTCTTGAGGATGGTCGCGAAGCCTTCGAGGAGGTCCTTGAGATAACGGGATCGCTGCTCGATATCCTCCAGGCTTTCCCTGCGGCGGATCGCCTCGAAGAGGCCGCGCACCCCGCGCTCGAGTTCGTGGAAGATGAGCGACAGCTGCAGGCCCGCGTTTCCCGCCGTCAGCATGATCTCGCGGAGCTGGTCGTACTCGCGGGTGATCTCGTCGAGGACCGGCAGAAGGTGGGAGAGCTTGTGTTCGACAAGTGCGCCGCGGAGCTGCTCCGCGGGGGTGTCGATCGATCGTGCTACGGGCTGCTTCGCGCCGGTGAGCGCCTGCCGTACGGCGTCCTTGTGCGGGGCTCGCAGCCGCTCGAAGATGGCAAAGGCCGAGAGAATGACCTCCTTGAGGTTCTCCAGCGCCTCGTTCTCGACGAAGCCTTCCCGGTTAGTCTTTTCCCGCAGCAGGATGCTGCTTGCCAGTTCAAGCGTTACGCGGCCCAGAATCTGATTGCGGCTGACCCGGCGCGTGGGGGTGTTAACGCGACGCAGATCAAGCCCCAGCCAGTCATCGTCCGGCTCGCCGTAGTTGTAGACCCGCACGCCGTCGCGATAGACCCGCACTCCGCCATTGTTCTTCAGATAGTCGCCGACCAGCTGGCGCTGCTGCATGTAGCTCCAGCTTTCGCGGTCACGGTCGAACACGTGAAAGCTGCCCGACACGGGTCCTACGCCCTCGATCAGGTCCAAACCGCCGACCACCCGCCCCCTATCGCGGGCGCGCAACAGCGGTTCCGCGCCGCTCTTGTGAGCCGGTGCGACCTTGATTCCACTGTAGGGTCTGAAGGTGTAGTCCCACCGGATTTCGTGCCCGTCGAAGACAAAGCTGAAGTCCCACATCGCCAGCTCGAGGATGCGCCTGGGATCGGGCAGGTCGTCGATGAGGTATTCGGCGCCAGGAACGTCCAGGACGACATTGAAATCGGAGGGACCGGCAGTCGGATCGGCGATCGACGTCAGGCTTCGATGGAGATCGCGTACGGCGCCCCGGGGCCATGCCTCGCGGAGACGGGTGATCTCGACCCGGGTGCCATGAGCGTCGCCCACGAAAAGTTCGGGCTCGCGCTCGATGACCTCCACCCTGATCTCATCGAGAAAGTCGTGGGACAGCAGTTCCGCCCAGTCGAGAACGACCTTCACCTCCTTGCTGCCGGCCTGCCGGGTCACCAGCTCGATCCGTTCCCCGAGCTTGTGGACCGCGAAGCGACCGAGCCCCTTTTCGCCCAGCGGCAGTCTGCCGAGTGGGGACCGATCACCGCGCTCGCGCTGCCGGCGGCGATGGTCATTGGCCGGGACCAGCCATACGTTCTCGATGATCGCGGCTGACATGCCCAGACCGTCGTCCTGGACGACGATTCGAGCGTCGGTCTTTCCGAGGTTTTCCAGCGTGACGACGACCTCGGTCGCGTCCGCGTCATAGGCGTTCTTGACCAATTCAAACACGGCAAGCCGAGCGCTGCCGATCAGCTCGTCGCCGAGCAGCTGAAGTATCCTGGCCTTCGGTCTCAGCGATGCTGTCTGAGCCACACGCCCTCACATGGTTGGCGGCGGCTCGGCCGGCGCAGTCGAACCGCCACTATATTGCAGTGGCCTCTTGGAGACCATCTGCTGGGGCTCCCGGACGTCGGCTATCTCGTGACTTGTGGGAGACGCCTCCAGGGCGTCAGTTTCGACTTTCCTCCGAGCGCAGCGGCGCGGATTAGGATCCTGATTGGACCATATGGCGCATCGTTTCACATCGCTCCGTCATCCGATGGAAAAGCTGCAGGAGGCCGAGTATTTCCTTGCGGCGGTCAGCACCTGCAACGGGCTTGAGTTTCAGTTCAACCTGAACGCCTTCCTGAGCGCGTGCCGCAGCACGACCTTCACGCTTCAGAAGTCGATGGCGGGGGTTCCCGGTTTTGCGCGCTGGTACGAAACGCAGCAGGCGAGAATGCGGGCTGACCCGGCGATGGGGTTCTTCCTTGAATTGCGCAACATCGCTCAGCACGAGGGGCCCGTGTCCTACGTCGGCGGCGCGATGCTCGGAACGCCGCGGTGGTCCTACCGGTTTGCCGGAAATCGCGAGGCCGTTCCGGACGCGCTCCGGGGTGTCGACGTCGGCGCTGCGTGCGCCGACCAGCTCGTGAAGGTGGCGGCGCTGCTTCGCGAATGTGCCGAGGCCTTTCCGTTCGCATGTTGTCCGGCGACCGCAGTCAGCCCGGAGGGGATGGCCGCGCTGCCCTTCACACTGGCCGACGTGGGCGCCGCGCTTGGCCTTCCATCGGGGTACGTGGACGCAGGAGCCGAGATCCCCGTGGCCGAGAAACTGCGGATACTGGCCAAGGAGTTCGAGCCGCTCGACCGTAGATCGCTGGAACGAATTGCGTCCGGACGGCTGGAGAGGGACGGCGAGCCAATCCAGGTCTTCCGATCCTCTGGCGAGGATCTGACTGATGTCATGGCCGCCATGATCGAAGGCCGGAACGAAGACGCGCTCCATCCGCGAAACGTGTTCGTGGCGGCGATCGCCAAACGGATCAGCGATCTCGAAAGCGAATAGGCGGTGGATCTGACCCCGTGGCTAGATCAAGGCGACCGCGAAGTCGTCGAGTACCCCTGCCAGTCCGGACGCTCGGCGCAGAACGTCTATGCGGCGTGCAACCAGCTTGGCGACCGCTCGATCATAGACCGCCAGGTTCGTCTCCCCGTTGAGGCGGGAGGGATAGATGATCCCGTCGACCTGCTCCGGGTGGTCGTGGAAGGCCACAGACCACTTGCGCGCCAGCGTCTGCTTCGAGCCTCGCTGGACATCGCTCGGCACGCCCATCCTCACCGGCCCGTCGCCGCGCAGGTCGATGAGCTTTAAGGCCTCGCGCACCTCGACCTCGGCATAGCGGCGGGTGTCCAGTTCTGTCTCGTCCATCAGGTAGTCGCCGACGACGCCGTCGCGGTCGTCGCGCAGCACCGCCTCGAGGAAGCAGACCTTCAGCGACGAGCCGAGATAGAGCACGCCGAAGCGGTTGGCCTCGGCGCGGCGGCGCGGGTCGCTGAAGCGGCTGCGGGTCTTGCTGAAGCCGAGGGGATCGGGGAAGACCTGCCGGTAGATGCGACCGAAGACGGCACCGGGCGCGATGTGCGCCAGGTCGAGTGTCGCGGCGGCGAAGGCCGGCGTCGGCGGGGCGCCCGCCACCTAGGCGAAGGCGCCGCGCGCGACGCTCTCAGCCGTCTCGACCACCTGGTCGGCGCGGCCGCGCCTCAGGGAATCCTGGGCGCTGGCGCCATCGAGTTCGGCGTGGCGCTGGACCAGGAAGCGGTAGACCGTCCAGGGGCTGTCGCCGAGCAACTCGAACAGCTTCGGCAGAACCTCGAACGGCTTACCGTTCTCGTCGATCTGCCAGGCCGGGAAGCGGAAGCCGCGCTTGGCCCCTTCCAGGGCCAGGACCTCATGCCTCTGACGCTTGGCGTTGACGGTCACGCGGGAGACCCCGAGGAGTTCGGCGAATTCGTCGGCGCTCAGCATCTCCTCGCCGCTCAGCACCTCCGCAGCGCGCAGGCGCCCGCGTTCGCGGGCGGCATCCAGGGCGCGGTCGAGATCGTCCTCGTCGTCGGCAAGACGGGTGGCCGGCTCTGGGGCCGCCTTCGCCGAAAGATTCTTCGCGGGCAGGATCCGCGGCTGTCCCGTCCGGTCGACCTCGACCATGAATCCCATGCTCCGGCCGCTCTTGCGGCTCTCGTCGATGGTCTCGCCCAGGACCTCCATCAGGGCCTTGACGTTGGCCTTGCGCGACGAGAGCGTCCGAAGCGTCTTGGGCCCGAGCGCGACCGTGAAGTCGCTGGTCGTCACGCGACCCGGCTTGGCTTGCGACAGCGCGGATGCGGCGAGGCTCTTGGCGCGGGTAGCGGACTTGGCCTTGGTCGGCGGCGGTGCGGGCTTGGCGGTCGGCATGACAATTCCTCTCACCCCGCAAGGTGTGGCTTTTCCGTAGGTTCGTCAAGTTCGATAAGTTCGTAAAGCGATCGCGTGGCGCTCCTGCGCCGCCTCCAAGATGGGGGAAGGCCTTCCCCTGCGGTCGAGCCTGGCGTCTCGCCCGACCCCTTCCAGCGGGGGAACCCCGCAACGCCCCTTTGAGAATATTGAGAGCGGCCGGCGGTCACGCTCGGTCCCGCCGCGCTGCGCGCGGCTCCTACGGGCGTGACGCCCTGGGCGCGCCTTGGCGCCGCCGGCCGCTCGACGGCGCATCCCGCCATGCAGCGCCAGGCTGCGCCTGTCGCGCAGGCTCCTTGCGGCCTCCTCCTTTGCGCCGCGCTGGCGCGCGGCCGTGACTTAGGGCGCTGCCCTCGGCGCGCTTCGGAGCGGCTTCCGCCCAGCTTCGGTCCCCTCGCAGGGCATGCAGGCTCCAACCGCAGGGCAGGGGCCCTGCAGCCGGTTCCCCGCGAAGCCGCCCACTCCGCTTGCACACCCGGTCTCGCCGACGGGCAAGGCTGCAGGCGCGCCTTGCGCCTGCCAGCCATGCCCCAAGGAGGCAGACATGACCCAATTGACCGAAGTCATCCATCAGGACGGCGACGTCATCGACGTGCCGCTCAACAAGCTGAAGAAGTCGCCGCGCAACGCGCGGCGGACTCCGCACGCGGCGGCCGACATCGAGGCCCTGGCCGCCAGCATCGCGGTGAAGGGCGTCCTCCAGGCGCCGGTGGTAGAGCCCGAGACCGACGAGGGGGGCACGCCGACCGGGTTCTATCTGGTGACCATCGGTGAGGGACGGCGGCTCGCGCTCGTCCTGCGCGCCAAGCGCAAGCAGATCAGGAAGACCGAGCCCGTGCGCTGCGTCGTGGACCTCGCCAACGACCCGCACGAGATCAGCCTGGACGAGAACGTCACCCGCTTCCGCATGCACCCCGCCGACGAGTTCGAGGCGTTCCGCGAGCAGTCTGAGCGGCGAGGCCTTGGCGCCGAGGAGATCGGCGCCCGGTTCGGCGTCTCGGCCCAGGTGGTGAAGCAGCGGCTTCGGCTGGGCGCCGTGAGCCCCAAGCTCATGGAGCGTTACCGGGCGGGCGACCTGACCCTCGACCAGATGATGGCCTATGCCGTCAGCGAGGATCATGCCCGCCAGGAGCAGGTGCTGGAGCAGTTGGGGACGGATCGACCGCCCTACCTGATCCGCCGGACCATGACCGAAACCAAGGTCGCGGCCACCGACCGGCGCGCGGTCCTCGTCGGCGCTGAGGCCTACGGCGAGGCGGGCGGAACCATCCTGCGCGACCTCTTCACCGAGGACGGCGGCGGCTGGCTGGAGGACGTGGGCCTGCTGGACCGGCTGGCGGCCGAAAAGCTGGCCGGGATCGCCGAGGGCGTGCGGGCGGCGGAAGGGTGGAAGTGGGCCGAGGCGCACATCGACTTCCCGCGCGCACTCGGCCTCGCCCGTGTCTATCCGCATCCGGTGGAGCGCCCGGAGGAGGAGACGGCCCGTATGACGGCGCTTTCCGAGGAGTACGACGCCCTGGTCAGCGAGTGGGATGCGGTCGAAGAGCTTCCGCCCGAGGTCGAGGCCCGGTTCGCGGAGATCGACGCCGCCCTCGACGCGTTCGGTGACGGCACGGCCTATGACCCGGAGGAGATCGCGCGCGGAGGGGTGTTCGTCATCCTCGGCCAGGACGGTGTGGCCCGCATCGAGCGGGGGCTGGTCCGGCCCGAGGACGTGCCCGCGCCCGAGCCTGAGCCGGAGACCGAGCCGGGCGGCGAGGTCCGGGCGGACGGCGAAGGGGAGGACGCCGGCCCGGAAGCCGAGGAGCCGGAAGAGGACTCCGGCGCGCCGCTCTCGGAGCGGCTGGTCCTCGACCTGACGGCCCATCGCACCCTGGCGCTGAGGAACGCCCTGGCGGGAAACGCGACCGTGGCCCTCTCGGCGGTGGTCCACGCCCTGGCCCTGTCCGCCCTCTACCCGGCCTACGAGCGGCCCACCTGCCTGGAGATCAAGGGCGTGTCCGCCTACCTCGACGGCCATGCGCCGGGCATCGACGACACCCACGCTGGGCGCAGCGTCGCTGAACGGCATGCGGCTTGGGCGAGCCGGGTCCCGAAGGACGCCGATGAACTCTGGGCCTTCGTCCAAGGTCTGCCGGTCACGGAGCTTCTGGACCTGCTGGCCCACTGCGCGAGCCTGACGGTGAACGCGGTGCGGGCGCCCTTCGACCGCAGGCCCGGCGCCTGGGCTCACGCGGATCGGCTGGCCGAGGCCGTGGACCTCGACATGAGCGGCTACTGGACCCCCACGGTGGCGAGCTACCTGGGCCGCGTCACCAAGGCCCGGATCGGCGAGGCGGTGCGGGAGGCCGTGTCGGAGGAGGCCGCCGAGCGGATCGGCGGCATGAAGAAGCCCGACATGGCGTCGGAGGCCGAGGCGTTGCTGGCCGGGAAGGGCTGGCTGCCGGGCCTGCTCCGCAAGCCGGTCCCGGTTCCGGCTGAGGCGGACGTTCAAGCGGAGGCGCCGAGCCTGGCCGAAGAAGCCGCGTAAGGCGCGGGTCCGCGCCTGCGGCCTTGCTCGTCTGGACCTGGGGGCCGTGCGTCGTTGAGGCGTGCGGCCCCTTTCTTCGTGTGTCGGGGATGCCGGTGGCGGGGTTCGGACGGTGGGCGGCGGCCACCGCCGTCTCCGCGATTTTCGCCCCGACCCATGCGGCCTCTCTGGCCTGATCTGGCCAAGGGGGGCGGGCCGCCAAGGCGGCCCCGCCGGCCGCCGCAACGCCGGCTCAACGACTTCTTTCCCCTTCGGCTTCGCCGAATTCCTCGCGGGCCAAACAAGTCGTCGCCGGCGTCCTCCGCTGCGCTCCGGGCCCTTCGGGCTGCGGCGGCCGCCGCCCCTCGTCCTGGGGATCGCCATCGAGGCCGCGATGGGCGCGGTCCGAGGAACCAGGAGACTCCCAATGGCCACCATCGGCACCTTCACCAAGGACGACGCCGGCAACTACAACGGCGCGATCAAGACCCTGACGCTCAACGTCAAGTCGGCCACCTTCCGCCAGGTCGAGAAGGACAACGACAAGGCCCCCGACTTCCGCATCTTCGCCGGCCAGACCGAGTTCGGCGCCGCCTGGAAGAAGACCTCCCGCGAGAACCGCGACTACCTCTCGGTCAAGCTGGACGACCCGAGCTTCCCGGCTCCGATCTACGCCAGCCTGGTCGATGCCGAGGAGGGATACGTCCTGATCTGGTCGCGCAGCACCGGCTCGAACTGACCCTTCGCAGAGCGCCCCGCCGGACCCCGGCGGGGCGCCGCTTCCCCACAACCTGAACCCACAGGAGGCCGCCATGACGCGCCCTCGCGAGACCTCACGCCCGGACCTCTACAGCCGGGTCACCAACGCCATCATCGCCGACCTTGAGAACGGCGTCCGTCCCTGGACCAGGCCCTGGTCCGCCGAGCACCTGGCCGGCCGGATCAGCCGACCGCTCCGCTCCACCGGCGAGCCCTACAGCGGCATCAACGTCATCCTGCTCTGGGCGGAGTCCGTCGCCCGCGGATACACGGCGCCGATCTGGATCACCTTCCGCCAGGCCCTGGCGCTCGGTGGCCACGTCCGCAAGGGCGAACACGGCTCGACGGTGGTCTACGCCAACCGGATCAGCCGGACGGAGACGGGCGACGACGGCCAGGATGTCGAGCGGCAGATCCCGTTCCTCAAGGCCTACACCGTCTTCAACGTCGAACAGGTCGAGGGCCTGCCGCCGCACTACCGCGCGGTCGCCGAACCGAAGCTCGACGACGCCCAGCGGATCGATCACGCCGAGGCCTTCTTCGCGGCCACCGGCGCCGACATCCGGCATGGCGGCGACCAAGCCTACTACGCCGTCCATCCCGACTACGTGCAGGCGCCGCCCTTCGAATGCTTCGAAGACCCGGAGTCGTACTACGCGACCCTGGCCCACGAATGCACGCACTGGACCCGCCACCCGACCCGCCTTGACCGTGACTTCGGCCGCAAGCGCTGGGGCGATGGCGGCTATGCCAAGGAGGAACTCGTCGCCGAGCTGGGCGCCGCCTTCCTCTGCGCCGATCTCGGCCTCGAGCTGACGCCGCGCGACGACCATGCCGCCTACATCGAGAACTGGCTGCAGGTGCTGCACGACGACAGGCGCTTCATCTTCACCGCCGCCGCGCATGCCCAGCGCGCCGCCGACTTCCTGCACGGCTTGCAGCCAACCGTCGGTGAGCGGGCCGCTTAGGCGGTCCGTGATCCATATGCGGGCGCTTTCGGATAAGGTCGGACCGATACCCTTCCGGAGCGCCCGCAGGTGGACCGCTACAGCGAGATCATGCGCTTCAGCGCGGCGTCGCCCGAGGAGGCCGGCATCATGATCCGAGCGGATATTCTGCCGGCCCTGATCACGATCTGGTTGGCCGAGTACCGCGCGGGCGCGGCGGACGCCGAGATCGTCGAGGTCGCGACGGACGGTTTCAGCAACCTCTTCGACCTCACCGAAGAGCGGCTGATCACTGCCTATGGCTTTCCCGCCGCCACGGCTTCCGGCGCTCGGGACGCCTCTCGGATGCGCGGTTTCCCCAAGCCGCCGGGCGGTCGCATCAAGGGCCATGCCATCGCCCACCAGCTCGGCGGCGGCCTGGACATCAACCTCGTGCCGCAGGACCGGAAGATCAACGGCGGAGCGTTTCGCCTCCTTGAACGGGAAGCCGTCCGCTATCCCGGCTGCCTGTATTTTTCGAACTGGATCTACGACCAGACCGCCGTCCAGACGCCCACCATGGTGGTGCAAGGGCTGATCCGGGTCCGGGATGATGCCGATCCCGCGCAACCTGGCACCCACGAAAACGCCCTGGTCGTGAAGATCATCCAGCACGCCAACTGACAACACCGGACGTCCGACCGAGCCACCCTCGCGATCGCCGCATCGCAGCCCCCGGCCCCGAACAGCCGCGCGCCGATCCGCCGTTTCCACGCGACTGCCTGTCGCTCTGCGACGGGCAGTCTGGCCATCTTGAGGTCGATATCACGGCCGTGGTCACTGGCCGAGCGGGTCACGCGACGGCGCTTCCGCCCCCGTCCCAAGGCGCATCGATCGCACCCGTTCCGGCCGCGTGATCCCCCTGCACGGCGGCCGGCGGGCGGCGGCTTCCATCCTCCCCCACGAAGTCGCCGCCCTGTCGGGGGACTCTCGCAACCCGGAGACTTCCATCATGATCCAGCTCGGATGCTTTCAACGTGCCGAAGACGGCTATGTCGGCGCCCTCAAGACGCTGACCCTCGACGCCGAGGTTCGCATCTCTCCCGCCGCGCGAACGAACGACAAGGCCCCGGACCACCGTGTGTTCATCGGCGACCTCGAATGCGGCGCGGCCTGGAGCCTGACCGACGACAAAGGCGGTGGCGTGCTCAACGTCAAACTCGATGATCCCACGCTGCCGGAGCCGATCTATGCGCGCCTGATGAGCGGCTCCGGCGCTGACTTCCTGCTGGTCTGGAGCCGTCGAACCGACTGACCATTGTCAGTCCGCCGAACCTGCAACGCCCGCCAGAACGCTCCGGCGGGCGTTGCTTTGCACCCCACTATGTAGAGTATACTCCGTAGCAGTATATTCGACGTCCCGGCCCCTTGCTGTGCATGACAGTGCGCACAGTGGTGGCCAAGAACTTACGACGCCTGCGGCATGACCGCGGCCTGTCGCAGGAGGAGCTTGCCGACCGTGCGTCCGTCGATCGCACCTATGTGTCGAGCCTTGAGCGCGAGCAGTATGCCGCCTCGATCGATATGCTGGCGAAGCTGGCCTCGGCGCTCGATGTTGATCCCATCGAGTTCTTCCGGCGCGACGAAACCACACGCTGATAGGCCCCGAGTCGCGGGCCGCACCCCCCGGTCGAGTGACTTGGACGAACTGCCCGCGTACGGTTCGCCGCCGACGTGGAGGGCCGCCGGTTGACTTCCGCCATCGCCGACCAGGCGCCTGCCGAGCCATCGGTCACCGACTATGACCGGGCGCACCTGAAGCTCTATCTGCGCCTGCTGGACGCGGACGCCGAGCGCGCGCCCTGGGAGGAGATCAGCCGACTACTGCTCGACATCGATCCGGCGCGCGACCGCGAGCGGGCCCGGCTGCGCTACGAGACCCATCTGGCGCGCGCCCGCTGGATGACCGACCAGGGCTACCTCGACCTGCTGAAGTCCGGCGGCTCGTAGTCATGCGCCGGGCGCATGGCGCTCTGCGCCAGCGCCACCTTGAACGCCGCAATTGCGCACCAAGTTTGTACGTCAGTTCGACTGCGCGTCTGGGGTGTTCCCAACTCTATTGGGCCGTCGCACGGAGACAGCAATGCCGCCGCGTGACTGGCGTGTAGGGTCTGACTACGACCACGTCGACGAGCTAGGCCTGACCGGCCTGGCGTGGGAATTCCTGAGGCGCAATCCGCAATATCAATCCGACTACTTGGCCGCCACACGGGGCGTTGGCGGCCACGACACGCCCGGGTCGGGAGGCGGGCTTCCGCCCCGATGGGGGTTGCGGTTTCCCGGCGGACCCGGCGCTGGACGCGCGCGAAACGGGCTGCTTCTGGCGGCCTGAGATCGCGCCGGCCGCTGTCGTTGCATTGGAGCAGGCGCGCTCTGGCAATGCTCCAGGCTTGCAGCTTTCCGGCCTCGTGGCGGAGGCGAGAAGCGCGGAGGAGGGCGTCCACCTCCTGCTGCAGGGCGGCCTGCAGGTTCTCCTAAGTCCAGGCGCCGACATCACAGGGCCGCTCGCCGTCATCTTGCCGCTCGATGGCGACTTCCCAACTCGCGTGGCGGCCGCCGATGCGCTGCACCGGTTGCTAACTTCGAGTTTGTCACCCTCCGATCCTTTGTCGTTCCAGCGTCGCCGCCGCTTCAAGCGCATGCTCCGCGCGCTCGACGGGCGTGGTGCTGGCGCCACCTACCGCGAGGTCGCCGGTCACGTGCTGGGCGAGGCGGTCACGGACTCGGCGGCCTGGCGGACGTCGGCGGTCCGCGACGTCGCCATCCGCCTTTGCCGCGGCGCCGCGCGGCTGGTTCGCGGCGGTTACCTGGCGCTGCTGCGCAAGAAGATCTGACCACTCAAGCCGGGTGGCGTATTCCCGGGATCGATCTTCGCCATCAGCCGCCGCGAGGCTGCTCCTCCAGGGTGTCCAGCAGGCGCCGAGGCCCAAGCCTCCATGCGCCCCAGCCATCCGGAGACCTCCCATGTCCGATCCGCTTGCCGGCTTTCCGCCGCGCTACCTGCGCACGCCCGAGGCGGCGCGCTTCCTCGGCCTCTCAGGGCGGACCCTGGAGAAGCATCGCACCTACGGCACCGGTCCGACCTACCGGAAGATCGGCGGCCGGGTAGTCTACGTCCTGGAAGACCTCCAGGGCTGGGCGGAACGCGGCGCCAAGACGTCCACCAGCGACCCTGGCCAGGGCGCCGTCCTGCCCGCCAAGCGGCACGCGGCCGTCTCGCCGGCCTATGCGCCGCGCACGTTCCGCTGAGGTCCGGCGCCATGTCCACGGACGTCGAACTCCTATGGCAGGAGGGCCAGATCGAGCGCTGGGTGCGCTTCGGCCGACCAGCGGCCGAGCGGCTCATCGACCGCCGCCTGCGCGTCCTGTCCTTCGCGCCGGGCGCGGTCTTCGCCCTGGTGCGGTGGCAGGCCAACGACTTCGGCACGGCCCAGTCCCGGATCGACATCCTGCGCGCGGTCAGGCCTGGCGAGGCCTTCACCACCGTGCCCTTCGTGGCGCCGGGCGGGGAGTTGCTGCTGCACATCGGCGGCTGGCCGAAGGTCCAGCGCGTGCTCGAAGCCATCGACGCTGTGGAGCAGGCGGGGGTCGATCCCTGTCAGGTGGCGCCGGACCACTGGCGGCACGTGGCCAGCCGGATCAGCGCAGGCGAAGCTCCTCGTGTCTATGCGCCCGGGCGTCACCGCGCCTGGCTGCTGCGCCGGAGGATTGGCGCATGACCTTCGCTTGGAAGACGCTCTGCGCCACGTCCACCGCCTCAATGTCGCTGGCGCTCACGGCCATATCGCCGCCGGCGCCCTGGCTGATGTGGAACACAACGGCGAGCGCGCCGGTCGGCCTCTACCGCCTGGCGCCGACAGAGCGTGCGGCCTTCGGCGACCTGGTTGTCGCGCGACCGCCGGAACCGCTGGCGTCCTGGTTCGACGAAGCAGGCTACCTGCCGCGCGGCGTGCCGCTGGTCAAGCACGTCGCTGCTGTCACCGGCCAGCGCATCTGCCGCGCGGGCGAGGTCCTGACCGTCGATGGCCGGCGCGTCGCACGCGCAAGGGAACGCGATCGCCTCGGCCGCCGCCTGCCGGTCTGGAGTGGCTGCTACCGGCTTGGTCGGGACGACCTGCTGCTGCTCAACAGCGCCCCAGACAGCCTCGACGGCCGCTATTTCGGTCCGAGCCATCGGGCCGATCTGATCGGCCGTGCGATCCCGATCTGGACGCGGGGAGGGCGCTGAGATGCGTCTACGCCTCCCTCTCCACGTCATTTCCCTGTTCGGTCGAAGAAGGGGTCATTTCCCCGTCCCGGCCAACTTCGATGCAGCCGTCGCGCGGAGCGGCGGTCCAGGGCGGCGCCTTGCGCCGGCGCGCCAGCGCCTTGCCCTGGACGGCCGCGAGCTCGGCGGCAGTCTTGCTTCTGGCGGGACCTCGGCTCGGCGGTTGCGCAGCGTCTGTGTTGCAGCGACGGTTCTGCTGGTCTGGCCGGTCGCCGCTCAGGCGCAGGGTGTGCCGGCGCCTTCGCCGCAGGGCGCGGCTGCTCGGCTGGATCTTGGCACGCGGATCGAGGCTGCGGTGGAGGAGGCGGCGCGTCGGTTCGACCTGCCGGAGGCCTTGATCTGGAGCGTGATGCGCGCTGAGAGCGCCCGAAATCCGCGGGCCGTCTCACGCGCCGGCGCCATGGGGCTGATGCAGCTGATGCCTCGGACCTGGGCCGAACTCCGGGCCCGGCTGGAGCTCGGCGATGATCCGTTCGACGTGCGCGACAACGTCATTGCGGGAGCCGCCTATCTGCGCGAACTGCGCGATCGCTTCGGCGTCCCAGGCTTCCTCGCTGCCTACAATGCAGGCCCAGGCCGATACGCCGAACACCTGTCGACCGGGCGGCCCTTGCCCCAGGAAACGCGCGCCTATGTGACCGCCGTCGTGTCGGATCTGGGCCTTGGTTCCGGTTCAGGGCGGGGCGCGGTCGCGGCATTGCGCACTCCCGACTGGAGGCGCGCGCCGCTCTTTGCCGGCGCGCGTGTGTTGACGGACGATGGACCTGTCACGGCTGAGAAGATCGCTCCAGTTCCATCCACGCAATCAGAGACAGGACATCTGGCAGACCCGCTCTTCGCGGTTCGTCTGGACGGCGGGGTGCGGCCATGACGGCGACGCCTCCAATCCGCCCGAACCTAGTCCCCCGGCAATTGAAGCCAGCGGGGTCATGGGGCTCGAGGAGAAGCTCCAGGCGATGGCAAGATAAAAGGCGCGGGCCGGATCGGCCGCAACCTGTTGTGGGTGTTGAGGTTTTTCCGGGCCCCATGGCGCGATGGGGTCTTGCTGTCATGGGTTTCCTCAATTCTTTCAAGGGGTTTTCCAGGACCATCCGTCTCGGAGCGCGACATGCGCCGTGACAATGAGTTCCGGGTCCGGCCTGGCCGCATGCGCGATGGCGGCCGGCGCTCGGGCGCCCGCGCCAGGAGCTTCGTCGGCCAGGTGCTGCGGGCGGCGAACCGGGCGGGCGGCCAGGGGCAGGGGCTCAGGGCGTCGGCCGGGTCGCGCTTCGGCCGTGGCCGCGGCGCGGCGATCGCCTCGGCGCTGCGCAACCCCAACCGGCGCGTGGCAGTGAAGGCCCGGGTGGTGCGCCACCATGGCGCCCGCTATCGCGCCGCTCCGCTGGGCCTCCACCTGCGCTACCTGAAGCGCGAGGGCGTCGACCGGGAAGGTCGCGACGCCCGGATGTTCGACGCCGGTTCCGACGCCGCCGACGACCGCGCCTTCGCGTCCCGCTGCGAGGACGACCGGCATCACTTCCGCTTTATGGTGTCGCCCGAGGACGCCGGCGAACTCGAGAGCCTGCGGGAGACCACCAGGGACCTCATGGCGCAAGCCGAGCGGGATCTTGGGACGCGGCTCGACTGGGTCGCCGTCGACCACTGGAACACCGACAACCCGCACGTCCATGTGCTCGTGCGCGGCGTGACGGACGACGGCGCCGACCTGGTCATCAGCCGCGACTACATCAGCCACGGGCTGCGAGCCCGGGCCGAGGCGCTGGTCTCCCTGGAGCTGGGGCCGCGGTCGGAGCGCGAGATCAACGCGGTGCTCGAACGGCAGGTCACGTCCGAGCGCTGGACGGGGCTCGACCAGGCGCTTCGTCGCCTGGCGGACCACAACGAAGGGCGGGTCGACTTGCGGCCTGGTGCGCCAGACTCGGACAGCGACATGCGCCGCCTGCTGGTCGGCCGCGCCCAGGTCCTGGAGCGGCTCGGCCTGGCCGAGCCGGAAGGACCGGCGGCCTGGCGGCTCAGGCCCGACCACGAGCGGACGCTCCGGAGCCTTGGCGAGCGGGGTGACATCATCAAAACCCTGCACCGGGCGATGGGCGAGCAGCGGGCCGCCGCCGAGCTGGCGCCGCATGGCGAGCAGTCGGCCGACCCGATCCTGGGTCGCCTGGCCGGCCGGGGCCTGCACGACGAGGTCGGCGGGGAGGCGTTCGTCGCCATCGACGGCGCCGATGGCCGCGCCCACCACGTGCGGCTTCCGAGCCTGGACGCGGCGGGAGACACGCCCGTCGGCGGCCTGGTCGAATTCCGCCCGTCCGGTGAGGCAAAGGGGCCGGGCCTTCTCCTGCATCGCAGCGACCTCGAGCTGGCCGATCAGGTGAAGGCGGGGGGCGCGACCTGGCTCGATCGGCAACTGGTCGCGCGTGAGCCGGCGCCGCTGGCCACGACGGGCTTCGGCGCCGACGTCCGGGCCGCCCTCCAGGCCCGCGCCGAGCATCTGGCAGGGGAGGGGCTCGCCCGCCGCGCCGGCTCGGGGTGGGTGTTCGCCAAGGACCTCATCCAGACGCTCCGGACGCGCGAGCTCGCCACGGTCGCCGTCAGGCTCTCCGCTGAGTCAGGGCTGGCCTTGAAGCCGACTGCGGAGGGCGACGCGATCACCGGCCAGTATCGGCAGCGCCTCGCCCTGGCGTCCGGCCGGTTCGCGATGATCGACGACGGCCTCGGCTTCCAGCTGGTCCCCTGGTCGCGGCAACTCGAGCGCCACCTCGGCAAGTCCGTCACGGGCGTGCTGACGCCAGGCGGCGGCGTCGACTGGGCCCATGGCCGCTTGCGCGGCCTCTCCCTCTGATCCGGAGTCCATCCGCATGTCCGCCACCAAGATCCTGTGGGGCCAAGTCCTCATCGTCGGCCTGATCGCGCTCGGCTTCGTCTGGGCCGCGACCGAATGGACGGCGTGGCGCCTGGCGTTCCAGCCCGAGCTCGGGTCCGCCTGGTTCCGCGTGCTCGGCTGGCCGGTCTACCCGCCACCGGCCTTCTTCTGGTGGTGGTTCGCCTTCGACGCCTATGCGCCCCGCATCTTCCTGGAGGGCGCCGCTATCGCGGCGTCCGGCGGGATCGTCTGCATCGTCGTGGCCATCGCCCTGAGCGTCTGGCGGGCGCGGGAGGCGAAGGATGTCACGACCTACGGCTCGGCGCGCTGGGCAAACCGGGCGGAGGTCGCGCGGGCCGGCTTGCTGGGCGCTGATGGCGTGGTGCTCGGCCGCCTGGCCGGCGACTACCTGCGCCACGACGGGCCGGAGCATGTGCTGTGTTTCGCGCCGACCCGCAGCGGCAAGGGCGTGGGCCTGGTCGTGCCGACCCTGCTCGCCTGGGCGGGCTCGGCGATCGTCCACGACATCAAGGGCGAGAACTGGACCCTCACCGCTGGCTGGCGCGCGCGGTTCGGCCGGGTGCTGAAGTTCGATCCTACCGACGCGGCGAGCGCGGCCTACAATCCTCTGCTGGAGGTTCGCCGCGGCGACGCCGAGGTCCGCGATGTCCAGAACATCGCCGACATCCTCGTCGACCCGGAAGGCGCCCTGGAGCGCCGCAATCACTGGGAGAAGACCAGCCACTCGCTGCTGGTCGGGACCATCCTGCACGTCCTCTACGCCGAGCCGGACAAGACGCTCGCCGGCGTGGCGGCCTTCCTCTCCGATCCGCGCCGGCCGATCGAGGTGACCCTGCGCGCGATGATGGCGACGCTGCATCTGGGCGACCGCCCACATCCGGTCGTGGCTTCGGCCGCCCGCGAGCTGCTCAATAAGAGCGACAACGAGCGCTCCGGCGTGCTGTCCACCGCCATGTCGTTCCTCGGCCTCTATCGCGACCCCGTCGTCGCCAAGGTCACGGCGCGGTGCGACTGGCGGATCACCGACCTGGTGACGGGGGAGGGGCCCGCGACCCTCTACCTGGTCGTGCCCCCGTCGGACATCAGCCGCACCAAGCCCCTGATCCGGCTGATCCTCAACCAGGTGGGTCGTCGGCTAACCGAGGACCTGGCCGCCAAGGATCGTCGCCACCGACTGCTACTGATGCTCGACGAATTTCCGGCGCTGGGCCGGCTCGATTTTTTCGAGAGCGCCCTGGCCTTCATGGCCGGCTACGGCCTCAAGGCCTTCCTGATCGCCCAGAGCCTCAACCAGATCGAGAAGGCCTACGGGCCCAACAACGCCATCCTCGACAACTGCCACGTCCGGGTCGCCTTCGCCACCAACGACGAACGGACAGCCAAGCGGGTGAGCGACAGCCTGGGCACCGCCACCGAGCTGCGGGCGATGAAGAACTATGCCGGCCACCGGCTCTCGCCCTGGCTCGGGCACCTCATGGTCAGCCGCCAGGAGACGGCCCGGCCGCTGCTGACCCCCGGCGAGGTCATGCAGTTGGCGGCCACCGACGAGTTGGTGCTGGTCTCCGGCTGCCCACCGATCCGGGCGACGAAGGTTCGCTACTATGAGGACGGTCGCCTGAAGCGGCGCATCCTGGCGCCGCCACCGCCCTCGGTGGGCTCGGAGGCGAGCGGAACGGCGACGGGCTGGGACGGTGTGATCCATCAGGCCGGGGTCCGCAACGCGGCCGGCGTGATGGACGAGGAGACCGAAGGCGGCCTGCGCCGCGAGCCGGAACTGGGCGCCCCGGATGTCGTCGAACCCATGCCGACAGAACCGGTCTCCGAGCTTCCACTCTTCCCTGACGATGCCGACGCCGAGACCGCCGCCGCGGCGCGGCTGCGAAGCCGCGTCCGCCAGGCGGCCCGTCAGGCCTCGCTCGACCCCGACGACGGCATTCCGCTCTGAGGCCCGCCATGAAGATTGAGACCAAGGTCTACCTTCCCGCCGACCTCGCCCGGGCGCTCGATGAGATGGCGACGCGGACGCGCCGCCCGAAATCGGAGGTCGTGCGCGCGGCGGTGGCTTCCTTCCTGTCGCCCGACGGCTCGGAACGGATGGAGGCGGCGGTGACCCGCCGGCTTGACCGTATGAGCCGGCAGGTCGAGCGGCTGGAGCGGGATCTCACTGTTGCGAACGAAGCCATCGCCCTCTTTATCCGCGCATGGCTCACAGCGACCCCGCCCTTGCCAGACAGCGCCCAGACCGCGGCGCAGGCGAAGGGCCGCGAACGCTATGAGGGGTTTGTTGAGGCTCTGGGTCGCCGCATGGCGGCGGGGCGGAACTTCGCGCAGGAGGTGCTCGGTGATGTCCAACCGGTTGGGGCGCCGAGCGTTCAGGGCTCCACCCCAGAGGAACCCGACCAGTCTCCGTTTGACCGTTCCTGACTCTGGGGGAGCGTCCGCTCTAGGAGGGTGGGCCAATCAAGAATCAAGACCCTGCTTGTCGCTGGCGCGGGTCTCGGTACCCACCAGAGAAGAGCCCTTAACAGGGTTCATGTATTGTTCTAACCTCCCCGCATGTCCAAAACCATCACTGCAAGTCAGCTCTTGGGTGAGATTGGCGAAACGGCAGTCCGTTTGCGCTTCCTCAATATGGGCTTTCAGTTTGATGGACGCTCCCGCCTGGAGGCAGGCGTCGATGGCATTGCGGAGGTGATGGACAACGGCAAGCCGCTCGCCCGGATGATTGCCGTGCAGGTCAAGGCAACCGAATCGTCGCGCTATTCCTCCGAAGACGATACGGGCTTCACCTACCTGCTCCGCCCGGACGACCTAGCTTACTGGCAGGGCTCCAATCTCCCGATCATCCTCGTCCTCTACCGCAAATCCGACGAGACGTATTTCTGGAACGAAGTGCTCGTCGATCCGAAGCGCGAGGATCGCAAACTCCACTTCAACAAGCAGACCGACATTCTGGACTCGAACGCGGTGGACCGGCTGGCCGCGCTGACCGTGCCCAAGGCTGGCTTCGGCTATTATGTTCCCCCACTGGGTGGCGGTGAAGAAGCGCTGGTCAACATTCTCCCCGTGACGCTGCCCACGGAGATGTTCGTCGCATCGACGCCCTATGCGCCCAAACAGGCCGCCGCGATCCTGCTCGACGCCGACGAGCCCGCTCGATTCGACTGGGTTATCAAGGACGGCACGTTCTGGTCGTTCGCAGATCCCCGCGAGAATGCGTGTAGGCGCATCGTGGACCTCGACCAGGTGGAGGCCATCGACACAGCGGTCCTCGCTTTCCACGAGGATCACGATGAGCAGAACAACTTCACATACCTTCTGAGGATGGCGTTCGACTATCAGGTCCGCGCGGACCTCGGCTGGAATAAGGACAGGAAGTTGTTCTATTTCCGGGCGCAGGCGGAGAACTCGTCCCGAGCCTTCTTCTACGAAGCTTCGAAGAAGAAGACCTCCACCGAGGTCGTGAACGTCGCGCGCAACAAAACTGACCAGACGCGCGTGGAGTTCGTCCGGCACCACGCCTTTGTGCCGCGCTTCGAGCGGCTCTTCGACCAGTGGTATCTGGTGGTCAACCCGACCTATTTCTTCACCACCAACGGATTCATCACGCACTCCTATCCAGGCGCGCTGCTCGCGGGCAAAAAGCGGCTCGACAACAGCGCCTCCCTGCGCGGGCAGGTCATTATGTGGCACCGCTTTCTCACTCAGTTCGAGCGCGATGCGGACAGTCTCTTCGCAGAAGCCTCCTCCGCGCCTCGACTGAGGTTCGGCGAGCCGCCTACGGTGGAACTCGCCACGCGCGTACCGGAGGATGTGTGGGGCTCGCCGAAAAAGACTGCTCCCGAGCCCGAAGACGTGCAGGAGTTGCTGTTCGGATGAAGTTCGAGACGAAGATATTCGACGAGCCGCATCTCGAATTCGGCGACAAGCATCACCACCCCGATCCACGGCTTGGGCTGTTCGAGGCCGGGCCACTGCAAGTCCCGGCGGGAGACGCGGTGAAAATTGCCGTGGTCGGCAGTGCGAAAACCGTCGAGGACACCAAGGTGTTCTTCAAAGCCGCCGCGGCAGGCTTTAAGGGCAAGGGCGAGAAGCACCCTAACCTGCACCCCGACTTTCCCGGCCTCGGCAACCAGAATCCCTTCCGCTGCAAGTTCGACATTTCGGATAGCGCGACGGCCGCCATTACCCAGGCGAAGATCGACAAGATCAGGAAGGAACCGCATCACGGCAAAGCCGTCGAAATGGCGGTCGATGAGATCGTTCAGGAACTCCAGACCCTCGATGAGGGCAGCCACCGGCCCGACGTCGCCATCGTGGCGCTGCCCATCAGCCTGATCGAGCGCGTATGGAACGCGAAGGTCGACGCCAACGGCACCGTCGAGAAGGATGACAGCGGCGGATCGGACGCCCCTGACTTCCGTGGCATGCTGAAAGCAAGAGCCATGGGGCTGAGTTTTCCCATTCAGATCGTGTGGGAGGACGTATTCGACGAAAACGCCAGCATTCCCCGCAAGATCAAGGAAAGCCGCTCGCGGAAGATTCAGGACCAGGCTGACCGGACCTGGAATCTGCTCACGACCGTTTATTATAAGGGTACGGGGCGCATTCCGTGGCGGAAGATGCCGCAGGATGGCGAGTTTACGGCCTGCTACATTGGCATCAGCTTCTACCGCGAGGTAGGCGGCCAGCAGCTCTTCACCAGCGCAGCCCAGATGTTCGACGAGCGGGGCCGTGGGTTTATTCTCAAGGGAAAGCGCGCCCAAACCGAAAGCCGTGGCCGTCACCCCTACATGACGCAGGAGGACGCGCACCAACTGATCGCCGACGCGCTGGCAGCCTACAAGAACCACCACAAGAACTATCCCGCCCGCGTGATTGTGCTGAAGACATCGCAATTCCGCGAGGAAGAAGCGGACGGTATCCTCAAGGCGCTGAACGAAGCAGGAGCCGAACTGCGCGATCTGGTCTGGGTCCAGGAATCGTCTTCAGTCAAAATCCTGCGGGACGGCAACTATCCCGTGATGCGGGGCACGTTCGTCGAGCTTGATGGCAAGGGCCTGCTCTATACGAACGGCAGCATCCCCTATTACGGAACCTATCCCGGCCTCTACGATCCCAAGCCGCTCCTGCTTTGTCCCTATGCCGGCAGCGACAGCACCATCGCGCAGATTGCGAAAGAGGTGTTGGCGCTCACGAAGGTCAACTGGAACTCTACCCAGATGAATCAGAAGCTGCCGATCCCGATCAGGGCGGCGCGAGCCGTGGGTGAAGTGCTGAAGTATGTAGCCAGCGAGAACGTCAGTTCTGACTACGCGCGGTACATCTAGCGAAAGTCCGGACACCGCCGGCATCTTGGGGTCTGGAATTGGCGCGTTGTCGATGAACCCCGCACGGCCAAACAACTTCGGCAGCTGCAAGGCGGGCTGTTCGACTACATCATCCTGCCGGTTGCCTGTCGCTCTACGCTAGGCCGCTACGCTGGGCTTTGGCTTGTTGATCTCAAGCCAATCCGGCTCTTTCTCCTTGTCTCCGCCATCCCCGGAGACATCCCGTGAGCGTCATCCCCCTCCAAACTGAAACCGCAACCCGCGGCGCACGCATGCTGCGCACGGCGCTGGGACCCGGCATCGCGGCGTGGCTCGAAGAGGCCGCCGTTGTCGAGGTGATGCTCAATCCCGACGGCCGCCTGTGGGTTGATCGCCTGGCCGGTGGGCTAGTCGACACCGGCCAGCGGATGAGCCCGGCGGATGGTGAGCGCATCATTCGGCTCGTCGCCCACCATGTCGGCGCCGAGGTGCATCCCGGAAGCCCGCGGATGTCGGCCGAACTGCCAACGACGGGCGAACGCTTCGAGGGGCTGCTGCCGCCGATCGTCAGCGGCCCGGCCTTCGCCATTCGCAAGCCCGCCGTGGCCGTCTTCAGCCTGGCCGACTACGCCGCCGCCGGGATCATGACCGCCAGCGAGGCGTCGGTGCTCGCCTGCGCCGTGGCCGGGCGCCGCAACATCCTGGTGGTCGGCGGCACCTCGACGGGCAAGACCACGCTGGTCAACGCGCTCCTGGCCGAGGTCGCCACCACCGGCGACCGGATCGTGCTCATCGAGGACACCCGCGAGCTGCAGTGCGCCGCGCCCAACCTGGTGGCGCTGCGCACCAAGGACGGCGTCGCGACCCTGTCCGACCTGGTTCGCTCCGCCCTGCGCCTTCGTCCAGACCGCATCCCGATCGGGGAGGTGAGGGGCGCCGAAGCGCTCGACCTCCTGAAAGCCTGGGGCACCGGTCACCCCGGCGGCGTCGGAACGCTGCACGCCGGCTCGGCGCTGGGCGCGCTGCGGCGGCTTGAGCAACTGATCCAGGAAGCTGTCGTCACCGTCCCGCGCGCGCTGATCGCCGAGACCATCGACCTGATCGCTGTCCTCGCCGGCCGTGGCGCTGAGCGCCGCCTGGTCGAGCTCGCCTGGGTCGAGAGACTGGAGCCCTCCGGCGACTACCGCCTCCACCCCGCCATCTCTCCCAACCCTGACCTCTCTGGAGACTGCTGATGCCCCTCCGTTCAACTGCCTCGCGTGTCGCCCTGGCTGCCGCGGCGCTCACCACGCTCATGACGGCGCCCGCCTATGCGGCCGGCTCCTCCATGCCCTGGGAAGCCCCGCTGCAGCAGATTCTCAATTCGATCGAGGGGCCGGTCGCCAAGATCGTCGCTGTGATCATCATCATCGTGACCGGCCTGACCCTGGCCTTCGGCGACACCTCCGGCGGCTCCCGCCGACTGATCCAGATCGTCTTCGGCCTGTCGATCGCCTTCGCCGCCTCGAGTTTCTTCCTGTCGTTCTTCTCCTTCGGCGGCGGGGCGCTGGTCTGATGGATGCCGCCAACGACATCCCGGGCTTCATGGCTCCCGTCCATCGGGCGCTTACCGAGCCAATCCTACTGGCCGGCGCGCCGCGGTCTGTGGCGATCCTCAACGGCACTTTGGCCGCCGCCGTGGGCCTGGGGCTCCGGCTCTGGCTCGTCGGACTCGCCGTCTGGCTGGTCGGCCATGCCGCCGCCGTCTGGGCGGCCCGCCGCGATCCGCACTTCGTCGACGTCGCCCGCCGCCACGTGCGGTTGCCGTCCTTCCTCTCGCTCTGAGTTCGCCATGCTCGATCTTCGCGAATACCGCCGCAAGGCCGCGGTCCTGGCCGACTTCCTGCCCTGGGCGGGGCTGGTCGCCGAGGGCGTGGTCCTCAACAAGGACGGCAGCTTCCAGCGCACTGCGCGCTTCCGGGGACCGGACCTGGACTCGGCGACGGCGGCCGAGCTGGTGGCCGCGGCCGCGCGGCTCAACAGCGTCTTCCGCCGGCTCGGCTCCGGCTGGGCAGTGTTCGTCGAGGCCCAGCGCGTGGCGGCGGACACCTACCCGCAGAGCACGTTCCCGGATCCCGTGTCGCAATTGGTCGACGAGGAGCGTCGCGCGCAGTTCGAGGAGGCCGGCGCCCACTTCGAGAGCCGCTACTTCCTGACTTTCCTCTTCCTGCCGCCGGCCGAGCGCACCGCCACGGCGGAGCGCTGGCTCTACGAAGGCGGGGAGGGGCGTCAGGTCGACTGGCGCGAGGTGCTGCGCGGGTTCGTCGACCGCACGGATCGCATCCTGGCGCTGGTCGAGGGTTTCGCGGCCGAAGTGGCCTGGCTCTCCGACCGCGAGACCCTGGGCTACCTGCACGCCACGGTCTCGACCAACCGCCAGCAGGTGCGCGTGCCCGAGACGCCGATGCAGCTCGACCTGCTGCTGGCCGACCAGCCCCTGGCCGGCGGCCTTGAGCCGAGGCTCGGGGCCGCGCACCTGCGCGTACTCACCATCAGCGGCTTTCCGACGGAGACCTGGCCGGGGCTGCTCGACGAGCTTAACCGCCTGGCCTTCCCCTACCGCTGGGCGACGCGGGCCATCTGCCTGGACAAAACCGATGCCGCCAGGCTCGTCGGCCGCATCCGCCGACAGTGGTTCTCCAAGCGCAAGTCGATCGCCGCCATCCTCAAGGAGGTGCTGACCAACGAGGCGTCGGCGCTGGTCGATACTGACGCCGAGAACAAGGCGCTCGACGCCGACGCCGCCCTGCAGGATCTGGGCGCCGACCTGGTTGGCCACGCCTATGTCACGGCCACGGTCGTGGTGTGGGACGACATCGCCGCCACCGCCGACGCCAAGCTGCGGCTGGTCGAGAAGGTGATCCAGGCGCGCGACTTCACCTGCATGGTGGAGACCGTCAACGCGGTGGACGCCTGGCTAGGCTCGCTGCCGGGGCACGCCTACGCCAACGTCCGCCAGCCGCCGATCTCGACCCTGAACCTCGCCCACATGATCCCGCTATCGGCGGTCTGGGCTGGGCCCGAGCGCAACGACCACCTGGGCGGACCGCCGCTCCTCCACGGGCGGACCGAAGGCTCGACGCCGTTCCGGCTATCGACCCATGTCGGCGACGTCGGCCACACCCTGGTGGTCGGCCCCACCGGCGCCGGCAAGAGCGTCCTGCTGGCCTTGATGGCCCTGCAGTTTCGGCGCTATCCGGGTGCCCAGGTGTTCGCCTTCGATTTCGGCGGCTCGATCCGTGCCGCAGCGCTCGCCATGGGCGGCGACTTCCACGACCTGGGCGGCGCGCTCGCCGATACGGGCGAGGCTGGCGTAGCTCTGCAGCCGCTGGCCGGGATTGACGGCCCGGCCGAGCGCAACTGGGCGGCGGAATGGCTCGCTGCCTTGCTGGCCCGCGAAGGCGTCGCCGTCACGCCGGAGGCCAAGGATCACCTCTGGTCGGCGCTCGGCAGCCTGGCCTCCGCGCCGGCGACCGAACGCACGCTAACCGGCCTTTCGGTCCTGCTGCAGTCCGTGGCGTTGAAGCGCGCCTTGCAGCCCTACACCGTGGCCGGCCCCTGGGGCCGGCTGCTGGATGCCGAGACGGAGCGGGTAGGGGAGGCCGACGTCCAGGCCTTCGAGACCGAGGGGCTGGTCGGCTCCGCGGCCGCCCCGGCGGTGCTGGCCTATCTCTTCCACCGCATCGAAGGCCGCCTCGACGGCCGGCCCAGCCTGGTGATCGTCGACGAGGGCTGGCTTGCCCTGGACGATGCCACCTTCGGTGCGCAGTTGCGCGAGTGGTTGAAGACCCTGCGCAAGAAGAACGCTTCGGTGGTCTTCGCCACCCAGTCCCTGGCCGACATCGAGGCCAGCGCCATCGCGCCGGCCATCATCGAGAGCTGTCCGACCCGGCTCTTCCTGCCCAACGAGCGCGCCCTCGAGCCGCAGATCGCCGCCATCTATCGCCGCTTCGGGCTGAACGACCGGCAGATCGAGATCCTCAGCCGGGCGACGCCCAAGCGCGACTACTACTGCCAGTCCCGCCGCGGCAATCGGCTGTTCGAGCTGGGCCTCGGCCCAGTGGCGCTCGCCTTCTGCGCCGCGTCTTCCAAGACCGACCAAGCCGCCATCGCCGCCACGCTCGCCGAGCACGGCGCCGTGGGCTTTGCGGCCGCCTGGCTGCGCCGGCGCGGCCTGCCCTGGGCGGCCGACCTGCTGCCGCCTGTCCCCCTCATTCCATCCGATCCAACCCGGGAGCTTCAGCCATGACCCACCGTCCTCTTCGCCGCCTCCTCCTGGCAGGCGTCGTCGTCCTATCTTTGGGTGTCGCCGCCCCACCGGCGATGGCGGTCACCGGCATCGTCTACGACCCGACCAACTTCGCGCAGAACCTTCTGCAGGCGGCCCACGCCTTCGAGCAGATCCAGAACCAGATCCGCTCGCTGCAGAACGAAGCCACCATGCTGCTCAACGAGGCGAAGAACCTCCAGACGTTGCCGTTCTCGGCCCTGCAGGCTCTCCAGCAGGACATGAGCCAGATCACCGGGCTCCTCGGCCAGGCGTCCCGCGTCGCCTACGACGTCCAGGCGATCAAGCGCGAGTTCCAGCAGAACTACCCCACGGCCTTCAGCGCCAGCGCCACCGACCAGTCCCTGACCGTTTCGGCTCAGGCCCGTTGGCTCAACTCGATCGAGGCCTTCCAGCACGTCCTCGACGTCCAGGCCGGCGTCGTCGGAACGCTGGCCTCGACCCAGGGCCAGGCGGGCGACCTGGTCGGCGAGAGCCAGGGCGCGGTCGGCGCGCTGCAGGCGACCCAGGCCGGCAATCAGTTGTTGGCGCTGCAGTCCAAGCAACTGGCCGACCTGACGGCCCTGCTGGCCGCGCAGGGGCGGGCCGAAGCTCTGGAGCAGGCGCGGCAGGCCGAGAGCGCGGCGGAAGCCAAAGAGCGCATGCGCCGCTTCCTGGGAACCGGCCAGGGCTATCAGCCCCAGCCCGTGAAGATGTTCTACCCATGAGCCCGCTCGACCCCTTGAAGCTGGCTCGCCTGGGCGCGTTGGCGTTCGCCATCGGGGCCGCGCTGGCGGCGGCCCTGGCCGTCGGCGGCAAGGCCCCGCCGGCCGGCGTCCGCCCCGCCGTGGCGTCCACGACCTCGCTTTCGGCCGAACTCGACCGCTGCCGGGCGCTGGGCGCGGCGGCGCAGGGCGACCGCCTGTGCCGAGAGGCTTGGCGGACGAGCCGCGAGCAGTTTCTGAGCGTGCCGGGAGGACGGCCATGACCGACACCGGCGTCGTCGACCAGTTCCTGGCGGTCTTCACCCGCTACATCGACTCGGGCTTCGGGCTCATTCGCGGGGACGTGGCGTCGCTGGCCCAGATCCTGGTCGCCATAGACGTGGTCCTGGCCGCGCTCTTCTGGGCCTGGGCGCCGGGCGAGGACATCTTGGCCAGGCTGGTCAAGAAGACCCTCTATGTCGGGTTCTTCGCCTTCCTGATCGGCAACTTCAACGGCCTCGCGAAGATCATCTACTTGAGTTTCTCGGGTCTCGGCCTGAAGGCCGCCGGCGCCGGCATGTCGGCGTCGGACTTCCTCCACCCCGGCAAGATCGCCCAGGCCGGCATCGACGCCGGCAAGCCGATGCTCGAAGCCGCCGGGCAACTTTCGGGCTTTCCGGGGTTCTTCGAGAACTTCGTCCAGATCGCCGTGCTGCTGCTGGCGTTCGTCATCGTGCTGATCGCCTTCTTCATCCTGGCGGTACAGCTCTTCGTCACGCTCATCGAGTTCAAGCTCACCACCCTGGCCGGCTTCGTGCTGGTGCCCTTCGGCCTCTTCGGCCGGACCGCCTTCCTGGCCGAGCGGGTGCTGGGCAATGTCGTGGCCTCCGGCGTCAAGGTGCTGGTGCTGGCGATCATCGTCGGCATCGGCTCGACCCTGTTCAGCCAGTTCGTGCAAACTTTCTCCGGGACCCAGCCCAGCCTCGAGCAGGTGCTGGCCACCGCGCTGGCGGCCATCTGTCTCCTGGGACTCGGCATCTTCGGGCCCGGCATCGCCACGGGCCTGGTCTCCGGCGCGCCGCAACTGGGCGCCGGCGCCGCGGTCGGCACGGCGCTGACGGTCGGCGGCCTGGGCATGGCCGGCGCCATGGGCGTGCGAGCCGCTGTCGGCGCCGCTGGCTCCCTCCGCGCGGCCGCCGCCGGCGCGTCGGCCGTTCGTCCCGGGCCAGGCGGCTCCGGTGGAGGCAGCCAGCGTCCGCCGCCGCCAGGTCCGCCTTCGGGCAGTCCCGGCGGTGGCCCCGCGGGGTCAGCTCCGTCCTCAGGCGGCGCCCCACGGTCGCAAGGTGCAGCAACGTCCGCGCCGGCTGGTGGCGCGGCATCATCCGACACCGCCTCCGAGCGCGGCGTCCCGGCCTGGGCCCGCCGCCTGGAAGCGTTGCGGGGCGTGACCCACGGCGTCGGGACCGCAGCCCACGCCGTCCGTTCCGGCGACACCGCCGGCGGCGCGACTTCCGTCTCCCTGTCCGAGGAAAATCCATGATCCCCTTCAAGCGAAGCGACGTGCGCTACGGCCGCACCCCCGCGCCCGAGACACCCTACCAGCGGGCCGGCCAGGCCTGGGACGAGCGCATCGGCTCGGCCCGCGTGCAGGCCCGCAACTGGCGGCTCATGGCGTTCGGTTGCCTGGCCCTGGCCAGCGCCACGACCGGCGGGCTTCTCTGGCAGTCGGCGCGCGGCACGGTGACGCCCTGGGTCGTGCAGGTGGATCGGCTGGGCCGCGCCCAGGCGGTGGAGCCCGCCGCCTATGGCTATCGGCCGGCCGACCCGCAGATCGCCTGGCACCTGGCCCAGTTCATCCAGGACGTCCGCGGAATCCCGGCGGACCCCGTGGTGCTGCGCCAGGACTGGCTGCGCGCCTACGACTACACCACCGACAGGGGCGCCGTGGCGCTCAACGACTATGCGCGCGCCGCCGACCCGTTCGGCAAGATCGGCCGCACTCAGGTCGCGGTCGACGTCTCCAGCGTGATCCGCGCCTCACCGACCAGCTTCCGCGTGGCCTGGACCGAGCGCCGCTACGAGGAGGGCAACCTCGCCGCCACGGAGCGCTGGACCGCCATTCTCACCATCGTCCTGCAACCCCCTCACGACGCCGACGGCCTGCGCAAGAACCCGCTCGGCGTCTTCGTCCACGCCCTCGACTGGTCCAAGGAGCTCAACTGATGCGCCGACTATCCTCCCTGCTTCTCGTGTCCGTGGCGCTTCCCGGCTTGTCGGCCTGCGCAGCGCTGCATCCCCAGCCGACGCTCGCAGCTGAGGCCCCGGCGGTGTTGCAGCCGGATCCGCCCCGGCGCTTGATGGTCGTGCCGATCCCGATGCCTCTGCCGCTGCCCGGCCAACTCAAGCCCCTGGCGCCGACGCCCAAGTCGCCGCCGGATGCCCGTGCTCCCGCTGTGCGCGTGGCTGCTGCGAACGCGGCGGCGCGGGTGGAGCCCAGCCAGTCCGGCTACATCAATGCGGTGCAGGTCTATCCCTGGGCCGAGGGCGCGCTCTACCAGGTCTATGCGTCGCCGGGCCGGGTGACCGACATCGCCCTGCAGCCTGGCGAGCAACTCGCCGGCTCCGGGCCGGTGGCGGCCGGCGACACGGTGCGCTGGATCATCGGCGACACCGAGAGCGGCGAAGGCGTGGCCAGGCGCGTCCACATCCTGGTTAAGCCGACCGACCCGAAGCTCGTCACCAACCTGGTGATCAACACCGATCGGCGGACCTATCACCTGGAGCTGCGGGCGACGCCGGAGACCTACATGGCCTCGGTGTCCTGGCGCTATCCACAGGACGAGCTGATCGCGCTGACGGCGTCGGCGCGGGCGAGTGAGCAAGCCGCGCCGGTCGCCCAGGGCGTCGACCTCGACAGGCTGAACTTCGGCTACCGGATCGAGGGCAAGGCCCCGTGGCGGCCGGTGAGGGTGTTCGACGATGGCCAGCAGGTGTTCATCGAGTTCCCGCCGCAGGTAGGACAGGGGGAGATGCCGCCGCTCTTCGTCCTCGGCGCCAAGGGCGGTTCGGCCGAACTCGTCAACTACCGAGTCCGCGGCCGGCGCATGATCGTCGACCGGCTGTTCGCCGCCGCGGAGCTTCGCCTGGGCAGCAAGGGCGACAAGCAGAGCGTCCGCATTGTCCGCGCCGAGCCTCGGTAGTCGGCATGACCCAGGATCATGACTCAGAGAAGGCCATTGCAGCCGAGCTGCGCCTGCGTGGCGACCCGCCGCGGGTTACGCGCCTGTCCCGCAAGGCGCTGATGGTGTTGAGCACCGGCGCGGTGCTTGCGGTCGCCGGCGCCGTCGCGGTGGCGATGCAAGGCCAGTCCGGGAAGGGGCCGAAGGCCGAACTCTTCGCCACCGACGCCAAGCCGCCGGCCGACGCGCTCGCGGCGCTGCCGAAGGACTATGCCGGCCTGGCGAAGGACACGCCCCGCCTGGGCCCGCCGCTGCCCGGCGACCTGGGGCGGCCGATCCTCAATGCGCAGGCCGGCGGCGGTGTCGCGCCGATGATCGGTAGTCCCCCGGCCAGCGCGGCCTCGCCCCCGGATCCGGTGCGCCAGCAACGCGACCAGGAGCGGCAGGCCGCGCGCACCAGCCGCCTGTTCGCGACGAGCGATCAGAGCGCCCCGGTGGGGGAGGGCGCGACCAGCCTGGGCCTCGCGACAGCGCCGACCCCGACGGCCGCAGCGGCCGCCCAGGTCGATCGCAAGCAGGCCTTCCTCGACGCGTCGGCCGATCTCCGAACCGCGAGCAGCCATCGGCTGGAGCCGCCGGTCTCACCCAATGTGCTCCAGGCCGGGGCGGTCATCCCGGCCGCGCTTGTCACCGGCATCCGGTCCGACCTGCCGGGGCAGGTGACCGCCCAGGTGACCGAGAACGTCTACGACAGCCCGACCGGCCGGATCCTGCTGATCCCGCAGGGGGCAAAGCTGGTCGGGACCTACGACAGCCAGGTCGAATTCGGCCAGGGCCGGGTGCTGCTCGCCTGGACGCGCCTGATCCTGCCGGGCGGCCGATCGATCATCCTCGACCGCCAGCCCGCAGGCGACGCGCAAGGCTTCGCCGGCCTTGAGGACCGCGTCGACCGACATTGGAAGCAGCTTGTTTCGGCGGCGATGATCTCCACCCTGCTCGGCGTGGGGACGGAGCTCGGGTCCGGAAGCGACGACAGCGATGTCGTCCGCGCGCTTCGGCAAGGCGCGGCCAACTCGGTCAGCCAGACCGGCCAGCAAGTCGTGGGCAGGAGCCTCGACGTCCAGCCCACCCTCACCATCCGGCCGGGCTTCCCGGTGCGGGTGCTGCTGACGCGAGACCTGGTGCTCGAGCCCACCCGGAACTGAGACATGGCCAAGCTCAAACTCTCCGTCGTCCTTGACGACAAGCCGGTCCGCATCGCCGTCGACCTGCCAGCCGACACCCACCGAATGCTGGTGGCCTACGCCGAGGCGCTGGCGCGCGAGAGCGGCCAGTCTGTCGAGCCGAACCGGCTCGTGGCGCCGATGCTCGCGCGGTTCATGGAAACCGATCGCGCCTTCACCCGGGGGCGGAAGGCGACGCCGGCCTCGCCTGGTTGACCCGCAGCCAGTCCCGGGCGATCGCCAGCAGGCGTCGGAGCGCCGGATTGTCCCGATCGCGCCGGTATATGGCGGCCACGGCGACCTCGGCGGTCGGCTCGCCGATGCGGACGAACCGCACGCCGGTGCGCCCCATGCGCGCGAGGCTCTCTGGCACGATGGCGACGCCCTCGCCTTCGGCGACCAGGGCGACGAGGCTCTCGCGCGAGCAGTCGTGGAACTGGACCTCGGGAGGCGGGATTCCCGCCTTCTCGAGGACCGGAAAGAGCAGGTCGAGCTCGGCTTCCGGCCGCGCCAGGAGAATCTGGCCTGAGAGCGCCGCCCAGGTCGCGGTATCGCTGCTGGCCTGGCCCTCCGGGACCGCCAAATAGAGAGCCTCGGACCAGAGCGGCTCGAACACCAGCGCAGGATCGGGGGATCGCCAGCTCGCGACCCAGGCGCAATCCAGTTCGTGGCCGATCACCTTGTGGACCAGCTCGGTAGTCCCAAGCTCAGCCAGCTGAACCTTCACGCCGGGGTGCAGGTCGCGCAGCCGGCCCAGGATGCTCCTCGCCGGTGGGGCCGCAAACGAGCCGACGAAACCCAGTCGCAAGCAACCCGTGCGAACCACGCCAAAATCCCGGGCTTCGCTGACGGCGGTCCGTACAAGGGCCTGGACCTGGGACATGCGCGCTAGCAGCTGCCGGCCGGCGTCGGTCGCCCGCACCCCGGATCCATGCCTTTCGAACAGCGAGACGCCGACGCGATCCTCAAGGTCGCGAACTTGCCGGCTTACGGTCGACTGGTGGACGCCCAGGGTCCGGGCGGCGGCGCTGAAACTGCCGGTGCGCGCGACCACCACAAGCACAGTGAAGGCCTGGGAAAGCAGGGAGTCACCACAGCCGAAGTCTTCCGCCCTGGTCATGGCCCCGCTAGCGCTCCGGGCTCACGGCAATCCGCCAGCTCCAGATTTCCGGATCGTGGGTGTCGAAGCTCCATTCATCGCTCGTGCGGATTCTGAACGCTGCTGCCTTCACATCAGCCCCCCCGAGCCTCGGAGGACCGGCGGGAGTTCGTCCCACTGGGCCCTAGGCTTGGAACGACACCGGCCGGGTGACACCCGCGTACCGGTTCGCCTGGACCTTCAGGCCGCCTTGCAGCGGGTGCATGTAGCTCTCCGGCTTGGGGTGAGTGTGCTCCGGGTTTGACCGAAGCTGCGGCCGTCCGGAAAATTGGAACGGATCGCCCATCTTGCCACGGCTCCCAAATTGCCACGACAGCGCCACCGCCGCTCGCCCTACCAGCGCAGGACCACCTTGCCCGACTGTCCCGACCCCATGATGTCGAAGCCCTCCTGGAACCTCTCGATGGGCAGTCGATGAGTGATGAATGCCTCAAGGTCGAAACCTTGGTGCAGGAGTCCGAGCATGCGTCGCCAGGTGCCGAACATCTCGCGTCCGTAGACGCCGCGGATGGTCAGAGCCTTCATGATGATCGTCGACCAGTTCGTGTCGATCGATTGGCTCGGCAGGCCGAGCAAGGCGAGACGGCCGCCCATCTTGAGCGCGTCAACGGCCTGGCCGAACGCACTCGCGGCGCCCGACATCTCCAGGGCGACGTCGAAGCCGCCTTGCATTTTCTCCAGCGTCATCGCCTCGCAAAGGGATTGCGTGGCGACGTTCACCGGCCGGACATCCGCCAGCCGCGAAGCGAGGTCGAGGCGGTAAGGGTTGACGTCGGTGACCACGACACTTCGGGCTCCGCAGCGTCGTGCGACCGCCGCCGCCATGATCCCGATCGGGCCCGCGCCGGTGACCAGGACGTCCATCCCAACCAGATCGTACTGCTGGGCGGTGTGCACGGCGTTGCCGAACGGGTCCAGTAGCGCGGCGGCGTCCATCGATACGGCTTCAGGCAATGCGACGACGTTGAACGCGGGCACGCAGACATACTCCGCGAACGCGCCCTGTCGGTTGACGCCCAGGCCCACGGTATTGGGGTCGAGATGGAACAGGCCGGCGCGGGCGGCGTCGCTGTCAAGGTCGATGATATGGCCCTCCGCGGTCACGCGATCGCCCACCGCGACCCGCCGGGTCACACGTGAGCCAACCTCGACAACCTCGCCGCCAAACTCATGGCCGAACACCATCGGTGGCCGCACGTTCGCAGCCGCCCAGTCATCCCAGCCGTAGATGTGCATGTCGGTTCCGCAGATGGCGTTGCTGCGCACCTTGATCAGCACGTCCTCCGGCCCAGGCTCTGGTATCGGCGTATTAGTCATCCAGACGCCTCTGCGCGCCTCGAGTTTCGACAGCGCGCGCATGCCGGCGGATCCATTGTCCGTCTGGGAGAGCGTCATGGGATGACTCCAAGTCTACGGCCGGCGTTCGCGAAGGCGGTCAGGGCCTGGGCGATGTCATCGTGGCTATGCGCCGCTGATACCTGCGTACGGATTCGCGCCTGGCCCAGGGGGACGACGGGAAAGGAAAAGCCCGTCGCCAGGAGGCCCTCGTCCAGCAGCGCGGCGGCCATCTGCTGCGCGAGCCTCGCATCGCCCAGCATCACCGGCGCGATCGGATGGGCGCCCGGGAGCAGCGAGAACCCGAGGCCTTGGAGCCCTTGGCGAAGCGCCACCGCGTTCTCGCCGAGGCGCTGTCGCAGGAGATCACCATCCTCGCCGCCCGCGATTTCGATCGCGGCCATCGCCGCGCCGCAGATCGATGGCGATAGGGCGTTCGAGAACAGGTAGGGGCGCGATCGCTGGCGCAGCAGATCGACCACTGGCTTTGCCGCCGCGACGAACCCGCCCATCGCTCCGCCGAGAGCCTTCCCGAACGTACCGGTGAGGATGTCGACCGGATGCACCCCGGCATGGACGGGTGTTCCCCGCCCCGCCGGGCCGACAAAGCCGGTGGCGTGGCAGTCGTCGACCATCAACAGGGCGCCGTACCGCGCGGCCAGCGCCGACATGCCCGCGAGGTCGGCGAGGTAGCCGTCCATGGAGAAGACGCCGTCGGTCGCGATGAGGATGGTCCGCGCGCCCGCCGCCCGCGCTTCCTTGAGGCGAAGCTCCAGCTCATTCAGGTCGCGGTTCGCGAACCGGAAGCGCCGGGCCTTCGAAAGCCTGACGCCGTCGATGATCGAAGCGTGGTTCAGCGCGTCCGAGACGACGGCGTCCTCCGGACCCAGCAGCGTTTCGAACAATCCGCCGTTGGCGTCGAAGGCGGCCGGGAACAGGATGGAATCTTCGTAGCCGAGGTACCGGGCGAGGGATTCCTCTAGGTCCTTGTGAAGACGGTTCGTCCCGCAGATGAAGCGCACCGAGGCGAGGCCGGCACCCCATTGTGCGGTCGCTATCGTCGCCGCCTCCAAGACGGCCGGGTGGGACGCCAGCCCGAGATAGTTGTTGGCGCAGAGGTTGACGACTTCAAGGAGGCCATCGCGGCCTTCCACGCGGATGCGGGGGCCTTGTGGCGAGGCGAGCACGCGCTCCGGCTTCAGCAGGCCTTGTGCCTCGAGCTCCTCAAGTTCGTTGCTGATCCGCGACTGGAACGCGTCCCGTCCCTGAGAAAGGGCGGAAAAAGGACTTCGAGGCGTCATGGAATTCCCAGCGAGAGGGCCGCCGCGACGCCGCCCGCCAGCAGGCCGCTCGTGACGATGAGAAGGGAGAGTGGCCGCCACCCGGCGCTCAGGAGGTCCCTGGGTCGGGTCCGCAAGCCCAGGGCGACGATGGCCACAAGCAGGAGCGTCCGGCCTGCTCCACCAATCGCCTCGCCCGCCGCGTCACCGATCCAACCGACGGACCGCGCCGCGGCGAGTGCGGCGAAGGCGATGAGAAACCAGGGCAGTGCTGCGGCCCTGCTGCTGGTGCGATCATCGCGAAACAGCAGCCCGATCAAGTAGACGGCCGGCAGCAGGCAAGCGACACGCGCCAGTTTGACCGCGACCGCTGACTGCCCCACCGGGTCGGAGACCGCGAAACCGGCGCCGGCGACCTGCGCGACGTCGTGGATGGTCGCGCCCAGGAACACGGCCGTCTGTTGAGGCGTGTAGTTCAGCAGGACAGCGAGCAGCGGGTAGGCGAGCATCGCCAGGGTGCTGAGGACGGTGACCCCGGCGACTACCAGCGGCAAGCCGCGGCGGACATCCTCCCGCTCGGGAAGGGCGGCGGCGATGGCGAGCGCGGCCGACGCACCGCAAATCGCGACGGCGCCGGCGCAGAGGACCGAGAAGCCCCAACCCAGCTTGAGCGACCGGCCCACAGCGGCGCCCAGGACGATGGTGGCCGCGACGGCGAGGATGACCAGCAGGCCGACGCCGGGCCCCAGTTGGTCGAGTTGCGCCCATGTCAGCTTGGCGCCAAGGCAGGCGACGCCCAGCCGCAGCAGCGTCTTGGCCGCAAGGGCGATGCCCGGCGCGAGCGCCGGCCGATCCGCGACGGCCGACGCGAGGAAGCCCATCGCAAGCGCCAGCAGCATGCCGGGGAGGCCGGTCGCCGCGCCAAGCCAGTCCGCGACAGCAGCGAGGGCGACGCAGAGGAGAATCCCCGGCGTGGCGGCTTGCACCCACTTCAAGCGGGCCAGCGTTGTGGCGTGGGGGGACGCGATGTGGGTCACACGCTGCCCTGCGGGCCTCGCCGATGAGCGACCATCCTGCTGTGCAGGTCAGTGATCGTCCGGCTGGCGTGCGTCTGAAGAAGCGCGGGAATTAGCGCGTGGATCGCGCAGGCGGCGGCGGCGCCGGCCAGCCGCCAGGCGAAGCCAAGGGCCACCCGCTGATGCTGACGATAGGTTTCCCCCACTGACCGCGGATGGTCGGTGAACACGCGCTCTAACATCTGGAGCTCCAAGCCTCTGCGTGCCTGAAGCTACGGAGGTCCGTGCGGACTGAGTTCCCAATTTGCGGTGGCGGCGCGTTGAAGCCGGTGACGCCGTCCCAAGCCAGAGTGCTTTCGTGGAACTCGATCCCTTCGACCTAAAGATCCTTGCGCACCTTCAGTCGGACTCCTCCGTCACGCTGACCGAGTTGGCCGACGCGATCTGCTTATCGAGGAACGCCTGCTGGCGACGTGTCCAGAGGCTGGAGGCCGAGGGCATCATCCGAAAGCGGGTAGCGTTGCTCGATCGGGATCGCCTCGGGAGGAGCGGCACCGTCTTCGTCTCCATCCGGACAAACGACCACTCCGAGGAATGGACGACGAAGTTCATCCGGGCGGTCGGACGCGTGCCTCAGGTCGTCGAAGCCTACCGAATGTCGGGCGATGTCGACTACCTGCTCAAGGTCATCGTCGCCGACATCCGCGAGTTCGACCGGGTCTACCAGGCCCTGATCCATGAGATCGGCCTGTCCGACGTGAATTCGAGCTTCGCGATGGAATGCCTCAAGGAAACCACGGCCGTGCCGCTGGTCTGCGCATAGGGAAATTGAGAATGGCGACGCCGGCCGACCGACTTCTGGCTTTGGGTCTAACCCTACCAACGCCGAGTGTACCGATCGCAAGCTATCAGCCCTGCGTGCGTGACGGAAACCTGGCGCACATCTCCGGCCAGCTTTCCGCCACCGCGGAGAGATCGGTGAAGGGCGTTGTCGGGATCGAGGTCGACCTTTCGGCGGCGACGGCCGGCGCCCGGCTCTGCGGCCTCAATATCCTTGCCCAACTGGTGCGCGAGCTGGGCGATCTGGGTCGGGTCGAGCAGATCCTGAAGCTGAACGTCTTTGTGCAGGCCGGCTCGGACTTCGTGGACATCCCGAAGGTCGCCAACGGCTGCTCGGACCTGTTGGCCGAGGTGCTGGGAGAGGCCGGGCGGCACGCACGGTCGGCGGTGGGCGTGTACCGACTGCCGCTCAACTGCTCGGTCGAGGTCGACGCCCTCGTCAGGGTCTCCTGAGACCTTTGCACATCAGCGGGTCGGCCGTCTTTCGATCTCACGGTACCAGGGTCCGATGAAGGTGGAACGTAGGCCGACGATGTCGCGACCCGCCGCGAGCGTGCTGTAGCCCTGGACGATCGGGACGAATGGCGATTCCGCCGCCAGCCGATCTTGGGCTTCCGCGAACAGCCTCTCGCGCGCAGTCGACGGCGCGGGAGCCGCCAGCGTTGCGACTGTCTTCTGCAACTCGGCGGGCGGCTCCCAGTTCGCGCGCCAGCTCAGCAGGTGGGCGGCGCCGGCCTCCGGTCGATTGTCGGGATTGGTCGCGAAGAAGAACAGGACGAAGAAGCCATCCGGCGCACCGAAACCGAAATCGTTCACGACCGCCGTGTAGCGACGCGACCTGTGCAGGGTCGATAGGTGCTTGCCGGTGTATTGGCGAAGCGTGACGCGTACGCCGATCGAGGCTGCGGCGGCCTGGAACTGCTGCGCCAGTTCGATCGAGGGGAACTGCCCCGTGGTGATCAGCTCGAACTCGAGGCCTTCGCCCAGCCCGGCTTCCTTGAGGAGCTTGGCGGCCCGTTGCGGGTCGAATTCATAGGGGCGGAAGTCCTTGGGCGCTGCTCCCAAAGCTCCGGCGGGGAGGATCGACTGCCTGACGAAGCCGACACCCTGCACCAGCCGGGCCTCGACGCTGTCGTAGTCCACCAGCAGCTTCATCGCCGTGAGGACGCGAGGGTCCCGAAAGCGCGGATCGGCCTGGTTGAAGGCCAGGTAGTGGATTGTCGGGGAGGGTGACCGCACCAGCCGTGCGCGGGCGCCGGCCTGATAGGCCTTGATGTCCGATTCAGAGACCTCCGTCGCGATGTCCAGGTCACCCTTCTCGAGCATGATACGCTGGGAGGAAGACTCGGGGACGTGCCAGAAGACTATGCGGTCAGGCCCCGCGCTGTGCGCGGAATGGGGGTTCCTGGCCAGGACGATTGTACTGTTGGGGACCCACCCGGCGATCTGGTACGGGCCCGCGCACGCCGAGTGCGTCTTCAGCCAACGTGACCCGCCGTCTCCGTCCCTGGCGTGGGCCAGCACTTCCCTACGGTCGAGCACCGTCGCAAAACCCGCCCCGAAAACGGTGCCGATCAGGTCGATGTTGTAGGCGCCATCGAGGGTGATCTGGAGGGTTCGCGCATCGACCACTCGGATTGCCGTGTCGGCGTTCGCCGATGTCAGACCCCATTGCCCGAACCACTGGCTAGCGGCTTGCCCGCTTCGGACAGCGCGGCGAATGGACCAGCCGGCGTCTTCGGCCGTCACTGGGCGACCGGACGCAAATCGACGTCCCTGGGCGATGGTGAAGGTAATCGTGCGCCCGTCGGCTGACACCGACCACCGTTCGGCCACACCGGGGCCAATCCGCATCGGCGTCTCGAATACCGCCATCAGGAGCTGATCGCAGGCATTGCGCAGAATGACGTCCGCGGCCGGCTCGAAGATCGAAGCGGGATCGAGTGTCCGCACGCCATCGAGCGCCGCGCCGACCACCAGGGCTCGGGAGTCCGGCTTCAGGCCAACGCCTGGCGAGCAACTCGCGCCGCAAAGACCGGCCAGGACGACCGCTGCGATCACAGTTCGACGGAACAACTGCTTCCCCCCCTCCGCTGACAGGCCGGGCACTCTGACAACGATAGGCGCAGGGGGATTGGGACCGCCACTGGCGCCTTCGTTTCCCGCGGGTTCCGAAACTTCCCCGGCAGATCGTTTCAATCCGGACTCCAACACCGTGAGAGCCATGAACAGACGATCTTTCGCCTTCTCGGCCGCCGTCGCGCTGATTGCGACGCGGGCCCACGCACGCACCGGGCCAACGCCCAACTTCACAGCCAACGATGTCCTCGAAAGGACCCTTCCAACAGCGCCCCTCTCCGAATGGACCGATGCTCCCGGGAGGCGGCGCGAAGCCTTGCAGGTCGATGGCGCCGAACTCCGGGGATGGCGCTACGAAGGCGGCGACCCGCGTGGCCCGACCCTGGTCATCTTCGGGGGGAGTAACAACCTGATCCGCAACCACGACGCCGCGTACCGTGCATTGGCCAAAGGCGTCGGGGCGGTCGTCGCGTTCGACTATCGCGGATTCGGCTTCAGCACTGGTCGCGCCGCGGCCCTCCAGCTGCGGACCGACGGCGTCGCCATTGTCGATGCGGTGGCGAAGCGGTCGGACGGGCTCGGGAAGGTCATGGTCCTCGGCTACTCGATGGGCTCGATGATCGCGGCCTTTGTCGCCCGGGAACGCAGGATTGGTGGCTTGGTGCTTCTCGCCGGCCTTTCCCACCCTGACCTGATGGCGAAGCTCTACCCCGAGCGCCTGAAGGGCCTGGTGCCGGCCGCGGATGCTCTGGACTTCCTGGATGTGACGGCGTCGGTGCGACGCAGCCGGTCGCCTCTGCTCATCATCCATGGCGAGAAGGATGTGGCGGTGCGGATCGAGGAGGGCCGGGCGAACTATGAGGCCGCGGACCCCAGCTCAAGGTCTTTCGTGGAACTCACCGGTATCGGGCACGAAGACCTGCTCGCCAACGCCGACGTCCAGCGCGCCGTCGCGGCGTTCGGAAGGACGTTCTAGCGCAAAGGACCGGCGGCGGTGGACGGCCTATGGGTCCTTCGCCGCCGCCGGCGGGCGCCGGGAAAGCGCCAGCAGGCAGAGCGCCGCGCAGATCGACACCACGGCGGTCAATCCGAAGAACAGCGGAGGTGTAAGGCTGCTCCAGAGACCTCCAAGTTGCCCGCCCAGGAGATTGCCCCCGGCTGACGCCACGAACCAGATGGCGATCATCGTCGCCGCGCGGTGCACCGGAGCCAGCCGACCGAAGAGGCCAAGGCCGACCGGCAGGATCAAGAGCTCCCCAAGGGTGATCACGCCAAAGAACGCCAGCAGCCAGAGCCACGAGGAGGCATCCCCTCTGCTTTCTGCGGCAGCGACGGCGAGAGTCAGGTAGGCGCCGGCGACGACAAGCGCGCCCAGGGCCATGCGTCTGACGGTGGGGCCGACCGAACTGGGCGTAGGCCACCAAAGGGCGAGGAGCGGGGTGAAGAGAAAGACGCAGAGCGGATTGAGCGCCTGGAACCAGGCCATCGGTATGTCGAAGCCCGCCGAGACACTGCGATCGACACCACTATCGGTCCACACCGCAACGGTATTGCCGATCTGTTCGTAGGCGCCCCGGAAGATGACGACGGCCAGGATGACGCCGAACAGGAAGAGGTAAGGCGTCGCCGTATCGGATGAGGCGGTGGCCGCCGCCTGGCGCTCTTGGTGAGCTGGCTCGGCGGGCGGGAGCCACCTTGCCCCGCCCAGATAGATGGCCAGGGCGAGCACCATGCCCCCGCCGGCGACGCCGAAACCCCAGTGCCAACCAAGCAGTTCGCCGAGGCCGCCGCACACCAGCGGCGCGAAGAAGGCCCCCAGGTTGATGCCTGCGTAGTAGACGTTGTAGGCGATCATTCGTCGACCGTCGTCGGGCCGGTAGAGCCCGGCGATCTGGGCCGGTAGGCTGGGCAGGAACAGGCCGTTTCCGAGCGCGATCGCCGCCAACGCCGGAAAGAACAACGCCTCGCTGGTCATCATGAAGTGACCGATGGCCATGATCGAGCCGCCAAGCGCCACAGCCGTGCGCCGCGAGAGCCACCGGTCGGCGATCCAGCCCCCGATCACCGGCGTGAGGTAGGCCGCCGCGGTGTAGTAGCCGTAGATGGCGGAGGCGTCCCGCTGCGTCATCAGGAGCGTCTCGGTCATGTAATAGACCAGGATCGCCCGCATGCCGTAGTAGGAGAACTTCTCCCAGGTCTCAGTGAGAAAGAGGACGGTAAGCCCGGGAGGGTGGCCGAGGACGTCTCGTTGAGCTGCGTTCGACCTCATGCGGCTTGCGTCTCGCTCTGCAGCTGCGCCAGCACCTTCGACAGGCTGGACTGGGAGAGCGCCTGGTCAGACAGCTCGGCCACTCTGCGGGGCGGACTGAGATCGAGGCCGGTTCGCGTGCTGAACTCCGCGCCCAGAGCGACCGTCAGCCCCAGCCAAATATCGAGAAGCGTCATTTTATCGGCGAGCGCGAACTGTGCGGCCGGCAAGGTCTGCTCGAGCCATCGGTAGGCGTTGGCGATGCGCTCTCGCGAGCGCTCGACTTCGTCTTCGGTGTGGCGGCGGTCTGCGAGGCGCAGAATGTCGAACATGGCCGAGACGGCGTAGCTGTCCAGAAAGGCCATGCCCTGCCTACCGAGCCAGCGAAGCTCGGCTGACGCCGGTTCCAGCGGGCGCGCCGGATGTTCCTCCTCAAGCCGCAGCGCGATCAGCATGGACTCGTGCAGCCACAGCTCTTCGGAGGCGAACTTGACCGCTGGGACCCGGGCGACGGGATCCAGCGCGGCGTGCGCCCGCGAACCCAACCCGCCCGGAGGGCCGACCACTTCCGGCGACAGCTCCTTGTATTGAATCACGGTTCGAACACGGGCGCAGAAGAGCGATGTCGGAAGGTCGATGAATTGCATGCGGAGCGGTTTTCCCGTGCGGCCCGCGCATCGGACCCCTCTCCGCGAATAACGACCTCCAGTCAGCCGCTGGGAATTGCGTCATGCTGGGTTCCCAGAGCGAGGGGCTGATACGTTTCCAATGCAAGGGCCGCGCGACCGGCCGATGGCGTCGGGGAAAGTTGATGGGGTCTGTTTCAATGCATCGGTCGAGAGCCGCCGTTCTCGCGACCCTGATGTCGGGCGTGATGGCGATGTCGTCGGTGTGCGCGCCCGCTCAAGCCGCCGACGGCCGGGCCTTGCGACGCGACGCCGACAGCCTCTTCCGGCCATACTCGAGCCCGGGGGCCCCTGGCGGCGCGGTACTCGTCATGGACGGTGGCAAGCCCGCTTTTTCAGCCACTTACGGCCGCGCCGACATTGAGCATGACACCCCCGTTTCGCTGGACACCGTCTTTCACGTCGCCTCGCTGACGAAGTCGTTCACGGCGTACGGGATCGCCCTCCTGGAAGCCGACGGAAAGCTCTCACGGCGTGACTCGATCCGGCGCTACGTGCCCGAACTGGCGCCCTATGCCGACAACATCACCCTCGAGCATCTGATCCATCATACGAGCGGCATTCGCGACCACATCGGGCTGTCGACGCTCGCGGGCTGGCGTCCGGACGACACCGTGGATTCGGCCGACGTCTTCCGGATGATCCGGCGCCAGACCGCAGGTCAGTTCGCGCCCGGCTCGATGTACGATTACAGCAACTCGAACTACTTCCTGCTCGCGCTCGTCATCCAGCGCGTGTCGGGCAAGTCGTACGCTGACTTCATGCGCGAGACGATCTTCGTTCCCGCCGGCATGACCGCCACGGTCATCAAGGAGACCCCCAACCAGCTCATACGAGGCCAGGCCAAGTCCTACGAACAGGGCCCGGACGGTCGCTATCGGCGGGCCTTCCTGCAATTCGGCTATGCCGGCGACACCAACCTGATGACGAGCATCCGCGACCTCGGTCGGTGGGGCGATTTCGTGATGACCTCGAAGATCGGCGGACGCCCCGCCTATGAGGTGTTGGCCGAGACGCGCCCCTTGGCCGGCGGTGGAGCCAACGACTACGGCTGGGGCTTCGAGGTCGGTCAGGTCGGCGGCCAGCAGACCCTTCGACACGGCGGCTCCGATGCCGGTTTCCGGGCCCATATCCTGCTGATCCCCGGACAGCGGAAGGCGGTGGTGGTCGCCGCCAACAGCGATCAGGTGTCGATGTCCGTGGTCGCGGACACGCTGGCGACGAGGCTGACGGGCCAGCGCCGCGGCGTGCCCCGCCCGAAGGCCGCGGCGAGCAAGGACCTGAAGCGGGCGCTCAGGGAGTACGCCGGGGTCTACCGCCTCGAGAATGGTCTGGTCTTCACGTTCGAGGACCAAGCCGGCGCGGCGCGCCTTGAGGTCTTTGGCCTCGGGACCTTCATGCCGACCTTTGTCGAACCCAATCGCTTTGTGGTGCCTTCGGCGAACTCTGAAGTGCGCTTCAGTCGGACGGACAAGGGGGTCCTGGTCGAGGTTGAGATGAGCGGCGGGGTGACGACCGGACGCCGGGTGGACGCGGCCTCCGCCAGGCTGCCCCAGACGGTGCTCGGCCCCACGTTCTACTGTGACGAGCTGTTCGCCGCGTACCGCGTGGACGCGCCGGCAACGGCGTTGCGGTCGGCTTTGGGCGACCCGATCGGCCTGCTCCCGCTCGACGCCAGCAGCTTCATGCTGAAGACCTGGGGCAGCGGCGTGGGATCGGTGGCGCAGGACCCGCGCGGCGGGACCGTCCTCACGCTCAAGACCTTCCGTGGCGGCACGTTCTCCTGTCCGGAGCGTCTGCGATGAGCGGTTCTCTGACAGAGCTCGTCTCGCGGTGCGCGCTCGCCGCCGCAGCAGGTTCGGCGCCCGTTGAGGAGATCAGCGCCGCGATCCGATCGTTCATGCAGGATCCCGACCCGGCGGCCGTCGCACAGGACGAGGAAGAGGTCTGCCTCTATCGATCCGACAGGCTTACGCTCATGAGCATACGGCAAACGCCGAATGTGCTCTTTCCGCCGCACGACCACGCGATGGTGGCCATCATCGGCACCTATGAGGGCGAGGAGATCGCCAAGCGGTTCCGCGCGGCGCCGACTGGCGTGGTCGAGCTGGACGAGATCAGCATCAAGTCGGGCGACGTCGCGACGTTCTCGTCCGACGCCATCCACGCCGTCGCGAACGTTGGCGAGGGCTACAGCCGGGCGATCCACGCCTATCTCGGTGATCTGGTGACGACCCCTCGCTCGATCTGGGATCCGGAGACGGGCGAGAAGCATCCGTATTCCGACGAGACCTATTTCCGGCTGGCGCGCCCCTACGATCCGTCGAAGCCGTTCAGCCGACCCAACACCTCATTCGCGCACAGCGACCAAAGCGGACATTGAGCCTTGAAGCTTGCAATCATCCTTCTCGTCACGACCGCGCTGGTCGCCGGCTCTCCCGCGATCTCGGCGGCGGCTCCCCAACCAAAGCTGCCGGTCGCGCAGTACGCGACGCCTGACGGCCCCGGCCTGGCGGTCGCCTCTTTCGGCCCGGACGGCAAGGTTCGGTCGGCCGCTGCCGGCCTCGCAGACGTCGAGGTCGGCGCGCCGTTCCGGACCGACACGCCGATCCATGCGGCGTCTGTCACGAAGCAGTTCACCGGCGCGGCGATCATCCTCCTCGTCGACCAGGGCCGCCTGTCGCTAGATGACGACGTCCGCAAGTACCTGCCCTGGATGCCCGACTACGGGACCAAGATCACGATCCGGCACCTGCTGGACCATCGCAGCGGTCTGCGCAGCATCGATGCGATCTTCGCGCTGCAGGGTTTGGAGAACTCCGACCCTGAAACGCGTGATCGTGTCATGGAGGCGATCAAGCGCCAGCGCGGTCTCAACACCGATCCCGGCGGCGACTTCATCTATGGCAACACCGGCTACTTCCTGCTGGGCGAGGTGGTCGCGGCCATCACCGGCGAGAGCTTCTCGAGCTGGACCCGGAAGAACATCTTCCTTCCCTTGGGGATGAAGAACACCCAGATCCTCGAGGACCATGCCGCGATCCTTCCCGGTCGCGCCGTCGGCTATGAACCGGGCCCGGGAGGCCTTCAGCTCGCCGAGGCGCTGCACGGCTTTGGCGGTCCCTCGAACCTCCACACGACGGCCGACGACCTGATCATCTGGTGCAAGGCCCTCATCGAGCGCCGTGGACCGGCAGGCGCGCTCGCTCGTCGCCTCGCGGCGGTCACGCCGCCCGTAACCGGATCCGTCTACGCCTACGGCCTGGAGGTTTCCCGGTCCGACGGCCGGCTGGTCTGGGACCACGGTGGCCTCTCCTCGGGCTATTCGGCGCGGGTGTTCATTCTCCCGGAGGAGCGCCGGGCGGCGGCGACCCTCAGCAATGGGGCGCTGGATTTCTTCCGCACCCAAACCGTGACCCGGGCGGCCGGCATGGGCCAGTCCCTGCCGACGTTCGCGGCGCCCGCAGGGCCCGCCATCGACCCTCGGGCGGCGCAGTCGGCAGAAGGTCTGTTCCGGGCCGATACCGGGGTAACGCTCCGTGTCTGGCGGGAAGGCTCCAAGCTTAAGACGGCCATCATCGGGGTTCCCGGCGAGTTCGAGATCGTGCCGTCTGGCGACCGCTTCGCGGTGCCCGCGCTGAACGCGACGATGCGAATGGACAGGATCGATGGCGAGCCGGCCAGGGTTCTGACCTCGGAGATGAATGGACAGATCATCCGAGCCGACCGGATCGAAGCAGCGGCGCTCACCGGCGATCTGACGCGGTTCCAGGGACGGTACTTCAGCTGTGATCTGCAGACGATGTATGTCGTCGATCGCCGGGGGGCATCGCTCGAACTGTCGAGCGCGCGGTTCTCCGAGCTGCCGCTGACGCCGACCGCGGAGAACACGTTCCTGGCCACCCTCCCGATGGCCGCATCGGTCGCGACCCTGAGCTTCAAGCTCGGCGCCGATGGCAAGGCCGCCGGTCTGGTTGTCAGTACTGATCGCGCCCGGAACATGCCCTTCAGCCCTGCTCGAGAAGGCGCAACCGTTGACTGCGGGAGCTGATCGAGCCTGTCTGATCGATGGGGACCGCCTGCTCCGGCGCCTTCAGGCTCTGGGCGAGGTGGGCGCCACGGGCGATGGAGGCGTATGTCGGCTCGCCCTCACGGACGCGGACCGGGAGGGGAGGGATCTCGTCTCCGGTTGGATGAGGGAACTCGGACTACGTGTCTGTATCGACCTGATCGGCAACGTGGTCGGTGTCTGGGATGCCGAAGGCGGGGATGGCCTGGTCCTCACAGGGTCCCACATCGACACCGTCGCCTGCGGCGGCCTGTATGACGGTAACCTGGGCGTCCTCGCTGGCCTTGAAGCGATCGAAAGCCTGCGGGAAGCCGGCTTCCGCCCGACCCGGTCGCTTGGCGTCGCCTTCTTCACGAACGAGGAGGGGGCCCGCTTTTCGCCGGACATGCTTGGGAGCTTGGTCTTCGCCGACCAACTCTCTGTGGAGGATGCCCTGGTCACCCGCGCCATCGACGGTCCCTTGCTTGGCGCCGAACTGGAACGGGCAGGCTATGCGGGGTGCGAGCGCTTCTCGATCGACACCTTGAAGGCCTTCGTCGAGCTGCATATCGAGCAGGGGCCGATCCTTGAAGCCGTCCAGTCGCCCATCGGCGTCGTCCTCGGAGTTCAGGGCATTCACTGGCTGGAGGTCGAGTTCATTGGTGAAGCCCGCCACGCCGGGACCACGCCAATGGCGATGCGGCGGGATGCCGGCGCAGCCGCCTTCGCCCTGGCGGCCGGGGTGGCGAACCTGGCCAAGCGCGTTGGTGGAGACCAGCTCGCAACGGTCGGCCGTGTGGTTCTAGAGCCCAACCTGGTCAATGTCGTTGCTCGGCGCGCGACCATGACGGTGGATCTGCGCAACACCGACGGCGACCTCCTGAGGTGTGCTGCGGCCGAAGTCGCCGATCTGGCTCTCTCCATTGCAGAGGCATCGGGGCTGGGCCTCGAAATCCGCACGCTCGTAGACCTGGATCCGGTCGTCTTCGACCCGGCGGTTGTCGACCTTGTGCGAGAGGAAGCCCACCACCTGGGCCTTTCAACCTACGACCTCCCGAGCGGTGCGGGGCACGACGCGCAGATCCTGGCGCGGGTTTGCCCTGCGGGCATGATCTTCGTGCCGAGCGCCGGGGGCATAAGCCACAATCCCCGCGAGCACACCGACGCCAGAGAGCTTGTGCAGGGGGCGGAAGTCCTGACCTCGGTGCTACGGCGGCTCGCGGCGTGAACGTCCTTCTGCTGGAGGCGCTTTCGACGCCCGAACTCCTGCTCGATCTGGATGCGATGGAGCGCAACGCACAACGGATGCGGGACCACGTCAGGACGTTGGGTCTGGATTTTCGGCCGCATGTGAAGACGGCCAAGTGCATCGAAGTAGTCGAGCGCATGCTCGGGGAGGGGCCGCGCCGCATCGCTGTCTCGACGTTGCGGGAAGCGGAATGGTTTCTGACCCGCGGCGTCAGCGACATCCTTTACGCGGTGGGTGTCGTGCCGGCGCGATTTGAGCGGCTCAGCCGCCTCGTTCGCGCCGGAGCCGACCTGACGCTGGTGGTCGACTCCGCGGCGGTGGTCGTCGCCCTGGCCGCCTTCGCGAGCGCCGAGAACCTGGTGTTCAGGGTCCTGGTTGAGCTGGACGTCGGTGCGGGCCGAGCTGGGGTTTCTCCCGACTCAGCCGAGCTTCTCGAGATCGCGACCCTGATCGCGGCATGCCCCTCGCTCCGTCTGTCCGGCGTCATGACCCACGCGGGGCATGCCTACGGGGCGGCCGATCTCGAGGACCGCCGGCGGATCGCTCGCGCCGAGGCCGCAATGGCCGCACACGCCGCGGACAGATTGCGGTTGTCCGGACTCCCGGTCGATATCGTATCGATCGGATCGACGCCCAGCATCGACGCCCTCGACGAACGCCTCGGGGCGACCGAGGCCCGGACCGGCGTCTACATTTTCAACGACCTGGATCAGCTGAAGCTCGGCGTTTGCCAGCGGTCGGACCTCGCGCTGACGGTGCTGTCGCGCGTCGTCGGCCACAATCGAGCCGCCGGTCGCCTGCTCATCGACGCGGGGATCCTGGCGTTGTCCAAGGACCGAGGTCTGACGCCCTCCGGTGTGCCGAGCTACGGGGAGATCTGCGATCCCAAGACCTTGCTGCCGATCGAGGGACTGACGCTTTCCAACCTCAATCAAGAACATGGGATCGCGGAGGTCGCGGACGAAGGTGTCTACGAGCGGTTGCCTGTCGGAGCCTTGGTGCGTGTGGTTCCCAATCATGCCTGCATTACGGCCGCCGCCTTCCAGGGCTACGCGCTGGTTCGCGGCGATCAGGTGGTTGATCGGTGGGCCAGGGACAACGGATGGTAATTCGCAGATCGGGCGCGGAGTTCGTTGAAGAAAGACGCCGTCAGGGGATCTCGTCGATGAAAATGTATGTGGCCGTACTCGCGCATGAGTCCAATTCCTTCTCCCCCCTGCCGACGGATCTCGAAAGCTATCGGGACATGCTCGTCTTCCGGCCGGACACCGGCGAAGGCGCCGAACGGCTCAAGCAGTTCGAGGACATCGCCCCTCTCGCGAGCCTGAGCGAAGCGCGGGGGCATGAGGTCGTCCGCGGCGTGTGGGCGGCGGCGACGCCTAGCGGCCCCACCGTACGATCCACCTACGAAGGGCTGCGGGACGCGATCCTGGCTGGCCTGGCGGCGGCCGCCCCGGTCGACGCCGTCCTGCTGTTCCTGCACGGAGCGCAGATGGCGGAGGGCTACGATGACTGCGAGGGCGATCTACTCGTTCGCGTGCGGGAGCTGGTCGGCCCGGAGACTTTCGTGGGCGTCCTCCTCGATCTGCATTGCAACGTCACGCCGGCCATGGTGAGCGCCGCAAATGCGCTGGTGCCCTGCAAGGAGTATCCTCACATTGACTGGCCGGAGCGGTCCGCCGAACTCGTCGAAATGGCCGAGGGGGCTGTTCGGGGCGAGATCCGCCCAGTCACCGTGTTCCAGCCCGTGCCGATGCTGGGCTTCTACCACACCACCCGCGAACCCCTTCGGAGCTTCGTCGACGAGCTGACAGCGCTGGAGGGCAAGGACAAGGTCCTGGCGGCCAACCTGGCTCACGGGTTTCCCTTTTCCGACCAGGCCTACACGGGCGCGGGCGTCATCCTGGTCATGGACGGGGAGGACGTCGGCGGCCGGCAGACGGCCGAGGGGCTCGGACGCCGCTTCTTCGCCATGCGTGAAGCCGTCGACGCCAGCCACCCCGACATCCACGAAGCCCTGGATCGCGTTGAGGCACTCGTCGCCCAGGGCGGAGGTCCCGTCGTGCTGGCCGACACCTCGGACAACCCCGGAGGCGGCGCGCCGGGCGACTCCACGTTCGTGCTCGACGAGGTGTTCAAGCGTGGCATGACCGGCGTGGCCGTCGCCCCGCTCTGGGACCCGGAAGCGGTGAAGATCGCTTTCCGCGCCGGGCTCGGCGCCCGGCTGGCCATGCGCATTGGTGGAAAGCTGGGGCCCCTGTCAGGCGATCCGCTCGACCTGGATGTGGTCGTTCGGGCTCTCAACCCGGATGCTCAGCAAGAGACGTTTTCGCAGCAGCGGGACTCGCTGGGCCCCTGCGCGGCCGTTGAGACCGATAGCGGCGTGACCATCGTTCTCTGCACCGTGCGGCAGCAGACCTTCAGCCCGGACTGCTTCACGGAGCTGGCCATCGATCCGGCGAGCCAGCGGGTTCTGATCGTCAAGTCGGCTCAGCATTTCCATGCGAAGTTTGCGCCGATCGCGCGCGAGATCGTCTACTGCCGCGGCCCTGGCTATATGGACTCCGACTATGCACGCCTGCCTCTGACGAAGGTGCAACGACCGATCTGGCCGTTGGATGCGGCGCCCTTCGAAGCGCACGGGATCACCTGGGGCTGAGGCGCGTTAGCCGAGGGCTCGAGCGGCTTCGATAAAGCTGCGCGAGCGAGGGTCGACGGCCCCGCCGCGGCGCAGGTCGTCGTCGCTCAGAACTTCGGCCAGCGCGCCGTCGAACATCATCCCGATCCTCGAACAGACCTGGGAGAGCACCGCTAGGTCGTGGCTGACGAACACCATCGTCGTCGCGAGTTCGCTGCTCAGGCGCTGAAGTAGCCCCAGGATCTCGGCTTGAACGAGTACGTCGAGCGCCGATGTCGGCTCGTCGAGCAGCAGGACACGCGGGCGCACGAGAAGGGCGCGGGCGATCGCGAAACGCTGTCTCTGTCCGCCCGAAACCTGGTGCGGATATCGCTTGAGCAATGCGCGCGGAAGCTCCACCGCCTCCAGGATGCCATCGAGCGCTGCCGCCGCCGAAGAGCTTGCTCGTAGCGCCTGAGCAAGACTGCCTTCGAGTGTCTTGCGAGGATGGAGCGAACCGTATGGGTCCTGAAAAACCATCTGGACGAGGCTCGGGTCAGCTCCGAGGCGCCCCGGAGCCACCGGTTGCCCACAGAGCGAAACCGAGCCGCTCCAGCGCCCTTCCAGCCCGGAGATGCATCTCAGGACGCTGGACTTTCCCGAGCCGGACATGCCGGCGAGTCCGAACACCTCGCCTGCGCCGACCGTAAAGGAAAGGCCCTTGAGAACCTGCTTCGCTCCGCCGCCGGCCGGCAGCTCCAATGCAAGGTCACGCACCTCGATCGCGGACTTGGCTTGTATCACGGGGCCTCCAGGCGAGGAGTCGCGGCGATCAATCGGCGCGTCTGGCCGATATCGCTTTGCAGGACAGCGGCGGTCGTCCCGCGATCGATGATTTCGCCCTGGTCCATCACGACGATCTCATCGCAGAAGCGGGAGAGAAGGTTGACCTCGTGACTGACGAACACGAGGGTGCACCCGCGAGAGCGTACGAGGCGATCGAGAATCTCGAGCACTTGCCGCTTTACGGGGGCATCGAGCGCGGACGTCGGCTCGTCGGCTAGGATGAGCGCAGGTTCCTGCAGCAGGGCCATGGCGATCATGACGCGTTGGCCCATCCCGCCCGAAACCTGGTGCGGGAACAGTTTGTAGACGCCCTCGGGATCTTCGATTTCGACGGCCGCGAGCATCTCCAGCACCTTGGCTCTCATCGCGGCCGAGCGGCGGCCGAGCGCAGGCCAGATCGCTTCGCCGATCTGGTCGCCGACCGGCATCAGCGGGTTCAGGGCGTGTCGGGCGTCCTGCATGATCAGGCCGATGCCCTTGCCCCGCAGCTGTCGCCATGCCGCCGCGTGGGATGGCTCCATGTCGTGACCCAGGATGCGAAATTTCTCCGCGCGCCAGCTGCCGGGCCTCGGATAAAACCCGCACAGAGCCCGACACAGCGTGGACTTGCCGCTACCCGAGGCCCCGAGCACACCCAGACGGCTTCCCGGTTGCACGACGAGGTCGACGGCGCGGAGGAGACGCTTGTCCGCGCCGGCGAAGACCTCAAGTCCGCGCAGATCCACCACTGGTGCCGGGGCCGTCATTGGCGGCTGGTCCTGGGATCGAGCATGTCGCGCACGGCGTCGCCGATCAGATTGAATGCGATGCAGATCAGCAGGATGGCGGCGCCGGGCGCTGCGACCAGCCAGGGGTATTCGAGCATGTACCGTCGACCTGTCGAGAGCATCGCGCCCCATTCGGGCTCGGGCGGCTGGGCGCCGAGTCCGAGAAATCCGAGGCCGGCCGACGTCAGGATGATCGCCGCCATCCCCATCGCGGTGCGGACCAGGACCGCGGGCAGGACCATCGGGAGGATGCAGGTAAAGACAATGCGCGTTGGCGAGGCGCCGAGCATGCGCTCGGCCAGGACGTACTCGCTGGACCGGATGACCCGGGAGTCGGCGCGCGCGATCCGCGCAAGGCCTGGCCAACTGGTGAGCGCCACGGCCAGGACGGCTTTCTCCAGGCCGGGGCCCAGCGCCGCCGAGAAGGCCAGGGCGAGGATCAGACTTGGAAAGGACAGGAAGAGGTCGGTGACGCGAGACAGGACGATATCGACCCATCCGCCGAAGTAGCCCGCGGCCATGCCGATAAGCAGCCCGGCCGGCGCCGCGATCGCCACCACCAGCGCCGACATCAGGAGTGTCGACCGCGCGCCCCAGATCAACCTGCTGAGGATGTCTCGCCCGAACTCGTCGGAACCCAGCCAGTAGGTCGCGGAAGGCTCGGCGAAATTGACGGAGAGATCTTGGGCCAGCGGATCGTGCGGGGCGATCCAGGGCGCGGCCAACGCGGCGGCGCTGATCGCCGCCAGGATGACGATCCCCGCGAGCAGGTCGGCGCGGAGGCGCAAGGTCAGGCCGCCGGTTTCAGCTGTCGTCGTCATGCGGCCAGCCTCGGGTCTATGCGTTCGCCAATCCAGTCCGCGAGTTGGTTGAGGACGATGAAGATCACGCCGACGAGCAGAACGCCTCCCACCACGGCGTTGACATCCCCCGAGAGCACGGCGTTCGCGAGATAGAGGCCAAGGCCCGGCCAGGCGAAGACCACCTCGATGAGGACCGATCCCTCGAGCAGTCCGGCGTAGCCAAGGGCGATGACGGTCACGAGTTGGACAAGGGTGTTGCGGAACGGGTGCCGCACGACGAGGCGCCAGCCTGAGACGCCCTTTGCCCGCGCGGCGGTCACATACTCCTGCTCCAGCTGCTCGAGGAGAAAGGCCCGGGTCATGCGGGACAGGAACGCGGCGCCGAGGACCGTGAGCGTCAGTGCTGGCATCAGCATGTGGTGAACGGCGGAAGCCGCTGTGGTCCAGTCCCCGCTGAGGGCTGCATCGAGCGTGAGAAACCCGGTGATCTCCGGCGTCTTCAGGATCAGCGCTGGATCAACACGGCCAGGCCCTGGCAGCAGTCCCCATTCGCCGTACAGCAGGCTGACACCCATGAGACCGAGCCAGAAGATGGGCGTCGAGAACCCGATCAAGCCCGCCAGGCGCACCAGATAGTCCAGCACGGTATTCTGCCGGAGCGCCGCGAGGACGCCCAGGGGAAGGCCCACGAGGACTGACAGCACCATCGCCAGCGTGGCGAGTTCAAAGGTTGCCGGGAAGACCCGCAAGAGATCGAGCTCGACCGGATTTCCGGTTACGGTGGAGACCCCGAGCGTGCCGCGCGCGAAGCCGGCGACATACCGGACGAGTTGGACGGGCAGGGGCTGGTCGAGGCCCATTTCGGCCCGCACGCGCGCGTAGACGGCCGGGTCGGCGGTCTCGCCGACAACGGCGACGACCGGATCGCCCGGCAACATCCGTGTGACGACAAACGTCAGCAGCAAGAGAAGGAAGAGGGTGATGGCGACGGACGCCAATCCTCTGATCACTCTTCCCATCGCCAAGGCTCAAGCTCCTTCGGGCGGGGCTGTTGCAGCTGCCTTCATACAGACAACGATGGCTGCGTTCAGCTTGGGACAGGACGGATCAGTTGTCGTTCCCGACTGGCGCGACGCCATGGCTCAACGATAGGACTACGGCGTCATCCTTGCTGTGCGAGGCGAGCGCGTGCCGGATGCTACTGTCGAAATGGACGCTCTCTCCGCGCCGCAGGATGATGGGTTCCCGCTTCTCCATGTAGAATTTCACCGTCCCCGAAAGGACGTAGATGAACTCCTCGCCATGGTGCTGATTCCACTCCTCGAAATCGTCGAGCGAGCGAGCCTTCACGACGATCCTGACCGGGAAGATCGCCTTATGGGACAGTTCGCCCGAGAGGATGTTGTACTGATACTGGGCCGTCTCAACGACGTCCTCGCTGTTCAGCCGGTTGACCGTATGGGCGCCGTCAGTGAACGGCCGCGGGCAGTCCGTATCGAGTCCCGCCATGCTCACGTCGAGCGCGTTGAAGAGCTTGGCCAAGGTCTCGAACCTCAACGCGATGCGGTCGTTCTCGAGCTTTGAGAGCGTTCCGACGGACACGCCGGTCATGCGAGCAACCTGCTCAAGCGTGAGGTTGTTGGTCTCGCGATAGCTGCGAAGCTTGTTGCTCAGGCGCCGCTGGTCAGACGGGAGTTCCGCGCGTGCTTCGCGTGTCCTGGGTCGCGCCATGCTGCTGCGGCTCCTCGCTGCCTACCGGAAACGCAAGCCTAGAGAGCCGCGCGCCCCGGCACAAGCGAGGGTTTTTCCTAAACGAAAAATAATCTGGACAGGCTGGCGTCGTCACCATAGCTTCATCGAGGTTTTTCCAAAAAGAAAAAGTAGTTTTTCTCGGAGACAAAATGAGCGTCGCAGATTTCCAGGGGTGCACTTTGATCGCCAACCCGTCCGCGGACGCCGGGTCCTATGGCGAGGCGGAGCGCGTCGGCTTTGATCCCTCTACCGCGGAGATCGCCCGCGCCGAGCTCAAGGGCTGGCGGGACTACGCCGTGACCCCGCTGGTGGAGCTGCCCGTGCTGGCCGACCGGCTCGGCGTTCGGCAAGTCGCCGTCAAGGACGAGGGGGCGAGAACGGATCTGGGGAGCTTCAAGGCGCTTGGGGGCGCCTATGCCATCTGCCAGCACCTGAGATCCTATGTGGAGCAGGGGGCAGGCGTCGCCCACGTTTCAGCCGACGACCTCGAGAACGGCCTCTACAGCGACCTCACGCAGGCCGTGGTCGCGACCTGCGCCTCGGACGGCAACCATGGACGCTCCGTCGCCTGGGGCGCCCGCCGCTTCGGCTGTGGTTGTGTGGTCTACCTTCCCCGGTCGGTTTCAAGCCGGCGAGCCGAGGCGATCGAGGCCTATGGCGCTCAGGTCGTCTGGGTCGACGGGAACTACGACGATGCTGTTCGCTTGGCCGCCGAGGATGCCCAGCGACTGGGCCGCACCGTCATCGCCGACACCTCCAGCCCGGCGTATCAGGCCGTCCCGCGGCAGGTGATGGCGGGCTACAGCCTGCTGTTCGAAGAAGCACTCGATCAGCTTGAGCGCGCGCCCTCGCACGTCTTCGTCCAGGTCGGTTGCGGCGCCCTGGCCGCGGTGGCCGCCGGCTACCTGTGGGCGCGCCTGGGGTTTGAACGACCCAAGATCATCGCCGTTGAGCCGGTCAACGCCGCCTGTCTCCTAGAGACCGTCCGGGAAGGCGAGTTGGCCATCGTCGGCGGCGAACACGAAACGATCATGGGCGGTCTGGCCTGCGGCGAGGTTTCCTACATCGCCTGGCAGGTTCTCCGGCGTGGGTTGGACTACGCCCTCGCGATGCCGGACGAGTTCGCCCTGCAGGCCATGGTGGCGCTTGCTGACGGAAGCCTCGGCCACCGGCTTACCGCCGGAGAGACAGGCGCCGCCGGCGTCGGTGCGCTCCTGGCCCTGGCGCAAGACGCGTCGACTCGGCAGGCGCTGGGTCTGACGGATGAGAGCCGCGTCCTTCTGGTGATCACCGAAGGCGCGACGGACCCGGACCTCTATGCGCGGCTGTTGGCAGCGGGGGCGCTCCAATGACCGCGATCCTGTCACCTTGCGTCCTGAAGGGGCATGCCAGAAGCGTCTCGCGCGTCGTGTCGCAACTGGCGCGTCGCACCCCGCTCCTGGAGTGCGACGAGCTGAACGCCCGGGTCGGCGGCCGTGTCCTGTTGAAGGCGGAATGCCTCCAGGTGACCGGGTCCTTCAAGCTCCGTGGAGCCTGGTACGCCCTCTCCCGACTACCCAAGCCGCTCCGGCGCGCCGGCGTGCTGGGCATGTCGTCGGGCAATCACGCTCAGGGTTTGGCCTTCGCGGCTCGCCACCTGGGCATACCCGCGACCCTGGTGATGCCTGTCGGCGCGCCGAAGGTGAAGGTCGACAAGGTCCGCGCCTTCGGCGCCGAGGTGGTGTTCTTCGACGGTCCCCGCGACGACTGGGATAGCTTCGCCCAGGGGCAGGCCGAGCTTCGCGGCCAGCATTACGTTCACTCCTACGACGATCCCAACATTGTCCTCGGCCAGGCGACAGTGGGCGTCGAGTTGCTCGCGCAGGCCAAGGCGATGCGCGTCGTGCCGGACCTCCTGCTTTCGCCCTGCGGCGGTGGGGGCCTGACGGCAGGCTGCTGTCTGGCCGTCGAGGCCTTTGCACCCGGTGTGCGGGTGCTCAGCGTCGAGCCTGCGGCGCTCAACGACATGCAACGCTCGTTGCGGTCGGGTCGCCGCGAAGAGAACGCCACTTCGGCGACCTCGATCTGTGACGCTCTCAGAGCTCGCCGACCGGGGCAGGCGACCTTCGAGGTCATCTCGAGGGTCGCGGCCGGCGGCCTCGCTGTGGACGATGCCGACACCGTCGCGGCGATGAGCTTCGCCGCTCGAGCGCTGAAGCTCGTCCTGGAGCCGGGCGGCGCGGTCGGTCTCGCGGCGCTGCTGAGTGGCGCTATCGAGCTGCGTGGGCGCTGTGCGGCTGTCGTCCTTTCGGGGGGAAACGTCGAGCCTCAGCTGCATTGCGACGCCCTATCCGGATCGGGCGGCTGGCGGCCGCGAGCGGCGGCCTAGGAGGGCAGGTGATGTGCATGTCGCCCCCGCCCGGCCTCGCCGATCACGTCGCTCACCAGCGCATCGACAGTTTGTATCGCGAGACCTATCCCACCCTCCTGAGGTTCCTGTCGGGCCGCCTGTCGAACGCCGAGGACGCCAAGGATGTCGCCAACGAGACGTTCGTCCGTCTGCTACGCGACGACGAAGGTCGACCAGAGCGCCTGACCGCGGCGATGGTCTTCACCATCGCGGGCAACATCGCGATCGACATCCTGCGCCAGCGCACCCGGCGCGGCGACACACACCTGGCCGACCTTCCCGCAGGCGAAGACCTTGCCGCAGACCAGCCTTCGCCGGAGGCGACCTGCGCGGCTCGCTTCGAACTCCAGCGTACGTTGACGTGGCTCGATGACCTGCCGCCCAAGTGCCGATACGCCTTTGTGCAGCATCGGGTCTGGGCCGCCGACTACGCCGCCATCGCCGCCGAATTAAGCCTCACTGAAAGCATGATCCGCAAGTACGTGCTGCGGGCGCAGCGGCACTGTAGCCGCATGGCGTCCGAGCTTGCCGCCTGACCGCTAGCTGACCAACCGGCCGTTGTCGGGCCAGAAGGGCGCGCGCAAGGCGCGCTTCAGGACCTTTCCGGCCGCGCTCAGCGGGAAGGGTTCCTCCCGCAAGGAAACCGACCGGGGCGCCTTGTAGTTCGCGATCCGGCCTCGGCACCAGTCGATGAGTTCCTGAGGTTCGACGCTTCGATCCGGTCGGAGAATGATGATCGCGTGAACTCGCTCGCCCCACCGCTCGTCGGGAACGCCGATGACAGCGACCTGCCCCACGGCAGGGTGGGCCGCCAGGACATTCTCGACTTCCGCCGAGTAGACGTTCTCGCCGCCTGACACGATCATGTCCTTCAGGCGATCGACCAGGAACAGGAAGCCGTCCCCATCCAGATAGCCCGCGTCGCCTGTGTAGACCCAGCCGTCTCGCAGGGTTGCGGCCGTCTCCTCCGGCTTGTTCCAGTATCCGAGCATCGCGCCCGGGCCACGAACCCGGACCTCGCCAACTTCCATGGATGGGGCGGGCGTGTCGTCAGACCGCACGACTTCCAGCTCGACGCAAAGGCTCGCGCGACCCGCCGACCTGAGTTTTCCGGCGGCCGGGCCTTCAAGGGTGTGACGCTCCGGCGGCAGGACGCTGATGAGCGGCGACAGTTCGCTCTGCCCGTAGCCCTGGATGAACCCGCATTCGGGGAGCCGGTATATGGCGTCCAGCAGGGTCGTCTCGTCGATCGGCGAGGCTCCGTAGGCCAGGCATTCCAAGGACGTCAGGTCCGCGTCTCCGCAGTCGGGATGGGCCAGGACCATGCGGAGCATCGTCGGAACGAGAAGCAGGTGAGTAATGCGGTGTTCAGCGACCGCCTTGAGCGTGGCGGCCGGCTCGAAGGTGGGAAGGAAATAGTGCGTGGCGCCCGCGATCGTCCCCGCGAGACTGAGAGCCACATCCGCCAAGTGAAACATTGGAGCGACGTGCAGATAGCGGGCGCGGGCGGAGATGCCCGCTTCGGCCATGAAGGCGATCCCGCTGGCCCAGAGGCCCTGCGGGCTCACCATCACTCCCTTTGGCGCGCCGGTCGTCCCGCCCGTGTAGTAGACGCCCGCCATATCGGTAGGGGCCAGTCGGACCAGTGGCGCTTCGTCCGTTGAACGCCCGGCGAACAGGTTGTCGATGTCGACAACTGCGTATGCGACAGGCGCCTGGGCGACGGGAATTGCGGCGACGGCGGCCGCCTCAAGGCCCTGGGAGGCGAAGCTCTCGTCGACGATGAGCAGGGACGCCTTGCAGTCGCTCAGGGCGTAGACCAGTTCGGCCTGCGACCATCGGGTGTTGAGCGGCGTCAGGACCGCGCCGGCCCAGCTCACAGCCATCGAGACTTCGAGATAGCGGTCGCTGTTGGCGGCCAGCAGCGCGACCCTGTCGCCACGCCCAACGCCGCGCTGGTTCAGCTGAAATGCCAACCGGGCGACGTCGTCGCGCAGGACGCTCCAGGTCCGGTGGCGTCCCGGCGCCACCACAGCCAGGCGGGCCGGATGGATCTGTGCGTTTCTAACAAGGGCCTGGTTCAGCAACGTAGCCTCCCTTCCGGACCGTGGGTGGCCCAGACCTCTCCAAAACGCTGGCTCCGGGTTGATTGGGAAGCGACGAAGGGCAGTGTTCTCAGATCTGTCACTCTCGTCGTTTGAGGATCAGGCCCCGAAATCGCCGACCGGCGAGGCTGGTGGGTCCAACAAGCCTTCTGGGGGAAACACCATGCATCGAGTTCAAGCCATGTCGGCCCATGCACGCCGTCGGCATGCCCGCACGTTTGCTTTGGCGCTGTGCTGCGCCTCCGCGCTCGTCAGCCCGGCGCTGGCCCAGCCCGGCGCTCCCGCCAGCAACGAGGCCCAGACTGTCGATACGATCATCGTCACCGCGCAGCGGCGCGAAGAGCGTCAGATCGAAGTCCCCGTCTCCCTGACGGTGTTCTCGGCCGAGGCGGTCGAGAAAGCCGGGATCCACACACTCACTGAACTCAACGGCCTCGTGCCGAACGTGACAATCGACGCGGATTCCGTGCTGCAGATCCGCGGCATCCGCTCCTTCACGCGCAATATCGGCTTCGAAGCGAGCTCGGCGGTCTACGTCGATGGCGTCTATCAGGGCCGTTCTCAGGGCAACCAGCAGGACCTTCTCGACATCTCGTCGGTCGAGGTGCTGCGTGGGCCGCAGGGTACGCTTTTCGGGAAGAACTCCCCGGCCGGCGCGGTCAACATCACCACGCTTAAGCCGGGTCCGGAGTTCAAGGCGATGGTGCTCGGCGAGGCCGGCGATCGAGACCTGCGCCGGGTGAGCGCCTATGTCGCCGGACCCCTGGTCGGAGACTCACTCTTCTTCAAGGTCGCGGCCTTCGGCGCCAAGCAGGACGGCCCCTTCACCAATCGCGCGACCGGGTCGACGCTCGACAACCTCGACTATCGCGGCGCCCGAGCGACGCTGCGGGGGCTGGCGGGTGAGACGGAACTCATCCTGTCGGGGGATGTCTATCGCAGCCGCAACAATCCCTGGATCGGCGGTCTGGTGACCGGCTTCGGTTCAATCCCGGGCCGGGATCGCCGCGACGGCGACTATGACTTCGACGGTCGCGAGAACATCGACCGGGAGGGTGTGTCCTTCACCGTCAACCATCCGATCGGCGACCTGGACCTGACGTCGATCACCGCGTTGCGGGCCCAGGACTACGAGTTCGGCAACGACTCGGACGGCACGACGCTCGACGCCGTTCAGACCGACTTCCACGACAGCAACGAGACCTTCAGCCAGGAGCTTCGTCTGTCGTCGCCGGCCGGCAACCGCGTCGGCTTCGTCGCGGGCCTCTTCTACTTCCACCAGACGGCGGACTCTGACCGGGCCTTTACCACTGGGCCGGATTTCTCGGTCGTTCTCGGCCTGCCCCCGGGCCTCATTCCCAGCCTGAACATCGCCAACGGCTCGAAGGTCGAGACCGAGTCCTACGCGGCGTTCGGCCAGGTCGATGTGGACATCACCGAGAAGCTCGGCGCGTTCGTCGGCATCCGGTACACGAAGGAAGACAAGGACCTTCGCTTCCAGCAGGGCGGCGGTACGCTCTTCGGCTACCCCAACCTGACCGTCTCCGACAGCCTGTCGGACGACAACTGGTCGCCAACCGTCGGGATCACCTACGCGATCCGCGACGACTTCCGCGTCTACGCCAAGGCCTCGCGCGGCTACAAGAGCGGCGGCTTCAACCCTGATCTCGTCACCACGGCGCCGATCCCCTTTGGTCCTGAAACGCTGACCACCTTCGAGGCGGGGGCAAAGGGGGTGTTCTTCGACCGGACGACCAGCATCGAAGTCGCGGTCTTCGACACCGAGTATCAGGATCTCCAGATCAGCCGCTTCCTGGGCGGCTTCCTCGGGACCCAGATCGTCAACGCCGGCTCGGCCCGGATCCGCGGCTTCGAGGCGGATGTCACGTCGCGCCCCATCCGCAACCTGGAGCTCAATGCCGGCGTCGGTTTCCTGGACACCGAGTTCGAAGACTATGACGTCGGCGGCGGACTGACCTTCAACGGCAACGAACTTCCCGGCGTGAGCCGCTGGAACCTGTTCGCGGCGGCCCGCTACGAACTGGACAATGGCCTGTTCGGTCGCCTCGAAGCGACCCATCGCAGTTCGAGCTATCTGACCGAGGCAAACGACTCGGTCTTCCGCCGGCCGAGCTTCACGATCGTCGACGCCCAGGTCGGTTGGCGCCATCCGGACGATACCTGGGAAGTGACCCTCTTCGGCGACAACATCTTCGACGAGGACGTGATCCAGGACATGTACACGAGCGTCCTGCCGCCGCCGTCGAACAACCAGCGGTACGAGATTCTCAATCACCCGCGGACGTTCGGCATTCGACTCCGCTTCAAGCGCTGATTTCCGGGACTCCTCCTCCCTACCGCCGCCGGTCCTGGCCGGCGGCGTCTTTTTTCCTGTTGTCCCGCGCCGGGCGCCTGTGCCCGACGCCTCACCGTGCGCGTCGCGATGGATCGGCGCGAAGGCCGAAGGGTATTGGAATGAGCTTCATGCGGACGGTTCCCTATATGGGCGTCATCCATGTTGTCGCGGAAGCGGCCAAGCTGGGCTTCCGCAACGGTCACCCCGACTGGTGCAACCTCGGTCAGGGTCAGCCCGAGGTCGGGCCTCTGGCGGGTGCTCCACCGCGGATATCCGAACTCGTCATGGCCGCGAGCGACCACGCCTATGGTCCGATCAACGGCGGCGACGACCTCCGCGAAGCCGTCGCCGCCCGCTACAACCGCCTGTATCGGAAAGGAAAGGCGTCGCAGTACACGCCGGACAATGTGGCGATCGTCGCGGGCGGCAGGCTGGCCCTGAGTCGCGTCTTCGCCGCCCTCGGCGAGATCGCCATTGGCTACCAGACGCCCGACTACACCGCCTACGAAGATCTTCTGGAGTACCACCAGCATCGCTTCCGGCCGGTGCATTGCGGCATGACCGAGGCGGAAGGCTTCCGGATTTCGCCAGAGCGCCTCGAGCGCGAGGTCGAAGCCCATCAGCTGTGCGCGTTCCTGCTTTCCAATCCGTGCAATCCGACGGGCGAGGTGATCTCAGGAGAAGACCTTGCGGCTTACGTCGACATCGGGCGTCGACGCGACTGCCTGATGATCTTCGACGAGTTCTATTCCCACTATGTGTACGACCTCGAGGAGCAATCCGTCTCCGCCGCATCCTGCATCGAAGACGTGGAAAAGGACCCGGTTCTCCTCCTGGACGGCCTGACCAAGAATTTTCGCTACCCCGGCTGGCGGGTCGGTTGGATCGTCGGCCCGTCGGAGCTGATCGAGATCATCGGGCGGGCAGCCAGCGCCATCGACGGAGGCCCGCCGCAGCCGCTGCAGCGTGCGGCCCTGACAGTTCTGGAATCCGCAAGGGCCGACCAGGAGACGCAGGCCGTCCGCCGCGCCTTCGCCGCGAAGCGCGCCCTGATGCGGAGAGAGCTGGAGGCGCTGGGAGTGCGGTTTCCCGGGCGCGGCGGGGGCACATTCTACCTGTGGGGCTCGATCGCCGATCTGCCGGCCCCCTACAACGACGCGGAGGCGTTCTTCCGCGCGGCGCTGGAGCGCAAGGTCATGGTGGTCCCGGGGGCGTTCTTCGACGTCAATCCGGGCCGTCGCCGGCAAGGTCCGTCGCCCTATGCCGACTGGCTTCGGTTCTCCTATGGGCCGCCCCTGGAGAACGTCGAACTCGGCCTGGGCAGGCTGCGGCAGATGATGGGCTCGGCGCAGAACGCGGTGTGGGTGTAGGTCGAACTCCGCGCCAATCGACTATCGGCGCGGCCCCGCGGAATCCAAGCCCTTGTCGGCGTTTAGCCTTCGCCCGGCGCTCCCATGAGCAGCAGCGTGGACGTGCCGTGTGCGTACAGCTTTCCGGCCCGGTCGCGTATGCTGGCTTCCGCCAGGGCGGTGCGTTTCCCGCGGCTAATCACCTTGCCCTCGCAGAGCACCGGACCGGTGTCGACGGTCATGGGCCGCAGATAGTTGATCTTCAGCTCGAGGGTCGTTGACGCCATTCCGGCGGGCAGGGTCGTGTGGACCGCCGACCACATCGCCGCGTCCAGCAGCGTTGCGGCAAAGCCGCCGTGGACAATGCCGATGGGGTTGTAGTGCTTATGCCCCGGATTGCCTTGCATCTGAGCCTTGCCGTCGTCGAACTCGACGGAGTGGAAGTCCATGAGCTCGCTGATCGGCGACCGCGGCCCGCCCTTCGCGAGGTTGCGCCTGAGCGCTTCGAGCCCTGACAGGGCAGGTCCCTTCTCCGATCCGCTGTCAGCCTGTTGGTTGGGCGCGCTGGGGGTGGTGGTCACGATTGTAGCTCCTCAAACAGGCTCGGCGCTGCGTGTCGGTTGTCGATGGTACGGGTCGGATGGGAGGCTTGGTCGGTGGTGGTTCAGCGGCCGAGGAAGTCTGCGACGCGCTTTTCCAGCAGCGACGCCATCCCCTCCCGCGCGTCGTCGGTCAGGCAAATCCGGCGAGCCTCTACCCTGACGTCTTCGATAGCGGCCGGCAGCCCCTGGCTCTCGCCCAGTCTGGCGTTCCTGAGCGCCGCCTGCACGGCGAGGGGCGCGCAGGACGCAACTCTCTCGGCGACTGCAAAGGCGACCTCATCCAGGCTTTCCGCCGGACATAGCTCGGTCACCAGGCCCCAGGCGGCGGCCTGTTCGGCGGAAAACCTGCCGCCGGCAAGCATGCAGTTCATCGCCGGCGCCCAGCCGATCGCTCGCGGGAGCCGGAAGGTCGCGCCGCCCATCGGCATGATGCCGCGCGTCGTTTCCTGCTGGCCGAATTCCGAGCCGGCCGCCGCGATGCAGATGTCGGCCGCGAGCACCAGCTCGAGCCCGGCGGTGAAGCAGCGTCCGTGAACGGCGACGATGATGGGCTTCTCGCAGCCCTCGGCATACATCCGGAACGGATCGCGCTGACCAGCCTCGAGATAGCTTCCCGACCCGCTGCGGATCGCCTCGGGAATGACGTCGGCAAGGTCCAACCCCGCGCAGAAGGTCGAGCCCTCGGCTCTGACGACCCCGCATCGCAGGCCGCCGTCCTCGGTAAGCTCCGTGTAGGCCTCCGCCAGACGCCTCAGGGCGTCCAGATTGAGCGCGTTGCGGGCTTGAGGACGGTTCAAGGTCATAACGAGGACCGGGCCGCGTCGGTCTACAATCACTGTGGGGTCAGGCACTTCGAAGTCTCCGCTGTCGCGCAAGGAGACCTTCGCTGATGAAGCTCGGCGAGGGCCGGAACGGCCAATGTTGTGATCGAACGGGCCAAGCGGACCCAGATCACCACGGCTTGCGCCTAGGCGAAGCGCTGCGCGGCGCCGACGCCGAACCGGCTGCGGTAGGCTCCCAGGGTGCAGCCCGCGATGATCCGGAACGCCCTTTGAAAGGCTTGGCTTTCGGAGAAGCCTACGGAGATCGCGATCTGTTCCAGAGATTGGTTGCCGGCCTCCAGCATGCACTTGGCGGTCTCGATCCTGACCCGACTGGTACTCGGCGGGCGACATACCCGTTGATCGCCTTCATCATGGCGCGCGAGACTTGGACCGAGAACCTGCGGGCCATCGCGGCCTTGGACATCCGCGATGGCGACCATGTGCTCGACCTCGGCTGCGGTCATCCACCGGGCGCGGCTATCATGTACCCATCCGGTGAGCACCGCGGCGGCAAGGTCCAGTTAGCGGACGTCATCAAGTTCCGGACGGGGTGGAAAGTCGCCATTGGCAGCGCGCCGAAAAACGGCCATCTGGAGCTATGTCGGTTCACTGAGACTGGTCTCAGCACATCTAAGTCGAAATGCGATCGCCAGTTCACCTCAACGCCCTCCGAGCCTTCGAGGCCAGCGCGCGCCACAGAAGCTTTTCTTTGGCCGCGTCCGAACTGAACGTGACCCCGGCGGCCGTGGGGCAACTGGTCCGCACGCTCGAAGACTGGTTGGACGCACCGCTTTTTCATCGGGGCTCTACAGGAAGGGTTCGGCTGGTGCTGACGGAGGCGGCCGAGCGCGCTCTTCCCGATATTCGGGCTGGCTTCGACGGCCTAAGCCTGGGCTTGGCGCGGATGCGGGAGGTCAGTTCCAACGCCGTGCTGACCGTCACTGTGAGCCCGGCCTTCGCGGCCAAATGGCTGCTGCCGCGTCTCGACCGCTTCCAGGCGGCCTGGCCCGATGTCGACGTGCGGCTCGACACCAATCTGAAGCTCCTCGACTTCGCCGCGCAGGGCATCGACATCGGGGTGCGGTACGGTCGTGGCGCCTGGCCGGGGCTGTTCGCCGAAAAGCTGATGGACGAAGAGGTCTACCCGGTCTGCTCGCCGGTCCTGGCCGCGCCCAACGGTGCTTTCCAGTCCGTCGGCGACCTTGCCGGCCAGACCTTGATCCACGATCTCTCGGTCGACCCGGCCGCCGGCTTCATGACCTGGGAAGCCTGGCTCCAGAACGCCGGCGCTCCGGAAGTACCGACTGCCCGGGGGTTGCGGATCAACAATTCGGCGGCGGTGCTGCAGGCAGCCATTGATGGCCACGGCGTGGCCTTGGCGCGCAGCATCATGGCCCGTGACGATCTGGCGGCCGGACGCGTGGTGCGGCTTTTTCCCGACATCACCGTGCCGTCGGCCCTGGCCTATTACGTGGTCCATCGCCCAGAGTGCGCCGGCCTTCCCAAGTTGACGTCGTTCCGGGACTGGCTCTTCTCTGAAGCGGACGCAGCGGCCGGCCGCTAAAGTTTTCCTTCAGTGATCGACAAGAACTTCCCGTTTGTCGGCGCGACCATCTGGGCCGATTATCTGTCTCGAAGCTGACGAGACCCAAGGAACACCAAGGCCTGGTGCTCAGGCTCGCAAGCTCCATCGCCAACATCACCACCGGATCGAGAGCCCGGTCGCGAGCCCATGAGGAGCCGCGGCGCACGCTGTCGCACGTCTCGAACAGAGAAAGAAAATCCATGCGCTTTGAAGGTAAGGTCGCCGCGATCACCGGCGGAGGCTCGGGCATCGGTAAGGAAACCGCCGTCCGTTTCGTGGCCCAGGGCGGCCGTGTCGCGATCAACGGCCGTGACTTGGCCAAGTTGGAAGCCGCCGCCCGAGAGATCGATCCCACCGGTGAGTGCGTCGCCATCAACGCCGGCGACATCGCCAATCCGGCCACAGGCGCGGCTCTGGTCGAGGCCGCCGTCTCGCGCTTTGGCCGGCTGGACGTGCTCTTTAACAACGCTGGCGTCTTTAATCCCAAGCCCTTCCTGGAGCTGACCGAGGGCGACTACGACTGGTATCTGGACACGATCCTTAAGGGGAAGTTCTTCACTGCCCAGGCCGCCGCCAAGGCTATGACGGACGGCGGCGCTATCGTGCAGACCGGCTCGATGTGGGCGATCCAGGCGATCGGCGCGACCCCGTCGGCGGCCTATTCGGCGGCCAACGCCGGCGTCCACGCCATGGTCCGCAACCTTGCCATCGAGCTGGCGCCGCTGAAGATCCGCATCAACGCCGTGGCCCCGGCCGTGGTGGAGACGCCAGTCTACAACACCTTCCTCTCCGACGAGCAGGTCAAGGAAGTGCTGCCGAGCTTCGACGCGTTTCACCCTCTGGGTCGCAACGGCCAGGCCGGCGACGTGGCCGAGGCTATGCTGTTCCTGGCCTCGGACCAGGCGTCGTGGATCACCGGCACGGTGCTGCCCGTCGACGGCGGCGTGACCGCCGGCCGTCAGTAAGGAGATCGAGCATGCTGGATTGGGAACGGCTATCGCACCGAGCTGCTCGGCCGGGTTTTCCGGTGCACGTCCTCCTGACCCGGGACCTGGTCCTCGAGCCCATCCGGAACTGAGACATGGGCAAGCTCAAACTCTCCGTCGTCCTTGACGACAAGCCGGTCCGCATAGCCATCGATTTGCCCGCCGACACCCACGGATGCTGGTGGCCTACGCCGAGGCGCTGGCGCGCGAGACCGGCCAGCCCGTCGAGCCGAACCGGCTCGTGGTGCCGATGCTCGTCCGGTTCATGCCGACGGATCGCGCCTTCACCCGGGGGCGGAAGACGACGCCGGCTTCGCCTGGTTGACCCGCAGCCAGTTCCGGGCAATCGCCAGCAGGCGCCGGATTGTCCCGGTCGCGCCGGTACAGGGCGGCCAAGGCGACCTCCGCGGTCGGCTCGTCGATGCGCACGAACCTCACGTCGGCACGTCTCATGCGCGCGAAGCTCTCAGGGATAATTGCGACGCCCTGACCTTCGCTGATGAAGCTCGGCGAGGGCCGGAACGGCCAATGTTGTGATCGAACGGGCCAGGCGGACCGAGATCACCACGGCTTGCGCTTAGGCGAAGCGCTGTGCGGCGCCGAGGCCGAACCGGCTGCGGTAGGCGCCCGGGGTGCAGCCCGCGATGATCCGGAACGCCCTTTGAAAGGCTTGGCTTTCGGAGAAGCCTACGGAGATCGCGATCTGTTCCAGAGATTGGTTGCCGGCCTCCAGCATGCGCTTGGCGGTCTCGATTCTGACTCGGCGGTGGTACTCGGCGGGCGACATGCCCGTTGCCGCCCTGAAGCGCCGCGTGAGGCTGCGCAGGCTCAATCCGCACTCGCGCCCCAGCGCCGCGGCCGAAAGCGTCTTTGCATGGTCGTGTTCGATGCGGTTCTGGACAGCATGGACGCGTTCGTCCCCGTGGTCTCGCGGGGCTACGAAGACCTGGTAGAGGCGCTGTGAGCCGGGGTTCAGATCGATGGAAAGCGCGCGGGCCGTGGCCAAGGCCAACTCGGGCGAGCCGAGCCGGGCCACGAGGTGCACCGCCAGGTCGAGATAAGCCGTCGTCGAACCGGCCAGGACCAGCTGCTGGCCGGCCACGATCTTCTCCTCCAGGGCCAACTGCACCGTGGGATAGCGAGCCCTGAACAGGGCGGCGAACGCCGGGTTGGTCGTGATCGTCCGGTTGGTGAGGAGCCCGGCCTCGGCAAGCAGGAAGGCCCCTGTGCATGCCGATCCCACCAACCGGGCGCTCGGGGCATGCGACGCCAGGAATCCGACCAGCGGTAGCTGGACGGCGAGCGTCGTCTCGATGTCGGCCATGATCGGCGGCACGATGAGCACGTCGGCCCCGGCGGCCTCCGCATGGGAAAGCGCGGCGTCGATCCGTAACCCACCATAGCCAACCGCCGGGCGTCCATCAGCGGTGGCGACCGACACGGCATGGTCGAGGAAGCCGCCGCCCGAGGTCACCTCGGCAAGCTGGCGGGCGATCGCCATGGTGTCGAGGATCCCGTGCACGGCGGAAGCCATGCAGCCGTCGAAGGCGGTGATCACGATCTTCATCGAAGGGCGGAGAGCGAGGGAGAGGCGACGTGTTCCACGAGACAACCATACAACGCCTCCTGTCAGGCTTGGAACACTAGCAGGCGGGTTGTGCCTAACGCGTCGGGTCAGGCGTTCCGCCCGGAAGGGTTCGCCACCCCGCCATCTTGCGCGCTATAATGCGCTCATGAGCGAACGAGAATCCGATGCCCTGGGCTGGGTGCTGGAGCAGCGCATGCAGCGCCAGGAGATCAGCAGCCACGAAACCTATGCAATCGGCGCGAGACCGGAGCGTCCGCTGCAGGCCGCTGGCGGCATCACCCTGAAGTCTTCGGACAATGTCCTTGGCCAGCGTGAACTCGAGTTCGACGTCCGCCCTGTCATCCTGGGTCAGGTCGAGGTTTGTGTGCGGCTGACCACGCAAGCGCCCGACGCCGCTCGGCCGCACAGCAAGCGGGCTTTCCTGCACGCCTCCCCGGCGGCGATGCGCGAGCTGGCGTGGCAGTTGCTCGATACCGCGGATCGGGCCGAGCAGATCAAGCCCAGGCCAAAGCCCGTCCGCTAGTCGTCGTCCTCCGGCTTTTCCGGGGGCGGCCTCCGCTCGGCAATCAGGTCGTGCAGCGACTCCGGCTTCAGGTGCGTGTAGCGGCGCAACATCTTCCAGTCCTTGTGGCCGGTCACGAGCGCGGCCTGCGGAATCTCCAGACGGGCTTCGAAGAGGCGGCTGGTGCCTTCGTGCCGCAGGTCATGGAAGTGCAGGTCAACGATCCCGAGAATGCTGCAGGCCCGGGTGAACGCGGTTCCCGCAGACTTGTGGTTATGCGGGAAGATCCGGTCATCTTCGTTGCTGCGCACCGCGCGCTGCTCCTCGATCAGTTCGACGGCGTTGTAGCCGGAGATGTCGAGCAGCGGGATGCGCTGGTGGTTGCCCTTCTTCTCCCTCGGGTCCTTGCGGTCCCGGATCAGCAGCATCTTGGTGCGGGGATTGTAGTCGTCCCAGGTCACTCGGAAGATCTCTTCCTGGCGCATCGCCGTTGCGATGGCGAAGCGCATGACGCGGCTCATGGGGATGCACGGGCGCCTGAGGCCGTCGAAGTGCTTGAAGAGCTTCTGTAGTTCCTCCTCCGTGGGGCGACGGTCGCGTTCGTTGCTCTTGCCGACCAGTCCCAGGCGCTTCAGCGCAATGCGGGCCAAGTCGACCTGCTCCATGCTCACTCGGAGCCCGTGGACCGCCGCTGCATGGGAGATCACCAGCCTGATGGCGCCGAGATCCATGCTCACCGTCACGGGGCCGGCCCCCTGGGCGGCACGATCCCGCCCGAACTTGATCAGGCGTTCGCGATCCAGGTCGACGACCGGCCGCGCGCCAAGCTCACGCTTGAGCATCGCCAGCGTGGCGCACTTGGAACGGCCGGGCGCCCTGCCGACCTCCTTCATGTCGGCGATGTGCAGGTCGATCAGCTGGCCAAAGGTCTTCATCCCTTTCACCCGCGTGGGCGTGGGGGCGACGCCCTGGTCGATCTGGCGCTCGGCCTCGATCGCCCAGGTCCGCGCGTCTTCTTTGCGCTTGAAGGTCTCGCTTATATACCGGCGCTTGCGCCGGACGACGGCGCGCCAGGAGCCGGACGGAAGCCTCACGAACGCGGCCAATTTCGTGTCCTCTATGTGTACAGTGAGGTGTCGAACGGTGGCGTAAAACGTCGTATCGCGTCGCAAAATCGAGTGTACACGCCGCGATCTAACTCTTTGAGACTACAAGAAAATTGCAGCAATTTCAAGCACATAGATTGTCCATTGCACCCATGATGGACTGGACGGACCGGCATTGCCGGGTCCTGCACCGGACCCTGTCGGGCCGCGCGTTACTCTATACGGAAATGCTGACCACCGGGGCGATCCTACATGGGGATCGTGCGCGGCTGCTGGCCTATGACGCCGTGGAGCATCCGGTGGCCCTGCAACTCGGCGGGTCCGATCCGGCCGACCTGGTCGCCGCCGCGCGGATCGGCGAGGCCGAGGGCTATGACGAGATCAACCTCAATGTCGGCTGCCCGTCCGACCGGGTGCAGAGCGGCCGGTTCGGCGCCTGCCTGATGCGCGAGCCGGGACTGGTGGCCGAATGCATGGCCGCCATGGGCGGGGCGGTGAAGGTTCCGGTCACGGTGAAGTGCCGCATCGGGGTCGACGATCAGGAGCCGGAAGAGAGCCTGTTCGAGTTGGTCGACCTCTGCGCCAAGGCGGGCGTGACCAACTTCATCGTCCACGCGCGCAAGGCCTTGCTGAAGGGCCTGTCACCCAAGGAGAACCGCGATGTGCCGCCGCTGGACTACGCCCTGGTCCACCGGCTGAAGCGCGAGCGGCCGGAGTTGACCATATCCATCAATGGCGGGATCGGCTCGCTGGACGAGGCCCTAGACCAGCTGCAGGTGATGGACGGGGTGATGCTGGGCCGCGCGGCCTATCACACCCCAGGCATCCTGGGTCAGGTGGACCGTCGCGTGTTCGGGGTCGGTGAGGACGTGGACGCCGTCCAGGCCGTCGAGCTCTATCGCGGCTATGTGGCGGGCGAGCTGGCCAAGGGGACCCATCTGGCGGCCATGACCCGGCATATGCTGGGCCTGTTCCACGGCCTGCCCGGCGCGCGCACCTGGCGGCGAATCCTCACCGTGGAAGGCGTGAAGTCCGGGGCGGGGCTGGAGGTGATCGACGCCGCGCTGGCGGCGGTGTCCCAAGCCCGGTCAGGGGCGCAGGATGAGCGCTGTCTTGGTGGCCTCGAAGCGGGAGAGGCGGCCTAGATAGCTCATGCCCAGCAGGGAGGTCTCGAGGCCCTCCTCGATGACCAGGGCGTCGACGTTGGAGACCTGGGCTCCGGCGATCGAGATGCTGCCCAGCTTGACGGCCGCGGCGCGGGTCTGACCCGAGGCGGTGATCACCTTGTAGGCGTAGTCCAGTTTGGACGGATCGATGCCCAGGCGCTTGGCGTCCTGGGTGGTCAGGGCCACGGCGCTGGCGCCGGTGTCGACCAGGAAGCGCACCCGGGAACCATTGACGTCGGCCTCGGCCCAATAGTGGCCGTCTGGGCCCTTGGCGATGGAGGCGGCCTGGCCCTCGACGGCGGTGGAGGGCGCGATGGCCAGGGCGGCGCGCAGCTCGGGCACGGCGTGTTTCTGCTCGAACCTGGCCACGCCCTGGGCCGCGCCCACGGCTGAGACCGCGCCTATCAGCGCCAGCACCGCCAGTCTGATCATCTCGACACCCGTTCTCCGGCCAGTCCAGGGCCGTTCTCGGCCAGGCGCGAAGAGTAGGCAGGCGGGGTTTGCAAGCCGTGAATCGAATCTTGCCGAGTTCCTAACGGCGCCCGGCGCGGCCTCAGCCGAACATGGCCAGCTTCTCGGGCCGGATGCGGTCGCGGCGGGACGGAAGTTCGTCCATGATGCTCGCCCGCTCGTCTTCGGTGAGCTTGGTCCAGCCGGCCACCTCGGAGAGTTTGCGGTAGCAGCCCATGCAAAGGCCGCTTTCGCCATCGACGACGCAGACCTTGATGCAGGGCGTCTTGATGGGGGCGGGGGGGCGGAGCGGTAGGTCGGTCATGTCACGGGATAGAGTAGGTCACCGTGGCCTGGGCCGCCAGCCGCTCGGGGCTCTCGGTCCAGAGCCGGATGTCGCAGACGGCGTTGCGCCGCCCCAGCCGCAGCAGCAGGCCCTCGGCGTGGATCTCCCCGGGCTTGGCGCCGCGCAGGAAGTTCATCACTAGCGAACTCGTCACGGCCATCAGTTCCTCGCCCACGTGGCAGAGCACCAGGGCGTAGGCCGCGGTGTCGGCTAGGCTCATCAGGCTGGGCCCCGAAATCACCCCGCCGGGGCGCAGCATCCCCTCGTGATAGGGCGCAACCGTATGCACGCGGCCGGGCTCTACCTCGGTGATGGTCGGAAACAGCAGGGCCGACCCCTGGGGGAAGGCACGCCGCAACAGGGCGTTGACCGCGGCGGCGTCGAGCTTGATGTCGGGAGCCATACCTAAATGATTGCGTCTAAGTTCTATAGTTGCAACCGGATTGTGTTACCTAAGTAACAATGGTGTATCATTACTTATATTTAACCGAACAATACTGAGTCTGTCCAGAAATTCATTTGAGCCGATCGGCGGCGGAGGCCAGGATTCCTGTGTAAATTTCAGGGAGTACCGCCATGCGATTGATCGCCACCGCCTTTGCCGCTGTTTGCGTGCTGACCGCCGCCGGGACCGCCAGCGCCGCCGTCAGCGATGTGGAATATCTGCGAGCCAACCGCTGCCGGGGCCTAGCCGCCGCTGAACTGGCCGCCGTCGACACCGCGGCCCTGGACGCCTTCCTGAAGGCCGAAAAGCGCACCCGCTCGACCTTTGTGGCCGATCGCGGCCAGGCCGAGCTCGACAAGGCCAAACGTGAAGCCAAGACCACCAACGCCGAGCGCAAGGCGCGCCTCACCGCCGAACTCACCGGACCCTGCCAGGTCTACAAGGGCTGACGCCCCCCGGCCCAGTCCTGTCGACGCGCCTGAGCGCCCGGCCCGCCGGGCGCTCCTTTTTTCCAAGCAGATTTGGGCGCCCGGCCCGCCGGGCGCTCCTTTTTTCCAAGCAGATTTGGGCGCCCGGCCCGCCGGGCGCTCTTTTTTCTCGCCGGCGACTCTCCGCTGGCCTTCCGCGCCGCCGGAACCCACCTTGGCTGTACGCTTTCTGACGAGCGTAAGCAGTTGCGAGGGCCCCGCGCCGGCCATGACCATCTTGAGACCCGGCGAGACCTGCTGGCGCACGGCTCGGGCCGGGCGGGCGGCTTTCCTGATCGACACCGAGGCCTATTTCACCGCCGTTTACGAGGCCCTGCGCAAGGCCAAGCGCTCGGTCCTGTTGGTGGGTTGGGGCTTCGATCCCCGGGCCCGGTTGTTTCCCGACGGCTATGACGGGCCTGACGACCCCGACGAGGTGGGCCGCATCTTGGTGGAGTTGGCCGGGGCTCGGCCGGAGCTCGACATCCGCCTGCTGATCTGGAAGTCGGCCCTGCCCATCGCCATCAGCCAGGAGTTCTTCCCCCACAAGGCTCGCAAGTGGTTCCATGGGACGGGCGTGAAGTTCGTGCTGGACGACCAGGTGCCCTTCGGCGCCTGCCACCACCAAAAGGTGCTGGTGGTGGACGACGAACTGGCCTTCTGCGGCGGCGGCGACATCAGCATCGACCGATGGGACACCCCGGGCCACCTGGACCTCGACCCGCGGCGGATCATGCCCGACCAGGAACACCATGCGCCGCGCCATGAGGTGATGGCCATGGTCGACGGTGAGGCCGCCATGGCCTTCGGCGACCTGGCGCGCGAACGCTGGCGGCGCGCCACCGGCGAGGTCCTGCCGCGACCGCCGGGGCCGGCGGGGACCGATCCCTGGCCCAGCCATATCCCGGCCCACCTGCGCGAGGTCGACATCGCCATCGCCCGCACCGAACCGCCCTGGCAGGGCCGGCCGGTGGTGGAGGAGATCCGCCGCCTGACCCTGGAATCGATCCTCGCGGCCAAGACCACCGTCTATTTGGAGAACCAGTACTTCACCGCCCCGGCGATCGCCGAGGCTATCGCCGCCCGGCTGGGCGACGTCGACGGGCCGGAGGTGGTGCTGATCTCCACCGGCCAGAGCCCGAGCTGGTTCGACCAACTCACCATGGACCGAGCGCGCTCCAACATCCTGTGGCGCCTGCAGGCGGCCGACATCTTCGGGCGGTTCCGGGCCTGGTATCCGACCACACGGGCCGGGACCAAGATCATCGTCCACTCCAAGGTCACCGTCGTGGACGACACCCTGGCCCGGATCGGCTCGGCCAATCTCAACAACCGCTCGGGCGGCTTCGACACGGAGGCGGAACTGGGCATCGAGGTCTCGACCGAACACGACCGGATGGCGGTGACCGCCTTCCGCGACCGGCTGGTCGGCCATTTCCTGGGCCATACGGGCGACGCCGTGGCCAAGGCCCGCGTCGAGCGCGGCGGCCTGATCGGAGCCGTCGAGGCCTTGAACCGCGAAGGCCGGCTCACGCCTATCCTGCCGACGAAGCAGTCGGCCTTGGGCGAGCTGATCGCCACCTATCACCTGGGCGATCCGGCCAGCGTCAGCGACAGCTGGCGCGCCAACCGCCGCCGGGACCGGCTCTATTCGACCATCCGCGCGGAGCGACGCCTCAGGCGAGGCTGAAATCCATCACCAGGGGCAGGTGGTCGGAGGCGACCCGGGTCAGGGGGTCGAAGGGGGCGGTGACGCTCTCGACGCGGATCTCCGGGCTGACGAAGATGTGGTCGATCCGCAGGACCGGTAGGGCCGAGGGGAAGGTCGAGGTTGGCGCCTTGTTCGGCGCCAGCCGCCGCGCCGCCTCCAGCTTGGCGTGGAGGGTGCGGTAGACCACTGAGGTGGCGGTGGCGTTGAAATCGCCCAGCAGGATGGTGGGGCCCTGGCGCGCTGGATGCCCCAGCCATCCGTGACCGGCCAGCCAGGCGGCCTGGATCTGTTGTTCCTTGGGCACCAGGCCCAGATGCGTGTTGAAGATATGGACCTCGCGCCCCTCGATCTCCACCGCCAGCCACAGAGCGCCGCGCGGCTCGAGCTGACGGATCGCGGGGTGGCCGGGCAGGGGGCCAGTCTGGATCAGCCGTTCGGGATAGGCCGTCAGGATCGCGTCGCCATAGAGTTCCTCCTCCACCCGCAAGGCAGGGTGGAAGTGAAAGGACATCTTCAGCCGCTGGGCGATCTCGTGAGCTTGATCGACCCCGCCGGTCCGCGCACGGCCGACGTCCAGCTCCTGCAACGCGACGATGTCGGGCTGCAGCCGGGCGATGACCTCGGCCACCCGTCCCACATCAAGCCGACGATCGGTCCCAACGCAGCGATGGACGTTGTAGGTGAGGATGCGGGGCATGGGCCGGTCAGGGAAGCACGCGTCGCAACGCCGGCGCAATCGCTCCAACGGCTGGCGCACGCTGAAGGTTCGCCGGATAGAGCGACTGTGAGGACGATATGATGCTGCTGATGGTGATGGGCGTCCTGGGGGCCATGGCCGCCGAGCCGCCCGCGGGCCGCCAGGGCCGGGCGAGCGTCGAATGCCGCGTGGAGATGGATGGACGGCTGACCGGCTGCGTGCTGCTTTCCGAACAGCCGCGCGGCGTCGGGGTCGGCGATTTCGCGCTTCGCCTGGTCAAGACCTACCGCGTTCCGCCGCAGGATCGGCGCATCCGTAACGGTAAGATCGTCGTCCCGTTGAAGTTCAAAATGCCAGGCTGAGACCTTTCGGCTGACGCTGACGTAAGCGTCATCTTCACATCGTCGCGCGGCGCGCGTATGGTCGCGCCAACGAATTACACTGTAAATGCTCGCGCCAGGGAGCCGCACCATGGACCTCGACTTTTCGCCCGAAGACGCCGCCTTCCGTGAGGAGGCCCGCGCCTTCATCGCCGAGAACTATCCCAAGGCCCTGCGCGAGAAGCAGGCGCGCGGCGAGGACCTGGGCAAGGAGGACTTCCTCTCCTGGCACCGCATCCTGGCTTCCAAGGGCTGGTCGGCGCCGTCCTGGCCCAAGGAGTTCGGCGGCACCGAGTGGACCCCGACGCAGAAATATATCTGGTCCGAGGAACAGGCCCGCGCCGACACCATCGGCATCCTGCCGTTCGGCGTCGCCATGCTGGCGCCGGTGATCTACACCTTCGGCACCCAGGAGCAGAAAGAGAAGTTCCTGCCGGGCATCCGCGACGGCAAGGTGTGGTGGTGCCAGGGCTATTCCGAGCCGGGCGCCGGCTCCGACCTGGCCAGCCTCAAGACCAAGGCCGAGCGCATCACCGGCGACGACGGCAAGGAATACTACCTGGTCAACGGCCAAAAGACGTGGACGACGCTCGGCCAGCACGCCGACTGGGGCTTCTTCCTGGTCCGCACCGACCCCAATTCCAAGCCGCAGGCCGGCATCTCCTTCCTGCTGATCGACATGACGTCGCCCGGCATCGAGGTCCGCAGGATCACGACGTTGGAGGGCGGCCACGAGGTCAACGACGTCTTCCTCGACAATGTGAAGGTCCCCGTCGAGAACCGCATCTTCCACGAGAACCAGGGCTGGACCTGCGCCAAGGCGCTGCTGGCCCACGAGCGTTCGGGCATCGCCGGCGTGGCGCGTTCCAAGCGCGGCCTGGAGCGGGTGCGCGAGATCGCCTCCACCGAGCTGTCGGACACCGGCGGCCCGCTGCTGCAGGACCCGTTCTTCAAGCGCAAGGTGGCCGAGCTCGAGATCGACCTGACGGCGCTGGAGTTCACCGAGCTGCGCACCCTGGCCGGCGAGCAGAGCGGCAAGGGCCCCGGCCTGGAAAGCTCGATCCTCAAGATCAAGGGCACCGAGATCCAGCAGCGCCTGCATGAGCTGGCCCTGGAGGCCGTGGGCCACTACGGCGCGCCCTATCTGCGCGACCTCGGCCACAACGCCAATATCGGCCCCGGCTACGCCGACGGCCTGGCCGGCGACTACTTCAACGGCCGCAAGACCTCGATCTACGGCGGGTCCAACGAGATCCAGCGTAACATCATCGCCAAGATGGTCCTGGGCCTCTAAAACCAGTTCCTGATAATAGTCTCAAGCCCGCTCCGGCCCAGCAGCCGGGGCGGGAAACGTCACGGGGAAACCAGATGGATTTCAGCTTCACCGAAGAACAGTCGATGCTGCGCGACACCGTCGCGAGCTATCTGGCCGACCATTACAGCTTCGAACAGCGCCGCGACGCGCTGAAGACCGAAGCTGGCTGGAGGCCCGCCGTCTGGAAGGCCTTCGCCGAGGAACTCGGCATCCTGGGCGCGCCGTTCTCGGAAGAGCTGGGCGGCCTGGGCGGCGGCTCGACCGACAACATGGTCGTCATGGAAGAGTTCGGCAAAACCCTGGTGGTCGAGCCCTATCTCGGCACCGTGGTGATCGGCGGCGGCTTCCTGAAGCACTCCGGCCATTCCGGCGCGGCCGACATCATCGCCCAGATCATCGCGGGCACGACCACCATCGCCTTCGCCGCGGCCGAGCCGCAGGCCCGCTATAGCTGGCAGGACCTGAAGACCACCGCCAAGAAGGACGGCGCGGGCTGGACGCTCAACGGCGCCAAGGCCGTGGTGATCGGCGCCCCCTGGGCCAGCCACCTGATCGTCACCGCCCGCACCGGCGGCGGCCAGCGCGACGCCCAGGGCGTCTCGGTGTTCCTGGTCGACAAGTCGGCCAAGGGCGTCACGACCCGCGACTACCCCACCGTCGACGGCTTCCGCGCCTCGGAAGTCACCTTCGAGAACGTCGCCCTGCCGGCCGAGGCCCTGATCGGCTCGGAAGGCGGCGGCCTGCCCCTGGTGGAGAAAGTGATCGACGAAGCCATCGTCGCCACCTGCGCGGAGGCCTGCGGCGTCCTGCGCCGTCTGCACGAGGGCACGCTGGAATACACCAAGCAGCGCAAGCAGTTCGGCCAGCCGATCAGCCAGTTCCAGGTGCTGCAGCATCGGATGGTCGACATGTTCATCCAGCTCGAGCAGTCGATCTCGATGACCTACATGGCCAATATCAAGCTGGCCGACACAGACGTCGAACGCGCCAAGGGCGTCTCGGCGGCCAAGGTGCAGATCGGCAAGGCTTGCAAGTTCGTCGGCCAGAACGCCATCCAGCTGCACGGCGGCATGGGCATGACCGACGAGATGGCCATTGGCCACTACTTCAAGCGCGCCACCATGATCGAGGGCGCCTTCGGCTCCACCGACCATCACCTGGCTCGCTACGAAGGGCTCAGCCTCGGCAAGGCGGCGTAAGGCTCGAAAAATCCGGTCGCGATGTCGCAAAGGCGGGGTCCCGTTCGTCCTTAGAGCGTGAAGGCCCCGCCGCCTCGCGCTCGTCGATCGACCGGTCTCCCCGCCGGTCTCACGGCCCGCTCCCCCGGACCCCTGGCGCCCCCACGCCGGCGACGACTAGGATGCGAGGCGGCGGGAGGTGGGATTCATGGGCAAGGACGCACAGGTCGAGGCGAGATTTCCGGACGGGCCTGACCAAGGTCGGCTGCAGTACGAGCCGCCGAAGCTGCTGTTCCGCGGCGCCCAGCGCCGCGTCTACCAGGGCGACGATCTCAAGGGCGCCCGCGCCGAAGCCGGCGACTTGATCCTGGCCGATGGATCACGGTTCGCGCTCGGCGAAAAGGCCGCGGCAAGCTGGGCCGAGGCGATCGTCAATCCCAAGGGACGGCTGGACAAGCTGGGGGTGAAGCCCGGCATGCGAACCGCCATCCTCGGCGTGGCCGACGACGCCCTCGCCGGGGAGCTGGCCGGGCGCGGCGCCGAGACGGTGCGCGATCTCACCGCCCTCGACATCCTGTTCTACGCCGCCGACAGCGCCGAGGAACTGGCCCGCATCGGCGACCTCGTCCCGGCCCTGGCCGAGAAGGGGGCCATCTGGGTTGTCTCGCGCAAGGGCAAGTCCGCGACGCTCAGGGACGTCCAAGTGATGGCCGCGGCCAAGGCGGCCGGGTTGGTGGACAACAAGGTGGTGGCCTTCTCCGACACCCTGACCGCCCTGCGGTTCACGCGGCGGCGGCCATGAGCCGGGCTTGCTCGGCGGCCATCTCGGCGCGGAAGCTCTGCTTCGACCACAGCCGGTAGTCGCCCTCGGCATAGGCCTGAGCGTTGCGCCAGTAGAGGAAGGCGTTCATCCGGTTGGCCACGGCGTTGTCGCGGGTCTTGGTCACGACGCCGGGTGAGCCCATGACGATGGAGCGGGGCGGGATCACCGTTCCCTCCTTCAGGAAGGCGCCGCCGGCGACGATGGAGCCCGCGCCCACCACGCAGCCGTCCATGATCGTCGCCCCGATCCCGATCAGGCAATCGGCCCCGATATCGCAGCCGTGCAGGGTGACATGGTGGGTGATCGAGCAATTGGGCCCAATGAGCGTCGGCGTGCCGGCGCCCACATGGATCATCACGAAGTCCTGGACATTGACCCGCGGCCCGATGACCACCCGCTGGCTTTCGGCCCGGACCACTACATTGCACCAGATCGACGCCTCGGCGGCGATCTCCACCTCGCCGAAGATGCGCGCGGAGGGGTCGATATAGGCCGCCCCCAAGTCGCGGACGTCGGGGCCGAGGAAGGGAGCGGCGGTCATGGGCGTCTCCGATTGCGCGGCGCCACCATCCGGGATTTCCCAAACGTCAGACAAGCCGCCGGCGGGCGATCGGGAAAATTGGGCCGCCGATGTCGATCTGGCGCAAGGCCGTTCGTTTGGGGGTGTAAAGCCGGCAAGATGCCGGCCGCAGAAGGATGAAGCTATGCCCCGGTACATGCTCAGCATCTATCAACCCGATGGCGACCCGCCGCCGCCCGAGTTCCTGGAGCCCATCATGCGGGATCTGGCCGTGCTCAACGCCGACATGAAGGCCAGGGGCGCCTGGGTGTTCGCCGGCGGCCTGTTCCCGCCCAGCACCGCCACCGTGCTGCATTACGACAATCGCGACAGCCAGCTCCTGACGACGGACGGCCCGTTCGTGGAGGGCAAGGAGCATATCGGCGGGTTCACGGTGATCGAGGCCGCCGACCTCGACACGGCCCTGGAATGGGGCCGCAGGCTGGCCCACACCCTGGCGCCGCTCTCCATAGAGGTCCGGCCGCTGCAGTCGGATCACAGAATCCCCGTGGATGGCTGAGGGGCTGCCGCTCTCCGCGATCGAACGCGTGTTCCGTGAGGAACATGGCCGGGCGGTCGCGGTCCTGGTCCGGGCCTTCCGCGACATCACGATCGCCGAGGAGGCGGTCCAGGACGCCTTCGCCGAGGCCGTGGCGCGGTGGCCCCGGGCGGGCCCGCCGCCGAGCCCGGCCGGGTGGATCATCATGACGGCGCGCAACCGGGCCATCGATCGCCTGCGCCGCGAGGCGTCGCGCGATGACCGCCACGCCCAGGCCGCCCTGCTGCACGCCGCGGAGGACGCCCAGGAGAACGTCATGCACGACGTGAACGATGACCACCTGCGCCTGGTCTTCACCTGCTGTCATCCCGCCCTGGGGACCGACGCCCAGGTGGCGCTGACCCTGCGGCTGCTGGGCGGGTTGACCACCGCCGAGATCGCCCGCGCCTTCCTCCTGCCCGAAGCGACCCTCGCCCAGCGGCTGGTGCGGGCGAAGGGCAAGATCCGGGACGCGGGGATCCCCTACAGGGTCCCGACGGCGGAGGACCTTCCGGTCCGGCTCCGCGCCGTGCTGGCGGTGATCTATCTCATCTTCAACGAGGGCTATGTGGCCAGCAGGGGCGAGGACCTCACCCGCGACGCCTTCTGCGATGAGGCCATCCGGCTGGGCCGGATCCTGGCCGGCCTAATGCCCCATGAGCCCGAGGTCGCCGGCCTGCTCGCCCTCATGTTGCTGGTCGCCTCGCGCCGGCCCGCGCGTCTGGATCCGCAGGGCGAGATCGTGCTGCTGCCCGACCAGGATCGCCGGCTATGGGACCGCGCCCTGATCGCCGAGGGCCAGGCCCTGGTGCGACGCTGCCTGCGGCTGAACCAGCCGGGCCCCTATCAGATCCAGGCGGCCATCAACGCCGTCCATAGCGATGCGCCGTTCGCCGCGGCCACCGATTGGCGGCAGATCCAGGCGCTCTACGACCAACTGCTCGCGATCGCGCCGACGCCGGTGGTGGCGCTGAACCGCGCCGTCGCGGTCGCCGAGGTCGAGGGGCCGACCGCGGCGCTCGCCCTCGTCGAGGGGCTTGAGCTCAAGGACTACTACCTCTTCCACGCCATTCGCGCCGAGCTGCTGCAAAGGCTGGACCGCCGCCCCGAGGCGGCCGCGGCCTACGAGGCCGCCATCGCCCGCACCGACAACGCCGCCGAGCGAAAGTTCCTCCTACGCAAGCTGACGCTCTGCGGCGGGGCTGGCTAGGGCATTTCCCGCACAGCCAAATAGGACGGTCGCGCCGCGCAGCGGGCGAGCCAGGCCGCCAGGGCCGGCAAGCCGTCCGCCGCCGGGTCGAGTCTCTGCCAGCCGATCAGGCCGTCCTCGTTAGGCTGGCTGAGCGTGGTGGCGACATTGACGTCGGCCATGGTGAAGGCCTCGCCCAGCAGCCAGGTCCGGCCCTCCAGCGTCCGGTCGAGGACGCCCAGCGCCTTGACCAGGTCCCGCCGGTCGGACGCGATCAGCGCCTCGTCGCCGCCGCGCCGAGCGCGGTTCCAATCGGCGCGGTCGATCTCGGTCTGGGCCCAGAAGCTCCATTGGTAGGTCGCCGCCCGCTCGGCCGGGCGGGTCGGCCAAAGCGGCCCGCCCACCTTGTCGGCCAGGTAGAGGTTGATCGCCATCGACTCCCAGACGATCAGGCCGTCGTCGTCGAGCACCGGCACGTGGCCGTTGGGGTTGATCGCATCCATCGTGATCCGGTCCTGCGGCCGGGCGCGGTGGTTGAGCGGCACATGGCGGTAGGGCAGGCCCAGTTCCTCCAGAGCCACCAGGGCGCGAGCCGCGCGCGAATTCGACGATCCGTAGAGGGTGAGCATGGACGACCTCTGGGTTGCCGACCGCAGCTTGGCGCAATCGGCGGGCTTGCCAAAGCCTGCCGAACCGAGCCTAAGGCGGGGCCATGGCGCTTCGCGACTTCGCTTTGTTGGTTCTGGTCTGCCTGGTCTGGGCGGCGAACAACATCGTCTCGAAGTTCGTGGTCTCGTACATGGACATCCCGCCGCTGTTCTACGCGGCCGTGCGCTTCGCGATCGTGGCCGTGGCGGTGTTCCCCTGGCTGCGCCCGGCGCCGCGGCCCATCTGGCGGCTGCTTGTCGTGGCCCTGCTGATGGGCGGCGGCAATTTCGCCCTGATGTTCGTCGGCCTGAGGACCTCCACCCCGTCGTCCGTGGCGGTGGTCAGCCAGGTCATGGTGCCGATGACCACCTTCCTGTCCTTCATGCTGCTGGGCGAACGCCTGACGCGGCGGCGACTGTTCGGCATCGGGCTGACCCTGCTGGGCGCGCTCACCGTCATGTGGGACCCGCACGGCTTCCGCATCGCGCCTGGCCTGCTCTTCGTGGTCGGCGCGGCCTTCATGGGCTCGCTCGGCGCGGTGATGCTGAAGCAGATGGACGGGCTAAAGCCGCTGCAGATGCAGGCCTGGGTGGGGCTTTCGTCATTCCTGCCCCTGATCGCCCTGTCGGCCTGGCTGGAGCCGGGCGCGTCGGCCGTGGCCGTCGCCAGCGGCTGGCCCTTCGTCGCCGCGGTGTTGTTCTCGGGCCTGATCGTCTCGGTGGTCGGCCACACGCTCTATTACGGCCTGATCCAGCGCTACGAGGCCAACCTCATCTCGCCGTTGACCCTGATGACGCCGCTGGCCACCATCGGGCTCGGAGTCCTGATCACCCATGACCCCTTCGATGCGCGCATGGCCTTCGGGGCCGCCGTGGCCATCGCGGGCGTCCTCATCATCGCCCTGAGGCCCAACCAGATCATGCTGCTGCTGCTCGCCCTGCGGAACCGCGACAAGTGAATTTCATCGAGGCGGCCTCGCCCAACTTCAACGAGCGCTTGGTCCCGCCCGACCTCGTGGTCTTGCACTATACCGGCATGCGCACGGGGCCGGAGGCGCTGGAGCGGCTCTGCGCCGCCGACTCCAAGGTGAGCGCCCACTACATGGTCGAGGAGGACGGCCGCGTGTTCCGCCTGGTGCCCGAGGCCCGGCGGGCCTGGCATGCGGGCCTGTCGTCCTGGAAGGGCGAGACCGACATCAACGGCCGCTCCATCGGCATCGAGATCGTCAATCCCGGCCATGAGTTCGGCTACCGGCCGTTCCCCGACGCCCAGATCGCCGCCGTGATCGAACTGCTGGCCGACATCCGCACCCGCTGGGACATCGAGGACGGCCGCATCGTCGGCCATGCCGACGTGGCGCCTGAGCGTAAGGAGGACCCCGGCGAGCTGTTCCCCTGGAAGCGTCTCGCCGAGGCCGGCCACGGCCTGTGGGTCGAGCCCGACGCCGCGCCCGGCCAGCCCCTGGGCGAGGGCGAGGAGGGGGCGGGGGTGTTCGCCCTCCAGGCCGGTTTCACCCGGCTGGGCTATGACTGCGCGCCATCGGGCAAGTTCGACACCCACACCGCCGCGGTGGTCCGCGCCTTCCAACGCCATTGGCGCCCGGAGAAGGTCGACGGGATCGCCGACGGCATGACCCGCGCCCGGCTGATCGCCCTGCTGCGCGCCTCAGCCTAGTCCCGCCGCTTCTCGGCCTCCGGGCCGGATCGGCGAGGCGCAAACTGAGTGGTGAACAGGCAAATCGCTGCTCCATTGCGTGCAATTTGCTCGAAAGGCGGGCGCCGGTGCGCCGCGCTCAGCGAACATGTTTGACGAACGGGGAATCCACTCATGCTCCGCGAAGGCGATTCGGCGGCCCGTCGGGCGGTCGCGATCCCCGGGGAGGGGCCACTTGGCAGGCGCAGACGCGGGGCTCGTTCCCGAACGGATTCTGGAACTCTCGGAGCGGCTGTCGGCCGTGGCCGGCGGCAAGATCGGCGAGATCTCGGCGATCAACCGCCAGGCCAAGATGCTGGCCATTAACGCCCTGATCACCGCGGCGCGGGCGGGGGAGGCGGGCAAGGGCTTCGCCATCGTCGCCGAAGAATTCAAGCGCATCGCCGCGGAGATCGACGAGGTGGCCGGCGCCATGGAGAGCCAGGTGCGGGCCGATCTGGCGGAGCTGTCGGCGGTGGGCGCGGCGATCCTCTCGCACTTGCGCGGCCAGCGGCTGGCCGACCTGGCGCTGAACGCCATCGAGATCATCGACCGGAATCTCTATGAGCGGACCTGCGACGTACGCTGGTGGGCGACGGACTCCGCCGTGGTCGCCTGCGTCGCCGACCCTTCGGAGGCCGCCAGCCGCTTCGCCAGCGACCGGCTGAAGGTGATCCTGGACGCCTATACCGTCTATCTGGACCTGTGGATCTGCGACGCCAGGGGCAAGGTGGTGGCCACCGGTCGGCCGCAACGCTACCGGGCCGCGGTCGGGCTCAATGTCTCGCGCGAGCCTTGGTTCGAACGGGCCGTGCGCACCCGCTCGGGCGACGAGTTCGTGGCCTGCGACGTGGAGCGGGCCGCGGCGCTGGAGAACGCGCCGGTCGCCACCTATTCCACAGCCATTCGCCAGGAGGGCCGTGCGGACGGCGCCGTGCTCGGCGTGCTGGGTATCCACTTCGATTGGAGCCCGCAGGCCCATGCGGTGGTCGATGGGGTGCGGCTGACGGAGGAGGAGCGCGCCCATTCGCGCGTCCTGCTGCTGGATCACGCCGGCCGCATCCTGGCCTCGTCGGACCGCAAGGGGGAACTGGACGAGGTGTTCCGCCTGCCGTCCGACGCCGCCGAGCTGGGCAGCTACGCGACCGAGGGCGTCACAGTCGGCTACGCCCTGACTCCGGGCTACGAGACCTATCGCGGCCTGGGATGGTTCGGCTGCATCGCCCAGCGCGAGTCCGGGGCCGGCGCGGGCAGGGCTCGCGGATACGCCGCTTGACCCGCCGCACGGCAGCGCTCACTTATCGCCGCGATCAGACGGCCGGGCGGTCGCGGCGGCGCAAGCCGTCGAGGAAAGTCCGGGCTCCACAACGACATGGCGGCGGGTAACGCCCGCCGAGGGCGACCTCAGGGATAGCGCCACAGAAAGCAAACCGCCCGGACCTCGGTCCGGGTAAGGGTGAAAGGGTGGGGTAAGAGCCCACCGCGGGCCTGGTGACAGGACCGGCATGGCAAGCCCCGCCAGGAGCAAGACCGAATAGGGACGCTGCGCCCATCTCGCATGGGCAGGACTGTCGTAGGTCCGAGGCGTCCGGGTAGGTCGCGAGAACCGTCCCGCGAGGGGCGGTCCAGAGGAATGATCGCCGCGCCGGTTCGCCGGCGGCACAGAACCCGGCTTATAGGCCGTCTGATCCCTTCATCCGTCCACGGTGCTTCGCAAACGCCGGTTATACTTAACGCGTTCGATGTATGTTCTGTGAATTGTTTACGCGCGTTAACCATAAGTCGGTGCGACATCTTTGATTTTGCGCGAAATCACCATCTAGAGTCATTGTCTCCCAATTGATCCCATGTTAACCCAATGGTCGTCCGCTGAGGTATGGGGCGCGTCGCGGCGGGGCGGGGCGCGTGAGTCATCCGAAGGCGGGGAGGGGCGGCCCATCCGGGGCCGCCGATTGGGGTTTCGGCGGGATGTTTCTCTCGACATTCGAGAAACAATTGGACGCCAAGCGGCGCATCGTTGTGCCGCAGGAGTTCCGCGCCCTGGTCTCTGGCCCCTTCGACGGAATCATCTGCTTTCCATCCATTGAAGCCGATTGCATCGAGGGCGGCGGGAAGGCCTTGTTCGACCGTTACCTGTCGCTGATCGAAGAGATGCCGTTCGGCGACCCCACGCGCTCGGCGCTGGAGTTCTCCGTCCTGGGCGGCCAGGCCAAGATGAGCTTCGACACCGCCGGCCGCATCACCCTGCCCGAACAGCTCTGCGACATGTTCGGCCTCACCGACGAGGTCGTCCTGGTGGGCCTGGGCGACCGGTTCCAGATCTGGGAGCGGGAGGCCTTCCAGGGCTATCGCGCCGCCCAGCGCGAACTGGCGCGCGAGGGCCTGGCCCAGCTCCGCGCCCAGCAGCGCGCCGCCAAGCTCGGGGTGGCCTGACTTGGACGACGCTCCCCACGTCTCGGTCCTGCTCGACGAGGTGGTCGCGGCCCTGGAGCCCGGCCCCGGCAAGCTGATCGTCGACGGCACCTTCGGAGCCGGCGGCTATTCCCGCGCCTTGCTGGCCACCGGCGCCCAGGTGACCGCCTTCGACCGCGATCCCAGCGCCGCGCGCTTCGCCGAGGGCCTGGGCGACCGGTTCCGGTTGATCGAGGCCTGCTTCTCGGAGATGGACGAGGAACTAGGCGAGGCCGCCGTCGACGGCGTGGCCCTCGACCTCGGCGTCTCCTCCATGCAGATCGACGAGGCCGAGCGCGGCTTCTCGTTCATGCGCGACGGCCCGCTGGACATGCGCATGGGCGCGGACGGCCCGACCGCCGCCGACCTGGTCAACGCGGCCGAACCGGCCGAGCTGGCGCGGATCTTCTGGGTCTATGGCGAGGAGCGCGAGTCCCGGCGGATCGCCCGGGCCATCGTGCGGCGGCGCGAGACCGAGCCCTTCACCCGCACCCTGGACCTGGCCGAGCACATCGAACGGGCTCTTGGCGGCCGTCGCGGGGCCAAGGTCCATCCGGCGACCCGCGCCTTCCAGGGCCTGCGGATCGCGGTCAATGACGAGCTGGCCGAGCTGGAGGCGGGGCTGGTGGCCGCCGAGCATGTGCTGAAGGCCGGCGGCCGGCTGGCCGTGGTCACCTTCCACTCCCTGGAGGACCGGATCGTGAAGGCCTTCTTCACCGTGCGGGCCGGCAAGACCCCGGGCGGCTCGCGCCACGCGCCGCCGGTGGAGGCCAAGGGCCAGCCCAGTTTCAACCTGCTGTTCAACGGCGCCCGCGCCCCGTCCGACGACGAGGTCCGGGCCAATCCGCGCGCCCGCTCGGCCAAGCTGCGCGCGGCCGTACGCACCGAGGCCCCGGTCTGGAGGGAAGCCGCATGAGTGTTTTCAGCCGTAAGATCCGAGGGTTCCGGCTGGTCGACGTGGTCGCCGCCGGCCTGCTGGTGGCGATCATCCTGTCGGTCTACCTGGCCAAGACCATCGCCGGGGGCGAGCGCACCGAAATCGCCATGGTGGAGAAGCAGATCGAGGCCGAGCGCGACCGCATCCGCCTACTGCAGGCCGAGGTCGCCCATCTGGAGCAGCCCGGGAGGATCGAGCAGCTCTCCGCCGATCACCTCGGCATGGCGCCCATCACCGCCAAGAACGAGATCACCGCCGAGACCCTGGGCGACATCGTGCTCGCCGCCCAGCTCAAGGCCGCGGCCGCCAAGCGCGCGGCCGAACCCCCCAAGGTCGAGGTCGCCGCCCCGGCCGAGCCGGCCGCCAAGCCGCTGACCCAGGTGGCGCATGTCGCGATCCCGGGCGTGCAGCAATGACCATGGCCCATCCCTCCTTCCAGCCGCCGGGCTGGCGTTGGCTGAAGGCCCAGGTCTGGGGCCTGGAGCACGCCTTCGAGCGCGCCAAGGCCGCGGGCAAGGCCGAGGACGACACGCGCATCCGCATCTTCTTCGTCCTGGCCCTGTTCGCGGCCAGCTTCCTGACGCTGGCCATCGGTGCGACCAATTCGGCGGTGTTCTCCGGGCTCGGACGCGGCGACGGCGGCGCGGCGGCGGTCGGTTCGGCGCGGGCCGACCTGGTGGACCGCAACGGCGCCATGCTGGCCGCCGACCTGCTGCACTATGGGCTCTACATCGATCCGCAGGAGATCTGGGACAAGGGCGAGGTCCGTCGCGCGCTGCTCGGCTCCATCCCTTCGCTCACCCCCGCGCGGCTGAACAGGGCGCTCAACGGCCAGCGCCGCACCTTCGTGCTGGGCGGGCTGACGCCAGAGTCCCGGGCGAGGGTCCATGCGCTCGGTTTGCCGGGGGTCACTTTCGAACGCGAGGAGCGCCGGGTCTATCCCCTGGGCCGGACCGCGGCGCACCTGATCGGCTTCGCCGACACCGGCGGGGTCGGGCTGGCCGGCGCCGAGCGGGCGCTGAACGACCTCGCCCACCAGAACGCCGCCGCGGGCGCTCCGGTGGTCCTGTCCATCGACCTGCGGGTCCAGGCCGCCCTCGAGGACGAACTCTACAAGGCCGCCGCGGAGTTCAATCCGCGCGGCGCCGTCGGCGTGGTGACCAATATCCACACCGGGGAAATCCTCGGCATGGCCAGCTATCCGACCTTCGATCCCAACCGGGCGGGCGAAGCCGACAACGACGCCAAGCTCAATCGGGCCGCCGCGGCGATCTACGAGATGGGCTCGACCTTCAAGGCCTTCACCGTGGCCATCGGGCTCGACACCGGCGTGGCCGACGTTTCCACGACCTTCGACGCGCGTCACCCGTACCAGCTCGGCTACCGGACCATCAAAGACTACCACGCCGCCCAGAAGGTCCTGACCCTGGTCGAGGTGTTCCAGCACTCCTCGAACATCGGCACCGCCAAACTCGCCGAGTCCATTGGCGGGCCGCGGCTGAGCAAGTATTTCGACCGCCTGGGCCTGACCCGCACGGCGGTTGTGGAGCTCAAGGAGTCGGCGCGGCCCTTGACCCCCAAGAAGTGGGACATGGACGCCGTGGCCTCCACCTCCTTCGGTCACGGCATGAATGTCAGTCCGCTGGCGCTCTCCAGCGCCATGGGCGCGCTGCTGAACGGCGGCAAGCTGGTGCCTCTGACCATCCGCAAGCTTGATCCCAAGGATCGGCCCGCCGGAACCCGCGTGGTCAGCGAGGAGACCTCCAAGACCATGCTGCAGATGATGCGCGCCAACGTCACCGGCGGTTCGGGCGGCAAGGCCGACGCGCCCGGCCTGACGGTCGGCGGCAAGACCGGCACCGGTGAAAAGTACGATCCCGCCATCCGCGGCTACAGCAGCCAGAAGCAGGTCTCCTCCTTCGCCGCGGTGTTCCCCACCGCCGGCCCCATGGAGGCGGACCGCTACTTCGTTCTGATCCTGATGGACGAGCCCAAGGGCAACGCCTCGACCTACGGCTATTCCACCGGCGGCTGGGTCGCAGCCCCGGCCACGGGGCGGGTGATCGACCGGATCGCTCCCTTCCTGGGTGTCCAGCGCGAGCCGGCCTTGATGGCCCAACGCCCACCCGCGACACCGCAGCAACTGACCGCCGGCGAAGCGCCGAGCGCGGACGACCACTGATGGTCAAGCGGCTCTCAGACCTGGTGAAACGCGAAGTCGCGCCCGATCCCGTGATCGAGGGCGTCACCGCCGACAGCCGCAAGGTGCGTCCGGGCTTCCTGTTCGCGGCCCTGCCGGGCTCGAAGGTCGACGGGCGCGAGTTCGCGGCCAAGGCCGTGGCGGCCGGCGCCGTGGCGGTGATCTCCGGCGAGGATATTCCGGGCCTGGGCGCGCCAGTGATCGTCGCCGCCGACCCGCGCCGCGCCTATGCGCTGGCCGCCCGCGCCTTCTGGGGCGTGCAGCCGCCCGTGGTGGTGGCGGTGACGGGCACCAACGGCAAGACCTCGGTCGCCGCCTTCTGCCGCCAGATCTTCAACCACGCGGGCCGCAGGGCCGCCAGCATGGGGACGCTTGGCGTCCGCGCCACGGGCCCGGGCCTGGACGTGCAGCTGACCCCGCCCGGCCTGACCACCCCCGACGCGGCCGACGTGGCCGAGCTGATGGCCAAGCTCGCCGGGCTGGGCGTGACCCACCTGGCGCTGGAGGCCTCCTCGCACGGAGTGGACCAGCGCCGACTCGACGGGGCCGAGCTGACGGCGGCGGGCTTCCTGAACCTGACCCAGGACCACCTCGACTATCACGGCACCATGGGCGTCTATCGCGAGGCCAAGCTGCGGTTGTTCAACGCGCTGCTGCCGCGCGGACGCACCGCGGTGCTGAACAGCGACTCCGACGCCTATGAGGCTTTCGCCAGCGCCGCGGTCACCTCGGGCCAGACAGTCATGTCGGTCGGGGCGGCGGGGCAGGGCCTGATCCTGCTGTCGCGCACCCCGACCCCCGAGGGCCAGGCGCTGAAGATCGGATATGCGGGCGAGATCTACGACGTGCGCCTGCCGCTGGTCGGCGGCTATCAGGCGTCCAATGTCCTGGTGGCCGCGGGCCTGTGCATCGCCGCGGGCGAGGACCCCGCGACCGTGATGGCCGCGCTGGAGACCCTGGAGGGTGCGCCGGGCCGGTTGCAGCACATCGGGGCGGGTCTGCGCGGCGGCGAGGCCTATGTGGACTACGCCCATACCCCTGACGGGCTGGAGACGGTGCTGCAGGCCCTGCGTCCGCACGTCGAGGGCCGGCTGATCGTGGTGTTCGGCGCCGGCGGCGACCGCGACAAGGCCAAGCGCCCGCTCATGGGCGCGGCGGCGGCCACCCATGCCGACATCGCCATCGTCACCGACGACAATCCGCGCAGCGAGGACCCGGCCGAGATCCGCGCCCAGGTTCTGGCCGGCGCCCCCGGCGCCAGGGAGATCGGCGACCGCCGCAAGGCCATCCAGGCCGCGGTGGCCCTGATGACCAAGGGCGACGTCCTGGTGGTGGCCGGCAAGGGCCACGAGCAGGGCCAGACCATCGCCGGTGTCGTCCACCCCTTCGACGACGTGACCGAGGTCGCGACGGCCCTGGAGCCTGTCCATGGCTGAGCCGCTCTGGACCGCCGAGGAGATCGCCAAGGCCGTTGGCGGTAAGGTTACCGGCGGCGACTTCGCCGCGCATGGGGTTTCCATCGACACCCGCTCCATCGAGACCGGCGACCTGTTCGTCGCATTGGCCGGGGTGCGTGACGGCCACGAGTTCGTCGGCCAGGCCCGGGCGGCCGGCGCTTCTGGCGCTCTGGTCTCCCAGCCGGTCGAGGGGTCGGCCGTCATGGTGGAAGATACCTTCAAGGCTTTGGAAAAGCTGGGAGAAGCGGCTCGAGATCGAGCGCTTCAGGCGCGGCGCGGCGCGGTCACCGGTTCGGTCGGCAAGACCAGCGTCACCCAGGCGGTGCGGGCCGGCCTGATGCTGGCGGGCAAGGGCCATTCGTCCGTCAAGAGCTACAACAATCACATCGGCGTGCCGCTGACCCTGGCGCGGATGCCGCGGGACACCGAGCGCGCGGTGTTCGAGATCGGCATGAACCACGCCGACGAGATCGCGCCGCTGTCGCGCTTCGTCAGGCCCCACGCCGTGGCGATCACCACCGTCGGTCCGGTCCATGTGGAGAACTTCCCGGACGGCGAGACGGGCGTGGCCCGCGCCAAGGCCGAGATCTTCGCCGGTATCGAGCCCGGCGGCGTGGCGGTGCTGAACGCCGACAACAAATGGTTCGAGCTCTTGAGCGCCGAGGCCCGCAAGGCCGGGGCGGAGGTCCGCAGCTTCGGCTCGGGCGAGGCCTGCGACGCGCGGCTGATCGATTTCCAGCCCCAGGCCGGTCACGCGGTGGTCCAGGCCCGGCTGCATGGCAAGGTGCTGGACTTCCCGATCCTGCAGACCGGCTTCCACTGGGGTCCCAACAGCATGGCCGTGTTGCTGATGCTGGAGGCGCTCGACGTCGAGCTGAGCGACAGCTTGGCGGCGCTGGGCAGCTTCGAGCCGCTGGCCGGCCGCGGGGCGGAACGGCGGATCCGGCTGCCGGCCGGCGCCTTCACCCTGATCGACGAGAGCTACAACGCCAATCCGATCTCCATGGCGGCGGCCTTCGCCTCGCTGGGCGCGCGCAAGCCCGCGGGGCGGCGGATCGTCGCGCTGACCGACATGCTGGAACTGGGCGCTGAAGGGCCCGCATTCCACGCGGGGCTGGCCGAACCGCTGGCGAGCGCCAAGGTCGACCTGGTCTTTTGCGCGGGCCCCCTGATGAAATCGCTGTGGGACGCCCTTCCGTCGACTCGGCGCGGCGGCTACGCCGAGACAGCGGCCGAGCTTGGGCCGCTGGTCGCCCAGGCCGCAGAGCCTGGCGACCTTGTGATGGTCAAGGGTTCGAACGGCTCGAAAGCCGGTGCGGTGACCGCCGCGCTGACGCTGCTCGACGCGCGTTCCGGGGAGGCGGGCTGATGCTCTATTGGCTGTATGAGCAGCTCTCGGCCGGTGGGCATATCCCGGTCCTCAACCTGCTGAAATATCTGACCTTCCGCACGGGCATGGCTCTGTTCACGGCGCAGCTGGTGGTGGTTCTGCTGGGCTCGCGCTTCATCCGCTTCATGCAGATCAAGCAGGGCAAGGGCCAGCCGATCCGTAAGGAGGGTATCGAGCGCCACGTGATCGAGAAGGCCGGCACGCCGACCATGGGCGGCGTGATGATCCTGGCCGGCCTGCTGGTCGGCACCCTGCTGTGGGCCGATCTCAGCAATGTCTATATCTGGGCCGTGCTGCTGGTGACGGCGGGATACGGCGCGCTGGGCTTCCTCGACGACTACGCCAAGGTGACCAAGCAGACCACCGAGGGGGTGTCGGGCCGCCTGCGGCTGATCCTCGAGATCCTGATCGCCGTGGCGGCGATCACAATGATCATCCTGTTCGGCTCCAACCCGCCGGAATCCCCGAACCTTTCGACCTCGATCGCCTTCCCGGTGTTCAAGCAGCTGGTGGTCGACATGGGCTGGTTCTACCTGGCCTTCGGCGCCTTCATTATCGTCGGCGGCGGCAATGGGGTGAACTTCACCGACGGCCTCGACGGCCTGGCCATCGTGCCGGTGATGATCGCCGCGGCCGCGTTCGGGCTAATCGCCTACCTGGTCGGCAATTACGTCTTCTCCCAGTACCTGCAGCTCCACTTCGTCCCCGGCGTGGGCGAGGCGGCGGTCTATTGCGGGGCGATGATCGGCGCCGGCCTGGGCTTCCTCTGGTACAACGCTCCGCCGGCCAAGATCTTCATGGGCGACACCGGCTCCCTGGCGCTCGGCGGCGGCATCGGCGCGGTGGCCGTGGCCACCAAGCACGAGATCGTGCTGGGCCTGATCGGCGGCCTCTTCGTGCTGGAGACGCTGTCGGTGATGATCCAGGTCGCCTACTTCCGGATGACCGGCAAGCGGGTGTTCCTGATGGCCCCGATCCACCACCATTTCGAGAAGCTCGGCTGGTCGGAATCCACCGTGGTGATCCGCTTCTGGATCATCTCCCTGATGCTGGCGGTCCTCGGACTGGCCACGCTGAAACTGCGGTAGGGGAGGGCTCGCACGGTCATGATCCCGGTCCGCGGCTTCGAAGGCAGGACGGTCGCCGTTTTCGGCCTGGCCCGCACGGGTCTGACCGCGGCGCAAGCCCTGCTGGCCGGTGGGGCCAAGGTCGCCCTGTGGGACGAGCGCCCGGAAGGCCGCGCCGCGGCGCAGGCCCTGGGCCTGCCGCTGGTGGACCTCACCACCGCCGACTGGTCGCAGTTCGCCGCCCTGATGCTGTCGCCGGGCGTGCCGCTGACCCATCCCGCCCCGCACTGGACGGTGGAGCGCGCCAAGGCCGCCGGGGTCGAGATCGTCGGCGACATGGAGCTGTTCGCCCGCGCCGTGAACGCCGCGCCGGAGCACAAGCGCCCGAAGATCGTCGCCATCACCGGCACCAACGGCAAGTCGACCACCACCGCCCTGATCGGCCACATCTGCGCCAGCGCTGGCCGCGACACCCGCATTGGCGGCAATATCGGCGTAGGCGTCCTGGGCCTGGACGACATGCACGGCGGCGCCGTCTACGTGCTCGAGATGAGCTCCTACCAGCTCGACCTGACCCACAGCCTGAAGCCCGACGTCTCGGTGCTGCTCAACGTCTCCCCCGACCACCTGGAGCGCCATGGCGGCATGGAGGGCTACGTGGCCGCCAAGCGCCGGGTGCTGCTGAACCAGGGCAAGGGCGACACGGCCGTCATCGGGGTGGACGATCCCTGGGGCCAGCGGATCTGCACCGAGATCACCGCCGCCAACCGCCGCACCATCGTGCCGATCTCGGCCTCCAAGGCGATGGGCCGTGGCGCCTATGTGCTGCAGGGCCTGCTCTATGACGCCACCGGCGAGCGGGCGACCGAGATCGCCGACCTGCTGCGCGCCCGCTCCCTGCCGGGACGGCACAACTGGCAAAACGCCGCGGCCGCCTACGCCGCCGTGCGCGGCCTGGGGGTCTCGCCGCAGGAAGCCGCCGAGGGGCTGATGACCTTCCCGGGGCTGGCGCACCGGATGGAGACCGTGGGCCAGGTGGGCCGCGTGCGCTTCGTCAATGACAGCAAGGCCACCAACACCGACGCGGCCCGTCAGGCGATGTCCAGCTATCCCAAGTTCTATTGGATCGCCGGCGGCGAGGCCAAGACCGGCGGCATCGACTCGCTAGCCGACCTCTTCCCGCGCATCGAGAAGGCCTATCTGATCGGCGACGCCCAGGCCGCCTTCGCCAAGACCCTCAAGGGCAAGGCCCAGGTCGCCGAATGCGGCACGATCGAGGCCGCTGTCGCCGCGGCCTATGCCGACGCCGCGGCCACCGGCCAGGACGCCATCGTGCTGTTGTCGCCGGCCTGCGCCTCCTTCGACCAGTTCGCCGACTTCGAGGCCCGCGGCGAGGCGTTCCGCAGCGCCGTGATGGGCCTGGCCCAGCCGGCCGCCAAGGGCGCGCGCGCCTAGGACGCAGGCGGTCGGTTAAGAAGATTTAACCATGCGCAGGTCTTCTGCAGGACACGGAAAGCCGCCCGCTTCGATGGACCCGCGATGAAACCCACCCAAGCCCATGCCTTCGCCCGCAGCGACAGGTCGCAGATGGGCGTGTGGTGGTGGACCACCGATCGCTGGATGCTGGGCGCCGTCGCGGCCCTGATCGCCACCGGCGTCTTGATGTCCTTCGCCGCCAGCCCGGCGGCGGCGGCGCGCCTCAATATCGGCGATCCGTTCCATTTCGCGGTGCGCCAGTGCGTCTTCGCCGTGGCCGGCGCGACCATCCTGGTCTCGGCCTCGATGCTCGATGGGCGAGGGGTCAGGCGCGCGGCCTTCTTCATCTACCTGATCGCCATCGCCATCATGATCGCCCTGCCGTTCATGGGCCACAGCGCCAAGGGCGCGACCCGGTGGATCAGCTTCGCGGGCTTCACCCTGCAGCCTTCGGAATTCATGAAGCCGGCCCTGATTGTGCTGGTCTCCTGGATGTTCTCCGAGGGACAGAAGGGGCAGGGCGTACCCGGCGTCTCCATCGCCTTCGGACTCTATTTCCTGTCGGTGGGTCTGCTGCTGATCCAACCGGACGTCGGCCAGACCGTGCTGATCACCGTGGCCTTCGGCGCCGCCTTCTGGATGGCGGGCGTGCCGCTGTCCTGGGTGATGCTGCTGGGCGGCGTGGCTGTGGTGGGCCTCTCCTCGACCTATTTCCTGTTCCCGCACGTGGCCAGCCGGGTCGACCGGTTCCTCAGTCCCGAGCGCGCCGACACCTTCCAGGTGGACCGGGCGGCCGAGGCCATCGCCGGCGGCGGACTGTTCGGACGCGGCCCGGGCGAGGGCGTGCTGAAGCGAAACATCCCCGACGCCCACACCGACTTCATCTATTCCGTGGCGGCCGAGGAATACGGCCTGATCTTCTCCCTGCTGCTGATCTCGATCTTCGCCTTCATCGTGGTGCGCGGGCTCTACAAGTCGATGAAGCTATCGGATCCCTTCGAACAGGTGGCGGCCGCGGGGCTGTTCGTGCTGGTGGGCCAGCAGGCCTTCATCAACATTGCGGTGAACCTGAACATGATCCCGACCAAGGGCATGACCTTGCCGTTCATCTCCAGCGGCGGGTCGTCGATCATGGCGATCAGCCTGACCCTGGGCATGGCCTTGGCGCTCACCCGCCGCCGCCCGGGCGCCTATTCCCAGACCGAGGGCCTCGCCAAGGCCGGCGCCTTCGCCTAAACGCTGGCCATGGCAAAGATCGCCGTCGTCGCCGCCGGGGGCACCGGGGGCCATCTGTTTCCCGCCCAGGCCCTGGCCGAGGCGCTGATCGCGCGCGGCTGGCGTATCGTGCTGGCCAGTGACGAACGGGTCGCCGCCTTCGCCGAGAGCTTCCCGGCCGAGGAGCGTATCGGGCTGTCGGCCCGCACCTACAGGCCGCGCGACCCGGTGAGCATGGCCCTGGCCGGCGTCTCGATCGTCCGGGGCGTGATGCAGGCGCGCAAGGCCTTCGCCCGGATCGATCCCGATGTGGTTGTGGGCTTCGGCGGCTACCCGTCCGTGCCGGGCCTGCTGGCCGGGATCACCCAGGGCCGGCCGACCGTGATCCACGAGCAGAACGCGGTCATGGGCCGGGCCAACCGCCAGCTGGCCAGCTATGTCAGCGCCGTGGCATGCGCCTTCCCGGTGCTGCGGAAGGCGCCGGAGAAGGTCTCCAGGACCGCCGTGGTGGTGGGCAATCCCGTGCGGCCGGAGATCCGCGCCCTGGCCGACCTGCCCTACATGCCGCCCGAGCCGAACGGTCCGATCCGCATTCTGATCACCGGCGGCAGCCAGGGCGCGCGGCTGCTTTCCGAACTGCTGCCCGAGGCGATCCGCAAGCTGCCGGAGGGCCTGCGCCAGCGCCTGACGGTGCAGCAGCAGACGCGGGCGGAGTCCATGGACAACGCCCGCCAGGTCTATGCCGACGCCATGGTGGTCGCCGAGATCGCGCCGTTCTTCCGCGACATGGCGGGACGGCTGCGTGACGCCCACCTGGTGATCGGTCGCTCCGGCGCGGGCTCGGTCTGCGAGTTCGCCGTGGCCGGCAAGCCCGCCATCCTCATCCCGCTCGCCATCGCGCTGGACGACGACCAGGGCCAGAACGCCCGGGTGTTGGTCGAGGCCGGGGGCGCCGAGGTCTGCCGCGAGAGCCAGCTCACGGTCGAGGTCATGGCGACCGCGCTGGAGAAGCTACTGACCAATCCCGAGCGCCTGGCCCGCATGGCCGCGGGTTCACGCTCGATCGCCAAACCCGACGCCGCCGAACGGCTGGCCGACCTCGTCGAGAAGACCGCCGCCAAACGATGAACAAGCGACCCGTCCCCTTCGCCCTCGGCCCTGTCCATTTCATCGGCATCGGTGGCATCGGCATGAGCGGCATCGCCGAGATCATGCTGCGCATCGGCTATACGGTGCAGGGCTCCGACGCCAAGGCCGGCCCCAACACCGAGCGGCTCGAGAAGCTGGGCGCCAAGGTGTTCATCGGCCAGGACCCGGCCAATGTCGAAGGCGCCTCGGCCATCGTCTATTCGACCGCCATCAAGGCCGACAATCCCGAGATGGTCGCCGCGCGAGAGAACCGCTTGCCGCTGGTCCATCGCGGCGAGATGCTGGCCGAGCTGACCCGCCACCAGTTCTCCGTCGCCATCGCCGGCACCCACGGCAAGACCACCACCACCTCGATGGTCGCGGCCCTGCTGGACGCGGGGGGCCTGGATCCGACGGTGATCAACGGCGGGATCATCAACGCCTACGGCGCCAACGCCAAGGTCGGCGACGGGGATTGGATGGTCGTGGAGGCCGACGAGAGCGACGGCACCTTCCTGCGCCTGCGCGCCACCTGCGGGATCGTCACTAATATCGATCCCGAGCACCTGGACTATTACGGCGACTTCGAAACCGCCAAGAAGGCCTTCCAGACCTTCGTCGAGGGCGTGCCCTTCTATGGCTTCGCCGCGGTCTGCACCGATCATCCTGAGGTCCAGGCCATGGCCGCGCGGGTGGTGAACCGCCGGCTGGTCGCCTACGGGACCAATCCCCAGGCCGAGGTCCGCGCCGAGAAGATCAGCATGGGTCCCGACGGTTCGCGGTTCGACGCGATCTTCGCGCCCCAGCACGGCGAGGTCACCCGACTGGACGACCTGCACCTGCCGATGGCCGGTCAGCACAACGTCTTGAACGCCCTGGCCGCCATCGCCGTGGCCCGTGAACTGGGGGTGTCGGGCGAGGATATCCGCAAGGGCCTGGCGGGCTTCGGCGGGGTGAAGCGGCGCTTCACGACCACTGGGGTGGCGGGCGGCGTGCGTGTGATCGACGACTATGGCCACCACCCGGTGGAGATTTCCTCGGTGCTGAAGGCCGCCCGGGCGGTGACCAACGGGCGGGTGATCGCGGTCGTCCAGCCGCACCGCTATTCGCGCCTGCACGACCTGTTCGCCGAGTTCTGCGGCTGCTTCAACGACGCTGACACGGTGATCGTGGCCGACGTCTATACGGCCGGCGAGAGCCCTATCGAGGGGATCAACCGCGACGCCCTGGTCGAGGGCCTGCGCCGCTTCGGCCACCGGCGGGCGCTCGCCCTGGAAACCCCCGCCGACCTGGCCCGCATGGTGGCCGAGGAAGCCCGGGACGGCGACCTCGTGGTCTGCCTGGGCGCCGGCGACATCACCGCCTGGGCCTACGCCCTGCCGGGCCAGCTCGAGGCCCTGGCCAGGTGAGTTGGCGTGACACCCTGCCGGCGGTCCGCGGCAAGTTGCTGCGCGACGAGCCGCTCGGCCCCTTCACCTGGTTCCGCGTCGGGGGACCGGCGGAGGTGTTGTTCCTGCCGGCCGACCACACGGACCTGGCCGCCTTCCTCCGGGAATTGCCGTCGGGCGTCCCGGTGACGGTGCTGGGGGTCGGGTCGAACGTCATCGTCCGTGACGGCGGGGTTGAGGGGGTGGTCGTCCGCCTCGCGGGCCGGGCTTTCGCGGGCGTGGAGGTGTCGGCGGCCGAGCATCGCATCACGGTCGGCGCGGCCGCCCTGGACTCGGCCGTGGCGCGAGCCGCGGGCAAGGCCGGCTTGGCGGGGCTTGAGTTCTACGCCGGCATTCCCGGCTCCATCGGCGGCGCCCTGACCATGAACGCCGGCTGCTACGGCGCCGAGACCAAGGACGTGCTGGTCTCGGCCTGGGGCTATGACCGCTCGGGCCAGAGGTGTGATTTCCAGTTGGAAGACTTCGGCTACACCTATCGCCACAGCCAGGCGCCGCCCGGCATGATCTGGATCGAGGCCGTCTTCCAGGCTTGGCCCGACGATCCCGCCGCCGTCGAGGCGCGGATGGCCGAGATCACCGCCCGGCGCGAGACCACCCAGCCGATCCGCGAGAAGACCGGGGGCTCGACCTTCAAGAATCCACCCGGACATTCGTCCTGGAAGCTGGTGGACGCCGCCGGCTGGCGCGGCAAGGCCTATGGCGGGGCCATGTTCTCGCCGCTTCACGCCAACTTCCTGATCAACACCGGTGACGCCACCGCCGCCGACCTGGAGGGCCTTGGCGAGGCGGTGCGGGCTGATGTGAAGGCCAAGCTGGGGATCGAGCTGGAATGGGAAATCAAGCGCACCGGCCGGCCCGGTTGACCTGAAGCGAGAAACGCCGCCGATCCTGCGACCGGCGGCGTTCGAGGTCTTGAAGGTCCGCGCTCCTAGGCGGCGAGCGGCACGAGCCGGCGACGGTTGGCGCGGAGCATGGAACCCACCCCGCCGAAGCCGACGATCATCATCGCCCAGGTCGAGGGTTCGGGAATGGCCGAGGTGATCATGTGGACCGTGCCCATGACGTAGGCCTTGTTGGGAAAGGAGGTGTAGACCAGCTCCTTCTTTTTCTTCTTCTGCCCGTAGTGCCAGTAGTAGCTGGTCACTTCCTCGACCTTGCCTTCCTTGGTCAGGAAGGTCTCGGTCAGGGCGCCGCCGGAGAAGAAGCCGGCGATCTCGAGGGTGTAGGTGTCCTTGCCGAACGTGAACACGTTCTGCAGCGTGTTGGACTCGACGCTCACCTGGTCGGCGCAGCCGTACTGGTTGATACCCGAACCAGGCGACCCGCCGTACTTGCAGGCGCCGTTCGTGCCGTTGTTCGGCGTCTCGTCGTGGTGGAATGTGAACTCGAAGGTCTGCGGCCCGACATCGTTGCCGTCGACCGAGACGTCGGCCGTGAACAGCAGCTTGATCGAGGTGAGCGACGTGCCGGTGATCGGCCAGTTGTTGTGCTGGAACTCGCCCAGCTGGAACGGGCCGTCGCTGCCGCCGCTGACCAGGTCGTCGGTCACCACGCCGTTGCCCGTGAACGTGTAGCTGCTCTGTTTAGTCCCGAGCGCCGGCGTCCCCCAGCTGGCCGTCGAGGTCGGCGAGCCATTGGCGATGGTGATGCCCGAACCCGGAGTCGGATCGCTCCAGGCGGCGCTGACATTGCTGAACACCACGACGCCGGCGGCGGCGGGCGAGACCGCGGCGGCCGAGGCGACGAGGGTCGCGGCGACGGCAAGCGCACGGGAATTCAACTTAAAGTCCATAGCGTTAGTCCCCCAGACACCGCCAGGTAGCGCAGTCTTCGTGAGAACCTTAACCATTTCTTAATAAACATTCAAGGCGGGCGAATCGCCGAGATGCTGGTGGAGACGTGTCGATGTTGGAGAACTCGAAGTCATCGACAGGTCTTCGCTTGAAAAACGCCGGATAGGCGAAGAATTCGCCGGCTGGTTGTCAGCGTGGGCGGCCTTGTCGCGTCGCGCGCGACTAGAGCGCCTTCTCGCTAGGCACGAGCCGCACACTCGCGGTGGCGCGGGCGATGAGCGCGCCTGCGCCGTCCATCAGGGTGGCCTCCACGAAGCCCACGGTCTTGCCCAGCTGCACCACCTGGCCCTCGCCGAACAGCGGGCCGGCGACGGCCGGCTTCAGATAGGTCACGCTCATGCCGATGGTCGCCGTGTAGAGGGCTCCGTCTGTGTGGGCGAAGACCGCCGGGCCCATGGTGTCGTCGAGCATGGCGGCCAGGAAGCCGCCCTGGATGAAGCCCGCGGGATTGAGGAACTCCGGCCGGCCCTCAAACCCCATGCGGATCCAGCCGTCGGCGGGGCGGGCGTCCAGCACATGCCAGCCCAGCAGCTTGGCGCAGGGCGGCATGGGCAGGCGGTCGAGGGCGGTGGCGACGTGGGCGCGGGCGATGGCGACGGTCATGGCGTTCTCCGGTTCAGCCGAGACTCTGCGCCCCGCCTCCCGCCAGCGTGATGTCAGCAACATTGATCCCGCGATCGGCGATGTCTTGACAGGACTCTGCGCGTGGCGCACCCGCCGGAGCATGCGTATTGCTCTCCTAGCGGCCGCCGCCGCCACCCTCGTCGCGACTCTCCCGGCCCAGGCCGCCGACCTCGCCGCCACGGCCGCCGCCCTGCGCGAAAAGGCGCTTGCCGACCCCACGGCCTGGGAGGTGACGGAGTCGCTGACCACCGAGATCGGGGCCAGGCCGCAGGGCTCGCCCGCCATGGACCGCGCCCGCGACTGGGGTGTGGAGAAGCTGAAGAGCCTCGGCTTCAGCAACGTCCATGTGGAGACTTTCGAGACCAGCTCCTGGCTGCGCGGCGCGGAGTCCGCCGAGATCGTCGCGCCTTATCCGCAGAAGCTGCAGATCCTGGGCCTGGGCCAATCGACGCCGACGCCCCCTGGCGGGATCGAGGCCGAGGTCGTGCTGTTCAAGAGCCTGGCCGAGCTGATGGCCCAATCGCCCGGTTCGCTGAAGGGCAAGATCGTCGTGGTCACCCAGGTCATGCGGCGCACCCAAGGGATCGAGGGTTACGCCTCGGGCGTCGGGCCCCGGTTCATCGGCGGCCTCGAGGCCGCCAAGCGCGGTGCCGTCGCCTACCTGGTCCGGTCGGTCTCCACCGACGACACCCGCCTGCCGCACACCGGCGGGGCGGCGGCCTCGGGCATCCCCATGGCCGCGCTCTCAACCCCGGACGCCGAACTGCTGGAGCACATGGTCGCCCGTGGCAAGCCCGTGCGGATCAAGCTCTCCATGGCCTCGACCTTCCGCGCCAAGGCGCCGGCCTACAACGTGGTCGGCGAGATCAAGGGCCGCGAGGCGCCCGACGAGGTGGTGATCGTCGGCGGCCATCTGGACGCCTGGGATCCCGGCGCCGGGGCGGTCGACGACGCTGCGGGGATCGCCATCACCACCGCCGCGGCGAAGCTGGCGGGGGCCGAGCGCCCGCGCCGCACGATCCGCGTGGTGATGTGGGGCGCCGAGGAGCAGGGCGGCTCCGGCGAAGCCTACGCCACGGCCCACAAGGACGAGGTCGGCAAGATCATCGTGGTCGGCGAGAGCGACCTGGGGGCCGGCGAGATCTTCAACGCCAAACTACCGAAGGGCAGCCTCGGCCACCCCGCCATGAAGGCCTTCGCCGCCGCGGTGACGCCGCTGAAGGCGATCGTCTCCAGCGCCCCGGCCCAGCAGGGTGGTTCCGACACCGATGGCCTGCGCGGCCTGGGCGTGCCGGTGACGGAGTTCAATCAGGACGCGAGCCGCTATTTCGACCTGCACCATTCGGCCGACGACACCCTGGACAAGATCGATCCCAAGGAGCTGGCCCAGAACGTCGCCGTCTGGGCGGCGTTCATTTACACCGTCGCCGACAGCGACATCGATTTCCGCAAGACCGCCGCCGAGGCCAAATGACCCTGCCGCTTTCCGGACGCCCCCTTTCTGGCCGACACGTGGCCCTGCTCATGGGCGGGCTGTCTTCCGAACGGGAGGTCAGCCTGGTCTCCGGCCGCGAGTGCGGCGACGCCCTGGAACGCCTGGGCGCCAAGGTCACCAGGGTCGACGCCGGCCGCGACCTGGCCCAGGTGCTGGCCAAGCTCAAGCCAGATGTCTGTTTCAACGCCCTGCATGGGGAATGGGGCGAGGACGGCTGCGTCCAGGGCGTGCTGGAGACGCTCGGCCTGCGCTACACCCACTCCGGCGTGCTGGCCTCGGCCCTGGCCATGGACAAGGCCAAGTCCAAGGCTGTGCTGGCCGCCGCTGGGGTGACTGTGCCGGGGGGCGGGCTGTTCAACCGCTTCGAGGCCGCCGCCGACCACGTCATGGCCCCGCCCTATGTGATCAAGCCCAATGCCGAGGGCTCCTCCGTCGGGGTGTTCATCGTCCCCGAGGGCGCCAACCGCCCGCCACAGGAGATCGTCGCCCCGAGCTGGACCTTCGGCGAGGAGGTGATGATCGAGCCCTATGTCCGCGGCAAGGAGCTGGCGGTGGCCGTTATGGACGGCAAGGCGATCACGGTGACGGACATAGTGCCGCGCTCAGGCTTTTATGACTATGAAGCCAAGTACGGGGAGGGGGGCTCGGAGCACGTCGTTCCGGCGCAAATTCCCTTGCACGCCTTCGAAAAGGCGCTGGAGCTGTCGGAGCGGGCTCATGCAGCGCTTGGTTGTCGAGGGGTTACCCGATCCGACCTTCGTTATGACGACATTAACGACATTCTGGTCCTTCTGGAGGTCAACACGCAGCCCGGCATGACGCCCACTTCGCTCGTCCCCGAGCAGGCGGCGTCGAAGGGCGTGGACTTCGACCGTCTAGTGCTTTGGATCACGGAGGATGCTTATGCCCGCGGCGATGCGGGGGGGATCGCGAGTTTCGGCGAAACCCCGGGCCAAAGCGCCCCCTAGCACCAAGGCTCGACCCCAGCCCAAGAAGCAGGGGGCGTACGCCCCTGGCAAACTTAAGGCCGCCCGCGGCGTCGGGCTGTCACCTGCCTATGCGCTCGCCGCCGCCGCCGCCGTGCTGGCCCTGACCATGGGCGTCACGCTGGCCACCGGCGGCCGGGGCCAGGCCCTGCACTCGGCGATCAACGAGGCGGTGGGCAGCGAGTTCGCCAGCCTGGGTTTCAAGCTGAAGGCGGTCCACGTCCAGGGCGCCTCGACAATGGCGACGGCCGATATCCTGAAGGCGGCAGGCGTCTACGAGGATCAGCCGGTCCTGGGGCTCGATCTGGAGGAGGTCCGCAAGCGGATCGAGACCGTGGGCTGGGTGAAGGAGGCGCGAGTGGTGCGCTTGCTGCCCGACACCCTGGTCCTGGCCGTGGTCGAGCGCCGCCAGCTCGCCGTCTGGCAGAGCGGCGGCAAGAGCCGGGTGATCGACGAGACCGGCCGGGTGATCCCCGAGGCCGATCCGCGGCGGTTCCCGAACCTGCCGCTGATCGTCGGCGCCGGCGCCAACGAGTTCGCCGCCCAGATCCTGCCGGAGGTCGCGGCTCGGCCCCGTCTGGCCGAGCGGCTGGAGGCCCTGGTGCGGGTCGACGGCCGCCGCTGGGACCTGCGGCTGAAGGACGGGTCGCTGGTGCAACTTCCGGCGGTCGACGAGGGCGCGGCCCTGATCCAGCTGGAGCAGCTCGATCAGCGCTCGCGGATCCTGGAACTGGGTTTCGAACGGATCGACCTGCGCGATCCGACGACTGTGGCGGTGCGACCGCGCGATGGCGCCCTTCCCGGGCAGCTCGTCGCGAACGGCGCTTGATCGGATAGAGGGATTACGAGCTTGGCGACCCGTCTCGAGGACCGCAAGGACAGCCGCGAAGGCCTGAAGGCCGCGCTGAGCCGCCAGCCCGTGGTGGCGGCCGTGGACCTGGGCGCCTCGAAGGTCACCTGTTTTATCATGAAGCCCGAGGGCGTGCGCCGGGGCGACCGCACCCTGACCGCCGCCGGCGTGGGCTATGTCCAGTCGCGCGGCGTGCGCGGCGGGGCGATCGTCAATCTGGACGAAGCGTCCGACGCCATCGCCCAGGCTGTCGAGCGGGCCGAGAACGTCGCGGGCGTGCAGGTGCAGGGCGTCACCGTCGCCACCGCCGGCGGCCAGCTCACCAGCCACCGCATTGCGGGCCGTGTCTCCATCGGCGCCCGCCCGATCTCCGACGCCGATCTGGTGCGCGCCATCCAGCAGGCCCTGTCGCAGATCAAGATTCCCGGCCGCCGCGCGGCCCATATCCTGCCGGTCGCCTGGTCGGTGGACGGCCAGGCCGCGATCCGCGATCCCCGCGCCATGTTCGGCCGAGCGCTGGGCGTCGAGCTGCTGGTCGTCTCGGTGAGCGAGGCCGTGTTCCAGACCCTGGGGGCCTGCGTCGAGCGGGCCCACCTACAGTTCGAGGGCGTGGTCGCAGCCCCCTTCGCCTCGGCGCTGGCCGCCCTGGAAGAAGACGAGATGGATCTTGGCGCGGTCTGCATCGACATGGGCGGGGGCTCGACCTCCGCGGCCGTGTTCGCCGGCGGCAGCCTGATCCACGTGGAGACCCTGCCGGTGGGCGGCAGCCACGTCACCGCCGACATCGCCCGGGGCCTTTCCACCTCCATGGCCGGCGCCGAGCGGATCAAGACCCTGCACGGCTCGGCCATCGCCTCGGCCAACGAGGACCGCGAGATGATCGAGGCGCCGCCGCGCGGCGACGATCCGGGCGCCGGTCCCGTGATCGCGCCCCGCTCGCTGCTGAAGGGCATCATCGCCCCGCGGGTCGAAGAGACCCTGGAACTGCTGCGCGACCGGCTGAAGGCCTCCGGCGCCCCCGTCGAGGCGGGCGCGGGCCTGGTCCTCACCGGCGGCGCGAGTCAATTGGCCGGGGTGCGCGAAGTGGCCGTCCGGGTGTTCGACCGCCCGGTGCGCCTGGGACGCCCGCGCCGGGTGCCGCACCTGGCCGACGCCGCCTCCGGTCCGGCCTTCTGCGCCGCCGCAGGCGTCCTGCAGCGCGCCGCCTTCGGCCCACGCGAAGCGGTCTCGGCCAAGGCGCTGGCCTCGGCCAAGCTGCGCCGCGAGCCGCTGGAGCCGGGCGCCAACCCGGTCGCCAAGGCCGCCGCCTGGCTGCGCGAGAACCTCTAGACCCGCGCTCCGCTTCGGCGCTCCCCTCTAAGATCGTCATGGCCGGGCGCAAGTCCCGGCCATCCATGATCTCCGAGTCAGCGGATCTGCCCGTGAGCCCGGCGCCTATGGATCCCCGACACGCGCTCCGCGCGGTCGAGGATGACGAGCACGTTGGGGAGGGGTGTGCGACCGTAGAGCGGTTGCTGATGGACCCGCGTTACGCCACTTCCATCGAAACGCTTGTTTCAGCGGCGAATTGCGGTAACTGATCGTTGTTCAGGAAGCGGGGGACATCCGATGGCCGACCAGCATTTCGACGTGGTGATCGTGGGCGCCGGGCTCTCGGGTATCGGCGCGGGCTATCACCTGCAAGCCAATTGCCCCGGCCGCACCTACGCCATCCTCGAAGGCCGCGAGGCCATCGGCGGCACCTGGGACCTGTTCCGCTATCCGGGCATCCGGTCGGACAGCGATATGTACACCCTGGGCTACGCCTTCAAGCCGTGGACGCAGGCCAAGGCCATCGCCGACGGCCCCTCGATCCTGCGCTATGTGCGCGACACGGCCCGTGACAACGGCATCGACCGGCACATCCGCTTCGGCCATCACGTGAAGCGGGCGGCCTGGTCCAGCGAGACCTCCACCTGGACGGTCGAGGCCGTGCGGGGCGGGGAGAGCGTCCGCTACACCTGCAACTTCCTGTTCCTCTGCGGCGGCTACTACAACTACGAGAACGGCTATACGCCGGACTTCCCGGGCGCCGAACGCTTCAAAGGCGCCACGGTCCATCCGCAGAAGTGGCCGGAGGACCTCGACTACGCCGGCAAGCGGGTGGTGGTGATCGGCTCGGGCGCCACGGCGGTGACCCTGGTGCCGGAAATGGCCAAGACCGCGGCCCACGTGGTCATGCTGCAGCGCTCGCCCACCTATGTCGTCTCGCGTCCAGCCGAGGACAAGATGGCCAACGACCTGCGCAAGTGGCTGCCGGCCAAGCTGGCCTACGCCCTGGTCCGGTGGCGCAACGTGCTGTTCGGCATGTACTTCTACCAGATGGCCCGCAAGAAGCCGGCCCAGGTGAAGGCCGGCATCATCGACATGGTGCGCCAGCAGCTCGGGCCCGACTACGACGTCGATAAGCACTTCACCCCCAGCTACAATCCCTGGGACCAGCGCCTGTGCCTGGTGCCGGACGCCGACCTGTTCGAGGCCATCAAGGCCGGGACGGCCTCGGTGACCACCGACCATATCGAGACCTTCACCGAGACCGGCATCAGGCTGAAGTCCGGCCAGGAGCTGGCCGCCGACGTCATCGTCACCGCCACCGGCCTGGAGCTGAAGGCGCTGAACGGCCTGGAGCTCAGCGTCGACGGCCATCGCGTCGATCCGGCCAAGGCCATGAGCTACAAGGGAATGATGTACCGCGACGTGCCGAACCTGGCCTCGTCCTTCGGCTACACCAACGCCTCCTGGACCCTGAAGTGCGACCTGACCTGCGAGTATGTCTGCCGGCTGCTCAACCACATGACCAAGACCGGCGCGTCGCAGTGCACGCCGCGCAACACCGACCCGACCATCGGCGAGGTCCCGTGGCTGGACTTCTCGTCGGGCTACGTCCAGCGGGCCATGGAGAAGTTCCCCAAGCAGGGCTCCAAGGCGCCGTGGAAGCTGCACCAGAACTACGCCCTGGACCTGATGAACCTGAAATACGCCACCGTGGCCGACGGGGTCATGGAGTTCGCCAAGCCGACCCCCGTTCCGGTGCGCCAAGCCGCCTAGGCTCGGCTGTATGTCTTGTGGACGCCGCTGTGCGTTCCTGGGGATGATCTTGGGGATTTCAGGTGAACGTGGGGCGGGTCGCAAGTCGACCGCGCCGGGGCGCAAGCGGTCGCGCCGAAACCCAAAGCTTGGCCGTTGGCATTAAAATCCTGTTCGTTGAGCGTGTTAGCTCAAGACCTGAGCGCCTGAGTCATCCGGTCGCAGTTTCGGCGACGTGGTTAACGCGTAAGCCTTATGCAGCAAGAAATTTGTTATCCACACGGGTCGACGCGCGTCCGACTCGCCTTATGCAGTTAACCGCCAATTAACGATGGTGGGCGTTTCCTTAACGCCATCCGTCGCGGGAACCAGGCGGGCGGGTCGCCAGGCGTTCCCTAGACCACGGTACGGAGACACAGGGTCCCAATGGCTATTGCACTTTCAGCGCCGCGCGCGACCGAACTGAAGCCGCGTATCGTCGTGTTCGGCGTCGGCGGCGCCGGTGGCAACGCCGTCAACAACATGATCGAGGCGGGACTGGAGGGCGTCGAATTCGTCGTCGCCAATACTGACGCCCAGCAGCTTTCCTTCTCCAAGACCGACCGGCGCATTCAACTCGGCGTGCAGGTGACCCAGGGCCTCGGCGCCGGGGCCCACCCCGAGGTCGGGATGAGCGCGGCCGAGGAGTCGATCCCGGAGATCGGCGAGCACCTCGACGGCGCCCACATGATCTTCATCACCGCGGGCATGGGCGGCGGCACCGGCACCGGCGCGGCCCCGATCATCGCCAAGTGCGCCCGTGAGCGCGGCATCCTGACCGTCGGCGTGGTCACCAAGCCCTTCCACTTCGAAGGCCGCCACCGCATGCGCCTGGCCGACGCCGGCATTGGCGAGCTGCAGCGCTATGTCGACACCCTGATCGTCATTCCGAACCAGAACCTGTTCCGGGTCGCCAACGAGCGGACCACCTTCGCCGAGGCCTTCGGCATGGCCGACCAGGTCCTGCACTCGGGCGTGCGCTCCATCACCGACCTGATGGTGCTGCCGGGCCTGATCAATCTCGACTTCGCCGACGTGCGCACGGTCATGACCGAGATGGGCAAGGCGATGATGGGCACCGGGGAGGCGACCGGCGACGATCGCGCCCTGATGGCCGCCCAGAACGCCATCGCCAACCCGCTGCTGGACGAAGTCTCCCTGAAGGGCGCCAAGGCCGTGCTGGTCAATGTGACCGGCGGGCTGGACATGACCCTGCTGGAAGTCGACGAGGCGGCCAACGCCATCTCCGAGCAGGTCGACCCGGAAGCCAACATCATCTTCGGCGCGGCCTTCGATCCGTCGCTGGACGGCATGATCCGCGTCTCGGTGGTCGCCACCGGCATGGACGGCGCCTCCATCGCGGCCATCGAGCCCAAGGTCGAGCGCCGGCCGCTGACCGCCCCGCCGTTGCGCGCCGAGACCCAGCGCGCTCCGGCGCCGACACCCGAGCCGGTGATGCGCGCCCCGACCCCCGCGCCGAGCTACGCGGCCTATGTGCCTCCGGCCCCGGCCTCGCGGCCCGAGGTGATCACGGCCTACGCCCCGACACCGACGCCCGCGCCGGAGCCGGTCAAGGCCGCCTTCGACGACGAGGACGAGCAGGGCGACCTCTACGCCGCCGCTCCGGCTCCGGCCCCGACCGCTCCCGAGCCGCAGATCGTGCGTCCCATGACCAAGATCGTCGACCCGGCGGTCGAGGAGATGGAGGAGGAGCCGCTGTTCGGCGAAGCCGCCTTCGAGGATCGCCGGCCGCAGCGCTCGGGCTTCCTCAGTCTGTTCGGCAGCCGCCCCCGCTACGACGCCCCGGCGCCCGCGCCCCAGACCACCCGCCCGGCGGCTAGCCGCGGCGGCGCTCTGCCGGCCGAACAGCCGATCCAGGAAACCCAGACGGAAAGCCAGGAAGACCTGGAGATCCCATCCTTCCTGCGCCGCCTGGCCAACTGATCCCAGGACGACAATTCGAACCTGCGCATGGCCGGGCCTGTCCCGGCCATGTCGCGTTTCGGAGGGGGCTCGCGCGCCGGAGCGAGCGGCGCTTTCGCCTTGAATCCTAAGGGATTCTTAACCGTCCCAATTCGAAACATAGCGAAACAGGAAGTGTTTTGCCGCGCTGCAGCATCCGGCCTATTCCGCTGCTGGGGCGTTATGCGGCCACCCCCGGGGTCGCGCGTCCGTTGAGAAGGCGAAGAGCTTGCCCGCATCGGTGTTCCAACAGACCCTGCAAGGCCCCGCGATCTTCGCCGGAGTCGGTGTCCACACCGGCGCCTATACCCGCGTCTCGGTTCGGCCGGCGCCGGTCAATTCGGGGATCGTCTTCGTGCGCACCGACGTGCTGGACCGCGACAACCGCGTGCCGGTGTCGGGTGAGGCCGTGACCAAGACCCAGCTGGGCACCGTGATCGAGAACGCCGCCGGGGTGAGCGTCGCCACGATCGAGCACCTGATGGCCGCCCTGGTCATGCTGAACATCGACAACGCCACTGTCGAGCTCGACGGCCCCGAGATGCCGATCATGGACGGCTCCTCCCTGCCGTTCGTGCAGGTCCTCGACCGCGCGGGCCGCCGGGGCCAGGACGCCCCGCGCCGCTATATCGAGATCCTCGACGTCATCGAATATGTGGACGGCGACAAGCGCGCCACGCTCAGCCCATCCGACCGGTTCGAAGTGGCCTTCGAGATCGCCTTCGCCTCGGCCGCCATCGGCCGCCAGCGCGTCGACCTGGCGATGGACGAACTGGCCTTCCGTCGCGAACTGGCCGACTGCCGCACCTTCGGCTTCCTGCACGAGGTCGAGTACCTGCGCAGCATCGGCCTGGCCCGTGGCGGCTCCATGGAGAACGCCGTCGTCATCGAGGGCGACCGCATCCTGAATCCGGAAGGCCTGCGCCGTCCGGACGAATTCGTGCGCCATAAGGCGCTGGACGCCATCGGCGACCTCTATGTCCTGGGCGCCCCGATCCTGGGTCGCTTCGAGGGCGTCCTGGCCGGCCACGGCGTGAACAACATGCTGGTCCGCGCCCTGATGGCCAATCCGCAGGCCTGGCGCTATCGCACCTTGGTGCAGGACCTCGCCGAAGCGGTCTAGGGGCAAGGTCTCCCGACTCTTTTTAGCAGCTTCCGCTTGCGAAACGGAAGAACTCGGGCAAAGTTGTTCTCGTTTTGTTTCGAGGTCAATTGATGAATAGACCTTCTCGTCAGGCTGGGATTTCATGGTGGATTCTGTTTCTGCCGATGGCGATCAGTTTTCTCGCTCTGCAACCCAGCTTCTGGGGGTGGAGCTGGTGCGTTGCGTCAGAATCGACGACCTGCAGCGTGGTGAAGGATGGCCTTGGTTGGATCGGGGCCGGGTTCCCCCACGTCCTGGCGTATCCCCTGGCCATGATCTCCAGAAGCTTGCCGGTCATATTCGGCGTTTTGGTCCTGATCGACCTCGGGCTGATCGCCATTGCCTGGAAGGCGTTGCCGCGGCGCCTGACGAAGTTTCAGGTGGGCGCCGGCATCACCCTGTGGGTGGCCTTGAGCGTCGCGACGGTGCTGGCGTCGCCTTACCTAATGGTTTGGGCTTGGGAGCGCGCGCATTGACCCGCATCGCCGCTCTCCGCCGCATTTGCGCCCCGCATCGCATGCTGTAGAAGCGGGGACTCGCGGCGCGGGGGCGCGCGTTGGTCTCTTTGAGGTGCAGGTGTCCTTGCTTCGACATTCCCGGGCTCGCATGGCGTTCGTCGCCGGTTTCGCTGTCCTCGCCCTGGCCGGATGCGCCGGCAAGGAGAAGAAGCCCCGCCTCGCCTATGAGGAGCGGCCCGTCGAGCTGCTCTACGCCACCGGCGCCGACCGGCTGGACCGCGGGCTGTGGAACCAGGCCGTGCAGTATTTCGGCGAGGTCGAGCGCCAGCACCCCTATTCGGAATGGTCACGCCGGGCGATCCTGATGACCGCCTACGCCCACTACCAGGGCAACAACTACGCCGAGGCGATCGGCGACGCCGACCGGTTCATCTCGCTCTATCCGGGCAACCCGGCCGCCGCCTATGCGCACTATTTGAAGGCCATCTGCTACTTCGAGCAGATCGTCGACGTCGGCCGCGACCAGGCCGCCACCGGCCAGGCGCTGAACAACCTCCAGGAAATCGTCCAGCGGTTCCCGCGCACCGAATACGCCGCCGACGCCCGCCTGAAGATCGACATGGTCAACGACCAGTTGGCCGGCAAGGAAATGACCGTCGGCCGCTACTATCTGCGCCAAGGCGACACCCTGGCCGCCATCGGCCGCTTCAAGACCGTCATCGACCGCCACCAGACCACCAGCCACGCGCCAGAGGCCCTGTACCGCCTGGTGGAGGCCTACCTGACCCTGGGCCTGGCCGAGGAGGCCAAGCGCAACGGCGCCGTCCTGGGCTACAACTATCCCGGCGATCCCTGGTACCGCGACGCCTACAAGCTGCTCACCGACCGGGGCCTGCGCCCGGCCACCGAGCCCACCGGCGAGCGCCGCGGGATCATGTCGCGCCTGCCGTTCGTCAAGGACAAGAAGGCGACCGTGAAGCCGCCGGCCGCCGATGGTCCCGCCATGCCGACCGCCGCGGCGGCCATGGCGCCCGCCGCCGAGGCCGCGCCCGCCGCGACGGAAACGGCCCCCGCCGAGGCGGCCGAAGCGCCAAAGGCCGCCCCGCGCAAGCGCAAGGGCCTGCTCTCGCGCATCCCGTTCCTGGGCGACCGGGACAAATAGGAACCTAAAGCGAACGCGCGGGCTTCCGGCCCACGCGATTCCAGGCGATCTTGCGAACATGCTGATCGGACTGTGGATCCGCGACGTGGTGCTGATCGAGGCCCTGGACCTGTCCATCGGCCCGGGCCTCACGGCGCTTACCGGCGAGACCGGGGCGGGGAAGTCGATCATCCTCGACGCCCTGGGCCTGGCCGTGGGCGTCCGCGCCGAGGCGGGACTGGTGCGCCAGGGCGCGGCCCAGGCGGCGGTCTCGGCCGTGTTCGCGCCATCGCCCGACCATCCCATCTGGGACGTGCTGGAGGAGAAGGGGCTCTCCTACGCCCGCGACGAGGACCTGATCCTGCGCCGCACACTCTCGGCCGACGGCCGCAGCCGCGCCTTCGTCAATGACCAGGCCACCAGCGCCACCGTCCTGCGCGAGCTGGGCGACCTGCTGCTGGAGGTCCATGGCCAGCACGAGACCGTGGGTCTGCTGGACGCCCGCACTCACCGCCCGCTGCTGGACGCCTATGGGGCCCTGGCCGGGCTGGGCGCCACCGTGTCCGTCCGCTGGAGCGACTGGCGCGCCGCGCGGGCCCGCGCCGACGAGCTGCGCGAGATCGTCGGGCGCGCCGCCGCCGAGAGCGAGGAGCTGACCCTGCGGCTTTCCGAACTGGACCGCCTCGACCCCCAGCCGGGCGAGGAGACGGTGCTGGCCGAGGAGCGCGCGATCCTGGGCGCCTCCGAGAAGGCGCTTTCCGATATTTCCGACGCCCGCGAAGCCTTCAACGGCCTCTCCGGCAAGCTCGCCCAGGCGATCCGCGCCGTCGAGCACGCCCGCACCCGCGCCGTCGCGGCCGGGGCCGCGGAGGAGGGCGCCGCGGTCACCCGCCTGGCCGCCGCCAGCGCCGCCATCGACCGGGTGTTCGGCGAGGCCCAGGAGGCCGAGGCCGCCGTGGACGCCGCCGCCGGCGCCTTCGACTTCCGGCCCGACCAACTCGAGAAGACCGAGGAGCGGCTGTTCGAGCTGCGCGGCATGGCTCGCAAGCTGAGCGTCAGCGTCGAGGAGCTGCCCATTCTGCGGGTGCGGTTCGCCGAGCGGCTGCGAGCCATGGAGTCCTCCGAGGACGACCTGAAGGCCGCCGAGGCCGCTGTGGCCAGCGCGCGTGCCAGCTATCTGGACGCCGCCGGCCAGCTCACCGAGGCGCGCCGCGCGGCCGGCGAGCGCCTGGCCGCCGCGGTCATGGGCGAGCTGGCGCCGTTGAAGCTGGACAAGGCCCGCTTCCGGGTCGCGGTGGACACCCTGGCGGAGGACCGCGCGGGCCCGGGCGGTCAGGATCGGGTCGCCTTCGAGATCGCCACCAATCCCGGCGCGCCGTTCGGCGACCTGGGCGCCATCGCCTCGGGCGGGGAGCTGGCCCGTTTCGCCCTGGCGCTCAAGGCCTCCCTGGCCGGCCGGGCCGAGGGGCCCCAACCGCTGATGATCTTCGACGAGGTGGACCAGGGTGTGGGTGGCGCGGTGGCCGACGCCGTGGGCCTGCGGCTGAAGCGCCTGGCCGCCGCCGCCCAGGTGCTGGTGGTCACCCATTCGCCGCAGGTCGCCGCCCGGGCCGAGGCCCATTGGCGGATCTCCAAGGCCGGCGACGGCGAGCGGCTGCGCACGGCGGTGGAGACCCTGTCGGCCGCCGAGCGCGAGGAAGAGATCGCCCGCATGCTGGCGGGCGCCCAGATCACCGACGCGGCCAGAGCCGCCGCCAGGGCCCTGATGCATGCCTGAGACGAAGCTCGAACTCTCCGAGGCCGAAGCGGCCGAGGAGATGACCCGGCTCGCCGACGAACTGGCCGAGCACGACCTTCGCTACCATCGCGACGACGCGCCGACGATCAGCGACGCCGACTACGACGCGATGAAGCGCCGCAATCTTGAGCTCGAGGCGGCCTTTCCGCAGCTGATCCGCGAGAACTCCCCGTCCCTGCGGGTGGGCGCGGCGCGCAACGAGCAATTCTCGCCGGTCGAGCACGGCGTGCCGATGTTGAGCCTCGACAACGCCTTCTCCAATGAGGATGCGGTGGAGTTCGACGCGCGTATCCGGCGGTTCCTGCGGCTCTCAGCCGATGAACCGGTGGCCTATACCGCCGAGCCGAAGATCGACGGGCTGTCGGCCTCGATCCGCTACGAGAAGGGCGTCCTGGTCCGCGGGGCCACCCGCGGCGACGGCCGTATGGGGGAGGACGTCACCGAGAACCTGCGGACTCTCTCCGAGATTCCCAAGCAGCTGGCCGGCTCCGGCTGGCCCGACGTCATCGAGGTCCGCGGCGAGGTCTATCTGGGCCACGAGGAGTTCGCCCGGCTCAACGCCGCCAACGAGGCGGCCGGCCAGAAGACCTACGCCAATCCCCGCAACGCCGCGGCGGGCTCCCTGCGCCAGATCGACCCGAAGATCACCGCCACCCGCCCGCTGCGCTTCTTCGCCTATGCCTGGGGCTTCCACAGCGGGCCCTTCGCCAAGAGCCAGTGGGAGGCGCTCGCCCTGCTGAAGGCCTGGGGCTTCCAGACCACGCCCGAGAGCCAGTGCGTCACCGACTCCAAGGGCCTGCTGGCCGCCTATGCCGACATGGAAGCCGCCCGTCCGAAGCTGGGCTACGACATCGACGGCGTGGTCTACAAGGTCGACCGCCTGGACTGGCAGCAGCGGCTGGGCTTCGTCACCCGCACCCCGCGCTGGGCGATCGCACGCAAGTTCCCGGCCGAGCAGGCCCGCACCATCCTGGAGGCCATCGACATCCAGGTGGGCCGCACCGGCGCGATCACGCCCGTCGCGCGGCTGCGTCCGGTGACGGTGGGCGGTGTGGTGGTGGTCAACGCAACCCTGCACAACGCCGACGAGATCGCGCGCAAGGGCCTGCGGGTCGGCGACACCGTGATCCTGCAGCGGGCCGGCGACGTGATCCCGCAGATCGTCGGCGTCGTGCTGGACGAGCCGCGCGGACCCGAGCCCTACGAATTCCCGACCCACTGCCCATGCCCGTTGCACACGCCGCTGGCGCGGGAGACCACGGCCTCCGGGGCGGAGACCGTTGTGCGCCGCTGCACCGGGGAGTTCGCCTGTCCGTTCCAGCGCATCGAACACCTGCGCCATTTCGTGTCCCGCCGCGCCTTCGACATCGAAGGACTGGGGGAGAAGCAGCTCACCGCCTTCTACGAGCGCGGCTGGATCCGCTCGCCGGCCGACATCTTCAAGCTGGCCCGCGACGAGGAGAAGCTCGCCGAACTGCGCGAGACGGACGGATATGGTGAGACCTCGGTTCGGAACCTTGTGGCCGGCATCGAGGCCAAGCGGGCCATCCCGCTGGACAGGTTCATCTTCGGCCTGGGCATCCGCCATATCGGCGAGAGCACCTCCATCGCGCTCGCCCGGCATTTCGAGACCGTGGTGCGCTTCATCGAGGCCGCAGAGGCGGCATCCCAACAGAAGGCGGGTCCGAACTACGTCGCGCTTGCGGAATTGGATGGACTGGGGCCGACAGCGGTCAATGCCGTGCTGGACTTTGGGGGCTCGAGTCATCCCCTGGTCCCGGACGATGTCTCGTTAGACAAGCGACTGCAACTCGCAATCCCAAAGCTAAACTCAAGGGCTCGAGCCGCCTTAGCCGGGCGCTACGGTGACTGGGCGGAAATTGCCAAGATCGCGCACCTCGCTGCCGGTGAAGCACCAGGCGAGGACTTCCGCGAGATCGCCTCGGTGGACGCCGTGGGCCCGGTGGCCGCCCGGATGATCGCGGATTTCTTCGCCGAGGCGCACAATCGCGGCCTGGTCCAGAGCCTGTGGGATGAGCTGGAGGTCATTCCCGCCGAGCGGCCGAAGACCGACACCGCCGTGGCCGGCAAGACCATCGTCTTCACCGGCGCCCTGGAGAAGATGACCCGCGACGAGGCCAAGGCCCAGGCCGAGGCCCTGGGGGCCAAGGTCTCCGGCTCGGTGTCCAAGAAGACCGACCTGGTGGTGGCGGGGCCCGGCGCCGGCTCCAAGCTGAAGACCGCCACGGACCTCGGCATCCAGGTGATGACCGAGGACGAGTGGCTGGCCCTGGTGGGAGGCGGCTAGGCCGGCGCACCATGGTCCGATCGGGATGAGCGCCTATCTGATCGTGTTCGGGGCGGCCGTCCGTGCGGATGGCCAGCCCAGCGGCAGCCTGATGCGCAGGCTGGAGGGCGCCCTGGCCGCCGCCAGGCTGCTGGACGCGCCCTATTTCGTTCCGACCGGCGGACTCGGTGAGACAGGCTTCGTGGAGGCCGAGGTGATGGCGCGGGTGCTGCGCGCCGCGGGCGTGCCTGAGAACCGCATCCTGATCGAGGACAGGTCCGTCGACACCCTGGAGTCCGTGCGCCGCTGCGACGCGATCCTGAAGGCGCGCGACGATGTGGCGACGGTCTATGTCTGCACCAGTCCCTACCATCAGCCACGCTGCTGGCTGCTCCTGACCCTGCTCGGCTACCGCACCGTCCGGCCGCCGATGCCCGCGGACCGGGCGTCGCTCGGTTTGGCGAAGTGGCTGATCTTCGTGGCCAAGGAGTTCGTTGCGGCACCCTATGATTGCATACTATTGTTGTGCGACCGGATGAGGGTTGGAAGGGGGGCTCCTTCCGCATAGGCCGTCGCCGGCAAACGGGGGTCGGCCATGCGGAAGTATTTGATCCTTGGGGTTGTCGGCTTGATCGCCATCGCCCTCGTGGTGTTCTACCTGCCGCCGAAACCTGATCCGACGCCCCCGCCGGCCACCCCCGGCGACCCGCTCGCCCAGCAACTGGCGTTGCTGGCGGAGAATGCCGAGCGCACCTGCCTGGTGGGCGCCGACACGCGCACCAGCGCGGCGGTCAGCTCTCAGATCGAGCTGATCAAGGGCGTCCGCGCGAGCGCCAATGTCGAGCGCCGCGAACAGGCGCTGAAGGGCGCCATCGACTTTCCCGAAAAGCTGAAGGCTCCCGAAATGGCCGCCGCTCGCGCCTGTCTGGAACCTTGGGCCGAACAGATGCGCCGGCTCGCCGAGGTGGCGATGCAGAAACCGGGCTGACGTTCAGAAAGAGGAGACGTCCATGCGCAGGGATCGTCGATGGAGAACGCTCGGCGGCCTGACCCTGGCGGCCCTCGCGGCCAGCGGCGGACCCCCGGTGCGGGCGCAGGTCGCGCCGGAGGATCTCCGCACCCTTGAGGCCGTGGCCGCCCAGCTGAACAGCGTGGTCGCCAGCGCTGAGCGGAGTTGCCTCTCCAGCGTCGAGACGACCAAGCGGAGGGGCTTCTTCTCCGGGATCTCACAGGACTGGGGCGAGTTCGTCCGCCTTGGCATGTCAGGCGGGGTGGAGCAGCGAGAGCGGCGGGTCCGGGGCGCGGCCCGCGACCTTCCGAAGGCCCTCTGGTCGGTGCAGGACGACAAGATCCGAACCTGCATCCAGGCGAAGGTGCAGCCGACGTTCCTGGCCTATGGCCGGGTCCTCGAGCGGATCGCCGCCGGCAACTTGCCGGCCCTTATCGGTTTCCGGTTCGATTTCCAACGGGTCCGCACGGCCGACCGGAAGCGGTTTACCGACCAGCTGGTCGTCCACGCCCAGGCGCCGGGACAGACCGTCAACCAGCGGATTTCGCTGCAGGACCCGACGGGCGTCCCCTATTTCGTGCAGTATTTCTCGCTACCCCAGAGTGGAGCGGCGGTTTCCGGGGTCATCGCGGCCGAGGCGGCTTCGTCCCAACTCACCAGCGCCCCGCCGATCCTGACGAACTTCTGCTTCCAGAAGGCGCCGGGGACCGTTCCGGCAGGCGTCAGCCACGACTATTTCACCTGCCCGGAAGGCGGCGTCTGCCGGCCGTCGCCGCTGACGACCCGTCTCCTGCGCGCCTGCCCGAACCCCCCGCCCTCCGCCTCGGCGGCCCCGAAGGTCTGGCGCGCCAGCTATCAGCGCGAGGGCGCGTCGCAGGCGGCCGTCAGCTGGAGCGTTCCATCGATCGAGACCCTCTCCGGCCAGGGCGCGAGCCACACGGGCTACAGCATCTTCACCCTGGAGGACCAGGCGTTCCGCGGCATGCCGCAGGTCACCTCAGTGGTGGTCGGCCTGAAGGTCAACGGCGTGGCCGTCAACGAGGATGGCGTCCCGCCGGAGCTGAGGCCCGTCAAGGTCGAGCCCGGCGGGCCGTTGAGCTATAGCTTCGCGCTGCAGACCCTCAACTTCGACGGCGCCCGGCGGGGGTGCGAGGACATCGAGGTCAGCCTCACCCCGCTGCTGGAAGACGGCCGCAAGGGTCCCACGCGCGTCGCGCGGCTCGACTACGTGGCCTTCCGTGATGTCGCCCCACGGCCGGCGGTGGGCGACGGCTCGGGCCTGACCTGGAGCGCCACCTACATCCGCCCGGCGGAGGCGTGGCGGAACATGCTGATCCTCAACTCCTATTCCTATCCCTTCGCGAGCGCCGCGGCGCAGGAGGCGGCCGTCGCCAAGGCGCAGGCGGACAAGGCTTGGCTGGACGCTCAAGGTTTTGTCTACAACGGCCAGCCGGTGGTTGGCGCCATCCGGCCGCCGCGAATCCTGCAGCCAGACGGCTCGGCCGCCTACGGTTTGATGGCGGCGCTTCGCCAACCCTCGGGACAGCTGCGCCTGGTGTCCACCTATGAGGCGGGCAAGGCGCTGGCCGACTACCTGAAGGCCCAGCGCGGACGAAGCGCGCGCGCCGCTCAGGTGATCGACAAGGCGCCGTTCGTCCTGGCCGCCGGCGCGAACATCATGAGCCTGCCGGGGGTCTGCGAGAATTGAGCCCCGGCGACAGGTGCGACCGCCGGCGTCTCACGCCGAGCGGGCCGTCACGATCCAGCTCGCCGACAGCAGCTTGACGCCATTCTCGCCCGCGTGGGGCCGCAGGGCCTCGCGCACGGTGTCGATCACCTTGTCGCGCTGGTCCGGATGCTCGCGCAGCATGGCGCCCAGCGGACCCACCTTCAGCGCCACGCCGAGCGTCTGCTCCAGGTCGCCGCTGCCGATCTTGCGGTCGTGCGGGGCGGTCTCGATGTCGCCGAAGCCCGCCTGCGAGAGGATGTCACGCACCCGCGCCGGATCGGCGAAGGCGAAGGGGCCCGGGGCGAGCGGATCATTGGGCGGCGGGGGCGGCAGCAAGGACAAGGCCGCGGCCATCGGCAGGGTCATGAACGGGTTTTCGTCCGGCCTGCGCCAGCAGACGAAGGCCAGGCGGCCGCCAGGCTTCAGGGCGCGGCGAATATTGCCGAAGGCCGCCACGGGATCGGCGAAGAACATCACGCCGAAGCGCGAGAAGGCGCCGTCGAAGGACGCTGGCTCGAACGGATAGGTCTGGGCGTCGGCCTCCAGGAAGTCCGGTCCCTTCGGGCCGGCGCGGCGGCGGGCGACGTCCAGCATGGGCCGCGAGATGTCGACGCCGAGCACCGAACCACCCGGCGCAACGGCCTCCGCCAGCGCCAGGCTGGTCTGGCCGGAACCGCAGCCGATATCCAGGATCCGCTCGCCGGGCCTGGGCGCCAGGGCGGCTGTCGCCTCCTGGCCCAGGGGCTCGAGCTGGGCGTCCATGCGGTCCTGCAGGCTCGCCCAGGTGTCGCCCGCCCCGGCGTTCCAGTACTCGATCTGGGCGGCGTTGGCGGTCGTTTCGTCTGTCGTGGTCATTGGGCGGCCCCTCCCGGAGCGGTCGGCTAGATCGGTTGGCAGGCGGCCTCGAGCCAGGTGCGCACCTCGCCCTCGACCCGCGGTCCGATCTCCGCCCAGACCCGGGCGTGATAGGCGTTGAGCTGGTCGCGCTCGGCGGGGCTGAGCATCTCGACCACCACAAGGCGACGATCCATGGGGGCGAGGGTCAGGGTCGCGAAGCCGTGCATCGGCCGCTCGCCGCCGGGGATGGCTTCGGCCTCGGTCACGTATTGCAGGTTCTCGATGCGGATGCCGTAGGCGCCTTCCTTGTAGTAGCCGGGCTCGTTGGAGACGATCATCCCCGGCTTGAGGGCCACGAAGTTGGGCAGCTTGGAGATCCTTTGCGGACCCTCGTGGACGCCGAGATAGGAGCCGACGCCATGGCCGGTGCCGTGGTCGTAGTCGAGACCCATCATCCAGAGCGGGGCGCGGGCGAGGGCGTCCAGGGCCGAGCCGGTGGTTCCGGCCGGGAAGCGGATGGCGGCCAGCGCCAGGTGACCCTTCAGCACCAGGGTGAAGCGCTCGGCCATTTCCTGGCTGGGTTCGCCGATGGCTACCGTGCGGGTGATGTCGGTGGTGCCGTCCAGGTACTGGGCGCCGGAATCGACCAACAGCAATGACCCGACCTCGGTCTGTTTGTTGAGGCGATTGGTCGGGCGATAGTGGACGACGGCGCCGTTGGAGGCCGCCCCGGCGATGGTGTCGAAGGAGAGGTCCTTGAGCGCGCCGGTGGCCTGGCGGAAGCCTTCCAGTTTGGTCACCACCTCGATCTCATCGACCGTGCGGGCCTGGGCCTCGGTGGCCAGCCAGTGGAGGAACCGGGTGACCGCCGCGCCGTCGCGACGGTGGGCCTCGCAGGTTCCCTCGATCTCGACGCCATTCTTGCAGGCGCGGGGCAGGGCGCAGGGATCGTCGCCGCGCACGACCTCGGCGCCAGCCTTGACCAGGGTGTCGAAGTACCAGGCCGAGGACTGGCCGGGGTCGACCAGGACCCGCTTGCCCTTCAACTCGGCCAGCGCGGCTGGGAGCTCGTCGGTGGTCTCCAGCCGCACCTCATTGCCCAGCCAGGCGCGCAGCTCGGGGCTGACCTTGACCGGATCGAGGAACAGGCGGGCCGAGCCGTCGCGGTTCAGGATCGCCTGGCCCAGCGGCAGGGGTGAGCGGATCACGTCGCCGCCGCGAATGTTGAACAGCCAGGCGATGGACGACGGCGCGGTCAGGACCGTCGCCTCGGCGTTCTTGCCGGCGATGGCCTCGCCCACCCGGGCGCGCTTGGCGGCCGACTCCTCGCCGGCATAGGCGAGCGGATGGGGGACGACCGGGGCGGTGGGCTGGGCCGGGCGCGCGGCGCCCCAGGCGGTGTCCAGCGGGTTGGGCGCGACGGGCTTCAGCGTGGCGCCGGCCTTGGCGGCGGCGGCCTTGAGGCGCTCCAGGGCGTCGGGGGAGTGCAGGCGCGGATCGTAGCCGATGGTCTGGCCCCGGCCCGTGGCGGTCTCCAGATAGGCGGGCACGCCGCCCTCCACGAGGTCGCGGATCTCGAACACCCCCTGATCGACCTGGTCGCGGACCTGCAGCGTATAGCGACCGTCCACGAAGATGGCGGCCTTGTCCTTGAGGATCACCGCGGCTCCGGCCGAGCCGGTGAAGCCGGTGGCCCAGCCGAGCCGGTCATTGGCCTGCGGCAGGTACTCGTTCTGATGCTCGTCCTCGTGGGGGACCAGGAAGCCGTCGAGGCCCTGGTCGCTCATCGCCCGACGGATCAGGGGAACGTGCTTGGGACCGAAGGACGGGTCGGTGCTTTCGTCGAAGGTTTGGCGCATGGGGGCGAACTTAGGGAAGGTCGCCGGACTTCGCCACCTCGACCTCAGTCCGGCCGGCGCAGCAGCAGCAGGCAGGCGAAGGCCAACACGCTGGCGGCGATCAGCACGCCCAAGGCCAGCTCCACCGACCGCGCCAGGGCCAGGGCGAAGAGCAAGGGCGCGACGGCCCCGACCAGCCGCGCAGGCACGTTCAGCGAACCCAGCCGGCCGCCGTAGTTCAGCGCGCCGAACAGGGCGAGCGGCAGGGTGCCGCGCACGATGGTGAAGAGGCCGTTGCCCGCCCCGTAGAGGATCGCGAAGGGCGCGGCGGCGACCGGGCCCAGCGCCAGCAGCAGGCTGGCCCCGATCGGGAAGGCGACCACGGCGGCGCGGCCGGAATTCAGCGGGTGGATCCGCCGCACCAGCACGAACTCGGCGAAGCGGGCGGCCACCTGGGCCGGCCCCACCAACATGCCCGCGGCCACGGCCGCCGCGGCGCTGGCGCCCATGGCCATCAGAAGAGGCGGCAGGTGGGCGCCCATGATCGAGCCGATGCCGGACATGACCGCGAGCGCCGTGGCCAGCAGCACCATCTGAAATGCGACCGGGGCCGGGTTCTCCGGCGCGTCGGCGGTCGGATCCTCGGCGGGCGCGACGACCGCCGGCGCGTCGCGGGGCAGGGTCAGGTGCAGGGGCAGGCAGATCAGCAGGTTGGCCGCGGCCCAGACCAGGCAGGCGCCGCGCCAGCCGATCTCGTGGTCCATCCAGGCGGTCAGCGGCCAGGCGATGGTCGAGGCGAAGCCGGCGATCAGGGTGACCCCGGTGATCGAGCGCCGCGCGTCCAGGCCGAACCAGCCGACCAGGCCCGCGAAGGCGATGTCGTAGAGGCCGAGCGCCATACCCAGGCCCAGCACCAGCCAGGCGAGGGCCAGGTGCCAGGGCGCCTGGGACAGAGCCATGCCGGCCAGGCCCAGGGCCAGGATGATGCTGGCCGCCGACAGCGGCAGGCGCGCGCCGCTTCGGTCGACGGAGCGACCGGCGGCCGGCCCCACGAAGGCGTGGATCAGCAGGGCGCCGGAAAAGGCCCCGAACACGAAGGCGGTGGGGGTCCCGACCGCCTGGGACATGGATCCGGCCAGGGAGGCGGGCAGGTAGCTGGAGCAGGCGTAGCCGATGGTCTGGGTCGCCCCGAGGGTCAGCACGGCGCGGCGGGGGCTGATGCTCTGCGCCGCCATGCTGTCCGAAGCCCCCGATTCCGCGAGGCTCGACCATGCCTCGATCCGCCCACGGACCAAAGTGCCCGCTTGTATTTTATCCGGGTATAATTGACAGTTGGCGCGGAAAGCGGCATCCTGGGCGCATGGAAAAGACCCGCCGCCGCGACCTCGTCCGCGACTACAAGGAAATCAAGAGCCGCCCGGGCGTCTATAGCCTGACCTGCGTGGCGACCGGGGAGACCTGGGTCGGGAGCTCGCGCGCCATCGACACCCAGGTGAACAACACCATGTTCTCCCTGCGCCACGGCTCGCATCGCAACCGCGCCCTGCAGGACGCCTGGACTACCCATGGCGAGGCCGGGGTGGTCTACGCCATCGTCGAGGCGCTGGACGACGAGGAGATGACCGGCATCGGCCGTGACACCTGGCTGAAGGAACGCCTGCGCCATTGGGCCGCGGCCCTGGACGCCAAGCCGGCCATCGCCTGACACGCCAGGGTAGCCGTTTGGTAAGCCGGGCGGCGCAAGCTCGCTCATGGATAACGAGCGGGGGCTCTCATGACTTGCTGCACACGGCACGCGACCTGGCCGGAAATGTCCCGGCGGACCATGCTGAGCTCCATCGCCTTGGGCGGCGGGGTGGCCCTGTTGTCGAGCTTCGCGCCGGGCGTGGCGCGGGCGGCGGGCCACGCCGAGGCGCTGTTGCTGACCTGCATGGACTACCGTCTGGCCAATGAGGTCGAAAGCTACATGTCGGCGCGGGGCCTGCGGGACAAGTATGACCATCTGATCCTGGCCGGCGCCTCGCTGGGCGCGCTCAACGACAAGTATCCGGCCTGGAACGAGATCTTCTGGACCCACCTGGACCTGGCGGTGCAGCTGCACGAGGTTCACCGGCTGATCGTCATCGATCACCGCGATTGCGGGGCCTACAAGCTGGTCCTGGGCCCCGATGCGGTGAAGGATGCCGAGACCGAGTGGAAGAGCCACGTGAAGCAGCTCTACGCCCTGCGGTCGCAGGTCACCGGACGCCACCCTCACCTGGAGGTCGAGATCGGCCTGATGGCCCTGGACGGCAAGGTCACCCAGATCGTCTAAGGCAGGCTTGGCCGCACGCCGCATAGTCTGTTATGTGAGCCCCATGCGCAGCGCCGCCATCCTCTCGAATTCCAGCGGTCCCCACGGGGCCGTGCGTCTTCGCGTGGGCTGACCGCCTGCTCTGAAAAGACCCACGACCCCTGCCAATCCGGCCGGGGTCGAGGAGACGAGCCCGTCCGCTGGCGTGACCCACGGAGAGCTCAGATGACCACCGACTTCCCCATACGAACCAAACGGCTGCTGCTGCGCGACGTCCGCGCGGACGACTTCGACGCCATCCACGACTACGCTGTCGACGAGGCGGTGGTGCGGTTCATGGACTGGGGCCCGAACACACCGGACCAGACCCGCGAGGCCCTGGATCGCTGGCTGACGGCGCAGGCCGAGGCCGTGCGCCTGGCCCTGAACCTGGCGGTCGTGGTGGCCGACGAGGACCGGCTGATCGGTTCGATTCGACTGGCCTACCAGGGCTGCCAGAACGCCGACCTCGGCTACAGCCTGCACAGCGGCTACTGGCGGCAGGGCTATGGCGCGGAGGCCGCCGGGGCGATGCTGGAACTGGGTTTCGAGCGGTTCGGCCTGCATCGGATCTGGGCGACCTGCGACGTGCGCAACGCCGGCTCGTACGGCGTGATGGAGAAGATCGGCATGCGGCGCGAGGGGACGTTCCTGCAGGATGTCCAGGTCAAGGGCCGCTGGCGGGACACCCACCTCTACGCCGTGCTGGCGCAGGAGTGGGCGGCCCGCCGTCCGCCTAGTTAGCGGGGCGGTTCGGTCGTGGCCGCGGCGTCGGCGGCGGCGTCGCCGGCGCTGACGGCGGCGTTCTCGGCCGACTGGGCCGAGCGTTCGGCCGCGGCGCTGGCGTTTTCAGCCGCCGAGCGCGTGGCGTTGGCCACCTCGGCGGCGGCGTCACGCGAGGCCGCGGTGGCGTCGGCGGCGGCGCCCTGGGCCGTGGCTGTGGCCGCGTCGAGGGTGGCCTCGGCGCGTCCGCTTTCGCGCGCGGCCATCAGGTCGCCTTCGTCGGTGGTCGAGGTGTTGAAGACGAAGAACAGGCCCACCACCGCGACGATGGCCACCAGGGCGGCGATCCACCAGCCGGCGTTATTGCCGCGGCTGGTTTCTCCAACAGTGCGAATTTCCTCGCGTCGGACCGTCGCCGGCCCTTCCGTCACGGTCTTCTCGACATACGGTTCGTTGGGATCTGCCATTTGCTTTTCCTCCTAGGACACGGGCCGCGAGGCCGCGCTTGTCGGTCGGAGGAACGTGACGGCGAGCGAGGGGTTCCGACCGGACTCTAGGCCCGGCGCAGCACCAAGGTGGCCCAGGCGTCGCGGTGGATGCGCCGATGCAGCCGGAACCCGCGCGAGCGGTAGGCCGCGAACACCCGGCGCTCCTGGGTGCGTAGCAGGCCCGAGAGGATCGCGGTTCCGCCGGGTTTCAAGGCGCCCTTGATGTCCTGCGAAAGGGCGACCAGTGGCGCGGCCAGGATATTGGCGAACACCAGGTCATAGGGCGCGGCGTCGCGCACCAGCCGGTGGCCCAGGCCCGAGGCGTGGACGAAGCGGGCGTCGGCCTGGTTCAGCTTGGCGTTCTCGCGGGAAATCCGCACCGAGGGGGCGTCGATGTCGGTGCCGACCGCCTTGCGGCTGCCGGTGCGGGCCGCGGCGATGGCCAGGACCCCGGTGCCGGCGCCGACGTCCAGCACCCGCTCGAAGCGCCGCGCCTTGATGAGCTGGTCATAGGCGAACAGGCAGCCGACGGTGGTGCCGTGGTGACCGGTGCCGAAGGCCGCTCCGGCCTCGATCCGCAGATTGACCGCATTGACCGGGGCGCGGCCGGTGTCGTGGGCGCCGAACACGAAGAACCGGCCGGCGCGGACCGGCGGCAGGCCCGACAGCGCCATGGCCAGCCAGTCGGCGTCGGCCAGCTTCTCCACCAGGGTCTTGAGCTTGGGGAACCCGGCCAGGGCGGCGACCAGGCCGTCGGCCTCCTCGGTCGAGGTGGGGAAGGCGTCGATGCGCCAGACGTCGTGGTCCTCGTCCTCTTCCAGGATGGAATAGGTGACGCCTTCCAGCAGCTGGTCGGCGTCGATCGCCTCGGCGGCGGCTTCGGCGACGGCGCGGGGGCCGCGGGCGATGATCTGGACGGCGTCTTCGGTCATCCGCGCCCTTTAGAGCGCCAGGGCCCGAAAGGCGAGGGGGCTTCAGGCCGGCGGCGGCTCGGGGGCTTCCGGAGGCTCGGGCGCTTCGGGCGGCTGCGGCGGCTCCAGCGCGTCGGGCGCGACCGCGTAGATGTCGCCGCCGATCGACGGATAGCGCCGTGGCGGCGGGGGGTAATCGGGGGCCGGCGCGCGGTCCGGGACCGAGACGAAGCGCTGCGGGACATAGGGCGGCGGGTCGTAGGTCTCGACCTCTGTGGTCGGAGCGGCTTCGGGAATGTCGGGCTGCAGCCAATCGGTGCCGATCACATAGTCCGGGATGCCGTATCTGTAGTTGGCGAAGGCAGAGCCGCCGGCCGCCTGGATCCGTGCGCTGGAGACCGGCGCCACGGTTTGCGGGCCCTCGGGGCCGATCAGCTCGCGCGCGGCCGGCTTGATCGCCAGGCCGGCGCCGATCCCGGCGAGGGCGAACGCCACCACGCCGATCGCGGCCGCTAACTCCGAACGGGTGATCGAGAGGACCATGTCGTCTAGCAAGCGCCCAATGGCGGCCTTGGTTCAAGCCACTTCGCCTCACAGGCTCGCGACGCCAGGCTTGTTGGGTGTAGATGAGGCGTCATGAGCAAGTACCTCCCCCTGTCCGAACGCTTGGCGCGCGAGACCGGCGACCAGTGGCGCCCGACCCTGGCCGAGATCGAGGCGGTGCTGGGCTTTCCCCTGCCCAAGGCCGCCCAGCAGGCCGCCTGGTGGGGCGGGGCGAGCGACAAGCCGCACCACCGCGCCTGGCTGGATCACGGCTGGCGCGCGCGCGACCTGGACCGGGCCGCCGGCACGGTGACCTTCCACCGCGACCCCACCGCCGGCCAGCCCCCGCCGCCCGCGGAGGCGCCCCCCGTCATCGAGGCCCATCGCGGCGTCGGCGGCATGGCCCTGATCGGCGCCGGCGTCGCCGTAATCGCCGGGGTCGGCCTGCTCGCGGCCCGGCTGATGAAGGGCCGGAAGGCCTAGGCTACAGCCCGGGCTCGCGCAGTGGCCCGTTCGATCAGGTCGCAGAGGGTCCCGATCAGCGGCTTGGGCAGGTTGTGGCCCATGTTCGGCAGGATGTGCAGCTCCGAGCCCGGAATGGTCGCGTGGGTGTCCTCGCCGCCGGTGGGCGGCACCAGGGGATCGTCGGCGCCGTGCACCACCACGGTCGGGGCTGTGATCGTGGCGAGCGCCGCACGGCGGTCGCCGCTGGCCACCACAGCCGCCATCTGGCGCGCGAAGCCCACCGGATAGAACGACCGCTCGAAGTCGGACTTCAGGCTGGCGCGCAGCTCGGCCTCGTCGGCCTGGTAGTTGGGCCCGTTCATGATCGCGGCGCCGGCGACGCCATGGTCCAGGAAGCCTTCCAGGTCCTCCAGGGGGCTCGGTCCCCGCTGGGTCAGCCGCTCCATGGCCTCGGGTTTGGCGGGGGGCAGGGACGGGTTGCCGGTGGTCGACATGATCGAGGTGAGCGACAGCACCCGGCCCGGATGCTCGGCGGCGATCATCTGGGCGATCATCCCGCCCATGGAGGCGCCGACGATGTGGGCGCGCTCGAAACCGAGCGCGTCCATCAGCCCGACTCCGTCGGCGGCCATGTCGGACAGGAGATAGGCCACCTGCGCCTTCTGGCCGGTCATCAGGGCCTTGTAGACCTCCGGCATGTCCGGGGCGCCGGCCTCGTCGAGCTTGTGCGACAGGCCTACATCGCGGTTGTCGTACTGCACCACCCGGTAGCCCCGCGCCGCCAGCTCCGCCACGAAGGCCGGCGGCCAGCGGGTCATCTGGGCGCCCAGGCCCATGATCAGCAGCAGCGGTTCGCCGGTCTCGGGACCGTGGAGCTCATAATGCAGCGGAATGCCGTTGGCGGTGATCTGGGGCATGAATTTCCCGTGGGCTGGATGGCGCAATGAGGCTTCACCTTGGAGGCCTTCCGCGCCCGGCGCACGAAGAAAATCGTCACCCCTTCTCCACGAACGAGTCGATCACCTTCTTCTCGCCGGCCTTTTCGAAGGCCACGGTGAGCTTGTTGCCGTCGACGCTCTTCACCGCGCCGTAGCCGAACTTCAGGTGGAAGACCCGGTCGCCGCGCTTGTAGACGCTGGCGGCCGAGGCGTCGGAGACGGCGATCAGCCGGCCCTCGCCCTCGATCACCGCACCGCGGCCCGGATGGCTGCCATGGTAGTTGCGTTCCTGGGCGCGCTTCCAGCCGGGGGAGGTGTAGCCGGCCCCGAAGCCGGGGGTCTCGTCCCAGCGGCTGCCGTGCTGCTGCATGCCCGGCCCGCCGCCGTAATAGCCGGTCTCCGAAGTCGCTTCGACATTGGCCAGGGGCAGTTCGTCGACGAAGCGCGAGGGGAGTTGGCTGGTCCAGCGGCCATAGACCTGGCGGTTGGCGGCGAACGAGATCCGCGCCTCTTCCCGCGCGCGGGTGATGCCCACATAGGCCAGCCGGCGTTCCTCCTCGAGACCCTTCTCGCCCTTCTCGTCCATGCTGCGCTGGGAGGGGAAGACGCCTTCCTCCCAGCCGGGCAGGAAGACCAGGGGGAACTCCAGGCCCTTGGCCGAGTGCAGGGTCATGATCTGCACCGAGTCCGCCTGCGGCCCCCGGTCCAGCTCCATCACCAGGGAGACGTGTTCCAGATAGGCCTCGAGGGTCTCGTGGGCGCCCATGGCCTGGACCAGTTCCTTCAGGTTCTCCAGCCGGCCCTGGGCGGTGGGCGTCTTGTCCAGGCGAAGGGCGTCGGTATAGCCGCTCTCCTCCAGCACCTGCTCGGTCAGGCGCGGATGGGGGGTCTCGCCGGACAGGGCCCGCCAGCGGTCGATGTCGCGCAGGAAGTTCGACAGCGCCGTGCGGGTGCGGGCGGCCAGTTCGTCCGTACGGACCACCTGGCGGGCGGCCTCCATCACGGGAATGCCGGCCACCCGGGCCATCTGCAGCAGCTTCTGGACCGTGGTGTCGCCGATGCCACGCTTGGGGACATTGACGATCCGTTCGAAGGCCAGGTCGTCGTCCGGCGACTGGATCAGCCGGAGGTAGGCGTGGACGTCGCGGATCTCGGCGCGCTCGAAGAACCGCGGGCCGCCGATCACCACATAGGGGATCTGGAGCAGGATGAACCGGTCCTCGAAGGCGCGCATCTGGAACGAGGCGCGGACCAGGATGGCCATGTCGCGGAACTTGCGCGGCTCCTTCTCGGTCCCGCCCTTCCTGGCGCGCTCGATCTCCTCGGCGATCAGCCGGCTCTCGGCCTCGCCGTCCCAGACCCCGCGCACCACGACCTTCTCGCCGTCGTTCGCCTGGGTCCACAGGGTCTTGCCCAGGCGTCCCTTGTTGGTGCTGATCAGGCCGCTGGCGGCGGCCAGGATATGGCTGGTGGAGCGGTAGTTGCGCTCCAGGCGGATGACGGTCGCGCCTGGAAAGTCGCGCTCGAAGCGCAGGATGTTATCCACCTCGGCCCCGCGCCAGCCATAGATCGACTGGTCGTCGTCGCCCACGCAGCAGACGTTCTGGCGCTTCTGGGCCAGCAGCCGCAGCCACAGGTACTGGGCGACATTGGTGTCCTGGTACTCGTCGACCAGGATGTATTTGAACCGGTCGTGGAACTCGGCCAGCACGTCGGGGTGGTTCATGAAGATGGTCAGGTTGTGCAGCAGCAGGTCGCCGAAATCGCAGGCGTTCAGCACCCGCATCCGGTCCTGGTAGAGCTGGTAGAGCCTCTGGCCCTTGTTGGGGCCGAACTCCGCGCCCTCGCCGGGCGGCAGGCGGTCGGGGGTCAGGCCGCGGTTCTTCCAGCTGTCGATCATCCCGGCCAGGGTCTTGGGCGTCCAGCGCTTGGCGTCGATGTTCTCGGCCTCGAGCACCTGCTTGATCAGCCGCTCCTGATCGTCGGTGTCGAGGATCGTGTAGTTCGATTTCAATCCCACCAGCTCGGCGTGGCGGCGCAGGATCTGGGCGGCGATGGAGTGGAAGGTGCCCAGCCAGCGCAGGCCCTCGGCCTGGGGGCCGATGATGTGGGTGATCCGCTCGCGCATCTCGCGCGCGGCCTTGTTGGTGAAGGTGACCGCCAGCAGCTCCCAGGGCCTGGCCTTGCCGACCGCCAGTATGTGGGCGAGCCGCGTCGTGAGCACCCGGGTCTTGCCGGTGCCGGCCCCGGCCAGCACCAGGACCGGCCCGTCGGTGGCCTCGACCGCCGCACGCTGCTCGGGATTGAGGCCCTCGAGATAGTCGGGGCCGCTGACCCGGGCTAGGTCGCTGACGCGTTGCGCGGGCAGGGGAGCTGATTCAAAGGACGACATCGGAACATATGTAGCACAGACGCCGGCCGGCTTAAGTCCCGGAACCCCTCTGAATGCGGTTCGTTTCTCCCGCAGCTTTGCTGTGACACCCAGGAGGAAGACATGGCTGACGAATCCAAGTCCTCGACGCCCTGGCTGGCCTTCCTGGTCGGCGGGCTGGTCGTGGCGGTCGCCGTCATCGCCTTCGTCGTCTATTCGGGCGGTGGCCTGTCGAAGCCCCAGATCCCCAGCAGCGTCGAGGTGGACGTGAACCTGCCCAAGGCCCCGCCGATCCCCGACGCGCCCAAGCTGCCCGACGCGCCCATGCCGACCCCCAAATAGCCCATGGATGACGAGGGGCCCCGCGAATCCAAGCCGATCCCCTTGTTCATCTGGGTGGCGCTGGGCGCGCTCGTCGTGCTTGGCTTCATGTTCCTCCTGCGCGCCGCCAATCCGGCGGGTGAGGGCATGGGACCGCCGACCCGGGAAGTGATCGTGCCAACGGCGGCCAAGCCCGCGCCGCTGCCTAACGCCAAGCCCGCGCCCTAGGACCGCCTTGCGGCGAACCCCAAGGCCGCGACGCGGCAGGCCGAGGCGAGCGGCCGTTCCCCGCGGCCCTCGTCGATGCGGGCGATCAGGGCCGCCAGGCTCAGGCCATCGGTCCGCGCCAGCTCGTCCAGCACCTCCCAGAACTCCGGCTCCAGCGCCAGCGAGGTGGCGTGGCCGGACAGCAGGATGGATCGTTTACGAAGGCGCGGCATGATCGCCTTTGTGGGCCCAGGCGAGGCCCCGACGCAACCGCGGAGCCCGGATGCCGGATTGCCTCTTGCAAAAAGATGACGCTAGCGTCATCTTTAATCCGAACGCTGTTTTGTAGAGGCTGCTGCCCATGGCCATGACCGCCGACTCCTTCGACGTCCGCTATCAGCGTCAGGCCGATCCGGCCACGACGCCCATGCCCAAGCCCAAGCTCCAGTGGGGCGTGGCGCTGAAGGCGTTGCAGCGCCTGCTGAACGACAAGGAAGACACCGGCCAGGTGTTCGAGATCATGCGCGCGCTCAGCGGCAACTCGAGCGCCAAGGGCTATGAGCGCCTGCTGACCACGCCGCAGGGCGGACGCCTCGCCTATGAGCGGGTCGAGCTCATCGACAAGCTGATGGACGACGCCTGGCTGGACGCCTTCGCGCCCGGCACGGTGGGCGCGGCCTATCGCGAGTTCATCCGCAGCGAGCAGCTGTCGGCCGAGGGCCTAGCCGAGATCAGCCGGGTCAAGAGCAACGACATTGAGGTGCGCCATCCCCACGCCTGGTTCGGCCGCCGCACCCGCGACGTCCACGACATCTGGCACATCCTGTCCGGCTATCACCGCGACGGCCTGGGCGAGGCCTGCCTGGTGGCCTTCTCCTATGCCCAGACCAAGAGCCTGGGCTGGGCCTTGATGGCGGTCGGCGCCACCATCCGCTCGCGGGGCGGCGACCATCCCTACGCCAAGGCGATCTGGCAGGGCTATCAGCGGGGCAAGGCCAGCGCCTGGCTGCTGGGCGAGGACTATGAGCGCCTGCTGAACGAGCCCCTGGAGGCCGCGCGGCGTCGTCTCGGGATTACCCCGCCGACCATCTACAACGCCATTCCGCCGGAAGCGCGCGACGCCGCCGTTCCAGCCCAGATGTAGGCTCAGTCCTCGCGCTTGGCGCCGTCCAGCGCGCGGTCGGCCTTCTCGCGTTCCGCCTTGGTGAGTGTCTTCTCGGCCTTGGTCCGTCCGAAGGCGACGCGGTTCTGCGCCGCCTGGGTGCGATCCTGATCGCGGACCTTGGCCTTCCTGGCCTTGTTGAAGTTGACCAGGTCCGCCATCAGCCGGCGTCCTTGGCCATGGCCCGAGCGAGCGCCGGGCGGGCGTTGAGCCGCGCGAGCCATTCGTCATAGACCGCGTGGGCCGGAAGCATCTGGCGGGCGAACTGCAACAGGCTGACGAACATGATGTCGGCGGCGCTGAAGGTCTCACCCAGCAGGTAGGGGTTGGCCTCCAGCGCGGTCTTCAGGCGCGCGTCCATCGCCTCGTACTGGGCCTTCAGCACCGGATCGGTGGCGGTGCGGCCTTCGAAGTGGGCGCTGATCACTGGCTCCAGCACCCCGGCATAGTAGGCAAGCCAGGTGAGATAGGGCCCGCGCAGCGGATCGCCCACCACCGGCCCGATCCCGGCGGCCGGGAATTTGTCGGTGAGATAGAGCGCGATGGCGACGGACTCGCTGATCAGCACCCCGTCGTCCAGCAGGGCGGGAACCTGCTTGTGCGGATGAGGATTGGCCGGGTCTTTGGCGCCCACGCCGTCGCGGCGGGCGATGTCGACCACCTTCACCTCATAAGGCGCGCCCAACTCCTCAAGCAGCCAGATCATCCGGGTCGAGCGCGATTTGGGGGCGTGGAAGAGGGTCAGCACGGTGCGGCGTCCTTCAGGGATGGGAGTCGATAGGGAGCGAACATAAGCAGAACATCATTCGCCGCGCAACTTTCCACGAAACAGGATGAGAGGTTCGCCCGTTTGCCTGCCACGCAGCAATCAGGAGATGGAACCATGATCCAAGCCTCGCTCATCCGCGAACATATGGAAGTGATCGGTTCGGACGGCGGCCATGTCGGACGGGTCGACCATGTGCTCGGCGACGAGATCGAACTGGCCAAGCTGGACCTGGGCGCAGGCCTCAAGCACCACCTGATCCCGGTGACCTGGGTCGACGACATCGAGGACGACAAGGTGCGGCTGAACCTCACCCAGGACGCCGCCAAGGCCAGCTGGCGCGAGAAGCACTAAGGCCGCTCGGCGGGCGGAGACCTGACTCAGGCCTCCGCCCGGCCGGCTATTTCAGCGAGGCGCAGAAGCGCTGGATACGCGTGCAGGCGTCTTCGAGCACCGCGTTGGACGTGGCGTAGCTGATGCGGAAGAAGGGCGAGAGGCCGAAGGCCGCGCCGAACACCACCGAGACGCCTTCCTGTTCCAGCAGTTGGACCGCGAAGTCGCCGTCGTTCTCGATCACCTTGCCGGTCTCGGTGGTCTTGCCGATCAGCTTCTCGACCGAGGGATAGACGTAGAAGGCGCCCTCGGGCGTCGGGCAATTGATACCGGTCGCCTGGTTCAGCATGGAGACCACCAGGTCACGGCGGCCCTCGAACAGCTTGGCGTTCGGCTTGATGAACTCCTGCGTGCCGTTCAACGCCTCGACCGCCGCCCATTGCGAGATGGAGGAGGGGTTGGAGGTCGTCTGGCTCATGACCTTGGCCATGGACTTGATCAGCGGCTCGGGGCCGGCGGCGTAGCCGATCCGCCAGCCGGTCATGGCGTAGGCCTTGGAGACCCCGTTCATGGTCAGAGTGCGGTCGTAGAGCGCAGGCTCCACCTGGGCGATGGTCCAGAACTCGAAGTCGCCGAACACCAGGTGCTCGTACATGTCATCGGTGAGGATCCAGACATGGGGATGGCGCAGCAGGACGTCGGCCAAGGCCCGCAGCTCGGCCTTGGTGTAGGCCGCGCCCGAGGGGTTCGACGGCGAGTTCAGGAACAGCCACTTGGTCTTGGGCGTGATGGCCGCGTCCAGGTCGGCGGGCTGCAGCTTGAAGCCGCTCGCAGCACTGGTCGGGGCCGCCACCGGCGTCCCGCCGGCCAGCAGGACGATGTCCCAATAGCTGACCCAGTAGGGCGTGGGGATCACCACCTCGTCGCCGGGGTTCAGGGTCGAGATCATGGCGTTCCAGATCACCGGCTTGCCGCCCGGCGAGACGTTCACCTGGCTGGTCTTGTAGGTCAGGCCGTTCTCGCGCTGGAACTTGGCGACGATGGCTTCCTTGAGCTCAACGATGCCGTCGACATTGGTGTACTTGGTCTTGCCGTCGCGGATCGCCTTGATGGCGGCTTCCTTGATGTTCTCCGGCGTGTCGAAGTCGGGCTCGCCCGCGGCCAGAGAAATCACATTCCGGCCCTGCGCCTTCAGCTCACGAGCTTTCGCGTCGGCCGCCAGGGTGGCGGACGGCTTCACGCGGGCGAGCGCGGCGGATTCGAGCGACATGGCGGGCAGACTCCCGGGACAGGTTGAAAGGAACGGGCGCGGGTTTAGCCGAAGGTGACGCAAAGGCAAAGGCGGCTTGGTCTGGCTGGCGCATATTATAGGGTAGCCGCGATCGGCGGCTGGTAAGGATCGACGTCCGCGCGGGGTCCTGGACGATCGATGGACGCCGTCACGCTTGCCTTGACCCCTTCGCGCGAACAGGCGACGGGAGGGCATGCGTCGCATCCCCCGCTTCCTCAACGAAATGGACGCCAAGGCTTGGCGGACGCTGGCGGTGTCCTTCGTCCTGTTCGGCGGGGTGGGCGTGGTGTTCCTGTTCGGCGCCCAGGTGCTGGGCTTCGACGGGGAGGCGACCGTCGAGCGCTGGCTGGGCATGGCGTCGGACGGCCCCTGGGCCTTGCCGGCGGCGGTGGCGGCCTTCGCCATCCTGGCCTTCCTGGGCGTGCCGCAGTTCGTGCTGATCGCCGCGGCGGTGGTGGCCTTCGGGGCCTGGACCGGGTTCGCCTATAGCTGGATCGGCACCATGGTCTCGGCCCTGGTCGGCTTCCATGTCGGCCGGGTGGCCGGCGCGCGCGCGCTGAAGGCGCTCTCGGGCGAGAGCATGCAGCGGTTCATGGACCTGGTCGGGCGCAACGGCTTCCTGGCCAGCCTGATCGTGCGGCTGGTGCCCTCGGCCCCCTTCATCGTGGTCAACATGGCGGCGGGCGTGACGCCGATGCGGATGCGCCACTTCACCGCCGGCACGGCCCTGGGCATCGTGCCGAAGATCGCGCTCACCGCCTTCGCCGGGAACTCCATCGTCCAGGTGCTGAAGGGGCAGGGGGGCGGCCACGCGATCTGGCTGGCGCTGATCGTAGTCGCCTGGATCGCCATCGGCTGGTTCGCGCGCAACTGGCTGAAGTCGCGCGAGGACGCGATCAGCGGCCCGCGCAAGGACTAGAGGCGGGTTAGGCGCTCCAGATCGCGAAGGTGAAGTGGGCTGAACCTTCGGTGAGGAGCTGCCGGTCGGCGGACAGCATCTCGTCGATCACCGGGCTGTCCTCGTCCACCAGCGGGACGACGACGCCGCCCAGGATGTTGAGGAACGTCCCGCCGACGGGCTCGAACTTGACCCCAGGCAGGTGTCGCTGCGCCGCCGCCAGGATGCGCTCGCTCTGCGGCGCCTCGCTGGGGTCGCGCCGGTACATCTTGAGCCAGCTCACGATATTGGAGCGGTGGAGCTTGCGGACCGGCACGCCGCGGCGGACGGCGCTCTCGGCCAGGAAGGCGTTGGCGCGGGCCACTTCCGCCGGCGTCCACTGGAGCCGGTTGGGGCCGACATAGTCATTGATGACAATCACCCCGCCAGGCTTGAGCACCGCCTTCGACCAGGCCAGGGCGTCGTCCACGTCGCTCATGTGGTGCAGGCTGTGGTCCCAATAGACAAGGTCGTACTCGGGCTCGCGCTCCGACCCGAAGACGTCGCCCGAGCGATGGGTGATCCGGTCGAGAAGGCCGAGCGCCTCCGCCGCCTTCCGACCCTGGTCGATCCGCGTCTGGGCGATCTCATAGAGGTCGAAATGGCCGACAAGACCGTCGGCGATGAGGGCCAGCTCCTTTGCGGCGGGGCCGCAGCCGATGGAGACCGCGCGTTCGAAGACCCGGCCCGGGAAGTCTTTGGCCAGGCGCCGGCGCACGCCCTCCGAGCCGCCGGTCAGCGCGGCCTCGCCGCAGAGGGCCTGATTGTAGTAGGACTGGCACTTGGCCGAGGACCACCAGTTTACGCGCCCGGAATTGTCGACGCGGTTCCAGTGCTCAGCGGCTGCGGTCGTCATTGGGGGCCCCCATGTCTGACGAAATTCCCGGAGACCCAGAGGCCTGTCAACAGCCTCGGCCTCCGCATTCTTGGCGCGAGCCACACCATCTACTATCGAGTGCTCAACGAGAGGATAATCGCAGTGCTGAGACTCTTCCATTCGCGCGGATCCTGCGCGCTCGCCTCGCATATCGCCCTGGAAGAGGCGGGCGCGGACTATCAGGTCGTGCGCGTGGACCTGGCCGCGGGCGAGCAGACCAAGCCCGAATATCTGGCGATAAATCCGAAGGGCCGGGTGCCGGCCCTGGTCACCGACCGGGGCGTGCTGACCGAGACCCCGGCCATCCTGGCTTTCGTCGCCCAGAGCCACCGCGAGGCGCGGCTCGCGCCTCTTGACGATCCCTTCGCCTTCGCCCGCGCCCAGGCGTTCAACAGCTACCTCGCCTCGACCGTCCACGTGGCTCACTCGCATGGCCGGCGCGGCTCCCGCTGGGCCGACGACGCCGCGGCGATCGCCGAGATGAAGCGCAAGGTTCCGCAGACCATGGCCGCCTGCTTCGCCCAGATCGAAGCCGACCTGCCGGATGACCAACCCTGGGTGCTGGGCGCCGACTATTCGATCTGTGACCCCTATCTTTTCACCATCGGCGCCTGGCTGGCGGGCGACGAGGTCGAGATCGCCCAATTTCCGAAAGTTTTTCGCCACTTCCAGCGGATGAACGACCGACCGGCGGTCAGGAAGGTTCTTGCGCGAGAGGCGGCCTGAGGGGGCGTGCGACGCAAGACTGTTGCGGCGCGACCGGCATTTCGGTATGCCAGTCGCCATGCGCACGTCATCGCACTGCCTGCTTCTTCTCGACCTGGGGCTTAGCCGCCCCTGGGCCTCCCTTTAGGCTGCGCGACTTCGCGGCCGGGCTCCCAGGGGATTTCACCCGCCGCCCGCCCCCTTTAGAACGCCCCGCGAAGAGAGTTCGCAAATGACCCAAGTTTCCAACGACACCGCCCGCGATTCCCGGGATCGCGTCATCGTATTCGACACCACCATGCGCGATGGCGAGCAGTCGCCGGGCGCCTCCATGTCCATCGACGAGAAGCTCGAGCTGGCCAAGATCCTGGAGGACATGCGCGTCGACGTGATCGAGGCGGGTTTCCCCATCGCCTCCAACGGCGACTTCGAGGCCGTCCGCCAGATCTCCGAGATCGTCACCGAGAGCACGGTCTGCGGCCTGGCCCGCGCCGGGATGGTGGACATCGAACGCTGCGCCGAGGCGATCCGCCCGGCCAAGCGCGGTCGCATCCACACCTTCCTGTCCACCAGTCCCAGCCACCGCGACCACATCCTGAAGGCCAGCCAGGAAGACATCCTGGAGATGATCACCAAGTCGGTCGGCCACGCCCGCAACCTGTGCGGCGACGTGGAATGGTCGGCCCAGGACGCCACCCGCACCGAGCAGGACTTCCTGCGCCGCTGCGTGGAAGCCGCCATCAAGGCCGGCGCCCAGACGATCAACATCCCCGACACCGTCGGCTACACCTATCCCAGCGAATACGCGGAGATGTTCCGCGACCTGATCGAGAACGTGCCGAACGCCGACACGGTGATCTTCTCCACCCACTGCCACAACGATCTGGGCCTGGCCGTCGCCAATAGCCTGGCCGGGGTGCAGGGCGGGGCGCGGCAGGTCGAGGTGGCGGTCAACGGCATCGGCGAGCGGGCCGGCAACGCGGCCCTGGAAGAGGTCGTGATGGCGCTGAAGGTGCGCGGCGACCGGCTGCCCTACTTCACCGGCATCGAGACCCAGCACATCACCCGCGCCAGCCGCTACGTCTCGGCGATCACCGGCTTCCCGGTGCAGTTCAACAAGGCGATCGTGGGCAAGAACGCCTTCGCCCACGAGAGCGGCATCCACCAGGATGGGATGCTGAAGGACCGCGGCACCTACGAAATCATGAGCCCCGAGACCGTGGGGCAGGGCGCCTCGAACCTGGTCATGGGCAAGCATGCGGGCCGCGCCGGCTTCCGCGAAAAGCTGAAGAGCCTGGGCTACGAACTGGGCCAGAACGCGCTCAACGAGGCCTTCCAGCGCTTCAAGGACCTGGCCGACAAGAAGAAGCACGTTTTCGACGACGACATCGTCGCCCTGGTGGACGACGCCCTGGCCTCCGGCTCCGACCGCATCCAGGTCAAGAGCCTGCGGGTCATCGCCGGCACCGAGGGCCCGCAACAGGCCGAGCTGATCGTCACGGTCGACGGCGTCGAAAAGGCCGCCTCGGCCACCGGCGACGGCCCGGTCGACGCGGTGTTCAACGCCATCCACGAGGCGGTGCCCCACACCGCCATCCTGCGCCTGTTCCAGGTGCATGCGGTGACGGAAGGGACCGACGCCCAGGCCCAGGTCTCGGTGCGTCTCGAGGAGGACGGCCGGATCGCCACCGGCCAGGCCGCCGACACCGACACGCTCACGGCGTCCGCCAAGGCCTATGTCAACGCGCTCAACAACCTCTTCGCCCGCAAGGAGAAGAGCGCGCCGGACGCCATCGCCAGCGGGTTCTGACTTCGCTCATCCCCGCCCCGGCGGGGACCCCCTCGACCTTCCTCAAGGCTGCGACCCAGCCTGGGACCTCGCACGCGCGGGGTGAGCGGAGTTCCATCCGATGCTCTGGATCCTACTGACGGCGGCCGCCGCGCCGCTGCAGGTGGCGCGCAACGCCCTGCAGCGCGGGCTGGTCGGCGACGCCGGCCCCTGGGGCGCGACCCTGGTGCGGTTCCTGTTCGGCTTGCCGTTCTCGCTGCTGATCTTCGCGGTGGTCGCCTTCGCCACGCCCCAGGCCGAGCCGCACCTGTCCTGGCGGTTCGCCATCGCCGTCGCGGCCGGCGCCATCGCCCAGGTGTCGGCCACCGCGGCCCTGCTGATGGCCATGCGCCATTCCGGCTTCGCGGTGGCCACCTTCATGCAGCAGTCGTCCCTGCCGCTGGCCGCCATCATGGGGTTCCTGGTGTTCGGCGACCGCATGAGCCCCGTCCAATGGCAGGGCCTGGCGGCGGCGACCGCGGGCCTGCTCATCCTCTCCTGGCCAAAGCGCGACGCGGCGACCGGCGTCCTGAGCGGCTCGTTGTTCGGGCTGGCCTCGGGCCTGGCCTTCGCCGTGGCGCTGAACGGCTATCGCCAGGCAGGCATGGCGCTCGAGCCCGGCCATCCGATCTATTCGGCCACCGCCTCGCTCTGCGTGGCCCAGGCCCTGCAGTCGCTGGTCCTGGGCGGCATACTGGCGGCGACCCGGCCCCAGGCCCTGCGCTCGGTGATGGGGACCTGGCGTCAGTCCCTGGGCGCGGGGCTCTGCGGCACGGCGGCCTCGGCCTGCTGGTTCTCGGCCCTGGCCCTGGCGCCGGCAGGGCAGGTGAGGGCGGTCGGGGTCATCGAGGGGCCGATCGCCGCGGCGGCCGGGCGGCGGCTGTTCAAGGAGCGCCTCAGCCTGCGCCAGATCGTCGGCGGAACCGCCACCGGTGTGGGCGTGGTGATGACGGCGCTGGGCTGAGCCTTCATGTCAAACTCGACGAACGCGCCACAAGAGCGCGCGAGGGGGGAAGGCTGCTCGCCGCCGGTGCTGGAGAAGCGTGTCCTCTAGGCCCGGAGCCGCGCGGCGACGCCATCCAGCAGCAGGTCGAGTCCCATGTCGAAGGTGGTGTCCATCTGGTTTGGGGCGAACCAGGGGGCTGCGGCGGCGACAGCGGGATAGAGCCTAGCGATTTCGGCGGCGTCAGGCGGGTTGACTGCTGATGGGCCGCGCCCGTAGCCCGACGTCTCATCCAGGGCTGAGCCTGTGATGTAGTAGCCGAACACGCGAAAAAGCCGGGCGGCCGCCTCCTCGTCGAGACCGGCCTCGCGGAAGGCGGCCAGGGCGCCGTCCAACCAGCGCAGACCGCCGGCCGTGTTCAGCCGATGCAGCGCCAGGAACTGGAAGAAGGCCGGCCGGCGCCAAGCCATGGCCCGGAAATCGTGGGCCATCTGGGTCAGGCGTTCGCGCCAGGGGCCAGCCGGTTGGGGCGCCCGCAGTTCGCCCATCACCCGGTCCACGAGAGCCTCCATCAGCGCCGCCTTGCTGGGGTAGTGGTGATAGAGGCTCATGGGTTCGCAGGCGAGGTGCTTGGAGAGCCCCCGGAAGCTGAAGCCGTCGACCCCCTCCGCCTCGATGAGAGCAAGGGCCGCGCTTTCGATCCCGTCCGCCGTCAGTCGACCCCTGGCGACCATTCCACTTGCATCCTTACGCCGTAAGGTTAGAACTTACCAAATGAACCTTACAGAGTAAGGCTTGCGGTTGAAAGGGAGGACATCTTGACTGCCGTGGATATCCTGGGCCTGCTCGTGCCCGCCACCTATCTGGCCATGCTGGCCGTGGAGCAACTCGCGCCAGCGCGACCCCAGCCTAAGGTCCGTGCCTGGCATTTCATGGGCTTACTGTTCCTGTGCCTGAACGGCCTGGTCTCCACCGTGACACCGCTGTTGATCCCCGCGGACTGGCTGGCGCGTCACAGCCTGCTGGATCTACGCGGCCTGGGCGTAGCGGGTGGCGCGTTGGTGGGTTACGCCGTCCTCTCCCTGGCTTCCTTTGCTTGGCATCGTTGCGCCCACCAGGTTCCGTTCGTGTGGCGGGTCTTCCACCAAATCCACCACAGCCCTTCGCGGGTGGATATCTCCGGCTCCATGCTGTTCCACCCGCTGGAGATGATCGTCTTCACCCTCATGAGTCTGGCGACCAGCACCTTGGTCCTGGGGCTCGACCCTCTGGCTGCGGGAATCACTGGCTACGTCGCGGCCTTCTACGGCATGTTCCAGCACTGGAACGTCCGGACGCCCCGCTGGATCGGCTACCTCATTCAACGACCCGAGGCGCACGCCATGCACCATGAGCGAGGCGTACATGCTCGCAACTATGCCGACTTGCCGATCTGGGACATGCTGTTTGGCTCCTTCCACAGTCCGGAGGCCTTCGACGGCGAGGTGGGGTTCGACCCGCCCGCCGACCGGCGCATACTTGCCATGCTGGCGTTCGCTGAGGTCAACCAGGCCGCCGGCGCCTCGCTTGGTCGCCGTCCCCGACCCGCAGCGGCTTCGGAACCTCCGGCCTGACAAGGCTGGATGCCCAGATCGTCCCCCGCCACGCTATGGCGCTTCGATGGCGCCGCGCATGTTCCGTTCGCGGCCGGATGGCGAGCGGCGATGCCTCAACTATGCAGACCGCGTGCGCCGCGTGGGTGTCGCAATCTCTACCTAAGGGGCCCCCGATGAAGCTTTCCCACCTGGTGGCGGCCCTCGCCGTCGTCCTGGCCGCCACGCCGGCGCTCGCCGCTGGCAAGCCGGTCAATGTCTTCGCGGCGGCCTCGCTGAAGAACGCCCTGGATGAGGTTGGGCGCGAATACGCGAAGACGGGCGGCGAGGCGCGGTTCTCGTACGCGGCGTCATCCGCCATGGCCCGGCAGATCGAGCAAGGGGCGCCGGCCGACGTCTACGTCTCGGCCGACGTGGGCTGGATGACCTATCTGGCCGAACGCGGCCTGATCGTGGCGGCCAGCCGCCGCGACCTGCTGACCAATCGCCTGGCCCTGATCGCGCCGGCCGACTCCCGCACCTCGTTGAAGGTCGCCAAGGGCATGCCGCTCGCCCGCGCCCTGGGCGACGGGCGGCTGGCGGTGGCGGGGCCCGACGTGCCGGCCGGCAAGTACGCCAAGGCGGCGCTCATCTCGCTGGGCGCCTGGGGCCAGGTCTCGGGAAGGCTCGCCCAGGCCGAGAACGTCCGCACCGCCCTGCAGTACGTGGCGCGCGGCGAGAGCCCCTTCGGGGTGGTCTATGACACCGACGCCAGGCTCGAGCCCAAGGTGCGCATCGTCGGCCTGTTCCCGGCGGCCAGCCACCCGGCCATCGTCTACCCCGCCGCCCTGGTGGTGGGCTCGAAGAACCCGGAAGCCGCCAAGTTCCTCAGCTTCATGAGCGGGCCCCGGGCGGCGGCGGTGTTCCGCAAGTACGGCTTCACGGTCCTGCCGCGCCGCTGACTACTGGGCCTCGAAGAACGCGTCGGGGCCTTCCACCTCCACCAGCCGGCCCTTGCGGATCTCAAGGAAGCGGGTGGCGGCCGCGCGGGTGAAGTAGCGGTCATGGGAGACGAACAGGCAGGCGACGTCGGCCCCGTCGAGCTGGGCCTCCAGGTCCTCCTGGCCCTCGATGTCGAGGTGGTTGGTGGGCTCGTCCAGCAGGTAGAGGTTGGGTTTGGCGAGCGTCATGCGCAGGAAGACCAGCCGCGCACGCTCTCCGTGGCTGAGGTCGGCGATCGGCCCCTTGATCCGCACATAGGGGAAGCCCGCCTTGGCCAACATGGCGTTGGCGTCGCGGCTCGTCGCGCCCTCCACCGCGGTCAGGTAATCGACCAGGCTCACCTTCAGCGGCAGGTCGGCCATGCGTTGGTCGAAATAGACCGGCCGGCTTTGCGGGTTGAAGCGGACGCTGGCCTGGCCGTCATAGTGCCGCAGCGCCGGGTCCCAGGCCCGCGCCAAGGCCGAGAGCAGCATGGACTTGCCGGCTCCGTTGATCCCCAGCAGGGCGATACGGTCGCCGACCGCCACCGACAGCTTGTCGATGTGGAATAGCTTACGCGACCCATCGGGGACGGTGACGGCGTAGTTCTCGATGCGCAGGGCGACCTTGGCCTCGATCTCGCCCTCGGCCAGCTCCAGCTTCCGCTCGCGGGCGGAATAGGCGCCGGTGCGCTCGGCTTCGATGCGGTCGATGCGCTTCTCGGTGGCCTTGGCGCGCTTATGGAACTTGTCGTTCTTGACGCCCCAGACCCGGTAGCGGGCGGCCACCTTTTGCAGGCGGTCGATCTCCTTGCCCTCGAGCTGGCGCCGGACGGCGTCGGCGGCGTCGCGGTGCAGCAGGGCCTGGCGCGCCGCGACGAAGGGGGCGGCGAAGCTGTGGGCGCCGTCGGCGCGCAGGAACAGGGTCCGGGTCGTGGTTCGCTGCAGGAATTCGCGGTCGTGGCTGACGATCAGCATGGGCAGGCGGCGGCTCTCGTCCAGCCAGCGCTCCAGGACATTGATGTTGGACAGGTCCAGGTGGTTGGTCGGCTCGTCGAGGATCAGCAGGTCGGGCTCGGAAAGCCGCGCGGCCGCGGCGATCAGCATTAGCCGCTGCCAGCCGCCGCTCAGGGACCCGAAGGGCTGTTCGGCGGTCTCGTGGGCGACGCCGATCTCGTCCAGCAGGACGTCGACCTTCCAGTCGTCGGATCCGTCCGTGAGGGGGAGGGCGGCTTCCAGCACCTGGCGCAGCGGCTGCTCGGCGAGGCCGGCGGGCACGTCCTGCGGCACATAGCCGATCTTCAGGCCCCGCGAGCGGACGATCTGTCCGTCGATCAGCTCCAGTTCCCCCAGCAGGCATTTCAGCAGAGTGGACTTGCCGGCGCCGTTCTCGCCCACCAGGGCCGTGCGCGCGTCGTCCAGCTGGAAGGAGACGCCCTCGAAGACCCTATTGGATCCGTAGAAGAAGCTGGCGTTCTCGACGCCCAGGACGGCCTGACGGATAGACATCTCGTTTCACGCGCGGCCAGGCTGTCGAAGGGAAGGGGTGGTCCAGCTTTCTAGGCCTGTCCGCGCCGCAGGGCTGTAACCGCAGAGCGACACAGCGGCGCCGTTTCGCGCCGAGCGGCCGGCGTCGGCCAGTCGACACAGGGGGATCGCCACCTTCGCTCAAGCCAAGCTTGTTAAGGCTCTGCGGCGCGAAACCACACGTCTCTCATTAGGCCTTGAATTGAACCCAATGGCAGGGCACACCGCCAAACAGTCCTGTAAACGGAGGCTGGAGCGGCCGGGCGCCTATTCATGGCGTGGTAAGGCGGCAGGCCCTAGACTCCGCGGACATAACATCCGCTTCCATCCCCCCCAGGGCTCTGCATGTTTTCATCCCTCTTCGGCGCCATCTCGAACGATATCGCCATCGACCTCGGCACCGCCAACACCCTCATCTACATGAAGGGTAAGGGCATCGTTCTGAATGAGCCGTCGGTGGTGGCGCTTCGCAACGTCGGCGGACGCAAGGTCGTCCATGCCGTCGGCATAGAAGCCAAGCAGATGCTGGGCCGCACGCCCGGCCACATGGAAGCCATTCGTCCCATGCGCGACGGGGTCATCGCCGACTTCGAAGTCGCCGAGGAGATGATCAAGTACTTCATCCGCAAGGTCCACAACCGCAAGGGTTTCGTGAACCCCAAGGTCATCGTCTGCGTGCCGTCCGGCGCCACGGCGGTGGAGCGCCGCGCCATCAACGATTCCTGCCTCAACGCCGGCGGTCGCCGCGTGGGCCTGATCGACGAACCCATGGCCGCGGCGATCGGGGCCGGCCTGCCCATCCATGAGCCGACCGGCTCCATGGTCGTCGACATCGGCGGCGGCACCACCGAGGTGGCCGTACTGTCCCTGTCGGGCATCGTCTATTCGCGTTCCGTCCGGGTCGGCGGCGACAAGATGGACGAGGCGATCATCAGCTACATGCGCCGCAACCATAACCTGCTGATCGGCGAGACCACCGCCGAGCGCATCAAGAAGGAGATCGGCACCGCCCGGGCTCCGGCCGACGGCGAGGGCCTCTCCATCGAGGTCAAGGGCCGTGACCTGATGCAGGGCGTGCCGCGCGAGGTGCGCATCAGCGAGAAACAGGCTTCCGACTCGCTCGCCGAGCCGGTGGGTCAGATCGTCGACGCCGTGAAGATGGCGCTGGAGGCGACCCCGCCGGAGCTGGCCTCCGACATCGCCGACAAGGGCATCATGCTGACCGGCGGCGGGGCGCTGTTGCGCGGCCTGGACGCCGAGATCCGCGACCACACCGGTCTTCCGGTGACGGTGGCCGACGACCCGCTTTCCTGCGTCGCCCTGGGCTGCGGCAAGGTGCTCGAACATCCGAAGTGGATGAAGGGCGTTCTTGAGTCCACCCTGGCGTAGACTTCGCGAGTCGGGGCGGCCGCCGCCCCCTCGCATGCGAGCAGGTTCCAGTGGCCTTTCGTGAGAATCCGTTCGGCGAGCTGAAGGTCCCGCTGGCATGGACAGCGGGGGTGGCCTTGGTCGTGGCTGTCGTGGTGGCCGTCACCCTGCTGCTCTCAGACCGGCGCGAAACCTTCCAGACCGAAGCCTATGGCGCCACCCGGCAGTTGGGCGACGCCGTCGCCGCCCCGGTGACCCAGACCCTGGCGACGCCGACCGAATGGCTGGGCAACGGAGTCGACTATGTCCGGGGCTACTTCTTCGCCGTCTCGGAGAACCGCCGGCTGAAGGCCGAGCTGATCGAAGCCCGGGAATGGCGCGACGCGGCCCTGGCCCTGCGCGACACCAATGATCGCTACAAGTCCCTGCTGGGCCTGAAGACCGATCCGCCCATCCCCATGGCCGCGGCGCGCACGGTCAGCGGATCGCGAGGCCCCTTCGCCAACACTCGCCTGGCCAACGCCGGGGTGGAGAAGGGGATCAAGGTCGGCAATCCGGTGATGAGCGAGATCGGCCTGGTGGGCCGGATCATCGGGGTGACGCAGGGCGCGAGCCGCATCCTGCTGCTGACCGACATCGCCTCGCGCACGCCGGTGATGGTCGACCGGACCAATGCGCGTTCGATCCTGACCGGGGACGGCGGACCCAATCCCAAGCTGGAATATCTGCGAGGCAAGGACCCGGTCAGGGAGGGCGACCGGATCGTCACCTCCGGCGACGGCGGCGTGCTGCCGCGCGGCCTGCCGGTGGGCGTGGCGGTCAAGGGCCTGGATGGGCGCTGGCGCGTGGCCCTGGCCTCGGACGCCTCGCCTATCGACTATGTGCGCATCCTGCTGTTCCAGGACTTCTCGCAGCTGGCCAACGCCGCCGAGCTGAACCGCATTCCGCCGCCCCCGCCGCCCGAAACCCGGCCCGCGGCCCTGGTCGGGGTCACGCCCGCCCCGCCGCCTGTCGTCGCGCGGCCGGCCGCCGCACCGACCACCGGGCAGGCTCCGGCCCCGAAGGCCGCGGCGCCGAAACCCGCG
>NZ_JAKFEN010000013.1:0-346156 GCF_036677185.1 Phenylobacterium sp.
GGCGGCGGGGGAGGCGGCGGGGGCGGCGGGGGCGGCGGGGGCGGAGGCGGCGGGGGCGGCGGCGACGCGAAGGAATAGCGCAGGCCGACCGTCACCGACTGGTCCTTGTATTCGCCCGAGAACACGCCCGGCTGCAGCGCATGGCTGCCGACCGAAGCGAAGTCGAGGTCCGACCCGGCCAGATAGCGATAGGTCAGGTCGACGTTCAGGCGATCGGTCGCCTTCCAGGCCAGACCGGCGATCAGCTGATAGGCCAGCGCCGTGTCGTCGTCGTCGATGGTCAGGTTCTGATACGCCGGGTTGGCCGCCGAGAAGGCGCCCGTGACGCTGGAGAACTGACCGACGGTGTCGACCGAGACGTGGTTGATACCGACGCCGAGGCCGATGAAGGGATTGATCATCGAGCCCGGGGCGAAGTCATAGATGACATTGCCCATGACGGTCCAAGACTCGATCTCGCCGGCGGGCGAGCCGCAGGCGGGAGCCGCGGTCGTGCGGATCACGCCGGCCGTGCAGAGGCCGAGGATGGCGTTGGAGCTGCCGCCGCGAATCGATTCGATGTCGCCGGGGCGGTAGCCGCCTTCGAGTTCGACGCGCCAATGCTCGTTCAGCTGGTAGCCGAGACGCGCGAAGCCGGTCCAATCCTCTTCTTGGTTGAAGTCCCAGCTATAGGGCGTGCCAGCCGCGGAATTGTTCGAAGAGGTGCCTTCGATGCCTTCGGGCCAGTGGTAGCCGAGGTCGACAGCGCCGTACCAGCCAGCGTCTTGCGCGGACGCGCCGGACGCGGCGAAGACCGCTGCCAGGGCGGCTCCCGCCAGAAGTTTGAATCTCATATTCAGAGCCCTCTCATTGCCCTTGCTGCGGCCTTACGCCTCAGCACTGTTATATCAAGGCCGAAGCTTAGCGAAAGTGTCGCGGAGGCAACACCAAACGCCAATTTCCTGAACCCCACGAACTAACGCCAGGACGCTACTGATATTCCCCCGAGCAAGCAACTTCGGGGCGAGGGACAAGTCCCCCGTTCGCGCCGCGAGCGAGGCGCCTGGCGCGCGCCGATCGCTGCGAATCTCGTTGTCTGGACTTCGTCCTGACCTTGATCCGGTCCGCGCCACCGCGTGCCGGCCTGGTCGAAGTTCTTGGAAGTGCTTGTAAACTTGTCACAGAGTCGCAGTGCGTCGGATAGACCCGCGCACCTGTTTCATCCGTGTTCCGCGACATTCCAGCCCCATCCTCTGCGCGTAAGCCCGCGCGCATCGACCCGGACAACGTCAGGCCCTGCGCTTGGTTCCAACGCTCGGAACCCGGGCTTTCACTTGGTGTTGGATGGTGACGCTTTTGCCTCACCTCGCGGGGCGGAAATGGGTCAGGATTCGGTCGCACGCCGGTAGCGGCGGCTCCGCCCGCCCAGGGCCTCGGGCCGGTTCAGCGCCTTGCGGAACTCGTCGCGCCGCTCGTGGATCGAGGCGATGATCAGGCCCATGGGCACGCCGATCTCCACCAGCACCGCCTCGGAGAGCTGCAGGCTGGCCTCCACCGTCTCGGGAACCGCGTCGGTGGCGCCCAGCTCGTAGAGCCTCTGGGCCTGACGCGCGTCGCGGGCGCGGGCGACGATGATCAGGTCGGGCCGCGTCTCCCGCGCCGTGGCGACGATGGCCTCGACGCCCTCCGGGGCGTCCATGGTCACCACCAGGGCTAGCGCGGTCTCCAGGCCGCAGCGCTTGAGGAACTCCGCGCGCGAGGCGTCGCCGAAGAAGATGGCGCCGCCCGCGTGGCGGCCGACCTCCACCAGGCGCGGGTCACGCTCGGCGGCCACCCAGGGGATATTGTGGCGTCCCAGCATGTCGCCCACCAGCTTGCCGACCCGGCCATAGCCCACCACCAGCACTCGCGGCGTCTCGGGCGGCTCGTCGCGCAGAGGCGGCTCGGGCGCGATCCCCTGCCCCGCGGTCTTGCGACCGCCCAGCTTCAAACCCAGCGCCGCCAGCAGCGGGATGCACATCATCGAGATGGTCGAGGCGACCAGGATGGTCTGGCCGATGGGACGTCCCACGATCCCCTCGCCCATGGCCGCCGACAGGATCACATAGGCGAACTCGCCGCCGCCGGCGAGCAGCAGGCCGGCCTCGACCGCCCCGCGCCAGGGCAGGCCGAACACGCGGCTCAACAGGAAGACCACCGACAGGTTCAAGGCGATCACGCCGCCGGCGATGCCGAGGATCAACAGCGGTTGGGCGGCCAGCAGCGACAGGTCCAGCCCGATGCCGATCGACAGGAAGAACATCCCCAGCAGCAGGCCCTTGAACGGCTCGATGGTGACCTCGACCTCGTGGCGGTACTCGGTCTCGGCCAGCAGGAGCCCGGCGATGAAGGCGCCCAGGGCCATCGAGAGGCCGGTCAGAGCGCTGACTAGGCCCGCCCCGATCACCACCAGCAGGCAGGCGGCCATGAACATCTCTTCGCTCTTGGCCCGGGCCACGGACTTCAGCATCGGACGCAGCAGCAGGCGGCCGAACACCACCAGCAGCAGCACCCCCATCAGGGCCGGGGCGAAGGCCAGCAGCAGGCGCGGCGAGAAGGTCTCCCCATCGGCGCCCCGACCGAGGATGGCCAGGGTCACCAGGATCGGAGCGACGGCCAGGTCCTGGAACAGCAGCACGGAGAAGGTCGCCCGCCCGGCGGCCGAGTGCTGGCGCTTGTGCTCGGTGAGGATCTGCATGACCACCGCGGTGGACGACAGCGCCAGCGCGGCGCCGATGGCGGCGGCGGCGGCCGGCGGCTGGCCCAGCGCCAGGGCCGCCGAGGCGATGGCGCCCAGGCAGAGGCTCACCTGCAGGGCGCCCAGGCCGAACACCCACCTGCGCATCAGGCGCAGCCGCTCCCAAGAGAGCTCCAGCCCGATCATGAACAGCAGGAAGACCACCCCGAACTCGGCCAGCTGGGCCAGCTCGTCGGGATTGTCGATGGTCACATAGGACAGCCACCCATAGGTCGCGGACAGGGCGCCCAGGCCATAGGGTCCCAGCACCACGCCGGCGCCGAGGAAGCCCAGGATCGGACTGATCCTCCAGCGTCGGAACAACGGCACGATCACGCCGGCGGTGGCCAGGAACAGGATGACGTCCTTGTACTCGCCGGGCGAAACGTGGCCTTCCATGCGCTCTCCTTCTGGGATGGGCGACAGTATGGGGCGCATCGGTGATTTGCGTAACCCTCGCGGCGCCCTTCGACCCCTGACGGCAACTCGATTTCCGCTTTGAAACAAGGGGCTCGCGGCGTTGACAGCGCCGATGGTCTTATCGCCTATGCCCTCCATATTTTAAGCAATGGAGGAACGCCTTGGTTTGGAATTACGCCAACCTCTGGGAGTCCGTGGCCAGCGCCACCCCGGACCGCCCGGCCCTGATCCACGGGGACCGCAGCCTGACCTGGTCGAGCTTCGACCGCCGCGCCAACGCGCTCGCCGCCCATTTCGTCGCCGCGGGCCTGACCAAGCAATCGAAGGTCGCGGCCTACCTCTATAACGGGCCGGAATACCTCGAGACCTACTACGCCGCCTTCAAGGCCGGGCTGGCGCCGTTCAACACCAACTACCGCTACGGCGGCGAGGAGCTGACCTACCTCTTCGACAACGCCGACGCCGAGGCCGTGGTGTTCCACGCCGCCTTCGCCGAGATGGCCGACAAGGTGCGCGGCCGCCTGCCCAAGGTGAAGACCTGGGTCGCCGTGGCCGAGCCCGGCCATCCGGTCCCGGCCTGGGCCGCCGACTATGACGCCATCGTCGCCAAGGGCGCCGACCGGTTCGAGGCGGCCTGGGGCCGCTCGGCCGACGACCTGCTGATCATGTACACCGGCGGCACCACCGGCATGCCCAAGGGCGTGATGTGGCGCCAGGAGGACCTGTTCAAGGCCCTGGGCGGCGGGGCCAACCTGCTGCTGGGCCTGCCGCCGCTGGAGAGCGTCGCGGAGGCCGGGGCCCGCGCCGCCGCCAACGCCGCTTCCGACGCGCCGCTCAACATCACCATCCCGGTGGCCCCGCTGATGCACGCCACCGGCCAGTTCATCTCCTTCGGGACCCTGATCTCCGGCGGCGCCGTGGCCACCCTGGTCCCGCGCCGGTTCGATCCCGCGCACCTGTTCGACGAGGTCGACCGCCTGGGCGTCTCGGGCCTGATCATCGTCGGCCCGGCCTTCGCCGCCCCGATGCTGGAGACCCTGGACGCCAATCCCGGCCGCTGGACTCTGCCCTCCCTGCGCCGGATCGTCTCGTCGGGCGCCATGTGGGGCGCGGAGAACAAGCAGGGCCTGCTCAAGCACCTGCCGCACATCATGCTGATGGACTCGCTGGGGTCGTCGGAGGCCTTGGGCCTGGCCGCCTCCACCTCGGGCGGCGGCGCGGCGGCCGGCACGGCGAAGTTCGCCACCGGACCCAATGCGGCGGTGTTCACCGAGGACGGCGTCCGGGTCCAGCCGGGCTCGGGCGTGCGCGGCCTGGTGGCGGTCGGCGGCCACACCCCGGTCGGCTACTACAAGGACGAGGAGAAGTCGGCCAAGACCTTCCGCACCTTCGAGGGGACCCGCTGGAGCGTGCCCGGCGACTGGGCGACCGTGGAGGCCGACGGCTCCATCACCCTGCTGGGCCGCGGCTCGCAGGTGATCAACACCGGCGGCGAGAAGGTCTTCCCGGAAGAGGTCGAGGAGGCGCTGAAGCGTTTCGCGGGCGTTCGCGACGCCGCCGTGGTGGGGGTGCCCGATCCACGGTTCGGCGAGCGCATCTGCGCGGTGGTCGACTTCACCGGTGACAAGGCTCCCTCCCTGGCCGACCTCGCCGCCCACGTGAAGGGGCTGCTGGCCGACTACAAGGCCCCGCGCGAACTGGTCCTGGCCCCCGTGGTCCGGGCGCCGAACGGCAAGCTGGACTACAAGGCCATCCGCGCCGAGGCGATCACGGCCCTGTCGGCGACGGCGTAGGGCAAGTCGGAAAGAGCACTCCCCATTGGTTCGTCATGGCCGGCCTCCGTGCCGGCCACCCATGAACTCCGCCGTGGACGATTGTCCTGAACCGTTCGTGTTCATGGGTCACCGGGACAAGCCCGGTGATGACGAGCTGGGAGGGGTGGGTGGCGATCACTCTCCGCCTAAACAAAATGTAACGTGCCTAGGGGGGCGCGGCCGGTCCACGGTCGCGCCAACCCAACGGCTTATGAAAGCTCAGCATTCCATGAAGACCCTCTGGTTGGGCGCGGCGTCGGCCGTGGCCCTGATCTGCGCGTCCGCGCCGGCCCTGGCGGCCAATGCGCCCGACCTCTCCCAGGCCCCGCGGATGGGCCCCTGGGGCTTCGACGCCGCCGGCCGCGACCTGTCCGTCGCGCCCTCGAAGGACTTCTTCGACTACGCCAATGGGACCTATCTCAACAAGCTGGAGATCCCCGCCGACCGCTCGCGCTACGGGGCCTTCGACGCGCTGAACGAGCTGTCGCAGAACCGCATGCGCGCCGTGGTCGAGAAGGCCGCCGCCAACCCGGGCGCGACCGGCGAGGAGGCCAAGATCGGCGCCTTCTACCGCAGCTTCGTCGACGAAGCCGCGGTCGACGCCCTGGGCGCCAAGCCCCTGGCCGGCGACCTGGCCGCGATCCGCGCCATCAAGTCCCGCGACGAGCTGGCCGGCCACATGGGCGGCACGTCGCGCGCGTTCGGCGGCTCGTTCTTCGGCTCCTATGTCCATGACGACGCCAAGGACCCGGAGAAGTACGCGGCCTATCTGGTGCAGGGGGGCCTCGGCCTGCCCGACCGCGACTACTATCTGGACGCCAAGTTCGCGCCTCAGAAGACCGCCTATGAAGCCTATGTCGCCAAGCTGCTGACCCTGGCGGGCTGGGAGAAGCCGGCGGAGAACGCCGCGGCCATCGTCGCCCTGGAGACCGAGATCGCCAAGGTCTCCTGGACCCGGGCCGAGCGCCGCGACGACGACAAGACCTACAACCCCTTCGAGGTCGCCAAGCTCCAGGCCTATGCGCCGGGCTTCGACTGGAAGGCCTATCTGGACGGCGCCGGCCTCAAGACCGGCCGGGTGATCGTGTCCGAGAACACCGCCTTCCCGAAGATCGCGGCGATCTATACGGCGGCCCCGCTCGACACGCTGAAGGCCTGGTCGGCGTTCAACCTGGCGGACCAAGCCGCGCCCTATCTCTCCAAGGCCTTCGATCAGGCCCACTACGAGTTCCGTAGCAAGACCCTGTCAGGTCAGCCGGTGCAGCAACCGCGCTGGAAGCGCGGCGTGATCGCCATCGACAACAATGTCGGCGAGGCCCTGGGCAAGGTCTATGTGGCCGCCTACTTCCCCGCTGAGAACAAGGCCAAGATGGAGGCCCTGGTCGGCGACATCCGCACCGCCATGGGCGCGCGGATCGAGAAGCTCGACTGGATGGGCCCGGCCACCAAGGCCAAGGCCCTGGAGAAGCTCGCCAAGTCCCGGGTGAAGATCGCCTATCCCGACACCTGGCGCGACTATTCGGGCCTGGCGATCAAGGAGGGTGACCTCTATGGCAACATCCAGCGAGCCAGCGCCTTCGAGTGGGACTACCGCGCCGCGCGGCTGGGCGGGCCGGTGGACGACGAGGAGTGGGGCATGACGCCCCCGACCATCAACGCCTACTACTCCTCGACCAAGAACGAGATCGTCTTCCCGGCCGCCATCCTGCAGCCGCCGTTCTTCGATCCGCAGGGCGACCCGGCGGTCAACTATGGCGGCATCGGCGGGGTGATCGGCCACGAGATCACCCACGGCTTCGACGACCAGGGCCGCAAGTCGGACGGCGACGGCAAGCTCACCGACTGGTGGACCGCCGAGGACGCCGCCAAGTTCGACGCCCAGGCCAAGAAGTTCGGCAAGCAGTACGCCGCCGTCGAGGTCCTGCCCGGCGCCAACATCAATGGCGACCTGACCATGGGCGAGAACATCGCCGACCTGGGCGGGCTGCTGCTGGCGCTGGACGCCTACCACCTGTCGCTGAAGGCCCAGCCGGCCCCGGTGATCGACGGCCTGACCGGCGACCAGCGAGTGTTCCTGGGCTGGGCCCAGGTCTGGCGGGGCAAGTACCGCGACGACCGCATGCGTCAGCAGCTGGTCTCCGACCCGCACTCGCCGCCCAAGTACCGGGTGCAGGTGCCGGTGAAGAACATCGACGCCTTCTACGAGGCCTTCGGCGTCAAGCCGGGCGACGCCATGTACGTGGCGCCGGCCGACCGCGTCCGGATCTGGTGACGGCCACGGACGGCGGCGCATGGGCGCGCCGCCGTCCGGTCCTATCGCGACTAGGCCGCGCGGATCAGGCCCAGCTGGGTCAGCGCGGTCACGCCGTCGTCGAGGCCGATCTCCTCGACGATCTTGCCGTCCTTGAGCTTCAGGACCGTGGTCCCGGTGAAGCGCATGGTCTTGCCGGTGGCCGCCGGCAGGGCGCCGGTCAGGAAATCGCCGAACGCCGGGCCGGTGTGGGTTCCGCCGCCTTCCCAGCGGCCGACAACGTAATCGCCCTCGGCGATCAGGTCCGCCGCGCCCCAGAACTCGAGGTCCGGGAAGGCTTCCCGGAAGCCGGTCATGAAGGCCTTGATGTCCTCGCGGCCGCGACGCGGCTCATGCAGGGAATATTGCAGGAGCATGTCCGGCGCGGCCAGTTCGTCGACGATGGCCAGGTCGCAGGTCTGGCCCCAGAAATCGGTGAACCAGCGGCCGACGATGGCCTTGTTGTCGTCTTCCTTCGACATGGGATCTCTTCCTCGCGGTCTGGTGGGGCCTTCCGGTGGGAAGGCATGGCGAGGGTCTAGGCCCCGCCCCGAACCGCCGAACCCCGTCTGTTGCTTTGGAATCGCGGATTGGGTGAGGACACCGCGAATATCCCGTTGACCCGGCCCCTGGGACCGCCCCGATAAGGACAGCGGTCAGCCAGCAACGAGGTGATTCGTGAGCTCATCCGCCCAATACCTGAACCCCTCCGAAGCCGCCCGGCGGCTCGGCGTCTCCGCTAAGGCCCTGCGGCTCTACGAGCAGCGCGGCCTGGTCGCGCCGGTGCGCACGGCGGCCGGATGGCGCGCCTATGGCCCCGAGGAGATGGCCCGCGCCGCCGAGATCGCGGCCCTGCGGGCGCTCGGCCTCAGTCTCGCCCAGACGGCCCGCGTGCTGGGCGGCGATCCCCAGGGCCTGGAGCCGGCCCTGGCCGCGCACCAGGCGAGCCTCGAGGACCGGGCGCGCCAGTTGGCGGGGGCCGTCGAGAAGGTCCGCGGCCTGCGGACCGACCTCGCCCAGGGCAAGACGCCGGCCGCCGCGGACCTGGCGCGGCTGGCCGGGCCGGCCGGCGAGATCAGCGTCGCCTTCGACCTGCCCTGGCCCTGGGGCGGCGAACGCTTCGAGTTGCGGGACATCCGCCCGATCAACTACATCATCGGCTCCCTGGGCAGCGGCAAGACCCGGCTGGCCATGCGCCTGGCCGAGACCCTGCCTGACGCCGCCTTCCTTCCCCTGGAGCGGACCGCGGACAGCGCGCGGCTGGCGGCCGACCCGGCCTTGAAGGCGCGGGTCGACGCGACCCTGGCCTGGCTCGCCGAGGACGGAGCGACCGCATCCGACGCCCTGGTCGCCCTGCTCGTCGCCCTGGAGGCCGAGGGTCCGGCGATCCTGGTGGTCGACATGGTGGAGCAAGGGCTGGACGAGCCGACCCAGGAGGCTCTGATCGCCCACCTGCGCCGGCGGGGCCCCGGCGCGCGACCGCTGTTCCTGATGACCCGCTCCTGCGCGATCCTCGACCTGGCCGCCGTAGGCCCCGACGAGGCGATTATCCTCTGCCCGGCCAATCACGCGCCGCCGACGCGGGTCGCCCCTTATCCGGGGGCGCCGGGCTACGAGGCCGTCGCCACCTGCCTGGCCTCGCCGGACGTCCGGGCACGGACGGAAGGCCTCATCGCCTGGCGGCCGCCGGCGGCGTGAGGGTCAGCCGTTTTGGAGGGATCGTAGCCGTCACACGTTCGCGCCCAGGGGGGCGAGCAGTTCGTCCAACTGCTCGAATTGCTCGGCCAGCCCCTCCGACGCCCCGATGGACGCATCGAGCGCTGCCTTCGAAGGGTAGAGTTCGTGCAGGACCAGCAGCGTCTTGCCGTCCTTTTCCTCGAAGGTCACCGTGGTGACGGCGCCGTCTTCGCTTTCGTCATTGGTCCAGACCAGGCGCGCAGGCGGCGTCACCTCGATGTACTTGCCGAAGAAGGCCATGACGTTCGCGGCGTCGTGTCCGAACTCGAGGCGGTAGCCGCCGCCGACCCGAACATCCATCGCGCAGGACCGCAGGGGCACGCCCAACGACTTGGGCGGCCACCACAGCTTGAACAGTTCGGGCCTGGTCCACGCTTCGAACACGATGTGAGCGGGGCCGTCGAAGGTGCGAGTCACCACGAGCTCGCGCTCAGACTTCCGTTCGACTTTCGTGGGGTTGGTCATCGATCTTCTCCTCGCGATTTCAATGCCTCGACCACCCTGTCCAAGGTGTCGAAGCGGGCGGCCCAGAGCTGGCGGTAGCTTTCGATCCATGCCGCTTCTTCCTCGAGCCTGCGTAGGCCGAGCCTGCAGGTCCGCACACGCCCGACCTTCTCCGTCGTGACGAACCCCGCATGCTCCAAGACGCCGACGTGCTTCCTCATGCCCGTGAGGGTCATGTGGAACCTGTCGGCAAGCTCCGTGATCGAAGCGTCCGAACGTCCGAGCTGCTCCAGAACGCCGCGTCGGGTCGGGTCCGAGAGCGCAGCGAACGAAGCATCGAGGCGATCTGTCGAATACTGAACCATGTGGTGCAGTATTTAGCGCGCGGATTGGCGATATGCAAGGGGCGGCCGCGCGCGCTGGAACGCGCTGGAAACTGTCAGGATCGCTTGGCGCCCGCCGAGATCACGTTGGCTTGCGAGATCGACGACATTGGTGTCGAGGGCGCCCGGACGTCGACGCAGAACTTAGCCGCCAACTGATCGGCCGCCGTCAGCCGCGACGGGCGGCGAAGGCGGCCTCGACGCTGGGCATGACCAGCCAGTCGATCCGCTCACCCATGGCGTCGAGCTCCTTGGCGGTGCTCGACGAGACATGGAGGAACTGTGCCTCGCAGATGAAGTGGACCATCAGGATCGACGGGTCGATCCGGCCCGCGACGCCATGCAGGTTGAATTCCTCGTTGAAGTCGCTCGCCTCGCGCAGGCCGCGCACGATGTGGGTCGCCCCGATCCGGCGCGCATAGGCGATCAGGCTCTGGTTGGCGTATTCCCCAACCTCCAGCGCGCCATCGAACAAGGTGTCCGTCCCGGCCGCCGCCTGCGGCCAGCGTTCCGTGATCGAACGAACGAGCAGAAGCTGGCTTTCCTCGACCCCGAACATGCGCGTCTTCCGGACGTTCGTGCCGACGGCGACGTGCACGGTGTCGAAGGTCCGCAGGGCCTTGCCGATGATGTCCAGGTGGCCCCGGGTGACCGGGTCGAACGATCCGGCGTAGAGGGCCTTGGTCGTGACGGGCTTGCGCATGGAAACCTCAGCGGGGCGCCAGGATCAGGCGCACAGGATCGAGCGGCGTCCTGGGCGGATAGTGGTCGCCAAGCCATTGGCTGCCATGCATCGAGACCGTCGCGGGGATGACGATCTCGCCCGACTCCCCGGAGGTCATGGCCCCCAGGTCCAGCTGCGCGACCTCCAGGCGGTAGTCGCGCGCGCTGCTGTCGGCGACGGTGACGACGCCTCCGGCCGGGCCGATCTCCAGGATGGGATCCGCGAGACAGACTGAGAGCATGCCGCCGTGGGCCTCGAACCGCACCTCGCCCAGGAACGCTCCCCGCCCCGCGAGCTTGCCGTCGGCGTCCAGCCTCAGGTCGCCCCCCGGCGCCGCGGCGAAGGTGAAGGAGCCGTCCTCGGCGCGCTCGGCGCCGTCGCGGACCTCGATCGCGCCGCCCGCGGCCTCCACATAGGTCCGGAAGCTCTGCTTCACGCCCCAGCTGAGCGCGCTCACCCACGGCAGGTGTTCGGTCATCGTCCCCTCCCCAACGCCCGCCCGGCGCCTCAGCGCGCGACGGTGACTTCCTTGATCAGCGCCTGGACGGGCCCCTTCTCGCCGACGTTCCACATGACCTTCAGGTGGGCCAGGGTCCGGCTCGCGGCCTCGTCCATCTTCCACTCGCAGCCTTCGAAGCGGCAGTTCTTGAAGCTGGGGACCGGCCCGCCGGCATAGACCAGGCGGCAGTCGCGGAATTCGCAGCCGGAAAAGCTCTCGCCGTCCAGCGACACGGTCTCATGATTGAATACGACGCCGTCCTGCATGCTCAGTCTTCCGTCGGCTCGGGATCGGCGGGCGGGCCGGCGGCCTCGGCCCGGGCGCGCTCACGCTGCTCGCGCTTGGCGTCGGCGCGTTCGGCCAGCTTGTTGGCCTTGACGCGCTCCCGCTCTCGCTTCTCGAACTGGTAGTTCGGTGTCTTCGCCATGGCTTGGTCCCCTTGGGGAGTAGGCCCCGCCATCTCCTAACGCTTCCTGGCGGCGCAAAGCCAGCGGAACCGGACACGGGCGAACTGCGTTCCAAAGGATCGGATCGCCCAGGCTGCCGCTTTCGGGCGCGCTGGGTCTTGTTTTGACAGAGTTGTCAAAAATGAAGGCGGACAAAAATTTGGCCCGCTGCGGGGGATAATCGCAGCGGGCCTTATTTTGAGCAGTCGCTCTTATTGAGCGGGCGTTTCCTCCCCGAAACGCCGGAGACTGGAAGACTTGCGCCGCCATGTCTCTCGCAGGACTGAGAAAACGGCAATTTCTGACCCGAGTCAATGCGCCGAAATCAGCGTACAGGGTAAATCTTGGTCGAACTTACCCGGCGGCAGCGTTTCCAGCGTGCAGGGCGACTCTTTTTGACGGACCCGTCAATTCCTCACCCGCGACAGTAGTGTATCGTACGCGACACAACCTGCATTGTAGACGAAGTCGGGGCTGGAGGCCGTGACCGGCCCGATTCCCGCGCTCGCCAGGGCGATGGAGGCCTCCGCAATCCTGTCCACCGGTGTCAAAAGCCCGTTCGGCCGGCGGGTGGCGCCCCGCGCCACCAGGCCTTCCACCACCTGGGCGTCGCGCGGGTCGGCGGGCCAGGTGAGGATGGCGCTGTCATGGGCGGTGGCGCGGGCCTCGATGGTCCGCAGCAACCGTTCGGCAACCGCCAGTTGGCCGCTGTTCCAGTCCGCGCGAAGAGAGGCGGTCAGGTGGGCCTGGCTTTTCAGGATCACCCCGTCGGACAGCACCTTAAGGCCGTTGGCGACCAGGGTCGCCCCGGTGGTGGTGATGTCGACCACCAGCTCGGCCGAGCCCGCGGCCGGCGCCCCCTCGGTGGCGCCGCCGGATTCGGTGATCCGATAGTCGGCGACCCCGTGGCGGGCGAAGAAGGTTCGCGTCTGAACGAGGTACTTCGTGGCCACCCGCATCCGGCGGCCGGTGCGCGCCACCAGCTCGTGGGCCACCTCCTCCAGATCGGCCATGGTCTCCACGTCCAGCCAGCTCTTGGGCACCGCCACCACCAGGTCGGCGCGGCCGAAGCCCAGCGCCCGCAACAGCAGGATGCGGGCGTCGACGTCGCCGCCGCGCTCGCGCAGCAGATCCTCGCCGGTGATCCCCAGATGGACTTCGCCCGCGTCCAGGGCCTCGGCGATGTCGCCGGCTGAGAGCAGCCGCACCTGGACGCCGGGGACGCCCTTGAGTTCGGCCATATAGCCCCGCGATCCGCCGGAGACTGAAAGCGATAGTCCGCAGTCGGACAGCCAGGCCTCGACCTGTTCCTTCAGCCGGCCCTTGGAGGGCACGGCGACGATCAGGGGTTCGCTCATGCCTCGCCTCCCGCCCAGGCCCGCCAGGGCCGGACCATGCAGCCCACCGCCTTCACCGCCGTCGCGCCGCCCAGCCGCGCGGGCAGGCCGTCATAGCGACCGCCGACCGCCACCGCCCGGTCGGGCGCGAGCGCACCGGAGCGAACCTCGAAGGTCAGGCCATCGTAATAGTCGAAGGCGTGACCAAGCGCCGTGGCGAAGCGCAGGCGATCGGCCGGGACGCCCGCGGCGGCCAGCAGGTCCAGCCGCCGGTTCCAGGCTTCAAGCGCCGCTTCGAGGTCCGAGGACTTGCCGGCGACGGCGCGCACCGCGGCGAAGGCGGCCTCCGGCGCGTCGTCGATCGCGAGGAAGCGGCGCACCGCCTCGGCCTGGTCCAAGGTCAGGGCGGGCGCACGGGCGGCCTCGGCCCGGCGGATCAGCCGCTGGGCGATCTCGGCGGCGCCGCGTCCGCCCACCGGCTCGACCCCGGCCAGGGACCAGACCTCTTCCAGAAGGCTGGCGGCGTCGGCCTCCGACAGTCCGGCCAGCAGGTCGGCGAGGCGTCCGTCGTCGGCCGCGGCGGCGGGTTCGGCCCCCGCCCGGGCCAGCTCGGCGGCCAGCAGGCGCGGCCGGGCGGCGACCCGCTTCAGCCGGGCGGCCAGGGGCGGCGCCAGGCCCTGGGTCTCCAGGAAGGCGGAGAACAGGGCGATGTCGCCCAGGTGCAGGGTCAGGTCGGCCCGCCCGCCGGCCGCGGCCGAGGCCCAGGCCAGGGCGGCGATCTCGGCGTCGGCCTCCACGGTCTCGCCGCCGGCGGCGAAGCGCTCCAGGCCGATCTGGCGGAATTCGTCGGGCTGGTCGGCGCCGAGGGCCGCGCGGAACGCCTTGCCCTCATAGAAGTAGCGTCCGGCCTCGCGACCGCTTTCCAGATGCTGGCGCACCACCGGCACGGTGAAGTCCGGACGCAGGCAGGTCTCCTCCCCGCCCGCGGCCTGGACCACGAACAGCCGCGCGCGCATGGCCTCGCCGGCCAGGTCGAGCAGCAGGCCCAGCGGCTGCAGGATCGGCACGTCGACAGTCTCGGCGCCGAGCGTCTCGAACGGTGCGCGGATGGCTGCCAGGGCGGCGGCGGGAACGGCGGGTTCGGCCCTCATTTGCCCACCTTGATCTGGTCGGCCTCGAGGATCTTGCGCACCGTGGCCACCAGTTCGGCGCGGTCGACCACCTGCTGGCCCGGCCGTTGCTCGCGCCACTCGGCGTTGTCGGCGACCGCCGAGGCGAGTTCGCGGCCCAGGTCCAGGTCCTTGATCGTCACCTTGCCGGCGGCGATCTCGTCCCCGCCCAGGATGACGGCGGCCGGCGACAGGCGGCGGTCGGCGTACTTCATCTGCGGCCGCATGCCCGAGGTTCCCAGATAGACCTCCGCGGCGATCCCGGCGGCGCGCAGTTCGCCGGCGGCCTTGAAGTACTCGGCCATGTCCTCCTGGCTGAAGGCGATGACCACCACCGGTCCCCGGGCCTCGCCCGCGGCCTCCCGCCCCGCCGCGCGCAGGGCCGAGGCCAGGCGCGAGACCCCGAACGAGAAGCCGGTGGCCGGAACCTGTTGGCCGGTGAAGCGGGCCACCAGGTCGTCATAGCGTCCGCCGCCGCCGATCGAACCGAAGCGCATCGGGGCGCCCTTGTCGTCCTTGGTCTCCAGCAGCAGTTCGGCCTCGAAGACCGCGCCGGTGTAGTATTCCAGCCCGCGCACGATCGAGGGATCGAACACCGCCCGGTCGGGACCGACCCCCAGGCTGGTCAGGGCCTGATGAATGGCCGACAGCTCGGCCAGGCCCGCGTCGCCCTCGGCCGAGCCGCCGATGATGTTGGAGATCTGGTCCAAGGTCTCGACCCGGCCCCCGGCGCCGGCGGCGACGAAAGCCAGCACCGCCTCGGCGCCGGCGGTGTTCAGGCCCGCGCCCTTGGTGAAGGCGCCGGACTCGTCCTTGCGGCCCTCGCCCAGCAGCAGGCGCACACCCTCGGGGCCCAGCCGATCCAGCTTGTCGACGGCGCGCAGCACCGCCAGCTTCTGGCCCTCGTCGGCGACGCCCGCGGTGGCCAGCAGGCCGTTCAGCAGTTTGCGGTTGTTGATCTTCACCACCGAAGACCCGGCCGGCAGGCCCGCGGCCTCCAGCCCTTCCACCACCATGGCGATGATCTCGGCGTCGGCCTCGGGACGGGCCGAGCCCACGGTGTCGGCGTCGCACTGGGTGAATTCGCGGAACCGGCCGGGGCCGGGCTTCTCGTTGCGCCAGACCGTGCCGAAGGCGTAGCGACGGAACGGCTTGGGCAGGGTCTCCCAGTTCTGGGCCACGAACCGGGCCAGCGGCGCGGTCAGGTCGTAGCGCAGGGCCATCCACTGCTCGTCATCGTCCTGCAGGGCGAAGACACCCTCATTGGGACGGTCGGCGTCGGGCAGGAACTTGCCGAGCGCATCGGCATATTCGAAGGCCCCGGTGTCGAAGGCCTCGAAGCCGTAGCGCTCATAGACCGCCGACACCTTCTCCAGGATCTGGCGTTCGGCGGCGAGGTCGCGGGCGCGGCGGTCGTGGAAGCCGCGCGGCGCGCGGGCTTCGGGGCGGGGTGCGTCGCTGGTCATCGCGCTCGCCTAAAGGCTGGCGCGCGGGACGGCAAGGCGCGGGAGGAAACAGGGAAGTCCATCGTCAGGTCCTTCAGGCGAAAGGTTCGACGGATGGAGCGCGATCAGCGAGCCCCATCCGCGTGTTGCGGGGGCTCGGACGAGGGTCGCTTAGGCCATGCGATCCCGGCCGATCCCGCAGTGCGAGGTCGGATGGTGGTGGCCGTGCTGGTGCGAGACGCGCGTCATGACGGCGGCGCTATAGCCGAGAAGTGTGAGCGTGGCGAGTCCGGCGCGCTCAGTCCGCGGCGGCGAAGTGCGCCATCTGGTCGGCGTGCGCCTTCACGAAACACGGGCGCGCGGTGGCGCGCGCGACATAGCCGCGGCAGGCGGGGTACTCCGCCAGCCCGTCGAAGCGGTCCACGAGACGCAGCACGTCCGCCATGAGGATGTCGGCGATGGAGAAGGTTTCGGCCAGCCATTCTCGCCCGCCCAAGACCGACTCCATGTGCTGGAGCCGACTGTTGAGGAACGCCTCCAAGCCCTTCCACCCTGGCGCATCGCCGGTGAGGCCGGAGAACTGGAATATCGACCACGGCAGGCTCGCCATCTCCACCGAGTTGAGCGCCGCGAACAGCCATTCCAGGGTCTCGGCGCGGCCGCGCGGATCGGTGGGCATCAGCGCCGCGCTGCGCTCGCCGAGGTGAAGCAGGATCGCACCGCTCTCGAAGATCGAGATGTCTCCGTCGGTCAGCCACGGCACCTGACCGAAGGGCTGGTGCGAGAAGTGCTCGGCCTTCCGTTCACCGAACGGCACGCTTTCGACGCGATAGGGCAACGCCGCCTCTTCCAGCGCCCAGCGCACGCGCAGGTCACGCACATAGCCCCGCGGCAGTTCGGGAACCCAAGCGAAGGTTGTGAGGACTAGATCGGCCATCCGAAATCTCCGTTCTCGCGTGCAGCCTGAGCCAGGGGCCGGCGGGCAAGGCGCCATCCGGCGCTGGGAGCGCGATCATCGGCGATGTCGCCTTCAACCTTCCCGGCATGGAGGCCTCGACAGGCCGCCCTCACGCGGTCGCCTCCAGATAGGCCGCGAGGCCGTCGATGCATTCGGTCCAGCCGCCCACATGGGAATCGCGGGTGGCGGTGTCGGTGAACGGGGCCTGGTGGAAGCTGAACTTGGTGCCACCGCCCGGCGCGGCGTCGAAGCCGACCGTGATCAGGTTGTTCAAGCCGTCCCAGGCGCCGTCGTCCCAGCGGAAGGTCATGACGATCCGCTTGGCCGGGACGATCTCCCGGTAGATCCCCGACATCCAGTGGTCCTCGCCCTCCGGATCGCGGATGCAGGCGCGGTAGGCGCCGCCGTCGCGGAAATCCATCTCGAAGGCGACGGTGGTGAAAGTCTTGGGGCCCCACCAGCGCATCAGGTGCTCGGGCTTGGTCCAGACCCGGAAGACCAGTTCGGGCGAGGCGTCGAAGGTGCGCTCGATGAGCAGCTCGTGGCCTTGCGTGGCCTCAATTGTCCGGGTCACGGTCGGTCTCCTTGGCTTTGAGTTCGGCGATGTAGTCGGCCATCTGGTCGAAGCCCTCCTCCCAGAACCGGCGATAGCGCAGCAGCCAGTCGCTGACCTCCTTCATCGGTCCGGCCCGCAGACGGCAGGGCCGCCATTGGGCTTCCCGCGAACGGGTCACCAGGCCGGCATGTTCCAACACCTTCAGGTGCCGCGAGATGGCCGGAAGGCTGATGGCGAAGGGCTCGGCCAGGTCGGAGACCGAGGTCTCCCCCTCGACCAGCCGGGCGAGGATCGCGCGCCGGGTCGGATCGGCCAGGGCCGCGAAGGTCGTGCTGAGGTGATCGGAGGCTTCCATTTAACGGATACGTTAATTAACATAATCGTTAAATGCAACTGCGGAATCGACGACTTCTCTGTCGAATTTCTATGTTGTTGGGTCTAGCCGATGACCCCGACCCCGCCGGTGGCGGCGATGACCTGGCCCTGGATGAACTCGGCCTCGGGGGAGAGCAGGTATTCCACCAGCGAGGCATAGTCCGCATCCCGGCTGGCGCGGCCGGAGGGGTTGGAGCGGGCGGCGCGGTCGACCACCGACTGTGCGGCCTCTTCGCCCCCCACCATGGCCGCCACCGAAGTGGTGTGGACCAGGCCCGGCGCCACCCCGTTGATCCGCACCCCGCGCGGCGCCAGCTCGGCCACCAGATAGCGGACGATGGCCTCGGCCAGGGCCTTGCCGACCCCGAGCGCCCCGTAGTTGGTCGACGGGATCCGCGCGCCCATGCTGGTGATGAACACCACCGAGGAGCCGCGCCCCAGCAGGTGCTGGGCGGCGTGGACCAGGTAGAGCAGCGACAGGCCGTTGGTCTCCACCGCCTGGCGGAACCGCGCGAGGTCGGCGCCCAGCAGGGTGGTCGGATAGATCATCGCCGCGGAATGGACGATGTGGCTGAGGCCGTGGCCCAGGCCCTCGACCGCTCCGATCAGCGCCGCCGAGCCCTCGATGGTCCCGACGTCGCCCTTGACGAGGTCGACCCCCGCCCCGGTGGCGGCGATCTCGGCGCGGGCGGCTTCAGCCGCCGCCTCGTCGCTGTGATAGGCCAGCACCACCCGGCCGTGGACCGGGGCCAGCCGCCTGGCGATGGCCAGGCCAATGCCCTTGGTCCCGCCCGTGACCAGGACGGTCATGGCTGGGCGGCCGAGAGGTCGGGGGTCTTGTAGTCCATGCCTTCCAGGGCCGGACTGGCGTCGGCGGCGTCGAAGCCGGCCATGATCGCGGCGAACCGCATCTGCACCAGGCCGCGCATGTCTGGGTGGGTGAAGATATAGGGTTCGTCGGCCAGCACGGCCTCCAGCACCCGCTTGCCGACCCGCTCCGGATCGATCCCGTTGTCGACGGCGGAGTCGGCGACGATCTCGCTGACCGTCGGACCGCCGTACTGGGCCTGACGGGCGCGACCCGACTGGTTGATCTTGGTCTTCACGAAGCCGGGGCAGAGCACCGCCACATGGATGTTCTCCGGCGCGAGCTGGCGCATCCAGCCCTCGGACATGGCGACCACCGCGTACTTGGTGGCGCTGTAGGGCTCCATGCCCGGCGGGGAGATGAGGCCCGCCATCGAGGCGGTGTTGATAAAGCAGCCGCCCTCTCCATGGCTGCGAACCAGGGGCAAGAAGGTCTCCATGCCGTAGACCACGCCCATCAGGTTGACCGCGACGATCCAGTCCCAGTCGGAGGGCTTGATCTCGCCCACCGGCCCGCCGACTCCGACGCCAGCGTTGTTAGCCACCAGGTGGACCTTGCCGAAGGCCTCGATGGTCCTGGCGGCGGCGGCCTCCATCGCCTTGCGGTCGGCGACGTCGCAGATCACGCTAGCGGCGCGGATCTGGCATTCCTGCAGGTCAGCGACGGCGGCCTTCAGCGGCGCCTCCTCGATGTCGGCCAGCATGATGTTCATGCCCGCCTCGCCCAGGGCGTAGGCCATGGCCAGCCCCAGTCCGCTGGCGCCACCGGTGATGAAGGCGGTCTTTCCCTTGAGGTCTTGCATGAGGCGCTCCTGGCTCAGGATTTCAGACGGTCGATAAGGTCGGCGGTGGACGGATCGTGCGCCCCCGGCGCCCCGCCTTCCAGCTCTTTGAGGACAGCGACGGCCAGGGTCTTGCCCAGCTCCACCCCCCACTGGTCGAAGGAGTTGATCCCCCAGAGCACACCCTCGACGAAGGTCTTGTGCTCGTAGAGCGCCAGCAGGGCGCCCAGGCTTTGCGGAGTCAGGGCGTCCAGCAGGATGAAGCTGGAGGGCCGGTTCCCGTGGAAGGTCTTCTGCGGCGCCAGCTCGTCGACGGCGGCCGGCGCCATGCCCTGGCCGGTCAGCTCGGCGCGGACAGCGGACTCGGACTTGCCGACCATCAGGGCCTCGGCCTGGGCGATGGCGTTGGCCAGCAGCTTGGCCTGGGAGGCCGTCTCGCCCTCGGAGGCCCGGCGCACGGCCAGGATGTCGATGGGGATGATGTCGGTCCCCTGGTGCATCATCTGGAAGAAGGCGTGCTGCACATTGGTGCCGGCGTCGCCGAACACCGTGGTCGAGGTCCCCCGCGCCACGGCCCGGCCGTGGGCGTCGACCTGCTTGCCGTTCGATTCCATCTCCAGCTGCTGCAGGAAGGTGGGGAGCAGATGCAGCCGCTGGGCGTAGGGGACCACGGCGCGGACGGGACGGCCGAGGCCGTTGCGGTTGAAGATGTGCGCCAGGGCCAGCAGCACCGGGGCGTTGGCCGCAAGCGGCGCGGTCTGGAAATGGCGGTCCATGGCGTGGGCGCCGTCGAGCAGGCCCTGGAAGGCGTCCCAGCCAAGCGCGATGGCGCAGGAGAGCCCCACCGAGGACCAGACCGAATAGCGGCCGCCCACCCAGTCGCCGAAGCCGAACACCTGGTCGTCGGGCACCCCGAAGGCGGCGGTCTCCCTGGGCGCGGCGGAGACCGCGATCAGGTGACCGTCGCCGGCCTGGCCGAGGGCGGCACGCAGCCAGGCTCGGGCGATCTGCGCGTTGGTGAGGGTCTCCAGGGTGGTGAAGGTCTTGGAGACGACCACCACCAGGGTCTCGGCGGGATCGAGGCCGGCCAGCGCCAGGGCCATGTCGGCCGGGTCCACATTGGCCACGAAGCGCAGCTCGATGGCGGGCTCCACCGGCCGCAGGGCGTCCCAGACCAGGCGCGGCCCGAAGTCGGAGCCGCCGATGCCGATATGGACAATGGATCTGAACCGCTGGCCGGTGGCGCCCAGCTTGGCGCCGGAATTCACCGCCAGGGCGAAGGCGCGCATGGCGTCGCGGACGGCGTCGATGCCGGCCGAGACCGGCTCGCCGTCGGCCTTGAAATCGGCGCCCGCCGGCGCGCGCAGGGCCATGTGCAGGGCCGCGCGGCCCTCCGAGGCGTTGACCACGGCGCCCGCGAAGTGCCGGTCGCGCGCCGCCTCGATCCCGCCGGCGCGGGCCAAGTCCAGGGCGATCTCGAGGTCGGCCTGGGACCAGGGCTGTTTCGAGAGATCGAGATAGAGCCCGGCGGCCTCCAGCGACAGGGCGCCGACCCGGTCGGGTTCGGCGGAGAACAGGCTGTCGATTCGGCGGTCGCGGGCGGCGTGGGCGGCGGCTTCCAACTTGGACCAGGCGGCTTTGAGCATGCGGCTAAGTTCGGCCCTCTTGCGGCGGTAGCAACGCGTTTACCCTGCGGGGGTAGCAAAAGCCTCCAGCCCTGTCTTTCGCCATTCGCTCTTTGGGGGACCGCCATGTCCTGCGACGTCGCCACCGCCATCGCCGTGCTCTGGCTCGCCGCCGCCCCGGCCCCGGCCGGCGCGGGGATCAGCCCGCCGCCCCCGCCGCCCGGCGTCTCGGTGGCCCGCGAGCCGCTGTTCGCCGACATCGTCGCCCGGGCCGGCGCGCTCAAGGCCGCGGTGGAGGCCTTCAAGGCCACGCCGCCGACCCCAGCCTTCAAGCAGGGGATCGCCGAGTTGGCGGCGCTGAACATGCGCGGCCATCTGGAACTCGCCAAGCGGGGTACGGACGGCGACCTGAAGTGCATCCTCAAGGGGATCGCGGAGGACCTGCCGCTGAAACTGAAGGCGCTGGAGGCCGCGGCCACCGACAAGGACCGCCTGCAGGCCGTCCAGGACCTGGGCTACCTGCTCAACGACAATGTCGAGGTGATCACCACCCCGCCCGAGGGACAGGTCTAGGGGGGGGCGGCCGCTAGGCTGGTTCTCCAGGGTCAGCGGTTCTGGGCGTCCTTCAAGGCGCGGACGACCAGGCCCTCGGTCAGGATCTGCGGCAGGATAACGCCGTCGCCGCCCTTGGCGCCGTAGACCAGATAGAGCGGCACGCCGGCCCGGCCGTGCTTGGCGAGTTCGGCGGCGATCTCGGCGTCCTTCCGGGTCCAGTCGGCCTTCAGATAGATGGCGCCGGTCGCCTTGAAGGCGTCGGCGACGCCCTGACTGGTCAGGGCCACCTTCTCATTGACCTGGCAGGTCACGCACCAGGCGGCGGTGAAGTTGACGAACACCGGCTTGCCGGCGGCCCGGGCGGCGGCGAGCTTTTCGGGGCTGTAGGTTTCGTAGGGAACCGAGGCCTGCGCTGGAGCGTCGGGAGCCGCCTTCGTCATCTCCTCGGAGACGCCATTTTGCCAGAGCGCGGCGCAGACCGCCGCCAGGCCGAGGGCGGCCGAAGCGCCGACAAGTCCGATCGGCCGACCGCCGGCCGCCAGGCGCCGCTGCGCCGCGCCCGCCAGCCAGGCAGCGAGAGCCAGCAGCACCGCCCCGGCGAGAACGCCCGCGAGCGCCATGTCCCCCGCCTGGACAGCCAGCACCCAGGCGAGCCAGGCGGCGGTCCCGTACATCGGGAAAGCCATCAGCTTCTTGAAGCCATCCATCCACGGGCCGGGCTTGGGCAGTCGGGTCAGGAGCCCCGGTAAAAAAGCGGCCAGCGCGAAAGGCGCCGCGAAACCGAGACCCAAGGCCAGGAAGACCGTTAGAGCGGCCGGCGCGCTCTGGGTGAGCGCCCAGCCGAGGGCCGGAGCCATGAAGGGCGCCGTACAGGGGGCCGCCACCACCACGGCCAGGGCGCCGGTGAAGAAGGCGCCGGCCAGACCGCCGCGGCCGGCCAGGCTGGAGCCCGCGCCCTGCAGCGAGGTCCCGACCTCGAACACCCCGGAGAGGTTGAGCGCGACGGCCAGCATCAGCAGGGCCAGGCCCGCCACCACCGGTGGCGACTGCAGCTGGAAGCCCCAACCCACCGCTTCACCGCCCGCTCGCAAGGCGATCAGCACCCCCGCCAGCGCCAGGAACGTCGCCAGCACGCCCGCCAAAAACGCCAACCCCTGGCTTTGGGCGGCGCGTCGGTCGTGGGCGTGGCCAGCCAGGGAGGTGGCCTTCATGGCCAGGATCGGGAAGACACAGGGCATCAGGTTGAGGATCAACCCGCCCAGGAAGGCGAAGGCCGCCGCCAGGGGCAGGCCCAGCGCCACGCCGCCGCCGGACGCCTTGGCCGGCGCGCCCAGGCCCGAGGCGCCGGCCGGCAGAGCGCCGGCCTGGGCCGAGATCTCATAGGCCTTGCCGCCCAGGCTGAGCACGCCCGTCATCGCCTTGGGGCCTGCGCCCTCCTGGAAGGCGTAGCCGGGGGTCAGGGTCAGGGTCAGGGTCAGGCCGTCGGGGCCGCGCTCGATGGCCTGGGGTTTGGCATGGTCGATGACCGTGGAGTCGAACGGGAAGAAATAGGCCTGGGCGAGGTCGACGTCCTTCAGGGCGGCGCCGGTGATCGCCAGGGCGACATTGCCGCCCTGCTTGGCGAAGGCGGCGTCGAGCCCGGCTGGGGCTGGCGCCTCGGCCAGGGTCTTGGCGATGGCCGCGCCCCACTTGGCGTCGGGCTGGGCCAGGCCGTCGGCCACCGGCAGGGTGAGGGTCAAGACCGCGTCCTCCGGGACGCAGATCTCCTCGCAGACCAGGAAGGCGGCGGCGGCCTTGAGGGTCACGGTCTCGCCCGGCCTGGCGCTGGCCGGGACCGTGATCGGCACGGGCAGCAGCACCTCGTCGTGATAGCCGTAGTTCATCAGCGGGCCGGTCGGCTGGCGTTGGGGGGTCGGCCAGACGATGTCGCCAGCGGTCCAGCCCGCGGGCAGGGTCCAGACCACCTTGGTGGCCTCGCCGCTGTCGCCGGAATTGCGCCAATAGGTGTGCCAGCCCTTGTCGATCTTCTGGCGCACGGCGACATAGGTGGTGGCGCCCGGGGTCACGGTGGCGTCGCGGGCCACCAGTTCGGCGACCAGGTGGCCGGTGTCCACCGGCTGGGCCATGGCCGGGAAGGCCGCCAGCACGGCCAGGGCCGCCGCCACTCTCGCGAAGAAACGCGTCATCCACTCATCCCGACAAGCTGTGCAGGCTATATGGCCCGGCGCGGGCTATCCGCAAAGCTACGTGGGGGGCGGCAGGGGCGTCCCCCAGATCCTCCCCCAGCGCGCAGCGCGATTTGGGGGAGGTGGATCGTCTGCTCCTTCGCGACGAGACGGAGGGGGTTGAAGCGCACTGAAGCGAGTCAAAGTCCCCCTCAGTCAGCTACGCTGACAGCTCCCCCAGAAGGGGAGCATCTGTTCGGCGCGGCTCAGAGCGTGATCCAGCGCCTCGGCCACTTCCAGCCGAGGGGGCGGACCTCGCCGGGCTTCAGCGCCAGGGCGCGGACGGTCTGGGCGGAAAGCTCGCTGACCACATGGACCGGCTCCAGGCCGCCGACCGGGCTGCCGGCCACCCCGCCGATCAGCTGGGCCTTGTCGATGGCGGTCCATTCGGCCTTGTTGCGATCCTCGTGGCCGACGGCGAAGAAGTGGCGCAGGGGCGCGGGTTCCCCGGCCAGCTCCACCATCACCCCGATCATCCAGCCGCTCGCCATGGCGCGGTCCTAACACGCCTCCGGCGCGGTGAAGATGGCGATCTCGACGGGGCGCGTGATCTAGCGTCTTGCCCGGAGATCCCAGTCGGCCCGGGTCAGGGCGTATTCGACATCGCCGTGCTCAGCGCCCGCGATCACCTCCGGCCAGTCGTCGAAAAAGGTGCGGACATAGGTCAGGCCGACCTTTTCCATCACCCGGCGCGAGGCGAGGTTGACGCTCATGGTCAGCGCGAAGACCCGCTCGAGGCCGAAATCGGCGAAGGCCTTCTCCACCATCAGGGCCGCGCCCTCCGTGGCGTAGCCCTGTCCCCAGGCCGCGCGGCGCAGGCGATAGCCCAGCTCGGCCTCGTCGGGCCCGCGCGCCGGGTCGGGCCGCAGCGAGAACCAGCCGACGAAGCCGCCGCTCGCCTTCTCCACCGCCGCCCAGATCCAGCAGTCCAGGCGCCCGCGGCCGGCGATCATGCCAGGCAGGTTCTCCACATAGACCTCCCGCGGGGTGGGCTTGCCGCCGGTCAGAAAGGCCATCACCTGAGGATCGGCGTCGAGCTCGACGAGGTTCTCCAGGTCACCCTCGGTGAAGGGGCGCAGGAGCAGCCGTTCGGTCGCCAGGACATTCGGCATCGCCATCCCTATCTTCGACATCAGGATGGGACGGCCTATGCTTGCGGCCAAGTGTTGCGCGGCCACACTCGACTTGTCGCGTCCACCCGCCATCATCGGCGAATCAGCGTTTATCCGGAGTGTCAGGCCATGCCCGCGTCGTTCGACGATATCGAAATGGGTCAGGTGGTGTCGCTGGGCGAGATCCCCGTGGACGCCGGCGCGCTGGACGCCTTCATCGCCGCCTTCGCGCCCGGCTGGCCTGCCGAGCGCGGGGCGCCCGACGCCATGGTCTATGCGATCTGGTGCCGGCTGGACGCCGCCTCGGCCATGGAGTGGCCGCAGACCAAGCGCCTGGGGGTCGACGCCCTGCGCTGGGCCCGCAACCCGCCGGCCGGCGAACTGCTGCGTGGCCGAATGACGGTGATGGGCAAGGATCCGGTCGGCGACGGCAAGGGCATCGTCATCGCCCAGCACGACCTGCTGGACGAAGCCGGGCGGTTGGTCTTCTCCTGCCTGACGCGGAGCGTGTTCTCGCGGTAGGCCAAACAGAAACGGCGGACCTCGCGGCCCGCCGTTTCGATTGTCGGCTCGCCGAAAGCCCTAGGCGTTGGCCGCCTGGGGCTGGGCGTTGAGGCGGGCGGTGGCCAGCGCGATCAGCCGATCCCAGCCGACCAGCGAGTTCAGGTGGCAGTAGATCTGGCCGAGCGCGCCGTTGTCGCGCAGCTCGATGAATTTCTCGGCCGGCAGGGCGTTGAGCTTGGTCTCCGAGACGCCGAAATACTCGGCGACCTTCTGGGGCTCGCCGGCGGTGCCGTCCGGATTGGTCGGGGTGAAGTTGGCGGTCTTCAGCTCGAACAGGTCCAGGTCCTTGAGGATCTGCACGAAGCTGGCCGTCCGCTGACGCTCGGCCTCGTAGTCGTTGCAGAACTGGATGCAGCCCTGGGTGTATTCGCTCGGCTGGCCCTTGTCGTCGAAGAAGGCCATGTCGCCGCCCTCGACGATGAACTCGGCGGCGCGGTCGATGCAGAGGATCATCTGGCCGGCGGCGCTGTCATTGGCGAACACGAACGGGTAGCGGCGGATATAGGCCGGGATGTAGACGCCGGGCTCGAACATGCCGTCGTCCTGCAGGAACATGTTGGTCCCCGGGTTCAGGCCCATGACCTGGAGCGGGATCTTCTCGTCGCCGACGAAGATGATCGGACCGCAGACCGCGCCCAGGCTGAATTCGGTGACGGTGATCGGAACGGCGTGGCCTTCGCTGGCGAATTTGAAGGGTCCGTCCATGCGCTTGACGCCGAGGCTCTTGTGCAGGTCGACGGAGAGCGGCTCCGGCTTGGAGTAGAACAGCACATTGCCGGAAATCTGGCCCGAGCCGGTTTGGGTGGTCGCCATTGCTGAGATGATCCTGGGCGATTGAAGTTGGAACGTCGGCGGACCGTTCGAGGGCCCGTTCCGACAAGGTCGCCGCTTCTACCCGATGCACGACGGGGCGGCAAATGGGCTCGCGCCCTGCTTGCCTCCGCGGGGCCGAACGGCTTCAATCCGCCGCATATCAAAACGCCGCCAAGGCGACATACCGGAGGATATATTTTCATGGCGATTTTTTACCCCGACATTCTCGATCAGAAGACCGCCCCGCGGACCTTCAGCTACGGCGACAAGGACGTGATGCTGTACGCGCTGGGCGTCGGCCTGGGTCAGGACCCCATGAACGAGACGGAGCTCGGCTTCGTCTACGAGAAGAACCTCAAGGTCGTGCCGACCGCGGCCACGGTGCTGGCCTCGGGCCTGCGCGGCGCCGCCGGCCCCGCCCCGGAGATGCCCGCCGGCCATCGTCCCAGCCAGATCAATTTCCTGATGGTCGTCCACGGCGAGCAGAAGGTGGAGCTGCACAAGCCGCTTTCCGCCCATGGGACCTACACCGCCAGCGGTCGCACGGTCGGCGCCTATGACAAGGGCGAGGGCAAGGGCGCGGTGATCATCAACGAGACCGTCTGGACCGACGACAAGGGCGAGAAGGTCGCCACCTTGACCGGCTCCACCTTCGCCCGCGGCGACGGCGGCTTCGGCGGCCCCTCGGAAGGCGCCCCTGAGCCGCACCAGGTCCCCAGCCGTGCACCTGACCTGTCGGTGGACTTCACCACCCGCGAGGACCAGGCCCTGCTCTACCGCCTGAACGGCGACCGCAACCCGCTGCATTCCGATCCGGACGTCGCCAAGCGGGCGGGCTTCCCGCGGCCGATCCTGCACGGGCTGTGCACCTACGGCATCACCTGCCGCGCCGTGCTGCAGGCGATCACCGACTTCGACCCCGATCAGATCCTCAGCCACCAGGCGCGGTTCTCGGCTCCAGTCTTCCCGGGCGACACCATCACGGTGGACCTCTGGAAGGACGGCAAGAACATCTCCTTCGAGGCCCGGGTGAAGGAACGCGGCGCCACGGTGATCAAGAACGGCCTGACCGTCCTGCGGTAGCCTTTTTCCTCCCCCATTGATGGGGGAGGGGGACCGCCCGCAGGGTGGTGGAGGGGGCGAGACCGAGCGCGGCGCGTGAGGCCGCCCCCTCCACCAGCTACGCTGGTCCCCCTCCCCCGTTCCCGTTGGTCACGTGGGAGGAAGAGCCCCGTTCCCAATTTCCGGGAGCCGTTCTAGAGAGGGGTCATGTTGCGCACGCCCAAGCTCCTCGCCGGCGCGGCCCTGGCCGCAGCCCTCGCCGCCTGTTCCAGCCTGACCCCCGCGCTCGCGCCGGCCGCCGTGGCGCCCGTGGACGAGAGCCTGGTCGCCCATCCGATCCCGACCAACCTGACCGGCTATCTCGCCGCCGGCGCCATCGACGCCGCCGCCCTGCTGGGTCCGCCGCCGGCCCCCGACAGCCTGCGCGGCCAGGCCGACCGGGCGCGCTATCTGGAGACCCGGTCCCTGGAGGGCAGTCCCCGCTGGGCGCAGGCCAAGATCGACAACGACCTGTGGGGCGGCGGGGCGCTGAAGCAGTACGCCTGCAAGATGGGAGTCGCCATCGACGCCAGGCAGACCCCGGCCACCCTGCGGGTGCTGGAGCGGGTGGAGCTGGATGTCCGCACGCTCGGCAAGCCGGCCAAGGACCACTACAACCGCCCTCGCCCCATGGTCGGCGACGACCGGGCCATCTGCGTCCCGCGCGAGGACTGGATGAAGACCAATGCCTCCTATCCCTCCGGCCACGCGATGACCGGCTGGGCCTGGGCGCTTGTCCTGGCCGAGCTCATGCCCGCCAAGACCGACGGCCTGCTGGCGGTCGGCAAGTCGGTGGGCGACAGCCGCGCCATCTGCGGCGTGCACTATCCCAGCGACATCGAGGCCGGCCGGACGCTCGGCGCGGCCATGGTGGCGACCCTGCACGGCGACCCACAGTTCCAGGCCGATATGCGCAAGGCCCATGCCGAGATCGCCCGCGCCAGGACCGCGCCGAGCGGCTGCGCCGCCTAGGGCCTCTGGGCCACATAGACCATCGAATGGCGCAGCGGGCCGTCCCGCGGCTGGTCGGGATAGTCGAAGTCCAGATCCGACCGCCGGGTCATGCCCAGCCGGCGCATCACCGCCTGGGACCGGAGGTTGCCCGGATTGGTGAAGGCCCAGATCTCGGGAAAGCCCAGCCGGCCGAAGCCGTCGGCGATGGCGGCGGCGGCGGCCTCGGTGGCGTAGCCCTGGCCCCAGGCGTGGCGGACCAGCCGCCAGCCCATCTCCGGGACGCCGGCGATCGGCAGGGTGTGGAAAGCCGGCATGATTCCGCTCCAGCCCAGGAAGGCGCCGTCGGCCTTGCGCTCCACCAGGAAGCGACCGTGGCCATTGGCCTCCCAGCTCGCCTCGACCCGGTCGACACGGGCGTCGGCCTCGGCGCGGGTGAGCGTCCCGCCCAGCCATTCCATGACCTCGGCGTCGGCGCAGATGGCGGCGAAGGCGTCGCGGTCCCCGGGCTGGTCGAAGCGGCGCAGCACCAGGCGATCGGTCTCCAGCCTCATCGGCGCGCCACATAGACCACGTGGCGGCGCAGGGGATGGTCCTCCGCCAGCCTCGGATGGTCGAAATCGCGGGCCGGGTCGGCGACCATGCCGATGCGGGCCATCACCGCCTGGGACTTGAGATTGGTCGCCGCGGTGAAGGCGATGATCTCGGGGGTGTCGATATGGCCGAAGCCCCAGTCGAGCGCAGCCCTCGCGCCTTCGGTGGCCAGGCCTCCGCCCCAGGCGTCGGGGATCAGCCGCCAACCCATCTCGATGGCCGGCCCGACGGGAAGCGCGTCCGCCTTGACCGTCGCCAGGCCGATGAAGCCCACGACGCGGGCGTCGGCCTTGCGCTCGGCGGCCCAGAGGCCCCAGCCATGTTCGTCGATATGGGCGTTGATGCGGTCCAGGGTTGCGTCGCTGGCCGCCCGGTCGCTGGTCCCGCCCAGCCATTCGCCCACGCGCGGGTCGCCGTTCATGGCGGCGAAGGCGTCGCGGTCTTCCTCGCGGAAGCGGCGCAGGATGAGGCGGGGGGTCTGGATCATGCGGCCAGGGTAGCCAACCTAGTGTCATCCCGGAAGCCGCGCAGCGGCTGTCCGGGACCCATACGCGCCTGATCTCTCCGCGCTGGCGAGGCCTTGGCCAAATCCTGGACCATCAGGTGTTCATGGGTCCCGGTCTTGCTTCGCAAACCGGGATGACAGCTTGGGCGTGTGGGGCTCAGGCCGGGCGCGGCGCCGTCAACGCGCCGTAGAGGTCGGTGCGGCGGTCGCGGAAGAAGCCCCAGGCGGCGCGGTGGGCGGCCAGGAAGTCGAGGTCGAAACTGGCCTGGACTAGGCCCTCGTCGTCGCGCCCCAGGGCCGAGACCAGGTCGCCGCGATGATCGGCGATGAAGGATGATCCGTAGAAGGCCTGGCCGCCGTTGGGGTAGTTGTCCCAGGGCTCGAAGCCGATGCGGTTGGCGCCCACCACCGGGATCACGTTGGAGACCGCGTGGCCCTGCATGGCGCGCCGCCAGGGGGCGGCGGTGTCGAGGGTGGCGTCGTGCGGCTCCGAGCCGATGGCGGTGGGATAGAACAGCACCTCGGCGCCCATCAGCGCCATGGCGCGGGCCGCCTCCGGATACCACTGGTCCCAGCAGATGCCGACGCCCAGGCGGCCGAAGCGAGTGTCCCAGACCTTGAAGCCTGTGTCGCCCGGCCGGAAATAGTACTTCTCCATATAGCCCGGGCCGTCAGGGATGTGGCTCTTGCGGTAGACGCCCATCAGCGAGCCGTCGGCGTCGACCATGACGAGGGAGTTGAAGTAGTGCGGCCCCTCGCGCTCGAAGATCGAGATCGGCAGCACCACCCCCAGCTCGGCGGCCAGCGGCGCGAGGGCGGTGACGCAGGGATGCTCGCGCCACGGGTGGGCCTGGGCGAACCAGCGCTCCTCCTGGGCCACGCAGAAATAGGGACCCTGGAACAGCTCGGACGGCAGGATCACCTGGGCGCCGTTCGCCGCGGCCTGGCGGATGAAGTCCTGGGTCTTGGAGATATTGGCGGCGAGGTCCGTCCCGTAGGCGGTCTGGATCGCGGCGACATTGATCGTGCGGGCCATCAGGCGGGCTCCTGCTGGGTGATGCAGTGGAACGATCCGCCGCCGGTCAAGATGGCGTTGGACGGCAGGCCGATGACCTCGCGGTCGGGAAACACGCTCTTCAGGGCCTCCAGGGCGAAGTCCGCGGCGCGGCCCGGCTTGTAGGTGGGCATGATCACCGCCCCGTTGGCGATGATGAAGTTCATGTGGCTGGCCGGGGCCGCCCCGCCCTCGTGGCTCTCGATCCAGCCCGGCGAGGGCACGCGGACCACCTGCAGCGGCCGTCCCTCGGCGTCGGTCATGCCGGCCAGGCGGCGCGCGGCGTCGTCATAGGCCTCGACGTTCACATCGCCCCGGCCGAAGGCGACCGGACAGACCACCACCCCTGGGGCGACGAAGCGCGCCAGGTTGTCGACATGGCCGTCGGTGTGATCGTTGGCCAGGCCTTCGCCCAGCCACAGCACCTTGCGGGCCCCCAGGGCCTGGGCGAAGGCGGCCTCGGCGGCGGCTTCCGTCCAGCCGGGATTGCGGTTGGCGTTGAGCACGCACTGGCCGGTGGTCAGCACGGTGCCGATCCCGTCGTGGTCGACGGCGCCGCCCTCCAGGATGAAGTCGTGCTCCGTGAGCGGAACACCGGAGGCCGCGGCGATCTGGCCGGCCACCTCGTCGTCGTGCTCCAGCTCGTAGCTGCCGCCCCAGCCGTTGAAGCGGAAGCCACGGGCGGTGTCGCCGTCCGGCCCCTTGGCGAAGATCGGGCCGGTGTCGCGCAGCCAGATGTCGCCGAACCGTCCAGGGACGATCTCGACCCCCGCCACCTCGCCCAGCAGGCGCCGGGCGTCGGCCTCGCCGGCGGCTGACCCGGTCAGCAGGCGCACGCGCTCGGCGCCGGGACCGGCCAGGGCGCGGGCCAGGGCGGCCACCTCGGCCTGGGCCTCCGGCAAATCCTCCTCCCACAGCTCCGCATGGCTGGGGAAACCCAGCCACATGGCGCGGTGGCGAGCCCATTCGGCGGGGACGAGCACGGTCATGGTCTTCCTACGGCTATCGGACGCGCGCAGATGGGCGGAGCGGGCGCGCACGTCAAGCGCGGCCTAAGAAAAGGGCGGCCGCATCGCTGCGACCGCCCCATGTCTCTCGGAGAACCGTTCGACTTAGAACGAGTACTTCACGCCGAACTTCACCTGCCACAGCGAGCGGTTCGGGGCGTCGGAGTTGGCGAAGCCCTTCACCCCGGGAGCGAAGTTCGAATAGGTGTACTTGCCGTTGGCCAGCGCCACGCCGACGATCGGCGCCGCGTAGAAGAAGTCCACCTGGTCGAGCGCGCCCCATTTGTTGTTGAGCATGTTGCCGACGTTGATGATGTCCATATAGGCCTGCAGCTTGGCGCCGCCCGGGAAGAAGGCCGGGAACTCCTGGCTGAAATGCAGGTCGAAGCGCGTGACATCGTCGCTGCGGAAGCCGTTACGCGGCGAGATTCGGCCGGAATAGTCGCTCAGGCCGGTGCTGCGGATGTAGTCGTTGAAGGCCGCGAGGTTGAAGCCCGCCGCATAGGCGACGATCGGGTCGCTGGTGGCGGTGACATTGCCCGAACCATCGGTCTTCGGAACGTAGAAGAGCTGACGGTTCGACGCGCCATCCCCGAAGATCGCCAGGGAGTTCGTGCTCGAGAGGTTGTAGACGAAGCTATAGGGCAGGCCCGAGCGATGCTCGGCGAACAGGGTGACGTTGGTCTTGTTGTCGCCGAAGAACTCCTTGGTCCACGAGAGGCGCCCCTTGAAGGAGTGCTTGATCTCGTAGTTGGAGGTCGCCAGGCCCGGATCGTTCATGTCGGCGGTGGCCACCTGGCCCCAGTTCGAGAAGGCCACCGAGCTGGTGCCCGGATTGACGTCCTTCGCGTCCGTCAGGGTGTAGCTGAAGCTGGCGTCGATGCCGTTTTCCCAACCCTTGGCGACGCTGAAGGCCCAGGACTGCTGGAAGCCTTCGTCGGTGTTGGTCAGGATCAGGTCGTTGCCGGTGTCATTGCTGGGCGCGCCGGTGACGAACAGACCGCGCTCGGGACCGCGACGATAGATCGGACGGCCGTCCGGGGCATAGCCGATGGGGCTGAGCCCGCCGCGATAGTCCTGCCACAGGACGCCCTTACGGACGTCGCCGCGCAGAAATTCGATGGCAAGCTGGTAGTTGTCGCCCAGGTACGGGAAGTCGACCTCGGCCGACAGGCTCAGGCTGCTCTTCCAGGTTTGCACCGGGTCGAAGTTGGGATCGATGCCGTTGACGCCGGCGCTCTTCTGGATGTTGACGATCGACGCCTTGGTCGGATCGAGCAGGCTCTCCACCACCGCGGGCAGGTCGAAATAGTTGGTGAGCTGGGCCAGGACGGCGTTGTCGGTCGTGCCTGCGGCCAGGCCGCAGGCGCTGCTGGTGGCGTTGCGCAGGCAGGAGACGCTCGCGCCGAGCACGCCGGTGTTCGAGAAGCTGTTGGAAACCCAGACCGTGGCCGAGCCGCCCGAGAACAGGCCGACGCCGCCCGACACCCGCAGGTTATGCGCCGAGATGCCGGCGAACTCCGGCTGGAAGTCCGACCTGTAGTCGAAGCTGACCCGCGGCAGGACCACGTCGCGCTTGTCGAGGTTCTCGGAGTTGGAGAACCCGTAGCGCTGCAGGAAGTAGGGGTTGGCGAGCGGCTTGTCGTCCTGGGTCAGGCGCGTGTAGCGGACGCCGGCGGTGACCGAGAGGTTCGGCGTGATCCGCAGGGTGTCCTGGGCGTAGAAGTTCCAGGTGTCGAAGTCGAACTGGGCCGCCAGGTCCTGCTCGTTCCGCTGGCCGTCGCCGTTCGCGTCGACGATGGCGTTTTGGTAGACGAGCTGGTTCAGGGTGCGGGTCTGCAGGTCGGCGATGCTGTTGAAGGTGAACTCGCCTTCGGTGCGTTGGCCGAACAGGTTGAAGACCTCGAGATTGTCCTTCTCGGCGCCGATCACGAACTCATGGTCGCCCAGGGTGTAGAACACCCGGCCACGGATGCTCTTGACGGTGTTCTCAAGCTCGTTGGCGTGACGCGAGACGTCGGGGCCTGCCAGGATCCGGGTGGCCGTGCTCTGCACCGCCGGATTGGCGCCGATGGAGAACTGGCCGATCTCGGTACCTTCGTCGCCCGCCACCTCACCGTTGCCCGACTCGCCGCCGACCGGCGACTGCAGGGTCACCACTTCCTTCTTGGTGACGGTGACTTCCGAACGGAGGCTGTCGCTCCAGTCGGAGTTCAGCTGGGCGGTGTAGACCTTCAGGGCGTCGCCCTTGAGGTAGTAGTTGGAGTAGAGCGCCAGCTGGGTCGAGGAGGAGCGGTTGCCCTCGATCAGGCGCGTGCCCTCGGTCTGCTGGTAGGTCACGGCCAGGCGATGGTTGTCCGTGATGTTCCAGTCGATCTTGAGGAGCTTCTTCTCGTCCTCTTCGGGGAGCGAGAGGTTGTCCAGGATCGAGTTGGTCGTATCCAGATTGTAGTTGTAGACCGAGGCCAGGATGTTCTGGACGCTCTGGACCTGGGCCGGGGTGATGAAGGGGATCGCCGCGTTGGGGTTGCCGGCGATCACCGGCTTGCCCGAGCCCACGGGTCCGGCGATCGAACCGCGCTGAGCCTTGAACTTCTCATAGGACGCGAAGAAGAACAGGCGGTCTGGGATGATCGGGCCGCCCAGGGTGGCCGCGTAGCTCTCTTCCTTGAAGATGTTGGTGATCGCTCGGCCGTCGGTGTTGTCGCCGATCAGATCCTGGTCGGAATATTCGTAGAGCGCCGTGCCGTGGAAGCTGTTGGTGCCCGACTTGGTCACCACGTTGATGTTGGCGCCCTGGAAGTCGTTGTAGAGCACCGAATAGGGCGCCAGGTTCACCGACATCGCCTGGACCGCGTCCGACGAGATCGGGCTGCGCTGGGTCGGGTAGCCGTTGGCGTTGAGGCCGAAGTCGTCGTTCTGCTTCACGCCGTCGACGGTCAGGCTGTTGTAGCGGTTGCTGACCCCGCCCGCGAAGACCGCGTCGAGGTTCGCGGGATCCAGGGTGATGAACGGGTTGATGCGAGCGACATCCTTCAGATCCCGGCGAAGGCTGGGAAGTTCCTGGATATCGGCAAGGCTGTAGTTGCCGGTCGGGCCGCCGTTCTTCGAACCGCCGACCGCGCCGGTGACGACCAGTTCGGCCACCGCGGCCTGATCAAAGGTCACGTCGACCTCGGCCGGAGCGCCCACACCCACGGATTGCAGTCGCGAGGTTTCGGTCTGGCCGCCGGAGGTCACCGAGACGGTGTAGGGGCCGCCGACCCGCAGGCCGCGCGCCGAATAGTAGCCGTCCGGGCCGGTCACGGCCGTGACAGCCGTCGAGGTCGGCACGTGGGTGATGGTCACCGCGGCGTCCGCCAAGGGTGCGCCGTCCGCGCCCGTCACCTGACCCCGGATACCCGAGGTCGTTTCCTGCGCGTAGACCGCGCTGGACATGGCGCATACGAGCGCCGTCAGAGCCGCGCCGCCGGCGAGCCTGGTCATCATTCTCATTGAGATCCCCTCATCTATCGAGATGGGGTAGAGCTGCCCCGCCCCCCCGTCTTGAACGGTCGTATAGCGCGGAATTTGTCGGTGTGGGTGACGGATTTGTTACGGTGACGCCTCGCCGCGAGGCGGTCGCTCGGAAAGGTGGCGCCTGTCGCTTTACAGACACGCTGGCGCGCGCAACCTTCCCGCCGCTCCAGGAGACCTCGGTGGCCCGCAACGCTTTGTCCGATCACGGATTCGACGCCGAATGGCGGGCCGTCCTGCTGATCACGGCGGCCTTGACCGCCGTACGGCTGGCGGCGCTGTTTGCGACCCCTTTGGAGCTCTATCCTGACGAGGCCCAGTATTGGCTTTGGTCGAGGACCCTGGACTGGGGCTATTTCTCCAAGCCGCCGATGGTCGCCTGGACCATCTGGACCACCACGGCGCTCGGCGGTGATTCCGAGGCCTGGGTACGGCTGGCCTCGCCGCTCTTCCACGCCGGGACCACGCTCTGCATCTATGCGGCGGGGCGGAAGCTGTATGGTCCGAACGCGGCCCTGGCCGGGGCGGCGCTCTACCTGCTGATGCCCGGGGTGCAGCTCTCGTCGCTGATCGCCTCGACCGACGCGCCCCTGCTGTTCTTCATCGGCTTGGCCCTCGTGGCCTATGTAAACCTGCTGGAGGCGGAGGGCCGGCGGCGCCTGCTGCTGGCGCTGGCCTTCGGCGCGGCGGTGGGCCTTGCCTTCCTGGCCAAGTACGCGGCGGTCTATGTCCTGATCGCGCTCGTCCTGCACCTGGCCCTTTCCAAGGCGGCCCGGGCCGCCTGGTCCCTGGGCGCCGCCGCGGCGGCGCTGACGGCCTTCCTGCTGGTGCTGGCGCCCAATGTCGCCTGGAACGCCGCCCACGGATTCGCCACCGTCCAGCACACGGCCGCCAACGCCGCCTGGGGCGGGCGCAAGCTGTTCAACTTCGCCGAGCTCGGCGACTTCCTGGTCTCGCAGTTCGGGGTGTTCGGGCCGATTCCGTTCGCGGTGCTGGTCGGCGGCGCGGTGCTGCTGGCCTGGCGCCGCCGGCTGACCCCGGCCGACCTGCTGCTGCTCTGTTTCGCCATCCCGCCCTTCCTGATCGTCACCGGCCAGTCGTTCATCAGCCGGGCCAACGCCAATTGGTCCGGGGCCGGCTATGTGGCGGCCTCGATCCTCGTCGGGGCCTGGCTGGTGCGCTGGCGCGCGCGCGGCTGGCTGATCGCCGCCATCGGCTTCCAGGCGGTCGCCGCCGTGCTGTTCCTGGCCTGCGTGCTCAACCCGCCCTTCGCCGACAAGGTGGGCCTGGCCAATTCCTTCAAGCGCGCCAAGGGCTGGGAGCAGATCACCGAGAAGATGGTCGAGCGGGCCCTGCGCGAGGGGCCGGGCGAGCTCTCGGCCATCGCGGTCAACGACCGGTTCCTGTTCAACGCCGCGGCCTATTACGGGCGGGACTTCTTCGCCCTCCCCGGCCAGCCGCCGCTGGTCATGTGGCTGCGTGAAGCCCACCCGCAGAACCAGGCCGAGACCACCGCCCCGCTAACGGCGCAGGTCGGCCGGCGAGTCCTGGCGGTCAGCCTGGAGCAGGTCTATCGCGACGAGATGGCCGGCGACTTCAAGGCGGTCGCCGACCGCGAGATCGTCAGCGTACGGCTGGACAGGAAGCGCCGGCGCCGGGCCGAGCTGTTCATCGGCGAAGGCTTCGCGCCCAGGCCCCGCGACCCGGTCAGTGGTAAGCCGATCCCCATACGGCCTTGAGCGCCCGGTCGCGACCACAGCCGATCCGGTAACGGTTGTAGGCGGCGGGATTCTTCTTGGCGTAGTCCTGGTGGTAGGCCTCCGCCGGCCAGAAGGTCGACTTGCGCAGCACCCTGGTCGCCACCGACTTGCCCAGGGTCTTGGCCACCTGGGCCTTGACCTCCAGCGCCGTGGCGCGCTCGGCCTCGGTCGAGACGAAGACCGCGGTGGTGTAGGCGTGGCCACGGTCGCAGATCTGCCCGCCGGAATCGATCGGGTCGATATTGTGGAAGAAGCCGTCCACCAGCTTGGCATAGCTGATCTTGGCGGGGTCGTAGGTGACCTTCACCGATTCCAGATGACCTTCGTGGTTCCGGTAGTCCGGGTTGCGCAGGCCGCCGCCGGAATAGCCGGAGACCGCCTCGGTGACGCCGGGCATGCCCTCCATGGCCTTCTCGACGGACCAAAAGCAGCCGCCGGCGAAGACGGCGGTCTGCAGCGGGGCGGCGGCCCAGGCGGGGGCGCTGAGCGGGGCGGCGGCCGAGAGGCCGAAGACCGCGGCCAGGGCCGCGGCGGTCAGGGTCGGTTTCATAGGTCCAAGCATCTCACCATGCACCGGCGGGGCAAACCGCCGTTTCGCCGATGAGATACGGATGGATCGCCGAAGCGGATGCCCCCTCGGCTGTCATCCCGGTTTGCGAAGCAAGACCGGGACCCATACGCGTCGGGATATGCGGAACACGGCGAGGCCGCGCGATGGCTTGGACGATCAGGTGTCTATGGGTCCCGGACAGCCGCCGCGCGGCTTCCGGGATGACACGTGAGGAAGACGCCGTCGTCTAAATCGCGACGGCGAACTCGGCCTCGGTCTTGGCCTTGACCTCGTCGAGGGTGACGCCGTCGGCCAGGGCCGTGAGCGTCAGGGGCGACTTGCCGCGGCTGATGTCGAACACGCCGAGGTCGGTGATCAGCAGGTCGACCACGCCGGCCCCGGTCAGCGGCAGGGTGCAGGCCTTGAGCAGCTTGGGCGCGCCGGACTTCTCCACATGGTCCATGACCACGACCACGCGCTTGACGCCGGCCACCAGATCCATGGCCCCGCCCATGCCCTTGACCACCTTGCCCGGCACCATCCAGTTGGCCAGGTCGCCCTTCTCGGAGACCTGCATGCCGCCCAGGATCGAGAGCGCGATATGGCCGCCGCGGATCATGGCGAAGCTGTCGGCGCTGGAGAAGTAGGAAGAGCTATCCAGCTCGGTGATGGTCTGCTTGCCGGCGTTGATCAGGTCGGCGTCCTCCTCCCCCTCATAGGGGAAGGGGCCCATGCCCAGCATGCCGTTCTCGCTCTGCAGGGTGACGTGCATGCCGGCTGGAATGTAGTTGGCCACCAGGGTCGGGATGCCGATGCCGAGGTTCACATAGAAGCCGTCGCGCAGCTCCATGGCGGCGCGGGCCGCCATCTGTTCGCGGGTCCAGGCCATCAGGCGCCAACCTTGTCTTGAGCGGACTTCTCTTCGCGGGGGCGGGTGGTGACGCGCTCGATGCGCTTCTCGTATTTCGCGCCGGCCACGATGCGGTCCACATAGATGCCGGGGGTGTGGATGTTGTCCTTGTCGAGCGCCCCGATCTCCACCAGCTTCTCGACCTCGGCGACGCAGGCCTTGCCAGCCGTGGCCATCATCGGATTGAAGTTCCGGGCGGTCTTTCGATAGACGAGGTTGCCCTCCGCGTCGCCGGCATAGGCCTTGACGATGGAGAGGTCGGCCACCAGGCCGCGCTCCATGACATAGAGCTCGCCGTCGAACTCGCGGACCTCCTTGCCCTCCGCCACCAGGGTGCCGACACCCGTTTTCGTGAAGAAGGCCGGGATGCCCGCCCCGCCGGCGCGAATGCGCTCGGCCAGGGTGCCCTGCGGATTGAACTCCAGCTCCAGGTCGCCCGAGAGGTAGAGCTGCTCGAACAGCTTGTTCTCGCCCACATAGGACGAGATCATCTTGCGGATCTGGCCGCTCTCCAGCAGGACGCCGAGGCCGAAGCCGTCGATCCCGCAATTGTTGGAGACCACGGTCAGATCCTTGGTCCCCGTCTCGCGGATCGCCGCGATCAGGTTTTCCGGGATGCCGCAGAGCCCGAAGCCCCCGGCCATGATGGTCATGCCGTCGAACAGCAGACCCGCCAGGGCCTCGACCGCGTCTTTTTGAACCTTGTTCGCCATGCGGGTTCCCTTAGGTCGCGACGCCGAGAATATCAACAGTTGGTGAATTAGATTCCGGTGCGCATATGCCGCCGCATCGGGCCATAGTCGAGGCTCCAAGGCGAGGGCGAGATCCAAGCATGCATGGCGACGGACTTCTGATCCAGGCCCTGGTCTATCTGGCGGCGGGCGTGATCTCGGTTCCGATCGCCAAGCGCCTGGGACTGGGCTCGGTGCTGGGCTACCTGATCGCCGGCGTGCTGGTCGGGCCGTTTGTCCTCGACCTGGTCGGCGAGCCCGTCGACGTCATGAAGTTCGCCGAGTTCGGCGTGGTCATCCTGCTGTTCCTGATCGGGCTGGAGGTCCGCCCCGCCCTGCTTTGGCGGATGCGCACGGCGATCTTCGGCCTGGGTGGTGCGCAGGTCACCTTCACCACGGCCCTGACGGGCGGAGCGGCCCTGGCCCTGGGGCTGCCGTGGCAGATGGCCCTGGCGGTCGGCCTCACCCTGTCGATGTCCTCCACCGCCATCGTGCTGGCCAGCCTCGAGGAGCGCGGCCTGCGCCAGGGCGCGGTGGGCGAGGCGGCGTTCGGCGTCCTGCTGTTCCAGGACCTGGCGGTGATCCCGCTCTTCGCCCTGCTGCCCTTCCTGGCCACCATCGCCCCCGACGCCGCGGCCCAGGCCGACGGACATGCCGGCGACCTGCTGGGCGACCTGCCGGGCTGGGCCCGGGCGCTGGCCGTCATGGGCGCGGTGGGCGCGGTGGTGATCGGCGGCAAGTACCTGACCCAGCCGATCTTCCGGTTCATCGCCGCCGCGCGGCTGCGCGAGATCTTCACCGCCTTCGCCCTGCTGCTGGTGATCAGCGTCGCGGCCCTGATGCAGACGGTCGGCCTATCGCCGGCGCTGGGCGCCTTCCTGGCCGGGGTGGTGCTGGCCGAGAGCGAGTTCCGCCGCGAGCTGGAGACCGACATCGAGCCCTTCCGCGGCCTGCTGCTGGGGCTGTTCTTCATCACCGTCGGCGCGGCGCTCGACTTCGGGCTGATCCTGGCCCAACCCCTGCTGCTGGCGGGACTGGTCATCGGGCTGATGGCGCTCAAGACCGCGGCCATGTACGCCGCCGCGCGGCTCTTCAAGATGCCCGGTCTCGCGGCCGGCGCCACCGCCGTCGCCCTGGCCCAGGGTGGGGAGTTCGCCTTCGTCCTGCTGACCTTCACGGTCGGGGCCGGGGTGATCGACGCCGAACTCGCCAAGCTGATCACCGCCACCGTGGCCCTGTCCATGGCCGCCACGCCGCTCGCCATGGCCGCCCATCAGGCCCTGGTGCTGAACGGCCCCGTCGCCGAGGGCCCCAAGCCCGCCCACCAGCCGTTCGAGGACGATCCCCACGTCATCGTCGCGGGCTTCGGCCGGTTCGGTCAGGTCGCCGCGCGTCTGCTCATGGCCAACGACTTCAACGTGGTCACCCTGGATTCCAGCATCGAACAGATCGAGACCCTGCGCCGCTTCGGCCGCAAGGTGCACTATGGCGACGCCGCGCGCCTGGACCTGCTGCGCACCGCCGGCATCGACAAGGCCTCGCTGCTGATCGTCGCCATCGACGACCAGGACAAGGCCGCCGAACTGGTGGAGGCCGCGCGCCAGGCCTTCCCGCATCTCACCATCATCGCGCGAGCCTGGGACCGGCGGCATGCCTACGACCTGCTGCGCAACGGCGCCGACGACGTGGAGCGCGAGACCTTCGAGGGCGCGCTGGCGGTCGGCCGCCGAGCCTTGGTGGGGCTAGGATTTTCGGAGTTCCGGGCCACCCGGGCGGCCACCGCATTCCGCCGCATCGACACCCAGCTCTTCAAGGAGCTCGCTCCGATCTACGGTCAGGAGGAGAGCTACATCCTGGCGTCCCGCGACTCCCGCGACACCATGGACAGGCTGCTCGGCGCGGAGATGCGCAAGGCCGCCGAGGAGGACGCCGAGCGCACCAACCTCGCGGAGTCCCGCCGCATGGTCGAGACGGACAAGAGCAAGGACAAGGTGTCTTCGTGACCAGCGCGCTTCACGAGATTTTTGCCCAACCCGGCGCCTCGGTGTAGGGGATCGGCCATGACCCAAGCTTCGATCCAGCCCGTCTCATTCCAGGATTTCGGACGCGATTTCGACGGCTTCTCGCGCGACCTCGGCGGCTCCTTCGCCCGCTATGGTTTCGCGGTGATCTCCGACCACGGCCTGCCGCAGGACCGCATCGATCGCGCCATCGCCGCGGCCAAGGCTTTCTTCGCCCTGCCGGAGGACGTGAAGAACAAGTACGTCGGGGTGGGCGGGCAAAGGGGCTACACGCCCTTCGGCATCGAGACCGCCAAGGACGCCAAGCATTTCGACCTGAAGGAGTTCTGGCACATGGGCCGCGATCTCCCAGCGGGCCACCCCTACCGCGCCTCCATGCCCGACAATGTCTGGCCGGCCGAGGTCCCCGAGTTCCACGCCGAGATCGCCTGGCTGTTCCAGACCCTGGACGCGCTCGGCCGCAAGGTCCTGGAGGCCATCGCCACCTATCTGAAGCTGGACCGGCATTTCTTCGACGCCACCGTCGACCAGGGCAACTCCATCCTGCGGCTGCTGCATTATCCGCCAGTGCCCAAGGACGGCCCCAACATCCGCGCCGGGGCGCACGAGGACATCAATGTCATCACCCTGTTGCTCGGCGCGGAGGAAGCTGGGCTGGAGGTCTTGGACCGCGACGGCCGCTGGCTGCCGATCAATCCGCCGCCGGGCTCGGTGGTCTGCAATATCGGCGACATGCTGCAGCGGCTGACCAACAAGGTGCTGCCCTCGACCACCCATCGCGTGGTCAATCCGGCGCCCGAACGGCGGGGCTTCGCGCGCTATTCGACGCCCTTCTTCCTGCACTTCAATCCGGACTACGAGATCGTCACCCTGCCTGGTTGCGTCGATGAAACGCACCCTGATCAGGGCCTGCCGCCGATCACCGCCGACGCCTTCCTTCTCGAGCGGCTTCGCGAGATCAAGCTGCTGTAGAAGCCCTTGAGTCTCCTTCGGTTTGAGCTTCACCACGGAGAAATCCGGCGTCTCTCGAAGCGCTCACAATTGCTCCACAGCTTTCTAGTGAAGGTTGCCGAACACCGTTCGGATAAAGACGGAAATTTAACCCAAACCCACCAGTCTCCGACCCCAAGTATGGTTCGGGGGAGAAGATGTCCGAGGAAGGACCGGCCTTGCAGGCCGAGGCCCAGCGCCTTGCCGCCATCGCGACCCTTGATCTGGACGAGCTGAAGCCGACTTTCGAGCGGATCGGCCGTCTCGCGCGCGCGCACTCCCGGATGCAGCTGGGCGACGTTGTGCTGGTCGGCGCCAAGCGCACCTGGCACGCCAGCATCGGACCGGACTGGAACGACGAACAGGTCAGCCAGGACCAGTCGTTCTCGCAGGTCGCGGTCGAAAGCGACGAAGTCCTGTGGGTGGCCGACACCCGCGAGGACGCTCGCTTCGCGTCCCATCCCCATGTCATGGGCCCCGAGGGTGTCCGCTTCTACGCCGGCGCCGCGATCCGGCTGGGCGACGGCCAGCGCATCGGCGTGGTCTGTGTGGCCCACCACGAGCCCCGCGCCTATGATCGGGAGCTGGCCGACTACCTGATCGACCTGGCGGCCATCGCCGCCAGCGAATGCTCCCGCCACCACGCCCAGCGCGACCTGGTCAAGGCCGCCCAGGAAGCCCGCCGCTCGGAGGAGCGAGTCAAGCTCGCCCTGGAGATCGGCGAGGTCCGCATGTGGGAGATGGACTATCAGCGCCGCTCGCTGAGCACCGTGGGCTTCGACCATGCGGAGCTCGGCGTCGAGCCCAGCTTCGATCTCATGGCCTCCGACATGTGGTTCGGCGTCCACCGCGACGATCGTGAGGACGCCCAGCGCGCCTGGGAAGACCACGTGACCAACGGAGTCCCGTTCCGCCAGACCTACCGGGTCGTGCAGAAGGGCGGGCCGCACCAGTGGCACTACTCCGCCTGCGAGGCCACCAAGGACGAGCAGGGGCGCGTGATCCGCGCCATCGGGGTGCTGCGCAATATCGACAACCAGAAGCGCGGCGAACTCGAGCTGCTCAAGGCCAAGGACGAGGCTGAGGCGGCCAACAAGGCCAAGAGCGAATTCCTGGCCAATATGAGCCATGAGATCCGCACCCCGCTGAACGGGGTGATGGGCATCGCCGGCGCCCTGGCCCGCACCGAGCTGTCCGGAAGCCAGGCCGAGATGGTCGAGCTGATCGAGACCTCGGCCCAGACCCTGGAAGCCCTGCTCACCGACATCCTGGACCTGGCCCGCATCGAGGCCGGCCGCATGGAGATCCGGCCCGAGCCCTTCGACCTGACCACCTCGGTCAACGCCTGCGCGGCCCTGTTCGAAGCCTCCGCTCAGGCCAAGGACATCGATCTGAAGGTCGAGCTGGAGCCCTACGCCCAGGGCATGTTCGAGGGCGACGCCCCGCGCATCCGCCAGATCCTCACCAACCTGCTGGGCAATGCGGTGAAGTTCACCTCCGGCGGCGAGGTGAAGCTCGCCGTCCGCGCCCGCCGCGACGAGACCACCACCCACCTCACCTTCGCGGTCTCCGACACCGGCATCGGCTTCGACGAGGAGACCCGCCAGCGGCTGTTCGGCCGTTTCCAGCAGGCCGACGGCTCGATCACCCGCAAGTACGGCGGCACGGGCCTGGGCCTGGCCATCTCCCGCTCCCTGGCCGAGGCCATGGGCGGCGACCTGACCGCCGACGCCACCCCGGGCAAGGGTGCGACCTTCTATCTGTCCCTTGAGCTGCCGCGCCGCGAAGGCACGGTCGAAATGTGGGGCGAGCACGAGGCCGACCAGGCCGAGGAAGCCGAGTTGGACACCATGCGCGTCCTGCTGGCGGAGGATCACCCGACCAACCGCCGGGTCGTGGAGCTGATCCTGGGCGCGGCCGGGGTCGACCTGATAAGCGTCGAGAACGGCGCCGAGGCGGTGGACGAAGCCGCCCGCTCACGCTTCGACCTGATCCTCATGGACATGCAGATGCCGGTGATGGACGGCCTGACCGCCATCAGGGCCATCCGCCGTCGCGAGGCGCGCAACAATGAGCCGCGCACCCCGATCTACACCCTCACCGCCAACGCCATGCCCGAGCACGCCCAGGCCTCGTCGGCGGCCGGCGCCGACGGCCACGTCACCAAGCCGGTCACCGCCGAGCGCCTACTGCACGTGGTCGAGCAGGTCTGGACGGAGCGGGCCAACGGCGCGGTTCCGGTGGCCCTGAGCGCCTAGGGGCGCTACCGCGCGAAGATCCCCATCAGCAGCGGCCGGGCGAACACCGAGGGCGCGGCCTTCTGGGTGACGCCGTGAACCCAGACCCCCAGCTCCGCCCCCGCGTTCAAGGTGGCGTTCAGCATCTGGGCGGCGATGAACGGGTCGACCGGGCGGATCGAGCCCTCGGATATCCCGTCCGAGATCATCGAGGCGAAGCGATCGGACACCCGGTTGGAATGGGCCACCTGCTCCTCGCGGATGGCCTCGGGCAGGGCCGACAGGGCCGTGGTGCGCAGCAGCGGCCCGTATTCCGAGAGCTGGTATTCGGCCAGCGCCGCCGCGGCGCTGGTCAGCTTCAGCCACTGGTCGCCGGCCAGGCCCATGGCCAGGCGCTGGACCCGGCGCATCACCTCGAAGGTGCGGTCGAAGCAGGCCACGACCAGGTCCTCCTTGGCGTCGTTGTGGTGGTAGAACGAGCCCTTGGTGACGTTGAGCTCGGCGGAGATCTTGTCCACCGAGGCGCCGCGATAGCCGCGCGAATTGACCAGCCGGGTGGCGGCCAGCAGGAAGGTCTCACGGCTCATCTCCTGGCCGTCGCGGGCCGCGAGGTCGGCGAGTGGGATCGGGGCCGGCGCCCATTGAGCGCCCTCCACGGCCAGACCGCCCAACAGGATGTCCAGCATCCGTTCGCAGATGCGCGGATAGTCCTCGGCGTCGTATTTCGGCAGCCAGGCCGCCGCCCAGAAGATCTGCTCCATGAGCATGTGGGTGCGCGCCGTGCGGCGGCCGCGACCCAACCAGGCGAGGTCGGGGGTGTCGAACACTCCGCGCACCTTGCGGAACAGCTTGAGGAAGGCCTCGCTGACCTCGGCGCGGCGCGGATTGTTCAGGGCCCGGATGTCGGAGAGCGCCGGCAGGGGCGGCGCCTGTCCCACGGCCGTCAGCCGAAGGCGCTCCAGATAGAGCTCCAGCAGCCGGCGCAGGCGGGCCGGCGGCGTGATCTCGCCCATGGCCTGGTCGGCCGCGCCCTGCAGCCAGGCGATGCCGCGCATCATGCAGGCGGCCGCCAGGTCATCCTTGCGTTTGAAATAGTAGGTGACGCTGGTGGTGGAGAGGCCCACGGCGGCGGCGGCCACGCCGAGGGTCAGGCCCTTCACGCCCTTCTGGTTCAGGATCAGGGTCGAGGCGTCCAGAATCGCTTCGCGCTTGCGCGCGAAGCGGTCGGTCGATCGGCCGCCGTTGCGCTCAGCCATGACCCCGGAAACTCCCCCCGTCGCGGACCGCTCCCCGGCAATCCCTACCCTCTAGTATCGCAAGGTCTTTCCGGCGCAAGACGCCAGCATGCCGCTCCGTCAACCTGCGGCGAACGGATAGGGCGAGATCGACTTGGTGAAGTCGTCCACCGTCAGGGTGCGGTTGATGGGCTCGGCCGCCCGTTGCGGGCAGGCGGGCCGCTCGCAGATCCGGCAGGCGGGGCCGATAGCCGTGGCCACGGGGTCGCGCAGGTCGATGCCGCGGGAATAGACCAGCCGTTCGGCGAACTTCAGCTCGCAGCCCATGCCGATGGCCAGTTCCGAATCGTCGCCGGCATAGGGGGTGGCGATGCGGCTGACGGTCCGCGACAGGGTGAAATAGCGCTGGCCGTCGGGGGTCTCGACGATCTGGGTGACGATGCGCGAGGGGGTGCGGAAGCTGGTGTGGATGTTCCAGCGCGGGCAGGTGCCGCCGAACCGCGAGAAGGGGAAGGTCGCCCCGGCGAACCGCTTGGAGATATTGCCCGCCGAATCCACGCGCAGCATGAAGAAGGGCACGCCGCGCGCGCCCGGCCGCGACAGGGTGGTCAGCCGGTGGCAGGCCTGCTCGAACGACACCCCGAAACGGGCGCGGACCAGTTCGATGTCATAGGCCGTGCGCTCGGCCGCCTCGTGGAACGCCGCGTAGGGCATCATCAGGGCGGCGGCCAGGTAGTTGGTCAGGCTCACCTTCAGCAGGGCGCGGGTGGGGCGGTCAGGCGGACCGGCGCGGTCGGCCATGGCGTCCAGCATCGGGCCGTATTCCAGGATCGCCAGCTGGTAGGCGAGCGAGAATGAGCGTCCGGCGCCGGTCAGCACCTCCGACAGGAACAGCCGCTTGCGGTGATGGTCGTAGCGGCGGACGGATTCCGGCAGGACGTCCAGCGGCACCACGCGAACCTGGATGCCGTGGCGCTTGGCCAGGCGCTCGCGGGCCGCGTTGTGGAACTCCTGGGGCTCGTAGGCCAGTTCGGCCACCAGCTCATCGGCCGCCTCCTCGAGCTCGGCGAAATAGTTCTTCTGGTCCTGGATGAAGTCGCGCACCCAGTCCGACGGGATCACCGATGGGGACGAGGCTCCGCCCTCCTCCGGCCGGCCGATGGCGCCGAGGTCGGTGAGCCGCCGCTGGTCCAGATAGGATCGGTAGAGCCGCACGATGGCCTCGGCCACCCCGGGGGCGGAATCGGCCACCTCGGCGATCTCGTGGCGGGCCACCCCGAGGTCTCGGAACATCTGGTCGGAAAACACCTCGGACAGGCCCGTGGCGCCCGCCGAGTCCGGGTCCGACGACAGGCTCTTCAGGTCGAGGTCATAGGCCTCGGCCAGGCGCAGCAGCACCTGGGCGGTCACCGGGCGCTGGTTGCGCTCCAGCAGGTTGAGATAGCTTGGCGAGACGCCGAGATCCTCGGCCATCCGCGTCTGGGTCAGGCCCAGCTCGCGGCGCAGGCGCTTCATGCGGGCGCCCAGGAACAGTTTCCGGTCTGTGGTCGCGACGGCCATGAGTCTTATTGTCACAGATTTACAATATTTACAAGGTCGCACTGTGACATGTGCGCCTTTTGCCTCCGCGTTAACTCTTCGCGCCGTGCGCCATAAGCGTTACAGGGCGCTAACGGCTTGTCACAAGTGACGGCCACGGCAATTCGCGGAAGAGACAGATGGCATACCAAGACCACATCATCGAGATGGGCCAGCTCATCAAGAGCAAGAATGGAACCTGGGACGGCATCAACGCCGAATCCGTGGCCCGTATGCGCCTGCAGAACCGCTTCAAGACCGGCCTGGAGATCGCCCGCTACACCGCCGACATCATGCGCAAGGACATGGCGGCCTACGACGCGGACTCGGCCAACTACACCCAGTCGCTCGGCTGCTGGCACGGCTTCATCGGCCAGCAGAAGATGATCGCCATCAAGAAGCACTTCGGCACCACCGACCGGAAGTACCTCTACCTGTCGGGCTGGATGGTCGCGGCGCTGCGCTCCGACTTCGGCCCGCTGCCCGACCAGTCGATGCACGAGAAGACCTCGGTGCCGGCCCTGATCGAAGAGCTCTACACCTTCCTGCGCCAGGCCGACGCCCGTGAGTTGGGCGGCCTGTTCCGCGACCTCGACGCGGCCCGCGCGGCCGGCGACAAGGCCAAGGAAGAAAAGCTGCTCGACGCCGTCGACAACTTCCAGACCCACGTCGTTCCGATCATCGCCGACATCGACGCCGGCTTCGGCAACGCCGAGGCGACCTATCTGCTGGCCAAGAAGATGATCGAGGCCGGCGCCTGCGCCCTGCAGATCGAGAACCAGGTCTCCGACGAGAAGCAGTGCGGTCACCAGGACGGCAAGGTCACCGTGCCGCACGAAGACTTCCTGCAGAAGGTCCGCGCCTGCCGCTACGCCTTCCTCGAACTGGGCGTCGAGAACGGCATCATCGTCACCCGCACCGACTCGCTGGGCGCCGGCCTCACCAAGCAGATCGCCGTCAGCAACGCGCCGGGCGACCTGGGCGACCAGTACAACAGCTTCCTCGACTGCGAGGAGATCACGCCCGAGAACGCCAACAACGGCGACGTGGTCCTGAACCGCAACGGCAAGCTGCTGCGTCCCAAGCGCCTGCCGTCCAACCTGTTCCAGTTCCGCGAAGGCACCGGCGAGGACCGCTGCGTCCTGGACTCGATCACCTCGCTGCAGAACGGCGCCGACCTGCTGTGGATCGAGACCGAGAAGCCCCACGTCAGCCAGATCGCCGGCATGATGGACCGCATCCGCGAGGTCATCCCCAACGCCAAGCTGGTCTATAACAACAGCCCGTCCTTCAACTGGACCCTGAACTTCCGCCAGCAGGTGTTCGACGCCTACAAGGCGGCGGGCAAGGACGTCTCGGCCTATGACCGCGACAAGCTGATGAGCGTGGACTACGACGGCACCGAGCTGGCTGCAGAGGCCGACGAACGCATCCGCACCTTCCAGGCGGACGGCGCCAAGCGGGCCGGCATCTTCCACCACCTGATCACCCTGCCGACCTACCACACGGCCGCGCTCAGCACGGACAACCTGGCCAAGGAATACTTCGGCGCGGCCGGCATGCTCGGCTACGTCCTGGGCGTCCAGCGCCAGGAGATCCGTCAGGGCATCGCCTGCGTGAAGCACCAGAACATGTCGGGCTCCGACATCGGCGACGATCACAAGGAATACTTCGCCGGCGAGGCGGCCCTGAAGGCCGGCGGCGTCCACAACACGATGGGCCAGTTCGCCTAGAGTTATCGAGATCCGGCCACCGCCGGGGGAGCAAGGACCATGACCACGGAACGGTATTGGGTTGTCGGCGGCGAATACAGCTGCATGGCGTTCAAGTCCCTGAAGGGCGAAGGCCCCAAGGTGCTGGGCCCTTACGAGACCCGGGAAGAGGCCAGCGAAGTGTGGAAGCGGATCTCGCGGGAAACCCGCAGCGGCGCCACCACCCGTTTCGCCATCGCCTCGGAACAGCTCGTACTGCCGGCCTAAAAGTCATGGGCTAGCGCCCAGTTGTCTCTCCTAGAGCTCGTCCCGGCCCTTGGGTCGAGGCGGGCTCTCTTTTTATCGACTATGATCCCGGCCCAGCCGGAAACGAGGAAGCCCCACATGTCCGTCGATGTCGCCGCCCGCCCTGGCCTGGAACTCAAAGGCGCCGTGGAAGGCCGCGCGGCCGAGGTGCTGACCCCGGAGGCCCAGGCCTTCCTCGTCGAGCTCCACACCCGTTTCAATCCGCGCCGGCTGGAGCTGCTGGCCGCCCGCGCCACCCGCCAGAAGCGCTTCGACGCCGGCGAGCAGCCCGATTTCCTGGCCGAGACCAAGGCCGTGCGCGACGGCGACTGGAAGGTCGCGACCATCCCCGCCGACCTGCTGGACCGCCGGGTGGAGATCACCGGGCCCGTCGACCGCAAGATGATCATCAACGCGCTCAATTCCGGGGCCAAGGTGTTCATGGCCGACTTCGAGGACGCCTCGTCGCCGACCTGGCAGAACATGGTCGAGGGCCAGGTCAACCTGAAGGACCGCTGGGCCGGCAAGATCGGCTTCACCGACGCCACCACCGGCAAGGCCTATGCGCTGAAGGACAAGGTCGCCACCCTGATGGTCCGCCCCCGCGGCTGGCACCTGCCCGAGGCCCACGCCCTGGTGAACGGCGAGGAGATGAGCGGCGGCCTGTTCGACTTCGGCCTCTACTTCTTCCACAACGCCAAGGCCCAGATCGCCGCCGGCGCCACACCCGCATTCTACCTGCCGAAGATGGAGAGCCATCTGGAGGCCCGCCTCTGGAACGACGTCTTCGTCTATGCCCAGGACGCGCTCGGCGTGCCGCAGGGGACCATCAAGGTCACGGTGCTGATCGAGACCCTGCCCGCCGCCTTCGAGATGGACGAGATCCTCTACGAACTGCGCGACCACATGGCGGGCCTCAACTGCGGCCGCTGGGACTACATCTTCTCCTACATCAAGCGCCTGGGCCGCCAGCCGCAGGCGCTCACCCCCGACCGCGCGGTCATGGGCATGGGCTCCGCCTTCCTGGCCGCCTATTCCCTGAAGCTGATCCAGACCTGCCACCGGCGCGGCGCCTTCGCCATGGGCGGCATGGCCGCCCAGATCCCGGTCAAGGGCGACGACGCCGCCAACCAGGCGGCCTTCGCCAAGGTGCGCGCCGACAAGGAACGCGAGGCCAACAACGGCCACGACGGCACCTGGGTCGCCCACCCGGACCTGGTCCCCGTGGCCCTGGAAGTGTTCGATAGGGTCATGCCGACCCCGAACCAGCTGGGCAAGCTGCGCGAGGACGTCAAAGTCAGCCGCGAGGACCTGCTGAAAGTCCACGAGGGCGCGCGCACCGAGCACGGCCTGCGCGAGAACATCCGGGTCGGCGTCCAGTACATCGAGGCCTGGCTGCGCGGTAAGGGCGCGGTGCCGCTCTACAACCTGATGGAAGACGCCGCGACCGCCGAGATCAGCCGCGCCCAGATCTGGCAATGGATCAAGCAGGCCGCGACCTTGGACGACGGCCGGGTGGTCGACGAGGCCCTGTTCCGGACCCTGCTGGACGAGGAGATGGCCGCGCTCAAGGCCACCCTGCCCGGCGGCGCCTTCGAGACCGGCCGCTTCGCCGAGGCGATCGCCATCTTCACCGAGATGAGCCTGTCGGAAGGGTTCGAGGAGTTCCTGACACTGCCGGCCTATCGGGCGCTGTAGGCCTCGTTTCCCTCCTCCTTGTGGGGAGGGAAGACCGCGCAGCGGTCGAGGGTGGGGCTTTCTGAAGCTTCGATGAGGCCGGCCGGTCTTCCCCACCCTGGCGGCTTCGCCGCCTGTCCCTCCCCATAAAGAGGAGGGAAAAGGGACCCTACTCCGGCCAGAGCTCCTGGACGTCGCCCTTGCGGTTCAGCACCCGCACCGCGCGCTTGACCACGGTCAGCAGGCGCTCCTTGCGGGCCGTCTCATCATAGGTCATGGCGCCCTTGGCCAGGCCCTCCAGCAGGAATCGGCCGAGGTCGCGGCTGGTCTGGAAGCGGGGGTCCTCACCGGCAGAGGCGAGCGCCAGGAACCGATCGCCGACCTGGTTGTGGTCGAAGGCGCTCTGGGCGCCGGCCAGGCGCACGCGCAGCATCGGATCGGTCCGCGCCGCGGACTCCATCTCGCCGAAGGCCACGAACGGCGTCTCGTGCAGCAGGGTCCAATAGGCGTCGATGGCGTGCTCGGCGGCGTCCACGCCGGCCGCCGGGGGCGCAGAGGCCGCCTGCTCGAACAGGCGCGCGCGCTCCACCTCGATATAGGTCACGGCCGCCTCCACCAGCTCTTCGCGACTGGCGAAATGATAGAGCATGGCGCCGCGCGTCAGGTTCGCGGCGTCGGCGATCATCGCATTGGTCGCGGCATGGTAGCCGACCTCGGCGAACAGCCGCATGGCGGCGTCAAGGATGCGCGCTCGGGTCCGCCGAGATTTCGGCGTCTCCTTCGCAGGATAGGTTCGGGCGTCCATAGGACCTTGTTTGCGGAAGACCTGGGGAGGGTCGGCCTTGCAGAATCCTTACGATGAAAGGCGGGGCGACAAAAGGGCCGACGTCGGTTTCATGAGACTGACACGCAATCAGCCTAGCGGATGGGCAATCGGCCGCATGCTTGAGGGCGATAGCCGAAAGTGGAAGCCGGTTTCGGCGGCCATCGCCCTCAAACTTTTCATGTTGGAGCCCACTTGGGCTCCGGGGGGCATCTATGGGTGATCCGGGAGTCCGCAGCTATCGGACCGTGTTCATTTCAGACATCCATCTCGGCACCAAGGGGTGCCAGGCGGAGCTGTTGTTGGACTTCATTCGCCATATCGAGTGCGAGACGCTCTATCTGGTCGGCGACATCGTCGACGGCTGGAAGCTGCGCTCCGGCTGGCACTGGCCCCAGGCCCACAACGACGTGGTCCAGAAGATCCTGCGTATGGCCCGCAAGGGGGTGAAGGTCATCTATGTCCCCGGCAACCACGACGAAGGGGTGCGCGACTTCGTCGGCGTTCATTTCGGCGGGGTGATCGTGGCGCGCGACGCCATCCACGAGACCGCGGACGGCAAACGCTTCCTGGTGGTGCACGGCGACGAGTTCGACGGGGTGGTGCAGCACGCCCGGTGGCTGGCCTTCGTGGGCGACTACGCCTACCGGGTGCTGATCGCGGCCAATACGTTGTTCAATCGCGTCCGCCGCCGGCTGGGCTTCGGCTATTGGAGCTTCTCGGCCTTCCTCAAGACCCGGGTCAAGAACGCCCTGCAGTTCGTCGAGAACTTCGAGGCCGCGGTGGCCGACGAGGCCCGCCGTCGCGGGGTGGACGGGGTGATCTGCGGCCACATCCACAAGGCCGAGATGCGCGACATCGACGGCATCGCCTATATCAATGACGGCGATTGGGTGGAAAGCTGCTCGGCCCTGGTCGAACATCCCGATGGCCGGCTTGAGATCCTGGAATGGGCCAAGCTGCGCTCCTGGTCGGCGATCGACCGCAAGGGCCGCCGGCCCGAGCCGTTCCGGGAGCCCCTGCCGGAGGCCGCCGCGGCCTGAGGCGCTTCATTGACAGTCCAGCTGTTTTGATGACAGTGCGGCTGTCATGATCCCGCCAACCCGGTACACCTCGAACCTGCGCGACCGCCAGAAGCAGGCGACCCAGGACCAGATCATGCATGCGGTGGCCCGCAAGCTGGAATCCGGACCGTTGGAGGATCTCAGCTTCGCCGAGATCGCCGCCGAGGCCGAGGTGGGCGAACGCACGGTCTACCGCCATTTCCCCACCAAGGAGGCGCTGCTGGGCGCCTTCTGGGCGTGGCTGCAGAGCCAGGCCCTGACCACCACCCGCCCGGCGACGCGCATCCGCGAGGCGATCACCGCGCCGCGGGTCGACGGCCAGAAGCCCATGCGCATCCTGCTGGTCACCGACGCCTGGGCGCCGCAGGTCAACGGCGTGGTGCAGACCCTGTCGCGGGTGATCGCCGAGCTGAAAGCCTTGGGCCATTCGGTCGAGGTGATCAGTCCCGACCAGTTCAAGACCTTCCCGCTGCCGACCTATCCCGAGATCAAGGTGGCCATCGCCGCCCATGAGCCGGTGCAGGAGCGCTTCAAGGCCTTCGAGCCCGAGGCCATCCACATCGCCACGGAGGGTCCGTTGGGCCTAGCCGCCCGGCGCATCTGCGTGGAATGGAAGCTGCCCTTCACCACCAGCTACCACACCCGGTTCCCGGAATATGTCTCGGCCCGGCTGCCTTTGCCGCTGGCGGCCGGCTATGCCTACATGAAGTGGTTCCACAAGCCGTCGGGCCGGATGATGGTCACCACGCCGACCATGAAGGACGAGCTGGAACGCCACGGCTTCGGCAATATCTCGGTCTGGTCGCGCGGGGTGGACACCGAAATGTTCCATCCCAGGCGCCCGGACGAACGCGACATCTTCGAGGGCCTGCCGCGCCCGATCTTCCTGTCGGTGGGCCGCGTGGCGGTGGAGAAGAACATCGAGGCCTTCCTCGGCCTCGACCTGCCCGGAACCAGGGTGGTGGTCGGCGACGGTCCGCAGCGCGAGGAACTGATCGAGCGCTATCCCGAGGCGGTGTTCACCGGCGCCAAGTTCGGCGCGGAGCTGGCCGCGCACTTCGCCTGCGCCGACGCCTTCGTCTTCCCCTCGCTCACCGACACCTTCGGCCTGGTGATCCTGGAGGCCATGGCCGCGGGCGTGCCGGTGGCCGCCTATCCCGCCCCCGGCCCCATCGACATCCTGCCGGGCTCCGGCGCCGGGGTCCTGGCCCACAGCGCGACCGAGGGCCTGCGCGAGGCCTGTCTCGAGGCGCTCAAGCTCGACAAGGCCGCGGTGCGCGGCTTTGCGGAAGGCTTCTCCTGGAAGGCCTGCGCCGAGGACTTCGTGAAGAACCTCCAGCCCTATCCGGAGCCGGAGAAGACTCGCTTCTGGCGCCGCCTGCGCCGCCTGACCCGCGTCCGCCGGCGCCGTGTCGAGGCGACGGCGTAGCCTAACGATTCTCGCACCCCACCTTCGTCACCCTCCGGTCGTCTGAAAGACGATCCGGGGGATGACGACGTGGGTTGGCTTTCGCCGCCCGCCCCAAACAGAAAACGCCGCGACCCGGGGGCCGCGGCGTTTCCAGCTCTCCTCGAGCGGTCGATCTTAGCTGGCCGGACGCGCCATCGGCGTCAGCTTCTGGGCGACGCCCTGTTGCCCGGCGTGCTGGCCGGCGGGCAGCGCGATCAGGCCGCGTTGCGAGAGGTAGCCGCCACGGCCGGTGGCCGCATCGGACACGTACTCGGTGACGAACTCCTGCAGACCCTTGGTCACGCCGATGTTCGCCTTCTTCACGTAGATGTAGAGCGAACGGGACAGCGGGTAGGACCCGTCGGAGATCGTGCCTGGGGTCGGGCGGATGCCGTTGATCGACGCCCCTTTCACCTTGTCGCCGTTCTCTTCGAGGAAGGAGTAGCCGAACACGCCGAGCGCGCCCGGCGTCTTGGTCAGGGTCTGGACGATGGCATTGTCGTTCTCGCCAGCGTCCACCCAATGATCCTTGCGCATCGGATCGACCAGCTGCTTGAACTTCTTCTCGTTGTTCGAGCGCAGCTCGTCGGCGGTCGGATATTTGCGAGCGCCTTCCTCGATGGCCAGCTCGATCCAGGCGTCACGGGTGCCCGAGGTCGGCGGCGGCCCGTAGACGAGGATGCGATTGCCGGGCAGGCCGGCGCCGATCTCGTCCCAGGTCGTGTAGGGGTTGGGGATGAACTTGCCGCCGCGAAGCACGGTGGCCGCGAGACCCAGATAGAGGTGCTCGCGCTTGAAGCTGTAGTCCGCGCCGTCCTTGTCCACCGCCACGACGATGCCGTCGAAGCCGATCTTGATCGCGACGATGTCCTTCACGCCCTTGGCGGCGCAGGCGTCGAATTCCGACTTCTTCATCGGGCGCGAGGCGTTGGCGATATCCGGATAGGCGTCGCCGGCGCCCGAGCAGAACAGCTTGATGCCGCCGCCGGTGCCCAGGCTCTCGACCTTGGGGGCCTTGTTGCCGGTCTTGCGGGCGAAGTTCTCGGCCACGCGGGTGGTGAACGGGAAGACGGTCGAGGAACCGGCGGCCCAGACATAGTCGCGCGCGGCGAACGCCGGAGCGCTGGCGCCCAGCATCGCGGCAGCCGCGGCGCAGGCGAGAAGCGCTTTCTTAGCCAGAAGCTTTTTCACGGGATGTCTCTCTTCGAAGAGGGAGCGGGGCGATCCCAGGGACCGCCCCGCGGAGGGATCTTAGAAATCGAACTGAGCGCGGAACTGCAGGGTCTTGGCGTCGACATCCGCGCCGACAGCCGCGTTGTCGTTCTCCGAGACCGAGTAGTTGGCCATGAAGCGGACATAGGGGTGCGGGTACCAGTTGGCGCCGAGGGTCCAGGCCGAGTACTCGCCCGCGGTGGCCACACCGGTGATGTCGGTGAGGTCGACGCTGTCGTAGCGAACGCCGAGCTCGACAGCCCCCAGCCCGCCGCTGGTCATGGGATCGAGGATCTTGATGCGGTTGAACTCGCCCTTATTGGCCTCGTAGCGGCGGGTCTCGCCGGTCACGAACCAGCTGCCGTAGAGGTACCAGGCGCGCGCATCGGCATCGAGATTGCCGGGACGCTGGATGTCGATGTTGGCCCATTCGCCTTGCACCGAGAACGGTCCGTGCACCCAGGCGCCTTCGAGGCCGATCATGGTGTCCTTGACGCCGACGGCGCCCGAGGTGACGTACTGCGCGCCGTAGTTGGTGTTGTTGCGCACGCCGTAGCTGAAGTTGCCCTGGTCTTCGCGGTTGCGCCGACGGGCCCAGACGCCGAGGTGGACCTGGTCGCTGTCAGTCATGATCGGCGCGAAGGTGGCGCGGCCGTTGAAGCCGAACACTTCCTTGGAACCGGTGGCGGCGTTGGTCGCCACATCGGCGGAATTGAGGCTGTCGCCAGAGACGGCGCCGGCGACGGTCCAGTTCGGGCCGTTGGCCTTGACCTGGACGTTCATCACGCGGCCGATACCGAGCACGTCATTGTACGGACCGCGCTCCATGAAGGTGATGTAGCGCGAGGAGGTGATGTTCTCGAGCGACACGGTCTTGAAGTTGCCGGCCATGATCGAGATCGTGTCGGTCGGCTTGTACTCGAGGATCAGGTCCTCCCACTCCGAACCGCCGCGGGTGAAATTGATCTCGGCCTTGTAGGCCCAGTTGGCGTTCCAGGTTCCCTCGACGCCGAGGCGAGCCGTGCGCAGGCGGGTGTTGCTGGCCTCGAAGTCGGCGCCCGTCTGGCGGTCGACGTCCTGATAGACATAGTCGTTGTAGACCCGACCGCGGACCTTGAAGGTCAGGCTGTCGTTCTGGAATTGCGGCGCGCCCTTCCAGGCGGTCGTGGTGTCTTGAGCCTGCGCGGCGGATGCGCCCAGCAGCAGCACGCCAAGCGCCGCCCCGGCGCAGAGCGAGGTTTCGATTTTCATTATTAGGATCCTTGTAGAGCTATCCCCGTGGCCTCTTCAGGCTAGGGGCGGCTTAACGAGGTCCCGTGACGGTTCGGCCAAGATTGGATGACGGTTACGCGTCGCAACCGTGAAGCTCCGGATACGGATTTGTGACAGTCGAGCCGTGGCGGCGGCAGAACAAATGCCGGATCGGTCGGCGCCGCGCCTAGAGCAGGCGTGAGCGGATGGTCTGGGACAGCAGGTCGATGATGCTGACCGCCACCACGATGACGATCGAGATCGCCGCCACGCGGCTGTAGGCGAAGCTGTTCAGGCTGTCGAACAGGATCTGGCCGATACCGCCCGCGCCGATCAGGCCCAGCACCGTGGCCGACCGGCTGTTGGATTCGAAGCGATACAGGGCGTAGGAGGTCCAGAGCGGAGCCACCTGCGGAATGACCCCCCAGACGATCTCCTGCAACGGCGCGGCGCCGGTGGCGCGAACGCCTTCGACCGGCCCCTTGTCGATGGACTCGACCGCTTCCGAGAACAGCTTGCCCAGCACCCCGCCGGTGTTGAGCGCCAGGGCCATGACCCCGGCGAAGGGGCCCAGGCCCACGGCGACGATGAACATGGTTCCGATCACCAGGTCAGGGATCGAGCGCAGGGCGTCCATGACCCGCCGGACCGGCATCTGGATATAGGCTGGCGTGACGTTCCGCGCGCCGAGGAGGCCCAGGGGCACGGCCAGGACCACGGCGATCGTCGTGCCCCAGAGCGCGATCTGGATCGTCACCCACATCTGCGCGACCAGCAGCCGCCAGTCGCTCCAGTCGGGTCGCATGAACTCATGGCCGAACTGGCGCATGTTGTCCGAGTTCTTGAACAACAGCGGCAGCTTCTCCATCTCGACCGGGCCGAATCCGACCACCAGCATGGCCGCGATACCGCCCCACAGGACCAGATCGAACACCCGCTGACCGAGCGGGCGCACCGGCGGCTTCAGGAGGTCGGGCGCGGTCACGGTGACGGTCACGGGGCGATCCTACTGCGCGGCCGCGGGCTGGCCGGTCCTGGCCTCCAGCGCGGCGCGTTCGGCCCGGATGGCGTCCAGCGCCTTCTGGGCCTGCTCGGTCTTCACCTTGTCGCCCTTGTTGCGGGCGTCGAGCAGGGCCTCGGTCGCCTCCATCTCCTGGACCGGCAACAGGTGGGTGGCGTCGGCCGGCTTGAAGCCGCCGATGGAGAGCGCGTTCAGCAGCTTGCGCTGGCGCTCCGGCTCGGGCCCCTCGCCTTGCGCATAGGTCAGGAAGAACTGCCGCAGCTTCTCCTTCACCGCCGGGTCCAGGTCGCTGCGCCAGATGATCGGGTCCTCCGGCAGCTTGGGGCTTTCCCAGATCACCCGGACCTGTTCGGCGACGCCCGTGCCGCGCTCCTCCTGCAGGCGGATGGCGGTGGAGTTGTTGGTCGCCACGTCCAGCACGCCCTTGGCCACCGAGAACAGGTTGGACTGGTGGTTGGCGGTCTTCACCTGCTTGAAGCACTTGGCCGGGTCGATGTTGTTCGGCGCGAACAGATAGGTCATCGGCGCGAGCGTGCCGGAGGTCGACTTGGCGTCGCCGATCCCGAAGGTCAGGCTCTTGTCGCACCTGAGCACGTCTTCCAGCGTGGTCTTGCTCTTGGCGGGCACGATGATCACGGACTTGTAGCCGTCGATGTTCGAGGGATCGAAGGTCCGCGCGAAGACCTCGCCATTAGCGCGGCGCACCGCCTCCAGGCCCGAGAGATTGGAAAACCATCCGGCGTCGACCTGCTTGAAGCGCAGGGCCTCGATCAGGGCGGTGTAGTTGGAGGCGAAGAACGGCTTCACCGGGATGCCGATCGACTTCTCCATGTCGGCCAGGATGGGCTTCCAGAAGGTCTCCATGCTGGTGGAGTTCTCGGTCGCCAGGATCGAGAAGTTGATCACGTTGGGCTCGGCGCCGGGCGCCGGCGCATCCGGCTTGCCGCAGGCCGAGAGCCCCAGGCCGGCCAGCCCGCTTGCGATGAGGAGGCGACGGTCGATCATTTGGGAGCTCCTTCCCAGAAGACGTCTTCGAATTCCGGGCCGTAGATGTCGATCAACCGGGTCTTGTCGAGGCCGTCGGCGCCGCCGTCATAGACGATCTTGCCGGCCTTCAAGGCAACCACTCGGTCGCAGTAGCGCAGGGCGTAGTCGACCTGGTGCAGGGTGACCACGACGGTCAGGCCGTCGACCCGGTTCAGGTCTCGCAGGATATCCATGACCTTGCGGGCCGAGACCGGATCGAGGGAGGCCACCGGCTCGTCGGCCAGGATGATCTTGGCCTTCTGGACCAGGGCGCGGGCGATGGCGCCGCGCTGCTGCTGGCCGCCGGACAGGGTGTTGGCGCGCTGGGCGGCGTACTCGGCCACACCCACCCGGGCCATGGCCGCCATGGCCGCGGCCTGGATCTCCTTCGGCCAGGCGCCGAACAGGCCCCGCGAGAAGGGAATCCGCCCCAACGAGCCCAGGGCCACATTGGAGAACAGGGTCAGGCGGCCGACCAGGTTGAACTGCTGGAAGATGAAGCCGATGCGGATGCGCGCCTCGCGCACCTTGGAGGAGATCTTGCCGTCGGCCTGAACCGACTGGCCGAAGGCGTCGATCCGGCCCTCGCCGGGATCGATGGCCTGCAGGCCGCTGATCGAGCGCAGCAGGGTCGACTTGCCGGAGCCCGACGGCCCGATCAGGGCGATCATCTCGCCCTTGCGCACCTTCAGGGAAACCGAATCCAGGGCACGCCGAGAGCCGAAGCTCTTCGAGGCGTTCCGCACGGACAGAACCGCGGCGTCAGTCATGGATGGCGAGGCTTCCCCGGATCGGCGCACGCAGGTGTCGGGACAGTCACCGACCTCTACGACGGCTTCATGACATGGCCGCTGGCGTGCGGTCCAGCACCCGTTGACGCGCAGGCGCGCGACGAGGCGTCGGACGCCCTTCGACCGCGGATCGTGGCGTTGCGGACACGGTGGAGGCTGTTTTCGCCGGCGCCGGCGAGGGTCGGCTCCCGGGCGTTCGAAACGGCGCGAAAACGGCTGTGGAAAAGGTGGAATCAGTCCCCCGCGCAATCCCTGACGGGCCCAGGGTTTGGCGACGATTTGGCCGCACGAAAACAAACCTCTTTACATCGAGGTTCATCGCCCCTATTTCGCACCGCTCCGGCGGACCCGATGTCCTGAAAAGCGCTGCTAACGCCGGCTAGGTTCAACTGCCAATGGGGGTTACGTGAATTGCACACGTACCATACGCCCCTGGACCTGGTCCGTCAGCGGTCCCCGGAACGTCCCGTCGCAATAGCGCGACCGGACGCGGTGGCCGCAGCGGCGCGCTGGTTCCAGACGAATTTTCGAGGCGACGTCTTCTACGCCGTCAAAGCGAATCCTTCGCCCTGGGTCATCGAGACCCTGGTTGCGAACGGCGTCACCTCGTTCGACGTGGCCTCGATCCCCGAGATCGAGCTGATCGCGCAGTTCGCGCCGGGTTCCCGCATGGCCTTCATGCACCCGGTGAAGAGCCGCGCGGCGATCGCCGCCGCCTATCATGACCACGGCGTGCGCACGTTCGCGCTCGACACCCATGAAGAGCTGGCCAAGATCCTGGCCGCCACCGGCGACGCCAAGGACCTGAACCTCATCGTCCGCCTCGCGGTGGCCGCCGAGGGCGCGCAGTATTCGCTGTCGGGCAAGTTCGGCGTCGACGCTCATGAGGCGCCGGCCCTGCTGCTGGCCGCGCGGCGCGCGACCCAGGACCTGATGGGCGTCTCCTTCCATGTGGGCAGCCAGTGCATGCGTCCGACCGCCTACCAGGCGGCGATGACCCAGGCCTCCCGCGCCCTGGTCCGCGCCGGCGTTTTCGCCGACGTGGTCGACGTGGGCGGCGGCTTCCCTTCGGTCTATCCGGGCATGGTGCCGCCGGCGCTCGCCGACTATGTGGACTCCATCGACCGCGGCTTCGCCGAGATGATGGTCCACGAAACCACCGAACTCTGGTGCGAGCCGGGCCGGGCCCTGGTGGCCGAAGGCTCGTCCATCGTCACCAAGGTCGAACTCCGCAAGGGCGAGGCGCTCTATCTGAACGACGGGTCCTATGGCTCGCTGTTCGACGCCGCGCACGCCAAATGGCCCTTTCCGGTCAAACTTCTCCGCAACGAGGGCGGCGAGGCGCGCGAGGTCGAAGGCAATCTAAAGCCCTTCAAGTTCTGGGGCCCCACCTGCGACTCGCTCGACCATATGCCGGGCCCGTTCTGGCTGCCGGAAGACGTCCGCGAGGGCGACTATATCGAGATCGGCATGCTGGGCGCCTATGGCGTGGCCATGAACACCCGCTTCAACGGTTTCGGCGACGCCGAGATCGCCGAGGCGAAGGATGCGCCCATGGCCTCGATGTTCGGCCTGGCGCGGCGTTCGATCCCCCTGCCCAAGCAGGAGAACCAGAACGTCGTGAAGCTGTCGCGCGCGCGCAGCAAGAAGCGTCGGCGGAAATAAGCCGGCAGCTCAATCGTTATTGGCGCGGCCGGTCGCTCCGTCCCGGCCGCGCCCTATTTTTTGGACGGGCGCTCAAACTCTCAAAGGATGCAGAGAATGAACGCTGACGTTCAGAAGACGAACCGCAAGGCCGAGCTGCTGGCCAACACCGTCGAGCACGTGGCGATCGACCAGTACGACGCCCGCCCGATCATCGACGCCATGCGCAATATGAGCTTCACCAGCCGCGACACGGCGCGGGCCGCCGACATCTGGTCGATGTCGCTGGAGGACAAGGACTGCTCGACCTGGCTGACCCTGGCGGGTTCGACCAGCGCCGGCGGCTGCATGCACATCTACCGCGACATGGTGAAGTACGGGATGATCGACACGATCGTCGCCACCGGCGCCTCGATCGTGGACATGGATTTCTTCGAGGCCCTGGGCTTCAAGCACTATCAGGCCCAGTCCAACGTCGACGATCGCGACCTGCGCGACCTCTATATCGACCGCATCTACGACACCTATATCGACGAGGAAGAGCTGCAGAACTGCGACGGCACGATCTACGAGATCTGCGAGCAGCTCGAGGCCCGTCCCTATTCCAGCCGCGAGTTCATCCACGAGATGGGCAAGTGGCTGGCGGCCGGCAACGCCAAGAAGCCCGACTCGCTGATCGAGGTCGCCTATCGCGAGGGCGTGCCGATCTTCTGCCCGGCCTTCGTGGACAGCTCGGCCGGCTTCGGCCTGGTCAAGCACCAGGTCGAGCGGATGAAGGCCGGCAAGCCGTACCTGACCATCGACGCGGTGGCCGACTTCCGTGAGCTGACCGACATCAAGCTGGCGGCCGGCACCACGGGCCTGTTCATGGTCGGCGGCGGGGTTCCCAAGAACTTCGCCCAGGACACCGTGGTCTGCGCCGAGATCCTGGGCCACGAGGCCGAGATGCATAGGTACGCCGTCCAGATCACCGTGGCCGACGTGCGCGACGGCGCCTGCTCGTCCTCGACGCTCAAGGAGGCCTGCTCCTGGGGCAAGGTCGACGTCACCTGGGAACAGATGGTGTTCGCCGAGGCCACCACCGTGGTGCCGCTGATCGCCTCGGACGCCTTCCACCGGGGTTCCTGGAAGAACCGCACCAAGCCCCGCTGGGCCAAGCTGTTCGACAAGACCACCGCCTAAGGCCGGACAAAAAGACGGCCGTCGCCCTATCCCAAAGGCGACGGCCGAGTTCGGCGACGGGGAGGCGTCGCTACTCGCAGAAGATCCTGACCTTGGTCTTGTCCTGATCGACATCGACGGTCAGCTCGTCGAGCTGCTCGACCAGCTCCTCCAGGTTCTCGGGCTTCAACTGGTTGAGGTCGAACGGCACGCCGTTCTTGGCCATGGCCGCATTGACCTTCTCCCGGGCCGCCGGCGGTATGATGCTGGAGAGCCGCACCCCGGCCCGCAGCAGGTTCATCGGCACCCGGATATTCACCTTGGTCGGGCCGTCGTGGCCCTCGTCGGTGTCCACCACCACCCGCAGGTATTTCACGTTGCGCCGCGCGCCGGGCGCGGGGCCTGAGGCGGGCTGGGGTCCGCGCTCGAGGGCGGCCATCAGGCGCTCGGCCTCGTCGGGGGTGATCTTGCCTTCGCTCAGCATCTGCAGGATCGAGCGGCGGTCTTCGCTCATGGCGGCGTCTCCTAGACGATCTTGATGCGGACGAGAGCGTCCGGGGCTTGGACATCGACCTCGGTTCCCCCGAGGGACAGCAGCACGCGGCCCACGGCCAGCACCGCGTCCAGCGGACTGATCCCACGCGGCCAGGGCATGAACACCGCCACGATCAGCAGCAGGAAGGCGAAGGGCGAGAGGATCAGGAACAGGGCCGTCAGCGGCAGCCACAGGCGGACCACCCGCGGCTCGCCCGACCTGACATGGGTCCGCCGGCGGTGGTGGCGCGCGGTGCGCATGGCGCGGGCCTGGAGGGTGGCGAGCGCCCGGATCGGGGTTCCGCTCATGGGCGTCCCTCCAGTTCAGCGATGGCGGTCTCGGCGTCGATCTCGCCGCGGCTGAGGCGCTCCAGCACGTCGGCGCGGGACGGCCGCACGTCGATCTCCACCAGGTCCAGCACCCCGGCGATGCGGTTCAGCCGCGCCTTGATGGTCGGATAGGAGACCCCGAACACCGCCTCCATCTCCTTGATCGAGCCGTGGCTCTTGAGAAAGGCGGCGACGAAGACCTGATCCTCGGCCGAAAGCCTCGCCAGCTGCGGCGGCTCGAAGCCGCCCTCGATGGCGACGCCCGAGTCCACGAGCCGCACCCGCTCGACCACGAAGGCCTTGCCCTGGGTGAGCTCGGTGAGCGCCTGCCAGTCGTGATGAGGTTTCTGGGTCAAGATGGCCGGTCCGAATTGAATTTCTCAATCTTTGACTCAAGATATTCAATTTCTCAAGCCCGAAATGAAGAATCTTAAGCTCAGGGCGTCAAACCGCTTGAACGGGGACCGGGCCTGCGCATGATCGCGCCAACGAGAAATCCGGGAGGGGATGATGGATCGCAGAGTGATGGGCGCCGCCCTGGTGGTGGCCTTGGCCGCCGCCGGAATGGCCGTGGCGCAGCAGGCCGCCGCCCCCGCCCCCAGCCTGCCCATGGGCTATCTGACCCCGCAGAGCTGGCCTGACGCGGCCAGGATCCTGCCGCCGGCGCCGGCTGCCGGCTCGTCTCGCGAGGCCCGCGACCAGGAGGTCTTCAAGACGACCCGCGCGTTGGAGGGCTCGCCGCGCTGGGCGCTGGCCCAGAACGACGTCCCCACCCTGCCCCAGGCCATGTTGAAGAACTTCAGCTGCGCGGTCGGCGTCGAACTGACCCCGCAGAACGCGCCGAAGCTCACCGCCATGCTGGGCCGGGTCGGCCTGGACGCCGGCCGTCAGGTCGCCGCGGTGAAAGACGTCTTCAAGCGTAAGCGGCCCTATCTGATCACCGAGGGCAATATCTGCGTGCCCAAGTCCGACAGTCTGGCCGCCAGCCCCGACTATCCCTCCGGCCATGCCACCTGGGGCTGGAGCATCGGCCTGATCCTGGCGGAGATCGCCCCGGACCGGGCGACCCCGATCCTCGCCCGCGGCCGCGCCTTCGGCGAGAGCCGGGTGATCTGCGGGGTGCATACGGTGAGCGCCGTGGAGGCCGGCCGCACCAATGGCGGCGCCCTGGTCGCCACCCTGCACGGCGACCCCCAGTTCCGCACCGACCTGGAGGCCGCCCGCACCGAGGTCACCGCCCTGCGCAAGACCGCCGCGGCCGAGCCGGCGTCCTGCGCCGCCGAGGCCGAGCTGGTGGCGAAGGGGCCTTACTGAGGCCGGCGCGCTTCAACCCCCTCCGTCACGTCGCCGAAGAAGGCGACGCGCCACCTCCCCCAAACCGCGCTGCGCGCTGGGGGAGGAACTAAGAACACCTAATTGCTCCCCTTCTGGGGGAGCTGTCAGCGAAGCTGACTGAGGGGGACTTTGACTCCTTCGAGCGCCGGGCGCCTAGATCCCCGCGTACCACTCGTAGCCGCGGTCTTCCCAGAAACCGCCCTTGCCGCGGCCGAGGTGGGCATAGTCGGCCACGGCCTCGATACGCATGAGGTACTTGGCGTGCTTGTAGCCGAGCTGGCGCTCGATGCGCACGCGGCACGGGGCGCCGTGCTTCACCGGCAGGGGCTGGCCGTTCATGGCGTAGGCCAGGATGGTCTGCGGGTGATAGGCGTCGATCAGGTCGACGCTCTCATAGTACTTGTTAGCCCCATCCGTGGCGTTGGGGTCCAGGGTGTCGGCGCAGTGGAAGACCAGGTAGCGGGCTTCCGGCTTCAGCCCCGCCCGATCCAGCAGCGGCCCAAGCCGGGCGCCAGTCCACTTGCCGATCGACGACCAGCCCTCCACGCAGTCGTGGCGGGTGATCTGGGTGCGCGATGGCTGGGCCCTCAGCTCCGCCAGGCTGAGCGACAGCGGTCGCTCCACCAGGCCGTCGATGGCGAGGCGCCAGTCAGCGAAGCCGCCCCGCACCAGGGCGCGGTATTCGGGATCGGATGGCCCGATGGAGCCGTTGGCGCGGAAGTCGCGGGAAATCTGCGCCTCCGGGAACTCTTGGGCCAGCGCCGTGCGGTTCACGACCAGGCGCTGGGCCCGGCGGGTCAGGCCCTCGGCCGCGGCCAGGCCGCGCTGCACACCTGGACTCATGCTGAGCCGGTCGCAGGCCCCGAGCAGGAGGCCGGTCGCGCCCAACAGCAGGCGTCGAGAGACGGTCATGGCTGGGCTCCGACGCGGATGGCGAAGCGGCCGGTGATCATCGAGCGCAGGCCGTTGATGGGCCCGGAAACCAGCACCATCAGCACGTGGACCACCACGAAAGCCACGATCAGCCCGGCCGAGATGAAATGCAGGGTGCGCGCCGACTGCCGGCCGCCGAACAGCTCCGGAAGCCAGGGGAATGCGGCGTTGAGGCCCGGCGCCATGGAGAGCCCCGTGGCGACCATGGCCGGCAACAGGACGAAGATCACCGCCAGATAGGTCAGCTTCTGCAGGGCGTTGTAGCGCCGCGCCTCTTCACCCTTGGGGAAGCGCAGGCGGGCGTGGTCGGCGATCTCGTGCAGCAGGTGGCGGGGCTTGAGCTGGTCGCGCTCCGGCAGCAGATCGCGCTTGAAGTGCCCATTGACCAGATTGCCCACCAGGTAGACCAGGCCGTTCAGGGCGAAGAGCCAAGCGAAGAAGAAGTGCCAGCGGCGGCCCGAGGCCAGGTCGCGGTAGCCGGGCAGGGTCGCCCAGGCGGGGAAGCCCCGCGCCTCCTGGGCCCCCGGCTCGCCCGACAGGCCGAACAGTCCGGTGGTCCGCAGGGTGATGTCGCCGATCTTGGTGACCCCCACCCGCTCCCCGCCCAACGCCTTGGCCTGCAGGGCCGCCCAGGGCTCGGCGAACACCGAGGCGTCGCCCCAATAGAGCGCCGGATGGGCGTTGAAGATCTGCAGGCCGCTCGCCAGCAGGACCAGCATGGCCAGCAGGTTGATCCAGTGGGTGACCCGGGTGACCAGGGCATGGCGGTGGACCAGCACCTCTGCGGACGGGGGATCGGACATCGGGGTTCCTCTAGGCCGTGGAGCTTGCCACGGCGCAGATACGGCCGCCATCGCCCAGCGGATGCGCTGGCGCCGCCGCCCAAGCGTCCCTAAGGTCGCCGCCGCAATTCCGGGGGAGCCATCACGTGACAAGCCAAGGCGTCGAGGTCTGGAGCGGCGGCGTCAACACCTGGGAATGCGACGAGATGGGCCACCTGAACGTCCGGTTCTGGGTGGCCAAGGCCCTGGAGGGCTTGGCGGGACTGGCCGCGACGCTGGGCATGCCGCACGCCTTCGCCGCCCACGGGCAGGCGACCCTGGCCATCCGTGAGCTGCACATGCGCTTTCTGCGCGAGGCCCGCGCCGGGGCCTGGCTGCAGGCGACTGGCGGCGTCGTCGAGATCGGCGAAAGCGACGCGCGCCTGCTGGTCATTCTGCGTCATGCCTCCGGCGAGCCCGCCGCCACGTTCCAGTTCCGGGTCGAGCACGCCACCGCCGCCGACCTTCGGCCCTTCCCCTGGCCCGACCGGATCCGCCGCCGGGCCGACGAGCTCAACGTCGAGGTCCCGGCCCATGCGGCGGCCCGCAGCATCGACCTTGGCCCCGTAACGCCCACCGCCAGTCTGGCGCGGGCCGATGAGCTCAAGCTGATGCGCATCGGCCTGGGCGTCGTCGGACCGTCGGAATGCGACGTGTTCGGCCGCATGAGCGCCGAGCGGTTCATCGGCCGGGTCTCCGACGGAATCACCCGGCTGTTCGGCGAGGATCGGCCGGGGCCGGATCCCGTTCCGGGCGAGCCGCCGCCCCGCCTGGGCGGCGCCGTGCTGGAGTACCGGGTGCTCTATCTGGACTGGCCCAGGGCCGGGGACGGAGTAGAGTTGCGCTCCGGGATCGCCGACAGCACCCCGCGCATCCGCCGCGCGGTCCACTGGATGGTCGACCCCCAGAGCGGTCGCCCCTGGGCGAGTTCGGAGGCCATCGCCATCACCTTCGACCTCGACAAGCGCAAGATCATAGACATCGGCGCCCAGGCCCAGGCGGCGTTCGTGGCCCGGCTGACGCCGGGCCTGGCGCTCTAGGCCGCCGCCCCCGATGCGCGATGACCTCGACCAGCTGGCGTTCCGGTCCCTCGATTCGCTGGAGGGCGCGCCGCCCTGGTCGGCGCAGCCCCAGGGCGAGCCCCCCCGCCGCCTGGCCCAGGCGCGCCGCTATGCGCCGGGGCTGATCATCGCCGGACTGGTGGCCCTGGCGGCGCAATGGCTGTCGGAACACTACGGGGCGCCGGTGATGCTGTTCGCCCTGCTGCTGGGCATGGCGGTGAACTTCACCGGCGACGACCCGCGCTGCCGGCCGGGTCTGGATTTCGCCGCCCGCCACGTGCTGCGGATCGGGGTCGCCCTGCTGGGCATGCGGATCACCCTGGACCAGGTTCGGACCCTGGGGCTGGAGACCCTGCTGCTCACCGCAGGGGGTGTGTTGCTGACCATCATCGTCGGCTGGAGCCTGGCGCGCGCCATGAAGCTGCGCGGACCCCTGGGGGTGCTGATGGGCGGGGCGGTGGCGATCTGCGGCGCCTCGGCGGCCCTGGCCATCGCCGCCTGCCTGCCGCGCAGCGACACCCATGATCGCGACGTGGTGCTGACCGTCGTGGGCGTGACCACGCTCTCGACCGTGGCCATGGTGGTCTATCCGGCGCTGGCGACCCTGCTGGGCCTCAGCGACGTGGCCGCCGGGGTCTTCTTCGGCGCGACGATCCACGATGTCGCCCAGGTGGTGGGCGCGGGCTATAGCGTCTCGCCCCAGGCCGGCGACACCGCCACGATCGTCAAGCTGTTCCGCGTGGCCCTGCTGCTGCCGGCGGTGGTGATCATCTCACTGATCTACCGCTCGGCGCTGATCGAGGCCGGGCCCCGTGCCGCCCGGCCGCCGTTGGTCCCGGCCTTCCTGATCGCGTTCGCCGTGCTGGTGGCGGCCAATTCGACCGGCGTGATTCCCGCGGCGATCACCGGGCCGGTGTCGGACGCGTCGCGCTGGTGCCTGGTGGCGGCGATCTCGGCCCTGGGCGCCAAGACCGCCCTGGGCGACCTGGCCCGCGTCGGGTGGCGGCCGATCCTGGTTCTGGTGGGCGCCACGGCCTTCATCGCGGTCCTGGTGCTGGCCGGCCTGGTCGCGCTGGGACGCTAGACCCCGGCGGCCTCGCGCAGAGCCGCCTGGACCAGGTCGGGGCGCTCCATGGGCAGGAAGTGGGTGGTTCCGGGAATGGTCTCGATCCGGATGCGGCCGGCCGCCTGCAGAACGTCCAGCCGGGGATTCTCGCGGCAGGTCGAGCCCTCCGCCGCCCTCAGGATGCGGATGGGGACCTGGGCGGCCTCGAAGGCGCCCAGGGTGTCGTGGCCGTGCGAGGTGAAGTTCGACGCCTCCCAGGCCGGCGCGCAGCTAAGCTCGACCTGGCCGTCGGGCCGGTCATGGAAACCATCGGCGACGTAGTCCGCCAGCATGTCGGCGCTCCAGGACGCGAAGGCGCCGCGGCCCGAATAGGCGGCGATCACCGCCTGGCGGCTGGGAAACACCGTCCGGCGGCGCAGGGCGCCTTGGACCAGCGGCGAATTGGCGGTCGCCTCGGCCTCGCTAACCGAGGGAATCACCACCGGGTCAGCCAGGACCAGGCTCTTCACCCGCTCGGGCGCCGCGGCCTGGGCCAGGACGCTGACAGCGCCGCCCATGGAATGGCCGGCCAGGATCACCCCGCGCAGATCCAGAACCGTCAGCAGGGCCAAGAGGTCGTCACGCAGGTCGTACCAGGAGCCGCGGCCCGCCGAATCGGTGGGCAGGGTGGAGCGTCCATGGCCCCTCTGATCCACCGCCAGCACCCGCAGGCTGTCGCCCAGGGGCTCCAGGATGGTGCGATAGGTGCGCGCATTGAAGCCGTTGGCGTGGGCGAAGACGACGTCGATGGGCCGATCGGGCGGCCCGAACTCGAAGCCCGCCATCGCCCCACCGCGCCCGGGCAAGTCGATCAACCACCCGCGCGTGGCGTCGCTCACTGTCAGATCCATGCATTTCCCTCCGCCGACCCGCCTATATACGCCGCCGGGCCCTTGGAGCCATGCCGCGACGCCGATGCGTCAAACCCAGCAAATGCCCCGGTTTTCGCTGCGGAAGTCGACCCAGGATCAAAAGTGATCACGAGGGCGTGAATTAAAGCCTTGCCCTCTGCGCGAAGCGCGGCATATTCCTGACCTGCGTACGCGACGTTCCCTATCCGGGTCGCTTCGTATGACGCTCTAACCTCCGTTTCCAGGGGACCCAGGGACCATGACCACCGAAATCCTTCGCAAGCTGCTCGTCGCCGGCGCCGCCGTCGCCGCCCTCTCCGTCGCCGCCTGCGGCAAGCCGGCTGAAAAGGCCGACGCCGCCGCCGCCGAAGCCACCGCCGAAGCCTCGACCGCCGCCGCCGCCGCCGACACGGCTGCTGACGCCGCCGCGACCGCTACGGACGCCGCCGCCGACGCCTCCAAGGCCGCCGACGCCGCCGCCGCCCCCGCCGCTGACGCCGCCGCTCCGGCCGCCGACGCCGCGATGGCTCCGGCCGCTCCGGAAAAGAAGTAAGACTTTCCGAACGCTCACGCGTTCGAAAAGCGGAGGGCCGCCCCTTGGGGCGGCCCTTTTCTTTTGCCCTATAGTCCGACCCCATGAGCGCTGACTCCCCCCTCGTCTGGACCGATGACGGCCAGCCGCGCTCGCGCCTCTACGGCGACGTCTATTTCTCCGCGGAGGACGGCCTGGCCGAGAGCCGCACGGTCTTCCTCCAGGGCTGCGGCCTGCCCCAGGCCTGGGCCGGCCGCAGGCGCTTCACAGTGGCGGAGCTGGGCTTCGGCACCGGCCTCAACATCCTGGCCCTGCTGGACCTGTGGCGCGCCGCCGGCCCACCCGACGCCCACCTGCATATCTTCAGCGTCGAAGCCCATCCGATCACGGCCGACGAAGCGGCGCGCGCGCTCACCGCCTGGCCGGAGCTGGCCGAGACCGCTCAGGCCCTGATCGCCGCCTGGCCGGGCCGGGCCCGCGGTTTCCACCGCGTCGACCTGTCCCGATTCAACGCCACCCTCGACCTCGCGGTGATGGAGGCCGAGCCCGCCCTGCGCACTTGGTCGGGCCACGCCGACGCCTGGTTCCTCGACGGCTTCTCGCCGGCCGTGAACCCGGAGATGTGGTCGCAGGACCTGCTCACCCTGGTGGCCCAGCGCACGGCGCCGGGCGCCCGGGCGGCGACCTTCACGGTGGCCGGCGCGGTGCGTCGCGGGCTGCAGGCCGCCGGCTTCGAGATCGAAAAGCGTCCCGGCCACGGCCGCAAGCGCGAGCGCCTGGAGGCCCGACTGCCCGGCCCGCAGCGGCCTGAGACCGCCCCGCCCCGGGTCGCGGTCATCGGCGCGGGGATCGCCGGCGCCTCGGCCGCCCGGGCCCTGCGCGCCATCGGCTGCGAGCCCCTGCTGATCGAGGCCGGACACCCAGGCGCCGGAGCCTCGGGCAACCCCGCCGCCCTGGTCACCCCGCGGCTGGACGCCGGCCTCGGCCCGGTGGCCGAGCTGGCCGCCCAGGCCTTCGGTCGCGCCGTGAGGCTCTACGAGGCCCAACCCGACGCGGTGATCGCCCGTGGCGTCCTACAACTGGCGGCCGGCGAGCGCGATCCCGACCGATTCGCCAAGATCGCGGCCTCCGACCTGTTCGAACCCGGCGCCCTGGCGCCGCTTACCGCCGACCAGGCCTCCGAGCGCCTGGGCGAGGCCGTTCCCGCCGCCCTGGACCTGGCCGCCGCCCTGGTGGTGGAGCCGGCCGTCGCGCGCGCCGCCTGGTCCGGCCCCGTCCTGCGAGCCACCGTGGCGCGTCTGGAGCCGCGCGGCGGCGCCTGGGCCCTGCTCGACGCCCAAGGGCGGCTGCTGGGCGAGGCGGAGGCCGTGATCCTGGCCGCCGGCCAGGCCTGCGCCGAACTGCGTCCAGACCTGCCGTTGAAGGCCGTACGGGGCCAGGCGAGCTGGGCGGAGGGCGTGGAGGGCGTTCTGGCCGCCGCCTGGGGGGGCTACGTCCTGCCGACCCGCGACGGGGTGCTGTTCGGGGCTACCCACGACCGCGACCAAACCGACACGGACGTGCGACCCGCCGATCATGTCCGCAACCTGGAGAGCCTGGGTCAGGCCCTGCCCAGTCTCGCCGCACGCCTGGCCGAGGCGCCGCTGGAGGGCCGGGCCGGCGTCCGCGCCACCACCCCCGATCGCCTGCCGCTGGCGGGGCCGCTGGCCGACGCGCCGGGGCTCTACGCCCTCACCGGCTTCGGGTCGCGCGGCTTCTCCCTGGCGCCGCTGCTGGCCGAGCATGTGGCCGCCCTGGCGCTCGGCGCGCCGTCCCCCCTGCCGGCCCCTCTGGCGGCGCTGGTCGACCCCGACCGGTTCCGGGCCCGCGCCGCCCGGCGAGGCCGCATTTCCGTCGCAGAGGCGGCGCAACCTTGACCGGCCGAGCAGAGGAGCCTTCGCCATGACCCGGACTGGATTCTGGATGGCCGCCACGGCCGTTCTCGCGCTCACCAGCGCCGGTCTCGCTCCGGCCCTGGCCGCCGACCCCGCGCCCGCCGCGAGCGCCAAGCCCCAGCGCCAGTGCTTCAGCGCGCGCAATGTCAGCAATTTCAGCGCCGTCGACGACAGGACCGTGAACCTGCGAGTCGGGGTCAAGGACGTCTATCGGCTCGACCTGATGGGCCCCTGCCACGATATCGACTGGCAGCACCAGATCGGCATCCAGTCGCGGGGTTCGTCCTGGATCTGCTCGGGCCTCGACGCGACCATCATCACCAAGTCGCCGATCGGGCCGCAGCGCTGCGCCGTGCGCACCGTCCGCAAGCTCTCCCTCGAGGAGATCGCGGCCCTGCCCCCCAAGCACAAGCCCTGACAAAAAGTGGGCGCCGACCCGAAGGACGGCGCCCAGTTGGCTGCCGGACCGGAACGGCGAGGCGTCCCGGCCTGGAGGTAAACCCTAGAAGCGCTGCTTGACGCCGATCTTGAACACCCGGCCGAGCGGGTTCCCGTTGGTCGGGTCGTAGTTGTAGAAGCTCTGGGCGAACGAAGGCTCCTCATCGAGCACGTTGAGGATGCTGGCCGAGACCGTGGTGTTCCAGGGCAACTCGACGTTCAGGTTGAGGTCGTGCTGCCAGTACGGATCGGTCTTGCCGACCGGCTGGAACGAATTGGTCGCGTAGTTCCACCGGCAATCAGGGGTGGAGCCGGCGTTGGTCCCGGTGCAGGCGATGCCGATGTTGCGGGTGCCTTCCCGGTAAAGCAGCTGATAGCGAAGGTTCCAGGTCTCGCCGCGGACGTTGATGAAGCCGTTGGCGCGCAGCTTGGGATACGAATAGAAGTCCCCGCCGCCGAGGTCGTGCAGACCCGCCCGATCGATCGGCTGGGCAAAGACCACGCTGGTGTCCTCCGGCAGGGTCGCCTTGCCGCGCTTCACCTCGCGAAGGATCGTCGCCTCCGCCCCGACTGTGACGCTCGACCCCATGAAGTCCATGCCGAAGAAGTCGTCGAAGTCGTACTGGACGCGGACGTCGAAGCCCGAGGTCTTGGTCCTCGGTCCGTTGACGTACTTGATGGTGGTCTGCAGCAAGGTGGCCTGGCTGCAGGCGCCGGTGAAGATGAACCGGGCGGCCAGGGCCGGCTTGGCGCATCCGGCCGGGTTGATGGCGTTGAAGAGCGCGGTGGCGTCCTCCACGCCGAGCTCGCCCTCGAAGTCGAAGTTCCAGTAGTCCACCGAGGCGGAGAACCCGTCGAACTCGACCAGGGCGCCGATATTGTAGGTGTCGGCGGTCTCAGGCTCGAGGTCCGGATTGTTGGCCGTGACGACGGCCCGGTACTGGCCACCCTGGTTGCGGACGCCTTTGGAACTGCCCGGGCTGATCCAGGTCTGGGGCGGCGCGCGGAAGGTGGAGCCGGCCGAACCGCGTAGGGCCAGCCATTCCGTGGCCTGCCAGCGCGCCGCGACCTTCGGATTTGTCGTGGAGCCGACATTGCCGCCGAAGTCTTCGTGGCGGATGGCGGCGGTGACCTCGAAGTCCTCGAGCACCGGGATCCGAACCTCCGCGAAGACCGCTCCGACGCGCCGATCCACGTCCACGTCTTGCTGAGAGCCGAAGAAGACGAACGGTCCAACGGGATTGCTGCAGAGCGGCAGACCATCGTCGATCGAGTCGACACAGGGGGTAGCCCGCACGTCGCCCAGGTTCTCCCAGTCGTCCCGCGTCTGTTCGAAGCGGTACTGGGCGCCGGCGGCCCAGGCGATGGTCCCGCCGGGCAGCTCGATCCCCGAGTCTCCGTTGAACACCAGGTCGGCGACGAACAGCCGATTGGTGAGCTCGTTGGTGTAGGTGCCGTACAGCCATTCCACCAGTTGCGGATCGTTGGCCGCGGCGGCTTGGAACAACGGGTTGGTCGCACCGTTGGCGGCGCTGACCGCGATGCCGTTGGTGAAGGGATTGAAGTACTTGCAGGCGCCGACGCCGGGCGTTCCGGTGGCCGGGCTGCAACCCACGCCGCCCAGGCCGCGGAAGGCGTTCTGGAGGCGATTGACCAGGAGGTCGTTGGTCACGACCGTTCCCTTGTTCTCCATGAAGGTGACGGCGGTGTCCCAGCCGATGCCGTTGTCGAACTTCCCGTTGAAGCCCCCCACGACGCGGAAGGCGTTGCGTTGAATGTCCTGATGGTCGGCCTTGTCTGCGTTGGTCGGATGGCCGGCCACGCCGATGGCGCGCCAGGCGGTCTGGCTTGTGGTCACCCCGTTCACCATGCCGGCGCACTGCGCCGCGCTCAGCGGAGCGGCGCAGGCCGTCCGCAGGGCGATCAGGCCCGGATTGGTCGGCGGGATGAAATAGCGCGACTGGCCATTGAAGCCGGCCGGCGCCGTGGAGCCCGACGTGCCCCCGGCCGTGATCGGCGTCGGGAACTGGGTGGTCAGGTTGGCCGGGGAGATGCGCTGGTTGGGGATATCCACACGGGTCCAGGCCGCCTCGGCATGGAAGCGGATGGATTCGGTGAGCTCGAAATTGACCTCGGCGTAGAGCTGATAGTGGTTTTCCTTGTTCACCAGGTCATTGAACGGTGTGAACTGGAAGCGGCAGGACGAGCCGGGGCCGCCGGCGGCCAGGCTCGCCACGGGCGCCACAACCGGCACGCCGGGCAGCAGGCCCGCAGCGGTGATCTGCCCGCCGAGCTCGTTGCAACCGTTGTCGACGAAGAGGGCGGCGCCGGCCGGGGTTCCGTAGGTGCCGGGGTTGGCAGAGCCCGACCAGCCGCCGTAGAAGGCCGACTCGAAGGGTCGGCGCGCCCAGTCCCGATCGACGACGGCCAGGCGCGAACGGTGCGCATAGCCGGCGGTCACCAGGATGTTGCCCGCGTCGAACCGCTTGCCCCAGGCCAGATCGACATCGTAGTCGCCGTTGGAATCCTGGATGTGGGCGTAGTTGGCGTCGATCTCGAAGCCGTCCAGGTCCTTGCGGGTAAGGAAGTTGACCACGCCGGCCACGGCGTCCGAGCCGTAGGTGGCCGCCGCACCGTCCTTAAGGATCTCGATCCGCCCGACCGCGGCCGTGGGAATGAAGTTCAGGTCCTGGCCTCCCCCCTGGAAGGCGATGGCGGTGGTGTCGGCCAGCCGGCGGCCGTTCATCAGGACCAGGGTCCGGGACGAGCCGAAGCCGCGGAGGTTCAGCGAGGCTGTGCCCGCGCCGCCGTTGTAGCGGTTGCTCTCGCCCAGCGAGGACTGGGCCGCGGTGATCGTCTTGACCAGTTGGACGACGCTGGGTGCGCCCTGCTTGGCCAGTTCCTCGGCGCCGATCACATCGACCGGCAAGGCGGCGTCTTCGGGCGTGCCGGCGATGAATGAGCCGGTGACGATCACTTCTTCGACCGTGCTGGCGGTCTGATCCTGGGCCGCGGCCTGGCCGGAAAGGCCCATCGCCAGGGCGACAGCCAGAATCGAGCCTCCACAGAAATATCTGCTCTTCAACATTATGTTTCCCTCCCCCTCGAGAGCCGCCCCGCTTTAACCGCGGAACTTTTTTGACTCTGGAGCGCAAATATCATCCGTCGGCTCGGCCAGGAGCGCCAGTAGATTTTTCAGGCCTGCAACATAACGTTGTCATGCGGATGGTATCACCCGATTTTGGCGAGTGATCACTGGTTATAAGCAGCTGTAAGTATGCGTATTTCTAGCGTCTTCGCACCACGCCGCGCGTCGAACGCGGCCTTCCCACATTGTGTCTTCATTGTGGGATAAGGGTTTTGGCGCATTGCGCCCGCGGATGGGTCGGGTTCGATGGCGGCTGGCGAAAGCAGTCGGCGAGGCGACCGGGCGCGACCGGAAACAGGTCCGAAACTGTTGCGCGAAAGACGCGCCGCGCCAGAGACAGCGCCAGTCCGGTCACTATACCGGACAAAAGAAAACGCCGCCCCTGCGGGGCGGCGTTCCTGGAGGCGCCGATGGGGCGGCTCCGAGGTTCCTAGAAGCGCTTCTTCACGGCCAGCGAATAGACGCGGCCCAGCGGGTTCCCGCTGCCCGGGTCGTAGTTGTACTGGGTGCCGATCGCGAACGGCGGATCCTCGTCGAACAGGTTCGACACGGTGAGGGTGGCCGCGACATCCCACGGCAGCTCGGCCCGATAGATCAGGTCATGCTGCCAGTACTCGGCGATCTTGGCCGTCGATTTGACGTTGTTAGCGATCGCGATCGGCGTCGCCTCGCTCTGGTTCGTCGAGGAGACGTGGCGGATCTGCCAGCGCAGGTTATGGCCCGACATGTTCCAGTTCAGATAGGCGTTGGCCCGCAGCCGGTTGTAGCCGGTGAACAGCGAGGCGCGGTAGGTGCCGGCCCGCTTCTGGACGCCCGCGGCGTTCGACGGGAAGCCTTCGATCTCGTAGGGCGCCTCGTCGTACTTCAGCAGATAGGTGCCGTCGAAGCCGGTGGTGACATCGCCGCCGAAGAACTCGCCGACATCCAGGTTGGCCTGGAAGTCGACGCCCGAGGTCTCCACCTTGCCGCCGTTGATGTAGTTGGTGCGGTACGACAGGATGTTGTTGCGGTTGCAGACGCCGCCGGCGAAGCCGAACCGGGCCTGGACCGCCGCATAGGCCGCCTCGCCGCAATGGCCGAGGGGCGCCGCGGCGCCGCCCGGGAACATCAGGGCGATGAGGTCGGCGGTGGCCTCCGAGGTGAGCGCGTCCTCGAAATCGAAGTTCCAGTAGTCGACGGTCGCCTTGAAGGCGCCGAAGTCCACAGCCGCGCCGATGTTGTAGGTCAGGGCGGTTTCCGGATCGAGGTTCGGGTTGCCGTAGAGGTCGTTGGCCCGGTAGGTGCCGCTCGCATTGGTCAGGCCACGGGTGAAGTTCGTGGTCGTGATCGTGGCGGCCGGCGCCCGGTAGGTGGTGCCCACCGAGCCGCGGAAGGCCAGCCAATCCAGGGCCTGCCAGCGGGCCGAGGCCTTCGGGTTGAAGGTCTCACCCTGGCTCTCATAGTACTCATAGCGAGCCGCCAGCGTGACTTCGAAGTCGTCGGTGAGCGGGATCAGCATCTCGCCGAAGACCGAACTGATCTTCCGGTTCACGTCGTAGGGACGCAGGTTGGCGTTGAACAGGAAGGGCCCGTTCGCGGTGGTCGGGCAGAACGGCGCGCCGTCGCCGAACGGCGGCGAGTCCACGCAGGGCGTCGCGTTCGCGTCGTAGAACACGTCCGGATCCTGGATGGTCCGGTCATAGCGGAACTGGGCCCCCGCCGCCCAGGCGATGTTTCCACCGCCCAGTTCGATGCCGGTCTCCCCATTCACCACCAGGTCGGCGACGAACAGCTCCGAGGAGATCTCGTTGTACTGCTTCTCATCCATCCAGGCGACGACCGCCGCGCGGTTGGCGGCCGCATCGTTGAAGCCCGGGATGGCGCTTGAGCTGACATAGTAGGGATTGGCTCCGACCTGAGCCAGGCTCTGGTCGAAGGCGTTGGTGAAGGGATTGAAGTAGAAGCAGCCCAGGGCCGCGCTGCCGGCGCCGGCGGTGAAGTTCGCTGTCTCGGCGGCGGTGCACTGGTCGGACGCACCGTCGCGGCTGCCGAAGCCCCGCAGCGCGAGCTGCAGGCGGTTCACCGACACATCTTCGAGATTATAGTTGTAGTCCTGCTTCTGGTAGGTCAGCGCGAAGTCCCAGCCGATCCCATTCTCGAACTTGCCCTTGAAGCCGCCCGACACCCGGAAGGTGTCGACCTTGTAGCTGTAGTGGGCGTGCTCATCGTCGGTGTAGGGGCTGCCGGCGAAGCCGATCGGACGCCAGGCGGTCTGGCTGGCCGCGACGCCGTCTCTCGCGGCGTTGGCGATCTGGCTCTGGGCCAGGGCCAGTCCAGTGGCGCAGCTGGCCGCGTCGACACCGTAGGGCAGCGCCGCACCCGAGCAGTTGGCGCTCGAGATCTGCGCGATCAGGGCTTGCAGGCCGGGGTTGGTGTTGGGGATGTAGAAGCGCGACTGTTCGCCGGTGCCGGACGCCGGGATCGGCGAGGTGCCGCCGCCCGGCGAGGCGCCCGAGGCGTTGATCGGGCTCGGAAACTGGTTCGGCCCCGTGATCGCCCAGCTCTGTAGCGGGGTCTCATGCATGGCGTACAGCACTTCGACATTGGCCGTGATGTTGTCGGTGACGTCGAAGTTGAACTTGCCGTAGGCCTGGTAGTGGTGCTCGTCCTCGACCAGGTTGTCGAAGGACGTGTACTGGAAATTACACGAGGTCGGACTGACGATGGCCGATCCCAGGATGTAGGGCGCGCCACCGTTGGCCGCGCAGCCGATATCGGGCAGGGCGCCGGTGAAGCTGCCCGCGATGGCGTTGGCCGCGCTGGTGGCGGTGTTGTACTGGCCCGGGTTGCCGGTGCCGGCCCAGCCGCCCAGCGGGTTCTCCAGATAACCGGTCGGCCCGGTCCGGATGGCCCAGTCGCGTTCGAAGATCGGCAGTTCCGAGCGGCGGCGATAGCCGAGGCTGATCAGGGCGTCGGCGCGATCCCACTTCTTGCCCCAGGCGATGGAGCCTTCGTAGTCGCCGTCCGAGCCGCTGATGGCCTGGTACTGGGCCGAGAGCTCAATTCCGTCGAGGTCCGTGCGGGTGATGAAATTGACCACCCCGCCGATGGCGTCGGACCCGTAGGTCGCCGCGGCGCCGTCCTTCAGCACCTCGACCCGGCCGATGGCGGCGTCGGGCAGCAGGTTGATGTCGACCGAGTTCAGGCCTTGGGGCGACACAGGCACCCGGCGACCGTTGAACAGGACCAGGGTCCGCGCCCCGGTCACGGCGGAGTTCAGGCTGCGCAAATTGATGGTGGCCGCGCCCGAACCGGAGCCGAAGCGGTTGTTCTCGCCGATCACCGCGCCCGAGGACGGGATGGTCTTGATGAACTGGACCATGGTTGGCGAGCCGCGCTGCTCCAGCTCCTTGGCCCCGATCACGTCGACCGGGAGGGCCGCGTCTTCCGGCGTGCCGGCGATGAAGGACCCGGTGACAATCACCTCCTCCACCGTACTCGTCTCCTGGGCTGCCGCGGCGCCGGACACCCCCAACGCCAAGGCGACGGCCAAAATGGAGCCGCCGCAGAAATACCTGCTCTTCAACATCTAGGTTTCCTTTCCCCCTCGAACCCGCGCCCCGATTGAAATGTGAGCGCTTATCGATGTCCGAGTATGCGGGATCATCCGTGTAGTCGAAGTCGCGCGCTAGGGGCTTGTTTCAAAGGTTTCAAACTTGAAATAACCGCGACCTTGCTGTATAAAATTGACGTAACGATGATATTCATTTCGCTCGACCATACCCCGGCGTGGATAAATTTGTCGGCGAATATCAAGATTTCCTATCACGTTGCTTTTATTGCAATTCTAGGTGACCGAAATTCAACCGAACATTGTTCGGATCATCCCTGATTTTCGAATCCAGGTTCGCCGCGCCTCCAAGGCATGCCGGGCGCGTCTGGGTCGGGTGTGGCGCCTAGGCCGCGCGCCAGAAAAAAGGGCGCCGCTGGGTAAGCCCAGCGACGCCCGTAAGGCTTGGATCCGCCCTTTCAGGTAGGCGGTATGCTTAGAACTTCTTCTTCACGCCCAGCTTGTAGGTCCGGCCGAGCGCGCTGCCGGTGAAGGGGTCATAGTTGAGGTCGAGCCGGGCGAACGACGGTTCGGTGTCGAACACATTGTCGATCGACAGGTTGACCGTGGTGTCCCAGGGCAGGAACACGCGGTAGTCGATCTCGTGTAGCCAGGTCTCGTCGATCTTGGCGCCGTTCGGCTGGATGGCGCCGTTGACCGGGTTGGGGGCGAAGATCGCCGTCCGCTGGTCGATGTAGGAGTCGATGTAGTTGATGGTCCAGCGCAGGTTGTGCGGCCCTGTGGTGTATTCGGCGAACACCGAACCCTTGAGCTGCGGCAGCGAGGTGGCCGAGAGCTGGTAGTTCAGGTAGCCGGCCGCGTCGAAGGCCTTCTCCACCGTCACCCCGCCGACCGTGAACGGGTCGACCTTGTATTCCAGGGTGTAGGTGATCGATCCGCCGAGCCGCAGCCGGCCGCCCATCACGTCGTCGAAGTCGTAGTTGGCCAGGACGTCGACGCCCGAGGTCTTCACCGGCGGGCCGTTGACCACCTGGGTGCGGACCCGGGCGATCGTGGTGATGCCGCAAGCGCCCTGGAAGGTGAAGCGCGCCTGCAGGCCGGCGAAGGCCGGATTGTTGCAGTTCGCGCCCGAACCGCCCGGGAACATGGTGTTGACGATGGAGCCGGACGGCTCGCCGACGATCGGGTTGTCGAAATCGAACCGCCAATAGTCGACCGTGGCGTTGAAGTTGCCGATCTCGACGATGGCGCCGGCGCTGTAGGTCTTGGCGGTCTCGGGTTCGAGACCCGGATTGCCGAAGATGTCGATGGCCCGGAAGGAGCCGCCGATGAACGACAGGGCCGTGACGCTGTTGTTGGTCAGCGAGGTCAGGGGCGGGCCGCGGAAGGTGGTGCTGGCCGAGGCCCGGAAGGCGAGCCAGTCGCTGGCCTGCCAACGGATCGAACCCTTGGGGTTGAAGGTTGAGCCGGTCTCCCCGCCGTAGTCTTCATAGCGGGCGGCGAGTTGGATCTGGATGTCGTCGGTCACCGGAACCGCCAGTTCGGCGAACAGGGCGTAGACGTCCGCCTCGAGATCCGCCTGCTCGCCGGTGCCGAGGAACATCAGCGGGCCATTGCGGACGGTGCAGCTGGTGGTGCCGGTGATCGGGGTGTCGATGCAGGGATTGGCGTCGATATTGCTGAGGTCGTTATAGATCGAGGTGAAGAAGCTGCGGCGGAACTGCGCTCCGGCCGCCCAGCCGATATTGCCGCCGGCCAGCTCGATGCCGAGTTCGCCGTTGAACACCGCGTCGGCCACGAACAGCTTCTGGGTCTGCTTGGTGCGGACCTCCTGGAAGAACCAGCGGACCAGTTCGGGATTGTTGGCCAAGGCCGAGTTGAAGCTCGGATTGGTCGCCCCGGTGATCGCGTTGCTCTGCACCGCATTCGAGAACGGGTTGAAGTAGTGGCAGCCGATCGCGGCGTTGCCGGCGTTGGTGGTGAAGCCCGCCGTCTCGGCCGAGGTGCAGCCGTTGGGGTCATTGTTCAGGGCGCCGAAGCCGCGCAGGGCGAGCTGGAACCGCGAGACCACAGTGTCGTAGCCGGTGCGGACGCCGGTTTCCTGGCCATAGGTCAGGGAGAAGTCATAGCCGATGCCGTCGTCGCCGAACCGGCCCTTGATGCCGCCCGAAACCCGGAAGGCGTCGTAGTGGCGCAGGCCCTGGGACGGGCCGTCATCGAAGGCCGGGTTGCCGCCGTAGCCGAGGGGCCGGTAGCGGACGCCCGGAATGTGGGCGCCGGTGGCGAAGGCCGGGATCTGGGTTGGATTGGCCGCCCGGTAGGCGGCGAAGCCGGGGTTCGACGCCGGGACGAAGTAGCCGGCCAGCACGCTCGCCGGAAGGCCGGTGGCCGGATTGGTCGTCGCAGTCGGGGTCTGCAGCGCCAGATAGGAGGGCGACGTATTCCATTCCGGCACGTCGGTCTCGGAATAGAAGGCCTCGATGTGGAGCTTGGCGTTGTCGCCGAGATCGGCGTTGGCTTCGCCGTACAGCTGGAAGCGGTTTTCCGTCTCCACCAGGTTGTCGAAGGGGATGTAGGCGAACAGACAGGCCGGCAGGGCACCGGGCTGGACGACGCCGCCCAAGGCTGCGCAGCCGGTGTCGAGCTGGAATCCCGCCGCGGGCGTGAAGGCTCCGGTGGGCGTATTGGTCACCGGCAGGAAGGGCGCGATGGCGTTGCCGGCCGACCAGCCGCCTTCAGGGTTGTTGAAATAGGGCTGGGCGGCCCAGTCGCGATCGGTGGTCGTCAGCTCGGAGCGGTGCTGGTAGGCGGCGCTGAGCAGGACGTTGCCGTTGTCCCAGGAATGACCCCAGAGCAGGCTGCCGGTGTAGTCGCCCTTGGATCCGTCGACGTTGCGGTAGCTGGCGCTGGCCTCCAGGCCCTCCACGTTGGTCCGGGTGATGAAGTTCACCACGCCGGCGATGGCGTCGGAGCCGTAGATGGCCGCGGCGCCGTCCTTCAGCACCTCGACCCGACCGATGGCGGCCGACGGGATGATGTTGGTGTCGACGATGCCCGCGCCGGCCTGGCCGAACGGGTTGGGCGCCATGCGCCGGCCGTTGATCAGCACCAGGGTCCGCTGGGCGCCGAGGCCGCGGAGGTTCACCGAACCGGAGCCCTCCGAGCCCTGGGCCCGCGGGTCGAACTGGTTGGTGTCTCCGAGAACGCCGCTGGAAACCGGCAGGGCCTTCAGGAGCTCGACCGTCGAGGGCGTCCCCTGTTTTTCCAGGTCTTCGGAACTGATCACATCGACCGGCAAGGCCGCGTCTTCGGGCGTACCGGCGATGAACGACCCGGTGACCACGACTTCTTCGACAGTGCTGGATTGGTCTTGGGCGGCGGCTTGGCCCGATAGGCCCATCGCCAGGACGACGGCCAATACGGAGCCGCCGCAGAGATACCTGCTCTTCAACATCTTCTTCCTCCCCCTCGCCGGACGCCGGTTTCGATCTGACGCGATGGTCGTCCGTGGGTGGAAAGATCAAACGCCTGTTTGGCGCGGCGGCGCTAGGCCATTTCTTGCGGCGGAGAAACAATCCATTCGAACTGCGTTCAACGCGCAACACCGTTACGGCAAAAGGGTTTTTGACGGCGATGATGAAAAGGCGCCGCAAGCCGCGACAATCGGTCCCCGTTGGGCATGGCGGCGGCCAAGACGCCTCGACCCTGGGTTGGCCAGGGGGAGGACGGATGGTCGGAAAGGAATGGTGGACGTGACAGGGATTGAACCTGTGACCCCCTCGATGTCAACGAGGTGCTCTCCCGCTGAGCTACACGTCCGACCGGCCGGTCTCCCCTTAAGGGAGCGGGAGGCGGCGGTATAACGGCGCGAGACGCCCCGTGCAAGCGCCGCTGAAAACGATCAGGCCGCGGCCATCATCCGTTCCACCTCGGAGACGATCTCGCGCAGGTGGATCGGCTTGGACAGCACCTTGGCGCCGGGCGGGGCGGCGTCGCCGGCGGCGAGCGCCACGGCGGCGAAGCCGGTGATGAACATGATGCGCAGCCCGGGATGGCGCGCCGCGGCGAGCCGGGCGACTTCGATGCCGTCCATGCCGGGCATGACGATGTCGGTGAGCAGCAGGTCCCAGTCCTGGTCGAGCACGGCGGCGGCCTCGTCGCCGTCGGCGCAGGCGGTCACCTCATAGCCAGCCCGCTCCAGGGCGCGGGATAGAAACCCGCGCAGGGAGTCGTCATCTTCGGCGAGCAGGATCCGAGGCATATGTGCTCCGAGAGGGTTGTCGGCAAAGAACGATCCTAGGCGCCGAGATGTAAATCCGCGGTGAACCGGCCGCCGGCGCCTCCAGACGTTTGACCGCCGAGCAGACGCACCGTCATATGATCGCGATGACCGCTTGGGAATCCATCGCCGCAAACCGCGCCGCGCCGAAGGTCCCGCCATTCGAGGTGCGGCGCGCGGCGGGCGCTGGCGCGCCTGCCCCGACCCCCCTGGTCTACGCCTCCCCGCATTCGGGCCGGCACTATCCTGACGACATGATGGCCGCCGCGGCCCTGGACGCCATCGCCATCCGCCGTTCGGAAGACGCCTATGTCGACGAACTGGTGGGCGCGGGGCCCGTCCTGGGCGCGTCGATGATCTGCGCCAACCTGGCGCGGGCCTATATCGATGTGAACCGCGAGGCCTTCGAACTCGACCAGGCCATGTTCGCCGACGAACTGCCCGATTTCGCCCGCGCCCGGACGGCCAGGGTGGCCGCGGGGCTGGGCGCCATCGCCCGTGTGGTGTCGGAAGGCCAGGAGATCTACGCGCGCAAGCTGACCTTCGCCGAGGCCCGCGCCCGCATCGAGACGGCGCACGCGCCCTACCACGCCGCCCTGGCCCGCCTGATCGGCGAGGCCCACTCAGCCCACGGCTACGCGATTCTGATCGACTGGCACTCCATGCCGGCGGCCGCGGCGCGGGTCGGCGGCGCGCCGTGCGACATCGTCCTGGGCGACCGGTTCGGCGCGGCCTGCGCGGGACTGGTCACCCAGCGGGTGGAAAAAGCGCTGGAGGCCATGGGCTACCGGGTGGCGCGCAACGCCCCCTATGCCGGCGGCTACACCACCGAGCACTACGGCCGGCCCGGACGCCGGACCCACGCCCTGCAGATCGAGATCAATCGCGGGCTCTATCTGGACGAGGCGAGCCTGGAGCCCACCGATGGCTTCGGCCGCCTGCAGGCCGACCTCGAGGCCCTGACCCGGACCCTGGCCGCGGCCGACTGGTCCGGGCTGAAATAGCGCCCCGCCCGCAGGCCAAAAAAAAGCCGGACCCGAGGGCCCGGCAGTTCATTAGGGAGGAAACGCCCAGGAAGGGCAGAGGCGTCAGCGACGCCTCACAGTTCGAACATATACAGTGCGACGCACAAAACAACAACTGAAAATGTGTTTTAGCCATCACATTTCCTGAAAGCACTGAAAAAAATCGTTACAAAACAGCCGGGTTGTAATTCACCTGCTGATGAAGAAAATTGGTGCGGCGCACAATAGCTGCACAATGCCAATGTGCGGCGCGGCGAGAAGGCGCTGGCTTAATGGTCCGGCCTCGCCTACAAGCGCCCGCTTCTCCAGATAGGGCCCTCCCCGGGCAATTCAATGTCGCTCCGCAACATCGCCATCATCGCCCACGTCGACCATGGGAAAACCACCCTCGTCGACCAACTCCTCGCCCAGTCGGGTGTGTTCCGCGCCAACGAGGCGACGGTCGAACGCGCCATGGACTCCAATGACCAGGAGCGCGAACGCGGGATCACCATCCTGGCCAAGTGCACCAGCGTGCTCTGGCATGGCGAGGCGGGGGAAACCCGCATCAACATCATCGACACCCCCGGCCACGCCGACTTCGGCGGCGAGGTCGAGCGGATCCTTGGCATGGTGGACGGCTGCGTCCTGCTGGTGGACGCCGAAGAGGGCGTCATGCCCCAGACCAAGTTCGTGCTGGGCAAGGCGCTGAAGATGGGCCTGCGGCCGATCCTCTGCCTCAACAAGGTCGACCGGGCCCACGCCGATCCCGACCGGGTTCTGAACGACGCCTTCGACCTCTTCGCCGCCATGGGCGCGACGGACGAGCAGCTCGACTTCCCGCACATCTATGCGTCCGGCAAGAACGGCTGGGCGACGCTGGACATGGCCAAGCCGAACGACAACCTGGCCCCGCTGTTCGACATGATCGTCCGCCACGTGCCCGAGCCCAAGGCCGTGGCGCAGAAGGACGGCCCCTTCCAGATCCTCTCGGTGCTGATCGAGAACGACCCGTTCCTGGGCCGCCTGCTGACCGGCCGCATCGAGAGCGGCAAGGCCACCCCGGGCCTGGCGATCCACGCCCTCGGCATCGACGGCAAGGAAGTCGAGCGCGGCCGCATCACCAAGGTGCTGGCCTTCCGCGGCCTGAAGCGCCAGCCCATCGAGGACGCCGAGGCCGGCGACATCGTGGCTATCGCGGGCCTGTCGAAGGCCACCGTGGCCGACACCCTGTGCGCCATGGACGTCACCCAGGCCCTGCCCGCCCAGCCGATCGACCCGCCGACCATCTCCATGACCGTCTCGGTGAACGACAGCCCGCTGGCCGGTCGCGAAGGCGACAAGGTGCAGAGCCGCGTGATCCGCGACCGCCTGCTGAAGGAAGCCCAGTCCAACGTCGCCATCCGGGTGACCGAGACCCCGGACAAGGACGCCTACGAGGTGGCCGGCCGCGGCGAACTACAGCTGGGCGTGCTGATCGAAGGCATGCGCCGCGAGGGCTTCGAGCTCTCCATCAGCCGTCCGCGGGTGGTCTTCCAGACCGATCCGGAGACCGGAGCGCGCCTGGAGCCCATCGAGGACGTGATGATCGACGTCGACGACGAGTTCAGCGGCATCGTCATCGAGAAGCTGTCGGCCCGGAAGGCCGAGCTGAAGGACATGGGCCCGTCGGGCGCGGGCAAGACCCGCATCAGCCTGATGTCGCCGTCACGCTCGCTGATCGGCTATCAGGGCGAGTTTCTCACCGACACCCGCGGCTCGGGCGTGCTGAACCGCGTGTTCAGCCACTACGAGCCCTACAAGGGCGCCATCGACGCCGGCCGCAAGGGCGTGCTTGTGTCGAACTCCGACGGTGAAACCGCGGCCTACGCCCTATGGAACCTGGAAGAGCGCGGCACGATGTTCGTGGGCGGCGGCGAGAAGACCTACCAGGGCATGATCATCGGCGAGAACAGCCGGGCCGACGATCTCGACGTCAATCCGATGAAGGCCAAGCAGCTCACCAACGTCCGCGCCTCCGGCAAGGACGAGGCGGTGCGCCTTACCCCGCCGCGCCGGCTGACCCTCGAACAGGCCATCGCCTATATCGAGGAAGATGAGCTGGTCGAGGTGACGCCGAAGTCGATCCGCCTGCGCAAGCAGGTGTTGAATCCGTCCTTCCGCAAGCGTCGCGTCAAGGAAGAGTAGGGTGTGACGCGGGATCCGGCTGAAGTCTCAGGGTCCCATCGTCAAGCCGCGCGCGAGCGGGCCTTCCGCCTGCTCGCCATCACGGTCGCCGCCCTGTTCCTGGCCTTCGCCTGCGTGGGCGGCGTCTTCGTCTGGTACGATCACAGCGCCCGCCTGGTGGCCCACACCCACGAGGTGCGCAACGGTATCGCCGATGTGCTCCAGGCGCTCACCGACGTGGAGTCCGCGCAGCGCGGCTATGTGCTGACCGGTGATCGCAGTTTCGTCGAACAGGTCGAGGATGGGCGCCGGCGCGCCGAGGCCGAACTCGACGCCGTCGACATCCTGACCGCCGACAATCCCCAACAGCAGGTGCGGATCATCACCCTGCGCACCCACATGGACAGGCGACTGGCCGTGGTCGACGAGACCGTGGCCCGACGCCGGTCAGGCGACGCCGTGACCGCCATCCGCACCATCCGGCGAGGCGAGGGCGTGGCGGCGATGGCGGCCGTGCGCCGCATCGTCACCGAGCTGGAGGCCGAGGAGGCGCAGCTGCTGGCCCAGCGCGCGCGTCAGGCCATGGTCATCCGCGGCGCCCTCATCGTGCTGCTTGCGGGCTTCGCCCTGGTCCTGACCTTCCTGTTCGTAAAGGCCCAACGCGAGCTCAGCCTGGACCGCGAGGTCGAGGCCGACACTGTCGAGCAGCTGCGCGCCCTGCTGGCCGACCGATTGCTCCTGCTCGACGAGGTCAACCACAGGGTCAAGAATTCGCTGCAGCAGATCGCCAGCGTGGTGCGCCTGCAGTCCCGATCGGTCTCCGACGGCGCGGCCCGGGAGGCGCTGGAGAAGACGCTGGACCGGATCATGGCCGTGGGCCGGGTCCACGAGCAGCTCTACAAGTCCGGGGGTCAGGTCGGCGCCTTCGACGCCGGCCACTACGCCGAGGCCCTGGCCCGCGACCTGGTGGACTCCCTCGGCCGGGAGGACGTGCAGCTGACCACGGAGGTCGGGGCCCATGTCCTGGACCTGAAACAGGCTGTGCCGCTGGCGCTCATCCTTAATGAGCTGGTCACCAACGCCTTGAAATATGGCTGCCCAACCGATAGGCCATGCCGAATTCACGTCAGCTTTGGAACTGACGGCGAGGACTATCGCTTGAGCGTGTCCGACGACGGCGTGGGCCTACCCAAGGGTTTCACCCCGCGATCAAAGAAAAGCTTGGGAATGAGGGCCGTAGAGGCCCTCGCGAGGCAGTTGGGTGGGCGCCTTGTCGTCGAACAACCGGAAGCCGGCGCGGCCTTCGCCGTGATCTTCCCGAGGAACCAATGATGACCATGCGTATCATGGTGGTTGAGGACGACGCCCTAATCGCGCTCGATATCGTCAGCCTGCTTGAAGACATGGGCCACCTGGTGGTGGCCGAGGCCGCCGACGCCTGCACCGCCTATGAACTGGCCCAAGGCGACCGTCCCGACGTCGCCCTGGTCGATATCCGACTGGCGAAGAACACCGACGGCGGCAAGCTGGCCCAGAAGCTCTACGACCTGTTGGGGGTGCGCTCGCTGTTCGTCTCCGGCTCGATCACCGAGGACTTCCGAACCAAGATGGCCGCGATCAACCCAGTCGGCTTCCTGGGCAAGCCGGTGACCCGCCGCACCCTGGGCGACGCCCTGCGCGGGGTTACGCAGCACTAGGGCCCGATCCAGACGCGCCCTTTTCCTCACCCGCTTGCGGGGGAGGGGGACCGCCGAAGGCGGTGGAGGGGGCGGCCTCAAGCACCGAGCCCAGTCTCGCCCCGTCCACCATCCTGGCGGATGGTCCCCCTCCCCCATTCGCTCCGCGATGTGGGAGGAAAAGGACGGCAAGACGCTCCTACCCCAGCACCAGCTCCATGAAGACGTCCGCGCGCGCGTAGGGCGTGTCCGCCGGCGGCAGGTCCACGAAGCCCATGGACCGGTAGAGGCCGAGCGCCGGCCCCAGGCTGGAATTGGTCTCCAGATAGAGCCTCGGCGCGGCGCGCTCACGGGCCTTGTCGATGCAGGCCTGCATCAGGATCTTGCCCAGCCCCGCGCCGCGAGCGGCCTCGGTCACCGTCATCTTGGCCACCTCGAAACCGCCGTCGGCCATGGCGATCAGACCGACGCAGCCGATGATCTCGCCGTCCCGCTCGGCCATGAAGACGTGGCCGCCCTTGGCGATGATCTTGCCGGTCGGATCGTCCAGGACCTCGCGGTCCTTGGGCTCGATGGTGAAATGCTTGCCGATCCACGCCTCGTTCAGCGTGCGCCAGGCTTCGGCGTGCCGGGGTTCGAAATCGACGATCTCCATGGCTGGGATATTGGCGCCGAACCTGTGCTAGGCAACGGTCATGGCGAATCCTGTCTTCGCAAACCTGCCCACGACCATCTTCGAGGAGATGTCCGGGCTCGCGCGCCAGCACGGCGCGGTCAATCTCGGCCAGGGCTTCCCCGACGATCCCGGCCCCGAAGCGATCCGCGCCAAGGCCGCCGAGGCGGTGATGCACGGCTACAATCAGTACCCGCCCATGGCCGGTCTGCCTGAGCTGCGCGAGGCCGTCGCCCGCCACTACGCCCAAACGCAGGGCTTGGACTTCGACTGGGCGAGCGAGATCACCATCACCTCGGGGGCCACCGAGGCCCTCGCGGCGACCTTCCTGTCGCTGATCGAGCCCGGCGACGAGGTGGTGACCTTCCAGCCGCTCTATGACGCCTATCTGCCGCTGATCCGCCGGGCTGGCGGCGTGCCGAGGCTGGTGACGCTGAGCCCCCCTCACTGGCGCTTCGACCGCGCCATGCTGGAGGCGGCCTTCACCGAGAAGACCCGGTTCGTGGTCCTCAACAACCCGATCAATCCAGCCGGCCTTGTCCTGCCGGAAGAGGACCTGGCCCTGTTGGCGCAGTTCTGCGTCGCCCACGACGTCATCGCCATCTGCGACGAGGTCTGGGAGCAGGTGATCTTCGCCCCGGCCCGGCATCGGCCGCTGATAGCCTTCCCCGGCATGCGCGAGCGCTGCGTGAAGATCGGCTCGGCCGGCAAGATGTTTGGCTTGACCGGCTGGAAGGTGGGCTTCCTGTGCGCCGCGCCGGCGCTCACCCACGCGCTGGCCCGCGCCCACCAGTTCCTCACCTTCACCACCCCGCCCAACCTGCAGGCCGCCGTGGCCTGGGGCCTGGACAACAGCGCCGACTGGTTCGCCCGGATGCCGCTGGACCTGGCGCGATCCCGCGATCGGCTGGCGGAGGGCCTGGCGCGCGAGGGCTTCGTCAGCCTGCCGACCCAGGGGACCTATTTCCTCAATGTGGACCTGCCGGCCTCGGGCGTCGCCGAGCCCGACCGCGCCTTCTGCCTGCGGGCGGTGACCCAGGCGGGGGTGGCGGCCATTCCGGTCTCGGCGCTCTATGAGCAGGACCCCGTGACCACCATCCTGCGCCTTTGCCTGGCAAAGGCCGACGCCACCCTGGACGCCGGGATCGAGCGCCTGGCCCGGGCGCGGGACCTGGCTCGGGCGCAGGGTTAAAATCTATCTCGCAGGTTGTCTGCGTTTCACGCGCTCTCCGACAGGGCCTATGCTGCCGGCAGGATCTGTGTGGGTGTTGAAGGACGACCGATGAAGCTCCGTCAGAAGCATGCGGTGCTGGCCGCCGTGACCGTGGCGACCCTGTTCGCCGGCAGCGTGGCCCAGGCGCAGAGCTATGAGCGTTACGCCTCCGCGCCCGCCTATGACAGCGCCCGCTACGGCTCGGCCGACCCCTGCCGGCGCACCGCCGGCAACCGCGCCCTGGGCTGGGGCCTGTTCGGCCTGGTGGCGGGCGGCTTCGCCGGCGGCGCGGTCGCCGCGGCCGGTGTGGTGGCCGAAGGCGCGGCCCTCGGCGCCTTGGCCGGCACGGTGATCGGAGCCAAGGCGGGCGCGGCCTCGGCCGCCTGCGAAACCGCCGCCTATTGGAACCATCCCGCCTATCAGAGCTATCAGGACGAAGCGCCGCCGCCGGCCTATGACGACCGCCAGTACGGCTCCGGGTACGGCGACGATCGCGGCTACGACTCGGGCTACGATGACCGCCAGGACTATCGTCGCGAGTACGAGCGCGCGCCGGCCACCTATTACGAGCGTCGGGTGACCCCGAACTCGAGCTACGAGTACCGCTCCAGCTACTCGTCCTCCACCACCTATGGCGGCGCGCGCTACAACGCCTATAGCGACCGTTCGCGCTGCTGCCACGAGCCGCACCGGGAGCATTACGACTCCTATCGGTCCTATGACGACCGTGATCGCCATGAAGCCCCGCCGCCACGCGATCCGTACAGCCGCGACTAGGGGCGTTGCTGGGGCCGATAGCGGCCCGGCGTGGTTCCGAACGCCCGCTTGAAGGCGGCGATGAAGGCCGAGACGCTGTCATAGCCGCAGTCGAGGGCCGCCTGGGTCACCGGGACCCCGGCGCTCAGCGACACCACCGCCTGCTGCATGCGCACCCGGCCGCGCCAGGCCTCGGGCGAGAGACCGGTCTGGGCCAGGAACAACCGCTGCAAGGTCCGCACGCTGGCCCCCGCGCCGCGCGCCAGGTCGGCGAGGGGCGTGGTCGCCTCCGGCTCGGCCAGCAGGCGCTCGGCGAAGCCCCGGGCGCGGGGGTCGGTGGGCAGGGGTAGGACCAGGGGCGCGGTCTCGCCGGCCGCCAGCAGGTCCAGCAGCAGCCCCTCCAGCCGGTCGTGGGCGGGATCGCCGACCCGCAGCATGCCGATGCGGACGATGTGCAGGATCAGCTCGCGCAGCAGAGGCGCGACCTCCAGGGCCCGGCATGCCGCCAGCCGCTCATCGGCGCCGGTCGGGGCCAGGTAGAGGGTCCGCATGGCCACGGTTCCGCGCATCCTGATCTCGTGCGGCGTCCCACCTGGCACCCAGATCGCGCGGGTGGGCGGCACCAGCCAGGCGGCCTGCGGCGTGGCCACCGACATCACCCCGCTGGCGGCGTAGACGAGCTGACCCCAGGGGTGGGTGTGCCGATCCAGCCGATGGCCGTCGCGATAGGTCACGGCCAGGCCGCGAACCGGAAGGCCGTCGGGGTCGCGAGCATTTTGGCGTATTGACGACATTTATCGTCAGACTATCGCAAGCGCGCCGCTCCGGGAACCGCCTAGGCTGGCCCCGCCATCCAAGGAGCAGGCCATGACCGCCACCCTGCGGCACTTCGCGATCAACGCCGACGACGTGCCCCGCGCCAGGGCCTTCTACGAAGGCGCGTTCGGCTGGACCTTCACCCCCTGGGGGCCGCCGGGCTTCTACCAGACCCGCAGCGCCGGCCCGGGCTTCGTCGGCGCCCTGCAGGGCCGCCGCGACATCGCGGGGCAGGTCATGCCCAGCGTCGAGCTCACCTTCGGTGTCGAGGACGTCGAGGCGGCGGTGGCGGCGATCGAGGCGGCCGGCGGCAAGGTCACCATGCCGCCCTTCCACATCGAGACCGTCGGCCACCTGGCCTTCTTCCAGGACACCGAGGGCAATATCGCCGGCGTGATGCAGTACGAGCGCGACGCCATCCCGGAGGGGGCGCCCGCCACGCCGGGCGTGGCCCAGCTCCGCCACGTCTCGATCAACGCCGACGACATTGGCCGCGCGAGGGCCTTCTACGAGCAGGTGTTCGGCTGGACCTTCACGCCCTGGGGCCCGCCGGACTTCTTTCAGCTTCATGGCGCCGGCGTCGGCGGGGCGCTCCAGGCCCGCCACCAGGTCGAGGGCCGCGCCCTGCCCGGCCTGGCCGTCAGCTTCGGCGTCCCGGACATCGAGGCCGCGGTCGTCGGCATTCCCACAGCCGGCGGCGCGGTGCTCTCGGCGCCATTCCACATCCAGGGCGTCGGCCACCACATCTTCTTCCAGGACAGCGAGGCCAACCTCTTCGCCGCCATGCAGTACGAACGGAACGGACAATGAGCGTGCTCACGGACACGGCGCTGCAGGCGCGGATCGATACGCTCCATACCCAGAGCGCGGCGCAGGAAGCCGAGACCTATCGCTACTTCGGCGAACGGGCGGAGAAGGGCGACCTGAGCTGGGATGGCCTCGACGCCGACGCCAACCGCTTCATGGCCGACAAGATGGTGGCCCTGGAGCCGGAGAAGGCCGAGCTGTGCTGGCTGCTCTGCCGGTCGCTCCAGGCCCGGCGGGTGGTGGAGATCGGCACCTCCTTCGGGGTCTCGACCCTCTATCTGGCCGACGCCGTCCGGGCCAATGGCGGCGGCGTGGTGATCGGTACGGAGTACGAAGCCGCCAAGGCCGCCGCGGCGCGGGCCAACTTCGCGACGGCGGGCCTGAGCGACCTCATCGACCTGCGCGAAGGCGACCTGCGCGAGACCCTCAAGGTGATCGAGGGGCCGGTCGACTTCGTGCTGATGGACATCTGGACCGAGATGGCGCGCCCGGCCCTGGAACTGGTCGCGCCGCACCTGCGCACGGGCGCCATCGTCGTCGCCGACAACACCACCCAGTTCCGCCACGCCTATCGGCATTTCTTCGAATTCGTCGAGGATCCGAAGAACGGTCTGAAGAGCCTCACCCTGCCCTATGCCGGCGGGTTGGAGCTGGTGGTGAAGGTCTAGGCCGGCGGGCGCTCATAGAAGATGTCCACCTCGTCGCGAGCAGTCTCCGCGAACCCGAACCGGGCGTAGAAGCGGTTAGCGGCGCTTTCCTGGAGAACGGTCAGCCTGACCGCCAACGCCTGGGCGTCGCTCTCCGCCAGCAGGCTCGCAAGGACGTCCGCGCCCAGGCCCACCCCCTGGTGGTCTGGGTGGATGTAGAAATGCTCAAGCCGGAACCAGCCCGGCGCGTCCGGGCCGAACGCGACGCAGCCGGCGAAGGCCTCGCCCCGCCAGATCAGCCGCGTGTGCTCGGGCCGAAACTGCTCGACCATCCGCCGCCGGGCGCGCTCGGGATCGAAGCGGTCGATCCGCTCCAGACTCGGGCGCATGGCCGCGATCCGGAGTTCGACCAGCCGCTCCAGGTCGGCGGCGGCGGCGGGCGAGAACCGGAAACCATTCTCCCCGCCGTCCCCCATCAGGACGTCGAACCGCCGTCGATGACGATGGTCTGGCCGGTCATCCAGGAACCGGCCTTCGAAGCCAGGAACACCGCCCCGCCGGCGATGTCGTCGGGCTCGCCGAGGCGGCGCAGGGGCGTGCCGGTGGAGGCGCGGGCCTCGCCGGCCGGGGTGTCCCACAGCGCCTTGGCGAAATCGGTTTTCACCAGGCCCGGCGCGATGCAATTGACGCGGATGTTATGGGGCGAAAGTTCCTGGGCGAGGTTGCGCGCCAACTGCATGTCGGCCGCCTTGGAGATGGCGTAGGCGCCGATCACCGGGGTGCCGCGCAGGCCGCCGATCGACGAGATGATCACGATCGCCCCGTCCTTCCGCGCCTGCATCTCCGGCGCGACCATGTTGATCAGCCAGTTGTTGGCGATGACGTTGTTCTCGAGGATCTTGCGGAACTGGTCGTCGCTGATCCCGCTCATCGGGCCGTAATAGGGGTTCGAGGCGGCGTTGCAGACCAGGATGTCGACCTGGCCGAAAGCCGTCTTCGTCTCGTCGACCAGCCGCTGAAGGTCTTCCTTCGAGGAGATGTTGGCCGGCACGGCGATGGCCGCGCCCGGATGCTTGGCGTTGATCGCCGCGGCCACCTCTTCGCAGGGGCCGGCCTTGCGCGAGGAGATCGTCACCTTGGCGCCATGCTCGGCCATGCGCTCGGCGATGGCCTTGCCGATCCCGCGCGAGGACCCCGTGATGACGGCGACCTTACCGGTCAGGTCGAACAATTCACCCATGGCGCTTCCTTCCAAACATGTGTTTGATTTTATGGCCGCCATTTGCGGCGCCGGGCGACGTTGGGTCAAGTCCGGGTTGGGGAGCGAAATCCATGCCGGACTTCCGCGAAATCAAACTGCCCGAGGTCACCCTGCGCGCGGCGATCGAGGGTGAGGGGCCGCTGGTCCTCATGGTCCACGGTTTCCCGGAGAGCTGGTACAGTTGGCGCCACCAGATGGGGCCCGTGGCGGCCGCCGGCTTCACCGCCTGCGCCATCGACGTGCGCGGCTATGGCGGGTCCTCGCGGCCCCATCCTATCGAAGCCTATGACATGGAGCACCTGGTCGCCGACGTGGCCGGAGTGATCGAGCAGCTCAGCCCCGACGCCCCCGCCGTGCTGGTCGGCCACGACTGGGGCGCGCCCATCGTCTGGAACACCGCGCTGATCCGCCCCGACCGGGTGCGCGCCGTCGCAGGCCTGTCGGTGCCCTATCTGGGCGTACCCAAGCGGCCGTTCTCGGACCTGATCGACACGGTTTTCACCAGCCGCGGCAAGTTCTTCTACCAGGCCTGGTTCCAGAACGTCGGCCCGGCTGAGGCCGAACTGGAGGCCGACGCGCGCGACGGCCTGCGCAAATTCTACTACGCCATCAGCGGCGACGCCCCGGACGGAACCTGGCCCACCGACAAGGTCCGCGGCCAGAGCCTGCTGGAAGGCCTGGTCGATCCCGACCCGTTCCCCGCCTGGCTGACCGACGCCGACCTCGACTACTACGTGGCCGAGTTCGAGCGCTCGGGCTTCCGCGGCCCGATCAACCGCTATCGCAACCACCAGCGCGACTTCGAGTACCTGTCCAAGTTCGAGGGCCGGAAGATCGAGCAGCCGTCGCTGTTCGTCGGCGGCGAGCGCGACCTGGTGCTCAGCATGCTGGGGCGCGGCGACCTGGTGGCCATGATGAAGGCCGAGATGACCGACCTGCGCGGCGCCGACGTCCTGCCGGGTTGCGGCCACTGGACCCAGCAGGAACGGCCCGCCGAGGTCAACGCCCGCCTGCTGCCCTGGCTGGCCTCGCTCTGAGGTGGCCCGCCGTCGCCGCGCCTAGTGCGGCCGGGCCTCGGGCTGGGCGCCCGCCGCCTTGCCGGTCGCGGCCTCGGGCCGGGCGGAGAAGATCACCTCGCCGGCGGTGACCTGCGGCTCGCCGGTGTAGAGATCCGACAGGTTCTCCTTGACCCAGCTGATGGCCCGATCCTTGACGCGCTCGGCGTCCTCGCGGGTCTCGAACATGGTGACCGACAGGCCGACCCCGTCGCCGGCGTCCACGATGTGGTAGCCCTTGAAGCCGGTGGCCGACTGCAGAAGCGGCACGAGGCCGGCTTCGGCGCGCTTGGCGGCCTCGGCCGTCGAGCGCAGGTTTTCGATGCGACGCGTGATGATGAACATGGGGACCTCCCTGGTCGCCCCCTCCCGCGGCGCGGACCATAGCACGCCGGCGCGCCGGCCGGGTCCGGGCAGACGTAGGGCGGACTTCACTTCCCCGTGGGCAACAGCCTAGGTTGGCGACATTCGGGAGAGCTCCATGAAACTCATCGGTAAGATCGCGCTTGGCGCGCTGGCGCTGGTCGCGCTGCTGGTCGTGGTGATCGCGGTGCGAACCCTGACCTACAAGACTCCGGCCTCGGCCGATCTGGGCGGGGTGAAGCTCGCCGCCCCAGTGGCGGTCGACCGCGCCAAGGCCGCCCAGCACCTCTCCCAGGCCATCGGCTTCCAGACCGTCAGCCACCAGGACAAGGCCGACGACCAGCCGGAGCAGTGGGACAAGCTCCATGCCTGGCTGCAGGTCACCTATCCGGCCGCCCACACGGCCATGACCCGCGAGGTCATTTCCGACCACACCCTGGTCTACACTTGGCAGGGCTCCGACCCGTCCCTGGCCCCCATCGTGCTGATGGCCCACCAGGACGTGGTGCCGGTGACGCCGGGGACCGAAGGCGACTGGAAGCATCCGCCCTTCGGCGGGGTGATCGCCGACGGCGCGGTCTGGGGCCGCGGGGCGATCGACGACAAGGGCTCGCTGGTCACCCTGTTCGAAGGGGTCGAGACCCTCGCCGCCGCCGGCTTCAAGCCGAAGCGCACGGTGATCCTGGTCTCCAGCCACGACGAGGAGGTGCGCGGCCAGGGCGCTCGGGCCGCCGCGGCCCTGCTGAAGTCGCGCAACATCACCGCCCAGTTCGTCCTCGACGAGGGCATGGCGATCATCTCCGACAACCCGATCACCGGCGGCCCGGTGGCCCTGATCGGGGTCGGCGAGAAGGGCTACGGCACGCTCTCCGTCATCGCCAAGGCGCCCGGCGGCCACTCCTCGGCGCCGCCTGAGGGCTCCGGCGGGGTGGTCGTCCTGTCCCGCGCCCTGGTGAAGATCGCCGAGGCCCAGTTTCCGCTGAAACTCGACGGCCCCGGCGCGGCCATGTTGCAGGTCCTGGCGCCGGAGGGCTCCTGGCCGATCCGGATGGCGGTGGCCAACCGCTGGCTGTTCGAGCCGGTGATCCGATCCCAGGTCGCCGCCACGCCGGCGGGCGCCGCCCTACTGCACACCACCATCGCGCCCACCATGCTGAAGGGCAGCCCCAAGGAGAACGTCCTGCCGCAGGACGCCACCGCCTGGATCAACTATCGCATCGCGCCCGGCGACACGGCCCAGGGGGTGCTCGACCACACCAAGGCCGCGGTCGGCGACCTGCCGGTGGACATCGCCTGGCTGAAGGCCCCGGACGAGCCCTCGCCGGTCTCTTCGACCAGCTCGGACAGCTGGAAGATCCTCGCCGCCTTGGCGGGGGAGTCGGCCAAGGCGCCGGTGGCCCCGGGCCTGGTCACCGCCGGCACCGATAGCCGCTACCTGCAGCCGGTGGCCAAGGACGTCTACCGCTTCCAGCCGATGCTATTCTCGCTCGAGGGCATCTCGATGATTCACGGAACCAACGAGCACATGACGCTGGAGAATCTGGAACGCGCCGTTCAGTTTTATGCGCGATTGATCGCCACCGCCGCCGGCTAGCCCCTTGCGGATAGGCGCGGGGCGACGCACGTTCCGAGCAACGAATTTTGGAGACCTGACCTATGCGTAACTGGCGCCTGGACGAAGACGACGACGGCGACGACAACGCCCGCAAGCCCGACATGCCGATGACCTCCGGGCCCGTCCAGAACGCGCTGTTCCACGCGCGCACGGTTCTGGTGTTCGGCGAGATCGACATGCGCCTGGCCGAGCGGGTGACCGCCCAGCTCCTGGCCCTGGCCAGCGAGAACAGCAAGCCGATCAAGGTGGTGATCAACTCCCCCGGCGGCCACGTGGAAAGCGGCGACACCATCCACGACATCATCCGCTACTGCGGTCCGCAGGTGAAGGTTATCGGCACCGGCTGGGTGGCCTCGGCCGGCGCCTCGATCTTCCTGGGCGCTCAGAAGGAGAACCGCTTCTGCCTGCCCAACACCCGCTTCCTGCTGCACCAGCCCATGGGCGGCGTCCGCGGCCAGGCCAGCGACATCCAGATCGAGGCCGAGGAGATCGTGAAGATGCGCGAGCGCGTCAACCGCATGATCGCTAAGGAAACCGGCCAGACCTACGAAAAGATCGTCAAGGACACCCAGCGCAATTTCTGGATGGGGGCCGAGGCCGCCGTCGAGTACGGCCTGGTTTCCAAGATCATCAACAACGCCACCGAGGCCTGACGTGGCCACCGCGCCCTGGTGGAAGGGCGCGGTCGTCTATCACGTCTATGTCCGCAGCTTCTTCGACGCCGACGGCGACGGCCACGGCGACCTGAAGGGCGTGCTGGCCAAGCTGGACTACATCGAGAGCCTGGGCGTCGACGCCATCTGGCTCTCGCCGGTCCACCCCTCGCCCAACCGCGATTGGGGCTATGACATCTCGGACTATGAGGGAGTCCATCCCGATTGCGGGACGATGGCCGACCTCGAGGCCCTGGTCGAGGCCGCCCACGCCCGCGGGCTGAAGGTGATGCTGGACGAGGTGCTGTCCCACACCTCCGACGAGCACCCTTGGTTCGCGGAGAGCCGCGACGGCGGGGTCGAGGGTGAGAAGGCGTCCTGGTATGTCTGGGCCGATCCGGCTGACGACGGGACCGCGCCCAACAACTGGCTCAGCGTGTTCGGCGGCCCGGCCTGGGCCTACCAGCCGGCGCGCCGCCAGCACTACCACCACAAATTCCTGCGCCAGCAGCCGAAGCTAAACTGGCGAAACGCGGCCGCCCAGGCCGCCGCCCTCGACGTGTTGGACTTCTGGCTGGCCAAGGGGATCGACGGCTTCCGGCTCGACGTGGCCGGGACCTTCCTGCACGACGACAGCCTGGCCGATAACCCCGCCGTGCCGGCAACCGAGCGGACCCGCTATCACTGGTCCCACGCCAGCGAGATGCAGCGCCACCTGCACGACTCCAACCTGCCCGAGAACATCCCGCTGCTGGACGTCATCCGCCGCCGGGTGGACGCGCACGGCGACAGGTTCGTGTTCGGCGAGTTTTCCGAGGAAGAGGAGCGCTGCGGCGCCTATTGCAGCCCGCAGGAGGGCCTGCACTCGGCCTACACCTTCGTCCTGCTGCACGCCCGCAAGCTGTCGCCGCAGATCTTCCGGGATCACTACGCGACGCTCGGCCGGTTTCCCGACCACTGGCCCTGCATCTCTTTCTGCAACCACGACATCCCGCGCACCGCCACCCGGTTCGGCGGCGGCGAGGCGATCACGCGACTGATGCTGGCGCTGCTGCTCAGCCTGAAAGGCACGACCCTGCTCTACCAGGGCGAGGAGCTGGGCCTGCCCGAGGCCCAGGGCCTGACCCGCGAGGAGATCCGCGATCCGGTGGGCGACCTCTACTGGCCCATCGCCAAGGGCCGCGATGGTTCACGCACCCCCATGCCCTGGACCGAGGGCCCGAACCTGGGCTTCTCGGCGGCCAAGCCCTGGCTGCCGCTGGCGGTGGAGCACGCGGGCCTGTCGGCGACGACCCAGGCGGCGGACCCCAACTCCGTCCTCGCCTTCTCCAAGGCCATGGTCAGCCTACGCAAGGCCTCGCCGGCGCTGACCACAGGCGAGATCGAGATGATCTCCGCCCCCGAGCCGATCCTGGCCTTCCTGCGGCGGGAGGGCGAAGAGCGCATCGCCTGCGTGTTCAACATGGGCGCGGCGCCGGCGGTGTTCGGCGACGAACGGCTGGCGGGCGCGAGCGTGCTGGCGCCATCGGCCGGCGAGGCCAGGCTGGACGGGGCGGCCCTGCATCTCGGGGCCCGCGCCGTGCGGTTCCTGCGGCTCGCATGACGCGCTAAAGAGGGCTCATGGCCGACGACGCGTCCAAGCAAACCCGCGCTCCCGCCGCCGACGCCAAGTTCGGCCGGGGATTCCTGCACGACATCTGGTATTTCGCCGCCCTTTCCAGCGACCTCAAGCCCGGCAAGCTGCAGCGCTACGAGCTGCTGGGCGAGCCGGTGCTGCTGGGCCGCGACCGGGCCGGAAAGGTCTACGCCCTGCGGGACATCTGCCCGCACCGCGCCGCGCCGCTCTCCGCCGGCAAGCTGACCCAGGAGGCCGACGGGAGCCCCAGCGTCGAATGCCCCTATCACGGCTGGCGGTTCAAGACGGACGGCGCCTGCGCGGCCATTCCGTCGCTGGTGGACGACCAGGCGATGGACGTCAGCCGCGTCCGGGTGCGCCGCTATCCGGTCGCCGAGAGCCAGGGCCTGGTCTTCGTCTGGGTGAGTTCCGATCCGCGCTTCGCGGGCGAGCCCGCCGAACCGCCGCCGGTCTTCCCCGGCGTGGTGGGCGGCGGGCCCAAGCTGGTCGACCGCATGGTGTTCGACGCCCATATCGACCATGCCGTCGTCGGGCTGATGGACCCAGCCCACGGCCCCTATGTGCATCAGCAGTGGTGGTGGCGCTCGGCCAAGAGCCAGCACGAGAAGGCCAAGAAATTCGAGCCGCGCGAGCAGGGCTTCGCCATGGTCCGCCATGAGCCCTCCAAGAACAGCCGCGCCTACGCCATCCTGGGCGGCGAGCCCCTGACCGAGATCGTCTTCCGCATCCCCGGCCTGCGCTGGGAGCATGTCACCGTCGGCGCGCGCCAGGTGCTGTCGCTCACCTGTCTGGCCCCGGTGACGGAGACGAAGACCAGGATCACCCAGATCGTCTGGTCCGATCACCCGGCCTTCCTGTTCCTCAAGCCCTTCATCGCCGCGGGCGCGCGGGCCTTCCTGCGCCAGGACGGGGATATGGTGAACCTGCAGAACGAGGGTCTCCGCTACGACCCCGCCCTGCTGTGGATCGACGACGCCGACCGCCAGGCCAAGTGGTACCAGCAGCTCAAGCGTGAGTGGACGCTGAGCCGCAAAGAGGCCCGGGGGTTCGTCAATCCCGTCGAAGCCGCCACCCTGCGGTGGCGCAGCTAGGCCGCCGCGGTCTGCGAGGCCTGGGGCGGTTTGGGCGCGGTCAGCTTCAGGTCGTCGATGCGGATCGGCGCGAAGCCGCGATCGGACTCCCAGTCGATCCGGCCGCCCAGGGCGGTGATCGTCGAGACCGGCTCCAGGCGGCGCAGGTCCATCGCCTTCAGCGCCTGGTGCGGGACCTTCACATGGACGACGGGCTGCTGTTCGACATCCCCGCGCGGGGTGGGCAGGAAGCAGCGCGCGACCACGTCGATCACGTCCAGCGGCACCACCGTCATGATCTCCGCCGCGACTCGCAGGGTGGCGGAGCAGACGCAGGCCAGGTGCATCTCCTGGCGCATCTCGGGCAGCAGGGCGACATAGACGCTGCGACCGCCTTCATCGAGCTCGACGGCCTCGTCGGGGATGGCGTCGAATTCCAGGGCGTCCAGATAGACCACCAGCCTGCCGGGCGAGGGCATGTGGACCCCCAGCCCCTCCAGCACCGGCGCCAGTTCGGCGGCGGGCATGTGGGCCTTCAACGACTGTTCGATGGCGGAGAGGTCGAGGGCCAGCACGCCCGCGGCGAGGCTGACGTCGAGATTGTGGACGTCGGCGGCCCGCTTGGCCCGCGCATAGATCTCGGCGTCCTTCTTGGCGGCTTCCAGCACCTTCTCGGCCAGGGCGCGGCGGCGGTCCTGGCCCAGGCCGAACAGGCCGTCGATCAGGCCGGGCTGGTAGTTGGCGAGCGCCCGGCGCGCCTTTTGCTCAAGCGCATTGGCGCGGACGGCGGGTTCGACCATGCCGGCGCCGGCGATGTCGTTCCAGTCCAGGCGCTCGTACTTCACGCAGTGGATGCGGGTCAGGGTCTCGAACAGCGCGTCATAGCGGGCGGCCAGTTCGGGTGCGGTGGAGCGGCGGCCGGTCGCTCGCTCCTTGCGTTGGCGCTCGCGCAGCGCTTTCTTGGTCGCCCGGTCGATACGATTCATCGTCGCGATGATCGTCTTTGCCGACCCTTGGGCGTCCATTCTTCCCCCGCGTGTCTTTTCGCCGCAGTCTTATTTGTAAATAGCCACGCTTTCCTCACCGATCTCTTAAGAAAATCATGGACTTCACCACAACCGGCGGTTTCGTACTCGCCTATGACGATATTGCTCCCGTCGACTACGAGCGGGCGATTCTGCTGATTCACGGCTTCGCCTCGAACCGAAACGAGGGCTGGAAACGGACCGGTTGGTACGCGGCGCTCGAGCGGCGACGCTTTCGCGTGATCGCCCTGGACCAGCGTGGGCACGGGCAAAGCGGCAAGTCGCACGACCCCGCCGCCTATCTGCGCGAGAACCTGGCCCGCGACGTGGTGGAGTTGATCGACCACCTTGGAATCAACCGCGTCGACCTGTTCGGCTACTCGATGGGCGCGCGCACCGCCGCCGCCGCCGCCCTGGCCGCGCCCGAACGGTTCTCCAACCTGATCCTGGGCGGGGTGGGCGACAAGCTCTTGACCGAGCGCATGGGGGAGCGCGCCGATCTCATGGTCGGCGCCATGCTGGCCGACGACCCGGAGACCATCACCGAGCCATTCCTGAAGAGCTTCCGGCAGTTCGCCGACGAGCAGGGCGAGGACCGCCAGGCGCTCGCCGCCTTCACCCAGGCGGCGAACCCGCCGCTGGACGTGGCGGGGTTCGCGAACCTGCCGATGCCGGTGCTGGCCGTGGCCGGCCAGCGGGAGACCAACGGCGATCCCGTGGAACTGGCGCGGGCCTTCGCCCATGGCCACGGGATCGTGGTTTCGGGCTGCGACCACTTCTCGGCCATTCCCCACGCGCTCACCAAGGCCGCGGTGTTCGACTTCATCGACGGTCTGCTGGACGACCCCTGGGCGCGGTGAGGCCCTAGGCTCGCGAGCTTCTTCCTCTCCCCGCTCGAGGGGAGAGGGTAGGGTGAGGGGACGCGGCGCGAAGCGGCGCAATCCGGCCTATCAACAAAACTCAGCGCGGCCGAGACGCCCCCCTCACCCTACCCTCTCCCCCCGAAGACGGGTGGAGAGGAGGCGATTGAAAGCCGTCTTCGGGAGGAGGAGGCCAGGTCTCTAGTCCTTCGGGCCCATATTGTAGGGGCCGCCCTTTTCCAGAGCCTTGCGATAGGCGGGACGGTCCTGGAAGCGCTTCACCCAGGCGGCGATGTTCGGATAGGCGCCGTAGCGGCCGAAGGCGCCGGTGACCTCCCCCACGAAGCTCATCTGGATGTCGGCGGCGCTGAACTCGCCCATCAGCCAGTCACGGCCGGCGAGCACGCCCTCCACATAGCCCAGGTGGTTGGCGATCTCGCTCTCGATCCGCGGATGCAGCGGGCCGCCGGCTTCGCCCAGACGCCCGACATACATGAACAGCATCAGGGGCAGCATGGCCGAGCCCTCGGCGTAGTGCAGCCACTGCTGGTAGACGTCGTAGTCCTTGGAACCCGCGGCCGGGGCCAGCTTGCCGCCGCCATGGTGGCGGATGATGTAGTCGATGATCGCCCCCGACTCGATGATGGTGGCGTCGCCTTCGGTCACCACCGGCGACTTGCCGAGCGGGTGGACGGCCTTCAGCTCCGGCGGCGCCAGGCGGGTGGTGGCGTCGCGCTTGTAATTCTTGATCTCGTAGGGGGTCCCAAGCTCTTCCAGCAGCCAGAGTATGCGCTGCGAGCGCGAGTCGTTGAGGTGATGGACGACGAGCATTGGGTTGCCTCCCGTGGCGTTAGGCTGGGAGTAGCGGCGCACGTGACCCACGACAAGCTTCGCCTATAGTCGCCGCCGATGATCCTGCCAGACCTCAGCTCTCTATTGTCCGAGGCCGCCCGGGCGGCCGACCTGTTCGTGGCCGAGACCAAGGCCGCGGTGGCTGATCGCGTGAGCCCGGGCGGGCGCCTGGACCGCGCCGCCCTCGACGCCGAGCAGCATGTGGCCCACGGCCTGGCCTGGGCCGCGGCCTATGCCGAGACCCTGCGCCAGACCTCCGCCTGGGCCGACCACCTGCTGGGCGAGAGCCGGTTCGGCGAGGCCGAGGCCCTGCCGGCCCAACTCCTGGCTTTCGAGTATCTGAGCCAGCTGGCCGGCGGCGTGCCGATGAACCAGGGCGAGACCTTCCGGCCGGGCGACGTCGGCGTCTCGACCCGGGCGCTGGAGCCGCTCATCGAACGCCTTAGGCCCGGCGCTTCCCAGGCGGTGCGCCACCGGATCGTCGTGCTGCTGGACGAGGCGCGGGGCCGGCCCTCGCTGGAGGCCAGCGGCCTGGACGCGACCCTCGAGCAGGTGCGCGACCACTTCCACGCCTTCGCCGAGGAGAAGATCGTTCCCTTCGCCCACGGTTGGCATCTGCGCGACGAGCTGATCCCGCTCAGCCTGATCGAGGAGCTGGCGGCGCTGGGCGTGTTCGGCCTCACCGCCCCGGAGGAACATGGCGGTTCGGGGATGGGCAAGGTGGCCATGTGCGTGGTTTCCGAGGCCCTGTCGCGGGGCTGGATCGGGACGGGCTCGCTGGGCACGCGCTCGGAGATCGCCGCCGAGCTGATCCTGGCCCACGGGACCGACGACCAGAAGGCCCGCTTCCTGCCGGGCATCGCGTCGGGCGAGATCATCCCCACCGCCGTCTTCACGGAGCCGGAGGCCGGGTCGGACCTGGGCTCCCTGCGCACCCGGGCCGTCCGCGAGGGCGATGACTGGAAGGTGACGGGCGCCAAGACCTGGATCACCCACGCCGCCCGCGCCGACCTGATGACCCTGCTGGTCCGCACCGATCCCGCGTCGAAGGACCATCGCGGCCTGTCGATGTTCCTGGCGGAGAAGCCGCGCGGCGCGGTCGAGGCGCCCTTCCCGGCGCCCGGCATGGACGGCGGCGAGATCGGAGTGATCGGCTATCGCGGCATGAAGGAATACGAGATCGCCTTCGACGGCTTTTCCGTGCCCCACGCGAACCTGCTGGGCGGCCAGGAAGGCCAAGGCTTCGTCCAGCTCATGGCCACCTTCGAGAGCGCTCGCATCCAGACGGCGGCGCGGGCCATCGGAGTGGCGCAGTCGGCCCTGGACCTGGCGCTGGACTATGCCCTGGCGCGACGGCAGTTCGGAGGCCCGATCGCCGACTTCCCCCGCGTGGCCAACAAGCTGGCCATGATGGCCGCCGAGATCCTGGGAGCCCGGCGACTGGCCTGGTTCGCGGCCCGGGCCAAGGACGAAGGCCGCCGCTGCGACCTGGAGGCCGGCATGGCCAAGCTGGTCGCCGCCCGCGTCGCCTGGGCCTGCGCCGACAACGCCGTCCAGATCCACGGCGGGACCGGATTCGCCATGGAGCAGCCGGTCAGTCGCATCCTGGCCGACGCCCGCATCCTCAACATCTTCGAGGGGGCCGGCGAGATCCAGGCCCAGGTCATCGCCCGGCGGCTGCTGGAAGGCGCCAACTAAAGATCCGCTCATCCCGGCGCCTGATCGCGCCCATATGTCGGCCACCTGACGCTGCGGCGTCGGAAATCCGTTTCGCACGACAATGTTGTGCGAGCATGCTCAACGATCATTGGAGTCCCGCAGGGTCGTCGGCGCGACATTTCGTCCCTGAAACACTGGCAAAACACCGCTCTGCGACGCTGCGCCACACAGCCACCTTGGCCTTTTGGCGCTAAATCCCTCACAAACCCGTATCGCGGAACGGGTTCGATGAACCTGCTCGACTAAAGCCTTCGCTTGGACGCGCCGCGGCGAGGGGCTAAGAGGACCGCACGGTCATGATGACCAATGACACCGCTCTCCGGGTCGACCCGGATCGCGCCGACGCCAACGAGGAAGTCCGCCAGCTGATCGTCGATCTGCGCGACGCCTCCCGTGACGGGCGGAAGCTCGCGCAGCGCTACGCTGAGCTGCTGGAGAAGGTAGTGGAAGAGTATTGCGTAGAGTTCGAAATGCGCGCGGAAGCGGCCTTGGCGAGGCTGCAAGCGCGATGAAACACGTCTCCAGCACCATCGAGGCCACCGGCGAGACCGAGGTCAGGGTCCCGACCCGCCGCGCCCTGGCCAAGCAACAGACCCGCGCCAAGGTCCTGGCCGCCGCCCGAAGGCTGTTCTCCGAAGCCGGCTATGAAGGCGCCACGATCCGCGACATCGCCGCCGAGGCGGGCATGTCGACCGGGGCGGTGTTCGCCAACTTCACCGACAAGTCGGACCTGTTTCGCGAGATCATGGTCAGCGACATGGAAGCCCTGACCGAGGCCATGGCCGAGGCGAGCAGCCGCGGTCGCACCGTCGAGGACGGCCTGCTGCGCCTCTTCATGGCCGGCTACGCCTTCTACAAGACCCAGCTACCGCTGGCCCGGGCGGCCTTCAGCATCTCCTGGCTGCCTGAGCAGGGTCCGGAGCTGCGCACCCTGCCGCCGGTGAGCGCCATTCACGAGCTGATCACCGACCAGCTCAACCTCGGCGTCGAGCGCGGGGAGTTGTCGCAGGAGGTCGAGGCCAAGCTGCGGACGCAGATGCTGTTCGACTGCTACCTCGCCAACTATCCGGAAGCCATCTTCCAGGGCTGGAGCCTCGAGGCGCTGCAGGCCAAGTCCAGGGACCAGATCCGCGTGGTCCTGGCCGGGGCGCGGCGAGGCTAGATCCGTCACGAATCGGCCGCGGGGGCGGCGGGTCCGCGACGAACTGACGCAGACGCAGGAGAACCGCGCCCACGGTCGCGGCATCTCCGTAACCAGGGATAGGAACGCCGCGGATCGCACCGCGGACGGGGGGACATGGCGGGGGTACGCAAATCCCAGAAGGAGGCGACGCGGCAGCGCGTCCTCGACGCCGCGCGTGATCTCTTCGAGAGCCGCGGCTACGAGGAGACCACTGTCCGTGAGATCGCCCGCCACGCCGAGGTCTCGGTGGGCAGCGTTTTCACCACCTTCTCTTCCAAGGGCGACATCCTCAGCCAGGTCATGGCCGACCGGCTGGACGCGCTCTATGCCGAGCTCGACCGCGTGGCGCCCCATCTGCGCGGATCCACGCCGGACCGGCTGCGCTCGCTCTTCGCCATCCACTACGCCTTCGAAACCCGCCGCACCCGGCTGTTCCTGGCCCACATCGCGGCCGCCTATAACTGGACGCTCAGCCCCGCCAGCCGCCCCTATGGCCGCAATCTGCGACTGCGCCAGGTGGTCCGCGACTGCCTGGCCGAGGGCGTGGTCCGCGGCGACGTCGATCCGGCCTGCGACCTGGACGTGGTGATCGACGCCCTGATGGCCTCCTACGCCTGGACCTACCGCCTGGCGGCCTGGGACGAGGCCGACGCCCAGGCCATGAGCACGGTCATGGACCGCCATATCGGCCTGATCTCGCAAGGCTTCCGCGCCCGCCCGGAGGCTTAGTCTCCCCACGGCGCGGCAGCGGCGCTAGGTTGGGCGCATGAACACAATCTTCCAGTATCTCATCCCCATCAGCCTGGTCGCGGTGACGGTGACCCTGTTCATCGGCCTCTACGCCTTGTTCCGGGGCGGTGACTTCGGCCGGTCCTATTCCAACAAGCTTATGCGGCTGCGGGTGCTGCTGCAGGCCATCGCGGTCGCCGTTCTCGTGGCCGCCGTCTGGTGGCGCCACAACGCCGGCGGCTAGGATGGTCACCCTCAACAAGATCTACACCCGCACCGGCGACGGCGGCGCCACGCGGCTGGCCACCGGCGAGCAGGTCTCCAAGGCCTCCCTGCGGGTCGAGGCCTATGGCGCGGTCGACGAGGCCAACGCCTGCCTGGGCCTGGCGCGCCTGCACACCGCCGGCGAACCCGACTTCGACGCCATGCTGGCCCGGGTGCAGAACGAGCTGTTCGACCTGGGCGCCGACTTGGCGACCCCGCCCCGCGAGGGCGAGACCAACACCCTGCGGATGATCGACAGCCAGATCGAACGGCTGGAGCGCGAGATCGACGCCATGAACGCCGAGCTTCCGCCGCTCACCTCCTTCATCCTGCCGGGCGGCACGGCGCCGGCCGCGGCCCTGCACCTGGCGCGCACGGTGGCGAGACGGGCCGAGCGCGTCGCCGTGGCCCTGGTCGAGGCCGGCGAACCCGTCAGCCCGGCCGCCATGAAATACCTGAACCGCCTCTCGGACTTCCTGTTCGTCGCCGCTCGCCACGCCAACGACCGCGGCGCGCGGGAGGTGTTCTGGAAGTCCGGCGCGACGCGCTAGTTCTTCGCGGCGGGGACGGTGGCGGGCAGACGGGCCAAGTCGCCGGCCTTGCCGGTAATCCCGTCGGACTTGGCCGCGTCGTAGGCGGCGCGGTCCTTGATCACCCGCCCGGTGATGTCGGAGATCGGGATCGGGTGGGCGCAGGTGCGGGTGCGCCAATCCCACCAGTCGCCGGAGGCCTCGCACGTCTGGGCCGGCCAGACCCAGCCGTAGTGGTAGACGAAAGCGCCCGCGCTGAGCAGGGCGAAGGCCGCCAGGAAGATCAGTTTCAGGCGGTCGATCGTGCGGTTCATCGTCTCGTTCTTCTACTCAAGCGGGCGCGATTAGCGCTCCCATCGGCCGAAATTGCGGCGAGGTGTGTCCGGGCGCCGACTTGCAATGCTCGGCGGAAGCGTTATGCCGCATCCGACCGATTTTTCCGCAATGCAATTTGAGGCGCTAGCGACCCATGAAGGTGTTGGTCCCGGTTAAACGGGTGATCGATTATAACGTGAAGGCCAGGGTGAAGTCCGACCAGTCGGGCGTCGACCTCGCCAACGTCAAGATGTCCATGAATCCGTTCTGCGAGATCGCGGTCGAAGAGGCCGTTCGTCAGAAGGAAAAGGGCGCTGTGACCGAGGTGGTCGCGGTCTCCATCGGCCCGGTCCAGGCGCAGGAAACCCTGCGCACGGCCCTGGCCATGGGCGCCGACCGCGCGATCCTGATCCAGACCGATCAGGATCTGGAGCCCCTGACCGTCGCCAAGCTGCTCAAGGCGGTGATCGCCGAGGAGAGCCCGGACGCGGTGATCATGGGCAAGCAGGCCATCGACGGCGACAACAACGCCACCGGCCAGATGCTCGCGGCCATCCTCGACTGGCCCCAGGCGACCTTCGCCTCGGCCATCGAGCTTTCGGCCGGCAAGGCCAAGGTGACCCGCGAGGTCGATGGCGGGCTGCAGACCCTCGAGGTTTCGCTGCCGGCGATCATCACCGCCGACCTGCGCCTCAACGAGCCGCGCTACGCCTCGCTGCCCAACATCATGAAGGCCAAGAAGAAGCCGCTCGACGTCAAGGAGGCCGGCTCGCTCGGCGTCGACCTCAAGCAGCATCTGAAGGTCCTCAAGGTGACCGAGCCCGCCAAGCGGGCCGGCGGCATCAAGGTCGAGACCGCCGCCGATCTCGTCTCCAACCTGAAGACCGCGGGGGTCCTCTAATGGCCGTTCTCGTCATCGCCGATCACGACAACGCGTCGCTGAAGGACAACACCCACAAGACCGTCACCGCCGCGCTCGCCCTCTCGGGCGACGTGGACGTGCTGGTCGCCGGCGCGGGCGCCAAGGCGGTGGCCGACGCCGCCGCCAAGATCGCCGGCGTGCGCAAGGTGCTGCTGGCCGAGAGCGACGAGCTGGGCCACGGCCTGGCCGAGGCCGTCGAGGCCGTGGTCGTGCCGCTCATGGCCAACTACGAGGCCGTCCTGACGCCGGCCACCTCGCAGGGCAAGAATTTCTCGCCCCGCATCGCGGCCAAGCTGGACGTGGCGCAGATCTCCGAGATCGTCGAGGTGGTCGACGCCTCGACCTTCGTGCACCCGATCTATGCCGGCAACGCGCTGGAGACCGTCCAGTCCTCGGACGCCAAGAAGGTGATCACCGTTCGCCCCACCGCCTTCAAGGCGGCGGCCGAAGGCGGCTCCGCCCCGGTCGAGACCATCTCCGCCGGCTCCGGCGCGGCCAAGACCAAGTTCGTCGACCAGCAGCTGGTGAAGTCGGAACGCCCCGAACTCGCCGGCGCCAAGATCGTCGTCTCCGGCGGTCGGGCCATGGGCTCGGCCGAGGAGTTCCAGCGGGTGATCGAACCCCTGGCCGACAAGCTGGGAGCCGCCGTCGGCGCCTCCCGCGCCGCGGTCGACGCAGGCTACGCCCCCAACGACTATCAGGTCGGCCAGACCGGCAAGGTCGTGGCTCCGGAACTCTATGTCGCCATCGGCATCTCCGGCGCCATCCAGCACCTGGCCGGCATGAAGGACTCCAAGGTCATCGTGGCGATCAACAAGGACGGCGACGCGCCGATCTTCCAGGTCGCCGACTTCGGCCTGGTCGCCGACTACAAGAGCGCCGTGCCGGAGCTGATGGACGCCCTGACCGCCGCCGGGAAGTAGCCGTCACGCCTTACGGTTGAACCATCCAGGGCGGCTCCGCGAGGGGCCGCCCTTCTTTTTGGACCGCTCACGCTGCGGCGCAGCAAAAGCCTTGGCGGCGGCGGCCCAGCCTATGTTAGAAACCCGTCACACGCGGTCGCCCGGGTTTGCGGCCAGGTCATTCGAGGCTCTTTCCGCATGGTTCAGATCAGGTCCGTCGGCGTCATCGGCGCCGGTCAAATGGGCACCGGCATCGCTCATGTCTGTGCGCTGGCCGGCTATGACGTCCTGCTGCACGACGTCAGCGCCGACAAGATCGCCGCCGGCATCGCCCTGATCGAGAAGAACCTGACCCGACAGGTCTCCCGCAACATCATCGACCACGAAGCCGCCCAGGCGGCCATCGCCCGCATCAAGCCCGCCGACGAGCTGCAGACCGTCGGCGCCACCGACCTGGCCATCGAGGCGGCCACCGAGAACGAAGAGGTCAAGAAGAACATCTTCAAGGCGCTGGCGCCGCACCTCGGCCCCGACACCCTGCTGGCCTCCAACACCTCGTCGATCTCCATCACCCGCCTGGCCTCGGTCACCGACCGGCCCGAACGGTTCATCGGCCTGCACTTCATGAACCCGGTGCCGCTGATGAAGCTGGTGGAGGTCATCCGCGGCATCGCCACCGACGCGCCCACCTACGAGACCGCCGTCAATTTCGCCCGCTCGCTGGGCAAGACCACCACCAACGCCGAGGATTTCCCGGCCTTCATCGTCAACCGCATCCTGGTGCCGATGATCAACGAGGCGATCTACACCCTGTATGAGGGCGTCGGCACGGTCGAAGCCATCGACAATGCGCTGAAGCTGGGCGCCAACCACCCGATGGGCCCGCTGGAGCTGGGCGATTTCATCGGCCTGGACACCGTCCTCTCGATCATGAACGTGCTCTATGAGGGCCTGGCGGACTCCAAGTACCGGCCCTGTCCGCTGCTGGTGAAATATGTCGAGGCCGGATGGCTGGGCCGCAAGACCGGCCGCGGCTTCTACGACTATCGCGGCGAGACGCCGGTCCCGACGCGGTAGGGCTGCCGTCCGCACCCGAAATCCCGGCGCTACGCGCACGGCGTCGTCACGCAATGTTCTCTTTTTGTTCTAGACAATTCCGGCGACGCCGCTATCCTAGGGTAGAGCTTGCGGCCTTCGCTCGCGCGCTAGTCCACCTTCTTTGAGCTTGGAGAACTCCATGGCGATTATGCCGCGTGGTGAACCCCGGTCTGTGCCTGATCCCGAAGGCGAAGCCTACGACGAATGGGTCCGCCGCAAGCGTGCGCAAGAGGCGCGAGAGATGGCGGCCGAGCGCGCCCTCGACGCCGCGCCCACCCAACGGTGGTCGGGGTCGCCGGCCCGCATGGAAGCCGATGACGCCATGGCGGCCACCCCGATGGATCCAAACGCGTTCTGGGATGCACCCGTTGTCGGGCCAGCGCTTGAAGGTATCGAGGATGTCAGAGGGCGGCGGCCGGTTCAGGCCGTTGGGAACGCGACCCTCGCAGTTGTGGACGCGGCTCTGTTGGCGACGGGCGTCGGCGTCCTGAACGCAATTGAACGGGGCGTCGCAAACAACGTCGGCGTGAGAACTGCTGAGGCAGTTCGCAAGCAGCTCCGACGGCGAGGAGTCGCCTTACCTGGCCAGGAAATAAACCACACATTCGAGCTCAATGGCATTAAGCGCACCGTCGAGAATTGGCGAAATCATCCAGCCTTTCTGAAGGTCATGGAAAAGGCTGACCATCGGCGGCTACGGGGAAAATGGGGCGACTTGCCCAGGTATGATCCGATACGCAGAGCTTGGATTGGATCGCCTGACTGGATGAAGGCGGTTCCGGCTTGGATCGCTGCTCGCGGTTATGACACCCTCACGAAGCCGCAGATCAATGAGGCGACGTCCAAGCCGCTGCCTCGATCGCCTTATGGCGAGCGGCCATTGAGGTAGGTCCTCTTGCCCGGGAGACGAGCTGATGGTCGGAGAAACGCGCTCAGCGCGCGCGCGATTGTCGAGCACTGAGGCCTTTGCCTTCCCGCTCTTCTGTTTCACACACGATTCCGACATTTGGACCGTCAGAGACCGGTTCGAACTAACCACCTGCGGGCCCGAGACGCTGGAGACTAATATCCAGGTCGGGATGGAGATGGTCGATGTCGAAGGTCGGACTTGGAAGGTCATCGCGGTCGAACACCTCGGATACGCGCCATTCCGGTGGCGCAAAATCTTCGCGCCTCGAATGAAACGTGTCGACCATATGCTTGAGGCGGGGCCTGTGTGGTCGTTGGCCACCGTTCAGGATCGGGTCTGCGCCTCAATGGATGCTTTTCCAGAGTACTTTTGCGAGCCCAGCGAATTCGAGACGGTGCTCGTGGAGCGAAAGGCGGAGGTCCGCGCGGCGAAATCCATCGCCGACATTCACGAGCTGATAGGCCCTGACTATTTCAGCTACTAGGCCCACCGCCTCCACGGTGGGAGCCACGTCCCCCTGCGACGGTTAATCCATTCGACTTGCAAGGCTTGCCCGGCCGATACTCCGAGTTGATTCGGACCGGCGGGCTTATGCGACAGTTCACGTCGGTGGCGCTTGCGGCCACCTATCTCTGCCTTGCGCTGATCGTCGCCCTCCTCCTGTGGCGGAACGGCGGCGGCTGGGCCGCTGGCGTCGCGGCCCTTGTGGGCGGCCTGGCGCTCTGCGCCTCCATCCACGCCATGATCTCCGCCAACCTGAAGATGCGCACCCTGCAGCGGGGCCTCGACATGGTGCGCGAGGCCAACACCATCCTGCTGCTGCAGATGGAGAAGATCGACACCCGCCTGTCGGAGGTCGTCGAGACCATGACCGACGAGGCCGTCCGCCGCTCCGAGGAGTTGCACGACGAGGTCCACATCCTGGAGGACCTGGTCCAACGCATGGGCCAGCGGCTGGAGGAGCGGGTAGCCAGCGCCCCCGTCCCCGACCGCCAGCACGACAGCCGCCGCAGCCACCAGTCCGCCGCCCTGCTGGGGACCGTCCGCGACGCCCTGGCCGAGAACCGCGTCGACCTCTACCTGCAACCGATCGTCGGCCTGCCCCAGCGGCGCACCGTCTTCTACGAGAGCTATTCGCGGCTGCGCGACGAGACCGGCCGGGTGCTGATGCCGGCCGAGTACCTGACCGTGGCCGAGCCCGAAGGGCTGATGACCTCCATCGACAACCTGCTGCTGTTCCGCTGCGTGCAGATCGTCCGGCGGCTGGCCAAGCAGGACCGCAAGGTCGGGATCTTCTGCAACGTCTCCACCTCCAGCCTGGCCGACGAGACCTTCTTCCCGCAGTTCCTGGAACTGCTGGCCGCCAACAAGGACCTGGCCGGGGCCCTGATCTTCGAGCTGGGACAGGCCGCCTTCGACGCCCGCGGCTCGGTCGAGGCGCGCAACATGGGCAAGCTGGCCGAGCTCGGCTTCCGCTTCAGCCTGGACAAGGTCATCGACCTCGACATCGACTTCCAGGACCTGGCCCGATCCGACGTGAAGTTCCTGAAGATAAGCGCCCAGGTGCTGTTGGACGAACTGACCGAGACTGACGAGGGCCTGGTGCTCCGCTCCATGCCGGATTTGGCGGCCCAGGACTTCGCCGCGCTCACCCGCCGCTACGGGGTCGACCTCATCGCCGAGAAGGTGGAGAGCGAGCGCCAGATCGTCGACATCCTGGAACTCGATATCCAGTACGGCCAGGGCCACCTGTTCGGCGAACCGCGCCCGATCCGCGACGCCGTCCTGGCCGAGACCGATCCCCCCGCTGACTTCCTGCGCCCCACCCTGCGCAGCCGGACCGGCCGGCGCGCCTAGGATTGACCCGCAGCGCGGCGCCCGCTACCGCCCCGGCATGACCGAGCCCAAGCTGATCTCCGGCCTCGCCGAGCTCTCCGACCGCTACGACGTCCTGCTCTCCGACGTCTGGGGCGTGATCCACAACGGGCGCGAGAGCTTTCCCGACGCCTGCGCCGCCCTGGTGAAGTGGCGCGCCGAGCGCGGGCCGGTGATCCTGATCTCCAACGCCCCGCGCCCCTCCAGCGCCGTCCATGACCAGCTCGACCAGCTGGGCGTGCCGCGCGACGCCTGGTCGGCCTTCGTCTCCTCGGGCGACGCCACCCGGCTGATGCTGGGCGCCCGCGCGCCCGGCCCCGCCTGGGCCATCGGCCCGGACCGCGACGCCCCGCTCTATGAGGGGCTCGACCTCACCTTCGCGGGCCCCGACGAGGCGGCCTTCATCTCCTGCACCGGACCCTATGACGACGAGGTCGAGGGGCCGGACGACTACGAGGAGCGCTTCAAGGCGACCATCGCGCGCGGCCTGCCGATGATCTGCGCCAATCCCGACATCGTGGTGCAGCGCGGCGACCGGCTGATCTATTGCGGCGGGGCTCTGGCCCAGCGCTACGCCGAACTTGGCGGCGAGGTGATCATGGCCGGCAAGCCCTTCGCCCCGATCTACGGCCTGTGCCTGGCCGAGGCCGAGGTGATCCTGGGCCGGAGCGTCGATCATGCCCGCGTGCTCTGCATCGGCGACGCGGTGGCCACCGACGCCAAGGGCGCCAACGACCAGGGCCTGGACGTGCTGTTCATCGCCAGCGGCATCCATGGCGCGGAGACCATCGGGCCCGACGGCCTGGACGCCCAGGCGGTGGGGTCCCTGCTCGCCAAGGACGGCGCGCGGGCCAGCTACGCCATCGCCGATCTGGCGTGGTGAGCAAAAGCCGCTAACTAGAGCATCTAACCGGGAGCGGGCGGCGTGCAGGGACTGTTCTTCGAGGATCTGGCCGAGGGCCAGTCGGCCGAGACCACCAAGATCGTGGGCGCGGCCGACGTGGAGGCCTTCGCCGCCGTGTCAGGCGACACCAACCCCGTCCACCTAGACGAGGCCTATGCCCGGACCACCCCGTTCCAGGGCCGCATCGCTCACGGCATGCTGTCGGCGGCCTATATCTCCGCGGTGCTGGGCACTCGCCTGCCCGGGCCGGGCGCCATCTACCTCTCGCAGTCGCTCCGCTTCCGCCGGCCGGTGAAGCTGGGCGATCCGGTGGTGACCCGTGTCACGGTCCAGAGCCTGGACGAACGCCGCGGATACGCCACCCTCGCCACCGTCTGCCAGGTGGACGGCAAGACCGTGGTCGATGGCGAGGCCGTGGTCATGGTCCCGCGGAAGCCCAAGTGACGCCCATGCGGATCGTTCACGGCTGGAAGGGGTTGTCGGAGGCCGATAAGGGCGCGGCCGTGGCGCTCGGCAATTTCGACGGCGTCCATCGCGGCCACCAGAAGGTCATCGCCCAGGCGGCCAAGGCGGCCGGCGCGCTCAAGGCCCCCCTGGGGGTGATCAGCTTCGACCCCCATCCGCGCCAGATCTTCCAGCCGTCCGCCCCCAGCTTCCGGATCATGAAGCCCGACCAGCAGGCCCGGGCGCTCGCGGCCCTGGGCGTCGAGATCTTCCACGTCCTGCCCTTCGACGCGGAAATGGCCAACCTCACCGACCGGCAATTCGCCGCCGAGGTGCTGGCCAAGGGGCTGGGCGTGCGCCACGTGGCCGTCGGCTTCGACATCTCCTTCGGCAAGGGCCGCACCGGCAGCCCCGAGCTGATGGCCAAATATGGCGTCGAGCTGGGCTTCACGGTCTCCATCGCCGAAGCCCTGGGCGAGGGCGAGACCAAATACTCCTCCACCGGCGTGCGCGAGGCGCTGCGCGACGGCCGGCCTCAGGACGCCGCGGCCATCCTCGGCCGGCCGTTCGCCATCGAGGGCATGGTCGAGCGCGGTCGCCAACTCGGTCGGACCCTGGGCTTCCCCACCGCCAATGTGGCGCTCACCGACTATGTGATCCCCAAGTTCGGGTCCTACGCCACCCGCACCCGCCTGCCCGACGGCCGCGAGATCGCCGGCGTGGCCAATATCGGCGTCAATCCCCAAATCCCCGGCGAGATCGCCCCGCGCCTGGAGGTCTGGCTGTTCGATTTCGACGAGGACATCTACGATCAGGTGATCGAGACCGACCTGATCGCCTTCCTACGGCCCGAGGCGAAGTTCGCGGACCTTCCGACCATGGTCGCCCAGGTCATGGCCGACGCCGCCCAGGCCCGCGCCCTGCTGTTGCCGGACTTCTGAGACCTTGGGTTTCGCGCCGGCCTCTGCTACGACCCCGGCGATGACTTCGGTTCGGAAATCCCTGCGAATTATCCGCCCGGCGTGACGCCGCCGGACGATCGATCCAGCGCGCGCCGGGTTTCACCCGCACCCTTTTTGTTTCCGAGCCAAGCTGGAAAGTCCTATGGCCGACGACGCCGAAACCCCTACGCGGGACTACCGCGAGACCGTCTTTCTTCCCGACACCCCGTTCCCGATGCGCGGCGGCCTGCCCCAGAAGGAGCCCGAGATCCTCGCGCGCTGGGCGCAGATGGATCTCTACAACACGATCCGCGCGGCCCGTCAGAAGGCCGGCGCGCCGTTGTTCGTGCTGCATGACGGCCCGCCCTACGCCAATGGCGCCATCCATATCGGCCACGCCCTGCAGAAGACCCTGAAGGACTTCGTGGTCCGCTCGCGCTTCGCGCTCGGCCACGACGTCGACTACGTGCCCGGCTGGGACTGCCACGGCCTGCCGATCGAGTGGAAGATCGAGGAGGAGCTGCGCGGCCAGGGCCGGCGCAAGGACGAGGTCTCCAAGGCCGAGTTCCGCGAGCGCTGCCGCGAATACGCCGCCCACTGGATCGAGGTCCAGATGGAAGGCTTCAAGCGCCTGGGCGTGCTGGGCGACTGGGAGAACCGCTACGCCACCATGGACTATGGCAGCGAGGCGGCCATCGTCGCGGAGTTCCATAAGTTCGTGGCCTCGGGCCAGCTCTATCGCGGCTCCAAGCCGGTGATGTGGAGCCCGGTGGAGCGCACGGCCCTGGCCGACGCCGAGGTCGAGTACCACGACCACATCTCGCCCACCGTCTGGGTGAAGTTCCCGGTGGTCGACTACACGCCCTACGAAGGCCTGTCGGGCGACGCCGACCAGGACGAGGCCATGCCGGCCGGCACCGCCGAGGCCCAGGCCCAGGTGGACTCCTCGCTGAACGGCGACCAGGCCTGCATCGTCATCTGGACGACCACGCCCTGGACCCTGCCGGCCAACCGGGCGATCTCGTACAACCGCGCGATCTCATATGGGGTCTACGAGGTCGAGGCCATGGAGACCGGCCTGGAGTTCGAGCCCTGGGCCAAGTCCGGCGACCGCCTGATCCTGGCCGACAAGCTGACCGCCGACGTCTTCGCCGCCGCCAAGATCGCCTCGGCCCGCCGTTTGGAGACCTTCGACCCGGCCGGCATGGTCTGCGAGCATCCGCTGGCGGCGCTGGACACCCACTACAGCTTCCAGGTCCCGTTGTTGGACGGCGACCACGTCACCGATGACGCGGGCACCGGCTTCGTCCACACCGCCCCCGGACACGGGGCCGACGACTATGCGGTCTGGCTGGCCCACGGTCATCGGGAGATCCCCGAGACCGTCGATCCGGACGGCGCCTACTATCCCAATGTCGCGCTGTTCGGCGGCCTGAAGGTGCTGGAGACCGAGGGCAAGAAGGCCGGCAAGTTCGGCCCCGCCAACGGCGCGGTGATGGACAAGCTGATCGAGGCCGGTCGCCTGCTGGCCCGAGGCCGGCTGTCCCATTCCTATCCGCACTCCTGGCGTTCCAAGGCGCCGGTCATCTTCCGCAACACGCCGCAGTGGTTCATCCGCATGGACGAACCCCTGAAGGACGGCCGCACCCTGCGCGAGACCGCCATCGAGGCGATCGAGGCCACCGCCTTCCATCCCGAGGCCGGGCGCAACCGTATCCGCGCCATGGTCGAGAGCCGGCCGGACTGGCTGATCAGCCGCCAGCGCGCCTGGGGCTCGCCGCTGGCGATGTTCGTCGACAAGGAGACCGGCCATCCGCTGCACGACGAGGACGTCAACGCCCGCATCGTCGAGCTGATCGCCAAGGAAGGCGCCGACGCCTGGTTCACCCGGCCGGTCGCCGACTTCCTGGGCGTCCACGATCCCGAGCGCTTTGAGAAGGTCGAGGACATCCTCGACGTCTGGTTCGATTCCGGTTCGACCCACGCCTTCACCCTGGAAGGCCGCCAGAACACGCGCTGGCCCGCCGACCTCTATCTGGAAGGCTCCGACCAGCATCGCGGCTGGTTCCAGTCCTCGCTGCTGGAGAGCTCCGGCACGCGCGGCCGGGCGCCCTACGACGCGGTCCTCACCCACGGCTTCACCGTCGACGAGAACGGCGAGAAGATGTCGAAGTCGAAGGGCAACACCATCGAGCCCCAGACGGTGATCAAGGACTCCGGCGCGGAGATCCTGCGCCTGTGGGCGGCCATGGCCGACTACACCGACGACCAGCGGATCGGCAAGACGGTGCTGGCCACCACCACCGACGCCTATCGCAAGCTGCGCAACACCGTGCGCTATCTGCTGGGCGCGCTCGCGGGCTTCACGGACGAGGAAGAGGTCGACTATGCCGACCTGCCGCCCCTGGAGCGCTTCATCCTCCATCGCCTGTGGGAGTTGGACGGCCAGGTGCGCGCCGCCTATCGCGACTACATCTTCCAGGATGTCTCCCGGCCGGTGCTGGAGTTCTGCCAGAACGAGCTGTCCTCGCTGTTCTTCGACATCCGCCGCGACGCCCTCTATTGCGACCAGCCCGACAGCCTGCGCCGACGCGCCGCGCGCACGGTCATGGACCTGGTCTTCGAGCGCCTGACCATCTGGATGAGCCCGCTCATCCCGTTCACCACCGAGGAAGCCTGGACCACCCGCTTCCCCGACGCCGGCTCCAACAGCCTGCGGGTGTTCCCGGAGACGCCCGCCGAATGGGCCAATCCCGCCGAGGCCGAACGCTGGGCCAAGGTGCAGGCGGTGACCTCGGTGGTCACCGGCGCCCTGGAGATCGAGCGCCGCGAGAAGCGGATGGGCGCGGCCCTTGAGGCCGCTCCCAAGGTGCATGTGGCCGACCTGGGCGTGATCGCCGCCTTCGACGGACTGGACCCCGCCGAGGTGTTCCGCACCAGCCAGGCGACCCTGGTTCAGGGCGACGGTCCGGCCGGGGCGTTCCGCCTGGCCGAGTCGCCCGGGGTGGCCGTTGAGCCCCTTCGGGCCGAAGGGACCAAGTGCGCCCGCTCCTGGCGAATCCTGCCGGAGGTGGGCTCCGATCCCCGCTATCCCGACCTCAGCCTGCGGGACGCCGAGGCGGTGGCCGCCTGGGACGCGGCGCGCGCGTGAGCACCCCCTCCGTCTCCAAGTTCGGCTGGTGGGCCTATCTGCTGGCCGCCGTCATCATCGCCGCCGACCAGGCGTCCAAGTACTGGATCCTGGCGGTCTATGACCTGCCGTCGCGGTTCTCGGTCCCGATCGCCGGGCCGTTCTCCCTGACCATGGTCTGGAACAGGGGGGTCAGCTTCGGCCTGTTCCGCGCCGACCAGGACCTGACCCGCTGGCTGCTGAGCGCCTTCGCGGTGATCGTCGCGGGCGTGCTGGCCTGGTGGGCGCGCCAGGCCCCCCGCGCCTCCCTGGCGTTGGGGCTGGGCCTGGTGATCGGCGGGGCGCTGGGCAACGCCATCGACCGGATCCGGTTCGGCGCGGTGGCCGATTTCCTGGACTTCCAGCGGCTGGGGTTCTTCCCCTGGGTGTTCAACGTCGCCGACAGCGCCATCACCGTGGGGGTGGTCTTCTTATTGCTCGATTCCCTGCGTAAAGAGCCTGCGACCTAATCCGCGTTGGCGTGGTTTACGCTTTGCGTTATTCAAACTCCCTTCCCGGCCGGGGGGCGGCCTTAGGAGCTATGTTTTTATGAGCTTGAACCGTGTGATCGTGGCGACCGCCCTGCTGGCGGCGACGGGTCTTTCGGCCTGCAGTTCCACGCGCAACGCGCTCGGCATGACCAAGGTCACCCCCGACGAGTTCCGTGTGGTCTCCAAGGCGCCCCTGGTGGTGCCGCCGGATTACGCCCTGCGTCCGCCCGCCCCCGGCGAGCCGCGCCCGCAGGAGCTGCAGCCGGAGAGCGCCGCGCGCAACGCCCTGCTGGGCCAGCGCGACGCCCAGGCCCGCTCCGACGGCGAGAAGCTGCTGGTGGCCAAGGCCGGCGCCGACAAGGCCGACCCGCTGATCCGCTACGTGGTCGACGACGAGACCGGCGACCTGTCGCACAAGGAAAAGAGCTTCGCCGACCGGGTGATGTTCTGGAAGAGCGACAAGGCCCCCGCCACGGCGGCGACCACCGCCGCGGCCGGCGACAATGTCGAGGCCCCGATCGACGCCGCGGCCGAAGAGGCCCGGGTCAAGGCCCTGACCGGCGGCGGCGCGGTGGTCATCTCCCGCGAGAAGTCGTCGCGTATCAAGCTGCCGGGCCTCTAGACCACGCGCTCAAGTCCTCGAGCAGGGTCCGGGCCGCGCGGCTGAGAAAGCCGTTGCGGCGCACCACCGCCACCACCGGCTGAGCCGCGTCGAGGTCGCCGACCGCGATCTCGGCCAACTGGCCGGAGGCTAACTCCTCGTCGACGTCGCTGCGCGGCATCAGGGCCAGGCCGAAGCCGGCCGCGGCCAGCCGCTTCTGGGCGGTCAGGCTGTCGATCGCGGTCCAAGCGACATCGCCCATGCCGCGGGTCAGGAACAACGCGAAGATGTGGCTGGCGGCGATCTCCGGACGTCCGCCGGAGTCCGGGAAGGCGAGCCAGCGCTCGGCCCGCAGCTCCGCCAGCGCCGCCACCAGCCGGCCCGCCAGGGGATGCCCCGGAGCGCAGACCACCACCAGGGGCTCCATCGTCACCAGCCGTGCATCCAGGTCGAGAGACGGATCGTGGTGATAGCGGAGGCCGACATGCGCCTCCCCGCCCCGGACCAGGTCGCTCACCTGGGCGCTGGTGGCGGTGCGCAGGGTCAGGTCGACCCGGGGATGATCGCGCCGGAAGCGCGCCAGGGCTGAAGTCAGCCGGTCCCCGGCCAGGGTGCCCACGACAACCAGCGACACCGGGCCGGCGTCCTCAGTGGCCAGGGCCGAGACGGCGCCGCGGGCGTCCTCGATGGCCGCCAGGGCGCGTTCGGCATAGGGCAGCAGGACCCGCCCCGCCTGGCTGAGCGCCGCCCCGCCCGCGCTCCTGTCGAATAATGACGCGCCAAGCTCCTGCTCAAGCAAGGCGATGCGTCGGCTGATCGCCGGCTGCGATCTCAGCAACAGCCCCGCGGCCTGCGAGAACCCGCCGGCGCGATGGACCGCGATGAACGTCCTCAGCCCGTCACCGTCCATGGTGAGCTCCATGCAAATAACTGATCTATGATCGCCATACTATGCATTCGACGGATCAGCGGGTCCAGGCGAGGATGGGCTCGAAATCCCTCGGAGCCCGCCCATGGCCGATGATCGCCAACGCACCACCGCCGCCGCCTTCAAGGCCCTGCACGCCGCGCCCGGCGGCTTCGTCATGCCCAACGCCTGGGACGCCGGCAGCGCGTTCATCCTCGCCCAGGCGGGTTTCAAGGCCATCGCCACCACCAGCGCGGGCGTGGCCTTCTCCCTGGGCAGGCCGGACTACGCCGTGCCGGACAGCCGGCTGGCGGTCGGCCGCGAGGAGATGTTCGACCGCATCCGGCAGATCACCGACCTGGTCGACGGACCGGTGAACGGCGATCTCGAAGCCGGCTACGGCGATGCGCCGGAGACCGTCGCCGAGACCATCCGTCTGGCCATCGGCGCGGGCCTGGCCGGTGGCAATATCGAGGACGCCAAGCCGCGATCGGCGGGGCTCTATGAAGAAGACCTCGCCGTGGAGCGCATCGCCACGGCGCGCGAGGCGATCGGGGACAATCCCTTCGTGCTCACCGCCCGCACCGACGTCTTCCTGCTCCCGGACGGCGACCTGGGCGCCTGCGTCCGGCGGGCGAACCGCTATCTCGAGGCCGGCGCCGACTGCGTCTTCACCCCCGGGGCCCGCGACCTGGAAACCATCGCCACCCTGGCGCGGGAGATCCACGGCCCGCTGAACATCGTCATGGGCCTGGGCGCGGCGCCGAGCGACGCCACGGCCATCCTGGCGGCCGGCGTGCAGCGGATCAGCCTCGGCGGCACCTTCGCCCGCGCGGCGCTGGCCTTCATCCGCCGCGGCGCCGAGGAGTTGCGAGATCGCGGAACCATCGACTTCGCCGCCGGCCAGATTCCGCAAGGCGAACTGAACGCCCTGTTCGGCGCGGCGCGAGCCTAGGGCTCACCCGGAGTCTTCACCTCGAACCCCTTGGCCTGCAGGCGGTCCAGCACCCCGCCCTGGCTGAGCAGGGGACGCAGCTGCACCACCGCCACGGCGTGGCCGGGCTTGGCCAGGGCCCGCTCGATGGCGGCGACCTGCTCGGCCTTGAAGCGGGCGTCGAGGTTGAGCGCGCCCGGCACGCTGGCCAGGCACCGCTCGTAGCCGCGCTCCTGGTTCAGCGCGCCGCGAACGTCGCCATCGGCCCAGGCGGCGCCCGCACGACGCGCGCCGGCGGAACCGGCCTCGATCTCGTCGAGCGCATCCTCCAGGCAGGCGCGTTGCGCCGCGGACCCCATGCGCGTGGCCTGGCCCAGCACCGGGCCCAGGGACAGGGACCGGCTCTCGGTCTTGATCTTCCGGGCCTTGGCCATCCGCGCCACGGTCTTGCCGGGGTCGGCCGCGGTCAGCTTGACGCTGTCGCGGTAGTCGCCGACCAGGATCAGGCCCACCAGCAGCTCGTTCTTGTAGGCGTAGCGCTTGGCCGGCTGGCCTGCGCCCTCGCGGGCGGCGACGAAGCGGCGGCGGATGTCGCCCGACAGCCGCTCCTCCATCGGCTTGCCCTTCAACCGCACCCACTGCAGGGCGAGCCCCGGCACGCTGAGCAGGCTGATGCTGACGCTGTTGAACGGCAGGATGACGGTGTGGGCGCCGTTCAGCCGCCGCTCCAGAACCGCCTGGTCCCAGGCCTGACCCTTGGGCAGCACGCCGGGCGCGCCGAGCACATAGACCGTGGTGTCAGCGTCGGAGACGCGCCACCAGGCCGGGCCCTTGTCGATGGCGGTCACCACCAACTCCTCGAGCAGCACGGCGTCGGGATCGAGCGGGTCGGGGACGGCGGGCGCCTGGGCCGAGGCCGGGACCGCCAGGGCGAGGATCAGACAGCCGACGGCCACGGCTTTGGCGAAACTCATGGTGCTCCTTCCGGACGCGCCCCCCGGAATCGAACTATATAGAATGGATATCGAAATCGCGTTCAAAGCTTGACCATGACGATCCGCCGCCTCCCGCCGGAAACCGTGAACCGCATCGCCGCCGGCGAGGTGGTGGAACGGCCTGCCAGCGCGGTCAAGGAGCTGGTGGAGAACGCCCTGGACGCCGGGGCGCGGTCCGTCGAGGTCCAGGCCGACGGCGGGGGCCTGACCCGCATCCTGGTGGCCGACGACGGCGCGGGGCTCACGCCCGACGAGCTGCCCCTGGCGGTCGAACGCCACGCCACCTCCAAGCTCAGTCCCGACGCGGCTGGCGACTACGACCTGCTGCGCATCGCCACGCTCGGTTTCCGCGGCGAGGCCCTGCCGTCGATCGGTTCGGTGGCGCGGCTATCGATCTCGTCGCGGGCCAGGGGTTCTGCCGACGCCTACGCCATCCTGGTGGAAGGCGGCGCCATGGGGGCGGTGGCGCCCTCGGGGTTCCCTGGTCCGCACGGGGCGCGGGTCGAGGTGCGCGACCTGTTCTACGCCACCCCGGCGCGGCTGAAGTTCATGAAGTCCGAGCGATCGGAAGCCATGGCCATCGCCGAGGAGATCAAGCGCCAGGCCATGGCCCATGAGGCGGTCAGCTTCGCCCTGGACATCGATGGGCGCCGGGTCCTGCGCCTGCCGGCCGAGAGCCAGGGACCCGACGGACGCCTGGCCCGGCTGTCGGCGATCATGGGCCGGGAGTTCTCCGAGAACGCCATCGCCATCGACCAGGAGCGCGACGGGGTGCGGCTGTCGGGCTTCGCGGGCCTGCCCACCTACAACCGCGGCAACAGCGCCCACCAGTATTTGTTCGTGAACGGACGACCGGTGCGTGACCGCCTGCTGCAGGGCGCGCTGCGGGGCGCATACGCCGACTTCCTGGCCCGCGACCGCCATCCGCTGGTGGCGCTCTATCTGGAGCTTGACGGGTCGCTGGTGGACGTCAATGTCCACCCCGCCAAGGCCGAGGTGCGGTTCCGCGATCCGTCCCTGGTGCGCGGCCTGATCGTCGGCGGCCTTCGCCACGCCCTGGCCGGCGCCGGGCACCGGGCCTCGACCACCGTGGCCAGCGAGACCCTGAGCCACATCCGCCCCGGCTGGTCGCCGCAGCCGCAGCCCTCGGCCCAGGGCTTCTCCGCCTGGCAGATGGGCGGCTGGAGCCAGGTCGCCCAGGCCATTCCGGGCCTCACCGAGGTCTCGGCCCGCGCCGAGCCCGAGACCTGGAACCCGCCGTCGGTGGGCCTGCAGGAAGCCCCCGCCCCCTCGGTGGTCTTCGACCCCGTCGACTTCCCGCTGGGCGCGGCCCGGGCCCAGGTGCACGAGACCTATATCGTCGCCCAGACCCGCGACGGGGTGGTGATCGTCGACCAGCACGCCGCCCATGAGCGCCTGGTCTACGAACGGATGAAGGTGGAGATGGCCGACGGCGGCGTCGCCCGCCAGGTGCTGCTGCTGCCCGAGGTGGTCGAGCTCGACCCCGCCGAGGCCGAGCGTGTCACGGGCCGCGCCGAGGAGCTGCAGGCGTTGGGCTTGATGGTGGAGGCCTTCGGCCCCGGCGCGGTGCTGGTGCGCGAGACCCCCGCCCTGCTGGGCGAGACCGACGTGGCCGGCCTGATCCGCGACATCGCCGACGACCTGGCCGAGAACGGTCAGGCGCTGGCCCTGCGCGAACGGCTGGAGGAGGTCTGCTCCACCATGGCCTGCCACGGCTCGGTGCGGGCCGGCCGCCGGCTCACCGCGCCGGAGATGAACGCCCTGCTGCGCCAGATGGAGGCCACCCCCCATTCCGGCCAGTGCAACCACGGCCGCCCCACCTATGTGGAGCTGAAGCTGGCCGACATCGAGCGGCTGTTCGGGCGCAGATAGGTAAATCCCGCTCATCCCGGCGAAGGCCGGGACCCAGATTCATCCGGAGCGCTTGGTGGGTTTCACCTGGGTCCCGGCCTTCGCCGGGATGAGCGGTTGAGGTTTCTGCGGGTCACCACCAGGTCAAATCCGTCCGCTTGCCGTCGAGGATGACGCCCTTGAGGCGGGCGCGGCCGTCGTCACCCACCGAGATCACCGCGAAGGCCGGGACCGCCTGGCCGTTACGGCGGGCGCGCAGGGCCTTCTCCATGGCCTCGGCCTCCTGCTGGTCGGCATGGAAGCGGTCCACGCCGACGTCCAGGGTGACGGCGTTGGTCACGGCGTCGTCGGCCATCACGCGCGAGCAGTAGACGCCGCCCTGGACGGCCAGGTCGCCGCCGGCGGCGAGCGCGGCCTGCCGGGTCGCGCCGGACCCGATGAACCGCCCGTCGGCGGCGCGCAGCGACAGCCAGACGTGCTCCTCGATGGGCTGGGTCCGGGTGGGGCAGGCCTGGCCGGGATCGAGCCTCTGGATCAGTTGCAGGGCCACATAGTGGCCGGTCAGCAATTCGCGCGGGTCGAAGGCCTCCATGGGCAAGGCCACCTCGCGCCCGGCCGCGCGGGCGCGGCCCTCCGAGATCACCAGGACGACCAGCACGGCCGTCAGCAACAGTCCGGCCGCGAGGATGCGGAGAGGAAGGACCCTGATCATGCCTTGGCCCTCCCGCGCATCACGAAGCCGGCCGCCAGGGCGATCAGGGCGCAGGCGCCGAACAGGGCCGCCGCCGTCATCAGGCCGAGGCCCAGGTCGAACAGGATCGTGCAGACCGCGGCGATCATCGCCACCACTCCGGCGGCGGTGATCATCGGCTGACGGTCGTGCATGCCGAGCGCGATGACGCCGCCGGCCAGGACCAGCCAGGCCGCGCGGTGGGCGATCAGGGCCGCGCCCTTCAGATCGTCGAAGCCCGCCACGGCGAACAGCAGCAGGGCGCCCCAGACGAACCACAGCATGAAGATCACCGCGGTCCGGCGATCCGAGACCTGCCGCGCGGCGCCCGCCATCGCGGCCAGGATCGCCCCGCCCGCCAGGAAGCCCGCCGCGCCCCATTCCCGTTCATAGAGCGAGATCAAGGCGATCAGGCCGACGATCATGGCCAGACTCGCCACATGGGCCAGGGGCCTGGAGTTCCAGAGCCAGGCCAGACCCAGGCCCACCGGGGCGGCGAAGATCAGCCAGCGGGTGTTTCCGCCGTCGAACCGGCCGGCGAATTCGCCCACGCCGATCAAGACCAGGGCCGCGACCCCCGCACCACTGGAGCGGCCGGCGATGGCCAGCAGGCCGGCCGCCAGGCCCGCGGCGCGCAGCGCCCGCTGCGGGTCACCGGCGATGTCGAAGACCTGTCCCGTCAGGCCGATGGCGGCGGCGTAGATCAGGGCGGCGACCATCAACAGCGTGTTGGTCAGGATCGGCCGCGCATCGGCCCGCGAGGTCCAGGCCGCGCCGCCCGTCACCGCCAGGAACACCGCCAGGATCAGGCCGAACCGCGCCAGCCTGGGGATGGCGTCCCAGTTGGCGGCGACGAAGGCGATGGCCGCGATCCCCAGCAGCAGGGCGCCGACCACGCCGAGCGCAACGGAGGCGTCGACGCGCCGGCCGTCGGCGACGCTGGCCAGGATGGCGCCGCGGTTGTCGGCCGGCACCAGGCCGTCCTCGATCCATCGGTCCAGGTCCCGTTCCAGCCGAGCCTTGTAGCCCGCCATCGGTGTCTCCCCGCGTCCGCCCGGACCCTCGCCCAAGTGGAGCTTGGGCGCAACCTCAGGCCGCGGCCTGGCGGCCCTCGGTCTCGAACAGGCCGTTGATGGCGTCCAGCAGGCGTTCGGCCTTGATCGGCTTCTCGACCACCCCGTCCATCCCCTGGGCGAGGTAGCTGGCCGCGTCCCAAGGATCGGCGTTGGCGGTGAGCGCCAGAATGGGGATGTCGGCCGCCGCGCCCGCCATGCCGCGGATCTTCCGCGTCGCTCCAACCCCGTCGAGATTGGGCATCTTGATGTCCATAAGGATCAGGTCGAAGCGACCGCTGGCGGCGGCGGCCGCCGCCTGCTCCCCGTCCTCGACGCTCTCGGTGGTGCAGCCGAACATGCCGCACAGGGTCTCGGCCACCAGCCGGTTGGTGGCGTTGTCGTCGGCGATCAGCACGTGCAGGCCGCCGGCGGAGCCCCCGATCAGGTCCGGCTCGTCCGCGATGTCCTCCCCGGTCGGGGCCGGGACGTCGAACAGCGGAAACTCAAAGCGGAAGGTGGCGCCGACGCCCGGGTTGGAGCGGGCCTCGATGCTCCCGCCCATCTGCTGGACGAGCTGGCGGCAGATCGAGAGGCCGAGCCCGGCCCCGCCCTCGCGCACCCCGGCCTCGGTCTGGCTGAAGGGCTGGAAGATGTTGGCCAGGCGATGTTCGGGCACGCCCACCCCGGTGTCGCGGACCACGCCCTCAAGATGGACGTGGATGTCGTCGCGCCGGACCTTCAGCGCCACCTCGACCCCGCCCGAATAGGTGAACTTCAGCGCATTGCCGATCAGGTTGTTGAACACCTGCTTGATCCGCACCGCGTCGCCCAACGCCCACTGATCCGGCGCGCCCTCATAGCTGAAGGCGAGGCTGAGGTTCTTCTGGTCGGCCCGGGCGGTCCACAGGGCGGCCAGGTCCTCCAGCAGGGCCGGGACGCAGAAACCGTCCTCCGCGAGCTCCAGCTGGCCGGCGTCGGCGCGGGTCAGGTCCAGGGCGTCGGTCAGCAGCCGCAACAGGGTCTGGCCCGAGTCCTGGATGGTGGTGACGTAGGGTTTCAGCTCGGGGTTGGCGAGCTTGCGCTGCAGGATGTCGGCGATGGCCAGCACCCCGTTCAGGGGCGTGCGGATCTCGTGGCTCATCACCGCTAGGAACTGCGACTTGGCGGTCAGCGCCGTCTGGGCCTCCAGCTTGGCCTGGTTGAGGGTCTCGGCTAGGCGGGTCATCTCCTGGGCGTGGGCGCGGTTGGCCGCGCTGGTGGCCTGCAGCAGCGACAGGGTCGAGCCGACCCCGGCGTAGCGGCCGCCGTTCAGCACCACGAAACCCTTCATCACCTCGTTGGAGCGATCGGCCAGCACCTCGCCACAGAACTCCGCCACCGGGGTGTCGCCGTCGGCGACCAGCGGACTGGGGTTCATCAGCAGGGAGATCGGGCGAAGGGCGTAGAGCGCCCGGCCATAGTGGGCGGCCATGGCCACGAAGAAGGCGTTGCGCTCCACTAGCCCGACCGGCGCCCCCGCCTCGTCCACGACCGCGATGGCCAGGGTCTCGGGCTCGGCCTGGAAGCGGTCATAGACGTCCTGCCCCAGGGTCTGCGGCGAGATGGGCGCGATCGGCTGGATCAGGTCGAGGAGGGTGGCGGTCATGGGGAGCCTTCCGCTGTTCCAGCGTGGCTGTAGACAACCTCGACTAATGATGGGTGAATCTTACTTCACACCATGCGATTTTGACCTGACCCTTTCTGTTATAAAATCGTCACATAAGCGTCATGATTTCGAATAACTTGAACCGTCCAAGAGATATCGAAGTAATCATTGCGATTCCAGTCTCGGACTGGACGATCTCGCGGAGCTTCGCCATGATCTCCGCGTCCAAGCCCCGAGGGGAGTTCATGTCTGAGATTGCGTTCGAGGCCCGGGCCTAACCGCCGAACCGGCGTCCTCGTCTGAAATCGGCTGTCAGGTCCGTATCGTCCGCGCCCCCTCCTGGAGCGGGCGCGTGGTTTCACGCCTGACCTCGGACAACCCAGTGAACATATCGAAAGCGCAGCAACGGACGCTGCACGCCCTCGCCCAGGGCGGAACCATCGTGCTCGAACGCGACGAGCGGGGCCGCATCGTCGGCGCCTATTGCCAGACCCGCGACGGGTGGGCCCTGGCCGACTGCGACCTGCTGGTCTTCAAGGCTTTGCGGAAGAACGGCCTGATCGTCAGCCGGGGTGGCGGCCCCTATCGGATCAACCGCGAGGGGCTCGCCAACCTGCGCAGCCAGCTCGACAACCGGACCTCAAGCCGGCTGTGGTGAGTACCTGACAAAGTGGACGCGCGCGGCGCCATAGTCGCGCGCGTCCAGCTTCTCGAAATTCTCGACCGTGAAATCGGCCTCGTCCGAGCCGCGCTCGAAGACGATCAGGGCGCCCGGCGCCAGCCAGCCGCCGGCGGCGAGCTTGGCGAGGGCGATCTCCCCCAGGCCCTTGGCGTAGGGTGGGTCGAGGAAGGCCAGATCGAAGGCCGGGCCGTCGCCGCCCGGCCGCTGGCCGAGGTCGGTGGCGTCGCGGCGATGCACCCGGGTGCGGCCGAACAGGGACAGCGCGTCGACGTTCTCGCGGATCGCGCCGCGGGCGGCTTCGTCGGTCTCCACGAACAGGCAGAAGGCCGCGCCGCGCGACAGGGCCTCGAAGCCCAGGGCCCCCGCCCCGGCGAACAGGTCGATGACCCGGAGATCGCGCAGGCCCGGCGACCAGGCGGCATGCTCGAGGATGTTGAACACCGCCTGGCGGGCGCGGTCGGAGGTCGGCCGGGTGCGGTCGCCCGAGGGCGCGGCCAGGGCCTTGCCGCGAAATTCTCCCGAGACGATGCGCAACAGAGGCTCCTTGCCGTTTCGCCGCGACCTTGCCGCGCCGCCGCCCGCGATCCAAGCTCGCGGCCGAATAAATCGATGGGAGGACGCGATGGGCCTGGTGAGCGTGGAACGCAAGGCCGGGACGGCGGTGATCACCTACGCCAACCCGCCGCTCGGGACCATGACGGCCCAGGGCTCGAACGAAATCCTGGCGGCCTTCGAGGCCTGCGTGGCTGACGACGCGGTGCGCGTGGTGGTGCTGACCGGCGGCCTGCCGGGCATCTTCATCCGCCACTACGACGTGGGCGAGCTGTCGGTGATGAGCGACGCCATCCAGGACGCCCCACCGCCAGCCGCCGAGGCGACCCCGCCGCGCCCGGGCGGCGCCTTCGGGGCCTTTGTCGACCTGCTGGCCAGCGCCCCCAAGCCGGTGATCGCGGCGATCAACGGCCTGTGCATGGGCGGCGGGTTCGAGATCAGCCTGGCCTGCGACCTGCGGATCGCCGCGCTGGACGCCGCGGCCATCGGCCTGCCGGAGACGCGGGCCGGCATCTTTCCCGGCGGCGGCGGCACCCAGCGCCTGCCCCGGGTCATCGGCGAGGCCAAGGCCCTGGAGATGATCCTGCTGGGCAAGGTGGTGACCGGCGAGCAGGCCGCCGAGATCGGCCTGGTGCACGAGGCCGTCGCCGACCCCCTGGCGCGGGCCCTGGAGATCGCCGCCGAGTTGGAGACGCGCGGCAGGGACGGCCTGGCCTACGCCAAGCGCCTCACCCGCGCCGCTTTGGACCGCCCCCTGGCCGAGGGGCTGGCGGACGAGCGCCGGAGCTTCGTGGAGATCCTGAAGACGGCTTCGGCCCGCGAGGGCCTGAGGGCCGCGCGTCCGCCCGCGGCGATCCAGGACCTTTAGAGCCGACAGGCGACTTGCCGCGATAGGGCGAGGGCTTGCCGTCGGCGTCGGGACGCGGCGACCGCGGGCGCTCGAAGGACTTGCCGCCCTCCTCGCGCTTGGGGCCGGCCTTGTAGTCCGGGCGCGGACCGCGCGGCGGGCCGTCGGAGCGCGGCGCGCGCGGACGGTCAGACGATGGGCCGCCCTCACGTTTCGGGCCGGCCTTGTAGTCGGGGCGGGGACCTCGCGGCGCGTCGGAACGGGGCGGCCGCGGGGCGTCGGAGGCGTAGGCGCGCTTCGGACCTTCGCCGCGCGGCGGACGGTCGGGGCCGCGCGGGCCGCCTTCGCGTTTGGGTCCGTCCTTGTAGGCGGGACGCGGCTTGTCGGAGGCGTAGGACCGCGGGCGGTCGCCGGAGGCGCCTTCGCGCTTGGGCCCGTTCTTGAAATCGCGGGCCGGGCGCGGGCCGTCGGCGGAATAGGGCCGGCGGTCGATCAGGGTGGAGCCCTTGGACTTCGGACGTCCGGCGGCCCGGGGCGCGCTCGAGCGCGCCGGGACCGAGGGGGCCAGCGGCGCGCCGGGGCTGAAGGTGCGGATGCCGCCCGGCTTGTCGGCCACCAGGCGCGAGGACCGGGCGCGGGGCGCCAGGGGAACCTCGCCGTGCGGCTTGGCCGGGCCCGCCGCCGGGGTCTCGACGCCAGGGCGCGGGGCGCGGCGGCGCTGGCCGGCATGGGCCTTGACCTCGATCTTGGGCGTCGCCCAGCCGGACTTGTAGACGGTCTTCTTCTTCGGCTCCGGCGCACCGGTGCCGCCGGTGGGAGCACGGCGCCCGCCGCTGGAGCGGCCGGACTTGTCGACGAACAGCGGCCGGTCGCCCTGCGGCAGGTTGGTCGGGGCGATGTGTTCGGCGAGCTGTTCGCGGATCACCCGCGGACCTACCTCCTCGACCTGACCCATTTCCAGGGTTCCCAGCGCGAAGGGGCCGTAGGAGAGCCGGATCAGCCGGCCCACCGTCAGGCCGATGGATTGCATCACCCGGCGGACTTCGCGGTTCTTGCCTTCGGCCAGGGTGACGGTGATCCAGATATTGGCGCCCTGCGGTCCTTCCTTGGCCTTGTCGATCTTGGCCTCGATCGGGCCGTAGGTGACGCCCTCGACGGTGACACCCTTGGCCAGCTTGTCGAGCTCGGGCTGGGTGATGCGGCCGCGCGCCCGGACCCGATAGCGGCGTACGATCCCGTTGGCGGGGCTTTCCAGGGCGCGCGCCAGCTCGCCGTCATTGGTCAGCAGCAGCAGGCCTTCGGAATTGATGTCGAGACGGCCGACCGAGATCAGCCGCGGCAGGCCGGCGGGCAGGTGGTCGAACACCGTCGGCCGTCCCTGCGGGTCCTTGTGGGTGGTCAGCAGGTCCACCGGCTTGTGGTAGCGGAAGAGGCGCGTGGGCTCTGGCGCGTTCACCACCTTGCCATCGATGGTGAGGACGTCGCCGGCCTCGACCTTCACCGCGGGGGTGGTCAGAACCTCGCCATTGAGGGCGACGCGGCCGGCCTCGATGAGCTTTTCGACGTCGCGGCGGGAGGCGACGCCGGCGCGGGCCAGGGCTTTTGCGACGCGCTCACCTTGACCGGGAGCCGTCTCGTCGTTGTCTTGGGAGTCGTGGATCATGATCAACGCACCATGCGCATCGCGCTTCAAGCCGCGCAAGACGCCGCCGCACGTGGCGAAACGCCCGTGGGGGCCGTCGTGGTCGATCCGGCGACCGGCGAAGTGGTCGCCATCGGCGCCAATGGCCCCATCGGCGCGCACGATCCGACCGCCCATGCGGAGATCGTCGCCCTGCGCGCGGCGGCCGCAAAGCGGGGCAATTACCGGCTCACCGACCTGACCCTGGTGGTGACGCTGGAGCCCTGCGCCATGTGCGCCGGGGCGATCAGCCACGCCAGGATCGGGCGGCTGGTGTTCGGGGCGCAGGACCCCAAGGGCGGCGCCGTGGTGCATGGCCCGAAATTCTTCGACCAGCCCACCTGCCACTGGCGGCCGCAGGTGGTGGGCGGAGTGCTGGCGCAGGAGAGTTCGGACCTGCTGAAGGGCTTCTTCCAAGCCCGGCGGAAAAAGAAGGACTAGCTCATGCGCAAGACGATCATCGCCGTGCTGCTGCTGGCGGCCGGGTCCGCCCGGGCCGCGCCCGCCGACGACGTCCAGGCGCTGGCCTGGATGGCCGGGTCCTGGGTCCATGAGGCGGACGGGGTGACTGTTCGAGAAACCTGGCTGACCCCGATCGGCGGCGCCATGGCCGGGGCGGCCCAAACCAACCGGCCGGGCAAGCGGCCTAGCCTGGAGTTCACCAGCATCACCGCCGAGCCGGCCGGGGCCACCTTCACCGCCCGGGTCGGGACCCAGCCGCCGACGCCCTTCGTGCTGAAGCCAGGGCCAGCGGGCGAGGCGGTGTTCGAGAACCTGGCCCACGATTTCCCGCAGCGGGTCATCTACCGCCGCTGCGGCGAGGACCTCTGCGCACGGGTCGAGGGGACGATGAACGGCAAGCTCGAAGGCGAGGACTGGCGCTATACGCGCGTCCGCTAGCCCCGGAACAGATCCAGGAACGCCGCGAGGTCGGCCGGCGAGCCCTTCTCCAGCTTCACTTTGCCGGAGGTAAGCGCCGCCTGCAGGGCGGCGGGCGAGGCGACGGCGCCGACCCAGTCGGCCTTGGTCGCGGCCACCACCAGGGGGACCTCCGCCGCCACGCCCGAAGAGGTCTCGGCCACGCCCCGCCGCACGCCGATGGTCCAGTCGCCCTCGCCGGTCAGTTTTAGCCCCATGGCCCGCTCGACCTGGGCGGCCTTCTCGGCGTTCAGCCGCACGGGGAAGGTGGCGACGATGGCGGCGGCCGGCAGGCCCGCGGCCTGGGCGCCGCCCTGACGGGCCCCGACGATCTGGGCCCAGCCGGGGGCCTTCTTGTCCAGCTCGGCGGCGCGCTGCAGGTAGTAGTTGCGGCCGTTGGGCGAGACGCTGTCATAGCCGAGCTGGCGCAGCGCCCTGGCCTGCAGGGCGTCGGCTTGGGGCTTCAGGGCCGGATCGGCGCGGCCCACATGGCCCGCCAGCTCCGCCGTCCACTTCCAGCGGCCCTGGTCGTAGGCGGCCTGGGCCTGGGCCAGCGCCGGCGCCGCGCCGCCGGCCAGGGCGACGATCTCCTTGGCCCTGACGTCGGGGGCGTCGAAGGAGAGGGTCGCCGGATCGCCGCCGAACCAGCCCATATATCCCGTGACCACCGAGCGCACCGACCACTCCACCGTCCCGTAGTGCTCGAAGAGGAAGGGATCGGCCGCCAGGTGGGCGGGCAGCCTCACCTTCTCGACGATCTCGTCGGGGCTGAGGCCGGCGTTCATCCAGCGCACCGCCTGGTCGTGAGTGAAGCGGATGGCGTCGCGATAGTTGGTCAGCGTGCCCATGATCGCCGGCGCGCCGACGATGGGCCGGGTGTGCGAGGGGACCAGGACCTCCGGCCGCAGCGCCCGCATCCGGTCGACCGAAGCCGCCCACTGGACCGGGTCGCGATAGCTGGTGCCGCGGATCGTGTAGAGGTTGGGGAAGGCCTTGTAGACATTGTCGCCCGGGAACAGGATTTTCCGCGCCGGCATCCAGACCAGGATCTGGTCCTCGGTCTCGCCGGGCGCATGCTCCAGCACGAAGCGCTCGCCGCCCAGGGTCAGCTCCAGCCGGTCCTTGAAGGTGACGTTGGGGGCGATGAACCCCCCCGCCCCGCCGCCGCCGAAGGCGGAGAGATAGGGTCCGATCCCGACATTGACGAAGCCGTCCGGCGTCCCCTTGGGCAGGAAGACCCCGTACATCCGCGCGGCGCGGGCGGCGATGGCCGGGGCGGCGACCCCGTTCCACTTGGCGGCCTCGCGCAGCAGGGTCTCGTGGGCGATGACCTTGCCGCCCTTGGCCAGGGGGAAGCCCGCCGCGCCGTTGATGTGGTCGTTGTGATTGTGGGTGTAGATGATCGCCACCACCGGCTTGCCGCCGGCACGCGGCGCGAACTCGGCCCAGACCTTCTTGGCCTCCTCCAGGCTGTCGGTTGTGTCGATGATCACCACGCCGGTCTTGCCCACCACCATGATCGAATTGGCGATACCGTAGCCGACGGCGGAGAAGACGCCGGGCGCGGGTTCATAGACCTTGGGCGGAGCGAACTCGGCGGTGTGGGCGGCGAGCGAGGGGGCGATGCGCGGACCCGGCTCCTGAGCGTGGGCGGCGCCGGCCAGGCTGGCCGCAAGAACGATGGCGCGGATCATGTCGTTTTCCCCCGTGGCGCGGTTGCTGGATGCTTGCCAGCGTCCATACCGGGCCCAATGATGGCGCCATAATTAGATCATTCGGGAGCGACGTCATGGGTCTGTTGGATGGGAAGGTGGCGATTGTCACGGGCGCCGGCGGCGGTCTGGGCGAGGCCTACGCCAAGCTGTTCGCCAAGGAGGGCGCCTCGGTCGTCGTCAACGACCTGGGCGGATCGCGCGACGGGTCGGGGTCTGGGACCAGCGCCGCGGCCCAGAAGGTGGTCGACGAGATCGTGGCGGCCGGCGGCAAGGCCGTGGCCAACGGCGACGACGTCTCCACCATGGAAGGCGGCGAGCGGATCGCCAAGACCGCGCTGGATAACTACGGCCAGATCGACATCCTGGTCTGCAACGCCGGCATCCTGCGCGACAAGACCTTCGCCAACACCTCCGAGCAGGACTGGGACCTGGTGGTGAAGGTCCACCTGAAGGGGACCTATTGCTGCACCATGCCGGTATGGAAATGGATGAAAGACAATGGCAAGCCCGGGGCCATCGTCATGACCAGCTCGACCTCGGGCCTCTACGGCAATTTCGGCCAGTCCAACTACGGGGCGGCCAAGGCCGGCATCTACGGCTTCATGCGCGTGCTCTCCATCGAGGGGCGCAAGTACGGCATCCGGGTCATGGGCCTGGCCCCGGGCGCCTTCACCCGCATGACCTCCGATCTGCCCGGCCGGCAGGGCAAGGAGCCCGACGCCATGAGCCTGCCGGAGAACATCGCGCCGGGCGTGCTCTACATGGTCTCGGACCTCGCCGCCGACCACACCGGCAAGGTGCTGGGGGTCTCCTCGCGCGGGGTGCGGGAGATCAAGATGCTGCAGACCGACGGCTTCCAGCCCGGCCGGCCCTACACCGCCCAGGAGGTGGCCGAACACGCGGGCGAGGTGTTCTTCCCGGCCGCGGCGGAGCGGACGGCGGCCAGCGCCTAGACGAAGGCCGCGAGCCGGACATCCAGCCGATCGCGGACGGCCGGCCATTCGTCGTCGAGGATCGAGAACACCACCGTATCGCGGACGCGGCCGGTCCAGGTGAGGCGGTCCCTGCGGAAGATCCCCTCCTGCACGGCGCCCATCTTCAGCACCGCGGCGCGGGAGCGGGCGTTGATGGCGTCGACGCGGTAGACCACCCGCCGGGCGCCGGTGTCGAAGGCCTCGCCCATCATCAGCCGCTTGGCCGCCGGGTTGGTCGCCCCGCCGCGGAAGTCGGGGTGGTAGTAGGTGCCGCCGACCTCGACCACGGCGTTCACCGGGTCGGCGCCGATGAAGCAGGTCATGCCGATGCAGCGCCCGTCCACCACCACGGCGTAGTGCATCCAGGCCCCGGTGGCGCGGTCGCGCGGCATCTGGTTGGTCCAGCGCGCGTCGAAGGCCTCGCCCAGCATGGAATAGGGATAGAGGTCGTGGAACAGGGCGGGGTCGGCGGCGCAGGCCGCGCGCAGGTCTTCCTTGTGGACCTCGGCCATGGGTTCCAGCCGCACGAAGCGGTTCTCCAGGACCTTGGGTACGATCTTCATCCGCCGCCTCGCATGAACAGTTGAGCGGCCTGGATCAGATAGACGACGCCCACCCCGGTCACGATCCACTTTGTCCAGGACTTGAAGTCCACATCGGTCATGCGGTCGAGGATCTTGCCCCCCACCCAGGTGCCGCACATGGAGAGCGGAATGGCGACGGCGAAGATTTGCCAAGGCGGCATGTCCTGGCTGGGCGTGGTCAGCAGGGGCGCGCCGTAGACGACGATCTTGGCCAGGTGGGCGAAGACCTGGGTGGCGGCCTTGGTGGCGACGATCGCGTGGCGGGTCAGCACCGTGCGCACGAAGAAGATGTCGAGCAGCGGCCCGGCGACCCCGGCGATCAGGTTGAGGCCGGTCACCAGGAAGCCCGAGGTGAAGGCGTGGACCGGCTTGGCCGCGTCCAGCCGCAGCCAGGTCTTCGGAAGCCAGACCAGGCCGGGCACCAGGCCCAGCGCCAGGTAGAGCAAGCCCTTGGAGGGCACGAAGGAGATCAGCGCCACCAGCAGGCCAGCCAGCAAGGAGGCCGCCGCATACCAGCCGACGATGTCCCAGCGCACGTGCCGGGCATGCAGCACCGCGCGCCAGCCATTGGCGAACAGCTGCAGGACGCCATGGGTGACGAAGGCCGCCGAGACCGGCAGGACCAGGGCGAGCGCCCCCATCAGAACCAGGCCGCCGGCCATGCCGAAGACGCCTGAGAGGGTGGCGGTGACGAAGGCCGTCACAACGATGAAAACAGCCGCGAGAATATGCACTGGGTCGTCCTCCGGGTTGCGACCCGCGCCCTATGGGGTGGACACAGGCCACCCCCGCTCGCGGATCTGCTGCGCATCGCGCGCGAAAATGTGCGGGTCCGCCCGCGCACCTTCCGGAGGAAGGCGGTGTTTTCCAGGCTGGGGATCACGACGTCGGATCGACCCGGCTGCCGCTGGAGCACGCGCCTGCTCTACACCCGAACAAGCGGGGCCGTCGAGCCGGGCTCAGATGTCCTTGTAGAAGACAACCGTGCCGCAGGGCCGGCCATCGGGCATCAGGGCGTAGCGCGGTATGACGCCCACCCGCACCCAGCCCAGCCGGGCGTAGAGCCGCTCGGCGGCCTCGCCCTCCACGGTGTCGAGGGTCAGCAGGCTCTTGCCCAGGTCGCGGCCAGCCTGCTCGGCGGCGCGCATCAGGGCCTCGCCCACACCCCGGCGGCGTCCGCGGCGATGGACCAGCATCTTGGCGACGTCGCCCCGGTGCGACTGGTTGGGCGGGCCGGCGGGGATCACCTCGACGACGCCAACCGGGCCGTCATCGTCCTCCGCCACGATCACCGCGCGGCCGTCGGCGGCCTGGGCCTCGGCGACGCCAATCCAGAACGCCAGGGCGTCGGCGAGGGTCATGTCGGCCATGAACGAGACCGAGGCCCCGCCCTCCACGCAGTCCTTGAGGATGGCCGCCAGGGCCGGGGCGGCGGCTCGGGTCGCGGCCGCCTCGAGGCGGCGGATGCGGAAGGGCTGGGTCATGAGTGTCGCCCCTACACCGGCAATCGCCGTCTCGCGACAGACGAAGGCCCCCGCGTGTGTCGCAACGCGGGGGCCTGGTCAAACTAGGGGCAGACTGCCCGCAAGCCTAGCTGCGGAAGACCGCGGCCATGGAGTTGTCGACCGGCATTTCGCGATATTGACGCAGCTCGTTGCGGCCCACGACCATGTGGTGGACCTCGTCCGGACCGTCGGCGAGCCGCAGGGTGCGGGTGTTGGCGTACATCTTGGCCAGCGGGGTGTGCTGCGAGACGCCGAGCGCGCCGTGCATCTGGATCGCCTGGTCGATGATCTTGCAGACCCGTTCCGGCACCATGGCCTTGACCATGTGGATCCAGATGCGGGCTTCCTGATTGCCCAGGACGTCCATGGCCTTGGCGGCCTTGAGCACCATCAGGCGCATGGCCTCGATCTCGATCCGCGCACGCGAGATGATCTCGATATTGCCGCCGAGCTGCACCAAGGGCTTGCCGAAGGCCTCGCGGGTCAGGCCGCGGGTGACCAGCAGGTCCAGGGCCTTCTCGGCCGAGCCGATGGCGCGCATGCAGTGGTGGATGCGGCCCGGACCCAGGCGAAGCTGGCTGATCTCGAAGCCCCGGCCCTCGCCCAACAGCATGTTCGACGCCGGCACGCGGACGTTGTCGAAGATGATGTGCATATGGCCATGCGGCGCGTCAGGATCGCCGAACACGTGCTGCGGCCCCACGATCCGCACGCCGGGCGCGTCGGTGGGCACCAGGATCTGCGACTGGCGCAGGTTGGGCGGGCCGTCCGGGCTGGTCTGGACCATGGTGATCATGACCTTGCAGCGCGGGTCGCCGGCGCCGGAGATGTAGTGCTTCTCGCCGTTGATCACATACTCGTCGCCCACCAGGGTGGCGCGGGTGTTGACGTTCTTGGCGTCCGAGGAGGCGGAGTTCAGCTCGGTCATGGCGAAGGCCGAGCGGATCTTGCCCTCCAGCAGCGGCTCCAGCCATTGCTTCTTCTGGGCTGGGGTGCCGACGCGCTCGAGGACTTCCATGTTGCCGGTGTCCGGGGCGGCGCAGTTCATGGTCTCGGAGGCCAGGCGGTTCTTGCCCAGCTCAACGGCGATATAGGCGTAGTCCAGGTTCGACAGGCCCTCGCCGGTCTCGGCGTTGGGCAGGAAGAAGTTCCACAGGCCCGCGGCCTTGGCCTTGTCCTTGGCCGCTTCCAGCGCTTCGAGTTGGCCGGGCGCATAGGACCAGATGTTCGGGTTGCCTTCGCCCAGGCGGTGGAACTCCTCGCTCATCGGCTCGACGACGTCTTTGATGAACGCCTTCACCTTATTGAGCAGCGGCAGCGCCTTTTCCGACATCCGCAGGTCGTTGAGGTCGTCCATCGGGTTCAGCTTAAAGCTGGAATCCGCCCGGTCCGCGGTCATGGTCATCTTGTCTCTCCCATAGCTGTTGTTGCGATCGGACCCCGCGTCGCGGCGCCCTGCATTGACGTGGTCGGGCAGCCGCCTCGCGCCCGAAAGGATAGGCCGATAGCTTTGGCCCCATATTGAGCAGAAATCAAACAAGCGTTTTAATTTTTCGCTGTAAATGTCCGAGCGCGCGCGGCGACGCCCCGCAGTCGCCGCTCAGACCACCCGCAGGCGCCCGGTCTCCAACGCCTCCCGCGCCGACTCCACGCTGGCCCTGAGGTCCAGGCCGGTGGTGTCCAGGACGTGGGGCTCGAAGCCGCCCAGGTTGGCGAACTGGTCCCACATCGCGCCGATGACCTGCTCGTCGCGCATGGGGTGGCCCTCACGCCCCGTCCCGCGGGCGACGGCGGTGGCCCGGTCGGGGCGCAGGACCAGGTAGTCGAGGCGCACCCCGGCGGCCTCGGCCGCTTCACGGAAAAGCTGCACGAACCACGGCCCGACAATGCCGTCGAAGATGACCGGATAGGCCTGGGCGAGCGTCGTGGCGGCGGCGGCCATGGCGCGGGTGACCACGACGTTCTGGTCGTGGGACTCCGGCTTCCAGGGCGGGATGTAGCCCTTCGCGAACCAGGTCCACACGTCGTCGGAATGGGCGTGGAGGGCGGCCTCGGCGGGCCAATCCCTGGCCAGACGCCGCGCCAGGGTGCTCTTGCCCACCCCCGGCGACCCGGTGACGATCACCAGCCGTCCAACCATGAGCTCCCCCGATCGCGTGCGCCGATCGGTCGATTATACCCCATGCCTCCGGGCGCCCGCCGGGGACGTCCGGTTCAGGCGTAGAGGGGCGCCGGGAGGGTCAGGACGATCGCCGCGCTGGACATCAGCAGGATGGCGATCGCGGGGGCCAATTTCAGCAAGGTCATCATGGCGCGGCAGATAGGGACCCGCGGCCCGCGGCGCCAGTTAAGCTTCTGACAGATTTACTGAGGCGCGTGACAGACCGCCTCGATGTTGTGGCCGTCGGGGTCCAGGACGAAGGCGCCGTAATAGTTCGGGTGGTAGTGGGCGCGCACGCCCGGCGGACCATTGTCGGCTCCACCTGCCGCCAGGGCCGCGGCGTGGAAGGCGTCCACCTTGGCGCGGTCGCCGGCGGCGAAGGCCACGTGCAGCCGCCCGGTCGGCGGGCCGCCCGTCCCGATCCAGAAATAGGGCCGCCCCTCCGAGCCATAGCCCATATGGTTCTGGCCGCCGGTCAGCTCCGGGGGCACCTCCATGACCTTGGCGATGCCGAGGGGCGCCAGGGCGGCGTCGAAGAAGGCGCGCGCCCTGGCGAAGTCGCTGACGGTCAGGCCGATATGGTCGAGCATGGGATCCTCACGTTTCTGATGGCGGCGAGACTAGGTCCTCGCGCGCCGGATCCTGTCAGCAGCGGCGCCTATTTGGACGCGAGCTGGTCCGCGCCGGCGCAGGCTGAGGCCAGCAGGGCCTTGTCGTCGGCGCTCTTGGCCGGGACGGCGTTGCCGGTCCGCCAGTTGGCCGACAGCTCCAGCGGCTTGGAGGGGGTGTAGGACCCGATCATGATCAAGGTCTTGCCCTTGCAGTCCAGGGCCACGACGTTGCCCACGCCGTCCGGCTTGCCCGGCGCCGAGGGGCCCAGCCGCGGCTCGGCGCCGGGCTTGCTGATCGCCTGCATGACCACAACCCGGCCGGTCTGGACATCGCGATAGCTGTAGTCGGCGTCGTAGGCCCACTGGATGCCCTTGTCGCTGGGCGCGCCATAGGGCTTCCAGGTCTCAGCCTGGGCGGCGCCGGCGGCGGCCATGGCGGATAGGACGGTGATCGCAACGACGCGGCGCATGGAAATACTCCTGGTTCAAATTCCCTCGCCGCGACCCTATCTGGCCGGGCAGGCGGGCACAAAGCCGAATCCATTTCCGTGGCTGAGCTTGACTTGGCGCCCCCCCGAGCCTACCTCCAGCCCGGCGTTAGCACTCAGGGGCGCCGGCTGCTAACGGCCCTGCTCCGAGCGCTTTCACCACAGCATTTTCAACCGTCCCGAACGGAGACTTAAAGATATGGCGTTTCGTCCTCTGGGAGACCGCGTCCTCGTGAAGCGCGTCGAGGAAGAAGAAAAGACCAAGGGCGGGATCATCATCCCCGACACCGCCAAGGAGAAGCCGCAGGAAGGCGAGATCATCGCCGTCGGCCCCGGCGCGCGTGACGACAACGGCAAGGTTCAGCCGCTGGACGTCAAGAAGGGCGACAAGATCCTGTTCGGCAAGTGGTCCGGCACCGAGATCAAGATCGACGGTCAGGACCTCCTGATCATGAAGGAAAGCGACGTCCTGGGCGTGGTCGAGTAACCCGCCGGACCCCCTTCCCCCCATCAACATCCTTCTGAAAGAGCAGGAAAATGGCCGCTAAAGACGTCTATTTCGCTTCCGACGCGCGCGACCGCATGCTGCGCGGCGTCAACATCCTCGCCAACGCCGTCAAGGTGACCCTCGGCCCCAAGGGCCGCAACGTGGTCATCGAGAAGTCGTTCGGCGCCCCGCGCTCGACCAAGGACGGCGTTTCCGTCGCCAAGGAAATCGAGCTGGCTGACCGCTTCGAGAACCTCGGCGCCCAGCTGATCCGCGAAGTCGCCTCCAAGACCAACGACAAGGCCGGCGACGGCACCACCACCGCCACCGTCCTGGCGCAAGCCATCGTCGTGGAAGGCCTCAAGTCGGTCGCGGCCGGCATGAACCCGATGGACCTGAAGCGCGGCGTCGACAAGGCCGTGACCAAGGTGATCGAGGAGATCAAGTCGTCCTCGCGCAAGGTCACCACCAACGCCGAGATCGCCCAGGTCGGAACCATCTCCGCCAACGGCGACACCGAAGTCGGTGAGATGATCGCCAAGGCCATGGCCAAGGTCGGCAACGAAGGCGTCATCACGGTGGAAGAGGCCAAGAGCCTCGAGACCGAACTGGACGTCGTCGAAGGGATGCAGTTCGACCGCGGCTACCTGTCGCCGTACTTCATCACCAACGCCGACAAGATGGAGGTCGAACTCGAAGAGCCTCTGATCCTGCTCTTCGAAAAGAAGGTCTCCTCGCTGCAGCCCCTGCTGCCGGTGCTGGAAGCGGTGGTCCAGTCGGGCCGTCCGCTGCTGATCATCGCCGAGGACGTCGAGGGCGAAGCCCTGGCCACCCTGGTGGTCAACAAGCTGCGCGGCGGCCTGAAGGTCGCGGCCGTCAAGGCTCCGGGCTTCGGCGATCGCCGCAAGGCCATGCTGGAAGACCTCGCCATCCTCACGGGCGGTGAGCTGATCAGCGAAGACCTGGGCATCAAGCTCGAGAACGTCACCATCGACATGCTCGGCCGCGCCAAGAAGGTCTCGATCACCAAGGACGACACCACCATCGTCGACGGCGTCGGCGCCAAGGACGCGATCGAGGGCCGCATCGCCCAGATCAAGCGTCAGATCGAGGACACCACCTCGGACTACGACAAGGAAAAGCTGCAAGAGCGTCTGGCCAAGCTGGCCGGCGGCGTCGCGGTGATCCGTGTCGGCGGCGCGACGGAAGTCGAAGTGAAGGAAAAGAAGGACCGCGTCGACGACGCCCTGAACGCGACCCGCGCGGCCGTGGAAGAAGGCATCGTCCCCGGCGGCGGCGTCGCTCTGCTGAAGGCCTCGAAGGTTCTCGACGGCTTCAAGGGCGACAATGACGACCAGGAAGCCGGCGTGGCCATCGTGCGCCGCGCCCTGCAGGCCCCGATCCGTCAGATCTCGGAAAACGCCGGGGTCGAAGGCTCGATCGTGGTCGGCAAGGTGCTGGAAAACCCGTCGCCGACCTTCGGCTTCAACGCCCAGACCGAGGAATATGTCGATCTGGTCGCGGCCGGCGTCATCGACCCCGCCAAGGTGGTTCGGACGGCTCTGCAGGACGCGGCCTCGGTCGCCGGCCTGCTGATCACCACCGAAGCCGCCATCGTCGAAGCCCCCAAGAAGGGCGGCGGCGGCCAAGCCGGCGGCATGGGCGGCGGCATGGGCGGCATGGGCGACATGGACTTCTAAGTCCACGCACCCGACGCTTTGCAAAGATCGAGGGCGGGGCCGAAAGGCTCCGCCCTTTTTCTATGGAGAAATTCCTTGGGAGGTCGCGAGGATTCTCCTCCTTCCCAGCTCGTCATGGCCGGCCTTTGTGCCGGCCACCCATGATCTCGGTCAGAAGAGATTTGGGTACAGGTCGTCCCAGTTCGGATTGTCCTGCTCGATCAGATTGATCTTCCAGTCGCGCCGATACTTCTTCAGCCGCTTCTCCCACCAGATGGCCTCGACCACCGTGAAACACCGGCGGAACCAGACGAGGCGCTTCACGCCGTAGCGGCTGGTGAAGCCGGGTCTCAGGTCTTCGCGATGCTCATGGATGCGTTTGATCAGGTCGCTGGTCACGCCGACATAGAGCGTGCCGTGTTTGCGGCTTGCCAGCATGTAGACGGCGTTGTTCGCAGGCGCCGGATCCATGGCCAAGCTTGGAGTCTATGGGTGGCCGGGACAAGCCCGGCCATGACGAGCCGGGGGTGGGAGTGCGTCGGTTGGGGGGCGCCTCAGACCTTCTTGGCGTCGCCGATAACGATGGCGCCGATCCAGCTCACCACCCCGGTGATGATGGCGGCGAGCAGGCCGGCGACCAGGCCCGTGACCGTGAAGCCCGGCAGCAGCCAGGCCACCAGCCCGATCATCGCGGCGTTCAGCACCAGCAGCCAAAGGCCCAGCGTGATGACCGTGAGCGGCAGGGTGAGCACGAACAGGATCGGCCGCAGGATGGCGTTGACGATCCCCAGCAGCAGGGCGGCGATCAGCAGGTCGACGATCCCGCTATAGCTCACGCCCGGCAGCAGGTAGGCGGCGAGCGCGAGGCCGAGCGCCCCGAAGACGATGCGGGCGAGGAAACGGGTCATGCCGGACTCCATGAGGCTTGCGGCGGAGCTTTGCGCGCTTAAGTGTCGGCGGCAACCGCCAAGGAGGTCCCATGCCCTACGTCAATATCCGCATCACGCCCGGCGCCACCGAAGCCCAGAAGGCCGAGCTGATCGCGGGGGCGACGGACCTGCTGGTCAAGGTGCTGAACAAGAACCCCGCCACCACCTTCGTGATCATCGACGAGGTGGAGACGGAGAACTGGGGCGTGGCCGGCGAGAGCGTGGCGGCGCGCAACCGCAAGGCCGCGGCGGGATAGTTTCAGCGCGGAGACCTTTCCGCCCCGCTTTGGCCTCAGGCGGCCGCCAGCTTGGCCGTGCGCCCGCTCCCCCAGGGCGCGAGGGATGAGTCCTATGCTGCGCAATCTTCTCCTGGCCGGCGCCCTGGCGGCGCTCGGCGCCCCCGCCTTCGCCCAGGTTCCGCCGCCTGGCGGGGGCCTGTTCATCAGCCCTTGCGGCGAACCGTTCCGCGGCGGCGAGGGCAAGGGCGCCTGGTTCGCCGGGGCCGACGCCGACCATGACGGCGTCCTGACCCTGGCCGAGTTCCGGGCCGACGCCGCGCGATTCTTCAAGCTGCTGGACGTCAATGCCGACGGCCAGGTCGACGGGGCCGAGAACCAGCGCTACGAGCGCGAGATCGCCCCGGAGATCACCGGCATGGGCCTCGGCCGTCCCCCCGGCGGACCGCGCGGCGAGCGTCCCGGCGAGGGGCGGTTCATCAAGCGTATCGGACCGAAGCAGGCCCCGCGCGAAGGCGCAGCACGCTTCTCCATGCTCAACGAGCCCCAGCCGGTGCGCGGCGGCGACGGCGATCTCAACCAGCGGGTCAGCGCCGAGGAATGGGCCAAGGTCGCCGGGCGACGGTTCGGGCTGCTGGACGCCGACGCGGACGGCAAGCTGACGCTCGACACCCTGCCGCGGCGGCCCTAGCCGACGCTCACCGCTTCCAGCGAAGGCACGGTTTCCTGCAGCCGGCCGCCGATGCGGATGGGTTCGACGCGGCGGGCCAGGCCGGTGGCGTCGTCGGTCTCCACATAGACCCCGCAGACCGTCGCCGGACCCTCGGCGGGCTTGAAGCGGCCGCCGGAGACCCGGGTGGTGAACCGGCGCAGCGGCTCTTCCTTCTGGTTGCCGATGACGCTGTCATAGTCGGCGCAGGCGCCGGCGTCGGTCTGATAGGCGGTGCCGCCCGGCAGGATCTGGCAGTCGGCGGTCGGGACGTGGGTGTGGGTGCCCACCACCAGGCTGGCGCGGCCGTCGCAAAAATGGCCCATGGCCATCTTCTCCGAGGTGATCTCGGCGTGCATGTCGATCACGATGGCGTCCACCGCCACCCCCAGAGGGCAGGCTTCCAGCTCCCGGTCCACCGCGCCGAACGGATCGTCGAGCGAATCCATGTGGATGCGTCCCAGCACGTTGACCACAAGGATGCGCTTGCCGGCCTGGGTCTCGAACATCTGCGAGCCGCGGCCCGGGGTGTCGGCGAACAGCGGGTAATTGACCGGGCGGATCAGGCGCGGCTCGCGCACGATATAGGTCAGGGCCTCCTTCTGGTCGAAGGAGTGGTTGCCGAGGGTCAGGCAGTCGGCGCCGGCGTCGAACAGCTCCCGCGCGGTGTTCTCGGTGATCCCGAACCCGGCGGCGGCGTTCTCGGCGTTGACGATGACGAACTCGAGGTCGAGCCGGCGGCGCAGGGCGGGCAGATAGTCGGCGAGGCCATCGCGGCCGGCGCGGCCCACCACATCCCCGAAGAAAGCGAAACGCATGGAATTTAGTCCTTTCGGACGCGGATATAGCCGCTTTCGGTGAGAATGGCGTCCAACCTCTGATCATGCGGCTCGCAGGGGACGGACCGCACCTCCTGGCCGGCATAGGCCAGGCCCAGGACGAAGACCGGCTTGTGGGCCCGCAGCTCGGCGATGGTGCGGTCGTAGTGGCCGCCGCCCTGCCCCAGCCGCCCGCCCTGGCGGTCGAAGGCCAGCAGCGGACAGACGATCAGGTCGGGATGCAGCACCGGGGCGTGGCGCGGCGGGGCCGGCACGCCGAACAGGTCGGGCTGGGGGAGGTCGCGTTCGTCCCAGGCGCGGAACACCAGGGGCGCTTCGTGTTCCTCGCAGACCGGCAGGGCGAAGAAGGCGCCGGTGCGCGCCAGCCGGCGGATCAGCGGGCTGGGATCGATCTCCGCCCCCACGGCATGGTAGCCGCTGAAACAGGCGAAGGCGGGCAGGTGCTCGAGGACCAGGTGCTCGGCCGCGGCCTGGGCGGCATGGGGCGCGGCCTGGGCCAGCTTGCGGCGGCGGCGGCGAAGTTCCGCGCGTAGATCTGACTTGGTAGGATCGGAGCTCACGCCCGGAGCATAGGCGAAGGGTGGCGGCGCCGCGAGAGCCGTGAAGGACGGTTGAATCCCCTCGACCTGGATAACCAGGTGGGCGCCGTATTGCCCGGTCCCACGGGACCGGACAGGGACAGCTCCCTTAGAGTGAATTAAGGTCGCTGGGAAAATTTGCCTTCGACGAGAGCCGCAGCAGGCCCGCCACCTGGCAAGATAGGCCTTCCCCGCCAAGTTCTCAAGGCAAGCCTCCCAGACGCCTGATCAGATAGGGGGCTTGCCCGTTTGCGACCACATTCCTATGCGTTTCCTCCGCCCCCTTGCTAAGGCGCCGGAGCGGCGGCCCAGGATGGAGTACGAAAACATGACCGCGACGCCCCCCAGCGGCGGGTCCTGGCGACCGCAAACCCACCTGAAGCCGCGGATCGTGGTGATCGGCGTCGGCGGCGCCGGGGTCAACGCGGTCGACAACATGATCACCGCGGGTCTGCAGGGGGTGGACTTCGTGGTGGCCAACACCGACGCCCAGCAGCTCTCGCTCTCCAAGGCCGACCAGCGCGTCCAGCTCGGAGTGCGCACCACCCAGGGCCTGGGCGCCGGCGCCAGCCCCGGCGCGGGCCTGGCGGCGGCCGAGGAGTCGGCGGACGAGATCGTCCGGCACCTGGAAAGCGCCGACATGGTGTTCATCACCGCCGGCATGGGCGGCGGCACCGGCACGGGGGCGGCGCCCTTCGTGGCCAAGTGCGCCCGCGAGCGCGGCATCCTCACCGTGGCGGTGGTCTCCAAGCCCTTCCGCTTCGAGGGCCGCCACCGGATGCGCATGGCCGACACCGGCCTGACCGAGCTTCAGCGCTATGTGGACACCTCCATCGTGGTGCCCAACCAGAACCTGTTCCGCATCGCCACCGAGCAGACAACCTTCGCCGACGCCTTCACCCTGGCCGACCAGGTGTTGCACGCCGGGGTGCGTTCGATCACCGACCTGATGGTGCTGCCGGGCCTGATCAATCTCGACTTCGCCGACGTGCTGTCGGTCATGGGCGGCATGGGCAACGCCATGATGGGCACCGGCGAGGCCACCGGCGACGGCCGCGCCCGCATGGCCGCGCAGAACGCCATCGCCAATCCCCTGCTGGACGAGACCTCCCTGGCCGGCGCCAAGGCGGTGCTGGTCAATGTCACCGGCGGGAACGACATGACGCTGCTGGAGGTCGACGAGGCGGCCAACGCCATCTCCGAGCAGGTCGACCCCGACGCCAACATCATCTTCGGCGCGGCCCTGGACCAGGCCCTGGAGGGCAAGCTGCGGGTCTCGGTGGTGGCCACGGGGATGAACGGCGCCGAGGTCCCGCCCGAAAAGCCCGCCTTCGGCGAGCCATCCAACTCTGACTTGGGGCGGACGAAGCCGTTCTGGGATCGGTAGACCGACACCCAACGATCGTCATCCTCCGGTCGTCTGAAGGACGATCGGGGGGACCCAAGCCGAGTCCGCCATGTCCTGAGAGTCAGCTTGGGTCCCCCGGATCAGGCTTCGCCTGACCGGAGGATGACGAGCTTTTTGGGATATTACTCCGCCGCCAGCTTCTCGATGCGCTTGGCGGCGTTCTCCAGGGCGCCCACGACCCGGCTCTCGGCGCGGGCGTGGTCGGACTGGGCGCGGGCGAGTTCGGCCTGGGCGGCGCCCAGGCGGGTCTTCAGGTCCATCAGCTCATCGGCCAACAGCAGCGAACCCATGAGAAAGAGGCGCGTCTCGCCCAGCTGGCCCATGTCCTGCGACACCTGGCGGACCTGGCGGTCGAAGATCCGCGCCAGCTCCATCAGGTGGTTCTCCTGGCCGTCCTCGCAGCCCACCGCATAGGGCCGGCCGTTCACGTTGATATTGATCTGGGCCATGGCTCAGGCCTCCTCGGTCTCTTCGGCGGGGGCGGCGTGCAGGGCGGTCTTGATCTCGGCGATCGCGCGGCCTAGCGCCGCAGAGGCCTCGGCGCCGGCCGCCTCCAGTTCCTTTTCGCGCGCACGGGCCTCATCGAGTTCGGCCGCGAGCCTGGCGTCGCCCTGTTCGAACAGGCCGCCCTCCGCGCCGCCGCCCTTGCTCAGGCGTTGCTCCAGTTGGGACAGCGCCCGGTCCAACCGCTTCACGGCCTGGTCGAGGGCGTTCTCGCCCGCCGGCTCCCGCATGATTCCAAGCTCCGAAAGTGTGACCGTTAATCTATAGACCCGCCCGGGCGCGCGCCGAAACCCGCTGTGTGAACCCTGGGTTCCTTGACCCTTCAGGCCTCGCGTGCGACCCCGCGCGCAATCGCGCCCAGACTCGTCTCAAGACTCACCCCCGGAAGATATTAATGTCCGCACCGCTCCAGACCATGGCCGACGCCATCCGCGTGCTTTCGATGGACGCGGTCCACAAGGCCAAGTCCGGTCACCAGGGCATGCCGATGGGCATGGCCGACGTGGCCACGGTGCTCTGGACCAAGTTCCTGAAGTACGACGCGGCCAAGCCCGACTGGGCCGATCGCGACCGGTTCGTGCTGTCGGCGGGCCACGGCTCGATGCTGATCTACTCGCTGCTGCACCTGACCGGCTTCAAGGCCGTGACCATGGATCAGATCCGCGACTTCCGTCAGTGGGGCTCCAACACCGCGGGCCACCCGGAATACGGCCACACGCCGGGCGTGGAGACCACCACCGGCCCCCTGGGCCAGGGCCTGGCCACCGCGGTCGGCATGGCCATGGCCGAGCGCCACCTCAACTCGCGCTTCGGCGACGAGGTGGTCGACCATCGCACGTGGGTGATCGCCGGCGACGGCTGCCTGATGGAGGGCGTCAGCCATGAGGCCGCCTCCATCGCCGGGCGCTTCAAGCTGGCCAAGCTCACCGTGCTGTTCGACGACAACAACACCACCATCGACGGCGAGGCGACCATCTCGGAGACCGGCGACCAGCTGGCCCGCTTCAAGGCCTATGGCTGGGCGGTCAAGGAGGTCGACGGCCACCACTTCGGCAAGATCGCCGGGGCGATGAAGTGGGCCACGCGACAGAACCGCCCGACCCTGATCGCCTGCAAGACCAAGATTTCCAAGGGCGCGGGCCGCAAGGAAGGCGACCCCCACAGCCACGGCTACACCCTGTTCGACGACGAGATCGCCGACGCCCGCCTGGCCATGGGCTGGACCCATCCGCCCTTCGTGGTGCCGGACGAGGTGCTGAAGCCCTGGCGCTCGGCCGGGAAGAAGGGCGGCAAGGCCCGCAAGCACTGGCAGGCCAAGCTCGACAAGTCGCCGCTCAAGTCCGAGTTCGAACGGGCCATGAAGGGCGACCTGCCGGCCGGCGCCTTCGATCGCCTGGACGCCTATACAGCGGAGGCCGCCGCGTCCAAGCCCGCCGCCGCCACCCGCCAGCACTCGGGCTCGGCCCTGGAGCAACTGGTCCCGGCCATCCCGGAGATGGTCGGCGGCTCGGCGGACCTGACCGGCTCCAACAACACCTACGTCAAGGGAACCAAGGCCTTCGACCTGCCCCACTATGACGGCCGCTACGTCCACTACGGCGTGCGCGAGCACGGCATGGCCGCGGCGATGAACGGCATGGCCCTGCACGGCGGGGTGATCCCCTTCTCCGGCACCTTCCTGGTGTTCTCCGACTACAGCCGCCCGGCCATTCGCCTGGGCGCCCTGATGGGGACCCGGGTGGTCCATGTCATGACCCACGACTCCATCGGGGTCGGCGAGGACGGCCCCACCCACCAGCCGGTGGAGCATGTGGGCTCCCTGCGGATGATCCCGAACCTCAACGTCTATCGCCCCGCCGACGCGGTGGAGGCGGCCGAGTGCTGGAAGCTGGCGCTCTCCACCAAGACCACCCCCTCGGTCATGGCCCTGTCGCGCCAGAAGGTCCCGGCGGTGCGCGGCTCGGCGACCGAGAACCTTTCGGCCAAGGGCGCCTATGAGCTCAGCCCCGCCAGCGGCCCGGCCCAGGTGACCCTCTTCGGCTCCGGCACCGAGGTCTCGGTGGCGGTGGCCGCGCAGAAGCTGCTGGAAGCCGAGGGCATCGCCACCCGCGTGGTCTCGACGCCGTGCTGGGAGCTGTTCTTCGCCCAGCCGGCCGCCTATCGGAAATCCGTGATCGGCGACGCCAAGGTCCGGGTCGCGGTCGAGGCCCAGGTAGGCTTCGGCTGGGAGCGGTTCATCGGCGAGGACGGGGTGTTCGTAGGCATGACCGGCTTCGGCGCCAGCGCCCCGGCCGAGGTGCTCTACAAGCAGTTCGGCATCACCGGCGAGGCCGTGGCCGCCGCCGCCAAGGCCAAGCTGTTCGCCAACGAACCCGCCTAAGGAACAGCCGCATGCGCCTCGGCACGCCGCTCTCGCCCACCGCCGTCAAGGTCATGCTGCTGGGCTCCGGCGAGCTCGGCAAGGAGGTGGCCATCGAGCTGCAGCGGCTGGGCTGCGAGGTGATCGCCGTCGACCGCTATGCAAACGCCCCGGCCCACCAGGTGGCCCATCGCAGCCACGTCATCGCCATGACCGACGCCAAGGCCCTGCGCGCCCTGGTCGAGCTGGAACGGCCGCACCTGATCGTGCCGGAGATCGAGGCCATCGCCACCGACGAGCTGGTGCGCATCGAGGCCGAGGGCCTGGCCACGGTCATCCCCACCGCCCGCGCCGCCCAGCTGACCATGAACCGCGAGGGCATCCGCCGGCTGGCCGCCGAGACCCTAAGACTGCCCACCTCGCCCTACGCCTTCGCCGCGACGGAGGCGGAATTGGCGGCGGGCGCGGAGGCCACCGGCTTCCCCTGTTTCGTCAAGCCGGTGATGTCCTCCTCCGGCAAGGGCCAGTCCTATGTGGAAGGCCCCGAGGGGATCGCCGCGGCCTGGCGCTACGCCCTGGAGGCCGGCCGCGTCGAACAGGCCCTGGTGATCGTCGAGGGCAAGATCGACTTCGAGTTCGAGATCACCCTGCTGACCGTCCGCTCCAAGGGGCTTGGCGGCGAGACCCTCACCAGCTTCTGCGCCCCCGTCGGCCATCGTCAGGTGAAGGGCGACTATGTGGAGAGCTGGCAGCCCCAGGCCATGAGCCCCGCCGCCCTCGACCGGGCCCGCGAGATCGCCGCCGCCGTGACGGGCGAGCTGGGCGGGTTCGGCCTGTTCGGCGTCGAGCTCTTCGTGCGCGGCGACGAGGTGTGGTTCTCCGAGGTCAGCCCCCGGCCGCACGACACCGGTCTCGTCACCCTTGCCACCCAGGCCCAGAGCGAGTTCGCCCTGCACGCTCGCGCCATCCTCGGCCTGCCGGTCGACACCCGGCTGCGTGAACCCGGCGCCAGCGCGGTGATCTATGGCGGCATGGAGGCCAGGGGGATCGCCTTCGAGGGCGTCGCCGAGGCCCTGTCCGTGCCCGGCGCCGACCTGCGTCTGTTCGGCAAGCCCGAGGCCTTCGAACGCCGCCGCATGGGCGTGGCCCTGGCCCGCGCCGCCGACGTGGACGAAGCCCGCGCCCGGGCGCGGGAAGCCGCCTCGCGTGTGAAGCCGACCGCCGGCTAGGGCGCCACCTAGAGTTTGCCGCCCGTCGCGGCTCCGCCTAGCATCCCGGCCAATGTCGGGAGAATTTCCATGCGCAAGCTTCTGGTCGCCGCCGCGGCCCTCACCCTGGGGATGGGCGCGATGACCGCCCAAGCCGCCCCCAGCGTTTCCGCCCCGCTGATCGAGCGGACCAAGTTCTTCGGCAATCCCAGCCGCAGCCAGGGCCGCATCAGCCCGGACGGCAAGTGGCTGGCCTGGATCGCCCCGCGCGACGGGGTGCAGAACATCTGGGTCGCGCCGATCGCCGACCCGGCCAAGGCCAAGCCGCTCACAGACGAGAAGAAACGCCCGATCCGCAGCTATTTCTGGGCGCCGAACTCGTCCCAGATCCTGTTCGTCAACGACAAGGGCGGCGACGAGAACTTCCTGCTCTACGGGGTAGACGTGACCAGCAGCGTGCAAACGACCCTGACCCCCTTCGAAAAGACCCGCGTCCAGGTGCTGAACATCAGCCGCGAGGTGAAGGACCGCATCCTCGTCGGCCTGAATAACCGCGATCCGCGCTGGCACGACGTCCACAGCTTGGACCTCGCGAGCGGCAAGCTGACCCTGGTGTTCCAGAATGACGGCTTCGGCGATTTCACCCTGGACGAACAGCTCCGGGTGCGCGGGGGCTCCAAGCCGCGGGCCGACGGCGGGGTGGACTATTACCAGATTGTGGACGGCAAGCCGGGCGACAAGCCCGTCGAGAGCATCGGGTTCGAGGACGCCGGGGCGACCGGGCCCATCGGCTTCGCCAACGACGGATACACCCTCTACTGGGTCGACAGCCGCGGCCGCGACACCTCCGTGCTGCTGGCCCAGGATGTGACCACCGGGGCCCGCACCGTACTGGGCGAGAGCCCCAAGGCCGACGTCGGCGACGCCATGATCAATCCCAAGACCGGCAAGGTGGAGGCCTATGCGGTCAACTACCTGACCACCGAGTGGAAGCCGCTCGACCCGGCGGTCAACGGCGACCTGGAATTCCTGGCCAAGAACCTGAAGGGCGAGGTCCAGGTCACCTCGCGCACGGACGCCGACGACCTCTGGACCGTGGCGGTCGATCCGGTCACCGCGCCCTCGGCGCTCTACCTCTACGATCGCAAGGCCAAGACGCTGAACAAGCTCTACGTCACGCGGCCGGAGCTGGAGGGCGCGACCCTGGCGCCCATGCATCCGGTGGAGATCAAGTCCCGCGACGGCCTGGTCCAGGCCTCGTACCTGACCCTGCCGCCGGGCTCGGACAGCGATGGCGACGGCAGGCCGGACAAGCCGCTGCCCATGGTCCTGCTGGTCCACGGCGGACCCTGGGGCCGCGACGTCTACGGCTATAACGGCCAGCACCAGTGGCTGGCCAACCGCGGCTATGCGGTGCTGTCGGCCAATTTCCGCGCCTCCACCGGTTTCGGGAAGTCCTATGTCAACGCCGGCAACCTGCAATGGGGCGCCAAGATGCACGACGACCTGCTGGACGCCGTCGACTGGGCGGTGAAGAGCGGCGTCACCACCAAGGACCAGGTGGCGATCATGGGTGGCTCCTATGGCGGCTACGCCACCCTGGCGGGCCTGGCGTTCACCCCCGACGTCTTCGCCTGCGGGGTGGACATCGTCGGCCCCTCGAACCTCAACACCCTGCTCTCGACCGTGCCCGCCTATTGGGAGGCCGGCCGCAAGCAGATGTACCGCCGGATGGGCGATCCCGGCACGCCGGAGGGCGCGGCCCTGTTGAAGGAACGCTCGCCGCTCACCAAGGCCGACCAGATCCGGAAGCCCCTGCTGATCGGCCAGGGCGCCAACGACCCCCGCGTGAACCAGGCCGAGAGCGACCAGATCGTGAAGGCCCTGCAGGCCAAGAACATCCCGGTGACCTACGCCCTGTTCCCGGACGAGGGCCACGGCTTCGCCCGGCCGGAAAACAACATCGCCTTCTATGCGACCGCCGAGCACTTCCTGGGGCGCTGCCTGGGCGGCCGGGCCGAGCCCTTCGGCGCGGCCCTGGCCAAGACCTCGATGACCGTGCCGCACGGCGCGGCGTTCGCGCCCGGCCTGGAGGCGGCGCTCAAGGCGAAGGTTGGGCAGCCGTAGCGCCTAGCGGCGTTGCAGCTCCACCTCATAGTGTCATCCCGGAAAGCGCGTAGCGCTTGTCCGGGACCCATGAACACCTGATCAGGTAGGATGACCTACTACGTCTACATCCTCGCCAGCGGCTTACACGGCACGCTTTATGTCGGAGTCACCAACAGCCTTGAATGGCGCATCGCCGAGCACAAGGCGAAGGAAGTCGCCGGCTTCACGAAGCGATACGAGGTCGACCGGCTGGTCTGGAGGCGGCCGTTCGGTGAGATTGGAGAGGCGATCCGTTTCGAGAAGCAGCTCAAGCGCTGGCGGCGCGAATGGAAGGTCCGGCTCATCGAAAACGAGAACCCTCATTGGGGCGATCTCTACCCGGCGATGATGGCGCCATAAGCGAGGCCATCAGGTGTTCATGGGTCCCGGACAGCCGCTACGCGGCTTCCGGGATGACAGGGGTTTGTGGTTAGCGAGGGAATTGAAGCAGCGTCGCCGTCACAAAACGCAGCCAGAGTTGACCCCGCCAGGGGTTGACTAAACGCGCCCGCGCCTGAAGAAACCGCCGCAATCACTTGGCTCAGGAGTTCTCTCGATGACCGTACGCGTCGCCATCAATGGTTTCGGCCGCATCGGCAGGCTGGTCCTGCGCTCGATCGTCGAACATGCGCGCCGCGATATCGAGGTCGTCGCGATCAACGACCTGGGCCCCGTCGAGACCAACGCCCACCTGCTACGCTACGACAGCGTGCACGGCCGGTTCCCCGGCATGGTCACCGTCGACGGCGACAGCATCGATGTGGGCCTGGGCAAGATCAAGGTCACCGCGATCCGCAATCCGGCCGAGCTGCCGCACAAGGAGCTCGGCGTCGACATCGCCTTCGAGTGCACCGGCCTGTTCACCTCCAAGGACAAGGCCAAGGCCCACCTGGACGCCGGAGCCAAGCGCGTCCTGGTCTCCGCCCCCTGCACCGACGCCGACAAGACCATCGTCTACGGGGTGAACCACGAGACCCTGACCGCCGCCGACCTGGTGGTCTCCAACGCCTCGTGCACGACCAACTGCCTGGCGCCGATCGCCAAGGTGCTGCACGACCTGGCCGGCATCGAGCGCGGCTACATGACCACCATCCACTCCTACACCGGCGACCAGCCGACCCTGGACACCATGCACTCGGACCTCTACCGGGCGCGGGCCGCGGCCATGTCGATGATCCCGACCTCCACGGGCGCCGCCAAGGCGCTGGGCCTGGTGATCCCGGAACTGCAGGGCAAGCTGGACGGCTCCTCGATCCGCGTGCCGACCCCCAACGTCTCGGTGGTGGACCTGACCTGGGTCCCCGGCCGCAAGCTGACCAAGGAAGAGATCAACGAGGCCCTGACCGCCGCGGCGGCCACCGGGCCCCTGAAGGGCGTGCTGGCGGTGACCAACGATCCGCTGGTCTCCATCGACTTCAACCACATCGCCGCCTCCTCGACGGCGGCGCTGGCCCAGACCCAGGTCATCGACGGCGGCCTCGGCCGGGTGCTCTCCTGGTACGACAACGAATGGGGCTTCTCCACTCGGATGGCCGACACCGCGCTCGCCATGGCGAAACTGATCTAGATCAGAACCATGACCTTCCGCACCCTCGACGACGCCGAACTCCAGGGCCGGCGCGCCCTGGTGCGCGTGGATCTCAACGTTCCCATGGCCGACGGCCAGGTGTCCGACGACACCCGCCTGCGCGCCGTGGTCCCAACCATCGTCAAGCTCGCCAAGGGCGGCGCCAAGGTGGTCCTGCTGGCCCACTTCGACCGGCCCAAGGGCAAGGTGGTCCCCGAGATGAGCCTGGCGCCCATCGCCCCGGCGTTGGCCAAGGTGCTGGGCGCCTCGGTGGACTTCGCCGCCGAATGCACGGGCGAGGTCGCGGCTTCCGCCATCGCGGCCATGAAGCCGGGCGAGGTCCTGCTGCTGGAGAACGTCCGCTTCCATCCTGGCGAGGAGAAGAACGACCCCGACTTCGCCAAGGCCCTGGCCGCCAACGGCGACCTCTATGTGAACGACGCCTTCTCCGCCGCCCACCGGGCGCACGCCTCCACCGAAGGGATCGCCCGCCTGCTGCCGGCCTATGCGGGCGAGCAGATGCGCCGCGAGCTGGAAATGCTGGAGGCCGCGCTCGGCAAGCCCAAGCGCCCGGTCCTGGGCATCGTCGGGGGCTCCAAGGTCTCCACCAAGCTCGACCTGCTGAACAACCTCGTGAAGAAGCTGGATCGCCTCTCCATCGGTGGCGGCATGGCCAACACCTTCCTGGCGGCCCAGGGCGTCGATGTGGGCGCCTCACTCTGCGAGCACGACCTGGCCGACACCGCCCGCGAGATCATGAAGAGCGCCAAGGCCGCTGGCTGCGAGCTGCTGCTGCCCATCGACGTGGTGGTCGCCCAGGAGGTGAAGCCCGGCGTGGACGCCCGGGTTCGCGACCTGGCCGACATCCAGGCCGCCGACCGCATCCTCGACGCGGGCCCCAGGACGCTCGCCAAGCTGATCGTGGCCATCGACGCCTCGGCGACCCTGATCTGGAACGGCCCGCTGGGGGTCTTCGAGGTCCCGCCCTTCGACAAGGCCACCGTGGAAGCGGCCCGTCACGCGGCCGAACGGGCCACGGCCGGCAAGCTGGTGGCCGTGGCGGGCGGGGGTGATACAGTCGCGGCCCTGAACGTTGCTGGCGTCGCCGACGATTTCACGTTCGTCTCGACGGCGGGCGGCGCGTTTCTTGAATGGATGGAAGGCAAGGAGCTGCCCGGAGTGGCGGCGCTGGCCATTTAGATACGACTTTTGGAGGGCAGGGCATGGCCCGGGTTACTTTGAGACAGCTTCTGGATCACGCGGCCGAGCAGGGCTACGGGGTTCCGGCGTTCAATATCAATAACATGGAACAGGGCCTGGCGATCATGGAGGCCGCCGACGCGGTCGACGCGCCGGTCATCATCCAAGCCAGCCGGGGCGCGCGCTCCTACGCCAACGACATCGTGCTGAAGCACCTGATCGACGCCCTGGCCGAGATGTATCCGCACATCCCGATCTGCATGCACCAGGACCACGGCAACAACGAAGCCACCTGCGCGACCGCGATCCAGTACGGCTTCACCTCGGTGATGATGGACGGCTCGCTGAAAGCCGACGGCAAGACGCCGGCCGACTACGACTACAACGTCAAGGTCACCCGCAATGTGGTCGACATGGCCCACTGGGTGGGCGCCTCGGTCGAGGGCGAGTTGGGCGTGCTGGGGTCTCTGGAGACCGGCATGGGCGAGAAGGAGGACGGCCACGGCTTCGAGGGCAAGCTTGGCCATGACCAGCTGCTGACCGACCCCGACCAGGCCGTCGAGTTCGTGAAGGCCACCGAGGTCGACGCGCTCGCCATCGCCATGGGCACCAGCCACGGCGCCTACAAGTTCACCCGCAAGCCGGACGGCGACGTCCTGGCCATGGGCGTGATCGAGGAGATCCATCGCCGCCTGCCCAACACCCACCTGGTGATGCACGGCTCCTCCTCGGTGCCGCAGGACCTGCAGGACATCATCAACCAGTACGGCGGCGAGATGCCCCAGACCTGGGGCGTGCCGGTGGAAGAGATCCAGCGCGGGATCAAGCACGGCGTGCGCAAGATCAATATCGACACCGACAACCGGATGGCCATGACCGGCGCCATCCGCAAGATCTTCGCCGAGCACCCGGGCGAGTTCGACCCGCGCAAGTATCTGAAGCCCGCCATGGACGCCATGCGCGCGGTTTGTCGCCAGCGCATGGAAGAGTTCGGCGCCGCGGGCCAGGCCGGCAAGATCACCCCGATCCCGCTGTCGGTCATGGCTAAGCGCTACGCCGCCGGCGAACTGGCCCCGACCATGGGCATCGCCCGCCACGCGGCGGAATAGGCCGCCGCCGAGGCTGAGAAAAATATCGACCCCTCCTGTCGGGTCGCTCTTGGACCACGCGTCCTAGGGGCATGAAGCGCGACCGCTCCGGTCGTGACTGCCGACAGGAGTAGGTCATGTTCAAACTGATGCGTTCGACCCTGGTCGCCGCGGCCCTGGCGGCCGTGGCCGCGCCCACGGCCGTGCAGGCCGCGCCGACCGCCGCCGCGGTCGCCGCCCCTCGCCCCGCCAAGAGCGGCCACGTCGAGGTCGATGGCGTCCGTTACTATTACGAGGTCCGCGGCGAAGGCGCGCCGCTGCTGCTGCTGCATGGCGGCCTCGGCTCCATCGACATGTTCGCCCCCCTCATGCCGGCGCTCACCGCCAAGCATCAGGTGATCGCCGTCGACCTGCACGGTCACGGCCGCACGGCGCTGGGCGAGCGGCCCTTCACCCTGCAGGCCCAGGGCGCCGACATGGACGCTATCCTCGGCAAGCTGGGCTACGGCAAGGTCGACGTCATGGGCTATTCCATGGGCGGCGGCGTCGCCTTCCAGCTGGCGGTTCAGCATCCCGAGCGGGTCAACCGGCTGGTCCTGATCTCGGCCGGCTACGCCGCCCACGGCTTCTATGCCGATATGCGCAAGCAGCAGGCGCAAGTGAACGGCCAGGCGGCCGCCTTCATGAAGGACACGCCCATGTACCAATCCTACATGGCGGTGGCGCCCCGGCCCCAGGACTTCCCCAAGCTGCTGGACACCGTCGGCGACTTCATGCGCAAGGACTACGACTACGCCGCCGAGGTGGCCAAGCTGACCATGCCAACCCTGCTGGTGTTCGGCGACGCCGACATGTACCGGCCCGAGCATGAGGTGAAGTTCTTCCAACTGCTGGGCGGCGGACTGCGCGACGCCGGCTGGCAGCGGGAGCACGTGTCGAAGAACCGCCTGGCGATCCTGCCCGGCCGCACCCACTACGACATCTTCCTCGCGCCGGAACTGGTGCAGACCTCGCTCAACTTCATCGAGGGCGAACCGCGGGCGGCCGACTGGACGGCGTCGACCAAGTAGACCCCGATCGGCGACGCGGGGGGCGGAACCTCCCCGCGTCTCACCGATTTGCTACGGTATGACGCGTTTCGTTCCGATCCTGCTCGCCCTCGCCGGCCTGGCCGGCGTGGCCGCGTTCGGCGGCTGGACCTTCTATGCCGGGTCGAGCATCGGCGGCGGCTGGTCGAGTCTCGGGCCGGTCATGCTCTATGTGTTGGGCGGCCTGCTTGTGGTGGGCGCGCTGGCCGGGGGCCTGATGTGGCTGGCCTTCTATTCCTCGCGTAAGGGCTATGACGAGCCCTATGATGTGACCAAGCCCAATGGCGGCGGGCGCCCCTAGTCGTCGACATTGGCCCCGCGCATCTCCCTGACGAACAGGAAGCCGATGACGGCGGTCGCGAGCGCGATGACCACCGGATACCAGAGCCCGAAATAGATGTTGCCCGTGGCCGCCACCATGGCGAAGGCGGTGGTGGGCAGGAAGCCGCCGAACCATCCGTTGCCGATATGGTAGGGCAGCGACATGGAGGTGTAGCGGATCCGCGCCGGGAACATCTCCACCAGGGCCGCGGCGACCGGGCCGTAGACCATGGTCACATAGAGCATCAGCACGAACAGCAGACCCACCACGGCGGGCTTGTTGACCTTCTCGGGGTCGGCCTTGGCGGGATAGCCGGCCTCGCCGAGCGCCGCGGTCAACATCTTGGTCCAGTCGGCCTTGGCGGCGGCGAACTCGAGTTTCGCGAGCGGCCGGCCGTCGAAGCTGCGGACCTCGGCGCCGCCGATCCTGATGACCGCCGTGGCGCCGGCGGGGGCGACCTGGTTCTCATAGGTCACCCCTGCGGTGGCCAGGGCCGACTTGGCCACGTCGCAGGACGAGGTGAAGGCGGTCTTGCCGACCGGGTCGAACTGGAACGAGCAGTCGGCGGGGTCGGCGATCACCGTCACCGGGGCGCTGGCCGAGGCCACCGCCAGAACCGGATTGGCCGCCACCGTGAGCGCGTTGAAGATCGGGAAATAGGTCACGGCCGCCAGCAGGCAGCCGGCCAGGATGATCGGCTTGCGGCCGATCTTGTCCGACAGCCAGCCGAACACCACGAAGAACGGCGTCCCCAGCAGCAAGGCCACGGCGATCAGGGTGTTGGTCAGCGCCCCGTCGACCTTCAGGGTCTTCTCCAGGAAGAACAGGGCGTAGAACTGGCCGGTGTACCAGACCACCGCCTGGCCGGCGGTGAGGCCGGCCAGGGCCAGGATCACGATCTTCAGGTTCTTCCACTCCCCGAAGGCCTCGGTGAGCGGCTTCTTCGAGGTCGTGCCCTCATCGACCATCTTCTGGAAGACCGGGCTTTCGTTTAACCTTAAACGAATCCACAGGGAGACGCCCAGCAGCACCGAGGAGACCAGGAACGGGATGCGCCAGGCCCAGGCCTTGAACACCTCCTCGCCCAGCATCGTGCGGACCAGCAGGATGACGATCAGGCTGAGGAAGAGGCCCAGAGTCGCGGTGGTCTGGATCCAGCTCGTATAGAGGCCGCGCTTACCCGGCGGCGCGTGCTCGGCCACATAGGTCGCCGCCCCGCCGTACTCGCCGCCGAGCGCTAGGCCCTGCAGCAGGCGCATCAGGATCAGCGCGATCGGCGCGGCCACCCCGATCTGGTCGTAGCCTGGCAGCAGGCCGACCGCGAAGGTCGAGAGCCCCATCAGCAGCATGGTGACAAGAAAGGTGTTCTTGCGGCCCCAGAGGTCGCCCAGGCGGCCGAACACCAGGGCCCCGAACGGACGCACCGCGAAGCCGGCGGCGAAGGCCAGCAAGGCGAAGATGTAGCCGGTGGTTTCGTTGACCCCCGAGAAGAAGTGCTGGGTGATGAACCCGGCCAGGGAGCCATAGAGGTAGAAGTCGTACCACTCGAAGACCGTGCCGGCCGAGGCGGCGCCGATGATCAGCCGATGGTTCTTGGTCCGAACGTCGCCGACCCGTCCTTCCGCCACTGCGTCCTGCGCCATCCCGCTCCCCCACTGATGTCGGGGCGAGCCTAGCGCTATTTCCGCGGCCGCCGATAGCGGTTCGCGCCGCCGCTAGTGTCCGCCGCCGCCTTCGAGTTCGCCGAGCGCGCTTTGCAGGTAGTTCTGCTCGCCCAGCGAGCGGACCAGGGACAGCTGGGTCTCCAGGAAGTCGATGTGCTCCTCGGTATCGGTGAGGATCTCGCGCAGGATCTGGCGGGAGACGAAGTCGGCCGCCGCCTCGCACTCCTTGATGCCCGCGATCTGATCGGCGCGGCCGCCGACCTCCACCGCCAGGTCGGACGCCATGCATTCGGGCACGGTCTCGCCGATCTTCAGCTTGTGCAGGTCCTGCAGGTTGGGCAGGCCATCGAGGAACAGGATGCGCTTGATCAGCTTGTCGGCGTGCTTCATCTCGCCGATCGACTCGTCATAAGTGATCTTGGCGAGCTTCGCGAAGCCCCAGTTCTCGTACATCCGCGCATGCAGGAAGTACTGGTTCACCGAGGTCAGCTCATTGGTGAGCACGGCGTTCAGCCGCCGGATGATCGCCTTGTCGCCTTGCATGTGAACCTCCTCGAATCCCGTCTCGAGGCGCAACCTCTTCCGCTGCGGAACCGCTGTCAAAGCCTATGTTTGCAAGTGATTCCGCGTTTCGTTCGCAAGCCCGCAAAGCACGCGGAGATCAGGCGAGGTGGCGCGTCTGGCTGGCGATGGACTTGGTCATTGGGCTGTCGACGTCGCCGGTGTGGGCGGTCCCGGCAGGCTCGATCAGCATGATCCAGGCCTCCTCCAGCGCCATCGGCGCGTGCTCGACGCCCTTCGGCACCACGTGGAAGTCGCCCGGGCCCAGCACCGCGTCCGCGCGATCACGATAGCGGATCGTCAGCGTCCCGCGATGGACCATGAAGAACTCGTCCTCGTCGGCATGGGCGTGCCAGACGAACTCGCCCTTGGCCTTGGCGAGTTTCACGTACTGGCCGTTGGCGGCGGCCACCACCCGCGGCGACCAGTAGTCGGCGATGGCGGCGAATTCGTCCTCGAGGCGGCTGGGCATGGGGAGACCCTCGTCGGTGATGGCGCGAGGCTGTCTATACCATCGGATCGCGGCCGGCGCCTGCGCCGGCGCGGGGCCTATTCGGCGGCGAAGCGCAGGGCTTCGTCCTGCTCGGCGATCATCTCGCGCATGTCGCAGACGCAGCGGGCGCATCGGGGCTTCGAGCCGCAGGCGCGGAACACCTGAGCCGGGTGGCGGGCGCCGGACTCGATGGCGGCGCGGACTTCGCGCTCACGGATGCCGTTGCAGTTGCAGACGTACAAAGCAGGTTCTCTCCGACGACGGCCCAAGTGTACCAAATGCGAACGCCGTTGCAACTCATTTGCAACAACCGCGCCTGGCGCCCGATCGCCTGCGTCGGTTTGTCGCTGCGGCCAAGCTTGGCGTAACGCGTTTTACGGCGTGAGAGTGCGCCCCCGCTGGCGATCAACGAAGATCGCCGGCGCCAGCCAAGGTTCGGACCATGGACGTCGACGCCCTGTTGCTGTCGCGGCTTCAGTTCGCCTTCACCATTGCGTTCCACATCATCTTTCCCAGCTTCACGATCGGGCTGGCCAGTTACCTGGCGGTGCTGGAGGGCTTGTGGCTGACCAGCCGCAACGAGGTATTCAAGACCCTCTACCTGTTCTGGCTGAAGATCTTCGCGATCTCCTTCGGCATGGGCGTCGTCACCGGCGTGGTGATGAGCTACGAGCTCGGCGCCAACTGGAGCGTGTTCTCGGCCGTGGCCGCGCCGGTGATCGGACCGCTCCTGGCCTTCGAGGTGCTGACCGCCTTCTTCCTGGAGGCGAGCTTCCTGGGGATCATGCTGTTCGGCTGGAAGAAGGTCGGACCCGGCCTGCACTTCACGGCCACCGTGCTGGTGGCGGTCGGCACGCTGATCTCGGCCTTCTGGATCATCTCGGCCAACAGCTGGATGCAGCACCCGACCGGCTTCGCCCGCACGGCCGAGGGCGGGCTGATCGCAGTGGACTGGATGAAGGTGATCTTCTCGCCCAGCTTCCCCGAGCGGCTGATGCACATGTCGCTGGCGGCCTATCTGACCACCGCCCTGGTGGTGGGCGCAGCCTCGGCCTGGCGGCTGCTCAGGCGGCCCGACGAGCCTGAATCCGGCATGGCCCTGCGCATGGCCATCGGCATGTTCGCCATCGTGGCCCCGCTGCAGCTCGTGGCCGGCGACCTCTCGGGCAAGGACGTTCTGCGGCTGCAGCCGGCCAAGCTGGCGGCCATCGAGGCGTTCTGGGAAACCAAGCCCGAGCAGGCTTTCCACGTCGTCGCCTGGCCCGATCGCAAGCTCGAGGCCAACCTCTGGGAGCTGTCCATTCCCCGGGTCGGCAGCCTGATCACGGCCGGCAGCTTCGACGCCGAGGTCAAGGGCCTGAAGGCCTTCGCGCCGCAGGACCGTCCGCCGGTCGGTCTGGTGTTCTGGTCCTTCCGGGTGATGGTGGGCCTGGGCCTGGCGATGATCGGCCTGGGCGTCTGGGGCGCGTGGCTGTGCTGGCGCGGCGGGCCCGAGCGCTCGGTGTGGTTCCTGCGCGCCTGCATCGCCATGGGGCCGGCCGGCTTCGTCGCCGTCATCTCCGGCTGGATCGTCGCCGAGGTGGGCCGCCAGCCCTGGGTGATCTACGGTGTCCTGCGCACCGCCGACGCCGTGTCGCCGGTGGGCGCGGGCCAGGTCTCGGCCTCCTTGCTGGGCTTCCTCATTGTCTATGCGGTCATCTTCTCGGTCGGGGTGCTCTACATCCTGCGCATGATCGCCGAGGGTCCGGCGGTCGGATCGGAGGAGGCGCTGCCCGAGGGCCTGCGCGCGCCGGGTTCGGCCATGGCCGCCGCGCCGCTCGACCCGGGCCAGGGAGGCGCGCCATGAACGGTCTGGACCTGCCGCTGATCTGGGCCGGGATCATCGCCACGGCCGTGCTGCTCTACGTGTTGCTGGACGGCTTCGATCTGGGCGTCGGCATCCTCTTCCCCTTCGCGCGCACACCGAAGGACCGCGACGTGATGATGGATTCCATCGCCCCGGTCTGGGACGGCAATGAGACCTGGCTGGTGCTGGGCGGCGGCGGCCTGTTCGCGGCCTTCCCGCTCGCCTATTCCGCCATCCTGCCGGCCCTCTACCTGCCGGTCATCCTGATGTTGCTGGCGCTGATCCTGCGCGGGGTGGCCTTCGAGTTCCGCATCCGCGGGCGTCGGCGCGGCAAGGCGTTCTGGACCGCGGCCTTCGCCGGCGGTTCGCTCACCGCCGCCGTCGCCCAAGGCTTCATCCTGGGCGGCTTCATCCAGGGCGTGACGCTCAAGGGCGCGCAATTCGCCGGAGGGCCCTTCGACTGGCTCACCCCCTACACCGTGCTGGTGGCCGCGGGCCTGGTCGCCGGTTACGCCCTGCTGGGCGCCACCTGGCTGGTCTGGCGCACCGAGACCGAGCTTCACGCCGACGCGCGCCGCTGGGCGGGGCTCGCCGCGGCCGCCGTCGCCGGCCTGCTGGCGGCGGTCAGCCTCGCCACCCTCTTCGTCCATCCCCGGATCGCCGAGCGTTGGGGCTTGGCGGGCGGCGCCATAGACCCGGCCGCCTTCCTGCCGCACCTGCCTATTCCGCTGCTGGGCCTGGCCGGCCTCGCCGTCGTCGCCGTGGGTCTTCGCCGCAAGTCGCACGGCTGGCCGCATGTGGGGGCGACCGTGGTCTTCCTGTCGGGCTATGCGGGCCTCGCCGCCGGGTTCTTCCCCAATATCGTGCCCTACGACATGACCTTCCGGCAGGCGGCCAACCAGGACAATGCGCTCGCCCTCATGCTGGGCGGGGTGGCGATCTTGCTGCCGGTGATCCTGGGCTACACGATCTGGGTCTATTGGCTGTTCCGCGGCAAGGTCACGCCCGATGCGGGCTATCATTGAGCCGCCGCCCGAACCGGGCGATCCCCTGCCGCCGATCTGGAAGCGGCTCTCCTGGTTCGTGGGCTTGGCGGTGGCGGGATCGCTCAGCGTGATGGCCGTCGCCTACCTGCTGAAGGCGCTGTTGCGCTGAGGCGGAGGCGGTTAGAACCGCGCTCATGACCGCCGACTGCCGCCTCTACATCATCACCCCGCCGCGCATCGACGACCTGGCCGTCTTCGGCCGGAGCCTGGCGCACGCCATGGACGCCGGCGATGTGGCCGCCCTGCAGATCCGCCTGAAGGACCAGCCCGACGAGATCATCGCCGCGGCCGTGGACGTGCTGATGCCGATCGCCCATGCGCGCGGCGCCGCGGTGATCCTCAACGACCGGCCCGACCTCGCCGCCCGGCTGGGCTGCGACGGCGTCCATGTAGGCCAGTCGGACACGCCCTATGCCGAAGCCCGCCGCATCATGGGCGCCGACGCCATGATCGGGGTAACCTGCCACGACAGCCTGCACCTGGCCATGGAGGCGGCGGAGGCCGGCGCCGACTATGTGGCCTTCGGGGCCTTCTACCCGACCAGCACAAAGGACGCGCCCACCCGCGCCGATCCGGAAATCCTCACCGGCTGGCAGTCGCATGTGGAGACCCCCTGCGTGGCCATCGGCGGCATCACCGCCGACAACGCCGCGCCCCTGGCCGCCGCCGGCGCCGACTTCCTGGCGGTCTCCGCCGGGATCTGGGCGCACCCGCAGGGTCCGGAGGTCGCCGTGAAGGCGCTCAACGCCGCCATCGCCGAAGGGCTCGCCCAGCGCGGCTAGGGCGCTCGCCTTGCTTTAAGTCCCCCGTCCAACTAGGTTCCGCGCCCGAATTTCCCGTGTGCGCGCGCAAAGCGACCCCATGTCCAAGATCTCCGCCAACCTGATCAAGCCCGGCTATATCCTGCAGCACGAGGGCGCTCTGTGGGTGGCGGTGAAGGCCGTCCATGTGAAGCCCGGCAAGGGCGGCGCCTTCGCCCAGGTGGAACTGAAGAACATCCTCGACGGCCGCAAGCTGAACGAACGCTGGCGCACCTCCGACACCGTCGAACAGGTGCATCTGGACCAGAAGGACTGCACCTTCCTCTACGAGCAGGGCGACACCCTGGTCTTCATGGACCAGGCCAATTACGAGCAGACTGAACTCTCCAAGGACTTCGTCGGCGAGGACCAGGTGCGCTTCCTGCAGGACGGCATGGCCGTGAAGCTGCAGACCTTCGAGGAGCGCCCCATCAGCATCGCCTTGCCCGACCACGTGGTCCTGACCATCGTCGAGGCCGACGCCGTGGTGAAGAACCAGACGGCGTCCTCATCCTACAAGCCCGCCAAGGCCGACAACGGCATGCGGATCCTCATCCCGCCCTATATGGAAGCCGGCGAGCGCGTTCTGGTCTCCACCGAGACCGGCGAATACGTCCGCCGCGCCGACTGATCGGAACTTAAGCCGTGTCCACGCAAACCGCCCTCCTGAAGGTCATGACCGACGCCGCCCGCAAGGCCGCGCGGGGTCTCAATCGCGACTTCGGCGAGCTGTCCGAGCTGCAGGTGGCCAAGAAGGCGCCGGCCGACTTCGTCTCCGCCGCCGACCTGAAGGCCGAGCAGACCATCTTCGAGGTGCTGCAGCACGCCCGTCCCGGCTACGGCTTCCTGGGCGAGGAGCGGGGCCTGATCGAAGGCACCGACAAGACCCACACCTGGATCGTCGACCCGTTAGACGGCACCACCAACTTCCTGCACGCCATCCCGCATTTCGCCATCAACATCGCCCTGCAGCGCGATGGCGCGATCGTGGCGGCGGTCACCTACAACCCGGTGACCAACGAGCTGTTCTGGGCCGAAAAGGGCAAGGGCTGCTTCGTCAACGACAAGCGCCTGCGGGTGGCCCAGCGCACGCGCCTGGACGATAGCGTCCTGGGCACGGGCATCCCCTGGCTGGGCCACGGCCAGCACGCCAAGTTCCTCAAGGAGCTGCACCAGATCAGCCAGCGGGTGGCGGGCGTGCGCCGGTTCGGCGCCGCGGCGCTCGACCTGGCCTATGTCGCGGCCGGCCGGCTGGACGGCTTCTGGGAACGCGACCTGAAGCCCTGGGACATGGCCGCGGGCATGCTGCTGATCACCGAGGCGGGCGGCAAGGTCACCTCCGCCGACGGCGGCGACGACATCTTCGAGGCCGGCAGCATCTGCGGGGCTAATCTCGACCTGCAGCCGCTGATGATCGAACGCCTGAGGGCCGCGGCTTAAGACCTTCCTAGTTCCTCCCCCAGCGCGGAGCGCGATTTGGGGGAGGTGGATCGTCGCCTCTTCGCGACGAGACGGAGGGGGCTTCACCCACGGCGGATGGATTCAAAGTCCCCCTCAGTCAGCTTCGCTGACAGCTCCCCCAGGAGGGGAGCAACTAGGTCTGCGCCCAGTCAGCGAGCGCCGCGGCGATCTCGGCCATGGCCTGGGGCCACTGGTCGAGTTGCGGCGGGTTGAACACCCGGGCCTGGGGATACCAAGGATAGGCGTCCGTCCCGAGCTGGGTCCAGGCGCATCGCGGGGTGATCAGCCAGAGCGCCGCCCCCGTCGCCCCGGCCAGGTTGGTGGTGACATTGGACGGCCCGATCACCAGGTCCAGCGCGCCGCAGAGGGCGGCGACGTCGTCCAGGTCGTCCTTCAGGTCGAGGCCCGGCGGCGTCCAGAGGCCGGAGACCGCGCCCACGCCGTACTGCAGGTTGACGAAGGTGACGCCGGGCGTGGCCAGCACCGGGGCCCAGGCCTCGAAGGGCGCGAAATAGCGCAGCCGTTCGGCGTCCATCACCAGGCTCCGCCAGAGCACGCCGACCTTGCGGCCGGGGCCCGCCTGGGCGAGCACCCCGCGCCAATGCTCCACCCGCGCCAGATCGGCCTTCAGGAAGCCGCCGGCGCCGAACGCCTCGGCCGTCCGGCGAAGCCGCGCCAGGGGCTGGCCCATGGTCGCCCAGGCGTCGATCTCACCCTGGCGATCTTTCAGGAACGGGACGGCGCGGGCGCTGTGATGATCGACCTTGAAGCTGGCGTGGCCGCCGACCTCGGCCTGGGGAAACGAGCGGGCGAACAGTGGGACCAGCCGCGGCTCGACGGCCAGGATCAAGCGCCCGTCGGGACCGAGTTCGCCGATCAGATCGGGCAGGGTCTGGGCGAACAGGATCTCGTCGCCGACCCCCTGCTCGCCGACCATCAGCAGGGTCTTTCCGGCCAGGTCGAGATCGTCGCGCCAGGCCGGCGCCTCGATGGCGAAGTGGACGGCGTCCTCATAGACGGGATCATGACGCGCGGCATAGGCGGCCCAACCCTCGGCGAGATCGCCGAGCGCCAGCAGGGCCCAGGCGCGGGCCACCCGCATGGCGCCGGCCTCCTCGGCGGGGACCGCGGCGATGGCGGCGTCGAAGTCGGCGATGACGCCTTCCACCACCCCCGCGGCCAACCGCGCCATGGCGCGGTTGTAGAGCGCGCCGGCGAAGCCCGGCTCCAGCCGCAGGGCCTCGCCGTAGAAGACCAGAGCCTGCTCGGTTTGGCCCTGCAGGGTCAGGACCGAGGCCAGGGTGTTCCACAGCATGGCGCTGTCCGGATTGGCCTGGATGGCGCCGCGCAGGGTCTCGATGGCCGCGGCGAACTTCATCTGGTCGCGCTGGGCGACGCCCAGATTGTTGAGCGCGTCGACCGAGCCGGGCCGCCGGGCCAGATAGCTTCGCAGCAGGCCCTCGGCGACGGGGGCCATGCCCATCTTCAGCGCCAGCCGCGCCAGGTCGCTGGCCAGTTCCGGCTCGTCGGGCGAGAAGCCCAGGGCCGCCTCATAGGCCTGCAGGGCGCCGGTGAAGTCGCCCGATTTCTCGCGGCAGACGCCCAGGATGTGCCAGGCCGCGGCGCTGGTCTCGTCGACGTCCAGGGCCTGGAGCGCCGCCTTGGCCGCCTCGTCGCGGCGCCCGGCGCGGACGGCGTCGAGCGCCTTGCGCAGCAAGGGCTGGAGCGCGGGCGCCACAGGCTTAAGGGGACTGGTGATGGCGGCCATCCGGAAGCGGCGAGACGGACCGAAGGTAGCGCATGATCGCGGTTACCGCTCGGCTAACGGGAAGCTTGACGAAAGCGTCGCAGGACGGGGCTAGATGGGGTCATGTCCCTGACTCGACGCGCCCTCGCCGCCGCCGCCCTCGCCGCCGCCACCCCGGCGCTCGCCAAGCCCCGCCCCATCGTCATCGCCCACCGCGGGGCCAGCGGCGAGCGGCCCGAGCACACGCCCATGGCCTACCGCCTGGCCATCGCCCAGGGTTGCGACTTCATCGAGCCCGACCTGGTGCTGACCAGGGACGGCGTGCTGGTGGTGCGCCACGAGAACGAGATCGGCGGAACCACAGACGTCGCCGCGCGCCCGGAGTTCGCCGCGCGCCGGACCGCCAAGATCATCGACGGCGAACGCCTGGACGGATGGTTCGCCGAGGACTTCACCCTGGCCGAGCTGAAGACCCTACGGACCCGCGAGCGCCTGCCGGAGCTGCGGGGGACCAGCCATGACGGCCGCGAGGCGATCCCGACCTTCCAGGAGGTGATCGACCTGGCCAAGGCCGAGAGCCGTCGCGTGAAGCGCACCATCGGCCTCTATCCGGAGATGAAGCACCCGGCCTTCCTGGCCAGCCAGGGCCTGCCGATCGAGGCGCGGCTAGCCGACGCGCTGAAGGCCAACGGCCTGGACAGCCGCACCGCGCCGGTCTTCGTGCAGTGCTTCGAGGCCGAACCGCTGAAGACCTTCGCCAAGCTGTCCAAGGCCCGCCGCGTGCAGCTGGTCGGCGGGGACCAGCGCGAGATGGTCTCCGCCGAGGGCCTGAAGGCCATAGCCGCCTATGCCGACGGGGTCGGGCCTGACTGGTCTCTGGTCCTGCCGACCGTGGACGGCGCGCTTGGCCCGCCGACGCTCCTGGTGGAACAGGCCCATGCGCTCGGCCTGGCCGTCCATCCCTGGACCGTGCGAGCGGAAAACCGCTATCTGCCGGCCAGGCTGAGGCGGGGAGCTTCGTTGGCCGAGCATGGCGACGCGGAGGCGCTCTGCCGCGCGCTCTACGCCGCCGGGGTCGACGGACTGTTCAGCGACTTCCCGGCCATCGCTGTCGCCGCGCGGGCTTAGGCGGCCGCGTCGCCGAACTGCAGGGCCGCCAGCCGCGCATAGAGACCGCCGCGCGCCGAGAGCTCGGCATGAGTGCCCTGATCCACCACCCGACCGGCCTCCATCACCACGATCCGGTCGGCCTTGAGCACGGTGGCCAGCCGGTGGGCGATGACCAGGGTGGTGTGGCCGACCATGGCCTCCTCCAGCGCCTTCTGGACCAGCCGCTCGTTCTCGGCGTCCAGCGCGCTGGTGGCTTCGTCCAGCAGCAGGATCGGGGTCTCGCGGATCAACGCCCGGGCGATGGCCAGGCGTTGCTTCTGGCCGCCGGACAGGCTCTTGGCCCGATCTCCCAGCGGGGTGTCGAAGCCCTGCGGCAGGGCGTCGAGGAAGGTCTCGGCCTGGGCCGCACGAGCGGCCTGGCGGATCTCGCCGTCACCGGCGGTCTCGCGGCCGAAACGGATGTTCTCGATGGCCGAGCCGGAGAACATCGGGGAGTCCTGAGCCACCAGGGCCATGCGGGCGCGGACCTCGCTCGGGTCGGCGTCGCGGATATCCACCCCGTCCAGGCGAATCGTCCCCGACTGGGGATCGTAGAATCGCAGCAGCAGGCGGAAGACCGTGCTCTTGCCTGCCCCAGACGGGCCCACCAGGGCCACCCGCTCGCCGGGGGCGACCTTCAGGTCGAAGCCTACGAGGGCGGGCAGGTCGGGACGCGCGGGATAGGCGAAGTCGACGTTCTCGAACACGATCTCGCCGCGCGCCGGCGACGGCAAAGGCCTGGGGTTGGCCGGGGCGGCGATGCTGGGCCGGGCGGCCAGCAGTTCGGAAACCCGCTCCATGGCGCCGGCCGCCTTCTGGACGTCGCCCCAGGTCTCGCCGAGCGCGCCCACCGCGCCGGCGGCGAGCACGGAGAGGAAGGCGAACTGGAACAGGGTCCCCCAGCTCATGTCGCCGCGCAGGCCCGCATGGACCCCCAGCCAGAAGATGCCGACCACGCCGCCGAACACGGTGGCGATGACCAGGGCGGTCATCACCGCCCGCGCCGTCATGCGACGCAGGGAGGTCCTGAACGAGGCCTCCACGGCCTCGCCGAAACGGTGAGCGCCGGCCGCCTCGCGGCCGAAGGCCTGGACGGTCTCCAGGGCGTCGAGGGTCTCCCCCGCATGGCCCACGGCGGCGGCGAACTTGTCCTGGGTCGAGGTGGTGAGTTTGCGCACCCGGCGGCCGAACAGGAACAGCGGCAGGATCACCACCGGGAAGGTCAGCACCACCAGGCCGGTCAGGCCCGGGCTCACCACCACCAGCAGGATCAGGGCGCCGATCAGGGTCAGCAGGTTGCGCAGGGCCACCGAGATGGAGGTGGAAAGCAGGCTCTCTACGATCTGGATGTCGGTGGTCAGCCGCGATAGCACTTCCCCCGTCCGCGTGGTCAGGAAGAAGGTGGGATCCAGGGTCAGGATATGGGCGTAGGCGGCCTTGCGCAGGTCCGCTGTGATCCGCTCGCCCAGCTTGGTGACGAAGAAATAACGCAGGGCCGAGGATAGGGCTAAGGCGACGGCCACGCCGCCCAGCAGCCAGAACCAGGGATCCACCGCCTCGGCGCTGAGGTTGGGGGCGGTGAGCTGGTCCACCAGCAGGCGCACGGCGCCGGAGAGCCCCAGGGTCGCGGCCGTGGCGGTCAACAGGAAGACCCCGGCCATGGCCGCATCGAGCTTGTGCATGGCCAGGAAGGGCAGCAGATGACCCAGGGCCTTGACGTTGCGGCTGCGGGCGCGCCGCTCGGCGGCCTCGCTCAGATCCTGCGCCAGGGCGGCGCCGGCGCTGGGCCGTCCATCGACGGCCTCGGCGGCCAAATCACTCATGAAAACCAGCGCCCTTGCTCTTGCCCCGCCTTTTCCTGTATAGGCGCGGCTTCCTCGCGCCCGGCCCCGTGGCCAGGCGTGTATATTTCTGCCGCTCCTTTACGTCGGTTGCCCTCGCGATGAAACAAGACACCCACCCCGACTACCACTTCATCACCGTGGTGATGACGGACGGCACCAGCTATCAGACCCGGTCGACCTACCAGAAAGAGGGCGCGACCCTGAACCTGGACATCGACCCGAAAACGCACCCGGCCTGGACCGGCGGCAACCAGACCCTGCTGGACCGCGGCGGTCGCGTTTCGCGCTTCAACGCCAAGTTCGCCGGCTTCACCCGCAAGTAAGCGCTGGCGCTCGAACGAGCGCCGCGCCCACGGCGATCACGAAAACGCCGCGCTCATCGCGCGGCGTTTTTTGCTGTGGGATTTTCCTCACCCGTTTGCGGGGGAGGGGGACCGCCGATAGGCGGTGGAGGGGGCGGCCTCAAGCTCAGAGCCCGGTCTCGCCCCCACCACCATCCTGGCGGATGGTCCCCCTCCCCCATGAATGGGGGAGGAGAAGGGAGCGTCACGCTCGAGTTCTAGGCCCCGAACGCGGCCTGCAGGCGGTCGAACTGGTTCTGGACCGGATTGGGGGTCTCGCCCTCCGCCTCTTCCACATACATGCGGCGGTCGAGGTGGCGGACACGCTCATAGAGGCGTTCCGACCGGTCGAGCAGGACCAGCAGGCCCGTGGGCAGGTCCTCCTCGGTGGCGCCGCGGCAGACATCTTCCGCGCCCAGGCGGTAGCGATCCTCGCGGGCGTTTTCCGCCGGCATGTCGCCCTCGCGCACGGCGCGCTGGACCAGCAGCCAGGAGGCCACCTGCATCAGCCGGGTGGTGAGGCGCATGCTCTCGCCGGCATAGGCGAGTGCGGCGTTACGCGACAGGAGCTTGGATTCCTGGCGGCCCGAACCATCCAGATAGGTGGCGGTCTCCTCGACCAGATCCATGCCTTCCTGGAAGGTGCGGTCGAAGAGCTCCGAGCGGGCGAAGTCCTGGATGACATCCGTCCGCCAGGCTCCGGCCTGGACAATTCCTTCGTTCATTTAAGCACTTCGCCTCTAAATCGTCGCCCACGGACGGACGGTGGTCTTGGGCTCGAGGACTGCAACCCCCGTGCCAAGGCCGAACGCCGAGTATCGACGATCCCCCGTTTACGCATCGTTATCCCTGGTTTTCAGCCTGGACGGGAAAACAGCGCGTCGGCCTGCGCCCGGACGGCGCCCTTCTTTTCGATCTGGGCGCGGCAACGGGCGATTTCGGCCTCGAGCGCCTCGATGCGCTCCTCCAGCTCGCCCACGCCATAGAGTTCCAGGTCCTCGCGCATGGCCTCGGTGAGCCGCTGGCCGCGCGCGATTCGGACTTCCGCCGGTTCTTCCATCAAAGGCCTCCCTTTGCCGGGCGTCGTTGGACGTCTATCTGACTTGCCGACAAGTTAGCGGCAATGATCCGGAGAGTCCCCCATGAGCGACACCATGACCGCCATCGCCGTGGAGGACGGCAAAGGACCCGCGCAAGCCCTGAAGCCGGCGATCCTCGCCCGGCCGGTTCCCGGCCCAGGACAGATCCTGATCAGGGTGGCGGCCGCCGGCGTCAACCGGCCCGACATCATCCAGCGCATGGGTTTCTATCCGCCGCCGCCCGGCGCGCCCGCCACGCTGGGCCTGGAGGTCGCCGGCGTGGTCGAGGTCGGAGCCGGGCGATGGAAGGCCGGCGACAAGGTCTGCGCCCTGCTGGGCGGCGGCGGCTATGCCGAATACGCCGTCTGTGACGCCCGCCACGCCCTGCCGATCCCCGACGGCCTCGATTTCGTCGAGGCCGCCGCCCTGCCCGAGACCGTGTTCACCGTCTTCGCCAATGTGTTCGAGCACGGGAGCCTGAAGGCCGGCGAGACCTTGTTGGTGCATGGCGCCACGTCCGGCATCGGCACGACGGCGATCCAGATGGGCAAGGCGGCGGGCGCCAAGGTGATCGCCACCGCCCGCGGCGCGGCCAAGGCGCAGGAGGCCAAGGCGCTCGGCGCCGACGTGGCCATCGACGCCGGCGCCGAGGATTTCGCCGAGGTGGCCAAGACTCACGGCGGCGCCGACGTCGTGCTGGACATGGTCGGCGGCGACTATTTCGCCAAGGACCTCGACGCGCTCAAGACCGGCGGCCGGATCGTGTTCATCGCCGCTCAGGCCGGGGGCGAGGTCAATCTCAGCATCATGCGCCTGATGCAGAAGCGCGCTCTGGTCACCGGCTCGACCCTCCGGCCCCGCGACGCCGACGAGAAAGCCCGCCTGGCCGCCGAGATCGAACGCGTGGTCTGGCCGTGGATCGCCGCGGGCAAGGTGAAACCGCAGATCGACAAGACCTTCCCCCTGGCGCAAGCCGCCGCCGCTCATGCCCACCTCGAGAGCGGCGGCCATGTCGGCAAGGTGATGTTGATCGCCTAGGCAAGGGCCTCGACCGCCGGAGCGATCTCGCTCCGGATAGAGGCGGCGAAGCCCTCGTCCTGGTCCTTCCACAGGTAGTAGATCGTCGCGCCGGCCGGCCCATCCTCCGGCCGAGTTCATCGTTCTCGCCGCGGTTTCCGACGTCCTCGACGTCGTGCCGCGGAGGGACGAGCGGCCCTGGCCTGGCCCGAACCGCGCGCCGGGCCCGAGGCTGATCCCAGAACAACCTCCGGTGATGACGGCGACCGGGCCCTTCAGCCGCTCCAGGCCCTCGCGCCCTCGCCTTCGGAGCGCCCCCGGCGCACGCCGCCCCTTCCGCAGCAAGCGTCGCCATGTGTTCCGCAAACCGAAAACTCGAAGCCTTGATCCGCCGGTTTGGGTTGTGGCGAAATGGTGGCGGTACATTACATGGTTGTAATAAAATCCATTGACGCCCTGTCTTCCATACCCCAGCCTAAAAGAAAACGCAGTAATCGCGTGGCCAATAGAGCCAGGGTCGGGGAGGACCATGATGCTTCATAGAATTCACCTTATGGTGTCTACTGCCATGTCTGTCGCTCTCCTAGCGGGGACGGCCGAAGCGCAGACGACAATCGAAGAACTGGTCGTCACGGCCGAGCGCCGTGAACAAAGCCTTCAGGACGTCCCTGTCGCCGTCACCGCGTTCACGTCGGAAAAGCGCGACCTGATCGGCGTCAACACCATCGCCGACCTCACGAATTTCACACCCGGTTTGCAGTATTCCAGCCAGCTCGACCGCACGAGCCTGCGCGGGGTCGGACGCCTGACCAACGTTCACGCCGCCGATGGCGCGGTCGCGATCTACACGGATGGCGTCTACAACTCGTCCACCGTGCTCTCAGCCGCCAAGGGGCCGATCTTCGTCGACCGCGTCGAGGTGTTGCGCGGCCCGCAGGGCACCCTCTACGGCCGCAACTCCATCGGCGGGGCGATCAACGTCATCTCCAAACGGCCTACCGACGAGATGGAGGCTGAGGTTCGCGCGAATATCGCGAACTATGAGCGCACGACCCTGGAAGCCGCCATCTCGGGCCCGACGACGATCCAGGGTGTGAACTTCCGCCTGGTGGCCAGTTGGGACAAGCAGCGCAAGGGTTGGATCGAGAACATCGTTCCGGGTTACCCGGACGAAGGCAACATCGTCGACACCAAGATCGTGGAGGGACAACTCCAGTTCGAGTTCAACGAAAACTTCGAGGGCTGGATCGGCGTCACGCTTCAGAAATGGGACAACGGCGGCGGCGGGCCCGGCTCGCGGCAGACCTGGACCCCCGCACCCTACCCGACCTATTCGTCCGTCGCCTCGGGCCTGATCATGAACCCCGGCTACGGCTGCAGCGGCGTGCCGACCAATGTGGTCAACGCCTCGCCCATGGGCTGCGTGAACCCGGCGCTCACCGATCCGCGCAAGATCGCCTCGACCGTGCCCTACAAGGTCAAGCTCAACGATACGGTCGTGGTGACGAGCGAGTGGATCTACCACTTCGACGACATCGACCTGAAGTACATCACCGGCGGCACGCGCTATCACTACTACCTGCGCGGCCCGACCCCGGCCGACCAGACCGCGCCGATCACCTCCTTCACCCTGCCGGGCGGACTGGTGATCAATCCGCGCTACGAGTTCGACTATCAGGAGATCGAGCAGTGGTGGAGCCACGAGCTCAACCTGGCCTCCACCCATATGGGGCCGCTCCAGTGGCTGGCCGGCCTCTACTATTTCCACGAAACCTACGACCAGCCGGTCTTCACCGAGATGAAGAGCCAGCCCCAGGTGGCCGGACCGTTCGGCCTGCCGAACACCTTCTGCGCCCGCACGTTCAACCGCTGCGCGCCCAACGCCAACCAGCGCATCTACGACAACAAACCCCACCTCGACATCGAGTCGTACGCGGCCTTCGGCCAGATCGACTGGGAGTTCGCTGAAACCTGGAAGCTGACGCTCGGCCTGCGCTATTCCAAGGACAAGAAGTACGGCTACGAGGAGGTGCGGGTCCTGTGCTTCGCGGTGGCCAGCTGCTTCGCCGCGCCGGAGGTCAATCCGGTCGTCCCGGGCGGCATTCCGGTGGTCGACCTGACCCAGCTCGCCTCGGTGGTCTCCTCGCCCGCCCCCGGCGCGCCCCTGCCCAAGGGGGTTTCGACCTATACCAGCTACGACCCGGCCAGCGGCTTCGCCCGGCGCGGCTATGACGACAGCTGGTCGGCGGTCACCGGCACGGCGGGCCTGCAGTGGGAGCCCAACGACGACACCATGGTCTACGGCCGTTACAGCCGCGGCTACAAGGCTGGGGGCTATCGGATCGGCATCGACACGGTGCTGGGCGCCGCGCCCTTCACCGACGAAGAGACCGCCGACGCCTTCGAGATCGGCATGAAGAAGAACTTCGCCAACCTGCAGACCAATGTCGCGATCTTCCACTACACCTATCAAAACGCCCAGGTGCCGCTCACCGTGGCGGCGACGTCGGGCGGCCTCGCCCAGGCCCAGTCGATCTTCTACAACATCCCCGAGGCCATCTCGCAGGGCTTCGAGCTGGAGGCGATCTGGCAGCCGATCGACAACCTGCAGATCCTGTTCAACTATTCCTACAACGACGCCCATATCACCGAGTCCGTCGGCACCGTCGACCCGGCCGATCCGGCCGCCCTCGACAAGGACGCCAAGCCGGTGGGCGCCACCACGACCACCGACGTCTTCACCGCCGGCGTCCCCGGCGGCGGCTTCCAGCGCGGCCAAAACCTGGACGGCCAACACCTGCCCAACGCGGCCAAGAACAAGTTCGCGATCAATGTGAACTACACCTGGGAGCTGTCGGGCGGCGGCGCGATCACCCCGTCGGTCAGCTACATCTGGCGCGACGAGCAGTACGGCAGCGTCTTCAACCGGTCCTACACCCTGTCGCCGTCCTGGGATCAGATCGACGCGCGGATCACCTGGCTGGCGCCCGGCGAGAAGCTGAAGGTCATCCTCTGGGGCAAGAACCTCGGCGACGACGTCGGCTACGAGGGCGGCGCCACCGGCTTCCGCCGCGCGGGGGTCGTGAACCGCAACACCCTGGCGGGCCAGCCGCCGATCAATGTGGTCCAGGGGATCGCCAGCACCTATCCGCTCACCCCGCCGCGCACCTTCGGGATCGAGCTGCAGTACAAGTTCTTCTGATCGGTCGCCGGCGGGTTCGCCCGCCGGCGATCCAGGCCTTCTGCAAGTGACGCGTAGGTGTTCCTCACCAAGCCATCCTTGGGCGTCCTGACCACCGGGGCGCCCAATTTTTGCAGACCGCCGGCCCGAAAATGACTCGGTCGCCCGCCGCCCGGAGGCCTTCCGATTCCAGGCGCGCGGGCCCTTTGCTTTTCAGGCTCGACACAATCTCCATTGACGCCTGGTCGACCATACCCCACCCTCGAAAAAACGCAGTAATCGCGTGGCCTAGAGAGCCGTTGTCGGGGAGGACAATCGATGCGTCAGAGACTTCATCTCATGGCCACAAGTGCGTTGGCCGCTACAATCTTTACGGGCGCCGCACACGCGCAAACAGTCGGCGGTGTGACGACGATCGAGGAACTGGTCATCACGGCCGAGAAGCGCGAACAAAGCCTTCAAGACGTGCCGGTCGCAGTCTCCGCCTTCACCTCCGAAGCGCGCGACCTGGTGGGGATCAACTCCGTCCAGGACATGACCAACTTCACGCCTGGGTTGACCTACAACAACTCGGGGGACCGCATCACGCTGCGGGGCATCGGCCGTATTTCCAACGTGCAATCGGCCGACGGGGCCGTAGCCATCTATTCGGACGGCATCTACGAGTCGACGACGTTCCAGGCCAGCAAACCCCCGATGTTCATCGATCGGGTGGAGGTCCTTCGCGGACCGCAGGGCACGCTGTATGGGCGCAACTCCATCGGCGGCGCGATCAATGTCATCTCCAAGCGGCCGACCGAGGAATTCGAGGCCGAGGTCCGCGCCACCGTCGCCAACTACGACTACACCCTCTTCCAGGGCACGGTGTCGGGGCCGCTGTCGGACAGCCTGCGCTTCCGTTTCAATGCGAGCTGGGAGAAGCAGCGCGACGGCTGGTTCGACAACATCGTCCCGGGGATGCCCGACGAGGGCAACGTCATTGACCAGAACTATACCGAACTCCAGCTCGACATGGACTTCGGGGAGAACCTCGAGGGATGGTTCAAGATCACGCGCTACGAGTGGAACAACGGCGGCGGCGGCCTGGGCGGCCGCGCGGCCTATACGCCCTCGCCCTACAACACCACCCAGGAAGCGCCTTCGATCTTCTACCTGAACCAGGGCTATGCGTTCAGCGGCCAGGTGGGCGGCGTGGTCAATCCGTCCGGGACCTCGGTCAATCCGGCGATCAACGATCCGCGCAAGTTCGCCACCAACACCCCTTCGACGGTGAGCGTGGATGACACCTTCTTCGTGGCGACGGAATTCACCTACCACATGGAAAACATGGACCTGCGCTATATCGGCGGCGGGGCGAAGTACCACTACACCCTGATCGCCGACAACGATAACGGGCCGGTCGACTCCTATGTCGTGCCGCTCACCGGAACCGGGACCTGCTCGGCCTTCCTGGTCTCGATCGGCGCCTGCACGCCGCTGACCATCTTCCCCAAGGCGATCACCAACTACCAGGAAGACAAGCGCTGGATCAGCCACGAGCTGAACCTGACCTCTACCCACGACGGCGACTTCCAGTGGCTGGCCGGCGCCTACTTCTACTATGAGCACTACAAGCAGCCGGTCTCGGTGCAGCTTCCCAACCAGCCGCAGTTCGCCGCCCCGGTGAACGGGCCGCGCAATCTGCAGCGCTACTGGTACGACACCCGTCCGGAGTTCAAGGATCGCTCCTACGCGGTCTTCGGCCAGATCGACTGGCAATTCACCGAGACCCTGAAGCTGACGGCCGGCCTGCGCTATTCGCACGACCACAAGTTCGGTCAGGAGGAGGCGCGGCTGATCTGCTTCGCCCTCGCCGCCTGCGGGACCTCGCCGCAGCTCCTGGGCAGCTTCACCCCCGCCGTCGACATCACCGCCGCGGCGGTGGGTTCGGGCCGCCGGGCCGACGGCACGCTGCTGCCTGGCGTGGCCGTCGCCACGGTCATCGATCCGGTCAGCGGCCTGGCCAAGCGGATCCTCGACGCGTCCTGGCAGGCGACCACCGGCACCATCGGCGTCGACTGGAAACCCAACGACGACATCCTGGCCTACGCCAAGTTCAGCCGCGGCTACAAGGCGGGCGGCTTCAACTCCGGCATCGTCGCTCCGGTCGTGACCAACCCCTTCACCGACAAGGAAAGCAACAACGCCTACGAACTCGGCGTGAAGTGGAATTTCGCCCGGACGTTCCAGGCCAACATCTCGGCCTTCTACTACGACTACGAGAACTTCCAGGCCCCGGTGACCATCGTCAACAACACCGGCGCGGTCGGCACCGCCCAGACCCTGTTCTACAACATCCCCAAGGCCATCTCGAAGGGCTTCGAGATCGAGGCGATCTGGACGCCGATCGACCATCTGCGGCTACTGGCCACCTATGCCTATAACGACGCCTATATCGACGAGGCCTCGGGCATCGTCGACTCCACCGACCCGACCGCCGTCGCGCCCGGCGCGCGGCCCAGCGGACCGCCCAGCCCGACCACAGACATCTATACCGGCCGCAAGGAACAGGGTCAGGACCTCAGCGGCAACTCCCTGCCGCAGGCGCCGAAGAACAAGTTCGCGCTGAACGCCCTCTACACCTGGGAGTTCTCGCCCGGGACGCTGATGGCCTCGGCCAGCTACATCTACCGGGACAAGATGTACGGCTCGATCTTCACCCGCTCCTACAACGAGTCCCCGTCCTGGGATCAGGTCGACCTGCGCCTGACCTGGACCGACGCCGACGACCGCTACACGATCATCGCCTACGGCAAGAATATCTTCGACGACCTCGGCTATTACGAGGGCGCCACCTCCACCCGCCGGGCCGGGATCAACCCCGCCGTCGGCCCGGTGGTCCAGGGGATCAACACCACCTACGGCCTTACCCCGCCCCGCACGTTCGGGGTGGAGGTCCAGTACCGCTTCTAGGCTTCGTTCGCGAAGGTTCCACGGGCGCGCCGGTCTCCGGCGCGCCCGTTTTGCTGTCCGCTTGACGCCGGTTTCTTGCGCCCGGAATGTTTTACGAACATTCCGGTCCGCGGCGGCCACGCCTTGCGGTGTCGGGCCTGGGCGAAGGCCTTTGTGTCAGGAATGTAAGATCAAAATCGTTGACGGTACGGAACAGGTCCCGCAGGTTTCCGCCATAGAAACTTGGACGCTGCGCCGCGCTTCAACGAGCCGGTCTGGCGACCGCCAATGAATTTGTCCGCGCGGTCGGCCGCGCGGCGGGAGGAGCGCATTGGATCGCGGTCGCCACGCGCCGATCGTCCGTGGCCCCATCGCCGGGCCCGCCGTCCAACCGACTCCGATTTTCGACCAAACGACTTTTGAACGCGCCGCCGCTTGGCGCAGCCGGCCGCCGTCGTTTTCGGGATGCGGCCGGAGCCATTACGCCTGGAGACCCGCATGACCGCGACGGCGACCATCATCGACCGCCCGCCCCTCGGCTTCGCCACCAAGCTGCTCTACGCCGTGGGATCCGTCGCCAGCGCCGTCAAGCTCCGCAGCCTCTCCACCTTCCTGATGATCTTCTACAATCAGGTGGTCGGCCTGCCCCCGGCGAGGGTCACCTTCGTCCTGATGATCGCGCTGACCTTCGACGCCATCGTCGATCCGTTGATCGGCCAGACGTCCGACAACTTCAAATCCAAGCTCGGGCGGCGCCATCCGTTCATGTACGCCGCGGCCATTCCGTTCTCGCTGGCCTTCTTCATGTTGTGGAACCCGCCCCAGGGCTGGAGCGACGACGCCCTGGTCGGCTACCTGCTGGCCTGCCTTCTGACCCTGAGATTCTTCGACACCTTCTTCGAGCTGCCGCACAGCGCCCTGGCCCCTGAACTGGCCAAGGACTACCACGAGCGCACCAGCCTAATTTCCATGCGCATGCTGTTCGCCGTGATCGGCGGCCTCGGCATGACGATCATGGCCTACAAGGTCTTCCTCAAGGAGAACCCGGACGGCTCGGGCGGGGTGCTCGCCCGCGACGGCTACTTCGCCTATTCGCTGACCGCCGCGATCCTCGTCTTCACCGCGATCCTGGTGTCGACCCGAGGCACGCAGAACCAGATTCCGTATCTTCGCGCGGCGCCCACCCGAAAGGTCACGTTCAAGGCCATGGCCCGGGAAGTGGCCCACACGCTCAACAACCGCGCCTTCGTGGTCGCCACCCTGACCGGCATGTGCATCGCCATCGCCGCCGGCGCGCGAGGCGGGCTGGAAATCTATTTCGGCCTCTATTTCTGGGAATTGACCCAGGGCCAACTCGCCATGCTGACCACGATCAGCGTGGCGGGCAGCGCCGTCGGCGTCATGCTGGCGCCCCGGATCGCCAAGCGGATGGGAAAGAAGTACGGCGCGATCACGATGTTCGCCAGCGCCCTGGTGGTCGGGATTTCGCCGGTGGTGGCGCGGCTGTTCGGGCTGCTGCCACCCAACGGAACCGACATCCTGTTCGCCCTGCTGATCGCCGAGACCTTCGTGAACACCGGGCTCGCCGCCGCGACCGGCGTGATGCTGCTGTCCCTGGTCGCCGACGTCATCGAGGACGCCGAGGTCAAGACCGGCCGACGATCCGAAGGCCTGCTGCTTTCAGCCGACAACCTGTTCAAGAAGGTCGTCTCGGGGGTCGGCGTGTTCATCGCCGGCGCCATGCTGACCTTCATCAACTTCCCGGAGAACGCCCGGCGCGGGCAGGTCGACCCGGACGTCATCCAGCACCTGGGCCTGGTCTATATCCCCACGGTCGGCCTGCTTTACGGCCTGGGCATCGTGTGTCTGTTCGCCTTCAACATCGACAAGACCAAGCACGAGGACAACCTCCGCCGCCTGCGCGAGACGGCCGAGCAGGCCGGAACGATCGAGGAGGCGTCCGGGGCGACCGGCGTGGCCGGCGGCGTCGCGCCGCTGGGCTCCAAGGCCTAGATCCGGAGCCACGATCATGACCGACGCCGTCGCCGGCCTGCCGCCGCGCCCGCCCATCGTCCTGCGCACCAAGGTCCTCTACGGCCTGGGGGCGGCGGCCAACATCATCAAGCAGCGCGGGATCACCACCTTCCTGCTGCTGTTCTACAATCAGGTCGTGGGCCTGCCGCCGGCCATGGTGTCGACGGCGATCATGATCGCCCTGATCTTCGACGCGTTCGTCGATCCGACCATCGGCCAGATCTCGGACAACACCCGCTCCCGCTGGGGCCGGCGCCATCCGTTCATGTACGCCGCGGCCTTGCCGGTCTCGATCGCCTTCTACCTGATCTGGAATCCGCCGGTCGGCTGGGAGAACGAGGCGCTGTTCGGCTACATGCTGGTCTGTCTGCTGACCATCCGGCTGTTCGACACCTTCTTCGAGCTGCCGTCCTCGGCCCTGCTGGCGGAACTGACCGCCGACTACGACGAGCGGACCAGCATTATCGCCATCCGCTCGTTCTGCGGCGTGGCCGGCGGGTTGATCATGCAGCTCCTAGTCTATCAGGTCTTCCTCAAGAAGAACGCCGATGGGACGGGGGGCCTGCTGGAGCGCGACGGCTGGCAGCTCTATTCCATCGTCGCGGCGATCACGATCTTCACCATCATCCTGATCTCCAGCGCCGGCACGCACCACCAGATCCCCTATCTGCGCAAGCCGCCGACCCGGAAGATCACCATCCCCGCCATGCTGCGCGAGGTGGGCGCGACCCTGAACAACCGCTCCTTCGTGGTGCTGACCATCTCCGGCATGTTCATGAACGTGTCGCTGGGCCTCAAGACGGCGCTGGAGCTCTATTTCAATCTCTATTTCTGGGGCCTGACCCAGGGCCAGTTGGCGATCATGACCGTCACCGGGGTGGTGGCCAGCATCGCGGGCGTCACCCTGGCGCCGATCATCGCCGGCAAGATCGGCAAGCGCTACGCGGCCATCACCATGTTCTTCGGCGCGGTGGTCGCCCTGCTGCTGCCCATCGGCCTGCGCATCCTGGGGGTCATGCCGCCGAACGGCACGCCGCTGCTGTTCGGCATCCTGATCGTGGACTTCATGGCCAACGGGATCATGGCGATCATGACCGGGGTGATGCTGCAGTCGATGATCGCCGACGTGGTGGAGGACAGCGAAGTCAAAACCGGGCGCCGGTCGGAGGGCCTGCTGTTCTCGGCCGACAACCTGTTCAAGAAGATCGTCTCGGGCGTGGGGGTCTTCGTCTCGGGGGTGCTGCTGACCTTCGTGGCCTTCCCGCAGGGGGCCAAGCCGAACGAAGTCGATCCAGAGCTGCTGCGCAACCTGGCGCTCATCTACCTGCCGACCATCGGCGGCTTCTACGCCGTCGCGATCAGCTGCCTGTTCCTCTACAAGATCGACAAGTCGGTCCACGAGGACAACCTGCGCAAGCTGGCGCAGGGCGCGCTCGACGCCCGCACCACCGACGCCCAGATCGAGACCGGAGCGCCAGCCGCGACCGGCCCCGCGGGCGATCTGAGCCCGGTGGTCCCACGCCCCTGAACCGCGCCGGAGGCCAGAGCGTGACAGCCTGCAGTGGTTACCGGTTCAGGCGGCCGTCACGCTCTAGACTTTTGAAGATCGACCCTTTTCGTCCATCCAGGTGATCGCGCCAGAACGGAAAGGGGCTGGCGCGCGGTTTCGCCGCGTTCACAATTTTTCCCTTTTCGAACCGGCGTTTTGCCGCGAATGTCGTACCGAAAATTCGAAGGGCATGCGGCTTGAACCGTAGCCACAGGGAAGAAGAAACGCCCATGTCCGATATCGCCGCAGGCGCCACGAATCTCGTCCCGGCCCCGGCCAAGCTGGGCGTCCCCACCAAGGTGCTCTACGGCTTCGGCTCTGTGGCCTTCGGGGTCGCGAGCCTCGGGCTCTCGTCCTCCCTGCTGCAGCCCTATCTGAACCGGGTCATCGGCTTGCCCGCCCTATGGGTGGGGACGGCGATCATGCTGTCGCTGATGCTGGACGCGGTGATCGATCCCGGCATCGGCCGCTGGTCGGACAAGTTGCGCACCCGCTGGGGTCGGCGCCACCCGTTGATGTACGCCGCGGTCCCCCTGGTGGCCATGGCCTGCCTCGGCTTCTGGAACTCGCCGGCCGACTGGCCGCTGGAAGCGACCGGGCTTTACCTGATCGGCATGCTGGTGCTGCTGCGACTCTGCGTCAGTCTGTACGAGGTGCCCAGCGCGGCTCTCGCCCCCGAGCTGACCACCGACTACCACCAGCGCACCAGCCTGTTCGGCTACCGCTACTTCTTCGGCGTGGTCGGCGGCCTGGGCATGAACGTGGTGCTCTACCAGGTCTTCCTGAGCCCCGCGGCCGGCGGGGTGCTGAACCGCGGCGCCTATGCCCAGTACGGCCTGCTGGCGGCCGCGGTGATGGCGACTTCGATCCTGGTTTCGGCCCTCGGCACGCACAGTCAGATCCCGCGCCTCAGCAGGCCGGCGGTGCGCCAGATCAGTTTCCGCGCGGCGGTGAAAGAGGTCGTCAGCACCCTAAGCAACCGTTCCCTGGTGGTGGTCATGCTGTCGGGCCTCTGCTCGGGCATCGGCACCGGGATGAGCTACGCGCTCAGCCAGTATTTCTATCTGGAGCTCTGGGGCCTCTCGGCCGCTCAGATTTCCTACCTGTCCGTGGCCGGCGCCTTGGCCTCGATCAGCGCCATCCTGATCGCCGGGCCGGCCTCCAAGGCGCTGGGCAAGAAGAACGCGATGCTGGTGCTGTTCTCCGCCTACTGGGCGACCTCGCTCCTGCCGCTGACCCTCAAGCTGGCGGGCCTGATGCCGCCCAACAATTCGCCGGCCGTGTTCCTGTTCCTGCTGGCGGACGGCTTCATCTACACGACCCTGGTGGTGGCCGGCCTGATCATCGTCTCCTCGATGATCGCCGACGTGGTGGAGGATGCGGCGGTGAAGACCGGGGTGCGCTCCGAGGGCCTGCTGTTCGCCGCCAACGGCCTGCTGCCCAAGTTCACCGCCGGCATCGGGGTGTTCGTGGCCGGCCTGCTGCTGACCCTCGTGCAGTTCCCGACCAATGCGGGCCAGGGGTCGGTGGACCCGGCGATCATGCTGAGGCTCGTCTCGATCTACCTGCCTGTCATCGCCGTCATGAATGGGCTGTCGGTCCTGGTGCTGGTCTTCTATCGCATCGACCAGAACACCCATGAGCAGAACCTCGCCACCCTGAAGGAAGCCGCCGCGGATCTCGAGAAGGCTTCCGAAGTCGCGCCGGACCTGATCCCGCCCCGCGCCTAGCGACTCCTTGTTACGATTTACATCGTATAACATAATTGCGTCGACGGCGGCCGAGCGCTGAGGAGCCGTCCGACGAGCCTCGGAGGAAACTGCCTTGCCCCCACCCGCCCCGACCGCGTCCGGCAAGCTCAGCATCCCCACCAAGCTCTTCTACGGCTTCGGCTCGGTGGCCTTCGGGGTGAAGGACCAGGGGTTCTCTTACCTGCTGCTGATCTTCTACAATCAGGTGGTCGGGCTGCCGTCGGCGACGGTGGGCCTGGCGATCATGGTCGCCCTGCTGTTCGACTCGCTGCTCGACCCGATCATGGGCCAGGTGTCGGACAACTGGCGCTCCAAATGGGGCCGCCGCCATCCCTTCATGTACGCCGCCGCCATCCCGGTGGCGGTCTCCTACCTGCTGCTCTGGAACCCGCCCAACTGGTCGCACGAGGCGCTGTTCTTCTACCTCATCGTGGTCGCCATCGTGATCCGCAGCTTCATCACCATGTACGAGATCCCCTCCTCGGCCCTCGCACCTGAGCTGACCACCGACTACGACGAGCGCACCAAGGTTCTCTCCTACCGCTATTTCTTCGGCTGGTTCGGCGGGCTGACCATGACGGTCCTGGCCCTGCAGGTCTTCCTCAAGCCGGACGCCACCCACCCGGTCGGCCAGCTCAATCCGGCGGGCTATCAGGTCTACGCCCTGGTCGCCTCGGCGATCATGTTCGGCGCGATCATGATCTCGGCCATGGGCACCCACAAACACATCGCCAGGTTCAAGACGCCCCCCGTCCGGAAGATCTCGATCGGTCAGCTGGCCAAGGAGATGTTCAGCACCCTCACCCACCAGTCGTTCTTGGTGCTCATGGGCGCGGGACTGTTCAACGCCATGGCCCAGGGTCTGGTCCTGTCGCTAAGCCTCTATTTCAACACCTATTTCTGGGAGCTGTCGGCGGGTCAGGTCGCCTTCCTGGCCGCCGGTAACTTTGTCTCGGCGGCGCTCGCCTTCGCCCTGGCCGCGCCGCTCTCCAAACGGCTGGGCAAGAAGCCGGCGGCCCAGCTCACCAAGGTGCTGGCCTTCGTGATCTCGTTCATCCCCATCGGCCTGCGGCTGTTCGACGTCTTCCCGGCCAATGGCGCGCCGGCGGTGATCCCGATCCTGTTCCTGCAGACCATCTTGTCGACGGCCTTCTCGATCATCGCCTCGATCCTGATCTCGTCGATGATCGCCGACGTCGTGGAGGACTCGGAGCTGCGCACCGGTCGCCGGTCGGAGGGCCTGTTCTTCTCGGCCGCGGCCTTCGTGGCCAAGGCGGTCTCGGGCGTCGGCATCTTCGCCTCGAGCATGATCCTGGTGTTCGTCGGCTTCCCGCAGGGCGCCAAGCCCGGCCAGGTGCCGATCGACGTGATCCGCGAACTGGGGGTGGTCTATCTGATCGTCCTGGCGGCGCTCTACGGCGCGGCGATCACCTGCGTCTCACTCTACCGCATCACCCGCGCGGGCCACGCCGAGACCCTGAGCCGGCTCGCCGCGGCGGCGGCCAAGGAAGGCGAAGGCCCCGCCCACATTTCGTAGGCGAGGCCCCGAAGTTCAGACTGGAGGGTCTGTCGGCTATTTCGCGAGGCGCAGGGAGTTGATGTCCTGGCCGATGGCCTTGAAAGCGTCCTTCAGGGCCGCGCCGCTGCCAGGGAGGTAGACGTGCTTTTCGTCGGTGGCGCAGGAGTTCATGACATCGACGGCGCTCGCATTGCCGCCCAGCGCGAACCCGACTGTGTAAACGATCACCCCCTGAGCCTTCATATTGGTGCAGAGCGTCTTGGCCTGGGTGAAGGCGCTGCCGTTCGAGGCGTTGCAGTTGATCTTTTCGGAGTTGCCGTTGCCAGTCGATTCCCGGGAAACCACGCCCTTACAGTATTGGGTGTTGAACTCGCCGTCGGTCATCAGGATGACCACCTTCAGCAGGTCGTCCGTCCCATAGGCGGCGGGTCTGCTCGCGGTCGGCCACAGGTAGGCGAAGTTCGGCGAGACCATGTACCAGCCCCAGGCCAGGCCGATATGACCGGCGGTCACGCCGGTGGCGGTGAAGCCGTTGATCTTGTTCTTCAGTGTCGTCTTGTTCGTGCTCAGCGGCTCGATCGCCGACACGGCCGTGCAGGCGCTGGTCGAGGACTGGTAGTTGTGGCCGACCAGGGCGGTGGACGGCGCGACGTCGGTATAGGCGTTGGCGCCCGTCCGCTCCGTCACGCAGGTGTTGATCGGCCAGGCGCTGGTGTTGGTCAGGACCGTGCCGTCGTTCTTCGTGAACTTGAACTTCGAATACGGCGGCGACGTGTTTGTGCCCCCGGTTGGGTTCGTGCCCGACTTCGGCGTGCCCCGCACCGAATTGGCGTAGGTGCTGCTGACATTGACCGCCATCGAATAGGGAACGATGGCCATCTTGGAGTAGTAGGGCGTCTGGATGTCCTGGACGACGATGTCGACCAGGTCCTTGGCCGCGGTCTTCATGTCGGTCAGTTTCTGGCCGCTCATCGAGCCGGTGGTGTCGAGCACCAGGGCGACCTCGACATGGTTCGAATTGCGGACCACTTCGGAGGTGGCGCGGAGGTTCTGCTGGTTCCAGATCTGCGGCGAGATGCCGGGCGGGGTGATGGCCGCGGAGCTGACGACCTTGACGCCGTCCAGCACGAAGTTGGATTCGACGATGTTCTCGCCCTCGGGCAGGACCAGGTTGGCGATCAGGGCCGCGTCGCCGATCGAGTCGATCTCAGCCGTGGTGGTCGCCGAGGACCGGGCCGCATAGAGCGTGGCCGTGTCGAGGGCGTCCTGCAGCTGACCGCGTTGGGTGGTGCTGATGTAGACGTCGACCAAGCCCAGCGTCATCGGCGTGAGCATCAGCAGGGCCACGGCGAAGAACACCGCCGAGGCGCCGCCTTCGTCGCGGGTCATGCGCCGGGCGAAACCGATCACGGTCCTGCCGAAGCGGGCGAGGCGCCCGCGGATTTGGTTCGAATTCGTGTCCACGCCCGGACCCCCGCTCGTAGGATTCGAGCGAAATTGACAGGTCAGCGTAAACAAACGGGCGCCGGACAAGGTGAATCAAAAACTATTGTCCAGCGCACTGAAGGCGAAACGGACCCCGGGCTAGGCCCTCACCAGCCGCATTTCTCGCCCTTGTTCTGGGCGGTCAGCCAGATGTTCAGCGGCTTGAAATAGTCGGCCACGGCGCTGGCGTCAGTCTTGGTCTCGCCGGTGAAAGCCGCCAGTTCTTCCGGCCACGGCTTGGAGGCGCCCATCTCCATCATGGCGTTGAATTTCGCGCCCACCTCCTTCTGTCCGTAGACCGAGCACCGGTGCAGCGGACCTTTCCAGCCCATCTGGCGGCAGGCCGCGCGCTGGAACTGGAACTGGTAGATGTGGGCCAGGAAGTAGCGGGTGTAGGGCACATTGCCGGGCACGTGATATTTCGCGCCGGGATCGAAGGCGTCGGCGGGGCGCGGTCCGGGCGGGACAAGGCCCTGATACTGCAGCCGCAGCTTCAGCCAGTCGTCATTGTAGCGCTCCGGCGTGGTCTGGCCGGAAAACACCTGCCAGCGCCAGCGGTCGACCATCAGGCCGAAGGGCAGGAAGGCGATCTTGTCGAGCGCCATCTTCAGCAGGAACGGGATGTCCTCCTCGACGCCGGGGACCTTCTCCAGCAGCCCGATCTGGTTGAGATAGGTGGGCGTGGTGGCCGAGAGCGCCGCGAAGTCGCCGATCGCCTCGTGGAACCCGTCGTTCGCCCCGTTCTTGAACAGGAACGGCTGATCCTTGTAGGCGCGCTGGTAGTAGTTGTGGCCCAGCTCGTGGTGCACGGTGCGGAAGTCGTCGGCGTTGACCTTGGTGCACATCTTGATGCGGATGTCGTCGCGGTCGTCCAGGTCCCAGGCCGAGGCATGGCAGACCACCTCGCGGTCACGCGGACGCGTGATCATCGAGCGCTCCCAGAAGGTCTGCGGCAAGGGCGTCAGGCCGAGCGACGAGTAGAAACCCTCGCCGGTCTTGACCATCTTCACAGGGTCGTAGCCGTGACCCTCTAGCAGCTTGTCCAGGTTGTAGCTCGAGGTCGCCGTCTTCGGCTGGACCACGTCATAGATGTTGCCCCACTGCTGGGCCCACATGTTGCCCAGCAGGTCGGCGCGGATCGGGCCGCTGCGCTTCTGGACCGCGTCGCCGTACTTTTCGTTCAGCCGGGCGCGCACATAGCAGTGCAGGTTCTTGTAGAAGGGCTCCACCTGCTTCCACAGCCGGTCGGTCTCGGCGCCGAAGGCGTCGGGGTCCATGTCGTAGTTGGAGCGCCACAGGGCGCCGGTATCCTTGAAGCCCAGGCCCTGGGCGCCCTCGTTGGAGAGCGCCGCCAGCTTGGCGTAGTCCGGGCGCATCACCGGCGAGATCGAGTGCCAGCCCTCCCACACCGCCTTCAGCTCGGCCGGGTCGCGGCTGGCCCCCAGGATGTCCTCGGCGTCGTTCAGGGTCAGGGTCTTGCCGCCATGCTGGAACTTGCCGCTGGAATAGGTGGAGTCCAGCTTGGTCGAGAGGGTGGCGAGCTCGGCCGCCGCGCCGGGCCGGTCGGGCGCGGGCGACACCAGATAGAGCTTCAGCAGCTTCAGCTTGCGTGCCGTGACCGGATCGACCGCGACCCCGTCATACTTGGCGGCCTGTTTGGCGTAGCGGGTGACCAGCTCATTCTGCTCGCCGGTGGCCTTGGCCTCCAGCCACTGGGTGTCCTCGGTGATGTAGGTGGCGCGCACCCAGGAGGACTTGGCGACGTATTCGTTGAACGCCGCCAGCTCGGCCTCGGCCTTGTCGACGAAGGCCTTGGCCTCGGCGGGTGTCGGCTTGGCGTCTTGCGCGGCGGCGGGCGCGAAGGCCAGCAGGGCGACCGCCGTGGCGGTCAGCAACTTCGATTTCATGACGACGGACGTTCCTGGACGGGGGCGCGCGAAGCACGCTTCTGACCGGGACTGGACCGCTGGGAGACGGGATCGTCAAGGGAGGGTGGGGGCGAGCCTTAGGCGCGAAGCTCCGAGGCCGCACGCGCGATCGCCGATTCCACGGCCGCCTGGGCGCCGGACTGGCTCAGGTCCGTCCCCTGGGCGACGGTCTCGCCCTCTTCGTCGACGATGCGCCAGGCCCAACCGGCCTCGGCGTGGGACAGGGAATAGGCGAACGGCTTTTCCGTCACAAGCGCCTCCAGAACTCATGCTGCAATGCGGCATATGTCGACAATAGCAACTCCAACGCCTGTATGAGTCAAGCGTTGCCGGAGACCGCGCCGCAACACGATAATGTTGGCTGCGGCCCTGGAACCGGTTGCCGGAGGCCTCGGGACCTTGCGGGAATATGGGTTGCGTACGGAGGAACCTCGATGAACGACCAAGCCCTGCAAACCCGTTCGGCGGGGTCAAGCAATCGGGCTACGGCCGCGAGGGCTCGGTCTACGGCGTCGACGATTATCCGCAGGTGAAGGCACTGACGCTCGCCCTCCGGTAGCCGTCGTCGATTGACGCCGCCCGGGCTTTCGCGTCCCATCGGCGGTGCGACATTCTGTCAGGCGGGAGGGCCCAATGGCGAGCGACGAGACGCCGAGCGCGCCGACGTCTCGTCTGCGGGCCTGGGCGCAGAAGGTCCGCGCCAGCCGCATCCCCGGCGCGGTGGCGGCCGGCCTGCTGGTGGCGGCCTTCGGCGGCGGCTTCCTGGCGGCCAAGGGGATCGAGGCCTTCACTCAGGCCGAGCCGGCGGTCGCCGCGCCCGGCGCCCAGGGTTGGTCGCTGTTCGGCAAGCCGCGGGGCGCCAATGCGGCGCGGCGCGGCATCCCCAAGCCGGAAGGCTTCGCCGTCTGGCGCAACCGCATCGACACCTCGAAGTCCGAACCCCTGGCCTGCGTGGAACTGACCCGGCCGCTGGACCCCTCCAAGCCCTATGCCGACTTCGTGCTGGTCTCGCCGGATCTCGGCCGCAGCCCGGCCGTCCAGGTCAAGGGCTCTGAGCTCTGCGTCGCCGGCCTGGGCTTCACCGACCGCCGCGTGACCCTGCTGAAGGGCCTGCCGTCCAAGGGCGGCGAGACCCTGGCCGCCAACGCCGATGTCGACTTCACCTTCGGGGAGAAGCCGCCCTATGTGGGCTTTGCGGGCGAGGGCGTGATCCTGCCGCGCGAGGACGCCGACGGGATCGGCATCGAGACGGTCAATGTCAGCCGCCTGCAGATCGAGGTCTGGCGGGTGGTCGACCGCAACCTGGTGCGCAAGTCGATCAGCGCCCCCGACCCCACCGGAGACGGGCAATATTCCGACGACTACGGCTCCGACAGCCCCAATGACGAGGGCCGCGTGGTCTGGAAGGGCGAGGTCGCCGTCCAGACCCAGGGGACCGGCGAGCGGGTGACCACCGTCTTCCCCCTGGGCGCGGTGCTGAAGGAGATGAAGGCCGGCGCCTACGTGGTGAAGGCCCGCGACGCCTCGGGCGGTCGCGGCCTGAAAGCCGGCGAGAACGAAGAGGACGACTACGATCCGAATCCACCGGCCCAGGCGCGACGCTGGGTGGTGTTCACGGACATGGCCCTGGCCGGTTATGACGGGTCCGAGGCGCTGGACGTGGTGGTCCGCTCGCTGAAGAGCGCCAAGACCCTGGCCGGAATCCGCGTGGCCCTGGTGGCGCGCAACGGAGAGGACCTGGCCGAAGCCCGGACCGACGCCCAGGGCCACGTGCGCTTCGACCGCCCGTTGCTCGAAGGTAAGGGCGCGGAAGACGCCAAGATGGTCATGGCCTATGGGCCGCAGGGCGACCTAGCGGTGCTCGACCTCGACCGCGCCCCGGTCGACCTCTCCAAGCAGGGGATAGGCGGGCGGACCGAGGAGGGCGGCGGGACGTCGGGCCGCTCGATCGTCTCGGCCATCGACGGCTATCTCTATGCCGACCGCGGCATCTATCGGCCCGGCGAGACGGTCCACCTCAACGCTCTGCTGCGCGACCGCGAGGCCAAGGCCGTCAAAGACCGCAAGGGCGCCGTCGTGGTGCGGCGGCCCTCGGGCGTGGAGTTCCGGCGCTACCCCTTCGACGGAAGCCCCAACGGCGCGGTGACCGTCGACATCGCCGTGCCTAAGAGCGCGCCGCGCGGGCGCTGGACCGCCAGGCTGGAGATCGAAGGCCTCGACAAGCCGGCCGGCGAGCTTTCGTTCTCGGTGGAGGACTTCGCGCCCCAGCGGCTGGCGGTCACCGTGGTCGGCCAGGAAGCCGTGCCGATGAAGGCCGGCGAGACCCGCAATATCGACGTCAACGCCCGCTTCCTCTACGGCGCGGCCGGCGCCGGGCTGCAGACCCAGGGCGAGGCCCGGCTGCGGGTCGATCCCAACCCCTTCCCGCAATTCGAAGGCTACCAGTGGGGCGACCAGCGCACGCCCTTCGAGGAGAAGTTCCTGGAGATCGGCCAGACCGTCACCGACGGCGACGGCCGCGCGGTCCTGGCCATTTCTTCGGCCGAGGCCGGCGACACGCCCCAGCCCCTGTCTGCGACCTTCACGGCCAGCGTCTTCGAGCCGGGCGGGCGTCCGGTGCGCGAGGGGCTGGACCTCAAGGTCCGCACCAAGCCGCTCTATCTGGGCGTCAAGATCGACCAGGGCGACACCGACTCGCGCGGCGATCCGACCATGCTGCTGGACGTCATCGCCGCCGACGCGGCGGGCAAGCGGATCGCCGCCAAGGGCTCGACCTACAGCCTGGTGGCCGAGAACTGGGACTATGACTGGTTCCAGCAGGACGGCCGCTGGCAGTGGCGGCGCACCAGCCGCGACGTGGTGGTGGCGCGCGGCACGATCAATATCGACGCCGCCAAGCCCGCGCGTATCGCCAAGCGCCTGGGCTGGGGCGACTACCGGCTGGAGCTGACCGGGCCTGGCGGGGCCGCGAGCGTCATCCGCTTCGCCTCCGGCTGGGGCGCCCCGGCCAAGGACGTGGAGGCGCCCGACTTCGTGCGGGTCACGGCGGGCCCCAAGGCCTATGGCCAGGGCGACACGGTCGAGATCACCTTGAAGCCGCCCTATGCCGGCGAGGCTCAGATCGCGGTGGCCACCGACCGGCTGATCGACTTCAAGACCGTCACGGTCGGCAAGAACGGGACGACGGTGCGGCTCAAGACCAACGGCGCCTGGGGCGGCGGGGCCTATGTGCTGGTGAGCGTCATCCAGCCGCGCGATCCGGTGGCCTCGCCCAAGCCGCGCCGCGCGCTCGGCCTGGTCTATGTCCCACTCGATCCCAAGAACCGCAGGCTGGCGGTGGAGATCGACACCCCGACCAAGGTCGACTCCAAGTCCGTGCTGGAGGTGCCGATCACCATCAAGGGCGCGGGCTTCGGCGGCCGCGCGCGGGTGACCCTGGCGGCGGTGGACGAGGGCATCCTGCGCCTCACCCGCTTCGAGAGCCCCGATCCGGTGAAATGGTACTTCGGCAAGCGGGCGCTGACCCTCGACTATCGCGACGACTACGGCCGGCTGCTCGACCCAAACCTGGGCGCTCCGGCCAATGTCAGCTTCGGCGCCGACGGCATCGGCGGCGAGGGCCTGACCGTCACCCCGATCAAGACCGTGGCCCTGTGGTCGGGCGTGGTGGAGACCGGCCTGGACGGCAAGGCGGTGATCAAGCTGCCGGCCCCGGACTTCAACGGCGAGCTGCGGCTGATGGCCGTGGCCTGGACCGACACCGCGGTGGGCTCGGCGTCCAAGCCGCTCACCGTGCGCGAGCCGGTGGTGACGGAGCTCTCCCTGCCCCGCTTCCTGGCCCCCGGCGACAAGGCCTTCGCGACCCTCGAACTGCATAATCTTGAGGGCAAGGTCGGGGCCTATGTGGCCGAGCTCACCGCCCAGGGCGGGGTGATCGCGCCCTTCCGCAAGGCCTTCCAACTGGCGCTCGGCCAAAGGATCGCCGAACGGATTCCGTTCAACGCCCCGAGCCGGGCCGGGATCGGCAAGGTGGGCTTCAAGGTCACCGGACCGGGCTTCGCCACCGGCCGAGACTATCCGATCCAGACTCGGTTGGGCTGGAGCCAGATCACCCGGACGACCATCGAACTGCAGCGGGCGGGCGGGTCCTACACGCCGATTCCCGGACTGCTGGCCGGCCTGGCGGCGGGGGACGCCACCCTGCAGGTCAGCTACTCCCCCTTCCGCGGCTTCGACCCCGGGCCGATCGCCCAGGCCCTGTCGCGCTATCCCTATGGCTGCACCGAACAGACCGTGTCAGGCGCCTATCCCCTGCTCTACGCCCAGGAAGTCTCCGCCGATCCGAAGCTGCGGCGGACCTCCGCGGCCCTGAACCAGGCCGTGGGCAAGCTGTTGGACCGCCAGACCCTGGACGGCGCCTTCGGCCTCTGGCGGGTGGGCGACGGCGAGGCCGACGCCTGGCTGGGCGCGTACGCCACCGACTTCCTGATCGAAGCCCAGAAGGCCGGCGCGCCGGCGCCGCAACAGTCCATTGACCGGGCGCTGACCGCGATGCGCCAGATCTCCCGGCCCGAGGGCTGGGCCTCGGTCTCCTACCGGCTGGAATATCCGACCTGGTGGGCGGGCTCGCCGGAGGCCTCGAAAAAGGCCACCACGATCATGCGCAGCCGCGCCTCGGCCTACGCCCTCTATGTCCTGGCCAAGGGCGGCAAGGGCGACCTCGCCCGCCTTCGCTGGTGGCACGACGTCCAGATGAAGACCGAGGCCTCGCCGCTCGCCAAGGCCCAGGTCGGCGCCGGCCTGGCCCTGATGGGCGACCGGGCCCGGGCCCGTTCGGCCTTCCGCCAGGCGGTCCGGTCGCTGGGCTATCGCGAGGAAAGCGACTGGTACCAGAGCCCGCTGCGCGACATCGCCGGGGTCATCGCGCTCGCCTACGAGGCCGGCGAGACCGACCTCGCGAGAAGCCTGCAAGGGCGGCTGGAGAACGCCGTGAAGGACCCCGACGCGCTCAACACCCAGGAACAGGCCCGCCTGTTGCAGGCCGCCCACTGGATGCTTAAGGCGGCCGGTACGATGAGGATCGACGCCACCGGCGCCATCCCTCTGAAGGCCTCGGGCGGCGCGCCGCGCTGGGCCGTGGGCAGGCTAGCGGAGGCGAGGTTCGTCAACGCCGGCTCCGGCGCCCTATGGCGGACGGTGACGGTGACCGGCGCGCCCGTCGCCCCGCCGGCGCCCGTGCAGAATGGCATCACGTTGTCAAAGCGGCTCGTAGGCTTCACCGGGGGGAGCGTCGATCCCTCGGCGCTGCGCCAGGGGGACCGGGTGATCGTGCTCGTCTCCGGCCGTTCGGGCCAGGCCCGCTCCATGGCTCTGGTGGTGGACGACCCCCTGCCGGCCGGGTTCGAGATCGAGACCGTGCTGGGCCCCGACGACGCCCAGAGCGGGCCATTCAAGTTCCTCGGGACCCTGACCGGCGCCGACGTCCAGGAATCCCGCGACGACCGCTACATCGCCGCCCTGGACCTGGAGGGTCACTCCAACTTCGCCTTCGCCTATGTGGCCCGCGCCGTCACGGCGGGTGAGTTCCTGCTGCCGGGGGCGGAAGCCCGCGACATGTACCGGCCGAGTCTCAATGCCCGGACGGCGGCCGGCCGCACGGTGATCGCGCCGGGGCAATGACGACTGGCGATACCTCTTCCTCCCCTGCGCAGCGGGGGAGGGGGACCGCCCGCAGGGTGGTGGAGGGGGCGAGACCGGGCGCTGAGCTTGAGGCCGCCCCCTCCACCGCTTCGCGGTCCCCCTCCCCCGTAAACGTGGGAGGAAGAATCCGGGCCATCACCCTCGCCCTGATCGTCCTCCTCGCTGTCGAGGTCGCCGTCTTCAACTTCGACGCCATGCTGCCGCCGGACCTCTCGCGGGGCGAGCGGTCGTCGCCGGTGGCGCTGGATCGGCGGGGGGTGTGGCTGCGCGCCCTGCCGGTGGAGAACGGCCGCTGGCGGATCCGCGCGGACCTCAGCCGCACCGACCCCAGCTTCCTGCGTCGGCTGATCGCCGTCGAGGACGAGCGCTTCTGGCTGCATCGCGGGGTCGATCCCCTGGCCGTCGCCCGCGCCGGCGGTAGCGCCGTCGCCAGCGGCGCGGTCACCTCCGGCGCCTCGACGCTGACCATGCAAACCGCGCGGCTGCTGGAGCCCCGGCCGCGCAATCTCGGTTCCAAGCTGATCGAGATGATCCGAAGCCTGCAGATCGAAGCGCGGCTTTCGAAGCGCGAGATCCTGGCGCTCTATCTGACGCTCGCTCCCTATGGCGGCAACCTGGAGGGCGTTCGCGCCGCCAGCCTCTCCTATTTCGGCCAGGAGCCCGAGACCCTGACCCTCGGCCAGCAGGCCCTGCTGATCGCCCTGCCCCAGTCGCCCGAGGCCCGCCGACCCGACCGCCACCCGGAGGCCGCCCGCCCCGCCCGCCGCCAGGTGCTGGACAAGATGGTCCGCGTCCGCGTGATCACGGAGGCGCAGGCGCTCGAGGCCGAGACCGAGCCCCTGCCCGGCCGCGCGCCGTTCCCGGCCATGGCCTGGCACGCGGCCGGCGAGCTGGCCCGCGCCGCGCCGGTCAGCCAGGCCACGGTGGTCTCGACGCTCGACGCGCGGCTGCAATCCAAGCTCGAACCCCTGGCCGCCCAGGTCGCCCGCAGCCAGGGCCCCGAGGCCACCGCCGCCATCCTCGTGGTCGAGATCGAGGGCCGCGCCGTGCGCGGCGCCGTGGGCTCCGGCGGGCTGCAGCGGCCCGGCGGCTGGATCGACATGACCCGCGCCGTCCGGTCGCCCGGCTCGGCGCTGAAGCCCTTCATCTACGGCTTCGCCTTCGACGACGGGATCGCCGCGCCCGACACCCAGATCGACGATGCCGCCCGTCGGTTCGGCGACTACCAGCCGGAGAATTTCGACCGGGTGTTCCGCGGCAAGGTCACGGCCCGTGAGGCCCTGGCCAATTCCCTCAACGTCCCGGCGGTGGAGCTGCTGGACAAGCTCGGCCCCGCCGCCTTCGAGGCCCGGGTCGACGCGGCGGGCGTGAATCTGGTCCGGCCGCGGGCCGAGACCCGCGCGGCGGGCCTGGCCATGGCGCTGGGCGGGGTAGGGATCACCCTGCGCGACCTGGCGGTGCTCTATGCGGCGCTCGGCGACGGCGGCGTGGCCAAGCCGCTGGCCTGGACGCAGGTCGAGGCGGCGCGGCGCCAGGGCCAGGACGGCGAGCGGCTGATGCGCGTCGAGGCGGCCGCCCAGGTGCTGGACATCCTGCGCGAGACTCCGCCGCCGGCCGGCTCGACCCCCGTGGCCCTGACCCGGGACCGCCCGGTCATGGCCTTCAAGACCGGGACCTCCTACGGCTTCCGCGACGCCGTGGCCGCCGGGATCGTCGGGCGCTACGTCATCGTGGTCTGGACCGGGCGGGCCGATGGCGGGGCGCGCGGCGGACTGACCGGCCGCGACGCCGCCCTACCCCTGCTGTTCGACGTCGCTGACCAGCTCGACGCGCCGGCCTCGGCGCCCCGCCCTATCGCGCCGCGCGCGGCGCCTCAGGCGCTGGAGAGATTGGAACAGGCCGACCAAGGCCCGCGCCTGATCTTTCCGCCGGACGGCTCGACCGTGCAGGTGGAGGCCTTCGGCCCGGACGCGCGAGGGCTGGTGCTCGCCGCCGGCGGCGAGGACCTGGCCTGGTATGTCGAAGGCGCGCCGCTGGCCACCGACCCCGTTTCGGGCCGCACGGTCTGGCGCCCGAAGGGGCCGGGCTTCTACCGGCTGACCGTGGTGGACACGCAGGGCCGCAAGGCCTCGGCCCGGGTACGGGTCAAGGGCGGCTAGACCGGCTTCGCGTCGGGCTGGTTGTCCGGATGGGCGGCGATGAAGGCGTGGTGCTGGGCGGCGTGATCGGCCACGGCGCGGATGGCCGGGAACGGCTCCAGGTCGACCTTGTAGCGCTGGGCCGAATAGACCTGCGGGATCAGGCAGCAGTCGGTGATGGTGGGCGTGTCGCCGAAGGCGAAGCCCTGGCCGTATTTCGCCACCATCGGCTCCAGGGTCTGGAAGCCGTCGACGATCCAGCGTTCCACCCACTTGGCCCGGCGAGGCGCGCTGACCTCCATGGCCTCCAGGGCCCGGTTCACCCGCATATTGTTCAGCGGATGGATGTCGCAGGCGACGATGTCGGCCATGGCCCGCACCCGGGCGCGGTCGAGCGCGGCCTTGGGCAGCAGGGCCGGCTCGGGATGGGTCTCGTCCAGCCATTCGAGGATGGCCAGGCTCTGGGTCAGGATCTCGCCGTCGCCGATGTCCAGGGCCGGGGTCAGGCGCTGCGGGTTGACCGCGCGATAGGCCGCCTGGTGCTGGTTCCCCTCCAGCAGGTTCACCGCGACATAGCCGTAGTCGAGGCCCTTGAGCTGCAGGCCGATGCGCACGCGGTAGGGGGCGGTCGCCCGCCAGTAGGAGTGCAGGATCAGGCTCATGCGGTCACCGTGAACTGGAGTTGGCCGACGCCCTCGACCTCGCCCGTCACGAGATCGCCGACCGCCACGGGGCCGACGCCCTCGGGCGTGCCGGTGAAGATCAGGTCGCCGGGGGCCAGGGTCCAGAGCTTGGAGGCTTCGGAGATGATCTCGGCCAGGTTCCAGATCATGTCGGCCACCGTGGCGTCCTGACGGACCTCGCCATTGACGCTGAGCGAGATGCGACCCTGAGGCGCCTCGCCGGTCCAGGGGCGGATGGCCGAGATCGGGGCCGAGGCGTCGAAGCCTTTGGAGGCGTCCCACGGCTGGCCCTTGTCCTTGGCGGCGTTCTGCAGATCGCGGCGGGTGAGGTCGACGCCGACCGCGTAGCCGTAGACGCAGCCCAGGGCGGCATCCACCGGAATGTCCTTGCCGCCCGCCTTCAGCGCCACCACCAGCTCGATTTCATGGTGCAGGTTGGCCGTACGCGGCGGATAGGGCACGGCCCCGCCCGGCGGGACCACGGCGTCGGCCGGCTTGGCGAAGAAGAATGGCGGGTCGCGGTCGTCCCCGCCCATCTCGCGGCGGTGGGCGGCGTAGTTGCGGCCGACGCAGAGGATCCGGCGGACGGGAAAGGCGCGGGCCTCCCCCTGCACGGGCACGGCCACGAGGGACGGCGGGGTAAGGACATAGGCGCTCATGGCGCCGCCTTACGCCCGGGCGCGACCGATGTGAACCCCTGCCGCGGTGGGCGGGATCGCGTAGTGCAAACGGATCATGCGAGAAGCCCCCGCAGCCTCTACCTCGGCCCTTCCGCGCCCACGGGGCGCTTGAGCGGCCCGCGCCGCAATCTGGAGGTTTCATGCGTCGAGTTTCCCTGTTGGCCCTGGCCATGGTCGCCTTGGCCGACGGCCCCGCCGAGGCCGCGTCGCTGATCAACGGCGGCTTCGAACAGCCCGGTGTCGCCGCATCCATCTATCTGTCGCCCGGCAGCACCTACATCACCGGCTGGACGACGGTCGACGCCACGCCAGGCGGCGATAGCGACCTGCAATACTCGAACAACGCGGCGTTCATCAGCTATGGCGTCGTCGCTTCGGAAGGCAGCCACTATATCGACCTGACCGGCGTCAGCGGGCGCGGCAAGGGGGTGATCTCGGACGCGGTGGCGGTCACGGCCGGCAGCCTGTACAGGGTCTCGTTCGACGTCGGCGCCTTCTATGTCCGCGGCCAGGGCAGCTATGGCGACGCGACGGTCGATCTTCTGATCGACGGCGCGCTGGCGGGAAGCTTCACCAACGCCATGAGCCTGGGCTCGCCCGGTTCGGACTGGCAGCGGTTTTCCTACGACTTTACGGCTGACTCGCCGAGCGTGCGGTTGACCTTCCTCTCCAGCACGTCCCTGGCCTCCAGCAGCCTCGGCGTCGGGCTGGACAATGTCACCTTCGACAGCCTGGGCGGCCAGGCCGGCGGCAGCGCCGTGCCCGAGCCGGCGACCTGGGCGATGATGATCGCGGGCTTCGGCCTGGCAGGGGCCGGCCTGCGCCGTCGCCGCCAGGCCGCCGCGCTCGCCTGAAAGATCGCCGCGGCTCCTTCCACGCCATTGACAGGCGCGGCGGCGCCCCGCTCCAAGAGCGCGGACGCACATGGGAAGGAGCCGCAGATGAGCCACGCCGACAACAACGGGCCGCTGAAGGGCCTGAGGGTCGTCGAGATGGGCACCCTGATCGCCGGCCCGTTCTGCGGCCAGATCCTGGGGGATTTCGGCGCCGACGTGGTCAAGATCGAGGATCCGGGCACGGGCGATCCCATGCGCCAGTGGGGCCGCAGCCTGCCCAAAGGGCTGTCGCCCTGGTGGCCGGTGATCGGGCGCAACAAGCGCTCGGTGACGCTGAACCTGCGCACGCCGGAAGGGCGCGAGATCGCCGGCAAGCTGATCGACCAGGCCGACGTGCTGATCGAGAACTTCCGGCCCGGCACGCTGGAGAAGTGGGGCATGGGCTATGAAGCCCTGTCGGCCCGCAACCCGCGCCTGATCATGGCCAGGGTCTCCGGCTTCGGCCAGACCGGGCCCTATGCCAGCCGGGCGGGCTATGGCTTGATCGGCGAGGCCATGGGCGGCTTGCGCCACGTCACCGGCGAGCCCGACCGCCCTCCGGCGCGGGCCGGCATCTCCATCGGCGACAGCCTGACGGCCATGCACGCGGTCATGGGCATCACCATGGCCCTGCACGCGCGCACCAACACCGGCCGCGGCCAGGTCATCGACGCGGCCCTCTACGAGAGCGTGCTGGCGGTGATGGAGAACCTGGTCACCGAATACGACCTGACCGGCTATGTCCGCGAACGCTCGGGCTCGATCCTGCCCGGCATCGCGCCGTCCAACGTCTATCCCTGCGCCGGCGAGGGCATGATCCTGATCGGCGGCAACGGGGACACGGTCTTCGCGCGGCTCTGCGAGACCATGGGACGACCGGACCTGGCCAAGGACCCGAAGTTCGTCGACCACGCCGCGCGCGGGACGAACCAGCACGAGCTCGACCAGATCATCGCCGCCTGGACCAAGGGCTTCGAACTCGACGCCCTGCTGGCCCTGCTGGAGGAGAAGGCCATCCCCTCGGGCCGGGTGTTCCGCGCCCCGGACATGCTGGAGAACGAGCAATACCTGGCCCGCGACGCCATCGTGGAGACCGACCATCCGGTGTTCGGCAAGGTGAAGATGCAGAACGCCTTCCCGAAGATGTCGGAGACCCCCGGCGCGGTCCGCTGGCCGGGTCCGGAGCTGGGCCAGCACACCGACGAGGTGCTGGGGGGCCTGGGCCTGGACACGGCGAGGGTGGCGGAGCTGCGGGCCAAGGGGGTAGTCTGAGCCGATCCCTCGGAGCGGCCCATGTCCGACGACATCCCTGAAGACGGCTGGAAGCACAGCGGCGTCCGCGTCATCCCCGGCGACCAGCTCGACGACAACACCCCCCAGACGCCCGGCATGCATCGGGCCGCGGCGATCAACTTCGCCCGGGTCGGGGCCCAGAAGCTGTGGGCCGGGACGGTCCACATCCACGCCGACGCCAAGACCGGCGCCCACCATCACGGCCCCCTGGAGAGCGTGATCTACGTCCTGAAGGGCCGGGCGCGGATGCGCTGGGGCGAGAAGCTGGAATTCACCGCCGAGGCCGGTCCCGGTGATTTCATCTATGTGCCGCCCTTCGTGCCGCACCAGGAGATCAACGCCTCCACCGACGAGACCCTGGAATGCGTGCTGGTGCGTAGCGACAACGAGGCCGTGGTGGTCAATCTCGACATCGAGCCGGCGGAGAAGCCGGAGGGCGTCGCCTGGATCGACCCGATCCATAAGGCCTAAGCGTCGGCCGCGTAGCGCTCCACCAGACGGACCAAGGCGTCCTCGAGGCGAGGATCCTGCAGGTAGGGCGAGCCCTCCAGCACGGCGGCGCGGATCACGCCGAGGGTGGCCCGCGTCATCACGAAAGCGTCCAACGCCCCGCCATCGCCCGGCTGCCGGATCAGCCGCCCCGTAAGCCTGGCCTCCCGGTCCAGGGACTCCACGCTCTCCGCGGCCAGGATGGCCTTCAGCGCCGCGCGCCGCGTGGCGGGGCGATCGGCCAGGATCTCGATCTGCGCGCGGATGGCGAGGCGGGCCGGCGAAAGCTCCGGTCCCTCGGTCGCGAGCCTGGCCCGCACCTTCTCGTTCTCCCGCTTGGCGATGGCCACCAGGATCGCCTGCTTGTCGGCGAAGTACTCGTAGAGCGTCCCCACGCTCACCCCGGCCCTGGCGGCGATGGCGTTGGTGGTCAGGACGGCCTCGCCGCCCTCCTCTAGAATCCGAGCCGTCGCCTCGAAGATGGCGTCTCGCGTGGCCAGCGCACGCACCTGCTTTGGTTGTCGGCGTTGGGGTTTCGACATGGCGGACCGTTCTTCGATAAAGCCGAGTAGTCATAAGCGAGCTTAGCTCGGATTCTGCCGTCTTCGGAATGGAGACCGCAATGACCTGGGCGACCGAGAGACTGGATCAGATTAAGGCCGGCGTGGTCGATGCGCCCCCTGTCGTACGAACCCTTCACCTTGGATTGATCGACGACTGGGGCCCCGGCTGGGTTCGCAAGCGCTGGGAGCCGAAATCCGAGATCCTGAACGGCGACGGTTCGATGTTCGGCGGCTATGTCGCCGCCCTCGCGGACCAGATCCTGGCCTTCGCCACCATGACGGCGATCGCCGACGACGCCACCTATCGGACCATCAACCTGCAGGTCCAGTTCGTGAAGGTCGGCCGCGCCCACCCATTGATCATCGAGGGCCGGGTCGTGGCGTCGAGCCGCCAGCTGATCACCGTCGAGGCCGACTTCCGTCGCGAGGACGGCGAGCTGATCGCCAGGGCCGGGGCGCAACAGATCGTCCTGCCGGGCGCGCCCGTCTTCGGATGACCTTGGCTTCCCCGTCGTCACGGCGCGATGATGCCGCAACGAAATTGGGAGACGCGCCATGACGACCGCCATCGATGTGACCACCACCGACTGGACCTGTTTCGCCGTCACCATCGAGGACCATGTCGCGCACATCCAGTTGAAGCGGCCCGAGGCGATGAACACCATGGTCCGCGCCTTCTGGAACGAGCTGCCGGCCATCGTGAAAGACATCGACCACAACGCCCGCGCCCGGGCGATCGTCATCTCCTCCACCGGCAAGCACTTCAGCGCCGGGATGGACCTGGCGGTGTTCGGCGGCGGGGGCTCGACCTCCCAGAACCAGATTCAGGACCGCCACATCAACGCCGAGCAGCAGCGCCACCATATCCACTGGCTGCAGGACTGCTTCGGCTGCCTGGACGACGCGCGGATCCCGGTGATCGTGGCCATCCAGGGCGGCTGCATCGGCGGGGCGGTGGACATGACCAGCGCCTGCGACATCCGCTACGCCAGCGCCGACGCCTTCTTCTGCATCCAGGAGATCAACATCGGCATGACGGCCGACGTCGGCACCTTCCCGCGGCTGTGCAAACTGATCCCCGAGGGATGGGTGCGCGAGATGGCCTATACCGGCCGTCGCATGCCGGCCCAGAAGGCCAAGGAGATCGGCTGGGTCAACGAGGTGTTCGACACCCACGAGCAGTGCGTCGACCACGCGCTCGCCACCGCTCGCGAGATTGCGAACAAGGCGCCGCTGGCGGTCACCGGGTCCAAGGTGATGATCAACTACGCCCGCGACCACACCATCCGCGACGGGCTCGACTATATCGCCGTCTGGCAGACCGGCATGTTCTCCGGCGCCCACATGGGCGAGGCCTTCAAGGCCAAGGCGGAGAAGCGCGATCCCGAGTTCCAGGACCTGCAGCCCCTGCGCCACGAGATGTAGCCGGCGCCTAGACCTCCAGCTCCGCCCCGGCCAGGTCGCACAGCTCCATCCGCGCCTCATGCAGGTCGGCGCCCAGGAACCGCGCGCGGCGGGCGTGGGCGGTGCGTAGATCGGCATGACGCAGGGTCGCCCGCGACAGATCCGTGCGTGCGTAGCGGCCCGGCCCGATCTCGAGGGGGCCGAGTTGGGCCCCGCGCAGATTGGCCCGGCCGAGCTGGGCGTCGATCAGCTTGGCGCCGCGCAGGTCAGCCCCGCGCAGGTTCACGCCGCGCAGGTCGCAGCGGGAAAGGTCGGCGCCCTGCAGTTCGACGCCCTCCATGTCGAGGCCGAAGAACACCGAGCCCGGGGCGTGCAGGCCACTGAGCTTGCGGCGCCTGAGATTGCGCATGGGGCGGAAGTCGACGCCGTCGAGGCGGACCGCCTCGCCCGAGTCGCCGCCGCTGACGCAAAACGCCTCGTGGGCGTTGACCAGGCCCACCAGAGGCCGGTCGTCCACATAGACCACGGCCGGCGGGGTGTGCAGCGCCTCCGACAGGTCGGCGCCCTCCACCGTGGCGAAGGACAGGTCCACCCGCACCAGCACGGCGCGCCGCAGCGAGGCGCCCGAGAGGTCGGCCCCGGCGATGTCGGCGCCGGTGAGGTCGGCCCCGTCCAGGCGGGCCTTGATCAGCCGCGCCCCGCCCAGGAACGCCCCGGCCAGATTGGCCTCGGTGAAGTCGGTGGCGAGCGCGTTGGCGTTGGTCATCTGCGCGCCCGCGAGATTGGCGCCCGACAGCACGGCGAAGGACAGTTCGCCCGGCCCGCCGGTGTGGTCGAGATAGCGGAAGCCCTGGACGCGATCCTGCAGGGCGATGCGGCCCTCGCGCAGGTCGCAGCCGGCCAGGTTGGCGTCAGCCAGGTTGGCGCCGCGCAGGGAGGCGCCGCGCAGGTCGGCCTTGGCCAGGTTGGCCTTGCGCAGGTCGATGTCGCGCAGATCGGCGCCGAACAGCACCGCGCCGGCTAGATTGGCCCCGGCCATCAGGGCGCCGTTCAGCCGCGCCCCGGTCAGGTCGGCGTCGCGCAGATCGACCTTCTCGAGCTTGAGATGGCTAAGTTCCAAGTAACTAAGATTCGCTCGCCGGCCACCCGTGCGGCCCGAAAGATAACGCCGATGGAGGTCGAGCGCCTGACGCAACCTATCGGGATCGATACTTCTGAATATACTGGCGACAGCTGACATTCGGACCACGATAAGCTGGAAGGTCCGTAAGATGGTCTTACGCGCTTAAGGAACGGTTGCGACGCTAGGCCGGAATTTCCGTCAACCTTACCGTGGAAGCTTGGCTGTAGCGGTCGCGCGGCTACAGCCAGCCCTTCTTCTTGAACCACCAGAAGGGCGCAATGGCGGTCAGCACCATCAGCAACATGGCGAACGGATAGCCGAGCAGCCAGTGCAACTCCGGCATGTGGTCGAAGTTCATGCCGTAGATCGAGGCCACCAGGGTGGCCGGCAGGAACACCACCGCCACCACGGAGAAGAACTTGATGATGCTGTTCTGCTCGATGTTGATCAGGCCCAGCGCCGCATCGAGCAGGAACGAGATGTGGTTCGACAGGAAGCCGGAGTGCTCGGTGAGCGCCTGGATGTCGTGCTGGATGGAGACCAAGTGGCCGCGGCGGCCTTCGCGGTCCTGCAACTCGGGGGCCAGGGCGGCGAAACTGGCCAGCCGGCTGAGCGAGAGCTGGCTCTTGCGGATCATCGAGGTGACCGACTGGGCGCGCGCCAGGTCGCTGAGCATCGGGGCGAAGGCGGTCGAGGGCGGCCGGTTGAAGATCGCTACGGAGGTCTCCTGCACCAGGCTGGATTCCCGCTCCAGCACCTCGGCGGCCCGCTCGATCACCGCGTCCAGCAGCTCCAGCAGAACCTCGGCGCCCTCCTCGATCTGAACGTGCTTGCAGCGCTCGGCGAAGATGCGGAACGCCTTGAGCTGCTCATAGCGGATGGTGATCAGCACCCCCCGGGCCAGGACGAAGGTCACCGGCGTCGGGATCGGGTGCTGGTCCTCGCTATGCGACAGCAGGGTGGCGGTGAGGAAGGTCACCCCGTCCTCCTGGTAGAGCCGCGAGGACGGCTCCAGGTGGGCCATCTCCTCACGGGTGGGCAGGTCGATCTCGAAGGCCGCTTCGACCGCCAGCTCCTCCTCGCGGGTGGGCGAGACCAGGTCGATCCAGATGGCGTCCTCGGGCGGGCGCCAGGCCGCGCCGACGGGGTCCGTGACGAGGCCGGGCGCGGCGCGGCGAAGCAGGTTCAGCATGGGAATCTCCGCCACGGGCTCGACCCCATGTGCGGTGCTGCGCGCGAGCCGTCAACCGGCTCGCGCCAGGCGCTAGTCTTCCGTGGAGGGCTGGGTGGCGGCCTGGATGAGAGCGGCGATCCGGTCGGTGGAGTCGGCGGCCTGACCCAGCATCTGCAGGGGACCGGCGCCCGGACGGACCACCGAGACCACCTGGTTGGCCGCGCCTTGGGCCACGGCGATGGCGGCGTTCTGGGCCGAGTTGAAGCCGGAGCTGGCGGTGCGAACCGCCACGGCGTCCTGATAGATGAAGCCGTGGGTGGGATAGGTGGACGAGCCGAGGTCGCGGACAGGATCGTACCAGACCTTGACCTGCGACCAGTCGCCGGTGGGCGAGACGTCGATGACTGTGACGTCCTTCTCGATCTGACCGCGGGTCCCGCCAATGCGCGACCAGTTGGCGTGGCTGATCTGGATAACCCGGTCCGTGAGCACCTGGCTGACCACGGCCACGTGGCCCAGGCGCATCTTGCCGTTGGGCTTGAAGCAGAGGACCGCGCCGGCCTTCGGCGAAACGCCCGTGTCGTACTTCCCGACCGCCTGCTTCCACCAGGTCCAGGCGTCGCCATAGATCTGCACGCCGGACATCAGCCGGGCGAAGGGCACGCACTGCCAGTAGGTATCGGCAACGGCCCCGGAGACCGGCGCCAAGGTCATAACCGCTATGGCGGCCAGGGAGCCCAGAAGGGCTCTCGGTCGTTTCAGCATGTTAGAGGAACTCCCCACGAGTTACGTGCGTAGGGTTACCCATCCTCCATCCGGATGAAAAGACTCTTTATGCCTGTGCGGCCGAAGGTCGCCGCGACTCCCAAGAGTCAGCCATGAGCTTCATACGGGCGCGGGCCGGCTTTTCTATCAGATGATAGGAGGCCGCGGCCAGTGGAACCACGGATCCCAAGAAAACTAACCACAGCCATAGGGGCAGGCGTTCGTCAGTGATCTGCAAAACCTTGGACGCTGCATTCACGAACACTATCTTCCACGGCACGCAGACCATGTAGACGGAGTAGCTAACCTCGCCCAGATAGACGAGCGGGCGTTGCCCCAAGACCTCGCCACCCGTCTGGGCGGTGCGAGCCATGAAGAAGATCACCGCCCCCAGGCCGGTCACGATTAAGGCATCTGGGGCGCCGAAAGCCGACATTGTGAGCACGGCGCCCGTGGAAGCGGCAGATGCGACGGCCGCCGCCAGCCGATTCTGCGCTGGCTTGGCGCGCCAGAGCGAATGCAGGGCGCAGCCAAGGGCGAAACAGGGGACGATCCGCAGCGCGCCCCAGGCGATGGTGGCTTGGGTCAGCGGGAAGCCCGCCAGGGCCTGGAACGCCGCATAGAGGCCGGCCAGGAAAACCACCGCCAGGCCGACGGCCAGATAGGGCCGGTCCTTGAGCGCAAGCGCCGCCCAGGCGAAGGCCGGGAAGGACAGATAGGCGAACCACTCCGCCGAGATCGACCAGGAGGGATGGTTGAAGGCCGCCTGCGGGGCCAGGCCCCAGGCCTGCAGCATCAGCAGGTTCGCCGGCAGCGACTCCCAGGAGAGGATGTTGGCGTCGATGGCGAAACCGGCGAGGCCCGCGCCCACACCCAGCGCGATCATGCCCAGCAAGGTCGCCAGATGCAGCGGATAGACCCGCGCCAGCCGGTTCCAGAGGAAGGATCCGTAGCGGAAACGCCCGTCCTCCACGCTGGTCCGGTAGACGTGGCAGAGGATGAAGCCGGAGAGGATGAAGAACAGCTCCACCCCCAGATAGCCCTTCTCCACCACCATCGGGACGGCGCCGGCCACGTCGAGCTTGGGCCAGTAGTGGTAGATGACCACCCACATGGCCGCGAAGAACCTCAGCGAGGTCAGCGGCCGGATATTCTGCGCGTCGGTCATGGTCCCGTCCCGATTCGGCGCCGGGGAGGCGCGCTCGAAGGCCGGCGTGCAAACATCGTACGCGACCGACCCCAGGATGGCGCCAAAGCCTCACCATCCGGTTACGCGGTCATGTAACGGTCCCAGAAGCCTTCCGCGGGCTCGACCTGTTCGATGATGTCGACCCACAGGCCCGAGGGATCGAAGAAGCCGAACCGCAGCTGGCCGAAGGGCTCCTCGGTCAGCGGATAGTCGCAAACCAGGCCCTTGGCCCGGCAGGTCTCATAGGCCTGGGCCGCGTCCTCCACCTGCAGCTCGAAGCACATGCCCTTGCCTGGGAAGGGCTCCGGACCGGGCGGGGCCGAGGGATGGTCGGGGCTCATGAAGGCCATGGTCGCGCCCACCGCCTGCAGCAGGACGAACCAGTCGGCCTCGAAGACGACCTCGAACCCCAGGCGGGCGGTCCAGAAGTCGCGGCATTCGGCCAGCTTGGGCGTGACGATGATCGGATAGCGATCGACGAACCGCATGACGTTTTCCCTTGATCCGCACGGGTGGCGATCTAAGATACAGACAGTCTGTATGTCTAATGGAGAATCGCATGGGCGTGAAGGCGCAGAAGGCCGAGGCGACCCGCGCGGCCCTGATCGCCTCAGCCCGCGCCCTATTCGCCCGCGACGGCTACGGCGCCACCGGCACCGAGGCGATCCTGGCGGCCGCCGGCATGACGCGGGGCGCGCTCTACCACCACTTCGCCGACAAGCAGGCCCTGTTCGCCGCGGTCTGCGAGACCCTGCACGCCGAGGGCGAGCGCGCGATCGAGACCCATGCCGACGCCGCCCCTAACGCCTTCGCGGCCCTGATCGACGGTTGCCTGGCCTTCCTGGACTTCGTGGTGCGGCCCGAGGTGCGCCGCATCCTGATCCTGGAGGCGCCGGGGGTGCTGGGCTGGGACCAGTGGAACGAGATGGACCGCCGCCACGGTTTCGGCCTGCTGATCGAGGGGGTGGGGGCCGCGGTGGCCGAGGGCTCGCTCCACGGCGACCCGCAGACCCTGGCGGTGATGATCAACGGGGCGCTCAACTACGGCGTGGTCTGGGCCGGACAGTCGGACGATCCCACGGCCCTGCGGCGGCTGAAGGCCGGCTTCGTCGACCTGATGGAGTCCCTGCGCCGATAAGCGGCCCTGGCGGGGGCGGCGTTCTGCGTTAGATACAAGCGACCGACACCTCGAGAGGATCCCTATGGATAGCCTGATGGCCCTTGCCGCCGATCCCACGGTATGGGCGGCGCTGATCACGCTTATCGTCATGGAGGTCGTCCTCGGGATCGATAATCTGGTCTTCATCTCGATCCTCTCCAACAAGCTGCCCGCCGAACAGCGCACCCGCGCCCGGCGCATCGGCATTGGCCTGGCCCTGGTCATGCGCCTGGTGCTGCTGTCCACCCTCGCCTTCATCGTGGGGCTGACCGCGCCGGTGTTCGAACTGCCCTGGCAAGGCGCGTTGGACGCGCATGGCGAACCGGCCTGGGAGCTCGCCTTCTCATGGCGCGACCTGATCCTGATCGCCGGCGGCCTGTTCCTGGTCTGGAAGGCCACCACCGAGATTCACCACACCATGGACCCGACGCCCAACGACGACGTCTTCGACACCAAGGCCGTGGTGGGCCTGAACTTCGGCGCGGCCATCGTCCAGATCATCCTGTTGGACATCGTGTTCTCGATCGACTCGATCCTCACCGCCGTCGGCATGACCGACCACCTGGTGGTGATGATCGTCGCCGTGGTGATCACGGTGGGCATCATGCTGGTCGCCGCCGATCCCCTGGCCGACTTCATCAACAACAACCCGACCGTGGTGATGCTGGCCCTGGGCTTCCTGCTGATGATCGGCGCGGTGCTGATCGCCGACGGCTTCGGCGTGCATGTGCCCAAGGGCTATATCTACGCGGCCATGGCGTTCTCAGGCTTGGTGGAGGGCCTCAACATGGCCTCGCGCGCCGCCAGCCGGAAACGTAACCCGCCGGAAACACAGGGCGGCGAAACGCCTGATAGACTGCACTAGGTTTCATCGTGGGACGGATGATCATTCTTCCGTTCGTCCCGCCGGAACCCGACTGAGAATAATAGATTGGGGGCGGCCCATTTTGGCCGCTACGGAAACGCCGATTGAACGAGCCTCACGTCCATAGCGACGACGAGCGCCGGCTTACGCTCATCTCCGTGATGATCGTCTTCCTGCTGGCCGCCATGAGCCAGACAGTCATCGCCACCGCCATGCCGCGGATCGTCGGCGACCTGTCGGGGCTGCACCTCTACGCCTGGGCCACCACCGCCTATCTACTGGCCTCCACGGTCATGGTGCCGATCTGGGGCAAGCTGGGCGACCTCTATGGGCGCAAGGTGGTCCTGCTCACCGGCATCGGCCTGTTCCTGGCCGGCTCCTGGCTGGCCGGGCTGGCGGGCGAGTTCGGCGACCTGCCGCTGCTGGGCGGCGGCATGACCCAGCTCATCGCCTTCCGGGGGATCCAGGGCCTGGGCGGCGGGGCGCTCTTCACCACCGCCTTCGCCATCCTCGCCGACCTGTTCGCGCCGCGAGAGCGGGCCAAGTTCTCGGGCCTGTTCGGCTCGATCTTCGGAATCTCCAGCCTGTTCGGACCCCTGGTGGGCGGGTTCCTGACCGACCACGGGACGGTGATCCTGTTCGGCCACCTGATCGCCGGCTGGCGTTGGGTGTTCTTCTTCAACATCCCGTTCGCGCTGGCGGCCGTCGCCATGATCGTCTGGAAGATGCCCACCCTGCCCCAGCGGGGCGGCGGCGGGATCGACTGGTTCGGGGCGGCCCTGATCGTGGCGGCCTTCGTCCCCCTGCTGCTGGCCATCACCTGGGGCGGACGCGAGCATCCCTGGGGCTCGCCGCTGATCGTCGGCATGCTGGCCTGGTCAGCCGCCGGGGTGGCGGCCTTCCTGTGGATCGAGACCAAGGTCCGAGATCCCATCCTGCCGCTGGAACTGTTCGCCAACCGCACCTTCGTCACCGCCAATGGCGCGGCCTTCGTCTACTCCATGGCCTTCATGGGAGTGTCGAGCTTCCTGCCGCTCTATATGCAGGTGGGCCAGGGCATCCCGGCCACCACCAGCGGCCTGACCATGCTGGCCCTGATGGGCGGCTTCGTCTTATCCTCGACGATCTGTGGCCAGCTGGTCACCCGCACTGGCCACTTCAAGCCGTTCATGATCGGCGGCGGCGCCATGCTGGTGCTGGGCGCCGTCCTGCTCTGCTTCATCGGCCCGGACACCTCGATGCTCGACCTGGCCTGGCGGCTGCTGATCTTCGGCATCGGCCTGGGACCGGGCCAAAGCCTATTCAGCCTGGCGGTGCAGAACGCCGTGCCCTTCCATCAGCTTGGCGTGGCGACCTCGTCGAGCCAGTTCACCCGCCAGATCGGCTCGACCATCGGCGTGGCCCTGTTCGGCGCCCTGCTGACCGCGGGCCTAGCCGGGGAGCTGGAGCGCCACGCCGCCGCCGATCCCGCCGCCCAGGTACGGGTGCTGGATCTCGGCGACCTGCAGAGGATGGCCCTGGACCGCACCCTACACCCGGAAGAGGCCGTCGCCCGCGCCGCCGACCCGGTGCTCCGCGCCCAGGAACGGACCGTGCGCGAGAGCTTCTCCGTGGCCATCGTCCACGGGATGATCTTCACCCTGGTCGTGCTGGTGGCGGGCTTCGTGCTGATGCTGATGGTGCCCGCCGCGCCCCTGCGCGAGAGCCCGCTCCGGCCGGCGGCCAAGCCGGAGGCGGCGGAATAGAGCGCCTCCTTTCCCTCCCCTTTATGGGGAGGGCAGACCGCGTAGCGGTCGAGGGTGGGGCTTTCCGAAGCTCCGATGAGGTGGCCGGAAGTCCCCCATCCTGATCCCTTCGGGATCGTCCCTCCCCATAAAGGGGAGGGAAAAGGGACTCACAGAAAACTGTACGGATCCACGTCGATCGACACCCGGATCGCGCCGGGCGGTCGCACCCGCGCCCGCCAGGTCGCCAGATAGGCCGAGAGGTCCACCGTGCGATCGGCCCGCACCAGGAACCGCTTGCGGCGGCGCCCGCGCACCAGGCCCAAGGGCGCGTCGGCGGGGCCGTAGACCTCCACCCCCTCGGCGTTGGGCGCGGCCTCGGCCATGGTCCGCACGAAGGCTTCCAGGGCTTGGGGGTCGGGGCCCGAGACCACGATCGCCCCCAGCCGGCCGAACGGCGGCAGCTTCATGATCTCGCGCTCGGCCATCTCGGCCTCGACGAAGGCGTCGCGGTCCTGGGCCTTGAGCGCCTGCATCACCGCATGCTCGGGCGCGTAGGTCTGCAGCAGGGCGCGGCCCGGCCGGTCCTTGCGCCCGGCCCGGCCCGTGGCCTGGGCCAGCAGCTGGTAGGTCCGCTCGGCCGCCCGCAGGTCGCCGCCGCGCAGGCCGAGGTCGGCGTCGACCACCCCCACCAGGGTCAGCTTGGGGAAGTTGTGGCCCTTAGCCGCGGCCTGGGTCGCCACTAGAATATCGATCTCGCCCTCGGCCATGGAGGCCACTAGCCGCCGCGCCTCCTTGGCGTCCCAGACAGTGTCGGACGAGAAGACCGAGATCCGCGCCTCCGGGAAGAGGCCGCGCGCCTCCTCCTCCACCCGCTCCACGCCCGGGCCGATGGAGGTCAGGCTGTCGCGGGCGCCGCAATGGGGGCACTTCTCCGGCTTGGGCATGGAGAAGCCGGTGAGGTGGCAGACCAGCCGGCCGGTATAGCGGTGCTCCACCAGCCAGGAATCGGAGTCCGGCGAGGTCATCCGCTCGCCGCAGGCCTTGCACAACACCAGGGGCGCATAGCCCCGGCGGTTGAGGAACAGCAGGGTCTGCTCCCCGGCGGCGAAGGTCTCCACCATGGCCTGGACCAAGGGCGGCGAAAGCCAGCGCCCGGTCTCCGGCGGGGTCTCCCGCAGGTCGATCAGCGAGATGTCCGGCAGCCGCGCCACCCCATGGCGCGAGGAGAGCTTCAGCCAGCGATAGCGGCCCGTCTCGGCGTTGCGCAGGGATTCCAGGGACGGGGTCGCCGAGGCCAGGACCACGGCGGCCCGCTCGATCATGCCGCGCGCCACCGCCAGGTCACGGGCCTGGTAGATGAAGCCCTCGTCCTGCTTGTAGGAGCTGTCGTGCTCCTCATCGACGACGATCAGGGCCAGGTTGGTGAAGGGCAGGAAGAGCGCGGAGCGGGCGCCGACCACGATGCGGCAGCCGCCGGTGGCGACCGCCTCCCAGACCCTGCGGCGCATGGGCGGGGCGACGTCGGAATGCCACTCGCCGGGCCGGGCGCCGAACCGACTCTCGAAGCGAGCGATCACCGCCTGAGTCAGGGCGATCTCCGGCAGCAGCACGAGGACCTGGGCGGCGGGATCGCGGGCCAGGGCCTCGGCGGCGGCCTCCAGATAGACCTCGGTCTTGCCCGAGCCCGTCACCCCGTCCAGCAGGGCGACATTGAAGCCGCCTTCACGGACCATGGCCTTCAGGGCTTCGGCGGCGGCGGACTGGCTGGCGTTGAGCGGATGGCCGGCCAGGGCCAGGTCGGGCTCGGGATAGCGGCTCTCGGGGACGATCAGCTTGAGGATCAGGGCGCCGTCGTCCACCAGGCCCTTGACCACGCCTGAGGACACTCCGGCGGCCCGGGCCAGATCGGCCGGCGAAAGGGGATCGACGGCGGCCTCAAGCACCTTGGCGCGGGCGGGGGTCATCCGGGCGGGCGCGACGCCGGTGAGCTCCATCACCTTTTCCGGCCTCGCCTTGGGCGCGCGAGCGCCGCGGGTGGCGATGGCGAGCGGCGATCCCGGTGAATCGACCGAATAGCGCGCCGCCCATTGGATGAACTCCAGGGTGCCGGGCGGCAGCGGCGGATCGTCCAGCTTGGCCTCGATGGCCTTCAGCGGCCGGTTGCCGCCGGCGGCCTCGCGCAGGGCGGTGACCACGCCGCGCAACAGCCGGGGCCCCAGGGGCGCGGCCACCTGGTCGCCGACCTGCAGGTCCATGCCCTCCGGCTCGGCATAGTCGAACGCCTCGGGCAGGGGCATGGGCAGGAGGACGGAGGCGATGCGGCTCATGGCCTCGCCCAGATAGGCTGGTCCACGCGCCGCGCAACCGCTAAACAGCCGGCCGAACCCCGCGCCAGAAGGTCACCCATGCAGCTCTTTCTCGACACCACCGACACGGCCGTCCTCAAGGATCTCGCCGCCACCGGCCTGGTCGACGGGGTGACCACCAATCCGACGCTGATCGCCAAGTCCGGCCGTCCCATGCTGGAGGTCATCGCCGAGATTTGCGACCTCGTCGAGGGGCCTGTGAGCGCCGAGGTCACCTCGACCGACGCCGCCGGCATGCTGGCCGAGGGCGCGAAGCTCGCCGCTGTCGCCACCAACGTCGTGGTCAAGGTGCCGCTCACCCGCGATGGCTTGATCGCCTGCGCGGAATTCGCCGTCCAGGGCATCTCCACCAATGTCACCCTGTGCTTCTCCGCGGCCCAGGCCCTGCTGGCCGCCAAGGCCGGCGCCACCTACATCTCGCCCTTCATCGGCCGCCTGGACGACTACGGCATGGAGGGGATGGACCTGATCAGCGAGATCCGCGCCATCTACGACAACTATGATTTCGACACCGAAATCCTGGCCGCCTCGATCCGGAATCCGGGCCACGTAACGGCCGCCGCGCTTGCCGGCGCCGACTGTGCGACCATTCCGCCCAGTGTTTTCTTGGACCTCTTCAAGCACCCGTTAACCGAGAAGGGGCTTGAAATGTTCTTGAGCGACTGGGCCAAGACGGGTCAGTCCATCCTGTAAAACACGGGGACTGAACATGGACGGCGCGCAGGCGAAGGATCACGGTTTGGGGTCCGACGAGGTCCGGGCCTTCCTGTCCGACAATCCGCAGTTCCTGCGCGACGATCCCGCCCTGCTGGCCGAGCTGGGCCTGCGGCCCGACGCGGCCAATGTGCTCGACTTCGGTCCGGCGGCGCTGGCCCGGGTGCACGAGGCCCACAAGCGCGAGGCCGGCGCGCGCCGCCGCCTCGAGGCCACCGCCCGCGCCAACTTCGCCGCCCAGGCCCAGACCCACGGCGCCGTGGTCGACCTGCTGGAGGCCCGCAACCACGCCGACCTGGCCCGCCGGGTGGACGAACTGGCCCAGCTCCGCTTCGGCCTGGCCGCAGGCGTGGTGGCCCTATCCGGTCCCGAGCGCACGCCGGCCGGCTGGCGCATGCTGGTCGAGGGCCAGATCGACATGATCATCGGCCACCAGCGCGTGGCCCTGATGGGCTTCCAGCCCACGGCGCTCGGCCTGTTCGGCGACCGCGCCGACAGCGTCCGCTCCATGGCCATGGTCCGCATGGCGATCTGGGAGCCGTCCCGCGAGGGCCTGCTGGCCTTCGGCTCGGCCGACGAGAACGGCTTCACCGAGGACATGGGCGCCGAACTGGTCGCCTTCCTCGCCCGTGTGGTCGAAAGGACCGCGGAGCGTTGGCCAGTCCTTTAACTTCAAGTTCTTTAGCCGCCCGCGACGCCCTGCGGCTCTGGCTGGAGCACCTGGCCAAGGAGCGCCGCGCCTCGCCCCGCACAGTCGAGGCCTACAGCTTCGCCGCCGGCCGCTACATCGCCTTCCTGGAACAGTATCGCGGCGAGGCCCTGTCCCTCGCCGCCATGGGCACGCTCAGCGCCGGCGAGGTCCGCGCCTGGCTGGCGCACCTGCGACAGGGCGACAAGCCACTATCGCCGCGCTCGCTCTCCCAGGCCCTGTCGGCGATCCGCACCTTCCACCGCTATCTCGACATCCGCCTCGACACGCCCAACCCCGCCGTCGCCTTGGTGCGCGGACCTCGCGTGGTCCCCAGCGCGCCGCGTCCGGTCAGCGAGGACCAGGCGCGCGGCATGCTGGCCGAGCCCGGCCTCGATCCCGACCGCGAGGACTGGGAGGCCAGCCGCGACGAGGCCGTTCTGACCCTGCTCTATGGTTGCGGCCTGCGGATCTCCGAAGCCCTGTCGCTGAAGCGCTCCGACGCGCCGCTGGGCGCCTCGCTCAGGATCCTCGGCAAGGGCTCGAAGACTCGCATCGTCCCGGTGCTGCCCGCCGTGCGCGACGCCGTCGACGCCTATCTGGCCGACCTGCCCTTCGCGCTATCCCCCGACCAGCCGCTGTTCCGCGCCAAGCGTGGCGGCGCCCTAAGTCCGCGCCACGTCCAGGCCACGGTGCAAATGCTGCGCGGGCGGCTCGGCCTGCCCGACAGCGCCACGCCCCATGCCCTGCGCCACTCCTTCGCCACCCATCTGCTGGGGGCCGGCGCGGACCTGCGCTCGATCCAGGAACTGCTCGGCCACGCCTCGCTGTCGACCACCCAGCGCTACACCGAAGTCGACGCCGAGGCCCTGCTCGGGGCCTACGCCAAGGCCCATCCGCACGCCTGAGCTATTTGGTGAAGCGCCCGTCGCCCTCGACGTTCTCGCGGACGACCGTCGAGACAGCGCAACCGCCGACCGAGCGGGCGACGGCGAGTTCCAGGTTCGCGGGCGGCATGCCTTCGAGCGACCGGGCGCCGCCATCGCCCCGTTGGTCCTGGGGACGCAGCAGGAGCGCGGGCTCCCTGGAGCGGACCATCATTCGGCCCTCGGCCGGGCAATCCCCCGGCCGGACACGGTGCATCGTCATGCGGAGCGGCGGCGGGGCCGCCACAAGGCTCGCGGCGAGCAGGGCAGAGACGATCATGGCGAACCCTCCTGTAGACGATGGAGACTAGACCCGGCGCCGGCTGCCCGGAAGTTAACTCGCCGTCAGGCCTGCATGGTCCAGCCCTCGACGCCCATGGCCGCCTGGCGGCCGGCCTCGGAGCGGGTCGGATGAGGATGGCAGGTGCGCGCCACGTCCTCGCTGGCGGCCTTGAAGGCCATGGCCACGCAATATTCGCCGATCATCTCGCCGGCCTGGGGACCGACGATGTGGACGCCCAGGATCTCGTCGGTCTTGGCGTCGGCCAAGACCTTGGCGAAGCCCTCGGTCTCGTGGTTGATCTTCGCCCGGCTGTTGGCGCTGAACGGGAACTTGCCGGCCTTGTAGGTCACGCCGGCCTCCTTGAGCTGCTCCTCGGTCTGGCCGACCCAGGCCACTTCCGGCGAGGTGTAGACCACGCTGGGGACCAGATTGTAGTCCACGTGGCCCCACTTGCCGGCGATCATCTCGATGCAGGCCACCGCGTCTTCCTCGGCCTTGTGGGCCAGCATGGGACCCAGGATGGCGTCACCGATCGCCCAGACGCCCGGGGCGGAGGTCTTGAAGTGGTCGGTGGGAATGAAGCCGCGCTTGTCGGGGACGACACCCACGCTCTCCAGGCCCAGGCCCTCGGTATAGGGCCGCCGACCGATGGCCAGCAGGACATAGTCGGCGGTCAGCGTCTCAGCCGCGCCGCCGGCCACCGGCTCGACGGTCAGCGAGACGTTCGACTTGCCGGCCTTGGCGGCGGTCACCTTCGACGACAGCTTGAAGGCGATCCCCTGCTTGGTCAGGGAGCGCTGGAAGGTCTTGGCCGTCTCGGCGTCCATGCCAGGCGTGATGCGGTCCAGGAACTCCACCACGGTGACCTCGGCGCCGAGACGGCGCCACACCGAGCCCAGCTCCAGGCCGATGATGCCGGCGCCGATGACGATCAAGCTCTTGGGGACTTCCGGCAGCGACAGGGCGCCGGTGGAATCGACGATGCGCTTCTGGTCGACCTCGACGCCCGGCAGGGGCGAGGGCTCCGAGCCGGTGGCGATGACGATATTGGCGGTCTCGAGCGTGGTGACGGCGCCGTCCTCGGCGGTGACCTCGACCTTGCCCTGGCCGACGATCTTGCCGGCGCCCTTCACCCAGTCGACCTTGTTCTTCTTGAACAGGAACTCGACGCCCTTGGTGAGAGCCGTCACCGACTCCCCCTTCTGCTTCATCATCTGAACCAGGTTGAGCTTGGGCTTCACCTCGATGCCCAGGGTGGCGAACTCGGCGCCGGCCGCGGCCTCGTAAAGTTCTGAGGCGTGCAACAGGGCCTTGGAGGGCATGCAGCCGACGTTCAGGCAGGTGCCGCCCAGGGTCACCCGCTTCTCCACCACCGCGACCTTGAGGCCGAGCTGACCCGCGCGGATGCCCGCATTGTATCCGCCGGGGCCGCCCCCGATGATGATGACGTCGTATTGGGCCATGGGTTCTCAAGACCTGCTGGAAGGAGTGCGGCCCAGATATAGGAGCTTCGCGCGCGAGGCGAGGCTTGGACTCGATTTTCAGGAGTTTGGCGGTGCGTCGATCGGCGTGTTCTGGTCGACCACCAGGCCCCAGCGCCCGCTCTCCAGGGCGAAGGTCAGGGCCAGCCAGGAGGTGATGTGCTTCGGCGCGCCGCCGACTCCGTTCGAAGTGTAGCGGTAGCGGATCAGGGCGTGGGCCAGTCCAGGGGATTCGATCACCCTGACGATCTCCGGCTCCAGCTTTCCATCATCCTTCGACTCGAACCAGGCCTGGTGGAAGTCCACGTACTGTTGCCGCGTCTCCAGCGCCTGGCCGCCGGGCATGATCATGATCAACGCCTTGCCGGCCGTGAGGGTCGGCAGCAGAGCCGGCATGTCACGGGCCGCGATCGCCGCCACGTGCGTCTCGACGGTGGCGCGGGCTGACGGCGCGGCCATGGCCATGGGCGCCCAGGCCGCGAGCGTGGTCGCGACTCCGGCGGCGGTCAGACTGGCGAGGGCGTGGCGACGGCCCCTCGGCGTGCGGTTCGACATCTCGTTGCTCCCATTTGCGGACGGCGCGCGGCGCCTGATGCAAACAGCGACGAACGAGGGCGCCGCGGATCGACGTGCGACCTGCGATTTCCGCCCTAGACGTCCAGCAGCAGCCGTTGCGGGTCTTCGAGGGCTTCCTTGACCCGGACCAGGAAGGTCACCGCGCCCTGGCCGTCGACGATGCGGTGGTCGTAGCTGAGCGCCAGGTACATCATCGGCCGGATCACCACCTGGCCGCCCATGGCCATGGGCCGATCCTGGATCTTGTGCATGCCGAGGATCCCCGACTGCGGCGCGTTGAGGATCGGGGTCGACATCAGCGATCCGTAGACCCCGCCGTTGGAGATGGTGAAGGTGCCGCCCTGCAGGTCTTCCAGGGCCAGATGGCCGTCGCGGGCCTTCTTGCCCAGCGCGGCGATACCCTTCTCGACACCCGACAGCGACAGAGTGTCGGCGTCGCGCAGGACCGGGACCACCAGGCCCTTCTCGGTGCCGACCGCCACCCCGATGTCGTAGTGATTCTTGTAGATGATGTCCGTGCCGTCGATCTCGGCATTGACGTCGGGCACGTGCTTCAGGCCGTGGATCACCGCCTTCACGAAGAAGCTCATGAAGCCGAGCTTGACCCCGTGGGCCTTCTCGAAGCCGTCCTTGTACTGGTTGCGCAGCGCCATGATGGCGCTCATGTCGACCTCGTTGAACGTGGTCAGCATGGCCGCCGCGTTCTGGGCCTCCTTCAGCCGGCGCGCGATGGTCTGGCGCAGGCGGGTCATCTTCACGCGCTCTTCGCGCTCGTGGATCTCGCGCGGGGCCGAGGGCGCCGGAGCCGGGGCCGGAGCCTTGGCGCGGGCCTCCAGGGCCGCCAGGGCGTCGCCCTTGGTCACCCGGCCATCCTTGCCGGAGCCGGCGATGGCTGAGGCGTCGAGGCTGTTCTCGGCCACGATGCGCTGGGCCGACGGCGCCAGCGGCGCGGCGGCAGGCTTCGGAGCCTCCGCCTTGGGGGCCGGGGCGGGTTCGGGCGCCTTGGCGGGAGCGGCCTCGGCCTTGGGCGCCGGAGCCGGCTTGGCGCCGGCCGCGCCCTCGGTCAGGCGGCCCAGGACCGCGCCGGGCTCGACCGTGGCGCCTTCTTCGGCGTTGATCTCGGTCAGCACCCCGTCGGCGGGGGCGGCGACTTCCAGGCTGACCTTGTCGGTTTCCAGCTCGACCAGGATCTCGTCCTTCCGAACCGCGTCCCCGGCTTTCTTGGTCCAGCGCGCCACCGTCGCCTCGGTGACGGACTCGCCCAGGGCGGGAGTCATGATGTCGGCCATTGGAAGTTCCTGTCTCTCTTAAGTCGTTTTGTTCTTTGGGGCCGCCGCGAGCCTAGGCGAGGGCTTCGGCGAGGAAGGACTGTAGCTCACGAAGGTGACGGCTCATCTGGCCGGCGGCGGTGGAGGCCGTCGCCGGGCGGCCGACATAGCGAGCCCGCTTGGCCTTGACCTTCAGGCGCTCGAGGGTGAGCTCCAGCCAGGGATCGACGAAGGTCCAGCCGCCCATGTTCTTGGGTTCTTCCTGGCACCAGACCAACTCGGCGTTGGGGAAGCGCGACAGCTCGGTCGACAGCGACTTCACCGGCCACGGATAGAACTGCTCCAACCGCATCAGATAGACGTCGTCGACGCCCTTCTCCTCGCGGGCCTCCAGCAGGTCATAATAGACCTTGCCCGAGCACAGCACGACGCGGCGGATCTTCTCCGGGGCGACCAGCACGGTGGCGGTGTTCTGGCCGCGCTCGGCGTCGTCGTGCAGGACCCGGTGGAACGACGAGCCCTCGGCCATGTCGCTCAGCTTGGAGACCGCCTTCTTGTGCCGCAGCAGCGACTTGGGCGTCATCACCACCAGCGGCTTGCGGAACTCGCGGCGCATCTGGCGGCGCAGGGCGTGGAAGTAGTTGGCCGGGGTCGTGCAGTTGACGACCTGGAGGTTGTCTTCCGCGCAGAGCTGCAGGAAGCGTTCGAGACGGGCGGAGGAGTGCTCCGGGCCCTGGCCCTCGTAGCCGTGCGGCAGTAGCAGGACCAGGCCGCTCATCCGCAGCCACTTGCGTTCGCCCGACGAGATGAACTGGTCAATGACCACCTGCGCGCCGTTGGCGAAGTCGCCGAACTGGGCCTCCCACATGGTCAAGGTCTTCGGGTCGGCCAGCGAGAAGCCGTATTCGAAGCCCAGCACCGCCTCTTCCGACAGCGGCGAGTCGATGATCTCGAAGTGGGCCTGGCCGGGGCGCAGATGCAGGAGCGGGGTGTAGTGCTCCTCCGTCGTCTGGTCGATGATGTCGGCGTGGCGTTGGGTGAAGGTGCCGCGCACGGTGTCCTGGCCGGTGAAGCGCACGGGGAAGCCGTCGTCCAGCAAGGTGGCGATGGCCAGGTGTTCGCCGGTCGCCCAGTCGATCCCCTCGCCCGTCTGGATGGCGGCGCGACGGTTCTCGATCACCCGACGGACGTTCTTGTGCACGTCCAGCCGCTCGGGAATGGCCGTGACCTGGCCTCCGAGATCCAGCAGCTTCTGCATCTTGACGCTGGTGTCGCCGCGGCGGTCGTCGCTGTCGGGCAGGGCCAGGCCCGACCAGGCGCCGTCCAGCCAGTCGGCCTTGTTGGCCTTGTAGGTCTTGCCGGCGTCGAACTCCTTGTCGAGGAAGTCGTCGAACTCGGCGATCCAGCCCGTGAGTTCGTCCTCGGTGATCACGCCCTGGCCGATCAGCTTGCGGCTATAGATCTCGCGGGTCGACGGGTGGTCCTTGATCTTGGCGTACATCAAGGGCGAGGTCATCGTCGGGTCGTCGCCCTCGTTGTGACCGAACCGCCGGTAGCAGAACATGTCGATGACCACGTCCTTGCCGAACTGCTGGCGGAACTCGGTGGCCACCTTGGCGGCGAAGGTGCAGGCCTCCGGATCGTCGCCGTTCACGTGGAAGATCGGCGCCTCGACCATCAGCGCCACGTCGGAGGGATAGGGTGAGGAGCGGGAATATTTCGGCGCGGTGGTGAAGCCGATCTGGTTGTTGACGATGAAGTGGATCGTGCCGCCGGTGCGGTAGCCCCGCACCCCCGACAGGGTGAAGCACTCGGCGATGACGCCCTGGCCCGCGAAGGCCGCATCGCCGTGCAGGAGCAACGGCAGGACGTGACCACGACCGGCGTCGGCGTTCTCGCGCAGGGCGAAGGCCTGCTTGGCGCGCGCCTTGCCCAGCACCACCGGGTTGACGATCTCCAGGTGGGACGGGTTGGCGGTCAGCGAAAGGTGGACGCTATTGCCGTCGAAGGCGCGGTCCGAGGACGCGCCCATGTGGTACTTCACGTCGCCCGAGCCCTCGACGTCCGAGGGCAGGGTCGAGCCGCCTTGGAACTCGTGGAAGATCACGTGGTAGGGCTTGGCCATCACCGCGGCCAGGACGTTCAGGCGGCCCCGGTGGGGCATGCCGATGACAATGTCGCGCACGCCCAGCGCGCCGCCGCGCTTGATGATCTGCTCCAGGGCCGGGACCATGGCCTCGCCGCCGTCCAGGCCGAACCGCTTGGTTCCGGGGAAGCGCTTGTGCAGGAAGCGCTCGAAGCCCTCGGCCTCGATTAGCTTCTTCAGGATGGCGACCTTGCCCTCCTTGGTGAACACGATCTCCTTGTCGCGCCCCTCGATGCGCTCCTGCAGCCAGGCCTTCTGGGCCGGGTCGGAGATGTGCATGTACTGCACGCCGACGTCGCTGCAGTAGGTTCGCTTCACGATCTGCAGGATTTCGCGGACCGTTCCGGTCTCGAGGCCCAGCACGAAGTCCAGGAAGATCGGCCGGTCGTAGTCGGCCTCCGAGAAGCCGTAGGTCGCCGGATCCAGCTCCGAGGCGTCGCCCTCGGGAATGGCGATGCCCAGCGGGTCGAGATTGGCCCGCAGGTGGCCGCGCATGCGATAGGCGCGGATCATCATGATGGCGCGCAGGGAATCCAGGGTCGCGGCGCGGACCGATTCCGGCGAAGCGGCGGGCGGGGCCCGTTCGGCGATCTTCGCGCCGACCTTGGCCTCGATGGCGGGCCACATGCCGTCGAGCGCCGACAGCCAGTCGGGTCGCGCGGCGGGGGCGCCGGCCTTGGTCCAGGATCGGTCGCCGGCGGCGGCCTTCACCTCGTCGGCGCGGTCGTGCAGGGAGGCGAAGAAGACGCGCCAGGAGCCGTCGACCGAATTGGGGTCGGCCGCCCACCGCGCGTAGAGATCCTCCACGAAGGCGGCGTTGCCGCCGTAGAGGAATGAGGTCTCGGCGAGCACCTCGTTGATCAGACCTGCGTCGTCCGCCATTTCGTCCGTTTCCCGGGGGGTCGCCCACGGACTTCGGAAGAAGGAGCCGAGCGCGGACCGCCCATACTTAATTAGCCGTCAGGCGCTTTTCAGCACCTCGAGGAGGGTCTCGCCCAGTTTCGCCGGCGAAGGCGACACGCGGATGCCCGCAGCCTCCATCGCCGCGATCTTGTCCTCGGCGCCGCCTTTGCCGCCGGAGATGATCGCCCCCGCGTGTCCCATGCGCCGACCGGGCGGCGCGGTGCGACCCGCGATGAAGCCGACCATAGGCTTCTTGGTTGCTGAATTCTTGATGAACTCCGCCGCATCTTCCTCGGCCGAACCGCCGATCTCGCCGATCATGATGATCGACTCGGTCTCAGGGTCCTTCAGGAACATGTCGAGGATGTCGATGAATTCGGTGCCTTTGACCGGATCGCCGCCAATTCCGACAGCGGTTGTCTGTCCAAGACCCACCTGGGTGGTCTGGAACACCGCTTCATAGGTGAGCGTGCCGGAGCGCGAGACCACGCCGACCGAGCCCTTGCGGAAGATGTTGCCCGGCATGATGCCGATCTTGCAGGCTTCCGGCGTCAGGACGCCGGGGCAGTTCGGGCCGATCAGGCGGGACTTGGAGCCCGACAGGGCGCGCTTCACCTTGATCATGTCGGCCACCGGGATGCCCTCGGTGATGCAGATGATCAGCGGGATTTCGGCGTCGATGGCTTCCAGGATCGAGTCGGCGGCGAACGGCGGCGGGACATAGATCACGCTGGCGTCGGCGCCGGTCTGCTGGGCCGCCTCATGGACAGTGTCGAACACCGGCAGGCCGATGTGGGTGGTCCCGCCCTTACCGGGGGTGACGCCGCCGACCATCTTGGTGCCGTAGGCGACGGCCTGTTCCGAGTGGAACGTGCCCTGGGCGCCGGTGATGCCCTGGCAGATGACCCGGGTTTCCTTACCGATCAGGATGGACATTACGCACGCTCCCGGACGGCTTTGACGATCTTCTCGGCGCCGTCGCTGAGATCGTTGGCGGCGATCACGTCGAGGCCGCTCTCATTGATGATCTTCTTGCCCAGCTCGGCGTTGGTGCCCTCGAGGCGCACCACCAGAGGCACGCTGAGGCCGACCTGCTTGACCGCGTTGACCACGCCGTTCGCCAGGATGTCGCAGCGGGCGATGCCGCCGAAGATGTTGACCAGGATGCCCTTCACGTTCGGGTCGGCCATGATGATCTTGAAGGCCGCCGTCACCTTCGGCTCGTCGGCGCCGCCGCCCACGTCCAGGAAGTTGGCGGGCTCGGCGCCGTAGAGCTTGATGATGTCCATGGTCGCCATGGCCAGGCCCGCGCCGTTGACCATGCAGCCGATCTCGCCGTCCAGGGCGATATAGGAGAGGTCGAACTTGGCGGCCTCGATCTCCTTGGGATCCTCTTCGCTCTCGTCGCGCAGGGCGACGATGTCGGGGTGCCGGAAGAGCGCGTTGGAGTCGAAGCTGACCTTGGCGTCCAGGACCTTCAGGTGATCGTCGCCGGTGACGATCAGCGGATTGATCTCCAGCATGCTCATGTCCTTGGCCAGGAACGCGGCATAGAGCTGGCCAAGCAGGGTCGCGGCTTCCTTGGCGAGCCCGCCGGAGATGCCCAACGCCTTGGACAGGGTCCGCGCATGGTGCGGGAAGACGCCGGTGGCCGGATCGATGGAGAAGGTCACGATCTTCTCGGGGGTCGAATGGGCGACCTCCTCGATGTCCATGCCGCCTTCGGTGGAGGCCACGACCGAGACCCGGCTCGTTTCGCGGTCGACCAGCAGCGACAGGTAGAATTCCTTGGCGATATCGGCGCCTTCCTCGATGTAGAGGCGGTTCACCTGCTTGCCCTTGGGACCCGTCTGATGGGTCACCAGAACCCGGCCCAGCATCTCCTCGGCGTTGGCGCGGACGTCATCGGCGGACTTGACCACCCGAACCCCGCCCTTGGCGTCGGGGCCCAGGCCCTCGAACCGCCCCTTGCCGCGACCGCCGGCGTGGATCTGGGACTTCACGACGAAGACCGACCCTCCGAGGTTCTTCGCGGCCCTGTAGGCCTCTTCGGCCGAGAAGGCGGCGTAGCCGCGTGGGACCGCCACGCCGAACTCGGAGAGGACGGACTTGGCTTGATGCTCGTGGATGTTCATGAGGTCGCGAAACGCGTTGTCTGCAGCCCGCCCGGTGCGGCGAGTGGCCGGGGTTATAGGCGCCGCACCCCCCTGTGGCAACCGCGCCACGGGAAGAAAAAGCCGCATTGCAGCAAAGATTTGGCGAGCCCCTCCGTCAGTTCCATTTTCATCATCGGGCGAAAAACACAGCCCATAGAATCCGCCCCGGCAGGAAGGCCAGGCCGCCCGCCAGGAACATGCCGCCGACATACATTCCAATCATCGCGCCACGGTGGGCGCGGACCTTGTGGCGCCGCGCCGCGTAGAGCGCCGCCGGCAAGGCGATGATCACCCAGCCGGAGATGGCGTGGATGAAGCTGAGGCCGCCGGGATTGAGCTCGCGGATGAACAGCGAGCTCACCGCCGTGATCGCCATGGTCGCCGCCCAGGTCCAGCCGAGGGTGCGATGCGGCAGGGTTCCCTTGGGCCCCAGCAGCAACACGGCGCCGATCAGGAAGGTGGTGATCGCCGCCGTCAGGTGGATCTGGATCTGGGCAGAGGCCGCCGCGATGGGCGCGAAATCGGGCGCCCGCAGGCTGGAGGCCGCGGCGGCGAGGCCGGCGCCGACGGCGAGGGCGAGGCTGACGGCCAAGGCGTGGCGGCTGGCGGCAGGTCTGGTGGGGTTGGCCATGGACAGGCTCCGGACTGAGGCGACGCCCCTTCCTGCCGCCCTGCCTGTCGCCGTGCAGCAGCCTCTGCACGAGTCGCCGCGCCGGCTGCGCGAACGGCCAGGGTCGCCGCTCGCGCTTCGTCGACCGTCTTCTCACGGGGCCCCAATCATGATCTCAACAGGCCCATGGCGGAGGCGCGAAACCTGAAGACCTTTAGCTGGGGGCCGTATGGCGACCGGGCCGGCTTCCTGCGCAGCCTGCTGGTGGCGGTCATCGCCGGAGGGTTCCTCGCCTTTTCAGGCGCGTTCGGCATGGACGACATGACTCTCGCCCGGCGCCTCGCTTACTGGATCCCGCTGATGGCGGCCGGCACCCTGTGGGGTTCGCTCGCCGCCCGCCTGGTGTTCGGCGCCGATCCGGACGGGTCGCGGATGATCGCGCGCATCCTGGCGGCCGGACTGCTGATCGGAATTCCGTTCACCGGCGTCGTCTGGATCACCAACAACCTGTTCATGGGCTCCCAGATCGGACCTCGGCAGGCCCTGTCGCTCTGCGTCACAGTCACCGTCGTCTCGGTGGTCATGGTGGCCATCAACGCCCTGGTCGCCCGGGGCGACCGGCGGGCCGCCGTCCAGCCGCCCGCGCCGCCGCGCTTCCTGGAGCGCCTGCCGCTGAAGCTGCGCGGCGCCGAGGTCTGGGCGGTGGAGTCGGAGGACCACTACCTGCGACTCCACACTTCCAAGGGTCAGGACCTGATCCTGCTGCGGCTGGCCGACGCGGTCGCCGAGCTGGAGGGGATCGAGGGAACCCAGGTCCACCGTTCCTGGTGGGTGGCCCGCGACGCCATCGCCGACGCCAGGCGCGGCGATGGACGGGCGACCTTGACGCTCAAGGACGGGTCCGAGGTTCCGGTCAGCCGGACCTATGCGAAGATCATCCGCGAGAAAGGCTGGATCTGATCAGCGCCGCCGGGCCCGCCACTGCTCGCGGGTCTGGCCCCAGACGTCGACGCTGTCGTTCAGGGGCGGCGGCAGGACCGCGTGGCGCAGGATCGAGGACCCCAGCCGCCGGGCCACGTTCTGGGAGTTTGTATTGCCGGGGTCGATGCAGTGGATCACCTCGGTCCAGCCCAGATGGTCGAAGGCCCAGTCGATCGCCGCCGTGGCGCCCTCCGGCGCATAACCCTTGCCCCAGTGTTCGCGAGCGATGCCCCAGCCGACCTCGGTGCCGGGCCAACCCTCGGGCGACCAGGGGCCGAGCCGGCCGACCCAGTCGCCGCTGGCCTTCTCCACCACCGAGAACATGCTGAAACCGGCCACGGTCCAGGCTCCGGTCATGGCGCACATGCCGCGCCAGGCGACGGGGCGGGGCTGGGCCCCGCCCAGGAACCGGCCGGCCTCCTCGTCCGCGACGAAGTCCGCCCAAGGCTCGAAGTCCGCCGCTATGGGCGGGCGCAGGATCAGTCGTTCGGTCTCGAGGGTGGGGCCCAGGCTCACGATGACGCTCTCCGGTTCGGATCCCCTCGGCGAGTACCCGCGATGCGCGCGCGCGGCAACCGGTTCAGCCGCCATTCAGCCGGCTGGTGCGTTCTGGAGACGAGCAAGTTGGACACCGCCACATGACCTACGATCCCTGGGAAGACCCGCCGCTGACGATGGCGCGGGAAGAGCCGCCCGCGCCGCCGCCCGGGCCCGCCCCGCGCCGGCTCAATCGCAACGCCGTGATCGGCGGCGTGGCCGTCGCCTGCGTGCTGGGCCTGGGGCTGGGCCTCGCCGCTAGGCCCGACCTGATCGGGCGCGGGCCGAAGCCCGCCCCGATGGAGCCGCGACCCGCGACGGCTGATGGCCAGATCGAGGTGGTGATGGCCGATCCCCCGCCCCCGCCGCCCGTCGTCGAGCGCCCGCCGCTGGAGACCATGTCGCCGGAACTGATCCAGGCCGCCCCCAAGGCCGCGCCGGCGCCGCCGAGACTGGCGCCCGAGCCGGACCCGGAGCCGGAAGCCGTCCCCGACGCCCTGCAGTCGGCGATCGACGCCAGCGTCCGCGCGCCCGACCCCGTCGGCGTCGCGCGGCCCAGCTTCGACTGCGGCCGGGCGAACTCGCTGGCCGAGGAGATGGTCTGCGCCGATCCCGCCCTGGCGGCCGCCGATCGGCGCCTGTCGCGCGCCTTCCGGCGGGCGCTGCGGGCCGGCGCGCGCCATGACGAATTGCGCGGCGAGCAGGACGACTGGCTGGATATCCGCGAGGACGCCGCCCGGCGCTCGCCCCGAGCCCTGGCGGCTGTCTACGACCAGCGGATCGAGGAGCTGAACGCCATCGCCGACGAGGCCGAGCGGCGCTGGTAGGACGACGGCCCGCGAGCCGCCGTCCTATGGCCTAGGCCCTAGCCCAGCATGTCCTTGACGGTGTCGCGCTCACCGACCAGTTCGTCGTTGGTCAGCGCGATCTTGCTCTTGGCGAAATCGTCCATCTCATAGGTGGTGATGACGTCGTAGCCCGTGGCGGTGGTCTTCACCGGCATGCCGGCCCAGACGCCATCGGCGAAGCCGTAGCGGCCCTGGCTCTCGACGGCGACGGAGTGGATCGCGCCGACGGTGGTCAGATCACGGACATGGTCGACCAGGGCGTTGGCCGCCGAGGCCGCCGAGGACAGGCCGCGGGCCTCGATGATCGCCGCGCCGCGCTTGCCGACGGCGGGCAGGTAGTCGTTCTTCAGCCAGGCCTCGTCGCCGATGACTTCGGCGGCCGGCTTGCCGCTGATCTTGGCGTGGGTGAAGTCGGCGAACATGGTCGGGCTGTGGTTGCCGTAGATGAACAGGTCGCTGACCTCGGTGATCGCCACGCCGGCCTTCTTGGCCAGCTGGGCGCGGCCGCGGTTCTGGTCCAGCCGCACCATGGCGGTGAAACGGTCCTTCGGCAGGCGCTTGGCCTGGCTCGCGGCGATCATGATGTTGGTGTTGCAGGGGTTGCCCACCACCGCGACGCGGGCGTCGTCGGCGGCCACGGCGTCGATGGCCTGGCCCTGGGCGATGAAGATCTTGCCGTTGTCCTTCAAGAGGTCGGCGCGCTCCATGCCCGGGCCGCGCGGCTTGGAGCCGACCAGTAGCGCCCAGTTCACATCCTTGAAGGCGACATTGGCGTCGCCGGTCAGCACCATGTCCTGCAGCAGCGGGAAGGCGCAGTCCTCCAGCTCCATGGCCACGCCCTTCAGCGCCTTCTGCGGGCCTTCGACCGGGATTTCCAGAAGTTGCAGGATCAGCGGCTGGTCCTTGCCGAACATCTCGCCCGAGGCGATGCGGAAGAGGAGGGCGTAACCGATGTTGCCGGCGGCGCCCGTGACCGCGACGCGGATCGGCTTCTTCATGGTCATGGAACTGTCCCGTGGTTGCAGTGCGAAAATTCGCGGGCGGTCTAGCCCCCATGGGCCCCTGCGGCAAGGCCAAGTGACAGGCGCGGAGCCTGCGGCTACCAACGGTTGGCAGGTCACACGGGGAAGCGGCGATGTTTCAGGCGGATCCGGCGTTCCTCGCCACATCGCACCAACTAGGCGACCTTGTGCTGAGCCACGCCCGGCTGCAGGACGACGTCCGGTATCCCTGGATCGTGCTGATCCCGCGCGTCGCGAGCGCCCGCGAGTTGGAAGACCTGTCCCGAGAGGATCTGGCGATCCTCACCGACGAGATCCTCGCCGCCGGCCGGGCCGTCCGCGTCCTGGGCGTAGCGGTCGACAAGCTGAATGTCGGCGCGCTCGGCAATGTCACGCCCCAGCTCCATGTACATGTGGTGGGCCGCCGGGTCGGCGACCCAGCCTGGCCCGGTCCGGTCTGGGGCCATAGCCCCGCCGAGCCCTACCCCGCCGACGCCCTGGCGCGGGCCCTGGCGGCGGCCAAGGCGGCGCTCGGTCTCTAGTCGCGGCGCAGGACCACAGCCCGGCGCTCGCCGCCCTCCTCCAGCCGCCCGGTCCAGGACCCGTCGGCGGCGGCGTTGAGGACCAGGGTGGCTGCGCCCGCGCCGGGGCGCGGGTGGAAGGTGACGATCAGCTCGCCGCCGATGCGTTGGACGGTGCTGAGGAAGCCCGACGAATCGGTGGACCCGCGCCGGCGCGGGTCGCGCCAGGCCCCTTCCGGCGGCGTCAGGCCGCTGTCGACCATCTGTAGGCTGTAGAGCGCCGTCCCCTCCCCCTCGCGCAGGGTCCAGGCGCCGTCCAGCGGCCCCTGCAGACCTTGGGCCGAGGCGGAAGAGGACCGCAGCCGCGCCTCATAGCTCAGCTCGACGGGGCTCGGCGCCGCCTCGGGCGACCGGCCGGTATCGTCGACAAAGGTCGGGGCGGTGAGCTCCGGCTGAGCCAGAGGCGGGATGTAGGCCGGGGGCGGCGTGGGTTCTGGGGCAAGCGGCGGCTCGGCCGCCAGCGCGTCGGCGGTCTCGGGATCGGCGGCCTGCGCCTGGGCGGGCGGCGGCTGGTCCAGCAGGGCCGCGATGGGATCAGCCTCCTGGGCGGCGGCGGGCGCGGCCACGGAGAACGCCAGGGCGATCTGCAGGAGCGGGGTTCTCAGTCTCAAGGCCGACATCTCACGCCGCGGCGATGGCGTCCGCGACGGCGATCAGACGCCGCGCCTCGTCCAGATGCAACAGCTCCACCATGCGTCCCTCGACCCGGATCACCCCCTTGGCGGCATTTTCCGGCAGATCGAAGGCCGCCACGATGGTCCGTGACCAGGCGACCTCGTCGGGGGTTGGACTGAAGGCCAGATTGGCGGCCTCGATCTGGCGCGGATGGATCAGGGTCTTGCCGTCGAAGCCGAAGGCCGCCCCCTGGTCGCACTGGGCGGCCAGGCCGGCGTCGTCCTCGATGCCGTTGAACACCCCGTCGAGGACGGCCAGCCCGTGGGCGCGTCCCGCCGCGACCATCAGCGATAACGGAGCGGCGAGCGGCGCGCGCGCCACATCCAGCCGGCAGCGCATCTCCTTGGCCAGGTCGTTGGTCCCCGCCACCAGGGTCGAAAGCCGACCACCCGCCCCGGCGACCTGCGGCAGGGCGAAGATCGCCGCGCAGGTCTCGATCATCACCCAGAGCCGGGTGTCGCCCGAGAGCCCGGCGCCATAGGCCGCCACGTCAGCCGCCGAGGACACCTTGGGGGCCAGGATCGCGTCCGGGCCCGCCGCTCCGGCCGCCGCCAGGTCCGCCGCGCCCCATGGCGTGTCCAGCCCGTTGATCCGGATGACCACCTCGCGCCGGCCGAAGCCGCCGGCCTTCACCGCCTCGACCGCCTGGGTCCGCGCCAGGTCCTTGGCGTCGGGGGCGACGGCGTCCTCCAGGTCCAGGATCACCACGTCGCACGGCAGGTCGCGCGCCTTTTCGACGGCGCGCGCATTGGCGGCGGGCATGTAGAGGGCGCTGCGGCGCGGGCGGGGCAAGCTCAAGCGTCCGGCTCCATGGTTCCGATGGCGAACCCCCCTTCTTAGGAGCTAGGATGGGTCCATGACCATCCGCTACGACGACGGGGCCAAGAACGTGCTGGGCGGCGAACTCGTCCCCTGCTCGCTCGACCCGGTGACGGGCTTCTTCCGCAACGGCTGCTGCGAGACCGGACCGCACGACACGGGCATGCACACCGTCTGCGCGGTGATGACCGCCGAGTTCCTGGCCTTCTCCAAGAGCATGGGCAACGACCTCTCCACCCCCATGCCGGACTACGCCTTCGCGGGGCTGAAGCCGGGCGACCGCTGGTGCCTCTGCGCCCCGCGCTGGAAGGAAGCCCTGGACGCCGGCATGGCCCCCCAGCTGATCCTCGAGGCCACCCACGAGGAGACCCTGGCCATCGTCCCGCTCGGCGTCCTCAAGGACCACGCGGTCGACGCCTAGGCTCCTAGATCCTCCCCCAGCGCGCAGCGCGGTTTGGGGGAGGTGGCGCGTCGCCCTCTTCGGCGACGTGACGGAGGGGTTGAAGCCCACAGAGTCAAAGTCCCCCTCACCCGGCCATTCGGCCGGGAGCTCCCCCAGAGGGGGAGCATTTAGAAGCCTCAAACCAGCGGATATTCCCGCTCCAGCCGGTAGCGGGAGCCCTCGGCGGTGCGCCAGCTTGAATAGAGCCCGAAGCTGGTCGCCCGGAACGGCGGCGACTTGAGGAGGTTGTTCCCGGCAAGCCAGGCGGCGACCTCGTCCGGATTGGGCCGGCGCAGATAGGCCAGGGTCACGTGCGGCTTGTAGACCCTCGTGTCCGGCTTCAGCCTCGCCCGCCGCGCGGCGGTCTCGCAGCGCCGGGCCAGCTGGCGCAGGTCGGGGTCCTCGACGACGCCGGCCCAGACCGCGTGGATCTCGTGGCCCTCGCCGAACGCACCCACCCCTTCCAGCTCCAGGTTCAGCGGCGCGCCGGTCACCATGGCGAGCTCCGCGTCCAGGTCGGCGGCGACGTTCTCGGCCACGTCGCCGAAGAAGCGCAGGGTGATGTGGAAGGCCTCCATGGGCCGCCAGCGGGCGTCGGGCAGGCCGTCCTGGCGCGAGACCAGGCCCGCGCCGATTTCGGACGGTATGGCGATGGCGGCGAACAGGCGGATCATCGTCCTCTACCTAGGATGCGAAACGGCTGACGCAAACGTAATCCGGCCTCCCTTGCGCCGAACAGCCCGGACCCCGATATTCGGGGGTGCGCCCACTCGGGGCGTTTCGAAAAGGGCTTTGTCTCTGATGAGCGACTTCAACCGCGGCTATGCGCGCACGGTCCCCGCAGATCGCGCCGACATGTCGGTGGACGCGGGTCTGCGCAGCTTCATGCTCGGCGTCTACAACAAGGTGGCGCTGGGGCTTCTCGTTTCGGCCGGACTGGCCTTCCTGACCGGCAGCTTCCCGCCGGTGCGGGACCTGATGTTCTCGACCTCGCCCACGGGCCGCATCGGCTACACCCTGCTGGGCATGGTGGTGGCGTTCTCGCCGCTGGCGGTGATGCTGTTCGGCATGTTCGCCATGAAGAACGCGACGCCGCGGTCTTCCGGCATCTTCTACTGGACCATCGTCAGCCTGATCGGCGCGGGTCTCGGCGTGCTGAGCCTGATCTATACGGGCACGTCGATCTTCTCGACCTTCCTGATCACCTCGGCGGCCTTCGGCGGCCTGTCGCTGTTCGGCTACACCACCAAGAAGGACCTGACCGGCTTCGGCAGCTTCCTGATCGTCGGCCTGATCGGCCTGGTGATCGCCATGGTGGTCAACATGTTCCTGCAAAGCGGCGCGATGGCCTTCATCATCAGCGTCATCGGCGTGCTGATCTTCGCGGGCCTGATCGCCTATGACACCCAGCGCCTGAAGATGAGCTATTATGAGATGGGCGGGAACGAGGCCGCCATGGGCGTGGCCACCAACTACGGCGCGCTCAGCCTCTACCTGAACTTCATCAACCTCTTCCAGTTCCTGCTCAGCATCTTCGGCGACCGCCGATAGATCTGATCCAGAACCTGAGATCTCGAAGCCCCGGCGGGAAACCGCCGGGGTTTTTTGTTGGGCTTAGTCCACCACCTTGAAGCGGCCCTTGTCGAAGAACCGCAGCACCTGGTCCAGCTCGTGGCCGCGGCGCAGGATCAGGCCGCCCTGGCCGATGATCGCCCAGGCGCCCTGGCGTCGCGCCAGCGAGGGCCGCTTCTCGATGCGGTAGACCGGCGCCTCCGAGGCCCGGTGGAAGATCGAGAAGATGCAGGCGTCCGTCGTGGCGCCGACGCCGTAGTCGCGCCACTCGCCGGCGGCGACCATTCGACCATAGAGCGAGAGGATGCGCCCCAATTCGTGGCGGTCGAAAAAGACCTGCGCGCGGGAGGTCTGGTGGGACGGATCGAAGACCATCGCCGTGAAGGGTAACCCCAAATCGCTCCGGTCGACAATCCAGGCGAAGCGTGGCCACGGAGACACGCCCTCCGACCAATCTAAAACAACCGTAACCTCCCGCCTTGGAATGACCTTATTTCGGTCTCCCGCCCGCCTGATCCACTACCGATAGTCCTAATCGTCGGTTGGTCGGAACCTGCTGGTCCCGGATCCTGAACAGCCCCCCCAGCCCCCCTGGATCGTGGGCTTCGATCAGCCGACGCTTTATCCTCCAGACCCCTCCAGTCTGGACCACATGAGACAAAGGCCCGCGCGGGATGCCCCCCACCTGCGCGGGCCTCCTCATGTCCGGGTCTTGGACTACGCCAGGGTCAGGGCGTCCGCTGGGCCGCGGCTAGGATGCGCCCGCCGTCGGGGCCCTGGACCAGGACCGCCGTGGCCAGGCCGTCCTCGGTCGGCGGCGGCAGGCGATAGGCGGTGGGCCGGCCGCGCCAGCTTCCTAGCCGTCTGATCTCGCGCACCACGTTCCTGTGGGCCACGGTCTGGCCGCGGTTGTCGCCCTTCTTGACCACCACGTCCTGCGCGCGCGGATCGTAGCGGACCAACCAGACCTCGGCCCCGCCACGCGGGACCGGGCCGGAGCCCACGTCCACCCGGCGCAGGCCGATGAAGGCCATGTCGGGCGCGCGGCGCGAATCGTTGGCGGCGGTGGCCAGCAGCTTGTCGACCTTATCGGTCTGCAGACCCCCCGCCTGAGCGTGGCCGTCGACCACCACCTGGGGCGTGTAGGGCTCGCGCAGGGAGAGCCGGGTCACATAGGCCCGCTGGCGGTCGGCGAACTCCGGCTTGGCGAAGGTGTCGGACCAGCCGAGATAGTCCCAGTAGTCGACCGGGAAGGTCAGGGCGAGCACGCCGGGCTTCTCGGCCAGCTTGCCGACATAGCTGTTGGCTTCGCCACAAGAGGCGCAGCCCTGGGCGGTGAAGAGCTCGATGACCACGGGCGGCTTGGCCGCCGCGGCCAAGCCAGGGGTCGCGATGAGGGTCAGGCACAAAAGCGCGGCTTTACGCATCGTGGCGCAATAAAGCGGACTTCCCCGGAGAATTGGGTTCAACAAGGTGTGACCGCCTCTTTTCCCTCCCTTTCATGGGGAGGGACAGATCGCCCCCGGGTCCGACCAGCGGTCGGCCCGAGGATGAACTTCACGATCAGGGTGGGGCAATTGCAGGAGAACCCCACCCGTCTGTCGCTTCGCGCCAGCCACCCTCCCCATAGAGGGGAGGGAAAGCTCAGGTCCTAGGCGGCCGAGCGCGCGAGGTTGCGCAGCACGTAGTTCAGCACGCCCCCGTGCTTGTAGTACTCGAGCTCGGTGGGCGTATCGATCCGGCAGCGGACCGGGAAGCGGGCGATCCGACCGTCCGACGGACGGTACATCTCCACCGTCAGCTGCTTGCGGGGCGAAAGCTCCGTCAGGCCGCGGATGGTGACGATCTCCTCACCGGTCAGGTTCAGCTTCTGCCAGCCCTCCTGGGTGAACTGCAGCGGCAGCACGCCCATGCCGACCAGGTTCGAGCGGTGGATGCGCTCGAAGCTCTCGGCGATCACCGCGCGGACGCCCAGCAGCTTGGTGCCCTTGGCCGCCCAGTCGCGCGACGAGCCGGTGCCGTATTCCTTGCCCGCGAACACCACCGCCGGCCGGCCCTCCGACTGGTAGCGCATGGCCGCGTCATAGATCGACATGACGTCGCCGGACGGGAAGTGCTTGGTCACCCCGCCCTCGATGTCGGAGGTGATCTTGTTGCGGATCCGGATGTTGGCGAAGGTGCCGCGCATCATGATCTCGTGGTTGCCGCGGCGCGCGCCGTAGGAGTTGTACTCCGTGGGCGGCACCTGGCGTTCGCGCAGATAGACGCCGGCCGGGGCCGTGGCCTTGATCGAACCCGCCGGGCTGATGTGGTCGGTGGTGATCGAATCCCCGAACACCCCCAGCACCCGGGCCTCGACGATGTCGACGACCGGGGTCGGCTCCATCTTCAGGCCCTGGAAATAGGGCGGGTTCTGGACGTAGGTGGAGCCCATGTCCCAGGCGTAGGTCTGGCCGCCGGCCACCTTGATGCCCTGCCAGTTCTTGTCGCCCTTGAAGACGTCGGCGTAGCGGGTGTCGAACATCTTCTTGGTGACGTGCTTGCGCTGCAGGACGGCGATCTCTTCCGAGGTCGGCCAGATGTCCTTCAGATAGACCGGCTTGCCGTCCTTGCCTTCGCCGAGCGGCTCGGTGGAGAGGTCGATCTTCATGGAACCGGCGAGCGCGTAGGCGACCACCAGGGGCGGCGAGGCCAGGTAGTTGGCCCGCACGTCCTGGTTCACCCGGCCTTCGAAGTTGCGGTTGCCCGACAGCACCGAGCAGGCCACCAGGTCGCCCTGGTTCACCGCGTCGGAGATGGCTTCCGGCAGCGGGCCGGAATTGCCGATGCAGGTCGTGCAGCCGTAGCCGACCAGGTTGAAGCCCAGCGCGTCCAGCGACTTGGTCAGGCCGGCGGCTTTCAGATAGTCGGTGACCACCTGCGAACCGGGCGCCAGCGAGGTCTTCACCCAGGGCTTCACCTTCAGGCCCTTTTCGATCGCCTTCTTGGCGACCAGGCCCGCGGCGATCAGCACCGAGGGGTTGGAGGTGTTGGTGCAGGAGGTGATGGCGGCGATCACCACGTCGCCGTGGCCGACATCGAACTTCTCACCGGCGACGGGAACGCGGGCGTCAGGCGCGTCGCCCTTGCCGAAGTCCTTGCTGAGCGCGGCCGCGAACTCGGCGGCGGCGTCGGAGAGCAGGACACGATCCTGCGGACGCTTCGGACCGGCCAGCGAAGGCAGGACGGCGCCGAGGTCGAGCTCCAGGGTGTCGGAGAACACCGGATCGGCGTCGCCCGGTTCGACCCACATGCCCTGTTCCTTGGCGTAGGCCTCGACCAGGGCCACGCGCTCCTCGGCGCGTCCCGTCGCCCGCAGATAGTCGATCGTCGACTTGGTCACCGGGAAGAAGCCGCAGGTGGCGCCGTATTCCGGGGCCATGTTGGCGATGGTCGCCTGGTCTTCCAGGGTCAGGCCCGACAGGCCCGGCCCGAAGAATTCGACGAACTTGCCGACCACGCCCTTCTTGCGCAGCATCTGGGTGACGGTGAGCACCAGGTCGGTGGCCGTCGCGCCGTCCGGCATGGCGCCGGAGAGCTTGAAGCCGATGACCTCGGGGATCAGCATCGGGATCGGCTGGCCCAGCATCGCGGCCTCGGCCTCGATGCCGCCCACGCCCCAACCCAGGACCGCCAGGCCGTTGACCATGGTGGTGTGGCTGTCGGTGCCGACCACGGTGTCGGGATAGGCGACGGCGTCGGAGCCTTCCTCACCCAGCCAGACGGTTTGGGCGAGGTACTCAAGATTCACTTGGTGACAAATTCCGGTGCCGGGGGGCACGACGCGGAAGTTGTTGAAGGCCGAGGAGCCCCAGCGCAGGAAGCGGTAGCGCTCGATATTGCGCTCGTATTCGCGCTCGACGTTCTCGCCGAAGGCCTTGGCGGTGCCGAAGTGGTCCACCATCACCGAGTGGTCGATCACCAGATCGACGGGGTTCAGCGGGTTGATCTTCTCCGGGTCGGCGCCCAGGCTGGTCATGGCGTCGCGCATGGCGGCCAGGTCGACCACGGCGGGCACGCCGGTGAAGTCCTGCATCAGCACCCGGGCCGGGCGGAAGCTGATCTCGTGTTCGACCGAGCCCTTGTTGTCGAGCCAGGCGGCGAGCGCCTTGAGATCGTCGGGAGTGACGGTCTTGCCGTCTTCGTTGCGCAGCAGGTTTTCCAGCAGCACCTTCATGGAGACCGGCAGGCGCGAGACGCCCGAAAGACCGGCTTCCTCCGCGGCGCGAAGGCTGTAGTAGACGTAAGACTTGTCGCCCACCGCGAGTTCGCGGCGGCTATTCAAACTGTTGGCTGACGCCATTTTCAAGGATCCTTCCTCTGTTCGCGGCCGCTCAACGTCCAATCCGGGGATCGCGCGCTTTTGGAGGCGGACACACAGCGTTCGCCCCAGCGCCGCGTACGCCCCCCGAGGTGGCGACGGCCGCGCGCGTCATAGCCCCTGGAACCCGGCTCGTCCATGCGGCGGGCCGGTCCTTTTCCTCCCCCGTTCACGGGGGAGGGGGACCGCCGGCAGGCGGTGGAGGGGGCGGCTTCAAGCTCAGAGCCCGGTCTCGCCCCCTCCACCACGCTGACGCGTGGTCCCCCTCCCCCGCTACGCAGGGGAGGAATTGGGCATGATCGGGCGCCTGGAGATCGGAAACCTGGCCCTGCGCCGGGGCGGGCGCCTGCTGTTCCAGGGCCTGGAGCTGCGCCTCAAGGCGGGCGAGGCCGCGGCGCTCACCGGCCGCAACGGGGCGGGCAAGACCAGCCTGCTGCGCGCCGTCGCCGGCCTGGTGGGCCTGGAGGCCGGCGCCATCGGCTTCGGCGATCTCGACCCCACCCTGGCCCGCAGCGACCACATCCACCTGGTCGGCCACCAGGACGGCCAGAAGCCCGCCCGCACGGTGCGCGAGGAACTCGGCTTCTGGACGCTTTGGACCGGAGGAACCCCGGCCTCGGCCGAGGCCGCCGCCCAGGCCCTTGAGTTGACGCCGCTGCTCGACCTCGAGGTCCGGCGCCTGTCCGCAGGTCAGAGGCGCAGGCTGGCCCTGGCCCGGCTGCTGGCCGCCCCGCGCGGCCTGTGGCTGCTGGACGAACCGCTCAGTCCGCTCGACGCCGACTGGCGCGCGCGATTCGGGGCGATGATGGCGCAGCACCTGGCCGGCGGCGGGATGATCGTCGCCGCCGTCCACGACCCCCTGCCGATCCCCGCCAAGACCCTGGAGATCTCCGCGTGAGCCGGGCCCTCGCCCTGCTCCGCCGCGAGACGGCCCTGGCCTGGGGCCGCGGCGGCGGGCCGCTGGTCTCGGTGGGATTCTACGCCGGGGTCGCCACCCTGCTGCCGCTCGCCATCGGGCCCGAGCCCGCGCGGCTGATGGCCGTGGCGCCGGGCGCGGCCTGGGTCGCCCTGGCGCTCGCCGCCCTGCTGTCGCTGGATCGCCTGTTCGAGCGCGACTACGAGGACGGGGCGCTGGACCTGCTGGTCATGTCGCCAACGCCCCTGGAGATCGTCTGCGCCATCAAGTGCCTGGGCCAGTGGATCGCCACCGCCGCACCTCTGGCCCTCGCCGCGCCGGTCGCCGCCATCGCGCTCGGCGCCGAGCCGCGCCTCGCGCCGCTGATCTTCGCCTGCGCCCTGATCGGCGGCCTGGCCTTTTCCTTCGTCGGCGGGATCGGGGCGGCGCTCAGCCTGGGCGCGCGGCGCGGCGGCCTGCTCACGGCGGTCATCGTCCTGCCGCTGTTCGTGCCGCCGGTGATCTTCGGCGGCGGGGCGCTCGACGCCTTCTCGGGCGGCCTGCCCTGGACCTCCGGTTTCCTGTTGCTGGCGGGCTACGCCGCGGGCGCGGTGGCGCTGGGCCCCATCGCCATGGCCGCGGCCTGCCGCAACGCCCTGTCCTAGCGACGGACTCCCGACGACCGCCCGTTCAAGCTGCAAGGGGCGCGAAACTGGAGTTGCGATCAATGAACCTTGGAAAGCTCGCGCCGCTGGCCTTGGGCGGCGTCATCCTCACGGCCGGCCTCGCCACGGCGAGCCTGGCCCAACAGCCGCCCCTGCCCGCCACCGCCATGCCCGGCCATGGCGGCGACCACGACGGTCGACACGGCGGCATGCGCCACGCCGATCCAGCCGCGCGCGCCGAACACCTGCGCGCGGCCCTGCAGCTGCGTCCCGACCAGGAGGCCGCGCTCAAGGCCTTCGTCGACTCTCACCAGCCGCCGGCCGGCGGCCGCGAGAAGCGTCAAGAACGCCGTGGCGAGATGGCTGGGCTCACCACCCCGCAAAAGCTGGACGCCCAGAAGGCGCGGATGGCCGAGCACCAGGCGCGGTTCGAGCAGCATGCCGCGGCCACCAAGCGGTTCTACGCCCAGCTCTCGCCCGCCCAGCAGAAGGCCTTCGACGCCCTGCACGCCGGACGTGGCGGTCACGACGGCGGCGGGCGTCACGGCCGCATGGGCGGACACGGTTAGACGCTCGATCGCGGGACGGGCCCGGCGTCCGTCCCGCGACATTACGAAAGCTTCACCTGGAAGCGTCGCCATTGGCCACTTTTCGCCATGGTCGGCGCGGAACGTCGGCCTCTCGGCAACCGCCAACAGGGAGAAACGGCGATGTCTCGAGGCTTGACCTGGCTCCTCGCGGGAGCCGCCCTATCCCTTTCCGCCGGCGCGGCGCTCACCGCCGAACCCAAGCCGGCGCCGGCCCCCAAGACCTGGACCAAGGAATTCGTCGACAAGGACGTCAAGATGCACGCCGGCCCCGACCGGCGCGTCATGATGCGGAGCCACGGCGACCACGACGGCCACCTGAGCGCGATCCTGCAGCTGCGCCCTGACCAGGAGCCGGCGCTCAAGACCTATCTCGAGGCCGTGAAGCCCAAGCACGAGCACATGGCCAGCTTCGACCACGCCGCCGAACAGCGCTCCACCCTCGCCCGCCTGGACGAGATGGAGTCCAGGATGGCCCAGCACCAGGCCGCCATGCAGGCCCGCATCGCCGCGACGCGGACGTTCTACGCGGCGCTGGACGAACGCCAGAAGCGCGCCTTCGACGAGATGCCGATGATGATGTTCGCGGGACCCGGTTTCGGCCCCATGCCGCTTGGCCCCATGGCCATGATGCACCGCATGCCGAGGATGCATGATTTCCACGGCGAACCCCTGCCGCCGCCGCCGCCCATGCCCCCGGAGCCGCCCGCCCCGCCGCGGCCGCCACGCTAGGCGCCTTGCCCACGGCCGCGCCGGGGTCTAATCCGCCCGCATGATCCCGGCGCCGGCCTTTCTGTCGAACCCCGAGCGGTTCATGGCCTTTTCCCGCTGGGCCGCGCCGATGTTCGGCGTGCTGGCGGCCGTCCTGGCGCTCGCCGGCCTGTGGCTGGGCTTCACCGCGCCGGAGGACTACCAGCAGGGCGACACGGTGCGGATCATGTTCATCCACGTGCCGGCGGCCTATATGAGCATGTTCGTCTATGCCTGCCTGGCCGGGGCGAGCTTTCTGTCGCTCATTTTCCGCCACGCCCTGGCTGACGCCGCGGCGCGGGCGGCCGCCCCGCTAGGCGCGGCCTTCACATTCCTGGCCCTGGTGACGGGCTCGCTCTGGGGACGCCCGATGTGGGGGACCTGGTGGGAGTGGGATGCGCGCATGACCTCGGTGCTGATCCTGTTCCTGCTGTACGTGTCCTACATGGCCCTGCGCGCCTCGCTGGACGACGAGACCAAGGCGGCGCGCGCGGCGGCGATCCTGGCCCTGGTGGGGATCGTCAACCTGCCCGTCGTCAAGTTCTCGGTCGACTGGTGGAACAGCTTGCATCAGGGCGCATCGGTGTTTCGCGCCGACGGCCCCGCGATGCCGCCGATCTTCCTCTGGCCGCTTGGCCTGATGGCGCTGGCCTATACCGCGGCCTTCGGCTCGCTGTGGCTGGTGGGCATCCGCGCCGAGGTCTGGCGCCGCCGCGCCGAGGCCGCCGCCCTGCGCGCGGCGAGGAGCTGACATGCTGGATTTCGACGCCGGCAAGTACGCGGCCTTTGTCTGGCCGGCCTATGCGATCACCGGAGTGGTCTTCGCCGGCATGATCTGGGCGACCCTGGCCCGCGCCCGGCGCTGGCGCCGCCGCGCGGAGAAGGACGGCCAGTGAGCCGTTGGCTGGCCCTCCTGCCGCTGGTCGCCCTGGCGGCTCTGGCCGTGCTGTTCGGGGTCTATTCGCTGAAGCGCGACCCGCAGGTGCAGCCGGACGCCCTGGTCGGCAAACCCGTGCCCGAACTCACCCTGCCGCGCCTGGACGACGGCCGCCCCGCGCCTCTGCGCGCGGCGCTCGGCGAAGGCCCGGCCCTGGTCAATATCTTCGCCTCCTGGTGCGCCCCCTGCGAGATCGAGCATCCGGTGCTGGTGGACCTGCGGCGCCAAGGCGTGCGGATCATCGGCGTCGCCTACAAGGACGCGCCGGAGAACACCAAGGCCTTCCTCGGCCGGCTGGGCGATCCCTTCGCCGAGCGGCTGGTGGACCGCGACGGACGCGCCGGCATCGAGCTCGGCGTCACCGGGGTGCCTGAGACCTATCTGGTCGGCGCCGACGGGGTGATCCTGGCCAAGCACACCGGCCCCCTCACCCCCGAAACCGCCCGCGCGCTGATGGCCAAGGCCCGCCGTTAACCAAACCTTGAGGTGGCGCAGGCAGGTTCGCGAGGACTTCGTTAACCATAAGGTCCGCCCGTGAGCACGGTCCGCCCGCCGATCTTTCCGCAGGCCCAGGTCCCCGGCCAGGGCGTCCAGCCGGCGCGCAATCCCGGCCAGCGCGCCTTCTTCGAGGCGGCGCTGGGCAAGACAGCGCCGCAAGCCGCCCCGGCCATGGCCGCGCCCGCCGCCGCGCCGGTTCAGAAGATCCCCACGTCCCTGCCCGCCGATCCCCCGGAGAAGATCCTGCGCCCGGGCTCGTTGCTGGATATCCGGGTCTAGGCCGCTCTAAGCCGCCTTCTTGAGCTTCTTCTTCTTCGGCTTGTCGGCCTTCTTGGGTTTCTCGGCCTTGGGCGGCTTTTCGGCCGGCGGATCGCCCGCGGCCTCGCCGGCCCGGACCAGGTCGCGTAGGGCGCCCACCAGGGCGTCGCGTTTGTTCGAGCCCAGAAGCTTCAGCAGCCGGGCGTCGGCCTTGGCCATCTTCGGCCGCGCGTCCTCAAGCGCCAAGCGGCCAGCGTCGGTAAGGCTGACCGCATTGGCCCGCGCGTCCGAGCTCGAGCGCTGGCGCTCCAGCAGGCCCTTGGCGATCATCCGCGCGGCCATGTCGGCCAAAGTCGAGCGGTCGATGCCGGTGATCTTCACCAGGTCGGTCTGGGTCAGGCCCTCGTGGGCCTCCACCGCGGCCAGGACCGCGTACTGGCGCTGGGTTATGGCGCCGGCGCCTAGCTCGTCGCCATAGATGTCGAGGGCGAGTTGCAGGGCCCGGTGCAGGAGGTGGCTGGGAGAGCGGTCCAGGGCCGGCAGCCCCTTGCCCGACTTGTCGTTCGACTTGGTCTTGGCCATCGGCTGTCCCAATCTGAGCGTCATCCGCACGCTGACGCTAGCGCGCCACAGTGTCGATTTGACGACAGATGGTCCGTGGGCGGCGCAACCGCCAGGGGCTACTCGACGTGGGGCGGCGGCGGCTCGTCGGTCTTGGCGTATTTCATCATCAGCGGCACCTGGGCGAAGGAGAAGATCACCGTCAGGATCAGGATGCCCGGGAAGCGGAAGGCCACCCAGATATCGTCCGGCTGGGTGCGCCAGACCGCCTCGTTCAGCCCCGCCAGGGCCAGGAAGAACAGGGCGTAGTGCAGGGTCAGCCGCCGCCAGCCCTCGTCCGGCATCTGGATGGACTCGCCCATCAACAGCTTCAGCGGGTTCCTGCGCAGCGCCAGGCCGCCCAGCAGGGCGAGGCCGAAGACCGTGTTCATCACGGTCGGCTTGATTTTCAGCAGCCTGGGGTCGTGGAAGAACAGGGTGAGCGAGCCGAAGAACAGGGCCGCCACCCCGCCGATCAGCGGGAAGGGCGCGATCCGCCGCTCGACGATGAAGCCGACGGCCAGGGCGACGGCCGAGCCGGCCACCAGGGCCCAGGTCGCCTGCATGAGCGCCTCGGACTGGGCCACGCCCGAGACCCGGAAATAGATGAAGGCGGCGAGGAAGGCGATCAGCCCGCCGAAGTCCACGAAGCCGCGCACATACTTCTTCGCGGTGGGAGACAGGGTCATGCGTCCTCCAGACCAACGAGCGACCGGGCGAAGGCGCGCGCCTTGAAGGGCTGGAGATCCTCGATCCCCTCGCCCACGCCGATCAGTTTGATGGGGCTGTCGCTGGCCTGGGCCACCGGCACCAGCACACCGCCGCGGGCGGTTCCGTCCAGCTTGGTCATCACGATGCCCGACACCCCGATCTGGTTGCCGAAGATGTTCTCCTGGGCGAGCGCATTGCGACCCACCGTGGCGTCCAGCACCAGCAGGGTCTCGTGCGGGGCCTCGGGCAGGGTCTTCTTGACCACCCGGATCACCTTCAGCAGCTCGTCCATCAGGCCCTGTTTGTTCTGCAGCCGTCCGGCGGTGTCGATCAGCACGACGTCGTGGCCCTTCTCCTTGGCCGTCTCGATGGCGTCGAAGGCCAGGCCCGCGGCGTCCGAGCCGGTGGGCCGCGACATGAAGTCGGCCTGCGCCCTATCGGCCCAGATCTTCAGCTGCTCGACGGCGGCGGCGCGGAAGGTGTCGCCGGCCACCACCAGGACCTTGGCCCCGCGCCCAGTCAGGTCGGCGGCGATCTTGCCCAGGGTCGTGGTCTTGCCGGAGCCGTTCACCCCGATGAACAGCACCACATAGGGCTTGGGTCCCGACAACGGGTCGAAGTCGCCCTCGCGGGTTTCCAGCTCCGCCCCGATGTACTCGGCCAGGGCTTCCTTGATCTCGCTCTCGTCGACGCTCTTGCCGAACTTGGCGTCGGAGAAGCGCTGGGTGATGCGCGCGGCCGAGTGCGGACCGAGGTCGGCCTCGATCAGCATCTCTTCCAGCTCGTCGAGCTTGGCCTGGTCCAGCGGCTGCTTGGTGAAGGTGGAGACCACCTGCTCGGTCATCTGCTTCGACGAGCGCGACAGCCCGCTGGTCAGACGCTGGAGCCAGCCCTTTTTCGGTTCGGTCATGGGCGGGCTTCTAGCGGGAAGAAGGCTTGCGCGATAGAGGTTCGGGCATGGACGCGCTCGCCGCCACCCTCGTCTGGCTCGACTACGGAGCGGTGGCGGTCTTCGGCGCCACCGGGGCGCTGGCCGCCGCGCGCCAGAAGCACGACATCATCACCTTCAGCTTCTTCGCCGCCGTGACCGGCGTGGGCGGGGGGACCCTGCGCGACCTGCTGATCGGGGCGCCGGTCTTCTGGGTCGACCGGCCGGGCTACATCCTGGCCTGCCTGGCCGCCGCCGTGGCGGTGTGGGTGTTCGGCGCCGGCCAGGCGCGGATGCGGGTGCTGCTGTGGCTCGATGCGCTGGGTATGGCCGCCTATTGCGTCGTGGGCGCGGCCAAGGCCGGAGCGCTCGATGTGCCGGCCTTCTCCGCCGTGGTCATGGGCACGCTCACCGCCTGCTTCGGCGGCGTCATCCGCGACGTCCTGGCCCACGAACCCTCGATCCTCCTGAAGCGGGAGATCTATGTGACCTGCGCCCTCGTCGGCGCCGGGGTCTTCGTGGGGCTGGAACTGCTGGGCCTGCCGTCCGTCTGGGCCGGGATCGCCGGCTTCCTGGCCGCCTTCCTGATCCGCGCCGGCGCCATCCTCTGGGGCTGGAGCCTGCCCGGCTTCCCGGGGCGCGGGCGCGACCGTGAGCCGTCAAACTCTGAATAGATGCTCCCCTCCTGGGGGAGCTGTCAGCGAAGCTGACTGAGGGGGATTTTGACTCGCTTCTGGGGGCTGCAGCCCCCTCCGTCACCTCGCCGAAGTGGGCGACGCGCCACTTCCCCCAAGAGGGGAGGATCTAGGAGGCCGGCGGCCACTCCGCCGTGTCGTGGTCGGGGTGCTGGCGGGAGACGATGTCAGCCTGGAAGACTTGCATCTGGGCCTCCTCCTCCGGCGTCTTCACCGGCAGGCCGGGCAGCTCGGCCACCCAGGGCAGGGCGCTCTCCAAAGCCATCTGCACCACCGGCCGGATCGGCGCCGGGTCGTCGAAGGCGCCGATGGCGAGGTCGACAACCTTCGAGCTCCATTCGAAGGTGAGCGGCGTGCCGCAGGCGCCGCAGAACCCGCGGTCCACCTTGTTGGAGCTGGCGAAGCGCTTGCGCTCGCCCCGCGTCCATTCCAGGTCGGCGACCTTCACCGAGACGAACGGGCCGTAGAAGCTGCCGAACGCCTTCTGGCACATGCGGCAGTGGCAGATGGAGGCGCGGCCGAGTTCGCCCGTCACCTCGAAGCGCACCGCGCCGCACTGGCACCCGCCGGTCTCACCGCTCATTCCGCCGCCTCCAACACCGCAACGTGACCGAGCGCCTTGCCGCCCGCGTGGCCGGTGATCCGCATCGCCACGATGGCGCCCACCGCCGCCTCGCCGGTGAAGGCGATCTCGGTGAAGTCCTCCGCGCGCGCCACGCCGTCGCGCTCGACAAGGCCAGTGATCGTGCGGCCGACCTGGCGCTCCAGGTGGCGGACCAGGGCCGCCTCACCGGCCGCCCGCAGGCGCGCCGCGCGCTCCTTGATCACCGGGCGCTGCAGCTGCGGCATCCGCGCCGCCGGGGTGCCCGGACGCGGGCTGAACGGGAAGACATGCAGGAACGACAGGGCGCCCTCCTCCACCAGCCGAAGGGTGTTCTCGAACATCTCCTCGGTCTCGGTCGGGAAGCCGGCGATCAGGTCGGCGCCGAAGGCGGTGTCGGGGCGCACGGCGCGGACGTCGGCGATCAGCTTGAGCGCGTCGGCGCGCAGGTGGCGGCGCTTCATGCGCTTGAGGATCATGTCGTCGCCGGCCTGCAGCGACAGGTGCAGATAGGGCATGAGGCGCGGGTCCTCGGCCAGGCAGCGCATCAGGTCCGGATCGATCTCGGCGGCGTCGATGGACGACAGCCGCAGGCGCGGCAGCTCCGGGACCAGCTTGAGAATCCGGGCGACCAGTTGGCCCAGGGTCGGCTGGCCCGGCAGGTCGGCGCCCCAGCTGGTGATGTCCACCCCGGTCAGCACCACCTCGAGATAGCCCTGGGCAGTCAGCTTACGGACCTGCTCCACCACCTCGCCGGCCGCCGCCGAGCGGGAATTGCCGCGGCCATAGGGGATGACGCAGAAGGTGCAGCGGTGGTCGCAGCCGTTCTGGACCTCCACATAGGCCCGCGCCCGGTCCTTCAGCCCGTCGATCAGATGGCCGGCGGTCTCGCGCACGCTCATGATGTCGTTGACCCGGACCCGGCCTTCCGGGGCGCCGGCCGAATAGGCGCCGGCCTGGGACTTCTCGGCGTTGCCCAGCACCAGGTCGACCTCGGCCATGCCGGCGAAGCCGGCGGGATCGATCTGAGCCGCGCAGCCGGTGACGATCAGCCGCGCGTCGGGGCGTTCGCGGCGCGCCTTGCGGATCGCCTGGCGGGCCTGGCGCACGGCCTCGCCGGTCACCGCGCAGGTGTTGAAGACGATGGCGTTGGAGAGCCCGTCCTCGCTCGCCCGCGCGCGGATGACCTCGCTCTCATAGGCGTTGAGCCGGCAGCCGAACGTCACGATGCGGACATCGGCGTCTTCGCCGGGCACGGCCACGGGCAGGTCCATATCAGGGCTTTGCGCCGACACGCTTCTTGTCCTTGGCCTGGAGGATGACGGTGGCGACGGCGCAGATGTCCTTGTTCTCGAACGGGCCCCAGATCCGCGAGTCCGACGCGTCGTCGCGGTTGTCGCCCAGGATGTACCAGTCCTGCGGCCCAAGGCGCACCGGGGCGATCTCGTCGAACAGGGCCTCCTCGCCGCCGGCCAGGGTGAAGTAGCTGCGCCCGTTGCCCAGGGTCTCCTGCACCACCGCGCCCGCTCCGCCAGGGGCCTCGGCGACGCGGGCGGCCGGCACGGTGCGGCCGTCGATCACCAGCCGGCCCCGGCGCATCCGCAGGGTCTGGCCGGGTCCGGCGACCACGCGGCCGAGATAGGGCTGGGCCTTGTCCTTGGGGCGATAGACCACGACGTCGCCGGGCTGGGGACGGGTCTTGCCGCACATCCCCTCCAGCATGTCGGCCCCGACCAGGTCACCCTTTTCCAGGTTCGGGCGCATGGAATCCGAGCTCATCGCATAGGTGGCGATCGGCGGGCTGGCGGCCCCCAGCAGCGGCGCGAGGATGAGGCCGAGGATGGCGATGCGTCGGGTCACGGCAGGATCCCCGTGAAATCCACCTGGGCGGGCCCGGTCATGATCACATGGCCGTCGGACTCGCGCCACTCGATGGTGAGTTCGCCGCCGTCCAGCACCAAGGTCGCCTTGTTGTCGGTCAGGCCACGGCGGTGTGCAGCCACCAGGGCCGCGCAGGCCCCCGTGCCGCAGGCCTTGGTCAGGCCCGCCCCGCGCTCCCAGACCCGCAGGCGGATGCGGTCGCGGGCGACGATCTGGGCGAAGCCGACGTTCACCGCCTCGGGAAAGAGATGATGGTGCTCGATCATCGGCCCGACCTCGACCACCGGCGCGGTCTCGATGTCGGGCACGAAGAACACCACGTGCGGATTGCCCATGGAGACGCAGCCCGGCGTGTGCAGGATCGGGGCGTCGATGGGCCCGACCTGCAGCTCGATCCCCTTGGTGTCCATCTCCTCGGCGAGCGGAATGTCCGTCCAGTCCAGGCCCGGGACGCCCATGTCGACGCTGACGATCCTGTCGCCGGCGCGGGTCGCGGTCAGCAGGCCCCCTTGCGTCTCCATCACCGCCTGGTCGCGGCCCGAGGCTTCCATCAGCAGCCAGCCCACGCAGCGGCTGGCGTTGCCGCAGGCGCCCACCTCCTCGCCGTCGGCGTTCCAGAAGCGCACGGCGGCGTCGGCCTTGTCGGAGGCCTCAATGGAGACCAGCTGGTCGCAGCCGATCCCCGCCTCGCGACTGGCGATCGCGCGCACCTCTTCAGGCGTCGGCGCGAAGGGCGCGGATCGGGCCTCGACCACGACGAAGTCGTTGCCGAGCCCGTTCATCTTCAGGAACGGACGGCTCATGATGGCGGGCTATATAGGGGAGAATTGTCCGCCGATCACCTTTAGGAAGACAGGCCCTGCCCAGGCGATTTATCCATGTGGTCATGAAACTCGTTTCCGCGGCGCTCGCAGGCGCCCTGCTCGTCGCCCCGGCCACCGCCGTCGCCCAGGCCGAGGACCCCTTCATCTGGCTCGAGGACATCGACTCGCCACGATCGATGGCCTGGGTCGAGGCGCAGAACGCCAAGGCGGCCAAGCGCCTCGAAAGCGACGCCCGATATGCGCCGTTCTTGGCGCAGGGGCGGGCGATCTTCACCGCCAAGGACAGGATCGCCCAGCCGAGCTTCCGCGGCGCGGGCGTGGACAATTTCTGGCAGGACGCCGTCCACACGCACGGGATCTGGCGCAGCGCCTCGCTGGCGTCGTACCGCGGCGCCGATCCGGCCTGGGAGGTCCTGCTCGATCTCGACGCCCTGGCCGCGGCCGAGAGCAAGAACTGGTTCTGGAAGGGCGCGACCTGCCTCAAGCCGGCCGAGACCGTGTGCCTGGCGCGGCTCTCCAACGGCGGCGGCGACGCCGTCGAACTGCGCGAGTTCGACACCGCGACCAAGGCCTTCGTCGTGGGCGGCTTCAAGCTGTCCGAGGGCAAGCAGTATGTGGACTGGCTGGACGCCGACAGCCTGATCGTCGGACGTGAATGGACGCCGGGCGAGCTGACCGCCTCGGGCTATCCCTATGTGCTGAAGGTCCTTTCCCGCTTGGGCGAGGCCCGCGAGATCTTCCGCGGCCAGAAGACCGACGTCTGGGCCCAGCCGAACGTCCTGCGCGGCGAGGGCGGCAAGGTCGACGCCATACTGATCCAGCGCGGCCTGTCGTTCTTCGAGTCCGAGTACAGCCTGCATGCCGCCGGCAAGCTGACACCGGTCCCCCTGCCGCCCAAGGCGCAGTACCAAGCCTATGTCGACGGCCGCATGATCTTCACCCTGCAGGAGGCTTGGTCCGGCTTCGGCAACGGGGCGCTGATCGGGGTCGACCCCGTGACTCTGAAACCGGAGCTGATCTTCCAGCCCGGCCCGCGCCAGGCGATCCAGAACGTATCCGACACCAAGGGCATGCTGGCCGTCGAACTTCTGGAGGACGTGAAGGGCGCGGTCGACGTCTATGACCGCAAGGACGGCAAGTGGGCCGCCCGGCGCCTGGCCCTGCCCAAGGACGCCACCCTGACGATCCGTTCCACCTCGGCGAAGGACGACCAGCTTTTCGTGGCCGGCGAAAGCTTCCTGGCCCCCAACAGCCTGTGGCTGGCCGACGCCGCCAGGGGCAAGGCGGCCCAGGTCAAGACCCTGCCCGCCCGCTTCGACGCGTCCAAGGACCGGGTCGACCAGTACTGGGCGACCTCCAGCGACGGGACCGAGATCCCCTATTTCGTGGTCCGCCCGAAGGCCGCCAAGCTGGACGGCTCGACCCCGACCATCATGTACGGCTACGGCGGTTTCGAGGTCGCCAAGCCGCCGGTCTACATCCCCGAGATGGGCAAGATCTGGCTGGAGCGCGGCGGCGCCTATGTGATCGCCAATATCCGCGGCGGCGGGGAGTTCGGCCCGGCCTGGCACCAATCGGTGTTGCGCGAGAAGCGCCAGCTGGCTTTCGACGACTTCGCCGCCGTGGCCCGCGACCTGGCCGCGCGCAAGATCGCCTCGGCCCGCCGGTTGGGCATCTACGGCCGCTCGAACGGCGGGGTGCTGACCACCGTGTCGCTCACCCAACATCCGGAACTCTGGAACGCCGTGGTGGTGGAGAGCCCGCTGACCGACATGCTGCGCTACCACAAGCTCTCGGCCGGCGCCTCGTGGGTGGGCGAGTACGGCGACCCCGAGGTCCCGGGGGACCACGCCTTCATCGCCAAGTACGACGGCTACCTGAACCTGAAGCCGGGCCAGAAATATCCCGAGCCCTATGTCACGACCAATACTCGCGACGACCGGGTCCATCCCGGCCACGCCCGGAAGTTCGCCGCCAAGCTCGAGTCTCTCGGGTATCCTTACCTCTATTTCGAGAACACCTTCGGCGGCCACGCCAACGACGCCGATCCCGAGTTGAACGCCCGGCGCTGGGCGCGGCACTATGTCTATCTGAGCCAGAAGCTGTTCGACTGATGCTGCAGATCAGCTGGCTTGCGAAGGACGATCCGGCGGCCTTCGAGGCGGCCTTCGCGGACATGGGTTGGATCAAGCCGGCCGCCCAGTACGAACGCTATCTCGACGAGCAGACCGCCGGGGAGCGGCCGGTGCTGGTGGCGCGCCTGGACGGGGCCTTCGCGGGCTACCTGACCGTACGCTGGGAATCCACCTACCGGCCATTCCGGGCCATGGGCATTCCGGAGATCCAGGACTTCAACGTCCTGGCCCACCTCCGCCGCCGCGGGATCGGTTCACGCCTGATGGACGCAGCCGAGGCCCTGATCGCCGAGCGCTCGCCCGTCGCCGGGATCGGGGTCGGTCTTTATCCGGACTATGGGCCAGCGCAGCGGCTTTACGTGCTGCGCGGCTATCTGCCGGACGGGCGAGGGATCGCCTGGAACGGGACCAACGTATCACCCGGCCAGACCGTCGAGGTGGACGACGAGCTGGCGCTCTATTTCACTAAGTCCCTTTAGGCGCCCCGACGCCATTCCACGGCCAGGTCCGGCTCGCGGAAGGCGAAGCGCTTGAGGTGGCTCGCCACCACCCGCTCGACCCGGGTCAGGCCCTCGGGGTCGGCGGCGGAGCTCACCAGCAGCAGGGTGTCGGGGGTGGCGCGCAGGGCCGCCTCGCCCGCCTCGAAGCTGATGCGCCCTTCCTGGCCGCCCCAGGTCGCCGGGACCTTGTGGCCGAAGTGCTTGCAAAGCTGCACCATGTAGCGGGCGGCGTGGGCCGTGGGCACGGTGGCGCTGGACTTCATCGGCGCCTCCATCCCTAGACCCGCTCGATCTTGGCGGCGGCCTCGTCGATCGCCGCGGCGATGGCGTCGATCTGCGCCTCGGTGGGGCGTTCGCCCTGCAGACGCAGCTTCAGCGCCACGCCCAGGTTCTGCATGGCCCGGGCCACCCGGGGCGAGGAGCGGGGCGACTGCTCGCCGGCCTCGTCGAGGCGGGCGAAGACGGCGTCGACGGCCGCGCGGTTCTGTTCCAGGGCCTTGTCGCCCTCCGGCGTGATCTCATAGGCCTTGCGACCGCCGTCGCCGCCCGTCTGCCGGACGAAGCCTTCGTCCTCCAGCAGGGACAGGGTCGGGTAGATAACGCCCGGGCTGGGGCGATAGGCGCCGCCGGTGCGTTCCTCGAGCGCGCGGATCAGCTCGTAGCCGTGGCTGGGCTTTTCCTTCAGCAGGGCCAGGATCACGAAGCGGAGGTCGCCGTGCTCCAGGATGCGGCCGATGCGCCCGCCTCGTCCGGGGCCGCCGCGATGATGGCCGCCATAGCCGTGGCCGCCGAACGGATGGCGGCTCCGTTGTTCGTGTCGCTTCCAGTGATGTCGATACATTTTCGATCCTATTTAGATATGTCGATTTCGCAGATATATCTCGACCGGACCGGATTGCAATAGATATATCGAAAATATTCTTTTCAGCGCCTCGAGGAATATCGGGCGGCCTAGTTCGGCGTCGGGAAGGCTTGTTTGCAGAGTTCGTCGCCGAAGGCCTCGGAGAGCTGCTCCTCGGCCTCGCCCATGACCACGATGGCGAAGCGGCCGCCGACGATGGTCTGGCCGACCTTGTAGTCGGCGACGACCTTGCCCGTGGCGATGTCCACCAGCCGCGCCTCGCCGCGCAGGACATTGGCGCCGGCCACCACGGTGGTCATGACGGGATTGGCCTTGTCGAGACGGTCGATCTTGGCCTCCAGGCGCAGGGGCCGGGTCCCCTTGGCGCAGGCGTCCAGCTTCGCCTTCACCTTGGCCTTGAAGATGTCGTCGAACTGCGGCGTCACCTTCAGCTCGGCCTTGGTCAGGGTGATCTCGTCCACCCGGCCGTTGGCCGTCCAGTCGGTGGAGAGGGCCGAAACCGTCTCGCTGCGCGACATGCTCATACAACCGGAGAGGCAGACGGCGGCGGCCGCGAGCGCCAGTTGGGGAAATCGGTTCAAGGGGATGCTCCTGTCAGCCGGCCTTCAACGCGCCAGCTAAGCTCAAGCTCCGTGAAGAGTCTCGGCCAACAACCGACCCTCGGGCGCGCGGCTGGACCCTGCCCGCCAGGCGACCACGATCTCGCGGTTGGGATGGTCGCCCTTCAACGGCAGGACGGCGACGTCGGCGGCGTCGGTGAGGCCCGCGGCCACGGCCATGGCGGGGATGAAGCTGACCCCCAGGCCCGAACCCACCATCTGCACCAGGGTCGGCAGGGAGGTGGCGGCGAAGGCCTCCTCCTCGCCGGTGGCCTTGGGCGGCTTGAGGCCGCAGGCGGCGAGCGCGTGGTCGCGCAGGCAGTGGCCGTCCTCCAGCAGGATCAGGTCGTCGTTCTCCAGGGCCGAGGGCGGCGCCTCCTTCTCATGGGCCAGGGGGTGGTTGCCCGGCAGGGCGGCCAGCAGCTCGTCGTCGGAGACGTGGGCGTGAGCGAGACCCGCCATGTCGTAGGGCAGGGCGATCAGGGCCGCGTCGAGCTGGCCGGCCTTCAGCGCCGCCAGCAGCCGATGGGTCAGGTCCTCGCGCAGGAACAGCCGCAGCTTGGGGAAGCGGGCCCGCAGCAGCGGCAGGGCCTTGGGCAGGAGGAAGGGGGCCACGGTGGGGATCACCCCCAGCCGGAAACGGCCGGTGAGCGGCTGGCCGGCGTTGCGGGCGGCCTGGACCAGCTCCTCGGCCTCGTTGAGGATGACGATCGCCCGATCCAGGGCCGCCTGGCCCACGGCGGTGAGGATCATGCCGGAGCGGGCGCGGTCGACGACGGGGGCGCCGAGGATCTTCTCCAGTTCCTGCACCCCCGACGAGAGGGTCGGCTGGGTCACGTGGGCGGCGTCGGCCGCCCGGCCGAAGGAGCCGTGCTCGGCCAGGAGCTTCAGATATTGCAGCTGTCGCAGGGTAGGCAGGCTCATGAATCGAAGATAGGGAAAATCTATCCAATTTCCAGAGACAATCGATTGGATATTGCAGCGCAGCATCCCTATCTCCCCGTCACGGCTTCGGCCGCGAGTGTTTTTTCAAGGAGAGACTGATGCTGGGCGTTGGCGAAAAACTGCCGGACTTCAAGGTCGTGGGCGTGAAGCCCAAGTTCAACCGTCACGAAGAGAACGGCGAGAGCGCCTTCGAGACCGTCACCCAGGACAGCTTCCCGGGGAAGTGGAAGGTCATCTTCTTCTATCCGAAGGACTTCACCTTCGTTTGCCCGACCGAGATCGCCGAGTTCGCCCGCCTGAACAGCCAGTTCGAGGAACGCGACGCCGTGGTCCTGGGCGGCTCGACCGACAATGAGCACTCCAAGCTGGGCTGGCGCCGGGAGCACCCGGACTTGAACAGCCTGCCGATCTGGAACTTCGCCGACAATTCCGGGAAGTTCGCCCGCGCGCTCGGCGTGCTCAACGAGGAAGAGGGCGTCGCCCTGCGCGCCACCTATGTGGTCGATCCGCACAATGTCGTGCAGCACGTCTACGTCACCAACCTGAACGTCGGCCGCGCCCCGGCCGACACCCTGCGGGTGCTGGACGCCCTGCAGACCGACGAACTCTGCCCGTGCAACCGCTCGGTTGGCGGCGAAACCCTGAAGGCCGCCTAGGTTTCTCCCTCCAGCCCCCTAAGGCTGGCCTTCCGGTCCGGGTGCGCGCGGTCTCCCGCGCGCCCCGGACCCCCCAATTTCCCGATTTCCGGAGCCGTCCCATGTCGCTCGACGCCCTGCGCGAGACCCTGCCCGCCTATGCCAAGGATCTGAGCCTGAACCTCTCGAGCCTGGCCGCCGAGACCCTGCTCAGCGACCAGCAGAAATGGGGCGCGTTCGTCGCCTCGGCGCACGCGGTCGGCGTGCCGGCCGTGGTCAAGGCCATCGAGGCCGCGGCGACCGCCGCGGGCCTGACCGATGAGGCCAAGACCGGCGCCAAGGCCGCGGCGGCGATCATGGGCATGAACAATGTCTATTACCGCTCGCTGCACCTGCTCTCGAACGGCGAGTACAAGACCCTGCCCGCCAAGCTGCGGATGAACGTCCTGGCCAATCCCGGCGTGGAGAAGGTCGACTTCGAGCTCTGGTCCACCGCCGTCTCGGCGATCAACGGCTGCGGCATGTGCCTGGACGCCCACGAGGCCGAGCTGAAGAAGCACGGCGTGCCCAACACCAGCATCCAGGCGGCCCTGCGCATCGCCTCGGTCGTCAACGCCGTCGGCCGCGTGATCGCGGGCGAAGCCGCCGCGGCGGCCTAGCTCAGCGCCTTCTTCAACCGCGCCACGCCGCCGGCCATGATGCGCGCCGGAAAGCCGGAGAAGCCCAGCATCAACCCTGACCGAGGCTCCACGGCGCGATAGAGCCGGCTGATGGCGCGCACATAGATCCCCGCCCGGTCCGCCGCCGCCTCGGCGTCGAGGTCCGAGCGGCCGTCCTTGAAATAGGCGATCAGGTGCATCCCCTGGTCCGGGACGTGGACCTCGAAGACGTCGCCCATCTGCTCGGTCAGGGCTGTGGCGAGCGCGTCGCGCTTGGCCTTATCGGCCAGCCGGCGGCGGCGGATGTGGGCGGCGAAATGGCCCTCGCGCATGAAGTCCAGCAAGATGGCCTGGGTCAGGGTCGGCGGCTGGCGATCGATCACCTGGCGGGCGTTGGCGAAGGCGGTGGCCAGCGCCTTGGGCACGACGGCGTAGCCCATCCGCAGGCCGGGGAAGAGCGCCTTGTTGAGCGTGCCCACATAGATCACCCGCTCGCCGCCATCGAGGCCCTGCAGGGAAGCCAGGGGCGGGCCGGCGTAACGGAACTCCGAAGCGTAGTCGTCCTCGACGATCCAGGCGCCGGTCTCCCGCGCCCAGGCCAGCAGCTCCAGCCGCCTCGCCATCGAGAGCGTCACCCCCAATGGATACTGATGCGACGGCGTCACGAACACCACCCGCGCGTCGGGCGCCGCGGCGACGCCCTCGGAGACGACCAGGCCTGACCGGTCCACAGCCACGTGCTGGACCACCACCCCCGCCGAGGTGAGGGCGTGCAGGGTCGCCGGATAGCCCGGATCTTCCATCCAGACCCGGTCGCCGGGGTGCAGCAGCAGGCGCGCGGCTATGTCCACCGCATGCTGGGCGCCTGAGGTGACGATCACCTGGTCCGGGTCGCAGACCACCCCGCGGGCGGCGCGCAGATAGTCGGTGATCGCCTCGCGCAGGGGCCGTTCGCCGGCGGCGTCGGAATAGCCGAAGTGGACCGGCCCGAGCGTACGAAGGGCCCGCCGCGTCGAGACCGACCAGGCGTCCAGGGCGCGCGCGTCCAGCAGGGTGCGGCCGGTGGCGAACAACCGGGGCTCGGCCTGGGGCGTGGGAAAGGTGATCTCGTCCAGAATCCGCGCCCGGGCCGGGATCGGCGGCGGCGGGGCGGAGGTCGGCGGCGCCTGCGGCTTGACGTCGATCACCCCGCTGAGGTCGCTGGAGACATAGGTGCCCGAGCCGGCGCGGCCCACCGCATAGCCCTCGGCCAACAGCAGGTCGTAGGCGGCCACCACCGAGGCCCGCGCCACCCCCAGCCGGGTCGAGAAGTCGCGGCTCGACGGCAGGCGGCCGCCAGGCTTGAGCGCCCCCGACAGGATCGCCCCGCGCACCTGGTCGTACAGGCGCCGGACCACCGGTTCGCCCGGCTCCGGCGGACTCCAGGGATAGATGTCGGCCCAGCTCATGGGTCGATCATGCCGGAAAGTGGTCTGACCGACCAGCAGAAACTGGACCTATCAGTCAGACCGCATCGCCTCTACCGGGATGTTCGAACGGAGCCTGAGATGAGCGAGACCTTCAACCCCACCGTCCGGTCCAGGGCACGGCGCAAGCCCGACAGGGCCGCCTATGACGAGGCGAGCGTCTACGCGATCCTCGATGCGGCCGTCCTCTGCCACGTGGGCTATGTCCTGGACGGTGAGCCCCTGGTCACGCCCACCACCTTCTGGCGGGAGGGGCGCAAGCTCTACTGGCACGGGTCGGCCGCCAGCCGGATGATCCGCGCCCAGGGTGCGGGCCTGCCGGTCTGTGTCACCGTCACCCACATGGACGGCCTGGTCCTGGCGCGCTCGGGCCTGGCCCATTCGATGAACTACCGCTCGGTCATGGCCTTCGGCACGGCGCGGATGGTCGAGGGGCTGGAGGCGCGGCGCGCGGCGATGAGCGCCTTCATCGACCGGCTCTATCCGAACCGTTCGGCCGAACTGCGCCCGGCCCTGGACAACGAGATCAAGCTGATCGGCCTCGTGGAGATGACCATCGAAGAGGCGTCAGCGAAGGTCCGGGCTGGCGGCGTCAACCGCCTCGCCGAGGACGAGACCTGGGGCGCCTGGAGCGGCGTCGTTCCGATCACCACCGTGCTCGGCGCCCGCCAGGCCGACGCCGTGCAGAGCGCCGGCGCGCCGCCGTCGCCGAGTCTGGACCTCTATCTGGAAGGCGCGCGGCTCGACGCCGTGCTGACCGCGGCGGCCTCCGCCTCCTAGTCCGGCTTGCCGGTGTCCACGAACTTGCCGAACCTTACCGCCTGGGTCCCGATCACCTGGTCGACGGGGTCGGCGAAGGCCTTGGCGGCGGCGGGGCGCATGCCGCCCACGTGATAGGTGACGGTGACCGTCGAGCCGCCGCCGGCCTTCGGCGAGATTTGGAACGTGAGGGCCCCGGCCGCGCCTTCATCCTGCAAGGGGCCGAGGGCCGCGTCGAGGCGCAGGGTGTGCTGGTCGGGCCAGGCCAGGGCGACCACGCCGTGACGCACGCCGCCGCCGGGCAGAGCCTCGCAGAAGCAGGCCCCGGCCTCCAGCTTGACGGTCATGTTGGACGCCTTGCCGGTATAGGTGTGGGCGCCGTCCCACCACGACCCGATCTGCCCAAGAGCCGCATAGGCCTTGTCCGGCGAGGCGGCGATCTCGACGGTCCTCTTCGTGCGGAAGCCCGCTTCGGTGCGCTCGACCACCTCCGCCTGCGCGGCGAGAGGCGCGAACGACAGGATCAACACGGCGGCCCATTCGATCTTCATCAGGTCAGCTCCCTAAGCTTTCTCGAAGCTTAGCGGTCCGCCCCAGAAAGTCTCCACCAGGCTGGACTGGGCGCCCGGCTTTCCGGTGGTCAGGAACCGCCGGGAGCCACCCTTGCCCGCCCGATATTCCGGGTGCTTGGCGAGATAGCCCTCCAGGGCGTCGGCCGTGGCGTCGGGCTGATGGATCAGCGGGGTGCCCGGCTTCAACGCCGCGCGGAACATGTCGGCGACGATCTCATAGTGGGTGCAGCCAAGGATCGCTCGGTCCGGCGCGCGGCCGATCCGCCGGCTGATGGCCTCGACGTGGCCCTTGATGGCGGCGGCGAGCTCGGCGTCGCCGGCGCCGGCCTCGATCATCGGCGCCAGGTTCGGGCAGGCCTCGGAGAACACCGCCACGTCCTGGCGGCGCTTGTCGATCTCGATCTCATAAACGCGCGAGCGGGCGGTGGCCGGCGTCGAGAACACCGCCAGCACGTCCAGCTTCTCGATCTTGTCGCCACGGCGATCGGCCTCGTGCTCCCAGGGTAGGCCCGTGGCCGCCTCGATGGTCGGTACGATGATGCCCAGGATATTCACCGGCCGCCCCAACTGCTTGCGGTAGCCCGGCAGCCAGGTCTGCTGCAGCCGGCGCAGGGCGATCCCGGAGGCGGTGTTGCAGGCCAGGACGACGAGGTCGCAGTCCTCGGCGAACAGCCGCTCGCAGCCGGCCCGGGTCAGGTCGACGATGTTCTCGCCCTCGCGCCCGCCGTAGGGAGCGTTGGCCTGATCGGCCAGATAGACGAAGTCCGCGGAGGGGAGGCGCTCTACGAGCGCACGGTGGACGGAAAGACCGCCCACGCCGGAATCGAAAATGCCAATGGCCATGAATCCGATGTAGCCGGGCGCCGTTCAGGCGTCCATGAGCGGCTTGATGACTTCGTTCAGCGAATCTCGATATTTCGAATTGACACCGATGTCAGCCTGACATAGTCGTCAGCCCGAAGTAATTGAGACGTGGCCAAGTCAGGGTCGCGACGGGCGGCCCAGGACGCTCCTGCCCGTGGAGTTTTACGCGTCGTCATCCGCCGAGATTTCTTATGAGCTATCCTTTGGCCGCCAATCGCGACCTGTCTTTGGACGACCCGGCCTCCACCTGGGTCGTCGGTGTCGAGGTGGACCTGCAGACAGCGCTGGCGCTGGCGCGGGCCACCACCAAGGCCCTGCTCTATCTGTCCCCCCTGTCGCATCGCGAGATCAGCGCGGCCCTGCAGCAGGAGATCGCCGCCCTGGAGATGCAGAGCGATCCGCTCTCGCTCGCCGCGGCCAACGCCGTGAAACAGTACCTGCCCGAGGCTGCCTGACCGAACGCCGTCCCATGCGGGTCAATCTGGAGGCCCGGGCCGCCACCGCGGAGAATCGCCGCGCGAAGACGCGCGAGCGCCTGCTCGACGCGGCGACGGAAGTCATCTCCCGCAAGGGGCCGGAGGCCGCGTCCATCGAGGACTTCGTCGCCGCGGCCGGCGTTTCGCGCGGCACCTTCTACAACTACTTCCCCGCGATCGGCGACCTGATCATCGCCCTCAACGCCCGGGTCTCCTCGGCCATGGTCCAGGCCCTCGGGCCCGTGCCGCCGCACCAGGACGTCGCCGTCCGTTTCGCCACGGTGCTGCACCACATCCTGGCCACCTTCACCGCCGACCCGGTCCAGGGGTGGATGGCGCTGCGGCTGAGCGAGTCCGGCGCCCCGACCGATCCAAGCTTCGCGGCGCGGTTCGACGCCCTCTTCCTGCGAGGGGTCGAACAGGGGCGATTCAGCAAGTCCGCCAACGTGGTCGCCGCGCGCAACATCGTCGTGGGCGCCTTCCGCATGGCCCAGCGCGACATCTTCCGCGGCGACGCCCCGCCGGACCACGGGACCCAGGTCGTGGCCCTGCTGCTCATCGCCTGCGGACTGCCCGACGACGAGGCCCACCAGATCAGCCGCACGTGCGCCGAGTCCGCCCGGCGGACGCCTGCCTAGGCGCCACATTACCATCCCGTCATGTGACGTTCAGCAAGGTTGACCCTAAGGTCCCGCCGACTCTGAACGAACTCTCGGGAGACTCCATGAAACGGCGCACTTTCCTTGCCGCCTCGGGCGCGACCATCGCCGCCTCGACGCTGCCCGCCGCCGCCTTCGCCCAAGGGTCGACCGGCGCGATCACCGCAGCCTGGACCGGGCCCTATGGCGGCGTGCCCGCCTTCGACAAGATCGCCGTCGCCGACTTCAAGCCCGCCCTCGAACTGGCCATGAAGACCGAGCGGGCCGAGATCGACGCCATCGCCGACAGCAAGGCGCCGCCGACCTTCGAGAACACCATCGCGGCCCTGGAACGCTCCGGCGACATGGGCGACCGGGTGGGCACCTTCTACGGCGTCTGGTCGGGCACGCTCTCGACGCCCGAGCTGCGCGCCATCGAGAAGGAGATGTCGCCCAGGCTCTCGGCCCACAGCGACGAGACCCTGCAGAACGAGAAGCTCTTCAAGCGCATCGAGGCGGTCTACGAGGCCCGCGCCAAGCTGACTCCCGAGCAACAGCGCCTGTCCTGGCTCTACTGGAACCGCTTCGTGCGCGCCGGCGCCCGCCTCTCGCCCGCCGACAAGAAGCGGGTCGCCGAGATCAATCAGGAACTGGCCGGCCTGTTCACCAGCTTCACCCAGAACCTGCTGGCCGATGAGACCGACTACGTCCTCTACCTACGCACCGAGAGCGAACTGGCGGGCCTGCCCGACGACGTCCGCGCCGCGGCCGCCGCGGGGGCCAAGGATCGCGGCCACGAGGGCGAGTGGGCGATCCTCAACACCCGCTCCTCGATGGATCCGTTCCTGACCTATTCCACCCGCCGCGACCTGCGCGAGAAGGTCTGGCGCACCTATTACAGCCGCGGCGACAACGGCGACGCCAAGGACAACAACGCCAATATCAAGAAGATCCTCAAGCTGCGGGTCGAGCGGGCCAAGCTGCTGGGCCATCCGACCCACGCCCACTGGCGGCTCGAGAACGCCATGGCCAAGACGCCGGAGGCCGCCATGGCGCTCATGCTTCGCGTCTGGCCCTCGGCCATCGCGCGGGTCAAGGAAGAGGTGGCCGAGATGCAGGCCATCGCCGACAGGGAGAAGGCCGGCCACCGCATCGAGCCCTGGGACTACCGGTTCTACGCCGAGAAGGTCCGGGCCGACCGCTACGACCTCGATATGAACGCGGTGAAGCCGTACATGCAGCTGGAGAAGCTGCGCGAGGGCATGTTCTGGGCCGCGGGCCAGGTCTACGGCTTCCAGTTCGAGCAGATCTCGAACCTCCCCGTCGCCCACCCAGACATCCGCGTCTGGGAGGTCAAGCGCGACGGTAAGCACCAAGGCCTCTGGTACTTCGACCCCTATGCCCGGGCCGGCAAGCGCTCCGGCGCCTGGATGAACGCCTATCGCGACCAGGAGAAGTTCGACAAGCCGGTGACGACCATCGTCTCCAACAACTCGAACTTCGTGAAGGGCGCGCCCGGCGAGCCGGTGCTGATCTCCTGGGACGACGCCGAGACCATGTTCCACGAGTTCGGCCACGCCATCCACGGCCTGAACTCCGACGTGGCCTATCCCTCGCTCTCGGGCACGGCGGTGGCCCGCGACTATGTGGAGTTCCCCAGCCAGATCAACGAGCACTGGCTGCCGACCCCGCAGGTCCTCAACACCTACGCCCTGCACCACAAGACCGGGAAGCCGATCCCGGCCGAGTTGGTGGAGAAGCTGGAAAAGGCCTCGACCTTCCGCCAGGGCTTCGAGGTCACCGAGTACCTCTCCTCGGCGATCATCGACATGAAGCTGCACCTGGCCGGCGACGTGGACATCGATCCCGACGCCTTCGAGCGCGAGGAGCTCGCCAAGCTGGGCATGCCCAGCGAGCTGGTCATGCGTCACCGCACCCCGCAGTTCCAGCACGTCTTCGCCAGCGACGGCTATTCCGCCGGCTATTACAGCTACCTGTGGTCGGAAACCCTGGCGCTGGACGTGGTCGACGCCTTCAAGCGCTCGCCGGGCGGCATGTACGACAAGCCCATGGCCGCCAAGCTGCGCGCCAACGTCATGAGCATCGGCAACTCGGTCGACCCGGAGATCGCCTATCGCAAGCTCATGGGCCGCGACGTGGACGTGAAGCCCTACCTGCGGAACAAGGGCTTCCCGACGGCGTAAAGGTCATCTGCCTTCCAGTTGCTCCCCCTCTGGGGGGCTGTCGGCCGGATGGCCGACTGACGGAGCAACGTCAGGCCCGCTCGCCTTGACCTTCGCCCCCCTTCGGCGCATAAGCCGCCCCTTCCGGCGCAGAGCAATCGCGCCCTCCACCGCCACGACCCCCGCTGACTGATGCGGGACGAGGGCGGCGAGGCCCCCCGTCGACGTGATCGTCCACGGGGGTCGATTGCGTTTGGGCCTCCAGGAGCGACCGCTTGTTCGACGCGCTGACAGATCGGCTATCCGGGGTTTTCGACCGCCTCTCCGGGCGGGGCGTGCTCTCGGAAAAGGACATCGACGAGGCCCTGCGCGAGGTGCGCGTGGCCCTGCTCGAGGCCGACGTCGCCCTGCCCGTCGTCCGCGAGTTCATCGCCAAGGCCAAGGAACGCGCCTCCGGCGAGGACGTGATCCGCTCGATCCGCCCCGCCGACCAGGTGGTCAAGATCACCTATGACGGCCTGGTGGAGATGCTGGGCGGCGACGCCGCCGAGGGGCTGAACATCAGCCTCAACCCGCCGACCGTCATCCTGATGGCCGGCCTGCAGGGCTCGGGCAAGACCACCACCGCCGGCAAACTCGCCCTGAAGCTGGTCAAGGACCGCAAGAAGGTCCTGCTGGCCTCGCTGGACACCCGTCGTCCGGCCGCCATGGAACAGCTGGGCATGCTGGCCAAGCAAGCCGGCGCGGAATTCCTGCCCATCGTCGCCGGCCAGATGGCGACCGACATCGCCAAGCGGGCCATGACGGCCGCCAGGCTGCAGGGCTACGACATCCTCATCCTCGACACCGCCGGGCGCACCACGCTCGACGAGGCGATGATGAGCGAGGCGGCCGAGATCGCGCGGATCTCGACCCCGTCCGAGACCCTGCTGGTGGCCGACAGCCTGACCGGCCAGGACGCGGTGCGCACCGCCAAGGCCTTCCATGAACGCCTGCCGCTCACCGGCCTGGTCCTGACCCGAGCCGACGGTGACGGCCGGGGCGGGGCGGCGCTCTCCATGCGCGCGGTCACCGGCCTGCCGATCAAGTATCTGGGCGTCTCGGAGAAGATCGACGGCCTGGACGTGTTCGACGCCCGCCGGGTGGCCGGGCGGATCCTGGGCCAGGGCGACGTGGTGGCCCTGGTCGAGAAGGCCGCCCAGGACCTGGACCAGGCCAAGACCGAGGCCATGGCGCGCAAGCTCGCCAAGGGCCAGTTCGACCTGGACATGATGGCCGACCAGTTCGCCCAGATGAAGAAGATGGGCGGCATGGAAGGCCTGATGGGCCTGCTGCCCGGCGTCCAGAAGATCAAGAAGCAGATGGCCGAGGCCAATGTCTCGGACAAGACCCTGGACCGACAGTCGGCGATCATCTCGTCGATGACCAAGGCCGAGCGGAAGAAGCCCGACATCCTGCAGGCCTCGCGCAAGCGCCGCATCGCCGCCGGCGCCGGGGTGGACGTGGCCGACGTCAACCGGCTGCTGAAGCAGCACCGGCAGATGGCCGACGCCTTCAAGATGATGAGCCGCGACGGCGGCAAGGGCTTCGCGCGCATGGCCGGCATGATCGGCGGCGGGGGCGGTTCCGACCGTCTCAAGGCCCTGGGCGGCGGCAAGCTGCCTCCGCCCGACACCAAACAGCTCGAGGAGCTGGGCAGGCTGGCGGGCAAGCCCGGCGGCCTGGCCGCCAATCTCGGCGCGCCGGAACCTCCGAAACTCCCGGGACTGGGCGGCATGAACATGCCCTCGGTCTTCAATCCCTTCAAGAAATCCTAGATCTTACAAAGGACTACCCATGCTGAAGATCCGTCTCGCCCGTGGCGGCGCCAAGAAGCGCCCCTACTATTCCATCGTCGTCGCCGACAGCCACTCGCCCCGCGACGGCCGCTTCATCGAGAAGGTCGGGACCTACAACCCGATGCTCAAGAAGGAAGACGGCAACCGCGTCACCCTTAAGGTCGAGCGCATCCAGGAATGGATCGGCAAGGGCGCCCAGCCCACCGACCGCGTCGCCCGCTTCCTCTCCAACGAGGGCGTGGTGAAGTGGGAGCACGGCAACAACCCGAAGAAGGGTGAGCCCGGCCAGAAGGCCAAGGAACGCGTGGAAGAGCGCGCCAAGCGCGAGGCCGACCTGGCCGCCGCCGCCGCCGAAGCCGCCGCCCGTCCGCCCGAGCCGGAACCGGTGGTCGAGGAAGCTCCCGCCGCCGAAGCCGTGACCGAGGAGGCTCCGGCCGCCGAAGCCGCCGCTGAAGAGGCCCCCGCCGCCGAGGAAGCTCCCGCCGCCGAAGCCGCTGCTGAAGAGGCCCCGGCCGCTGAAGCCGCCGCCGAGGAAGCTCCGGCCGCCGAAGCCGACGCCGACAAGGCCGAAGGCTAAGACCCCATGGTGCGAGGAGGAGCCCCCGCGTGAGCGACCAGCTCCTCCTCGTGGCCCAGGTCGGGGGCGCCCATGGCGTCCGCGGCGAACTGAAGATCACCACCTACACCGCCGATCCCATGGCGGTGGCCGACTACAAGAACCTGATGCGCCAGGACGGCTCGCCCGGCCTGGTCATCGCCTCGGCCCGCCCCGCGAAGGGCGGGATCGTCGCCCGCGTAAAGGGCTGTGATGACCGCAACGCCGCCGAGGCCCTGCGCGGCCTGAAACTGTTCATCGCCCGCGATGTCCTGCCCGAGCCCGAGGAGGATGAGTTCTATCTGGCCGATCTGATCGGGCTGGCGGTCGAGACCGCCGCCGGCGAGCCGCTGGGCAAGGTCAAGGACGTCCGGGACTTCGGCGCGGGCGACCTGCTGGAGATCCAGCCCCGGGCCGGCCAGAGCTGGTGGCTGCCCTTCACCCGCGAAGCTGTTCCCGAGGTCCGCCTCGCCGAGGGCAAGGTCATCGCCGCCCCGCCGGCGGTCATCGAAGCCGACCCCAACGAAGGCCGCGACGAGCCCTAGGCGCCCGAGGGCGGTCCGCCCTGCCGCGCCAGATAGGCCGCGCCCGCCGGCGTAATGTCCCAACCCTCTTGGCTGCGCTCGGCCAGGCCGAGGTCGGTCAGGGCCCGGGCCGCGCTGATATTGACAAACGGCACCGCCGCCCCGGTCTTTTTCCGGGCCAGGTCGCGCAGGGCTTCCAGTTGGCCGCTCGTCAGGTCATCCATGGGCGGACGCTACACCCATTGGCCGGTTTGCGCGCCGACCGAGATGGGGCTTAGTCGGAACAATGGCGAAGGAGGCTCCATGATCCTGGTGACCGGCGCGGTGGACGCCAAGCCCGAGACCTTCGACGAACTGCGCCAGCTCTGCGTCGACCATTCGGTCCGCTCACGCGCCGAGCCGGGCTGTCGGTCCCACAACGTCCATGTGGATTGCGAGGCGCCCCTCCGGCTGGTTTTCGTCGAGCGCTGGGCCGACCTCGAGGCGCTGAAGACCCACTTCGCCCGCGCCGACGCCATCGGTTTCGTCAAGGCCGCGCGCAGGCTCGCGACCGGCGGCACGCGGATGGAGATCCTGGACACCACGCCCGCGACGCTGTGACGCCCGGGGATCCGGCGGCCAATTTCAATCCTTGGGTGTCCTGGTGCTACAACCTGGACGTCGCATGCGTCGCAAGAGGCCGGCCTGATGAGTCCCAAACCGCTGCGCGCGCCGCTCGCGGCCGAGAGCGTCGAGTTTCTTCCCCTGGTGCTGGACACCGCCCTCGATGCGGTGATCGTCATGGGCGACGACGACATCGTGCGGGACTGGAACCATCAGGCGCAGGTGATCTTCGGCTGGACCCGGGCGGAGGCGGTCGGCGAACCCCTGGCCGATCTGATCATTCCCAGGACGCTGCGCGAGGCGCATCGAAAGGGGCTCGAACGGTTCCTCGCCACCGGCGAGGGCCCCTTGCTCGGCCGCCGGATCGAGGTCACCGCCCTGAACCGCTCGGGGGAGGAGTTCCCCATCGAGCTGTCGATTTCGCCGGTGAGGGTCGCCGGCGCGGTGCTTTTCCTCGGGTTTGTCCGCGACATCTCCGAGCGATGGCGGCACGAATCCTTCCTGCAGCGCCAGGCGCGCGAGGCGGAACTGCTCAACCGCGTGACCACCCTGGCGGCCGAGACCGAGTCGCTCGACGATATCCTGCGGCTCTGCCTGGATTCTGTCTGCGAACTAACCGGCTGGCCCGCCGGACACGCCTACCTCCCGGCCAAGGGCCCGCTCCCGAAATTGGCGCCGACCATGATCTGGTGCGGCGACCCCGACGAGTTCGCCGTCCTGAGGGCCGTCACCTCCAAGACGACCTTCGGACCCGGCGAGGGATTGCCCGGCCGGATCTGGAGCACGCGCGAGCCCTGCGCCATCTTCGAGGTCAACGACCCCGACGCCTTTCCGCGGGCGTGGCTGGCCGACGACCTCGGCGTGCGCTCGGCGTTCGGCTTTCCGATCATGAGCGGCGGCGAGGTGGCCGCGGTGCTCGAGTTCTTCAGCCGCGACGCCGCCGAGCCGGACGCTCGGCTGATGCATATCGTTGGTGTCCTCGGCCAACAGGTCGGCCGGGTGCTGGAGCGCCGTGCGGTGCAGGAGCGCCAGACCCTGCTGCTGGCCGAGCTCGACCACCGCGCCAAGAACATGCTTGCGGTGGTCATGGGCATGGCCGACCAGACCGCCCGCCGCGCGGACTCCCTGGAGTCCTTCCAGTCCGCCTTTTCGGCCCGCCTGACCGCGCTCGCGCGCGGCTACAGCCTGGTCACCGCGAGCCGGTGGCGCACGACCTCCCTGGAAGAGATCGTCCGCGAGATCGTCCAACCCTATGTCGCGGAGGGCCAGGCGCGGCTGGAGACCAACGGCCATGGCGTGGTCCTGTCGCCCAAGGCGGCCCTGGCGGTGACCATGATCCTGCATGAGCTGGTGTCCAACGCCACCAAGTACGGCGCGCTCTCCACGGCCGACGGCAAGATCGCGATCGAATGGTCGGTGTCGGCCGCCAGCCCGCGCACGATCGGGCTGGAGTGGCGCGAGACCGGTCTCCGCGGATTGCAGACGCCCACCCGGCGCGGGTTCGGCGCGAAGCTGATCGAGGCCACCGCCCAGCGCGATCTCGGCGGCGAGGTCGAGATTGAGTTCGCCGCCGAGGGCGTGTGTTATCGATTCGAATTCCCGGAACCCGTATCGGCATGACTTCGAGCGACGGTTTGATGTCTTCGACCCAGCAAGCCCTCCACGCGGCGCCCGCGCCCCGGCCGCATTCACACACTCAGGGCGCCCCGGCGACCCAGGCGCTCCGTGTCCTGATCGTAGAGGACGAGGCGATCGTCGCCATGAGCCTGGAGTCCCTGATCGAGGACTTCGGCTTCGAGGTCTGCGCCATCGCCGCCACGGGCGCCCAGGCCGTGGCCTTGGCCACCTCGCTCCGCCCCGACCTCATCCTCATGGATGTGAACCTGATCGGTGAGATGGACGGCGTGGAGGCCGCGCGACAGGCTCGCCTCGCGACCAACGCGCGGATCGTCTTCGTGACGGCCTACGGCGCCGGCGAGGTGCTGCAACGCATCCGCGCGACGGTTCCCGACGCCCTCGTGGTGGCCAAGCCGGTCTCGGCCCCAGCCTTGCGGGCCGCCATCGAGCAGATGCGGCCCCAATAGCGGCCTATTTCCGCATCCGGATCAGGCCTTCCTGGGCCGTCGAGGCGACCAGCACCCCGGCCTCGTTGTAGATCGCGCCGCGCACGAAGCCGCGACCGCCCGAAGCCGAGGGGCTGTCCTGGGTATAGAGGTGCCATTCGTTGAAGTTCGACGGCTGGTGGAACCACATGGCGTGGTCGAGGCTGGCCGACTGGAAGCCCGGGGTCTGCCACTGCACCCCGTGCGGCCGCATGGCGGTCGACAGCATGTTCATGTCGGAGGCGTAGGCCAGGATCACCTGATGCATGTGCGGGTCCGACCCGATCGGAGCCCGGGCCCGGAACCAGACATCCTGGGTCGCAGGCTTGGGGCCCTTGGCGGCGGCGCCGAACAGGTCGCCGTCCACCGGCCGCATCTCGATGGGCCGGGGACGCGACATCATCTTGCGCATCTCCTCCGGCATCTTGGCCATCATCTTCTTCTGCGCTTCGGACTCGTCGGGCAGGTCGTTCGGGCCGGGCACGGCAGGGATCGGCGTCTGGTGCTCGAAGCCCGTCTCGGCCACCTGGAACGAGGCGGCCAGGTTGAAGATCTGCTTGCCGCCCTGGATCGCCACCACGCGGCGGGTGGTGAAGCTGCCGCCGTCGCGCGAGCGGTCCACGTCGAAGACGATGGGGATGCGCGGATCGCCCGGCCGGATGAAGTAGCAGTGCAGCGAGTGGCAGACCCGGTCCTCGACCGTCTCGTAGGCCGCCAGCAGCGACTGGGCGATCACCTGGCCGCCGAAGATGCGCGGCGGACCGAATTCCGGACTGACGCCCCGGAACAGGTTCACCTCCAGGCGCTCCAGCGACAGGGTCTCGGGCAGGCTCTCGGGGGTGTCCATAATCGGTCTCGGAATATGCTGCGGTGCGAAAGGACCCCGGATTAGGCCCATAGCGCCGCGGCGGCAAGTTTGAGGGGCAGGTGGAAAACCCGCGGCGTTTGGTCCAAAAGCCGCACCATGTCCTTCGACGCCACCGTTCTCACCATGTTTCCCGAGGCCTTTCCGGGGCCGCTCGGCGTGTCGCTGATCGGCACGGCCTGGCGCGAGCTTGGGCTTTGGACCTTGGAAACAGTGGACATTCGGGGATTTTCCAAGGATAAGCGCGGCTTCCTCGACGACACCCCCGCGGGTGGCGGCCCGGGACAGGTAATGCGGGCGGACGTCATCGCGGCTGCGCTGGACAGCGTGGACCAAAGAGGACGGCCGCTTTTGTACATGAGCGCCCGGGGTCGGCCCCTGACCCAGGCGCGCGTTCGAGAGTGGGCTGACGGGCCTGGACTGATCGTCCTGGCCGGCCGGTTCGAAGGGGTGGACCAGCGGGTGCTCGACGCCCGGGGGTTCGAAGAGGTCGCCGTCGGCGACGCGGTGCTCGCCGGTGGCGAGGCGGCGGCTCTGGTGACGATCGAAGCGTGCGTAAGGCTCGTGCCCGGCGTCCTCGGCCAGGCTGAGAGCTTGAGTGAAGAGAGTTTCGAGGACGGGCTCCTGGAGCATCCGCAGTACACGCGACCGCGGACGTTCGAAGGGCTCGACATTCCCGATGTGCTGCTTTCAGGCCACCACGCCGAGGTTCGGAAGTGGCGGCAGGCCCAGCGGGAAGAGACCACGCGGGAACGGCGTCCGGACCTCTGGGCGCGGCGTCCCGCCAAATAACAGGCAAAGGGCGATCAAGCCCGAAAGGATCAGACCGATGAACATCATCCAGCAGCTCGAAAAAGAAGAGCGCGACCGCCTCCTGGCCACCCGCGCCATTCCGGACTTCCAGCCGGGCGACACCGTCCGCGTCAATGTGAAGATCAAGGAAGGCGAGCGCGAGCGCGTCCAGGCTTACGAAGGCGTCTGCATCGCCCGTCAGGGCGGCGGCATCAACGAGAGCTTCACCGTCCGCAAGATCTCCTTCGGCGAGGGCGTGGAACGTGTGTTCCCGATCCACTCGCCGAACATCGACTCCATCGAGGTGAAGCGTCGCGGCGTCGTCCGTCGCGCCAAGCTCTATTACCTGCGCGACCGTCGCGGGAAGTCGGCCCGGATCGCCGAGCGCCAGATGGGCGCCAAGGTCGACAAGGCCGAAGCGGCTCCGGAAGCCGCCGAAGACTAGACCCTTCGGACTCAACGATCTTCCAGCGGCGGCCGTGGCGACACGGCCGCCGCTTTCGTTTCCGCTCGGCACGGAGTCCTATTGACAAGGCTCGGTCGATCTTATCAGTTCTCTACATGGTGAACTATCAACACAGAGACCTTGATCGCGTTTTCGCCGCCTTGGTCGACCCCACGCGGCGGGCGATCCTGACGCGGCTTGAGCAAGCCGAGTCGCTCTCGATCACGGCGCTCGCCGAGCCGTTTCCCATCAAGCTCCCGGCGGTGATGAAGCACCTCGACGTGTTGTCGGACGCCGGTCTGATCTCCCGCTCCAAGCAGGGTCGCACGGTGGCGGTCCGCCTTTCGCCCCAGCCACTTCGCGAGGCGCGTGACTGGTTGAGCCGATATGAGCGGTTCTGGTCGCCGGCCCTGGACCGCCTCGCGGCCTACGCGGAAGCCAAGGAAGCCCAGGCTGGGGCCAGGGCCGAAGGCGAATGACCACCAGCCTGACTCTGGTGCGGCGTATTCGCGCCCGCCCCGCCATCGTCTTCGACGCCCTGACGACAGCCGACGGCGTCAGCGCATGGTGGGGACCTGACGACCTGCCTGTGATCCTGGCCGAGATCGACGCCCGGGTCGGCGGGTCGTTCCGCGTCCGCTTCAAGACCCTGGACGGGCAGGAGCACGAGGTCTGCGGGGAATATCTGGAAGTCGCCCCGCCGCACCGCGTCGCCATGACCTGGCGCTATGTTTTCGGCGGCGAGCCCGAGGAGTTCGGTCGCGTCTCGCGCATCGAATGCGATCTGGCGCCTATCGCGGGGGGAACCGAACTCACCTTCACCCACGCCGACCTCAAGAACGAAGCTTCCCTCGCGAGCCACGAGCAGGGCTGGACCGGATCGATGACCAAGCTCGTTGGCCGGCTCGGCCAGCTTTGATGGCGACCCATCTCAACCATCCTAAGGGGATCCTGAAGGCGATGCAGACAATTGGTTCTCGGGCTCGCGCGGCGACCGCCGGCGCGGTCCTGATCCTGGCTGGCGCGATGTCCGCCGGCGGGCTCGCCCAGGCCCAACCCACGGCGGGCCCCTACCCCGCGATGGCCCCGCTCAGCGCCTATCGGACCCAGAGCCGGGCCGAGGAGATCGCCATGGCGCGCAGCGCCGCACCGGCGTCGGTCTCCGACAAGGCCGAGGTGCTGGTGCTGGGCGACAAGGGCTATGAGACCGCGGCCAAGGGGTCGAACGGGTTCAGCTGCATCGTCCAGCGGTCCTGGGCCAACGACTTTGGCTCCGCCGAGTTCTGGAACCCAAAGGCCCGAGCGCCGATCTGCTTCAATCCCGCCTCGGCTCGCACCGTGCTGCCGACCTATCTGATGCGCACGTCCTGGGTGCTGTCGGGGATATCGGTCGAGGAGATGGCGTCCAAGACCAGGGACGCGCTGGCCAGCGGCGCCATCCCGCCGCCCGAGCCGGGGGCCATGTGCTACATGATGTCGAAGCACGGCTACACCGACGACGCCGCCGCCGGCCCTTGGCGCGCCCACCTGATGTTCTACGTGCCGCGCGCCCAGCCAGAGACTTGGGGCGCGAACCTCCCTGGCAGCCCGGTTATCGGCGGCGCCAGCAGCATCGAGCCGCTGTCGGTCTTTATCGTGCCGGTGCCGAACTGGTCGGACGGGTCGCCGGACCACGGGCACTGAGGCAAAGACCGCGGCGCTGCGCACCCTGAGCCCGGGGAGCCGGGCTCCCTTCCAATGCAAAGGGCATCGAATGAGGTTTCTCTGCCTCGGCTACTACGACGCGGCCAAGATGGACGCGCTCCCCAGGCCCGAGATCGACGCCATCATGGCGCAGTGCCGGCCGCACCTCGATGATCTCCACGCGACCGGACAGGTGCTCCTCGACCTTGGCCTCGAGGTCGAAACCAGATCCGTCCGCAGGGTGGATGGTGTCGCGAGCGTCACCCAGGGCCGTGTGGTCGAGTCCCGCGCGCTCATCGGAAGCGCCTTCGTCATCGAGGCCCGCGACTTTGAAGAGGCCATCGCCGTAGCCTCCAAACACCCCAGCATTCAGGTGTCCGCCGGCGAACAGTTCGGCTGGGCGATCGAGATTCGCCCCATTCACACCTACCGCGCCCCGACGACGGCCGAGCCGCTGAAGGCCTGAGCCAACGCGAATGCCTGTGATCGTCCCCGGACGACTATTTCATCGCCCCGGACGACATCGCCGGCGAGGTCTTCCACCTCAGCCAGCAGCCGAGGAGCGCCCGGAGATTCCTGGCCGAGGCGCCGCCGTTCGGGGAGACCTGGTAGGGCTCAGCGGGCCAATCCATTCCAACTATTTTCGTCATCCCCGGGCTTGTCCCGGGGACCCATACGCGCGAACGCTCCAGGCAGGCCCCGAACCTCGGAGTTTATGGGTGGCCGGCACAAGGCCGGCCATGACGAGCGAAGGAAGGAAAGACGCGCAACGACCGTCGAGGGAGCCTTACTAGCCTTCGCAAATTTCCCGCCAGCGACGCGCCACCGGCATGATGTCGTCGGGAACCGTGTCGTAGAGCAGCGTACCCTCCGGAAAGCTGAGCCAAGGCGCCTTGCTGCGCAGATAATAGGCTGCGGCCGGCTGCACCCAGCCAGCCTCGTCGAGGGTGCCGGCTCGCACGGTCACGGTCTGCGGCCCCCAGTAGGGCTCGCTGTAGAGCCGCACCCCGCAATGGGCGCAGATGTTCTGCGGGATCTCGTTCCCCGCTTCTGATCTGCGGATCCAGGTGGCGACCTCGCCCCTGGTGACTCTGAAATGCTCACGCATCACCGCCATGGCCAAGCTGAACCCGGATCCGGTCAGGGTCTGGCAGTCGGTGCAGCAGCAGGCGAAGGTGACGGGCGGGCTCGACAGGACTTCATACCGCACGGCGCCGCAAGCACAGCCGCCGCGCACGGGAAAGGCTGGGAGCCGGCTCACCGGCTGGCGGCCGAGAACACCGTCAGCCGCTCGGCCAGGTGGTCGAACATCAGGCGCATCCGCCGGCTGCCCTTCAGGTTCTCGTGCATGGCGATCCAGATCTCCAGCTTGAAGGCGAAAGTCCCCGGCAGCACCTGGACCAGGCCACTGCGCTCGGCCAGCCGATGCTGGCAGACCCCTATGCCGTAACCGGCCCGCAGGAAGGCGACCTGGGCGATGTCGTTGTCGCTACGCAGTGCGAACATCTCGCGGCTGATCGGCCGGCCGATGTCGAGCCCGCCCGGGACGCTGACGTCGCGCTTGTCGTAGCCGATGATGGTGTGGTCATCGAGGTCGTCCAGGGACTTGGGCGTCCCCGCCCGCTCCAGGTACTCCGCGGTGGCGTAAAAGCCGAAATGCAGCTCGCCGACCCGGCGGGCGACCAGGGTGTTCTGGGTCGGCCGGGCCATGCGCACGGCGATGTCGGCGTCACGGCGCGACAGGTCTTCGTTGCGGTTGGTCAGCACCAGCTCGATGTCGATGGTCGGGTGGGCGATGCGGAACTCCGTGAGGATCTCGGGCATGGCCTCCACGCCCATGATCTCGCTCGCGGTGACCCGCACCGTACCGCCGATCCCGTCGGCGCCCGAGGCGTCGCGCAGGGCCGCGGCGGCGGCCGAGGACATGTCCTCCAGGTGCGGTCGCAGCTCGTTGGCCAGGTCGGTGGCGATCAGGCCCCGCGGACTGCGCAGGAACAGCGGCGCGCCGAGGCGTCGTTCCAGCTCGTCGATGTGGCGCCCGAGCGTCGGCTGGGTCAGCCCCCGCGCGCGGGCTGCGGCGGAGAGCGAGCCGGCCTCGAGGACGGCGTGCAGGGTCTGGAACAGGTCCCAGTCGGTTGATGCCATGCCCGCATGAATAACCGATCCGGCTCGCTCGGCAATTGCGGCTGCTGGACTTTGGGGCCCCCGCGGAACTAGATGCGGCCATGGTTGGAAAGACGCTTTACGACAAGATCTGGGACTCCCACGTGGTCGACGAGACCGACGGGGAGGCGATTCTCTATATCGATCTGCACCTGATCCACGAGGTGACCACGCCGCAGGCCTTCGCCGGCCTACGCGCGGCCCATCGTCCCGTGCGGCGTCCGGACCGCACATTGGCGGTCGCCGACCACAATATCCCCACCGAAGGTCAAGGCCTCGGCGTGGACGCCGTGGCCGACGAAGAGGCCCGCCTGCAGCTCCAGACGCTCTATCGCAACGTCAAGGACAACGGCATCGAGTTCTTCCCCATGGGCGATATCCGCAACGGGATCGTCCACGTGGTCGGCCCCGAGCAGGGCCGCACCCAACCGGGCATGACCATCGTCTGCGGCGACAGCCACACCTCCACCCACGGCGCCTTCGGGGCCCTGGCTCAGGGGATCGGCACGTCGGAGGTCGAGCATGTGCTGGCCACCCAGACCCTGCGCCAGAAGAAGTCGAAGAACCTGCGGGTCACCATCGACGGGGCTCCCGCGCCTGGGGTCGGCGCCAAGGACTTCGCCCTGGCCGTCATCGGCGCGATCGGCACCGCCGGCGGCACGGGTTCGGTCATCGAATTCGCCGGCGAGGCCATCCGCGGCCTCTCGATGGAAGGCCGGATGACGCTCTGCAACCTGACCATCGAGGGCGGCGCCCGCGCGGGCCTGGTGGCGCCCGACCAGAAGACCTTCGACTACATGATGGGCCGCCCGGCCGCGCCCAAGGGGGCCGCCTGGGAGATGGCGCTCTCCTACTGGAAGACGCTCTATTCCGACGACGACGCCGTCTTCGACCGCGAAGTCCGGCTGGACGCCGCCAAGATCGCGCCCCTGGTCACCTGGGGCACCAGCCCCGAGGACGTCATCGCCGTGACCGACACCGTCCCCGCGCCCGAGAGCTTCGCCAGTCCCGACAAGCGCGCCTCGGCCGAGCGGGCGCTGGACTATATGGGCCTGGCCGCCGGACAGCCGATCAGCGACGCCAGGATCGACGTCGTCTTCATCGGCTCGTGCACCAACAGCCGCATCGAGGATCTGCGCGCCGCCGCGGCGATCGTGCAGCACGCCTTCCTGCACGGCCGCCTGGTGGCGCCGCACGTGCGGGCCATGGTGGTGCCGGGCTCCGGCCTGGTGAAGGCCCAGGCCGAGGAAGAGGGCCTCGACGCCATCTTCAAAGCCGCCGGGTTCGACTGGCGCGAGCCGGGCTGCTCCATGTGCCTGGGCATGAACCCCGACCGCCTGGCGCCGGGCGAACGCTGCGCCTCGACCTCCAACCGCAACTTCGAGGGCCGTCAGGGTCGGGGCGGACGCACCCACCTGATGAGCCCGGCCATGGCCGCCGCCGCCGCCATCGCCGGCCATATCGTCGACGTCCGGGAGTTCCTCTGACATGGATCCGCGAGCCCGGTTTCTGCTCTGGTTCGGACTTCCGGTGCTCAGCGCGGGCCTCGGCGCGGCCATCGCCATCCTCACCGGCATCGTCGACGGCTTCGACGTCGGTGGGCTGCGGCTGACGCCGCTGCTCGCCGTGGGGCTCTATGTGGTCGGCGCGGGCCTGGTCGCCGTGATCGTCCGCATGCGTCAGAGTCAGCTGGCCCTGGGCGAACGCGAGCGGTTCGAACGTCCCCTGGAGGCGGCGCTGGTGGCCATGTGCGCGCCGTTCATCATCGCCGGGCTGTGGGCGTTCGGCGCGAACCTGTTCAACGACTTCGGCAGCGTGAAGAAGGCCAGCGGCGAGATCGCCCGGGTCGAGGCCATCGGCGGCCTGCGCGCCCGCTACGCGCTGACCCTCGACAACGCCGTCCAGCCCTATGTCCTGCCTTGCTACGGCCGCCCCAACTGCGGCCAGGCCGTCCCCCTGATGCGCTTGCCCAAGGGCGCGAAGGCCGACCTCTACCTGTCGCGCAACGAGGTCATCGGCATGACCGTCGACGGCAAGAACGTGCTCAAGCCCTTCGGCCAGCGCGCCTGGCGGATCGTGATCGACGGCGCTCTCCTGGTCCTGATGATCCTCTACACCACCGCCTTCCTCTATGCGGCGGCCAGCCTGCTTTGGCCGGGCGACGAGGATGAGGAAGAGAACGGCGCGGCCTATGGCGGCTATCCGGGACCGACCCGTTGATCACCGGTCTCGATCATATCGCGCTCGCCGTCACCGATCTGGACGCCGCGGTCGCCGGCTATGCCGCCCTGCTGGGCCGCGCGCCGAACTGGATCGGTGGCGACGGCGGCGCGCGCCACGCCTGGTTCCAGCTCGGCAACATGGCGCTGGACGTCATCTCGCCGGCCGGCGAGGGCGCCTTCGGGGGCGTCATCGCCAAGCATATCGAGACCCATGGCGAGGGGATCTGGGCCATGGCCTTCACGGTGGCGGACGCCGAGGCCGCCCACGCCCTGGTCACCCGGCGCGGGATCGGGGCGGTGAAGCCGCACTCCACCCGTTCGACCCATGACGACGGCCGCAAGCGCTACTGGACCAATTTCTCGCTCGACGCGGCCGACACCGGCGGCCTGAACATTCTGCTGGTGGGTCCGGCCCGGGACGGCTCGACCTGGCCGCTGTCGGAGCCGCTGGGCGACGAGGCCGCCACTTCGCCCCTGCTCGATCATGTCGTGGTCCACACCGCCAATCCCGAGCGCGCCGTCGCCGTCCATGCCGGCCGGCTGGGCCTCGATCTGCGGCTCGACCGTTCCAACCCCGACTGGGGCGTGCGCCAGCTTTTCTTCCGCGCCGGGTCCGCCGTGGTGGAGATGGCCGCCAGCCTGAAGATCCCGGTCTCCGACGCCCCCGATCGCTTCGGCGGCCTGGCCTGGCGGGTGACCGACGCCGACGCCGCGCGGGCTCGCATCGCCGCGGCCGGTTTCGATGTCTCCGAGGTCCGCGCCGGCCGTAAGCCGGGCACCAAGGTGTTCACCGTCCGCTCGGGCGTGCCGGCCGCCCCCGCCCTGATGATCCAGCAAAACGCCGAGACGACCGACCGATGAAAGCCTTCACCCGCCTCGACGCCAAGATCGCGCCCCTGCCCCTGGCCAATATCGACACCGACCAGATCATCCCCAAGCAGTTCCTCAAGACCGTGGAGCGCGAGGGGCTGAGCAAGGGCCTGTTCTACGACCTGCGCTTCGACGAGCAGGGCCGCGAGAAGCCGGACTTCGTCCTCAACCGCCCGGAGTACAAGGGCGCCGGCGTCTTGGTGGCCGGCGACAATTTCGGCTGCGGCTCGTCGCGCGAGCACGCCCCCTGGGCGCTGATGGATTTCGGGATCGACTGCGTGATCTCGTCCAGCTTCGCCGACATCTTCTACAACAACTGCTTCCAGAACGGCCTGCTGCCCGTGGTGCTCAAGCCCGACGAGGTCCAGGACCTGATGGAGGAGGCCAAGGGCGGCAACCACATGGTCACGGTGGACCTCCAGGCCCAGACGGTGATCTCGCCGTCGGGCAAGAGCTTCGCCTTCCAGATCGATCCGCAGCGCAAGGAGAAGATGCTGAAGGGCCTCGACGCCATCGGCGAGACCCTCCAGAAGGCGCGCTCCATCGACGTCTATGAAGGCCGGCGCGCCATCGGCCAGCCCTGGCTGGAACGGGCGTGAGCCTCATCATCGCCGGCACGGTGCGGATCCCGCCCGAGAACCTGGAACGGTTCAAGCCGCACATGCTGGCCATGCTGACCGCCAGCCGCGCCGAGGACGGCTGCCTTGAATATTCCTACGCCCAGGACGTGGCCGAACCCGGCCTGGTGCGGGTCTATGAGGTCTGGCGCGACCAGGCCTGCCTCGACGCCCATTTCCAGACGCCGCACATGGCGATCTGGCGCGGCCATTGGCCGGAATTCGGCGTCTCCGACCGCCGGCTCACCCTCTACGAGACCGCCGCCGAGCGGGCGCTCTAGCCCAGCAGCAAGCCGGCCAGGCGCTCGGCCGAGCCGGGCGCCAGCCCCATCAGCAGGTTGGGCTCGATGACTTCCAGCTCCATCAGCAGCGGACCCTTGGCCGAGGGCACGATGTCCACCCGCGCATAGGCCACGGGCTCGCCCACCGCCTCCAGCACCCGGCGGCCGAAGGCGAGTTCCTCGGCGCTTGGCCGATGGAGGACCGAGGCGGAATAGTCGATGCCGAAGGCGGACTTCAGGAAGGCGTGGCTGAAGCCGCCGCCCAGGAAGACCAGGGAGCGCTCACGCTCGGTCTCCACCGCGGCGAGATAGGGCTGGATCATGGCCTCGCGGGTCTCCGTCAGGCCGGCCAGGTGAACGGCGGCTTCGCCGGGGATCTGGCCGGCGGCGAAGCGCTTGGTCCCGAAGGCGCCGCCCGAGATGGTCGGCTTGACCACCAGTTCGTCCCAGCCCCGGTCGGCGCAAAGGGCGGCGAGATCGACGCTCTCACCCTGGCGGACGAACACGGTCGGGACCACGGCGACGCCGCGGACCTCCAGATCGGCCAGGTAACGCTTGTCCATGTTCCAGCGCAGCACCCGGTGGGCGTTGACCAGCCGGGTCTGCGAGGCGGCCAGGTCCAGCCAGGCGGCGAATTCCGCGATCCGGTGGAAGTAGTCCCAGGTGGAGCGGATCACCGTCACCGGCGCGGCCGACCAGTCGACCGCCGGATCGCTCCACACCGCGAACCGCACCCGCGCGCCGGTGGCGCTCAGGGCTTCCGCCAGCAGCTGATCGTCGGACCCGCCGTCCGGCAGGGCTTCATAGGTGACCAGGGTCACATCGAAGGACATGAGCGAACCTCATTCATATAATGATATAAGCATATCTTTATATGATTAACGGTCAAGCCGTGTTGTCGCGCCGGGCTTCCCGTAAGCCCTTCCTTCCCCTAGGACGTCGCCTCGCAACGCGACCGCCACGAGGGGCTCCCCACCATGACCGACCTGCTTCTCCTGCCCGGCGACGGCATCGGCCCGGAAGTGACCGCCCAGGTGCGGCGCGTGGCCGAGACCCTGACCCCGGAGCTCGTACTCGAGGAGCGGCTGTTCGGCGGCGCCAGCTATGACGCCCACGGCGTTCCCCTGACCGACGAGGCGCTGGCCTCCGCCAAGGCCGCCAAGGCGGTGCTGATGGGGGCGGTGGGCGGTCCGAAATGGGCCGGGACGCCTCGCGACAAGCGTCCCGAGGCGGGGCTGCTCAACCTGCGCGCCGGCATGGAGGTGTTCGCCAACCTCCGCCCGGCTCTCTGCTTCAACGCCCTGGCCGACGCCTCGACCCTCAAGCGCGAGGTGGTCGAGGGCCTCGACATGATGATCGTCCGCGAGCTGACCGGCGGCATCTATTTCGGTTCGCCGCGCTTCATCGAGGACCTGCCGGGCGGCGGCAAGCGCGCCGTCGACACCCAGGTCTATACGACCATGGAGATCGAGCGCGTCGCCCGGGTGGCCTTCGAGCTGGCCCGCGGCCGCCGCAACAAGGTCCACTCGGCCGAGAAGTCCAATGTGATGGATTCCGGCCTCCTGTGGCGCGAGGTGGTCACCGACCTGCACAGGCGCGAGTTCAGCGATGTGCAGCTTGAGCACATCCTGGCCGACAACGCCGCCATGCAGATCGTCAAGAACCCCAAGCAGTTCGACGTCATGGTCACCGACAACCTGTTCGGCGACATCCTCTCGGACGCCGCGGCCCAGCTCACAGGATCGCTCGGCATGCTGCCCTCGGCGGCGCTGGGCCTGCCCGGCAAGCCCGGCCTCTATGAGCCGATCCACGGCTCGGCGCCCGACATCGCCGGCCAGAACCTGGCCAATCCCCTGGCCGCCATCCTGTCTTTCGAGATGGCCCTGCGCTGGTCGCTGGGCCGCGCCGAGGCTGCCGACACGCTCTACGCGGCGGTGGTGAAGGCCCTGGAGGCCGGAGCCCGCACCCGCGACCTGGGCGGGGCGCTCACCACCACGCAAATGGGCGACGCGGTCCTCGCCGCGCTCTAGGCGCGTCTCATGGGAGCGTGCATCGGCGCCACACGGCGGCGCGCGACGACGGAACGCACCCGGCAGCGGTTGCAATTTCGCGCCGGATGTCACATGTCAGCGCCCGCATGAGAGACTTGAAGAACAACCGTTTCGACGAACGCGCCGCCGCCTCCCTCGAGGCCAAGAAGGCCCTCCTGGCGAAGATGAAGGTCAAGCCGACCGTCACCGCCCCCGTCGCCCCCGACCGCGCCGCCCAGAAGGCCGCCGAACTGGCCGAGTTGCGCGCCAAGCGCGAGGCCGAACGCACCGAGAAGCGCCGGATCGCCGCCGAGGCCGAGGCCCGCAAGGCTGAGATCGAGGCTTTCGACAGCGAGACCCGCGAGCTGGAGATGCGCGCCGCCCAAAAGGCAGCCCGCGACGCCCGCTACGCGGCCCGCAAGCAGAAGCGCCGCTAGGCTCCTGACCTAGTCGGGGTGGTCGGCCGCCGAGGCCGGCGCCACGTGCGGCGGGAAGGCCTTGGCCAGCGGCTCATAGCGCGCCCTGGCCGCCTCCAGCCGTGCGCGCATCTCCGCGGCCGCGTCGGGGAAGTTCAGCGCCACGCTGTAGTTCTCGCCGGGATCCGAATCCATGTCGAACAGCAGCGGATAGCGGTCCAGCGGGACGTCGTGGGTCCGGTAGTAGGACCGCGCCACATACTTCCAGCGCGCGGTGCGTACGGCCGCCACATGGGCGTTGTCGAACAGCACGATCTCCTCGTGCGGCGAGGGCGCGCCGGCCGTCAGCACGCCCGAGATATCCCGCCCGTCCAGCTCGCGATCACTTACCGGCCCTCGTCCGGCCATGGCCAGCAAGGTCGGCAGCAGGTCGAGATTGCTGGAGAGCGCCGAGCTGACGGCGCCTGCCGGCAGGGCGCCCGGCCGCCAGGCGATGAACGGCACCCGGAATCCCCCATCCCAGGCCGAGCCGCCCTTGCGGTCGCGGAACGGTCCCGACGAGCCCTCGAACCAGGGGCCGTTGTCCGAGGTGAAGATCACCATCGTGTCCTGGTCGAGCCCGAGCGCTTTCAGGCGATCCAGCAGCCGGCCGACATTGAGGTCGATCTCCTCGACCACCTCGCCATAGGCGCCTCCGGGAGAGCCGGTCAGGTCGTCGGGATTGGGCCTCAGGGGAATGTGCGGCGCGGTGAGGGCCAGCAGGACGAAGAACGGAGTCTCGCGGTTCTGCTCCACGAAGGCGGTGGCCTGGCCGAAAAACCACTCGGTGAGCTTGGCGAAGTCGGCCTTGCTCTCGGTCATGGGTGTCGTGGCGCTATCGAAAATCGATAGCGGTTTCATATCGTGGCTGTAGGGCAGGCCGTAGAAGCGGTCGAATCCATAGACCATGGGCGGCCAATGCGGCGCGGCGTGGCCCAGGTGCCACTTGCCGATCAGGGCGCTGGCGTAGCCCTCGCCCAGGGCCTTGGGGATGGTGAGCGCGTCCACCGGCAGGCCGGTCGTGTCGGCTGGCTGGATCACCTCGTGGGCCAGGCCGTTGCGGATGGCGTACTGGCCGGTCAACAGCCCCGCCCGCGACGGCGTGCAGACATTGGCGGAAGCATAGAAGTCGCTCAGGCGCACTCCTTCGGCGGCCATGCGGTCCAGGTTCGGCGTGCGGATCACCGTGCCGCCGTCGCAACCGAGATCGCCGTAGCCGAGGTCATCGGCCAGGATGACGATGAAGTTGGGCGGCCTCATGGGCGGGATCCTTTCGTGCGGGGCCGCCACCTCGCCCGGTCGACGCGAGGGCCGTCAAGCCTAACCTACAGCTTCAGCACCCAGGTCTCGCCGATCAGCTCGACGCCGATCGTGTTGTGCGGCGTGGAGTCGACCAGCTCGAAGCCGGCGGCGGCGTAGATGCCGCGCGCGGCGGTGAGGATGCTCTGGGTCCACAGCGTGATCTCGCCATAGCCCGCCTCGCGGGCGAAGGCGACGCACTCGGCCACCAGCCGCTTGCCCAGGCCAAGCCCTCGCGCCGATGGCTCCACCAACAGCAGGCGTAGCTTAGCCTGGTCGCCCTCGCCCTTGACCAGGAAGATCGAGCCGACGATCTCGCCGCCCCGCTCGGCGATCCAGCACCGCTCGCGGGCCGGGTCGAAGTTCTCGATGAAGTCGGCTGCGATCCTGGCCACCAGGGCCTCGAAGGCGTCGCCCCAGCCGTATTCGCGGGCGTAGAAGACCGCGTGGCGCCAGGTCACCCAGCCCATGTCGCCGACCCGGTGCGACCGCAGGATCACCTCGCCAGGGGGCGGGGCGGCCAACAGCCCCTCGATCTCCCGCATGGCGTCGACCAGCCGCGCCCGCTCCGGGGTGGCGAGCCCGCCGAGGATCCCCTCGACCGCACCCTCAGCCGTCTGGCGCAGGCCGTTATAGGCCTCGATGCCCGCCGAGGTCAGCCAGATGGAGACGCTGCGCCCATCCTTGCGCGAGGTCTCGCGGACCATCAGCCCCTCGCCCTCGAACCGCTTGAGGATGCGACTGAGATAGCCGGCGTCCAGGCCGGAGGCGGCGGCCAGGGCCTTGGGCGTCACCCCGGTGGGCGACTGGGCGACCTCGTACAGCACCCGCCCCTCGGCCAGGCTGTAGGGCGATCCCAGATGCGCCTCGTCCAGGGCGCCGATCCGGCGGGTATAGAAACGATTGAACCGGCGCACGGCCGAGATCGGGTCCTGAAGCAGCATGGCGGGCCTCCCGCCGACAGTTCGCCCAAGTTAGTTGACAGAGTCAACTAACCTTCAGGGAAGCCGACAAACCCTTGCAGGCTAAAGCTTGGCCGTGGCCGTCGCCCGCTTTCGCAGCAGGCTCAGCAGCTCGCCGCCGATCTCGAGCCAGGTCGGCGATAGGCCCGCTCCCAGGCCCTCCGCCCAGGCCGCGCGCCGCCGTTCAGCCTCCGAATGGGCGCTCGATCCGGCCTCGGTGAGGCGCGCCAGCTTGGCGCGGGCGTGACCCGGATTGTCCACGAAAGCGACGAAACCGGCGGCCGCCAGATCGTCAGTCAGCCGCTGGACGCCCTGACGTGCGACGCCGAGGACGCGGGCCAATTGCGAGACCGTGCGCGGCCCATCCTGCTCGGCCAGGGTCGCTAGGATCCGCGCCCGAGCGTGGCTGAGGCCCAGATCCGACAACAACCTGTCATCTGCGCTCACCAGGGCGTCGTGGGCCCGGTGGGTCGCCGCGATGAGTCGCGAGAGGGGATCGTTCGGCATGACGAAGGGAGGCTGCGCTCGTGACATGGTGTTGTCAAACGGCTTGACGCTTGGCTTTCGCGACGGGCGGCCGGTACGATCCAGGCCATGCAAGCCTTCCTGTTCCGCGCGGCCTTCGACCGCATCGCCGATCGCCTGCCCGCCGTCGCCCCCGACCTCGATGTGGTGGTGCTGGAACCCGATGGAGGCCTCAGCCTCAGGGGAGCGGCCCTCGCCCCCGCCGATCTCAAGCCGGAGGTATGGTGGCTGAGCCTGGAAGCCTTCGGCCCCCAGCGCCGGGAGTATTTCGGCCGGCTGCGCGACAGCGCCGAGGCCCGCTGGGTGCAGACGGTGTTCGCCGGCGTCGAGCATCCCAGCTTCAAGCCCCTGGCCCGCGACGGCCTCAAGGTGACCAATTCCAGCGCCCAGGCTCCGGCCATCGCCGAATATGTGGTGATCCATGCGCTCAGCCTGCTGCACCCCATCGAGGCCCAGGCGCGCCACCAGGCGGCCCATGACTGGAAGCCCGTGGATTTCCGCGAGGTGGGCCAGAGCCGCTGGCTGGTGATCGGCTTCGGCAATATCGGCCGCGAGATCGCCGCCCGCGCCAAGGCCTTCGGGGCCCACGTCGAGGCCGTACGCCGCTCGGCCGGCGCCGAGGGCCTGGCCGACGCGGTGTCGACCATCGCGGACCTGCCGTCTCGCCTGCCCCGGGCCGACGTGGTGGTCCTGGCCTGCGCGCTCAACGACGAGACCCGCGACCTGGCGAACGCTGAGTTCTTCGCCGCCATGAGGCCCGGTTCGATCTTGATCAATATCGGCCGTGGCGGCCTGTTGGACGAGGACGCCCTGCGCGCGAGCCTCGATGCCGACCGGCCGGGCCACGCGGTGCTGGACGTCTTCAAGACCGAGCCCCTGCCGGCGGACTCCTGGATCTGGGACCACCCGAAGGTCCGCGTCACCCCCCACGCCTCCAACCGCGGCGCGCTCACCGGCGCGCGCGGCGAGGCCCTGTTCCTGGAGAATCTCGGCCGCTACGTCCGCGGCGAGCCGCTGCTCAACTCGGTCAATCCGGCAGACATCGGCGTGGGCTAGTCGGCGATCGCCGGGTTCAGATGGACGGCGTGCGCCTTGTCCCCCGCGCCGCCGGGCAAATTGCCCATGGCTTCCTTGAGTTCACCCCGCCACCACCAGGCATAGTCCAAGGCGGGATCAAAGTGGACCGCGCGGTCGAAGGCCGCGAGGGCCAGGCTGTGCCGGTTTGCCCTGAGGTGGATTAGGCCAAGAAGTCCGTGGAGCTCGGCGTCACCGGGCGATAACCGGATTGCGCGTTCCGCATCGATCCAGGCGCGCTCAAGGTCGCTGGATTCCATGTGCAAGCCGGCCCTCTCCTCCAATGCTGGGACAAGGTCAGGAGCCGCTTGGATGGCCGCTTCGATCTCCACCATCGCGCGTTGGAAATCCCCTGAGAGCCGATGCACCCGTCCGCGATTCAGATGGGCGTTTGCCAAGCCCGGACTTAATTGGAGCGCGAGGTCCAGGTCGGCCATCGCGGCGGAGAAGTTATTCAGGGCCGCATGAGCCTCGGCGCGCTGGACGAGGATTTCGGGATGGTCAGGCGCGTGTCGAAGGAGGCGGTCAAAGACGACCACAGCCTCGGAGAAGTCCCCGGAGCGCATGAGAATCTTCGCGTGCGTCCAATTCCGGTCGGCCCAACCGCTAGACCGGGCCGGCGCAGTGAGTCCCCTGAGCAATTTCGAAAATCGAACCATTCGCCCTCTCGGTTGGCAACCTAGCTCAACCGGAACAAATCGGGAATACCTAACCCTCGATCGTCATCTGGGTCTGCAGGACCAGGCACAGCAGCTTGCCCTCGGCGTTGGTGATTTTCGTCTGCCAGACGCTGGAGCGGCGGCCGATGTGCAGGGGCGTGGCCTCGCCCCGCACCGTGGTCCCGACCTTGGCGGAGCCCAGGAAGTTGGTCTTGGACTCGAGCGTCGTGGTCCGCGCGCCGGGCGCCAGGTTCATCACCCCGCCGATGGCGCCCAGGGCGTCGGCGAAGGCCATGTAGGCGCCGCCGTGCAGGATGCCGCCGGCGGCGCAGAGATCATCGCGCACCAGGAGCCTTCCGACGACCCGTTCCTTGGTCCGTTCGACGATCTCCACGCCCATGAGGTTGGAGAACGGCATGCCGGTGTCTGCGGTCATCGCGCGCTCCTGGGCCGAGGTCAGCCGTTAGCGGAGGGCTCCTGAAGCGGCGGGTCAATGACCTCGTCGGTAACGGGGACGACCGGCGGGTTCTCGGCGAGTTCGACCGGCGGAGGCGTCTCCTCCACGACCGGCGGCGGCGGCTCTTCGATCGAGGGCGGCGCAGGCGGCGTGGCGCCGAGCGCCAGGGCCAGCTCGGCCACCGTGACCTTGCCGTCCCCGTCGCCGTCGAGGCGGTCGAAGGCGCGCTCGGCATGGGCGGCGCGGCCCTTGGCCTGGCCGGACTTGCCCGGCAGGGCGTCCTTGAGTTCATCGAGGCTGAAGGCGCCGTCGTCGTCGCCGTCGATAGCCGCGACCAGCTTCTCGGCGATGCTCTCGGGGGTGGGAACCGTCTGGTTCTTGATCAGGGCGTCCAGGGTCTTGGGACCGAAGCGCCGGGCGGCCGGAGGCTCGGCCGACATGGCCGCGGGCTCGGTCGAAGGGGCCTGGGCGGCAAGAATGGCCTGGGCGGGGCGACCATTCTTGCCGTGTCCGCCCTTTTCCAGCTTGGCGAGTTCCGTGACGCTGAGGGCGCCGTCGCCGTCGGTGTCCAGCTTGGCCGAAATCCTTTGCTGGGCAACGGCCGTGGGGTCCCCGTTCTGGGCCGGCTTGCGGTCCAGGAGGGGCGCGATCTGCGCCGAGGCGAGCTTTCCGTGCGAGAGGCCGTTGACGGACATGGCTGTCCTCCGGTGGATGTCGCCAATCCAGACGCAACCGCCGTGCCAAGTGGCGATGGGTCCACTATCTAAGCCCTTGGAAGCCTTCGTCTTGCGCCCGGGAACCACAGGGCGTAACGGGACGCTCCGCGACAAGTCATCTAGAGGAGACCGCCATGGGCTATCGGGTAGCCGTGGTCGGCGCCACGGGCAATGTGGGCCGCGAGATGTTGAACATCCTCGAGGAAGTGAACTTCCCCGTCGACAAGATCCACGCGATCGCCAGCCGCAAGTCCATCGGGGTCGAGGTCTCCTTCGGCGACAAGATCGTCAAGTGCGAGGACGTCGAGCAGTTCGACTTCACCACCGTCGATCTGGTGCTGATGAGCGTCTCGGGCACGTTCTCGAAGGAATGGTCCCCGAAGATCGGCGCCCAGGGCCCGATCGTCATCGACAATTCCTCGGCCTGGCGGATGGATCCCGACGTGCCGCTGATCGTCCCGGAGGTGAACCCGGACGACGTCAGCTACGCGGCCCGCAAGAACATCATCGCCAACCCCAACTGCTCCACCGCCCAGCTGGTGGTGGCGCTGAAGCCCCTGCACGACCGGGCGCGGATCAAGCGGGTGGTGGTCTCGACCTACCAGTCGGTCTCCGGCGCGGGCAAGGAAGGCATGGACGAGCTGTGGGACCAGACCAAGGGCGTCTTCGTCCTGGGCGCGCCCGAGCCCAAGAAGTTCCCCAAGCAGATCGCCTTCAACGTCATCCCCTTCATCGGCGCGTTCAACGAGGACGGCTACACCGACGAAGAGGCCAAGATGTGGATGGAGACCCACAAGATGATCGACCCGTCGATCAAGCTGACGGTCACCTGCGTCCGCGTGCCGGTGATGGTCGGCCACTCCGAGGCCGTGAACATCGAGTTCCATGACCCCATCGACGAGGACGAGGCCCGCGACCTGCTGCGCGAGAGCCCGGGCGTCATCGTCATCGATCAGCGGCACGACAAGGGCTACATGACCCCCAAGGAGGCCCAGGGCGAGTTCCCGGTCTTCATCAGCCGCATCCGCAACGACACCACGGTCGAGCACGGGCTGAACATGTGGGTCGTGGCCGACAACCTGCGCAAGGGCGCGGCGCTCAACGCGGTGCAGATCGCCGAGCTGCTGCACGAGCGCGGCCTGATCAAGATGAAGGCCATCGCCTAAATCCCCGTCGTCATCCTCCGGTCGTCTGAAAGACGATCCGGGGGACCCAAACGGCCCATCAGATTCTGCAATTCAGCTTGGGTCCCCCGGATCAGCCTGTGGCTGACCGGAGGATGACGAGGTGGGTTGCTCCCAGCCCTCCGCCCAGTCCGTCAGCGGCTTGAGCGCGGCCAGGAGTTCCCGGCCGCGCGGAGTCAGGGCGTAGCCCTCGTCCGCGCCCACCACGCCCGCCTCCCGCAACTCCTTCAGCCGCGTGTTCAACGTGCCGGGCGGCAGCTCGGCGGCGGCGCTCAGCGCGCGGAAGGTCAGGGCCTCGCCCCGCAACTCCCACAGGATGCGCAGGGCCCCACGCCGGCCCAGCAGGTCCAGCGCCGCCATGATCGGCCGGCCGGTGGACGAGCCACGCACCTTGCGACCCGGCGCGGGCGCTACAGTTTTCATAGCAATCGGACCTCCGTGGCGCTACAGTCTCTGTAGCAAAAAATCAGGAGTCCCGTCATGCCTCGTATCGCGCCCGCCGCCGAACCCTTCCCCGATGCCGTCCAGCGCCGGCTGGCCAAGCTGACGCCGCTCAATGGCCAGCACCTGCTGCTGTTCCGCACCCTGGCCCGGGACGAGCGGCTGTTCGCCCGATTCATGGACGGTGGCCTGCTGGATCGCGGCCACCTCTCCTTGCGGGAGCGGGAGCTGGTCATCCTGCGGGTCTGCGCGCTGAACCGCTCGGACTACGAGTGGGGCGTCCACGTGGCCTATTTCGCCGAGCGGGCCGGCTTCACCGAGGCCGAGGTGGCCGCCACGGCCGCGCCCTTCGACGCCCATCCCTGGACCGGTCGCGACGCCCTGGTCCTGCGCCTCTGCGACGCCCTGCAGGACGGCTGCGAGCTGGCCGACGATTTGTGGTCCGAAACCCGCCAAATATTCTCGGAAATGGCCTTGCTGGAAATCCTGATGCTCATAGGTAAGTACCGTCAGGTCTGCATCCTCACCAACGCCCTGCGGCTGGAGCGGGAGGCCGACACGCCCCGCCTCCCTTGAGCCCCCAGAAAGTCTCGCCTTGGCCAAGACGCCCGCCAACACCGCGCTCACGGCGGGCATCGCCTGCTACCTGATCTGGGGCTTCGTGCCCCTGGCCTTCCAGGTGATCGGCGCCTTCGGGGTGGGGTCGTGGGAGATCCTGGCGCACCGGATCGTCTGGAGCTTGCCGACCGCGCTGGTCTTCGTGCTGCTGGCCCACCAGTGGCGCCAGGTGGTCGCCGTCTTCCGCCAGCCCAGGGTGCTGGCCTGGCTGTGCCTGTCCTCGGCCCTAATCACCATCAACTGGATCGTGTTCATCTGGGCGGTGAATTCCGGCCGCGTGCTGGAAAGCAGCCTCGGCTACTACATCAATCCGTTGGTCAACATGGCCTGCGGGGCGCTGCTGTTCCGCGAACGGATCGACAGGATCGGCAAGGCCGCCATCGCCCTGGCCGTTGTCGGCGTGACCGTCCAGGCCTTCGCCCTGGGTCACCTGCCGCTGGTCTCGCTGGTGCTGGCCTTCTCGTTCGGCGGCTACGGCGTGGTGCGCAAGCAGGTGGCGGCCGACGCCCAGACCGGCCTGTTCGTCGAGTGCCTGATCCTGGGCCTGCCCAGCCTGGCCTTCATCCTGTGGCTGGAGCAGCAGGGCGGCGGCCACTTCCTGGGCAACCCCACGGCCACCGCCTGGATGCTGGCCTCGGGACCGATCACCGCCGTGCCCCTGGTGCTGTTCTCCTGGGCTGCGCGGCGCCTGCCGCTGTCAGCCATCGGCTTCCTGCAGTTCATCGCTCCCACCATCAGCTTCGCCATCGGCGTCGCCCAGGGCGAGGCCTTCACGCCGTTGCGGGCGCTCTCCTTCGTGTTCATCTGGGGCGGGGCGTCGGTGTTCGCCTATGGCGCATGGCGTCGCTCGCGGGCGCTCGGCGTGGTCGCATGACGAAGGCTTAACTAGGCCGCCGCGCCAGGACGGGCTTAGCCTCGGCCCGGGAGGCTGGCATGATCCGAACCATCCTGACGCTCTGCGTCCTGGCGCTGGCGAGCCCGGCCCTGGCCGCGCCCCTGACACCGGCCCAGGTCTTCGCGCGCCAGACTACCGCTGTCGCCCCCCACATCTGGCTGATCGCCAAGCCCGCCGTCACCGACCCGCCCTTCGAGGGCAATGTGGTGGTGATCGAACAGGCCAAGGGCTTGGTGCTGGTCGACGCCGGCGGCGCGCCGGTCTCGGGTCAGGCCGTGGTGGCCGAGATCCGCAAGCTGTCGAAGAAGCCGGTGACCTGGCTGGTCTATACCCACTATCACGGCGACCATAACCTGGGGGCCGGGGCCATCCGCGCCGTCTGGCCGGGCGTCCAGATCGTCTCCAGCACCCGCACCTGGGAGAACATGACCGGGCCGCCCATGGCCTATGTGGCCAGCTATGCGAAGTCCTATGGCGACTTGGCCGCCTTCGCCGCCGCCCAGGCCGAGGACGTCAAGCTGCCGGACCCCCTGCGCGAGGGCTGGCGGCGGACCGCCGAGGCGGGACCGGCGATGGTCGAGGCCTATTCCGGCCTTGAGCCCTATCCCGCCGACCTCACCTTCGAGAGCCGCATCACCCTGCCCGACGAGACCGCGCCGGTGGAGATCGCCTATCTCGGCCGCGCCAATACCGACGGTGACGTGGTGGCCTGGGCGCCGAAACAGCGGGTGCTGGCCACAGGCGACATCGTGGTCGCGCCGATCCCCTACGCCGCCCATACCTTTCCGGGCGACTGGGTCGAGGTGCTGCGCAAGCTGAAGGCTTACGACTTCAGGGTCCTGATCCCCGGCCACGGCCCTCCCCAGACCGATCGGGCCTATCTCGACCGGCTGATCGCCGCCCTGGAGAGCGTCCGCGCCCAGGTCGCGCCCCTGGCCAGGGCCGACCTGCCTCTGGAGGAGGTGCGTAAGCGCGTCGACCTTGAGCCGATCCGCAAGCAATTCGCCGGCGACGATCCCTGGCTGCGCTACGTGCTGGCCGTGGTGTTCACCGGCGACCTGATCTCCAACGCCTATAAGGAAGCGCGGGGCGAAACCGTGGTCCAGGGCAAGGGGTGACAGCGCACTGTCAAAGTGAAGCGTACGCCGCCTCGATCAGCCGCTTGGGCCGGCCGTCGCCCAGCAGGTCGGTGGACTGCTTGTTCATCACATAGGCGCCCGCCACCTTCGCCTCCGGATCGGCGAAGGCGCAGGACCCGCCCCAGCCGGAATGGCCGAAGGTTTCCTCGCCCGGCCCCCAGACCTTGACCGGCGCATTGCGCATGAAGCCGGCGCCCCAGCTCATCTCGAAGGGCAGGACCAGGTCCTGGCCGCGGATGCGTTCGCGCGAGGCCTCGGCGATCAGAGCCGGCGACAGGATCACCTCGCCATCCAGCCAGCCGTCATTGGCCAGCGCGCCCATCAGCCGCGCAAGGGCCGGGGCGGTGGCGTGGCCGTTGGCCGACGGGATCTCCATGCGCCGCCATTCCCCCTGGCCACGCCCGGCCGGGGAGGACCAGGGGGTGAGGAAGGCGGCGCGGGTGGCCTCGTTCACCTCGCCGAAGTTCGGCAGGCCGCTCGGCCGCTGCAGGTCGGCGGCGCGGCCGTGCTCGGAATCGGGCAGGCCGATCCAGACGTCCAGGCCGAAGGGCTCGGCCAGGTCCTGGCGCAGGGCGGCGCCCATGGTCCGCCCGTCGACCCGCCGGAAGATCTCGCCGGCCAGATAGCCGAAGGTGATCGGGTGGTAGCCGCTGGCCGTGCCTGGCGGCCAGAGCGGGGCCATGGCCGCGAGCCGGGCGCAGATCGCATCCCAATCGAACCACAGGGCGGGATCCATCTCGTCCGGAAAGCCGCTAAGGCCTTCCTGGTGGCTCATCACCTGTTCGACGGTGATGGCGGCCTTACCGGCCTGGGCGAACTCTGGCCATACCTCGGCGACGGGCTGGTCGTACCAGAGCTTGCCGGCGTCCACGAGCCGGGCGATCAGCAGGGCGGCGATGGCCTTGGTGGTGGAGAAGACCGGGGTCAGGGTCTTCTCGTCGAAGGGCCTGGTGCGCTGGCGGTCGGCGTGGCCGGCCCATAGGTCGACCACGGTCTCGCCGGCCCTGACCAGGGTGAAGCGCGCGCCCAGCTCCTGGCCGGACTCGAAATTGGCGGCGAAGGCGTCGCGCACGGCGTCGAAGCCCTCACCCGCGAATCCGTGGATCTCGGCCATAGCCACTCCTCGTCAGGCGAGGGGTTCTATACGCATCTGGGCGTCCGGGCGCATCAGCCGCGCGCCCAGGGCGACGATCGGCAGTTCGACCGCCCCCCAATCACGCGCCGCGTCCACGGTCATGGCCGCGGCGCGGGCGGCGCGCTCGGCGGCGGCCGCGCCCGGAAGCCCCTCGACCAGGCCGGCGCCGAACAGGGCCGTCACCAAGTCGCCGGTCCCATTGGGCACGCCGTCGCGGTGCGCGTGGGCGAACAGGGTCGATCCGGCGGCCTCGCTGCAGACCAGGCCGATCTCGCCCTCGCCGGCTGGGGCCGAGGTGACCAGGGCCGGCTTGCCGAGCGCGCGCACCGCCTCGACCACGTCCGCCGCATCGGCGATCTCGCGGCCGGTGAGATGGGAGATCTCCCAGAGGTTGGGCGTGATCCAGTCGGCCAGGGGAACAAGGTCTTCGGCCACCGCCCGCGCCACCTCCGGCTTCACATAGAGGCCCTTGGGCGCATCGCCGAGGACCGGATCGACCACCACGATAGGCGCCGGCCGATAGGCCCCAGCGCGGCCGGCGGCGCGGACCCGGGCGATGGTCTCGCAGGCGAGCGCCACCTGCTCCGAGCTGGAGAAATGTCCGGTGATCACCAGGTCGGCCATGCCGAACAGGCCCTGGGCCTCCACGCCGTTCAGCAGGTCATGGAAGAGGTCGGGCTCCACCGCCTTACCCCGTCCACCCTTGGCGGGGCTGCGGCCGTAGAGGACGGTCGGGACCAGCACCGGGTCGATTCCGCAGGCCGCCAGCGCGAACTGCTGGGCGCCGCCGCCGATCCGGTCGGCGGCGACATAGGAGGAGAGGATCAGCGCGAGCGGCATCCTCTCCCCTTACATCATCCTAGTAGCGGTAGTGATCCGGCTTGAACGGGCCGGTTTCCGGCACGCCGATATAGTCGGCCTGTTCCTTGGAGAGCTTGGTCAACTTCGCGCCCAGCTTGCCGAGGTGCAGCATGGCCACCTTCTCGTCGAGGTGCTTGGGCAGGGTGTAGACCTTGGTCTCGTACTTCGAGGCGTTGGTCCACAGTTCGATCTGGGCCAGGGTCTGGTTGGTGAAGCTGGCGCTCATCACGAAGCTGGGGTGGCCCGTAGCGTTGCCCAGGTTCACCAGGCGGCCTTCCGACAGGACGATGATCTTCTTGCCGTCCGGGAATTCCACGTGGTGGACCTGCGGTTTGATCTCGTCCCACTTGAAGTTCTTCAGGCCGGCGATCTGAATTTCAGAGTCGAAGTGGCCGATATTGGCGACGATGGCGTTGTTCTTCATCCGCCGCATATGGTCGACGGTGAGCACGTCCTTGTTGCCGGTGGCGGTGATGAAGATGTCGGCCTTGTCGGCGACGTCGTCCATGGTCTGGACCTCGTAGCCCTCCATGGCCGCCTGCAGGGCGCAGATCGGGTCGATCTCGGTGACGATGACCCGCGCGCCGCCGTTCCTCAGCGAGGCGGCCGAGCCCTTGCCCACGTCGCCATAGCCCAGGACCACGGCGACCTTGCCCGACAGCATCACGTCGGTGCCGCGGCGGATGGCGTCGACCAGGCTCTCGCGGCAGCCGTAGAGGTTGTCGAACTTCGACTTGGTGACGCTGTCATTGACGTTGATGGCCGGGAACGGCAGCTCGCCGCGTTCCGACATCTGGTAGAGGCGGTGGACCCCCGTGGTGGTCTCTTCCGACACGCCGGTGCAGGCGTCGCGGATGGCCGAATAGAAGCCGGGCTTTTCCTTCAGGTAGCGCTTCATCACCGTGTAGAGCGCTTCTTCTTCCTCGTTCTGCGGGTTGTTCAGGACGCTCGGGTCCTTCTCGGCCTTGGGGCCCAGCACGCAGAGCAAGGTGGCGTCGCCGCCGTCGTCGAGGATCAGGTTCGGGTAGCCGCCATCGTGCCATTCGAAGATCTTGTGGGCGTATTCCCAATACTCGATCAGATTCTCGCCCTTGATGGCGAAGACCGGGGTGCCGTTGGCGGCAATGGCCGCGGCGGCGTGGTCCTGGGTCGAGAAGATGTTGCAGGAGGCCCAGCGGACCTCCGCGCCGAGCGCTTCCAGGGTCTGGATCAGCACGGCGGTCTGGATGGTCATGTGCAGGGAGCCGGCGATCCGGGCGCCCTTCAGGACCTGGGCCTTGCCGAACTCGGCGCGCACGGCCATCAGGCCCGGCATCTCGGTTTCGGCGATTTCGATTTCCTTGCGACCGTAGTCGGCGAGGGTGATGTCTTTCACGACATAGTCGGTCATGGGGCGGTCCTGTCGGCGGAATGGCGTTTGACGGCTCTATAGCCGCGAGGCCGTTACGGAGCAACAAAACATATAAAGAAATCTTTATATGAGAGATTTCACCAGAAGACCGGCGTCTCGGCGAGCTTGGCCATGGCCTTGGCGGCGGCCTTCAGGGTCTTGGGTTTCTGGGCCGTGCGGGCGACGAGCAGGCGCCGGGCCGCGGCGAGCGCCGGGCCCTTGAGCGACAGCCGCGCCACCAGTTCGGCCGCCACCACCCCGTCGTTGAGCGCGCCCAGATGCTCTTGCAGCACCTTCAGGGTCTTGATGAACAGCTTGGCGTCCGCGTCGAACAGCGGCGCGAAGGCCTCGGCGGCGTAGCGCAGCTTCTTGGCGGCGATCCGCGCCTCGTGGCGGTCGGCGTCGGAAAGGGTCTCCAGGTCGCGGCCGAGCTTCAACAGGGTCTTGCGCCGATGGCTGAGCGCCTTGGCCGCGAAGCCCTGGACCGGCGCCTCGCGGGCGCGGCGGGCGGCCTTGCCGTGGGCGGTCAGCCAGGCGCCGGTCTCCACCCAGGCGGTGGCCTCCAGCACCAGGTCGCGGAACCGGCCCGAGGCGACGGCGGCGCAGGCCTTGGCGTGGCCCCGCTGGCGGGCGGCCTCCACCAGGGGCGCGAGGGCGTCGAGATCCAGGCCCGGCTGGGCGAAGGCGTCGTTGTCCAGGGCGAAGACGTCCAGGTCGCGGGCCTCGTCGCAGGCCCGGGCCAGCCACTTCAGCTCAGCCTTGATCGCCTCGACAGGCTCGCCGGCGGTGACACTCTTGAACGTGGAGATGGCGCTGCGCAGGCGGCGCACCGCGACGCGGAGCTGATGCACCGCCTCGACGCTGTCGGCCTCGCGTAGCACCACGCCATTGGCGGCGATCTGCACCAGGGCGTTGCGGGCGATGGCCTGGAAGGCCTCGGCGGTGGAGAGACCGCGGGCCAGGGGCGCCTTGTCGTGCCGGCGCGGGGCGCGGTCGGTCCCGTCCGCCAGGCCATAGCCCTGCGAGGCCTTGCCGTCGAAGGAGAGATAGAGCGGCGCCGTCCTGGAAAGCTGGCGGGCCAGGTCGAACATCGCGTCGCAGCCGCCGCCCTTCAACTCAAGCTCCACCTCGCTGACCCGCCGGACGCGATCACCCGCCTGGACCTCCCCCTCGTCCGCCGCGATCTCGATGCGCGACCCGCCGAACTCGAAGGTGCGCTGGCGTCTGACCACACGGACCGTGAAGCGAGGCGTCAGGGCCTTTCGCCGCGCCGCGCCCGGCAAGGCGGCCTTCAGCGCGGGCATGTTGAGATCGAGCGCCGCGCCGTCCAAGGTCGCCTCGTGCTCCTCGCGGGCGAAGCCGTCGCCGCGCTTGAGGGTCTGCACCCGCTTGCCGCCGCCTTCGCGGATGCGCAGGGAAATCCGCTGCTGGCGCAGGTCGCCGTCGGGGGTGTCGAAATAGGTGGAGACGAGATCCTTGCTCTGGGTTTCGCCATCGGGCGCGGCGGCCAGCACGGCGGTGAGGTCCGCCGGCTCGCACAGAAATTTCAGCTCAATCTCGTCTTCCGCTACGTGCATAGGCTAAAGGCTCCCGGCTGGTGGCGCTCCCGCCTGGGAGTCAGGCCGCATAAGGTGGCGCCCGTTCGCTTCAGGAGACCCTAGATGAACGCTCACGTCCGTCCCGTCGATCCCACGCAACCTCGGCATGATTGGACGCTAGCGGAGGTGGAGGCCCTGTTCGAGCTTCCCTTCGCCGAGCTGGTGTTCCGCGCCGCGCAGATTCACCGCGCCTGGTTCGACCCCGCCGAGGTGCAGCTCTCTCAGCTCCTGTCGGTCAAGACTGGAGGCTGCGCCGAGAACTGCGGCTATTGCAGCCAGTCCCAGCACTTCAAGACCGGGGTGGCCGCCACCAAGCTGATGGACGCCGACACCGTGATCGCCGCCGCCGCCGAGGCCAAGGCCGGCGGGGCGCAGCGCTTCTGCATGGGCGCGGCCTGGCGCGACCTGAAGGACCGCGACGTGCCCAAGATGGCCGCCATGATCTCGGGCGTGAAGGCGCTCGGCCTTGAGACCTGCGCGACGCTCGGCATGATGACCCGCGACCAGGCCCAGGCGCTGAAGGACGCCGGCCTCGACTATTACAACCACAACCTCGACACCGGCCCGGACTACTATGACAAGGTGGTGACGACCCGCACCTATCAGGAGCGGCTCGACACCCTGGAGGCCGTCCGGTCGGTGGGCATGTCCACCTGCTGCGGCGGTATCGTCGGCATGGGCGAGACGCGCCGCGACCGCGCCGGCCTGCTGCACGTCCTGGCCACCCTGCCCGCCCACCCCGATTCCCTGCCCATCAACGACCTGATGCCGATCCCCGGAACGCCGCTCGGCGGGTCCAATCCGGTCGACGGCTTCGAGTTCGTCCGCATGATCGCCGTGGCCCGCATCGTCTGCCCCAAGACCGTGGTGCGCCTCTCGGCCGGGCGCGAGCATATGAGCCGCGAGCTGCAGGCCCTGTGCTTCCTGGCCGGCGCCAATTCCATGTTCATCGGCGGCCGGCTGCTCACCACCGCCAACCCGGACAAGGACACCGACGCCGCCCTGATGGCCGAGCTGGGCATGCGGCCCATGACCATGGGCGCGCGGGCGACCGTCGAGGCCTGATCGGACCGCCGGCCCCGGCAAGAGTTCCCGCCGGCGGCAAAAATGTGCACGGCGGAGCTTACCGGCGCGGGCGGGCGGTGGCCGGCGGATCGGTCTTAACGCCTTGAAAACCTTCGTCTCGGCGAGGGTCGCACATATTTTGCAATCCTGGCGGGCAGCCTCTGGAGCCCCCGCCATGCAGATCCCTCCCTTCGCAGCCCAGCAAGCCAAGCCCGCCGCCTCCGGTTTCTTCGTCGGGCCCGAAAAGGCCGACAGCGCGGTCAAGCAGGAGTTCCTCGAATACGCGCGGATGACGCCGGCCGAGAAGGTTCGCAGGGACATCCTCGAGGCGATGGGCCTCAAGGAAGAGGACCTGGCGAACCTGGACCCGAAGCTGCGGGAAGCCATCGAAAACCGCATCAAGGAGACCATCAAGATGAAGGTCGAGGCGAGCCAGGAGCAGCAGACCGGCGTCTATATCGACATCAAGGCCTGAGATAGATCCCTCCCATGTCGGGACGGAGCGGCTCAATTCGTCCTGTGGGCTAGCCTGACCCTTCGCGCGCCCCTATCTGGCGAGGACGCCGAGAACAGCCTGGAGCCCGCGTGCTGCCCATCATTTCCGTATCCGGTCTCTCGAAGACCTATGCCGGCGGGTTCCAAGCGCTGAAAAGCGTCGACCTGGACATCCGCAAGGGCGAGATCTTCGCCCTGCTGGGCCCCAACGGCGCCGGCAAGACCACCCTGATCAGCATCATTTGCGGGATCGTCAACGCGACCACCGGAACGGTCGTCGCCGATGGTCACGACATCCGTAAGGAATACCGGGCCGCGCGCTCCAAGATCGGCCTGGTGCCGCAGGAGCTGTCCACCGACGCTTTCGAGGCGGTCTGGGACACGGTGAAGTTCTCCCGCGGCCTGTTCGGCAAGCCGCCCAACAACGCCTATCTCGAGAAAGTCCTCCGAGACCTCAGCCTCTGGGACAAGAAGGACAGCAAGATCATGGCGCTCTCGGGCGGCATGAAGCGCCGGGTGATGATCGCCAAGGCGCTGAGCCACGAGCCGCGGATTCTGTTCCTGGACGAGCCCACCGCCGGCGTCGATGTCGAGCTGCGCCGCGACATGTGGGAGATGGTCCGGGGGCTGCGCGAGAGCGGCGTCACCATCATCCTGACCACCCACTATATCGAGGAGGCCGAGGAGATGGCCGACCGGATCGGGGTGATCAACAACGGCGAGCTGATCCTGGTCGAAGACAAGGACGTGCTCATGCGCAAGCTGGGCAAGAAGCAGCTGACCTTGCACCTGCAGACGCCGCTGACGGACCTGCCCCGCGGGCTCGGCGCCTACCAGCTGGAACTGGCCGCCGACGGCCATGAGCTGGTCTACAGCTTCGACGCCCAGGCCGACGAGACCGGGATCGCGGCCCTGTTACGCCAGCTCAACGGAGCGGGCGTGGACTTCAAGGACCTCCAGACCAAGGAAAGCTCCCTGGAGGAGATCTTCGTCAGCCTGGTGAGCACGCGCCCATGAACTTGCACGCCATCAAGGCCATCTACATCTTCGAACTGGCGCGCACCTGGCGCACCCTGCTGCAGTCGATCGCCTCGCCGGTGATCTCGACCTCGCTCTATTTCGTCGTCTTCGGCTCGGCCATCGGCTCGCGAATGGCGCAGATCGACGGGGTCAGCTACGGCGCCTTCATCGTGCCCGGCCTGATCATGCTGTCGATCCTGACCGAGAGCATCTCCAACGCCAGTTTCGGCATCTACATGCCCAAGTGGTCCGGCACGATCTACGAAGTGCTGTCGGCGCCGATCTCGGCCTTCGAGATCGTCATCGGCTATGTGGGCGCGGCGGCCACCAAATCGGTGATCCTGGGGCTCATCATCCTGGCCACGGCGCGGCTGTTCGTGGACTTCAGCATCCTGCATCCCTTGGTGATGCTGGCCTTCCTGGTGCTGACCTCGTTGACCTTCAGCCTGTTCGGCTTCGTCATCGGCGTCTGGGCCGACGGCTTCGAGAAGCTCCAGATCGTCCCGACCATGATCGTCACGCCGCTGACCTTCCTGGGCGGCAGCTTCTACTCGATCAGCATGCTGCCGGAGGTCTGGCAGAAGATCGCCCTGTTCAACCCGGTGGTCTATCTGGTCTCGGGCTTCCGCTGGGCCTTCTACGGCGTGTCCGACGTCGATGTGGGGCTCAGCCTGACGGCAACCTTCGGCTTCATGGCGCTCTGCCTGGCCGCGATCTGGCAAATCTTCCGGACGGGCTACAAGCTGAAGACCTGAGGTCAGGCCGGGGTCGGCGGCGGGGCCGCCCCCAGGTCCGAGGGCGGCGAGCGGCCCTCGCCTAACACCACCGCGAAGCTCCCGGCGATGATCAGCAGCCCGCCAAGGCCGAGCGCCAGGGTCAGACGGTCGCCGAACGCCAGCACCCCGAGGGCCGCGCCCATCAGCGGCTCGATATTGATAAACACCCCGGCGCTGGCGGCGCCTACCCTGGCCGACCCGAACTGCCAGGCCGCGGTCGCCAGCAGGGTGGCGAACACGCCCTGCCCCACGATACCCGCCCAGGCGACAGGGCTGAGGTCCAGGCGTGGCGGGCCGTGCATGAAGAGGGCGATGGGCAGGATGGTGGCGGCCGCCACGACCACGGTCACGGCCGGGACCGCCATAGGGTCGGACGGCTTGGGCGCGCGGCGCAGCACCAGCAGCCAGGCCAGGAAGATCAGCAGGGCGCCGAGCGACAACGCCACCCCTAGCGGCGAACCGGCTCCGTCCGGCTTTCCGGCGATCAGGGCCGCGCCGAGGGTCGCCGCGCCGACGCCCGCCCAGGAGGCCCGGCTGACCCGCTCGCCCAGGAACCGGGCGGAGAGCGCGATCAGGGCCGGCATCAGACCGACCATCAGGGCCGCCAGGGTGACGCTGACGTGGGACAGGCCCTCGAACTGCACCATGAAGGCGACGCCGTAGAGCGCGCCGGCCAGCAGCACCGGCGGTGAACGGAACAGCGCCCGGGTCTCGGCGTGACGCAGGGCGAACGGCGCCGCGGCCAGGGCGGCGACCGCGAACCGCAGCAGGATCATGTGCGCCGCCTCGGTTTCCCGCAGAACCAGCTTTCCCAGGGGAAAGCCCAGCCCCCAGGAGGCGCCAGCCAGGGCGAGGGCGAGGAAGGCGAGGCTTTTCATGGCCGCTTCCTGCCGCATTCGCCGCGTCCTGGCGAGAGGCGCCTGTCGTGCCTAACCCGCCTTAGGGACGATTCTTCACGTCGAATTCAGCGCCCCTTGGGACGATGCCGCGTCGGCGAGGCCCTATGCACATTTCCAAGCTTGCGGCGGGCCAGCCTTCCGCCTCCAATTTCTCGGGCGGCCTCCCCGCCGCGACAGCGGTGCTGAACGACCCGGCCGGGTCGCTGCCCCAGCAGTTGAAGGCCTATCAGGTCCTGGCCGGCCGTTGGCGCGAGGCCGGTCCCGGCGAGCGGGCCGCCCTGGCCCCGACGCTCACCGAGTCGCCCTTCGCCCAGCGGGTGCAGTCGACGCTGAACGCCTTCACCCGCGCCGCCTGGGCCGGACCCGAGGCCACGCCGCCCGCGCCCCAGGCCAAGGCCCTCGAAGCCTTCGACGCCCTCTCGGAACCCGACCGCGAGATCGTCGCGGCCATGCAGGTCGATACCTCCGGCGAACCCGCCTATGTCTCGGCCGCGGCCTACCGGGCACGCCTGCAGGCCGATCTGGAGGCAGCCCGTACGCCCACCGACCGGGCGCAGGACGTGGTGACCCTGTCGGAAGCGGCCGTGCGCCACCTCACCGGCGATGGCGAGCCAGCATCGAGGCAAACTCCCCCGCCCGAAGCCGCGCATCCAGCGGTGGCCGCGGCGCTGGCCGCCTATGCCAGGGCGGCGCGCTAAAAGGCGCTATTCGTCCTCGTCGAAGCGGCGGGCGACGAGTTCGATCAGGGCGTCCAGCGCCGCGACGGCTTCCGACCCTTCAGCTTCGATCTCGATGGCGCTGCCGGGACCGGCGGCCAGCATCATCAGGCCCATGATCGAGCGGGCGTCGACCGTCTGACCGTCCTTGGAGACCCGCACCTCCGCCTCGAAGCTGGACGCGAGCTTGACGAACTTGGCCGAGGCGCGGGCGTGCAGCCCCCGCTTGTTGATGACGTCGACGCTGCGGACGTCCCTCACTTCTCGCCGGCCAGCACATAGGAGGCGACGGAGATGTACTTGCGGCCGGCCTCCTGGGCGCAGGCGACGCAATCGTCCAGGCTCTGCTTGGTCCGGACCGAAGCGAGCTTGATCAGCATGGGCAGGTTCAGGCCGGCGATCACCTCGGCCTTGGTCTGCTCCATCACCGAGATGGCCAGGTTCGACGGCGTGCCGCCGAACATGTCGGTCAGCAGGATCACGCCCGCGCCCGAGTTCACGCGCTCGCACGCCGCCAGGATGTCCTTGCGGCGCTTTTCCATGTCGTCCTCGGGGCCGATGCAGATCGACGCCACGGCGCTCTGCGGGCCGACCACGTGCTCCATCGCGAAGACGAATTCCTCGGCCAGTCGCCCGTGCGTGACGATCACGAGCCCGATCATGCCAACTCTCTCAACGGGAATCCCCACCCGGCCGCGGCGAGACGCCGGCCGCGAGGGCGTCTTGATACGCCCCTTCCGGCCCGGCTCCAAGATGCTGCAGTGCGCGACGGAGTTTCGCAGGTGCGCTGGATTCAAGCGGCGCGAGACTTAGGGCCGGTATGTTCAACCCAACGTAGTTTTCGGCGGCCGGCTCGGGCATTCTTTCCACCGGTCCGCAACGGACCGCGAGGTCGATCCGGCAGTAGCCGAGCGTCGGCTCGGGCAGGACGCCGAGACCGCGCACCTCCATCAGCCCCGCCAAGCTGTCGGGCGCCCGACCATACAGGGCGCCCTCGCAGGCCCAGACCAGGGTGCGGTCGTCGGCCACCAGCCGGAAGCCCTGGTCCAGGCAGCGTAGGGCCAGGTCGCTCTTGCCCGCGCCCGACTCGCCCAGGATCAGCACCCCGCGCCAGCCGCCGGGGAAGAAGGCCGCGACCAGGCCGGCATGGACGATCACCGCCGCGCCTCGGGCAGGGTGACGATGAAGCGAGCGCCGGCGATCTTGCCGTCCAGGCCGCGGCGGTTCTCCGCCCGGATCGACCCGCCCTGGGCCGCGGCGATCTGGCGGGCGATAGAGAGGCCCAGGCCCGAATTGCCACCGAAGGCCGCACCCTTCGGCCGCGAGGTGTAGAACCGTTCGAAGACGGTCTCCAGATTGTCGACCGGGATGCCCGGGCCGTCGTCCTCGACCACCGCCGTGGCCTCGCCGCGGCCGCGTTCCAGGGAGACCCGCACCTCGCCGCCCGACGGGCTGAATGAGCGGGCGTTGTCGATCAGGTTGCGGAACAGCTGGCCCAGCGGCCCTTCGCGGCCTGAGACCATGATCGGCTCCAGGGTCTCGGAGACCTGGAAGACGACGCTCGCCTCGCCCTTGCGTCGGGTGTCCTGGTAGAGCTGCACCACCTCGCCGATCAGCCGGCCCAGATCGAGGGCGCGGACGTCCTCCCGCGACAGCTCGGCGTCCAGGCGCGAGGCGTTGGAGATGTCGGTGACCAGGCGGTCCAGCCGCTGGACGTCGTTCTTGAGGATCGAGAGCAGCCGGTCTCGGGCTGCGGGGTCGGAGACCAGGTCCAGGGTCTCCACCGCCGAGCGCAGGGAGGTGAGCGGGTTCTTGATCTCGTGAGCCACGTCGGCGGCGAACCGTTCGATGGCGTCCATCCGTTCCGACAGGGCCTGGGTCATGTCCTCGAGGCTGCGGGTGAGGTCGCCCAGTTCGTCGTCGCGCCGCGCCAGGTCGGGCAGGGAGATGGCCCGCGCCCGCGACAGCCGCACCCCGTCGGCGGCGCGCGCCAGCCGCCGGACCGGCTGGGCGATCAGGTTGTTCAGCAGGACCGAGGACAGGATGCTGACCGTGATGGCGATCATGATGAAGGGCGCCAGGGCCGCGCGCTCGCGGGCGATGATCTCGTCGACGTCGCTGGCCTCCAGGGTCAGGACGCCCAGCACCGCCTGGACGTGCTGGATGGGGATGGAGACCGACACCACCCGCTCGCCATCCTCCGAGGTGCGCATTCCCGCCCAGTGGACCCCACGCAGCGCCTGGCTGACCTCGATGGCCAGGGCCCGCTGGGCGGCCGGGGCCGGCGGCGGCGGCGGACGGCCCATCTTCAGGTCGAGATTCAAACCCCCGTCCTCGCGGGCCTTGGCCGGCGGCAACACTTTCCATTCCACCCGGTCGGCCACCCAGTAGCTGTCGGCGATCAGCTCGCCCCGGGCGTTGAACAGCCGGGCCCGCTGCGAGCGGGGGTTCGACAGGATCTGCAGGATCTCGCTGGCGGCCCCGGCGTCGAGCTGCGGTGTCGGCTCGCCCACGGTGGCGGCGCGGTTGATCACGTTGACGATCAGCTCGCCCTGGGTGGTCAGGCTGTCGATCCGCGCGCCCACCAGGCCGCGGCGCAACTCGTTCAGCACCAGCGACCCGCCGATGATGATCGCCAGGCCCAGGACGTTCAGCGCGATGATCAGCCGCCCCAGCCGCGACCCCGGCAGCCAGCGCAGCCACCAGGACTGGCGCAGGCGCGGGGGCTTGGGCGGCGCCGGATCAGGCTTCGCGGTATCTGTAACCGACGCCATAGAGGGTTTCGATTGCGTCGAACTCAGGATCGACCTCGCGGAACTTCTTCCGCATCCGCTTGATGTGGCTGTCGATGGTGCGGTCATCGACATAGACCTGATCGTCGTAGGCGGCGTCCATCAGATTGTCGCGGCTCTTCACGAAACCGGGGCGCTGGGCCAGGGACTGCAGCAGCAGGAACTCGGTGACGGTGAGCTTCACCGGCTTGCCGTCCCACAGGCAGTCGTGGCGGGCGGGGTCCAGCGTCAGCTTGCCGCGCTTCAGCGCGCGAGCCGCGGCCTCGGCGCCGCCGCCGGCGGCCGCCGCGGCGGTGTCCTCGCCTTCGATCCCGGCCCGGCGCAGCACCGCCTTCACCCGCTCGATCAGCAGGCGCTGACTGAAGGGCTTGTGCATGTAGTCGTCGGCGCCGAGGTTGAAGCCCAGGATCTCGTCGATCTCCTCGTCCTTGGACGTGAGGATGATCACCGGCAGGTCGGAGGTCCGGCGCAGGCGGCGCAACACCTCCATGCCATCCATGCGCGGCATCTTCACATCCAGGATGGCGAGGTCGGGCGGCTCGTTCTCGAGCGCGGCCAGGCCCGCCGCGCCGTCGAAATACGCCTTGACCTCGTGGCCGTGGCTCTCGAGGGCGAGGCTGACTGACGTGACGATGTTCTCGTCGTCGTCCACCAGGGTGATCTTGGCCATATGTACTCGTCGCATCCTTCAGGCGAAGCTTGCATAGCTAATCGTCCGCCAGCATGGCCTCAATGGGGCGAATGATCGACAGGCGATGGCGCAGGCGAATTCGGGCGCTCTCCGGGCGCGGTCGGCGCCGACTGTTAAAGCTTGCCGAAGACTTGGGTTCCCGTCCCGCCGCGACACCGGGCCGCTGCGGCGAGAAGACAGGATAAATCCAGTATTAAGCTTGTTCGGCGAACGTAGTGGGCTGAAAGGGCTCCACCACGTGCAAGGTCATCAAGTCCATTATGAAGTATTCTCCCGGCGGGCGCCGGGCGGAGGCTGGACCCTGGACCAGGCGACGGAGAACCGCGCCCAGGCGATCGCCAACGCCCAGGAGATGATGAAGGAGGGCAAGGTCGCCGGCGTGCGGGTCACCAAGGAGACCCTCGACCCGGAGACCCGCGAGTTCCAGTCCGTCACCATCCTGAACCTCGGGTCGACCGAGACCGTCAAGAAGAAGAAGGTCGTCGAGAACCAGGACCCGCTCTGCGTCTCGCCGCAGGACCTCTACACCGTGCACGCCCGCGAACGCATCGGCCGCCTGCTGGAAGGCTGGCTGGAGCGCAAGGGCGCGACCCCGTTCGAACTGCTGCACCGCGCCGACCTGGTCGAGGAGCTGGAGGCCTCCGGCACCGACCTGCAGCACGCCATCCAGAAGGTCGCCATCCCCGAGGCCCAGGCCCGGGACATGACCGTCCATGAGCTGATCCGGACCTTCTCCAGCCTGGTCGAGCGCGCCATCGACCGACTGCTGAAGGATTTCCGCAAGGGCGGGATGCCCAATATCGATGCGGAGGGCTTCGCCCGCGCCGCCGAGCGGGTGAGCAAGGACCCGGAACGGGCCTATCTGCTGGGCGCCGGGGTCGCCGCCTCCATCGCCCCGGCCAAGACCTGGTCGGAGAAGATCTCCCGCCTGCTGGACCTGGCCGACGCCGCTCCGGTGACCGGGCCTCCGCGGGGCCTGGCCCTGCAGGTGATCGAACAGCCCCTGGCCGAGATCCTCGGCTCCAAGACCGGCCTCGACAACGTCATCGGCAAGGACCTGGACCTCGGCGCCCAGCTGGCGGCCATGACCCGGCTCGCGGCCTGCGACGCGATCGACGCCCTGATGCGGATCGAACCCTCGGTGGCCAAGGTCATGCCGCCCCTGTCCGAGGCCGCCACCCGGCTCTCCAAATGGCTGGCGGCCGAGGACTTCGAGAGCGTCCGCGCCGCCATCGCCCGGCGCGTGGTGCGCGAACTGAACGGCCCCCGCCGGCTTCGGCCCGGCGACGCCACCGGCGAGATCGAGGTGATGCGCGGCCTGGCCATGGCGCTGACCGCCGCGGCCGGCGCCCTGCTGCCGCTCGACGACATCCAGAACGCCTTCGTGCAGCGCTCCAAGATGCTGGTCACCGGCGACTTCGTGGAGGTCTATCTGGGCCGGGAACGCTCGGCCCGGGAAGAGGCCGAGGCCCTTATGTGGCTGGTGGAGAACGTGATCGGCGGCGCCAACAAGCGCCAGGCCGGCCGCTATCTGGGCGCCGGCATCGCCGCCCTGCGCTTCGAGAAGGAATTCCGCAACGGTCCGCAGACCGCGGCTGTCAAGCTGCAGATCCTCGCCGCCCTGCAGCGCTCGGTGGCCCGCAGCGGCCTGGTGGCCGAGGACTACACCCCCATCCAGATGAAGATCGGCGACGTGGGCGGCATGGTCGAGGCCGACGCCCGCCTGGTCCAGACCCTGGCCCGCACCCCGGCCTCCCCGTCGCAGAAGCTGCTGCTGATGCTGCGCCTGGCCGTCGGCGAGGTGGCGCCCCTCGGCCCCGCCGCCGACCGCGCCAAGCACGAGGCCTTCAAGCTGGTCCGCCAGGACGACACCCGCGCCGACCTGATCGAGCAGCCGGAATGCATGGGCAAGGTGCGGGAGCTGCTGGGCGCGCTGGGACACGCGGCTTAGGGGGCGGCCCTAGACAGAGCTCATTGCGCCATCTTGTAGGTTGCGGTCGCCACCACCTGGACACGGTCTAGGCGTTGGCCGGGCGCCTTTGCGCGGCTTACAAGAATGGAAAACGCTGGCTCCTCTCGGTTCCGGAAGACGGTCGTTATCAAGTCGCCATTGGCCTCTTCGCCGCTCTTCTCCCAGCGGCTGGCGAACGCGTTCGCGTCAAGCACAGATTCGACCACGGGCTGCAGGTCTGTGTCGCCGCCGCCGGTGACGTGGCACATCGGTAGCTGATCGGAGACCACTAGGACGTAGCCAGCCCCAGGTGTTGAGTTGATGCGCCAGTAGCGATTCGCGGCCCGTAGGGGTTTCGGCGGAAGCGACGTCTCGTCCACCCGCGCGACCAGCCCCATTTTGTCACCGAGGCCGACCGTCGAGACAAATGGCGCCACACCACTCGCCCAACTCTTCGGATTGAGAACCCATTCCTCGCAACCGCGCAACGCGCCGGCGAAACCCTGTTCCAGGGGCGATTGAGCCTGAACGGGGTTGCCGATCAGGAGAGCGGATGCGGCGTAAAACAAGGCGAAGCGCACGGGGCAGGCAGTCCTTACGAGCGTCGCCATAGAAGCTAGACTGCGGCGCTTCCGGGTTCCACCCAAAGCTGTCATCCCGGTTTCGGCCGCAGGCCGAAGACCGGGACCCATGAACACCGGATGGGGCAGGATGCGGCTCGGCCTCGCCATCTGGTTGGGTTCAGGCGCGTATGGGTCCCGGTCTTGCTTCGCAAACCGGGATGACGAGCGGGGGTGGGGTGGAGGCGTGTGACCGCCGCTAGGCGCCCAGCACCTCAGCCAACGCCGCGGCCACCTGATCCACGTCCTCGTCGGCCATGCCCGGATAGAGCGGCAGGGATAGGCAGCGGTCGTACCAGGCCTGCGCCCCCGGCAGGTCGAGCTCGCCGTAGCGTTCGCGATAATAGGGCTGGGTGTGGACGGGGATGTAGTGGACCTGGGTCCCGACGCCGCGCGCCTTCAGCGCCTCGACCACCTCGCGGCGTGTCTTGCCGGCGGCCTCGAAGTCGATCAGGGCGACCATCAGGTGCAGGACCGGGTCGCTCCAGTCCGGGCGGGTCGCCAGCCGCACGAGCGGGACCAACGGCGCCAGCGCCTCGACATAGCGCGCCGCCAGCAGACGCCTACGCGCAGCGAAGCGGTCGAGCTTGGCGAGCTGGGAGATGCCGAGCGCGCAGAGGATGTCGGGCAGGCGGTAGTTGAAGCCGGGCTCCGGCATCTCGTACCACCAGGGATCACCACCCTCTGGCCTCACCATGCCGTGGCTGCGCAGGCGCCTCAGGCGCTCGGCGAGGCGCGGGTCATTGGTGGTGACCATGCCGCCCTCCCCTGTGGCGATGGTCTTGACCGGATGGAACGAGAAGGTGGCCATGGACGAGTGGCGGCAGTCGCCCACCCGCTCGACGCTGTTGCCGAAGGTCAGGGTGGAGCCGAGCGCATGGGGCGCGTCCTCCACCAGCACCGCGCCGGCCTCGCGCGCCAGGGCCTCGAGCCCCGGCAGGTCGGCCGTGTCCCCGCGCAGATGCACCGGCAGCACGGCGCGGAGCTTGCGATCCCCCACCCGGGTCAGGGCCTCGGCCAGGGTGTCGGCGGTCATCAGCCCGCTCTCGGGGTCCACATCGGCGAACACCACCTCGGCGCCCACATAGCGGGCGCAGTTGGCGGTGGCGAGGAAGGTGATGGACGGCGCGATCACCACCTCGCCCGGCTGCACGTCCAGGGCCAGCATGGCCAGGTGCAGGGCCGCGGTGCCGTTGGCGCAGGCCACGGCGTGCTTCGCCCCCACCACCTCGCGGAAGGCCGCCTCGAAGGCGTCGACGGTCGGGCCCGTGGTCAGGAAGTCGCCGCGCAGGGCCTGCGCCACCGCGGCGATGTCGTCATCCTCGATGGTCTGGCGGCCGTAGGGGAGCATGGCCTAGTCGGTCGCCCGGCGGCGGCGGTCGCTGGGACCGCGATCGTCGAGCAGGGTCAGCAGGCCGTCGCCCGACAGCCACTCCTCATTGGTGTCGCTGGCATAGGAGAAGCCTTCCTCGACCAGGCGGTGGGTCTGGGCGAAGGGCGTGCGCGGATATTCCACGAAGGCCGGCTCGATGGCGTAGCGGTCGCCCAGGTCGACCGTTGTGCGCGCGTCGTCCACCGAGATCATCATCTCGTGCAGCTTCTCGCCCGGACGGATGCCGATCACCTTGATGGCGACGCCGGGGGCCATGGCCTCGGCCAGGTCGGTCATCTTCATGGAGGGGATCTTGGGCACGAAGATCTCGCCGCCGCGCATCTGGTCCAGGGAGGACAGCACGAAGTCGACCCCCTGGTTGAGCGTGATCCAGAACCGGGTCATCCGCGCGTCGGTGATCGGCAGCTCTGTCACGCCCTTGGCGATCAGCCGCTGGAACAGCGGCGCCACCGAGCCACGCGAGCCCACCACATTGCCGTAGCGGACCACCGAGAACCGGGTGCCGATGTCGCCCGACAGGTTGTTGGCCGCCACGAAGGTCTTGTCGGAGGCGAGCTTGGTCGCCCCGTAGAGGTTCACCGGGTTGCAGGCCTTGTCGGTGGAGAGCGCCACCACCTGCTTCACGTGGTTGTAGAGGCAGGCCCAGACCACGTTCTCGGCGCCCATGATATTGGTATGGATGCACTCCGAGGGATTGTATTCCGCCGCCGGCACCTGTTTCAGGGCTGCGGCGTGGATCACGATGTCGACGCCGCGCATGGCCAGCTGCAGCCGTTCGCGGTCGCGCACGTCGCCCAGGAAGAAGCGCATGGGCGAGAGCGTCGCGGCGTCGAACTTCTCCGCCAGGTCGATCTGCATCTCGTGCTGCTTCAGCTCGTCGCGGGAATAGACGATCAGTTTCCGTGGCTTGGCCTCTTTCAGCACGGTCTCGATGAAGCGGCGCCCGAACGATCCCGTGCCGCCGGTGACCAGGATCACCTTGCCGTCGAGGTCCAGGGAAGTGGGTGCGAACCGGCCCAAAAGCGGCGCTCCTGAAGGGAAATGCGAATCTTCGCCGCACTCTCGGCCCCCGGATGTAAAGAGAGCGCTAACCATGATGTGGCGTGCTGTCACGCATGGACAGCCGCCCCCTCCTCGCCCTCGCCCTGATCGCCGCGCTCGCGCCGGGCGGCGCCCTCGCCTCCGGCCCGGAGAAGAAGAAGGGCGGCGGCCTGACCTTCATCCAGCTCAACACGCTCACCTCCACGGTGATCCGCCCCGACGGCCGCCGCGGGGTGCTGACGGTTGAGACCGGGATCGACGTGCCCGACGAGAAGCTGCGCGCCAAGGCCGAGATGCTCGTGCCCCGCCTGCGCGCGGCCTATGTCCAGTCGCTGCAGATCTACGCCTCGGGCATGAACCCCAATTCCGCCCCCAACGCCGACCAGCTGGCGCTCCAGCTGCAGCGCGAGACCGACCGGGTCATGGGCCAGAAGGGCGCCCGGCTGCTGCTGGGCACGATGCTGATGAACTGAATTCTTCTCCCTCCCCTTTATGGGGAGGGAAAAGCAGCGCCTCACATCGCCGAGATGCCGCCGTCGAGCTTCAGCTCCGCGCCGGTCATGAACTTGCTCTCGTCGCTGGCCAGGTAGAGCACCGCATTGGCGATGTCCTCCGGCTCGCCGATGTGGCCGAGCGGGATCTGGCGGGCCAGCTTGCCTTCGGCGACCTCCTTGCCGAACTGCTGGCGCAGGGGGTCGAGGATCGGGGTGTCGATGAAGGTCGGATGGACGGAGTTGGAGCGGATATCCAGCCCCTGCTTGGCGCAGTGCAGGGCGATGCCCTTGCTGAGCAGCCAGACCCCCGCCTTGGAGGCATTGTAGACCGGCGAGTTGTGGGCGGCGATCAGGCCCGCGATCGAGGAGATGTTGACGATCGAGCCCGGCTGGCAGGCGCGCATGTATTTCAGCGCGTGCTTGGTCCCCAGGAAAACCGAGTCGACATTGACGCTCATCACCAGCTTCCAGTCCTCGAGACTGAGCTGCTCGATATTGCCGCCGCGGCTGATGCCGGCGTTGTTGACCAGGACCGAGATGCCGCCCATGGCCGCGTCGGCCTCCTCCAGGGCGAAGATCCACTGGTCTTCCTTGGTGACGTCCAGGGGGAAGGCGAAGGCCGTGCCCTCCCCGTGCGCCGCGTTGATCTCGGCGGCGACCGCCTTGGCGCCCTCGTGATTGATGTCGGCGATGGAAACCTTGGCCCCCTCGTCGGCCAGCTTGCGCGCCATGGCCGCGCCCAGGCCCTGGGCTCCGCCGGTGATGAAGGCCTTCTTGCCCGCGACCCGTCCCGCCATCGTCGTCTCCCGTCCGTCTGCTATTTGCCGCCGGCCGCCGCGGCGGCCTCGTTCATGAAGCTGGCCAGGGTCACGTCCAGCTCGGTGACCCCGTCGGCGTCGTGGGTCGCGAGCGTCACGTCCACCCGGTTATAGACATTGAACCACTCCGGATGGTGGTCGAGCTGCTCGGCCCGGATCGCCACGCGGGTCATGAAGCCGAAGGCCGCGTTGAAGTCGGCGAACTTGAAGCTGCGCTGGATGGCGTCGCGCTCGCCGGGCAGGGCGCTCCAGCCCGGCAGGCGGGCGAGCGCCGCCGGGGCGCCGATCCTGGCCGGCCGGGTCATGCCGAGACCTCCGCCTCGAAGATCAGGCCGGTGGCGGCCGAGAGCTCGGCGAGGGTCAGGTCGACGTCCGTCACCTTGATGGCCCGCATGCCCAGCGCCGCGGCCGGTTTGCAGTTGATGCCCAGGTCGTCGAGATAGACGCAGGTCTCCGGCGCCACGCCCAGGGCCTCGCACATCATCAGGTAGATCTTCGGGTCGGGCTTGCGCACCCCGGCCTTGGAGCTTTCGATGACGTGGTCGAACAGCGGCAGGATCTGGCCCATGGCGCCGGCCGCCTGCTGGGGTTCATCGGCCCCCGGGCTGTGGTGGCTGACCATGTTGTTGGTGATGCAGCCGACCTTGAAATGTTCCTTGCAGACCCGCAGCGCCGCCACCATCCGCGGCCGCACGGCCCCCGACAGCAGGGGCAGGACGTCGCGGCCGGGCACCGGATGGCCCAGCGCCGTGGACTCGGCCAGGAACAGGTCATCAAAGCCCTTGGCGTCGATCTCGTTGCGCTCGAACAGGGCCCAGGCGTTGGTGTCCGGATTGGTGGAATTGACCTTGCGGATCAGGTCCTTGGGCACGCCGTTCTCCGCCTCGTAGCGCGCGAAGGCCTCGAAGGGCGAGGTGGTGAACACCCCGCCGAAATCCCAGATCACCGCCTCGACCGTCATGAATTCAATCCGTCGTTTGAAATGCGGCGCGACGCTAGCGCCCGGCCGCCGAAAGTGGAAACCGCTTTTGCCGGAAGCGGCGTTCACAGGCTAGAGAGGCACATGCGCGCCACCTTCGCCTTCATCCCCCGGCCTGTTCGCCTGGGCGTCTTCCTGCTGGCGGTCGGCGTGATCCTCTACCTGACCCTCGCGCCCAGCGAGGACGTCCCGGGCGAGGGCTTCATCTGGGACAAGGCGGCGCACGCCATCGCCTTCGGCCTGCTGGCGCTCATCGGCCTGCTGTTCTCCACCCATCGCCGCTGGAAGGTGGTGCTGGCGGTCTGGGGCCTGGCGGTCGGGATCGAGGTCGCCCAGGCCATGATGCCGTTCGGTCGCCAGGGCGACTGGCGCGACGCCCTGGCCGACACCATCGGAATCGGCCTCGCATTAACCTTCTGGGCCACTGCCCGGCGGTTCAAGCCGAAGCCGGCGTCGCTGGAAAAAGACCTTTCGTTACAATAGAATATTCTTAATTGTCGCCCGTCAGGCGCGGCGGGCTCGCCCCTGGGGTGAAAGCCACAGCGTTAACGGGAATTGATCCGCATCCTTGGGGTTACGTCTCTGTAGCTGCCGGAAAATCCGCCATGCGCCTGCGTTCGATCCTGCCTCTCGCCGCCTTCCTGGCGCTCGCCGCGTGCGACAACGCCGCCGTGCGGCCGAAGATCGCCTCCAAGGACGCCGCCACGGGCGCGGTCACCCAGCCGCTGCCGGCGCCGAAGGCGGCCGCTCCGGGAACCCAGGTCGCCGCCGCCGGCTGCTGCGCCTGCCCGACGCCGGCCCAGGTCGCCGCCTGCCCGCCCAGCATGGCGCCCGAAAGCGCCGCGCCTGCGGTGAAGGCCAAGCATCACGGCGGCTATAAGGCCCGCCGCCACCTGGCCGCCCGCGCCCCGGCCCGGGCCGAACGGCGGATCGAGCGCCAATACGTCCGCGTGGAGCGCCCGACCTATGCGCCCGCCGAGCGCGACTACGCCCGGGTCGAGCGCCATGAGGACCTGCGCATCGAGGAACGCCGCGACTACGCCCGCGAGGACTTCGAACGCCGCGAGATGGAACGCCGCGATTTCGAGCGCCGCGACTACGAACGTCGGGAGTTCGAGCGACGTGAATTTGCTCGTCGCGACCTCGAGCGCCGCGAGATGGCGCAGCGGGAATTCGAACATCGCGAGATGGCCCGCCACGACGAGGAGCGCCGCCAGCAGGCGCGCTATGAGGAAGAGCGCCGCCTGCAGCTCGCCTGGCGCGAACAGGAAGCCCGCCGCGCGGCCCGCGCCTATGACGAAGTCCGCCGCGAGGAGCGCTACGAATCCTCGGTCCGCTATTCGGAACGCGGCGGCTACAGCTCGGGCGGCTACGCTTCCGGTGGGTCGGGCTGCAACACCTGCATCCGCCCGGCCGCCGGCCGCGACGCCGCCGGCTTCCTGACCTGGCCTGGCAAGCGCTAGACCCTGCCCCGCGACGGCTCCTATCATCGCCCCCAGTTTCAGGGGGACCTCATGGCCAAGGGTCAGGCGAAGGGCGGCAAACCCGCGCCGTCGATCTATCTCGCGACGCCGGCCTATGGCGGCCTCGTCTACATCCACTACGCCCAGTCCGTGCTGGCGCTGCAGACCGCCTGCGCCAACCGGGGCGTGCGGCTGCGCACCGAGATGATCGGCGGCGAGGCCCTGATCCAGCGGGGCCGCGCCCGGCTGCTGGCCAAGTTCCTCCACGAGACCGACGCCAGCCACATCCTGTTCTGCGACGCCGACATCGGTTTCTCACCCGACAACCTGTGGCGGCTGCTGAAGTCGGGGCGTGACGTGGTGGGCGGGGTCTATCCGGCCAAGACCCTGAACTGGGACAAGGCGCGCGCCGCGGCCCTGGCCGGCGCGGTCGACCTGCGGGCCGCGGCCCAGACCTATGTGGTCCGCTTCCTGCCCAATCCGGACAATAGCGTCCAGGTGGACGACGGCTTCGCCCGCGTCGCCTATTGCGGCACGGGCTTCCTGCTGATCAGCCGCAAGGCCGCCAAGGCGGTGGTCGAGGCCCATCCCGAGCTCACCGCCAGGATGGGCGACATGGCCGAGGGCGGCGGCGAGGCGGTCATGGTCTTCGACACCATGATCGAGCCCGGCACGGGCGAGTACCTTTCCGAGGACTACGCCTTTTGCCGCCGCTGGCGCGACCTGGGCGGCGAGATCTGGGTCGACCTGGAATCGCCCCTGACCCATGTGGGCACGGGGACCTTCACCGGTGCGGCGATCCACGCCCTGCGCAAGGGCTGAGCTAATCGTTCAACCGAACAGTTGACAATCCTTCGCGCGCCGATATGTTGAACCAAATGGTTCAACAACTGGCCGCCAGTCTCGCGGAACGCCTTCGCATTCTCGAAGGCTTGCTGCGCCAAAGCCCGAAGGAGCAAGCTGATCCCATGACCACCGCCCTGAGCCCGAAGGAGCAATCCGATCCGATGACACCCGCCAGTGGTCACGGCCGCGTGGTCGCACCCGACACCGTCCGGTTCGAACGCCTGCTGCCCGGCCCCATCGACCGGGTCTGGGCCTATGTCACCGACGGCGAGATGCGCGGGAAGTGGCTGGCCTCCGGCGCCTGGGACCTGCGCGTCGGCGGCCGGGTCGAGCTGAATTTCATGCACGCCGATCTTTCGCCCATCAAGGAACCGCCCCCGGCCGGCTTCGAGCAGATGGCCTGTGGCCATGCGGCGGTGGGCGAGGTCCTGGCGATCGACCCGCCGCGCATGGTGGCGATCACCTGGGAAGGGGGCTCGAACGTGACCTTCGAGCTGGCCGAGCGCGACGACGAAGTCTTGCTGACCGTGACCCACCGCAAGCTCGCCACCCGCGCCGAGATGCTGAACGTCTCCGGCGGCTGGCACGCCCACCTGGGCGTGCTGGAGGACCAGGCCCACGGGCGCACGCCCAGGCCGTTCTGGTCAGCCTGGCTGGCGCTCAAGGGCGAGTATGAGTCGCGCCTTCCCTGACCCGGCCGAGGCGGTCCGGGAAATCCCGGCCGCCTCTTGGGCCCGCGGCGCGAATAGAGGAAGCTCGGGCCTCCCTGTCCCGGAGGCGCCCGTGCTGAGTCCCGATCCGCAAGCTGTCCTCGAGCGTGTCCGCGCCGTCTGCCTGGCCTTGGCGCAGACCGATGAGATCGTCTCGCACGGCATCCCCGCGTTCCGGGTGGCGGGCAAGATGTTCGCCTATTTCCGGCACAACCATCACGGCGACGACATGACCGTGGTCTGCGTCAAGACCACCGGCCGCGACGAGCAGGAGCTGCTGATGGAGCTCGACCCCGACCTCTATGGCTGGCCGGCCTATCTCGGGCCCTCGGGCTGGATCTCGATCAATCTCGCCCCCGCCGACACCGACTGGGCCCACGTCGCCGAACGGCTCGCCGCCAGCTGGCGCCTAGCGGCCCCGAAGCGGCTGCTGGGCGTGGTCTAGGTCTTCAGGAGGACCGCTGGCGCGCCCGGTTGGATAAAACCGATAACTATGTGTCGCACTGTCTACTACGCTAGAGCCGCCTCCTACCGCATGCGTCCACCATATGCCCTCTGCACATGCTGTCGCGTACTATGACATTGCAGAGAACATCATTGGCGCTGTTTCGCAGATCCTCTTTCTGTAAGAACTGGCGGGAATCTACGACCCCAATACCTGTGTCTATCAGGCCAAAACAGGCGTTCGCTAAGGCTGACCCGTGTTATAGCTTTGCAGTGAGCGAAACGGAGCATGCGCTATGCTGCAATCACGACGCCATATCCTCGGTCAGCTTGCGGGAGCAGCGGTCGCGATCCCGGCCTCTGCCGCCACGTCGCATGTGGCAGATGAGACCCCAGGCCGAAGCGGCACGCGCCTGATCCTCCTGGGAACGGCTGGCGGACCGCGCCCGAGGCGCGCACGGTCTGCGACAGCGCAGGTCATTGTCGTGAACGGCGCGGCGTATGTCGTCGATTGCGGAGACGGTGTCGCCCGGCAACTTGCCGTGGCCGGCATCCCCCTGCGATCCGTAAGGCACATCTTCATCACCCACCAGCACTCCGACCACAATGCCGACTATGGGAACCTGCTCTCCGCCATATGGGTGTCGGGTCTTACGACGCAGGTCGACGGTTGGGGGCCGCCGCCGCTCGCGGAGATGACGCGGCATTTCTTCGCAATGAGCGCGGCGGACATCGATGTCCGGGTCAGGGATGAAGGGCGCATACCGCTGCCGCGGCTCGTCCAGGCGCATGACGTGAGCAGGGCCGGGCCGGTGATGCGCGATGCCAATGTCACGGTGTCCGCGGCAGTTGTCCGCCATCCGCCCGTCGTGCCCGCGCTGGCCTACCGCATCGATACCGCCGACAGATCGATAGTCATTTCCGGCGACACCAGCCCATCCGACAATCTTGTCGTCCTCGCTAAGGGCGCCGATGTGCTCGTTCATGAAGCGTTGCTGCCGGCGCGCATCGACGAGATGATCGGCAAATTGCCCAATGCCGAGCGGCTGAAGGCAAGTATCCTGTCGCATCACACGACAGCCGAACAGGCGGGGTGGATCGCGCAGCAGGCTGGCGTGAAGCTGCTGGTCCTGTCGCACCTCATCCCGGCCGAAGATCCCGATGTTCCCGACGAGGAATGGATCGCTGCAGCCAGCAAATTCTATCGCGGGCCGATTATCGTTGGAAAGGACCTGCTGGAGATATGAAAAGGCAAGGATTGGCGCGAAGCGGCCGAATCTACCTGAGGCGATTCGAGCATTTCCGCCGCTGGACACCGGCGCATCTACTACGCCCGTTTCCGACGCTCTTCCATCCGGCTTAGCTCCGGCGGTCGAGAGCGGCGTGAGACGGATCCAGCGTAGTCTGGCGTAGTACCCACGGCGGAATTGGCGCACCCGACACGATTCGAACGTGTGACCTTTGCCTTCGGAGGGCAACGCTCTATCCAGCTGAGCTACGGGTGCATATGCGCGGGAACGCTCCTCTAGCGGAAAGCGCGCCCGAACGAAAGAGCCGTCAGGCGGCCGCCTTGGACGTCAGCGAGACGAAGACGTCCTCCAGGTCCGGGTCCTCCGTCGAGATGTCCTTGATGTGCAGGCCGGTGGCGCGGACGGCGGCCAGCACCTGCTCGACGCTGGACTGGCCGGTGCGATAGGTGACCGAGAAGGCGCCGCCCGGGCGGGCCTTGGTCTCGAACCCCGCCACCTCCGGCGCGACCATCAGCGGCTCCTCCGGCGTGACCACGACATTGCGGGTGTCCAGGCGCTTCAACAGGGTGGCGGTGGGTTCGCAGGCCACCACCTCGCCCCGATTGACGATGGCGATCTGGTCGCAGAGTTCCTGGGCCTCTTCCAGGTAGTGGGTGGTGAGCACGATGGTCACGCCCTTGCGGTTCAGCTCCACCACATAGGCCCAGAGCTGCCGGCGCAGCTCCACGTCCACCCCGGCCGTGGGCTCGTCCAGGATCAGCACCGGGGGATTGTGCACCATGGCCTTGGCCACCATCAGCCGGCGCTTCATGCCGCCGGAGAGCTGGCGGACATAGGCCTCGGCCTTGTCGCCCAGGCCCAGCGCATTGAGCAGCTCCATGGTCCGGCGCTCCTTGGCCGGGACCCCGTACATGCCCGCCTGGACCTCCAGGCTCTCGCGCGGGGTGAAGAACGGGTCGGCGGAGATCTCCTGCGGCACCACCCCGATGGCGGCCCGCGCGTCGCGGGGCCGGGCATCGATGTCGCGGTCCCAGATGCGCACGCTCCCGGCGGTCTTCTTGGTCAGGCCCGCCAGGGTGTTGATGAAGGTCGACTTGCCCGCTCCGTTCGGGCCCAGCAGGCCGAAGATCGAGCCGCGCGGGATCTTCAGGTCGAGCCCGCGCAGGGCGTGCATCTCAGGCGTGGTCTTGGTGGCCGGATAGATCTTCACCAGGCCTTCGGCCTCGATGGCGTAATCGGGAAGGGTCATTCAAAGCGCCTAATTGTCGGCAAAGCGCCTAATTGACGGGCCGAGCCATGGTCGCATACCTAGGCGCGCGCGGCGCATCCGCCAAGCTTCCGCCGCCGGAGATCTGTTCATGGCCCGCAAAGCCCCCGTTCCCAACCAAGGCCGCTCCGCCAAGCTCGAGCCCATGCCCGCCAAGCCGGCCCTGACCCCGAACCTGCCGCCCTCGGAGGTGATCGTGGTGCGGTCGGGCCGGGTCGCCTGCGACGGCGTCGGCGGCGCGCTCGGCCATCCGAGGGTCTGGCTGGAGATGGGCGAGGCGACCTTCGTCGAGTGCCCCTATTGCGACCGCCGCTTCGTGCTGCCGACAGGTTCCGAAGGGCTGGAGGACGAGCGCTTCGCCCCCGGGGTCTATGAGGGTCCGCACGGGCACTAGGCCCGATTTCTGTCCCTGTCCGATTTCCGCCAGCATGTCACGGCGGCCCTACCTATATCGTCCTTCAGCAAAACCCCTGGAGGCGACCCCATGAGCCAAGCCGAGACCTTCCGCGCCCTGCACGCCGGGCCCGACATCCTGGTGCTGCCCAACGCCTGGGACGCGGCTAGCGCGGCCATGATGGAGGACGCCGGGGCCAAGGCCGTGGCCACCTCCTCGGCCGCCGTCGCCTGGGCGCACGGCTATGCCGACGGCGACATCCTGCCGATCCCGACCCTGCTGGCCGCCATCGGCGAGGTGGCCAGGGTGGTCAGGGTCCCGCTGACCGCCGACATCGAGGGCGGCTATTCCGATGACCTGCCGACCGTGGCCGAAACCATCAAGGGTGTGATCGGCGCCGGTGCGGTGGGGATCAATTTCGAGGACGGCGCGCGCGATCCCGAACTGCACGTGCGCAAGATCGAGACCGTGCGCAAGGCCGCCGCCCAGGCCGGCGTGGACCTGTTCGTCAACGCCCGGATCGACGTCTACCTGAAGGGCTTGGCCAAGGGCGAGGAAGCCCTGGCCGAAACCCTGCGGCGGGCCGAGCTCTACAAGGCCGCCGGCGCCGATGGGATCTTCGTCCCCGGGCCCGCCGAGGACGAGCTGCTGGCGACCCTGGCCAAGGGGATCGCCCTGCCGCTCAACGTCATGGGCCGCCCCGGCGTGGCCCCGGCCGCACGGCTGCAGGCGCTCGGCGTGCGGCGGCTGTCCTCGGCGACGGCGCCGTTCCGCGCGGCCTATGCGGCGCTGGGAACCTCGATCGCAGCCTATCTGAAGGACGGCGACGCCGGCGCCCTGGCCATGCTGGGCAAGGATCTTCCGGACCTCAACAAGCGCTTCGCCTAGCGAATCTCGACGAACTCGAAGTCGAACCGGTTCTCGCCGACGCTCAGGCGCACGAAGGCCCCAGGGACGCCATCCTCCATCCCGGTGGGCAGGGTGGCGCTTCCCGGGTTGAGCGCCATGCAGCCCGGAAACCAGCTCGACTGCGGCGTATGGGTGGAGGCGTAAAGCAGGGCCGTGATCTCGCCCCCGAACAGCTCTCGACACCTGGGGCGGAAGTTGAAGTCAGGCGTGAACGGGGCGACCGAGCTCGCAAGACCCGCGGCCACCGGATCGAAGACGCAGCCCAGGCGCGTCGCGCCGAGTTGCAGGACACGGACCTGCATATCTGTGCGCGGATCGTCGCTGTCGTCCTGCCCGCGGACGCCGAGCACCGGCGCGATCTGCGCCAGGCGGTCGAGGCCCGCAGCCTCGCCCATATCGCCCAGGGTGACGATCAGGTCGACGCCGGCCAGGGCCTCGAGGACTTGCGGCGTCCAGTCTGGACCGCCTCCCGGATGGATGTGGCAGTCGGCGAGAACGGCGACGATGACGGGGTCGGACTGGGCCATGGCGCCAGCCTAGCCCCAGGAACCCCCATCGCACACGCGCGATATTGCGATCTGGCGGGTGACCCCGGCGTCCCTCGCGCCTATCTTCCCCACCATGACCGAGACCCTCGACGCCGCCACGCCGCCCCTCGACGACCTTCCCCGCGATCACACCCAGGACGGACCGGCGGTCCGGCTGTATCTGGTGGACGGGTCGGGCTTCATCTTCCGCGCCTATCACGCCCTGCCGCCCCTGACGCGGAAGTCGGACGGCCTGCCCATCGGGGCGATCTCCGGCTTCTGCAACATGCTGTGGAAGCTGCTGGTGGACATGAAGGCCCAGGATGAGGCGCCGACCCACCTGGCGGTGATCTTCGACCATTCGGAGAAGACCTTCCGCAACAAGCTGTACGACCAATACAAGGCCCACCGCCCGCCGCCGCCCGAGGACCTGATCCCGCAGTTCCCGCTGATGCGCGACGCCACCCGGGCCTTCGGCGTGCCCTGTCTGGAGCTGCCAGGCTACGAGGCCGACGACCTGATCGCGGCCTATGCCTGCAAGGTCCGCGACGCCGGCGGCGAGGTGGTGATCATCTCGTCCGACAAGGACCTGATGCAGCTGGTCGGACCCCGGGTGTGGATGCTCGACACCATGAAGAACGTGAAGATCGGTCCTGAGCAGGTCTTCGAGAAGTTCGGGGTGGCGCCTGATCGCGTGGTGGATGTCCAGGCCCTGTGCGGCGACAGCGTCGACAATGTGCCGGGCGCCCCCGGCATCGGGGTGAAGACCGCCGCCCTGCTGATCAACGAATACGGCGACCTGGACTCGGTCCTGGCCCGCGCCGGCGAGGTCAAGCAGGAGAAGCGCCGCCAGACCCTGATCGATTTCGCCGACCAGATCCGCCTGTCGCGGGAGTTGGTGCGGCTGGACTGCGACACGCCCCTGCCCTCGCCGATCGACGACCTAGCGGTGGCCGAGCCGGACGCCGCGACGCTCGCCAAGTTCCTCGAGGAGATGGAATTCCGCAGCCTGGCCCGGCGCGTGGCCGGCGGCGGCGCGGCGGCGGCGGCGCCCGCTCCGGCGCCCCAACCCGTGGCCGGCGACCACGGCCCCATCGACACCAGCGCCTATGTCTGCGTGCGCGACCTGGCCACCCTCGACGCCTGGATCGCCAGGGCCCGCGCCCTGGGCGTGGTGGCTTTCGACACCGAGACCGACGCGCTCTCCTCCGCCAACGCCAATCTCTGCGGCGTCTCCCTGGCGGTGGCGCCGGGCGAGGCCTGCTACATCCCCGTGGGCCACGAGAACGAGGGCGCGGGCGGGCTGGAGTTCGAAACCCCGGCCGAGATCGAGCAGATCCCTTGCGACGAGGTCATGGCGCGCCTGAAGCCGCTGCTGGAGGACCCCTCGGTCCTGAAGGTGGCGCAGAACGCCAAGTACGACATCGCCGTCCTGTCGCGCTACGGGATCGATGTCACGCCCATCGATGACACCATGCTGATCAGCTATGTGCTGGAGGCCGGCGTCCACAAGAGCCACGGCATGGACGAGCTGTCCAAGCGCTGGCTCGACCATGAGCCCATCAAGTTCAAGGCGGTCACCGGGACCGGCAAGACTCAGAAGAGCTTCAAGCACGTGCCGCTGGAACCGGCCACCTGCTACGCCGCCGAGGACGCCGACGTCACCCTGCGGCTGTGGCTGCTGCTGCGGCCCCGGCTGGCCCGGGAAGGCCTGCTCACCGTCTACGAGACCCTCGAGCGCAAGCTGCCGAGCGTGCTGGCCGAGATGGAGAACCACGGGATCAAGGTCGATCCCGAACGCCTCCGCCAGCTCTCCAACGACTTCTCGGTGCGCATGGGCGAGCTGGAGCTCGAGGCCCACCGGCTCGCCGGCCGGCCGTTCAACCTGGGCTCGCCCAAACAGATCGGCGATCTGCTGTTCCAGGAGATGGGGCTCGCCTCGGGCCGGATGACCGCCACGGGGGCCGCCTCGACCGATGCCTCCATGCTGGAGGACCTGGCGGCCAAGGGCCACGAACTGCCCCGCGTCCTGCTGGACTGGCGCCAGCTCTCCAAGCTGAAGGGCACCTATACCGACAACCTGATCCCGGCCATCGCCCCGCGCACGGGCCGGGTGCACACCTCCTATGCGCTGGCCTCGACCACCACCGGACGGCTGTCGTCGTCGGACCCGAACCTGCAGAACATCCCGATCCGCACCGAGGAGGGCCGGCGCATCCGCAAGGCCTTCATCGCCGAGCCGGGCAATGTGCTGATCAGCGCCGACTACAGCCAGATCGAGCTGCGGATCCTGGCCCATGTGGGCGACATCCCGCAGCTGAAGAAGGCCTTCAAGGAGGGCCTGGACATCCACGCGGCCACCGCCTCGGAGATGTTCGGAGTCCCCATCGAGGGCATGCCCGCCGAGACGCGGCGGCGGGCCAAGGCGATCAATTTCGGCATCGTCTACGGCATCTCGGCTTTCGGCCTGGCCAACCAGCTCTCCATCCCGCAGGACGAGGCCGGGGCCTATATCAAGACCTATTTCGAGCGCTTCCCCGGCATCCGCGCCTATATGGACCGCACCAAGCAGATGGCGCGGACGCAAGGGTTCGTGACCACCGTCTTCGGGCGGAAGGTCAACATCCCGGCGGTGAACTCCAAGTCCGCCGCCGAGCGGGCCTTCGGAGATCGCGCGGCCATCAACGCCCCGATCCAGGGCGCGGCCGCCGACGTCATCCGCCGCGCCATGATCCGCATGCCCGCGGCGCTGAAGGCCGAGGGGCTATCGGCCCGCATGCTGCTGCAGGTCCACGACGAACTGGTCTTCGAGGCGCCGGAGGCCGAGGCCCAGGCCCTGATCGCCCTGGCCAAGCGGGTCATGGAGCGCGCCGCCGAGCCGGCGGTGTCGTTCACCGTGCCCCTGGTGGTCGAGGCTCGCGCCGCGGCCAACTGGGACGACGCGCACTAGGGCGCTCTGTGATGTCGGGAGGTTCCTGGTGGAGCCGAGCGGAGTCGAACCGCTGACCTCCTCATTGCGAACGAGGCGCTCTACCAACTGAGCTACGGCCCCAGGAGGGGCGGAATTAGGGGTGGGAGGGCCTGTCTGTCAAGCCGCAGAAGCGCGCGGCTTGCCACGGAAGGGCGGCCAGACGATACAGGGCCGGTCATTCCCTGCTGGAAACCTCGATGATCGCGCTGATCGGATTCGTCTTCTTCATCCTCGATAGCCTGCTGAGCCTGCTGATCTTCGCCATGATCGCCAGCGCCATCCTCTCCTGGTTGGTGGCCTTCGACGTGATCAACCTGCGCAACCAGTTCGTCTACGGAATCGCCAAGTTCCTCGACGCGGTGACCCGGCCGGTGCTGGCGCCGTTCCAGCGCATCATCCCGCCGCTGGGCAATGTGGACATCAGCCCGATCATCGCCATCCTGGTGATCAGCGGCATCCAGCGCTACCTGCTGCCGGCGGCGCAAGGCGCGCTGCTGAATCTCGTCGTCTAGGCCATGCGGCTGCCGGTCCGGGTCACGCCCAAGGGCGGCCGGGACGCGGTGGACGGCTGGGCCCGGGATCCGAGCGGCCGGCCCTATCTGAAGGTGCGGGTCAGCGCCGCGGCGGCCGATGGCGAGGCCAACGCCGCCCTGACCGTGTTCCTGGCCAAGACCCTGAAGGTCTCGAAGTCGTCCGTGCGCATCGTCTCTGGTGAGACGGCGCGCCTGAAGATGCTGGAGATCGAGGGGCTGGACGAGGCGGCTCTGGAGGCCGCCTTCGGACCGAAGCCTCAGGGATAGGCCCGCTCGCCGTGGTTGGCGAGGTCGAGGCCGTCCTCCACCGCCTCGGCGGAGGCGCGCAGGCCCACCGTACGGCGGACCACGAAGACCAGGACCAGGGTGGCGACCGCCGACCAGGCGCAGACCGCCGCCACGCCGATCAGCTGGGTGACCGCCTGGGAGCCCATGTCCACGCCCTCGGCGTAGCCCGTCCCGCCCAGCTCAGGGGTGGCCAGAATCGCCACCAGCAGGGTCCCCAGGATGCCGCCCACCCCGTGGACGGCGAAGACGTCGAGGCTGTCGTCGACCTTGAGCCGGCTCTTCACGAAGTCGACGGCCTGATAGCAGACGAAGCTGCCGGCCGCGCCGAGGATCACCCCGCCCAGCGGCCCCACGAAGCCCGAGGCCGGCGTGACGGTGGCCAGGCCCGCCACCACCCCGGTGACGATGCCCACCATGCTGGCGCGCTTGTAGCGGGTCCACTCGATCAGCGCCCAGGTCAGGCCGGCCGTGGCGGCCGACAGGTGGGTCGCGATCAGGGCCGAGCCCGCCGCGCCGTCGGCGGCCAGCGCGCTGCCGGCGTTGAAGCCGTACCAGCCGACCCACAGCATGGCCGCGCCCATCATGGTCATGCCCGGATTGTGCGGCGGCGAGAGATCGCGCGGGAAGCCGTCGCGCGGGCCCAGGCGCCAGGCGATCAGCAGGGCCGAAATCCCCGCCGTGGCGTGGACCACCAGGCCGCCCGCATAGTCCATGACCTTCATGGAGGCCAGCCAGCCGCCGCCCCAGACCCAGTGGCAGACCGGCGCATAGACCACCAGCAGCCAGAGGCCGGAGAACAGCATGACGGCGGAGAACTTGATTCGCTCGACGAAGGCGCCGACGATCAGGGCCGGGGTGATGATGGCGAAGGTCATCTGGAAGCCGAAGAACACGCTCTCCGGCAGGACGCCGGTCACCGCGTCGCGGCCGACCGAGGCGAGCGCGAACTTGGCCAGGTCGCCGACCAGCGGATGGGTCCCGGAGAAGGCCAGGCTGTAGCCGCCGAACAGCCACAGCACCGAGGCCAGGCAGGCGATGCCCACGCAATGCATCATCACCGACAGCACGTTCTTCGAACGCACCAGGCCGGCATAGAACAGCGCCAGGCCCGGCAGGGTCATGAACAGCACCAGGGCCGTGGCGCTGAGGATCCAGGCGGTGGCGGCGGGGTCGGCGACGGGGGCGGCGTCCTGCGCCCAGGCCGGGGTCGCGACCATGGCCATGGTGATCAACGCAACCGCGCGTCGCAGGTATGACATGCCGCCTAGCCCCCAGAATCCGGTTCGACGGACCCTGGCTACAGGACTATTCGCCCGATGTGCAGGCACAATCTTGCGGCGGCCGCCCGAAATTTGGGCGCCCTACCAACGCTCGTCATCCTCCGGTCAGCCGCAGGCTGATCCGGGGGACGCTGGCGGCTGACTCTCAGGATGTGGCGGACGCCGCTTGGGTCCCCCGGATCGTCTTTCAGACGACCGGAGGATGACGAGTTGTGGAGATATCGTCAGGCGATAAACGCCTAGAATTCTTCCCAGCTATCCTGGCGGCCGACCACGGCCAGGCGTGGCGAGCCGCCCTGGGCGGCGCGGGCGCGGACGGGCGGGGCGGCGGCCTGGATCGGTTCGCCGTCGTGGGTGCGGAACTGGCCGATCAGCTTGGCGAGCTCCACCGCTTCGTTGGCCAGGGCGTGACTGGCGGCGGTGGATTCCTCGACCATGGCGGCGTTCTGCTGGGTCACCTGGTCCATCTGGTTGACGGCGGAATTGACCTGATGGAGTCCGGTCGCCTGCTCCTGGGCGCTGGAGGCGATCTCGGAGACGATGCCGTTGATCTCGGCCACCTGGCTGACGATCACCTGCAGGGCCTTGCCCGTCTCGGCCACCAGGCTCACCCCTTGGCCGACCTGCTCGCCCGAGGCGTGGATCAGGGCCTTGATCTCCTTGGCCGCCTGAGCCGAGCGCTGGGCCAGGGCCCGGACCTCCGAGGCGACCACGGCGAAGCCGCGGCCGGCGTCTCCCGCCCGGGCAGCTTCCACCCCGGCGTTCAGGGCCAGGAGGTTGGTCTGGAAGGCGATCTCGTCGATCACCCCGATGATCTGCTCGATCTGGCGCGACGAACCCTCGATCTCGCCCATGGCGGCGGTGGCCTTGCGGACCACCTCGGCGCTCTGGGCGGCGTTGACGCGGGCGGTCTCGACGACGCTGCGGGCGTGGGTGGCGCCCTCCGCGGTTCGGCGGACGGTCTCGGTGATCTCGTCCAGGGCCGCGGCGGTCTCTTCCAGGCTGGCGGCTTGGCGCTCCGTGCGGTGGGAGAGGTCGTCGGCGGCGCGGCTGATCTCGTCGGCTCCGGAGCGCATGCTGGAGGTCGCGCCGACCACCACGCCCATGGTGTTCTGCAATTGGCTCATGGCCACGTTGAAGTCGTGCTTCAGGGCCTCGTATTCGGGGGCGACGTCCTGCTCGACGCGGGCGGTCAGGTCGCCATGGGCCAGGCGCGCCAGCCCGTCGGCCAGGGCCGCGACCACCACCGCCTGGTTCTGGGAGACGGCGGAACGTTCGGACGACAGGCGATGGCGCTCGGTCTCGGCCGCAGTGCTGGCGGCTTCACGGCCAGCGCGCACGGCGCGGGCCTCGGCCAGATCATGGCGCAGGGTGTCCAGGGCGCGGGCCACGACGCCGGCCTCGTCGTTCAGTTCCAGGCCGTGCACTGGCTTCTCGTAGCGCCCGGCCGCCAGTTCGGCGACCGACGCCGAGAGCTCGACTAGCGGCGCCTTGACCAGGCCGCGGAAGACCATGGAGAGCACGAAGAGGGCCAGCAGCCCCATGGCGATCCCACCGCCGATCAGCATCAGGCCGCCGATCTTGGCCGCGACCAGAGCCCAGGCCCCGGCGGCCGTGACGCCCATGGCGCAGGCTGTCGCCCAGGTGAGTTTCGCGGTGATCGACGGGCGGGCCGGCATCTTTGGGGGTGTTTCCTGGTATGCGAAAAGAAGAGGGGTTCGTCAGGCCGCGGCGGCGGCGGCGGCCGTCGCCTGCACGTCGGGCGGGAGGATGTGGTCGAGGGACAGCAGCGAGACGATGCCGGTGTCGGTGGTCATCACCCCGGCCACATAGGTGGTGGATTCGACGCTGCCGACCGACGGGGGCGGTTGGATCAGGCCCTCGGTGACGGTGAGAATGTCGGAGACCGCGTCGACCACCAGGCCCATCTGGGAGTCGCCGATCTGGGCCACCACCACCACCGAGGCGGGGCCGGGGTTGGCCGCGCCGAGGCCGAGGCGAGCGCCGAGATCGATGACCGGCAGGATCGCCCCGCGGAGGTTCATCATGCCCAGGACGTGGGGCGGCGCGTGCGGCAAGGGCGTCGCCGCGGTCCAACCCCTAATCTCGCGCACGGCCATGATGTCGATGGCGTAGGCCTGATCACCGATTCGAACCGAGATCAGTTCCGCCCCGGGGGACGGGATGCGCGACGTCGTGATTTCCATCAGAACTCCTCCCAGCTGTCGGCCTCGAACGCCGGCTCGAGCTTCACCGCGGCGTTTCCGCGGGTGGCGTAGGCCTTTGCGCGCAAGGGCTTTGCGGCCGACGGAGCGGCGGGCCTGCGCGCGGCGGCCTGGGGCGTGACCGCCCCGATGGTGAACTGGCCCATGAGGCGCGCGAGCTCGATCGCTTCGTTGGCGAGGGCGTGGCTGGCGGCGGTGGACTGTTCGACCATGGCCGCATTCTGCTGCGTAACCTGATCCATCTGATTAACGGCCGTGTTGACCTGCTGCAGGCCGACCGCCTGCTCCTGGGCGCTGGCTGCGATCTCGACCACCGAGGCGTTGATCTCGGCGACCTGGGTGGCGATCCGCTGCAGCGCTTTGCCGGTTTCGGCGACCAGCTCGACACCGGAGCCGACCTGGGCCGACGAGGCGTTGATCAGGGCCTTGATCTCCTTGGCCGCTTCCGCCGAGCGCTGGGCCAGCGCCCGGACCTCGGAGGCGACGACCGCGAAGCCCTTGCCCGCGTCGCCGGCGCGGGCGGCTTCGACGCCCGCGTTCAGGGCCAGCAGGTTGGTCTGGAAGGCGATCTCGTCGATCACCCCGATGATCTGGCCGATCTGCTTGGAGGAGCCCTCGATCTCGCCCATGGCCGCGGTGGCCCTGCTGACGATGACCGCACTCTCCTCGGCGTCGGCGCGGGCGGTGGCGACCACGGTGCTGGCGTGATTGGCGCCCTCGGCGGTCTTCTTCACCGTGGCGGTGATCTGGTCGAGCGCCGCGGCGGTCTCCTCCAGGCTCGCGGCCTGCTGCTCGGTGCGCCGCGACAGGTCGTCGGCCGCCGTGGAGATCTCCCCGGCCCCCGACTGCATGCTGGCGGTGTTGCCGCTGATCACCGCCATGGTCTCCTGCAGACGGTCCATGGCGGCGTTGAAGTCGATCTTGAGCTGGGCGTAGTCGACCGCGAAGGCGGCCTCGATGCGGAAGGTCAGGTCGCCGTCGGAAAGTTGCGAAAGACCGCGGGCCAGGGACTCGACGACCACGGCCTGTTCGCGGGCGGCGGCGGCGCGGGCTTCCTCGGCGGCGCGGCGCTCGGCCTCGGCCGCGGCGCGGACCTGGGCGGCCTCGCCCTCGACGCGCAGCTTCTCGATGGCGGCGTCCTTGAAGGCCAGGACCGCCTGGGCCATTTCGCCCACCTCGTCCTTGCGGCCGATGGCCGGCACGTCGACGCCGTTGTCGCCCGCCGCCAGCCGGCCCATGACGCGGGTCATGGCGCCGACCGGCGCGGCGATGGCCCGCGACAGCAGCCAGGCCATCAGGCAGGCGGCAGCCAGGGCGCCCAGGCTGCCGACGATCAGCGTCAGCTTGGCCTGACCGATCGCCTTCTGCTGGGTCTCCCAGCGCGACGCGACCAACTGGTTCTGGGCCGTCATGAGCTCGCCCTGGGCCTCGCGGACCTTGGTCAGGCGCACCGTGCCCACCTGGGCGCGGGCCTGATCGATGGTGGCGGGGTCGCGGGCGAGGTCGATCACGCCGGCGTTCTGCGACCGCCAGTCGGCGATGATCGCCTTCAGCCTGTCGGCGCGCTCGACCTGCAGCGGCTGGGTGGTGCGTTCGCGGAAGTCGGCGATGTGCTGGTCGACCACCGCGCCGTTCTTTTCGTAGTTGTCGAGGAACTTCGCGTCAGCCGTCGCCGCGAAGCCGCGCATGGCGTTCTGTTGTTCGATGGTGGCGCTCAAGATTCCGGCCACGTCCTGGCTATTCTGGTAGCTGACATTGTTCTTGCGCGCGGCCTCCAGCGTCGTGTTCAAGCTCATGAACAGCGCCCCCGCCGACAGGGTGAACACCGCAAGGATCACGGCGAAGGCCGCGATCAACTTGGTCGAGATACGCGCGTTACTGAAGTTCATGATGACGCCCCGCAAGTAAATATGAGGCATTCACTAGCGATCCGAACCTTCGCCTTGATTAACGCCAATTAATGGATAACCGGCAAATTGTCGCATACCGCCATTTTGACTTTATAGTGCGGAACATGCGCTGCGGAGTGGCCGGTATTACTTCGCATCAAAGCTGGGTCGCCGGGTATGGCCAGGGCGTCGGAGCGGCCATACCGGGACACCCGTTGCCATGGCGAGCCCGGCCCGCTCCAATGGCGGGGTTGAAGGAACAGGACCATGGACCATACCTCGCCCCGAGGCGCCGCGCCGTCCCCCCGCGACCTCGCCCGGGCCATCGCCCAGGCGCGCAAGGTGGTGGTGTTCACCGGCGCCGGCATCTCCACGGAGTCCGGCGTGCCCGACTTCCGCAGTCCGGGCGGGGTGTGGAGTCGCATGACGCCGATCAGGTTCCAGGACTTCGTCGCCGACGAGGCGCAGCGGCGGGAGGCCTGGACCCGCACCTTTTCCGGCGCGGCCCGGTGGACCGGGGCCAAGCCCAACGCCGGGCACGCGACGGTGGCCCGGCTGGTGGCGGAGGGCAAGGTCACGGCCGTCATCACCCAGAACGTCGACAACCTGCACCAGGATTCCGGCGTGCCGGCGGACCGGATCGTCGAGCTGCACGGCAACGCCCACTACGCCCGCTGCCTGGCCTGCGGTCTGCGCCACGAGTTCGATGACTTCCGCGAGGCGTTCCTGGAGCGCGGGGTCATACCGACCTGCCGCGACTGCGGCGGCCTGGTGAAGTCGGCCACCATCTCCTTCGGTCAGGCCATGCCTCCCGAGCCCATGGCGCGGGCCGAGGCCGCGACCCTCGACTGCGACCTCTTCCTGGTGCTGGGCTCGTCCCTGGTGGTCTACCCGGCGGCCGGCTTCCCGCTCCTGGCCAAGCGCAACGGCGCGCGTCTGGCGATCGTCAACCGCGAGCCGACGGACCAGGACATCCATGCCGACCTGGTCCTGCACGACGAGATCGGCCTGGTGATGAGTCAAGTCTAGGCGGCGCGGCGGACGGCGGGACCCGCGTCCCCGGTGCGGAACTGGGCGACCAGGGTGGCGAGCTCGGCCGCCTCATTGGCCAGCGAATGGCTGGCGGCGGTGGATTCCTCGACCATGGCCGCGTTCTGCTGGGTCACCTGGTCCATGTGATTGACCGCGGTGTTGACCTGCTGGAGGCCGGTGGCCTGCTCCTGCGCGCTGGCGGCGATCTCGGCGACGATGCCGTTGATCTCGGCGACCTGGGTCACGATGCGCTCCAAGGCCTGGCCGGTGGCCGCCACCAGTTCGACGCCGGTCCCCACCTGGGACGACGAGGACATGATCAGCGCCTTGATCTCCTTGGCGGCTTCGGCCGAACGCTGGGCCAGCGCACGCACCTCGGAGGCCACGACCGCGAAGCCCTTGCCGGCCTCGCCGGCCCGGGCGGCTTCCACCCCGGCGTTGAGCGCCAGCAGGTTGGTCTGGAAGGCGATCTCGTCGATCACCCCGATTATCTGGCTGATCTGCCTGGAAGAGCCCTCGATCTCGTCCATGGCCGAGGTGGCCCGCTTCACCACGTCGGCGCCCTCGGCGGCGTCGGAGCGCGCGGTCTCCACCACCTTGCGCGCGTGATTGGCCCCCTCCGCGGTCTTGCGGACCGTCGCGGTGATCTGGTCGAGCGCCGCGGCGGTCTCTTCCAGGCTGGCGGCCTGCTGTTCGGTGCGCCGCGACAGGTCGTCGGCGGCGGTCGAGATCTCCCCGGCCCCGGAGCGCATGCCCGCCGCGGCGCCGACCACCACGCCCAGGGTGTTCTGCAGCTTGGCCGCGGCCAGGTTGAAGTCGCTCTGCAGCTTCAGATAGGCCGGCGGCAGCTCGCCCTGCATCCGATAGGTCAGGTCGCCCTCGGCCAGGCGCTCTAGCCCCTCGCCGAAGGAACCCACCACCAGGGCCTGGCCCCGCGCCGTGGCGGCCTCCTCGCCGGCCAGCCGTTCCCGCTCGGCCTGCGCCTTGGCGTCTTCCTGGGCGGCGCGGGCGGATTCAGCCTCGATGGCGTTGACGCGGAACACCTCCAGGGCGCGGGCCATCTCGCCCACCTCGTCGGCGCGGTCGCGGGCCTGGACCTCGATGTCGACCCGGCCGCCGGCTAATTGGTTCATCTGGCGGGTCAACTCGCGCAGCGGACGCACCACGCCGGCGGTCAGACCGTAGACCCCGCCACCGACCACGGCCAGCAGCAGGCCGATGAGGGTGAGGCCGCCGAACAGGGCCAACTTGGCGTCCCGCCCCGAGCGCGCCTCGACGGCGGCGTTGAGCGCATTGGCCACCGGCACCACCTCGTCGATCACCGCGCGATGGGCCCGGTAGGCCTCGGTGGCGCGCCCGTAGGCGTCGGCCGCCTTGGCCGTATCGCCGCTCTCGATCGCCGACAGCAGGTCGCCCTCGACCACGGTCCAGAAGGTCTGGGCCGCCTCATGGGACTCCGCCGTGATCTTGCGCTTCAACGCCTCGGGCAGGCTGGAGGCCTCCCAATGTTTGTGGCGGGCGTCATACTCGGCGCGCAGGGCGCTCAGCCGCTCGCGGCTCTTGGCGGCGGTCTCGACCCCGTCGCGGGCGAGAGTGGCCACCAGATAGGCCTCGATCACATATTGCGGGGGCGGCAGGATGTCGGCGACCAGGTCCTTGCCCTGAACGATCTCGGCATATTGCGGTCCGCCGATGCGGACGTGGTTGATCACCAGCAGGCCCAGGATCACGGCCACCAGGACCCCTCCGCCGACGGCGAGGCCAAAGGCGCGCACCGCGGCGGCGATCTTCATCCGAAACATCTGTCCCCCGACGAGGCGAGGCGCGCGCCGCTTGCTTGCGGCAATGCGCGCGCCGCCAAGGGGTCATGGATATCGGCCGCTTGGTTAACCGCGGTTTACGCTGAAGCCCGAAGTCATTGTGAAATAAGGGAAAATTGCAAGCCAGGGTTTTCTGAGCGCCGGTGGTGCAAGCAGGCCGTGCACACTCAGCGCTTGGCGGGCCGCGCCCTCAGCTTGGCGGGCGGCGGATCGGCGCGAAAGTCGCCCGCCGTCCCCAGCTTGGCGTTGCAGGAGGGGCAACGAACCTCGGCGGCGTCCTCCAGCTCGGCGGCGACCGAAAGCCCGGCCCCACAGGGCTTGCACTTCCAGTCGTGGGCCGGAGGCGGAGGCGACGGAGGCGGCGGCGCGCCGGGCACGATCACCTTTGGCGGATTCTTCAGCCTCAGGATCGGACGGCGTCGAGGCTCTTCGGTCATGGCGGCGGTTCCGAGATGGGCCAGCGCGCGCGGGCGCCGGGGGTTCTCTCTTGTCCCTTGCTCACATGCAACAGGAAAGGTGTTCGACGTTTCGCCGCGAAGTCGTCGAATAATGGCAACCGCTTGAACATCTTTCTCGCTTAACAGGGCGAATGGCTGGTCAAGACTGCCGGCGGTAGTATTCTTCTAACGACACGCGAGCGACAGGCTTTGCGTCGTACATGAATTCCGGGGGAGAGAACCCATGAAGTTGACTTGGACCCATGGCGCGGCCCTGGTCGCCTGCGTAGCGATTAGCGGCTGCGGCCTGGGAGGCGGCAAGGCGCCGAAGGGCCAGGTGGTCGCGACGGTCGACGGCGAGGAAATCACGGCCATGGAGCTCAACGCTGAGCTGTCCGGCGTCCAGGTCGCCGACGCCGCCCAGCGCAAGCTGGCCGAGCAGGCCGCCTTGAAGCAGATCATCCTGCGCAAGCTCCTCGTCCAGCAGGCCAAGGCGGAAAAGCTCGACAAGACGCCGGCCTTCGCCCAACAGCGGGACCGCGCCGCGGAGAACCTGCTGGCCGGCATGATGCAGAGGAAGATGTCGCAGGGTATCGCCGATCCGCCGAAGGCCGAAGCCGAGAAGTTCGTGGCCGAGCACCCGGCCATGTTCGCCAACCGCCGGGTCATGGTCGTCGATCAGATCGTCACCACCCCCATCAACCCCACGATCAGCAAGCAGCTTGAGCCGACGACCACCCTGGAGCAGGTCGAGGCCGTCTTCCGGGCCAACAATCTCGACTACCAGCGCACCACGGTGGTCCTGGACACGCTGAATGCGCCGCCGGCCTTCATCACCACCCTGGAGAAGCTGCCGCCCGGCGAGATCTTCGTCTTCCCGCGCCCCGGCGCGGTGATCGTCAACCAGATCCGCGACACCCGCTCCACGCCGTTCATCGGCGATCGGGCGGTTAGCTACGCCCTGGCCGGCCTGAAGAGTCTCCGGACCCAGGAGGCCGTCGGCAAGAAGATGGAGATCCTGGAGAAGGGGTCCGCGTCCAAGATCCAGTACAACGAGGCCTATAAGCCCAAGCCGGCCCCGAAGGCGCCCGCGGGCAAGTCCGCCGCCCCGGCCGCCGCGCCCAAGACCTAAGTCGCCCACCCGGACGGCGCGCACAAAAAACCCCGCCGATCTCGCGATCGGCGGGGTCTTCCGTTGTGCTTTTGAAAGCTTAGGCGAACGCGACCGCTTGCTTGCGGCGGGCGCTGCGGAGCATGCCGCCGACGCCGCCGAAGCCGATGATCATCATCGCCCAGGTGGCCGGTTCCGGAACCGCCGCGCCGATGTTGCTGACTTCGAACGAGTTCGTGGTCGAGTTCAGATCAAAGCCGACGATGTTCTCGGTCGAGTAGAACGTGAAGCGACCGTTGGTGTCGGCCTGTTGACGATCACCGTCGTTGGCGCCCGAGATGGCGCCGAGCTGCAGGCCGGTGATGACCTGCGTGCCGCCGCCCTTCAGGTAGAAGGTGATCGAGTTGTAGTCGTCGAGCGAGCCGATATAGAGGCTCACCCGCGAGACGTTCGGCGCCGTGAAGGTCGCGACTTGACCGGCTTGGACGCTCAGATAGCGAGTCGGATCGTCATCGCCCGGATCGAGCGGGCCGAAAGCCGGAGCCGCGCCGAGGCCGGACGTGCCGGTCAGCAGCGAGGCGTCGCCACCCAGGGTCCAACCCGCAGCCAGAGTCAGCGGCGCGTTGAAGTCGGTGACCAGCGATTCGTTGGCGTTGAGCGCCGACTGGTAGCTGGCGAAGGAATGGATCGTCACGGCCGCGTTGGCGGCCGAGGCGCCCAGGGTGGTCGCAGCCGCGAAGACGGCCCCGACCAGAATCTTCTTAAAGTTGCTCACTTAGCGAGCCCTCCATAAACCACATGTCCAATTGCCCCTCCGAGTAACGCCCCCCGGACGTAGTAGCCCGCCCGTAACTCAGTGGTTCACAACTGGTTAAATCCGAACCTTTGCCGCACCGCAACGGGATTCCCCAAATACGTGCGTTTTGTTCGACGAATGGTGTTATTCGACCCGATTGCCGTGCAATTTCAGAGCAAGGGTGGTGCCGCCTAGGTGACTCGAACACCTGACCTACGCATTACGAATGCGCCGCTCTACCGGCTGAGCTAAGGCGGCCCGAAGGCTGTCGCGGACCCTGCGGTTCGCGAGCGAGCGCCTACTTAGCGGCTCTCGGCGCGCTCGCCAAGCGCCGCCTCGCTTGTGAGCGACGTTCTCCGGCCCGCGGGGGGCTCGGCGCCGGCGGCTCATCGTCCTCATAGACGCCCTCGCCGATCGGATAGGGCGCCGACTGCGCCTCCTCATGCGCCGAAAGGAACGCCGCGGAGTCCGCGTAGGAAATGGGCAGCTGCGGCAGCTCGCTCATGGTCCGCTCGCGCCGCTCGTGGCGCGGGTGCAGCAATTCGCCGGTTTCCGCGTAGCTGGCCACCAGCCGGGCCCAGTCGGCGGGCTCATAGGCGAAAGCCCGGCCCTCCGGGTCGAGGTCGGACCAGTCTGGCTCCTGGGCGGCCGACACCCCGCGCGCCATCCAGACCCGCGCCTCGTCAGGCTGGCCGGCGGCGAAGTGCGCGCGCGCCAGCAGGCCGGCGGTCCGGGCGGTGAGGGGTTCGGTTTCCAGAATCCGCGCCGCGCCCAGCGCCCGGTCCGCGTCCCCGGCGATCAGGGCCTGCTCGACCGCCAGGATGCGGCTCTCGCGCGCCTCGGGGTTCAGTTGGGCGAGTTCGGCCAGGCGCCCGGCGCGCTGACGCGGGGTTTCGTCGGTCTTCAGGTCGCGATAGGCCAGCCAGAGGGCCGGATGCGGCGCGGCCTTCCAGGCGCTTTCCAGGGCCTGGGCGGCGCGGCCGGCCTTGTTGTCGGCGGCGAGCAGGCGCGCGGCCATCACCACCCCGGGCGCAAAGCCAGGCTGCAGCTTGGCGGCCTCGACCGCGAAGTCCAGGGCCTGGCCGCGGGCCTTGGGATCGGCGGAGCCTTCGAGCTGGGCCGCCGAGGCGGCCAGCAGGGCGGCGCGGGCCCGCTCGGCCACGATGGGCGAGACGATCTTGCGGGCGAGCGCGCCCTTCACCAGGTCCAGCGCCCCGTCCCAGTCACCGGCTTCGAGCCTGGCCTCCAGCAGGGCGCGCCAGGCCCAGCGAGCGGTGCGCGCCAGGCCATAGGCCTGCTCGGCATGGCTGAGGGCGGCGGCGCGGTCGCCCTGGGCCAGGGCGGCCTGCATCAGGCCCCGGTGACCGGCCAGCCGCATCTCCGGGAAGCCCAGCATGGCCGAATAGGCCGCCTGGACCGCGACGGGATCGTCGGCCGCGTCGGCGGCGTGGGCGGCCAGGACCCGGACCAGGCCCGGCGCCTCGTCGGCGAGATCGGCCGCCTTCAGGGCCAGGCGGCGCGCCTCCAGGCCGTCGCCGGCCGCCGCCGCCAGGAAGCCGCGGGTCAGCACCTCGTTGGCTTGTCGGCGACGGGTCTCGGCCCGGGCGCGTTCGGCCCGGCGCGGGGTCTCCACCACCCAGAGCAGCAGCCGCCAGCCGATCATGGCGGCCAGGGCCACGAACAGGGTGATCAGCACGAAGGCCGCGGCGGTCATATCGGCGCGCCAGCCCAGCCAGACCAGCGTGGCGTGGCCGGGCTCGCCGGTCATGGCCAGGATGGCGGTCGCGAGCGCCGCCACCAGGAAGAAGATGATCGCCGCGCGGATCATCCGCCGCTCCGGGCGAGACCGGCCAGGTCCTCCAGCGCCAGGGCGCGGACCTGGGCGATCCGGCGGTCGATGTCGGCCCGCCGCTCGGCCCGCACGCGCCAGGGGGCGAGCGCCGTCTTGCCGGCGGGCGACAGCCGATCGAGGGTGTTCAGCGCCGCGACGATGTCGCCCTCCTCCACCTCGACCTCGGCCTTGGCCAGGACCGCGTCGACGCCGGTCCCCGGAACGTCGCCCACCCGGCGGATCGTCACGATCCGCGACAAGGCGTGGCCGATGCGGGCCAGCAGGCCGGCGTCCTCCCGCGGCGAGCGCGCCGCGGCGGCCGCGCGCGCGGCGTAGTCGGGGAAGCTGGCCGCCAGGGCGGCGCGGCTGGGCGCGCCCTGCTCGGCGTAGGACCGGAGCGAGCGCAGATCGGCAGAGGGCGGCGCCACGGCGGCCAGGGCGGCGAGTTCGTCGGGGAAAGGCCGCGAGGTCTGGGCCGCCTCCATGAGGGCCGCGGCGGCGAGCGCCCCGGCCGCGGCCTGGGCTGCGCGGGTCTGGCGCACCTCCAGGGTCGCCAGCTGTTGCGCCAGGCGCGCGACGTCGGCGGAGGGCGTCGCGGCGTCGAGCGCAGGCTCAGGACTCGTCGGAACCAAGGCCGGAGCCGCGGGCTGCGCGGGCGCTGGGCTTGAAAACCCCACCGCCTCGGCGGCGGGGCGCGGCTTGGCCGGGAACATCCGGGGCCCGAAGCTGGCCAGGACGTAGCCGGCGACGATGCAGAGCAGGCCGAAGATGATCATCGCCCAGAAGGCGGGACCCATCACCCGCGCGCGGCCATAGGACCCCGGATCACGGGGGGCGGAGAGCTCGGCAGGATCAGGCGACACGCTCATGGCCTAACGGTCTATCAGATTCAGCAGCGCCGCTTCGAGGGGGAAGGGCGAGAAAACCCGCGCGGCGACCTTGGCCCGGGCCAAGGGCTTCATCACCGCCTTGGAGAGACACAGAACCCGCAATTGCGGCAGCGGTTGGGCTCGCAACAGGGCGGCCAGGACCTGGGCGGCCTTCGGCGAATGGACCAGGGCCGTGTCCAGCCCGGGCAGGGCCGCCAGGGTCTCCTCGTCGAGCGTTGCGGCCACCGTGTCGTAGAGCACGGCCTGCCGGGCCTCGATCCCGTTGCGCGCCAGGACGCCCGCCAGGTCCCCGGCCAGCTCGGCCGCGCCCGCATGCAGCACCGCCCCGGTCAGCTCGGCGCGGCGCACCGCGATGCCCTCGGCCAGGGCCGCCACGTCGCCGTCGGCCGACAGCACCCGCTTGAACCCCGCGGCCTTGGCCGCCTGGGCGGTGGCCTGCCCCACGGCGAACACCCGCAGGGACCGGTCCGTGGTCAGCTCCGCGAAGGCCCGCACCCCGTTGGAGCTGGTGAAGGCCAGCGACCCGACCCCCTCAAGGTCGATCACGGCGTCGGGGAGGGTCCGCATCTCCAGCAGCGGGGCCACGAAGGCTTCGTGCCCCATCTCGCGCACACGGGCGGCCGTCGCCGCCGCGCCCGGCTGGGCGCGGGTGATCCATATCCGTTGGGGCGTCTTGCTCATGGCAGGGGGGAGAACCTTCACCGCTCGCAACCCTGACGGCGGACGCCGCCGGAATCAATGCGGCGGCAGGATCAATTCGCCGGCTTCCTCGGCGATCGCCTCGCCAAGCGACAGGCCAAGCGCACGCGCGGTGTCCTCTGGATCGCCGGCCGAGGACAGTTCGGCCGAGCCCTCGCGGCGGAACCGGTGGACGCCGTCCTGGGACAGGGCCTCGACGATCAGGTGCAGGTCCCCGTCGCGCAGGCGGGCGAAGGCGCCGATGGCGGTCTTGCAGGACCCCTCCAGCGCCATCATCGCGCCGCGCTCGGCGGCCACGGCCACGGCGCTGGGCGCATGGCGTATCGCCTCCAGCCACGGCGCGCCCATGTCGGCGATGCGCGTCTCGATGGCCAAGGCGCCCTGGCCCGGGGCCGGCGGGCATTCCACCGGGTCGAGCAGGCTCTGCGGCAGGTGGCCGAGCCCCAGGCGCTTCAGGCCGGACAAGGCCAGCAGGATCGCGTCGGCGTCGCCGGCCGCCAGCTTGGCCAACCGGGTGTCGACATTTCCCCGCAGCATCTGGACGTCCAGGTCGGGCCGCTTGTGCAGCGCCTGGGCCTGTCGCCGCAGCGAGGCCGTGCCCAGCACCGCCCCCCGGGGCAAGTCTTCCATCCGCTGGGCCTTGGGGCTGAGGAAGGCGTCCCGGGGATCCTCCCGCTCGGGGATGGCAGCGATGCACAGCCCGTCGGGCAGGATGGCGGGCATGTCCTTCAGGGAATGGATCGCGCAGTCGATGCGGCCGTCGAGCAGGGCCTCCTCGATCTCCTTGGTGAACAGGCCCTTGCCGCCCACCTCCAGCAGCCGGCGGTCCTGGATACGGTCGCCTGAGGTGGTGATGACGATCAGCGGCGCGACACGCGCGACCGCGTCGGCGTCGCCCGGATCGGCGCCCAGGGCGGCGGCGATCCGGCGCTGCATGATCCCGGCCTGGGCCAGGGAGAGCTTGGACCCGCGGGCCCCGATCCGGACGGGCGGTTGCATGGGCACGATGCGCGGTCTACCTCGGCGAACGAAAGGAAGAGCCCGTCCGCTACAGGACGGGACCGCGGGCCGCAACCGAATGACCGCACTGCTCACCGTCCTGGGCCTCGAGACCAGCTGCGACGAGACCGCCGCGGCGGTCGTGCGCCTGGACGCCGACGGCCGGGTCGAGGTGCTGTCGTCCATCGTCGGGACCCAGATCGCCGACCATGCGCCCTATGGCGGGGTGGTGCCGGAAATCGCCGCCCGCGCCCATGTGGAGACCATCGACACCATCGCCGCCGAGGCCCTGAAGACCGCCGGCCTCGGCTATGGCGACCTCTCGGGCGTCGCCGCCACGGCCGGGCCGGGCCTGGTGGGCGGGGTGATGGTGGGGCTGTCCTTCGGCAAGGCCGTGGCCCTGGCGCGGGACCTGCCCCTGGTGGCGATCAATCACCTTGAGGGCCACGCGGTCTCGGCGCGCCTGGCCGCCGACATCCCCTATCCCTTCTTGCTGCTGCTGGTCTCGGGCGGCCACTGCCAGCTCCTGGAGGTCGCCGGGGTGGGCGCCTGCCGCCGGCTGGGCACCACCATCGACGACGCGGCCGGCGAGGCCTTCGACAAGATCGCCAAGACCCTGGGCCTGCCCTATCCCGGCGGCCCCGCCCTGGAAAAGCTGGCGGAGGGCGGCGACGCCTCGGCCTTCACCCTGCCCCGCGCCCTGCTGGGCCGCGAGGGCTTCGACTTCTCCTTCTCGGGCCTGAAGACCGCCGCCGCGCGTTTGGCGCAGACCGTGACCGACGAACCCGCCCGCAGGAACCTCGCCGCGGCCGTCCAGGCCGCCATCGCCCGCCAGCTGGCCGAGCGCACCGACCGCGCCATGATCGCCTATGCTCGCGAGCACGAGGGCCGGGCCCTGCGCTTCGTGGTGGCTGGCGGGGTGGCGGCCAACGGCGCCGTGCGCGCCAGGCTCAAGGAGACCGCCCTGGCCCGCGGCTTTTCCTTCGACGCCCCCCCGCTGGCCTATTGCACCGACAACGCCGCCATGATCGCGCTGGCCGGCGCCGAGCGGCTGGCGCTCGGGATCAGCGACCCCCTGGACGCCCCGGCCCGGCCGCGCTGGCCGCTGGACGCCGCCGCGGCGCTGGCCAATCCCATCCACGTCCATGGCCGAAAGGGCGCCAAGGCATGAGAAGCGCGGGCGTCATCGGCGGCGGAGCCTGGGGCACGGCCCTGGCCCTAGTCTGCGTGCGGGCCGGCCTCTCGGTCACCCTCTGGGCGCGCGAGCCCGAGGTGGTGTCGGGGATCAACGAGACCCACGAGAACCCCATCTTCCTGCCCGGCGTGGCGCTCGATCCGGCGGTGCGCGCCACCGCCGACCTGGCCGACCTAGCCCAGGCCGACCTGATCCTCAACGTCACCCCCGCCCAGCACCTGCGCGGCAGCCTGGCGGCCTTCGCTCCCCATGCGCGGCCGGGCGTGCCCATGCTGCTCTGCGCCAAGGGGGTCGAGCAGGCTTCGCTGAAGCTGATGACCGAGGTCCTGGCCGAGACGCTGCCCGCCGCCGCGCCCGCCGTGCTGTCGGGCCCGAGCTTCGCCGGCGAGGTGGCCCGCGGCCTGCCCACCGCGGTCACCCTGGCCTGTCCCGACGAGACCCTGGGCCGGGCGCTCGCCGAGGCCATCGCCACGCCCACTTTCCGCCCCTACCTGGCGTCCGACATGGTGGGCGCGGAGATCGGCGGCTCGGTGAAGAACGTCCTGGCCATCGCCTGCGGCATCGTCGAGGGCCGCGGTCTGGGCCGCAGCGCCCACGCCGCCCTCATCACCCGCGGCTTCGCCGAGATGACCCGCATGGCCGTGGCGCTGGGCGGGCAGGCCGAGACCGTCGCGGGTCTCTGCGGCCTGGGCGACCTGGTGCTCACCTGCTCCAGCCCGCAATCGCGCAATATGAGCGTCGGCCTGGCGCTCGGGTCCGGCCAAACCCTGGATCAGGCCCTGGCCGGCAAGGTCTCGGTCGCCGAGGGCGTCGCCTCGGCGCCCGCCGTCCGGGCCCTGGCCGCCAGGCTCGGCGTCGAGACCCCCATCTGCGAAGCGGTCGCCGCCATACTGGCCGGCGAGGCCGATGTCGACGACGCCATCGCGGGCTTGCTCTCGCGCCCCCTCAAGACCGAACGATAGGAACCGCATATGCCGCTCTTCGCCCTGTTCTGCGCCGACAAGCCCGACTCCCTGCCCCTGCGCATGGCCACCCGCGAAGCCCACCTCGCCTATATGGCCGGCTTCCGCGAACAGCTCCGCCTGGCCGGTCCCATGTTGGACGACAAGGGCGACATGGCCGGCTCGATCCTCTTCCTCGAGGCTGAGAACCTCGCGGCCGCCCAGGCCTTCAGCGCCGGCGACCCCTACAGGCAGGCAGGCCTGTTCGACCACGTGCACATCACCGCCTTCAAGCCCACGGTCGGGACCCTGGGGTGACCCGCGACGGTCCCGACAACCCCGCCCGGCCGCTGGCCGGTACGGACCTCTGCGCCCTCGCCGACCTGGCCGATCCCGGGTCGAAAGGCTTCCGCTTCCGCCAGGAGCGGCTGATGTTCGCCGGCTTCGTGGTGCGGGTCGGCGACGAGGTGCGGGGCTATGTGGATTCCTGTCCCCACGCCGGCTGGCCGCTGGCCGCCTGGGACGACCGCTACCTGACCCGCGAGGGCGACCTGATCCTCTGCGGCGGCCACGCCGCCCTGTTCCGCCCGCTGGACGGGGTCTGCGTGGCCGGTCCCTGCGCCGACCAGCGCCTCAGCCCCTGGCCGGTGGCGGTGATCGACGGCCGCGTCGTCACAACCTGAGAAGCTTCCTTAACGCCTGCCAGCTAAACCGTGGCCGGTCTTTCAGGAGAGGCTCCCATGGCCGACGCCCTTCGCGCGCTCGCGACGTTCAACGGACGGTTCGCGCCGCAATTCGCCAGGACCATGCTGGCCACCCCGCGCGCCGACGAGGAGGCCGCGGCCTTCGCCGCCCATTGCGACGCCAAGGGCTTCGAGTTCACCGAGGCCTGGGCCGACAACAATTTCCGCTTCGTCTCGCCCCTGCTGCGCGCGTTCGCCAAGGACAAGGGCCAGATCCGCTATCTCGAGATCGGGGCCTATGAGGGCAAGAACCTGGCCTTCATGGACTGGCTGCTGCCGGCCCGGCTGGACGTCACCGTCATCGATCCCTGGTTCGACGAAGAGCTCAATCCGGAAGAGAAGTACCTGGCGGTCGAGCCGCGCTTCCAGCGCAATGTCGCCAAGCTCAACTTCGACAAGCTCACCGCCCGCAAGGGCTTCTCGACCTACGAACTGCCCAAGATGCTGGAGGTCGGCGAGAAGCTGGACCTCATCTATATCGACGGCTCCCACACCGCCTGGGCGGTGGGCGTCGACCTGGCCTATTGCGCGGCCCTGCTCGATATCGGCGGCATGATGGTGCTGGACGACTACTGGCACGACGAGAGCGAGATCGGCGGCCCGGGCGTGAAACAGGCCGTGGACCATTTCCACGCCGTCTTCCGCCAGTATTTCGAGATCACCGCCGTCTACCGGCAGGTGGCCCTCACCAAGATCCGCGACATCCCGCGGTAGGGCCTACCCCCGCGCCGGGAATGGTTCGGCGGCGAACTCCGCGACATCGGCGATCAGGCCTTGGGCCGCCATGGCGACCAGCTCCCCGCCCTTTTCCGGCGTGGCCTGGGCAGGGTCGGAGCCCATGCGGCCGTCGGGATAGCGGGCGCGGAAGTCCTTGGCCTCGCGGATCGGACCGGTCGGCGCGATCTGCGGCGCGTAGTTCGCCGCCTTGATGTGGTCGGGATAGGCCCACTGGGTGACGGCGATCTCCGAGGGAGTGGCGTGGCTGCCGTGGCCGGTGGGGAACTGGCGGTTGGCGAGCGCAAGCACGCCGCGCAGCTCCCACCAGTTCTTCAGCTTGCAGGAGAACCCACGCTCGACCCGGGCGAAGCTCGCCTCGGCGTAGAGCTCGGAGAAGGCCGCCTCGATGGTGGCGACGTTGCCGCCGTGGCCGTTGAGGAAATAGATCTTCTCGAAGCCGTGGGCGTGCAGCGAGCGCACCCAGTCGCCGATGGCGGCGATGAAGGTCGAGGGCCGCAGCGAGATGGTGCCCGGAAAGCCCAGATGATGCTGGGCCATGCCGATGTTGAAGGTGGGCCCCACCAGCAGGTCGGAGGTCTTCTGCGCCTCGTGGGCGATGATCTCCGGGCACAGCCAGTCGGTACCCAGGAGCCCGGTCGGCCCGTGCTGCTCGTTGGAGCCGATCGGGATCACCACGCTCTTGGAATGTTCGAGATAGGCCTCGATCTCTTGCCAGGTGGAGAGGTGGAGCAGCATCGGAAATCCCGGGGTTCGCGTCGAAGGATCGGTCTTAGCAGCTTGCGAAGGCGCGCGCCTCAGTCGGCGAAGCGCTTGAAGAAGCTGGTGTCCTTCCAGGCCGGCCGCTTGGGGGCGTTGGCCGCCTGCAGGATGACCGCCGCCATATAGGCGTTGAACTTCACCGCCTCGGCCCGCTCCACCGGCTGGGTGAGGTCGTCGGCCAGGCCGTGATAGCGGTTGGAACGCCAGGCCTTCTCGATCTCCGCCTGCGGCGTTCCCGGCTTGAACCCGAACTTGAAGGCGAGCGCCGGCACCCCGGCGCGGATGAAGCTGTACTGGTCGGAGCGGATGAAGGAGTTGCGGTCCGGGTAGGGGTCGGCGACGACCTCGAGGCCCTGGGCCTTGGCCGCGGCGCGGGCGGCGTCGCCGAGCGTGCTCTCGTCCGCCCCCAGGACGATCACCGAGGTCAGGGGCCAGAGCGGCAGGGCCATGTCCATGTTGAGGCCGGCGACGACCGAACCCTTCGGCACGCTGGGTCGTTCGGCGAAATATTTCGAGCCCAGCAGGCCCTTCTCCTCGGCGGTGACCAGGACGAACAGCACCGAACGCTTCGGCTTGACCCTGGCCGCCGCCATCTGGCGGGCGACCTCCAGCACGCTGGCCACGCCCGAGGCGTTGTCCATGGCGCCGGGATAATAGGGCGCGCCCTTGCCGGTCTCGTTGAGTCCCAGGTGATCGATATGGGCGGTGATCACCACATGCTCGGCGGCGAGCGTGGGGTCGGAGCCCGGCAGCTTGGCGACCACGTTCTGCGAGGTGACCGCCGAGACGGTGGCCGCGACATCGGCCTTGAGCCCCACCTTGAGGTCGAAGCCCTCGATCGGCTTGGCGGCGTCGGCCAGGGCCAGAACCTGCGCGAAGCTGTGGCCCGAGCGGGCGAACAGCTTCTCGGCGGTGGCCGGGTTGAACGAGGCCGAGAACTTGGGCGCTCCGGCGTCCTGCAGGGTCGGGTCGGCCGGGTACATGCCCGGCTGCACCGAGTTCTCGATATTGCGCGTCCAGGGGACCTCGGCGGTCTTGGGGCTGGAGAGCGAGATCAGGCCCACGGCGCCGGCGGCCTCGGCCGCCCGCCAGGTCTGGGTTCCGCGCGAATGGGACTTGAGCGCCGCGGAGATCTCGCCGGGTCCGCCGTTGATATAGACGGCGATCTTGCCCTTCAGGTCCTGCCTGGCGAAGTCGTCCACGCCGATCTCGGGCAGGTGCAGGCCATAGCCGATGAAGACCAGGGGCGCCTCCACCGCGGGCAGTTGCGGGATGCGCGCCCCCAGGATGATGTCGGGGCCGACCTCCAGCGGTGTGGTCTGCGACCCGGCCGTCAGCGCGACGCTTGATCTGGCGGCGTCGATCCTCTGCACCGCGAAGGTGACCGGCTGCAGGTAGAGATCGGTTCCGGCAGGCTGCAGCCCATAGGCCTTGAACTGGCCGGCGGCATAGGCCGCGGCCTTGGCGTGACCCGGACTTCCGGTCAGCCGGCCCTCGAAATCCGGCCCGGCCAGGGTCTCCACGTGGCCCCACCAGCGCGCCTCGTCGGTGAGGGGTGCGGCGGCCAGGGCGGGGGTCGCGGCCAAGGCGGCGCAGAGGACGAGGACAGGACGCATGCGGAACACTTCCAGACAGAACGAACCGCCAGACTGCGCCGATCCGAGAGCGCCGCACAAGCTACGGCGGCGTCATTCCCCGGGCCGATAGTCGCGGCGGACATGGCCGGCGAGCTCAGCCTCCGTGAACAGCACCGGCTTGGTCTTCATCCCCACGAACAGGGGTGTCTGGTCGCCATAGTGCGGCGAGGCCCGGTCCTGGGTGGCGGCGCCGAACTGGTGGACGCTGCGGGAGGAAAGCTTGCCCGCCTTGTCCCAGCTCACGAACATCACGTAGGTGTCGCCGGCCAGGGCGGCGAGCCGGCCGTCGAGGCCCGGCCGGCCATAGATCGCCCGGAAGATGTCGGGACCGCCGTCCACCGGCATGTCCAGGGCCCCGCGGCGGATGCGGTTGGCCTCACCCCATCGCGGGTCGATCCGGCCGTGGAAGCTCTTGAGCTGGGCGGCCGACTGCTTCAGGGCGGCCAAGGGCGGGCTCCCGCCCTGCAGGGTGACGGCGGTCAGGACGCTGAGCGCCGCGGCGCGGTTGTCGACATCGGTCCGGCGGTCCCAGCCCGCCACCAGGGCCTTGGCGGCGGCGAGGTCTGGATCGTTGCCCACATCGAGCGCGGCGATGGCGGCGACCGACTTGGCCGCGTCGGACTGGGCGCTATAGGCCAGGTCGTACTTGTAGGCGTCGAACTCCGCCTCGGTGATCGAGGGATCGGCGCCATAGGTCTCCAGCGCCCGCCATGCGCGGTTGGTCATGTTGGCCTGGACGCCGAGGGTCCTGGAATAGGCCTCGGGCTTCAGGTCGTCTGCCGGGTCGGAGGCGCGGAACGGGGTGTTGTTGGAGTTGAACACCAGGCCGGACTTGGGATTCCACAGCTGCGGGATCTTCGAGAACGGAACCAGCGCCTTGGGGATCAGGTCGGAGCGGTCGCCGGGCACGACGCCCGACCAGTCGACGCCCTCTTTCCGGACCGGGAACTTGCCATTGTAGACGTAGCCGACATTGCCCTTCTCGTCGGCATAGACGTAGTTGATCGAGGGCAGGGCCTGCAGGGCCATGGCCTGCTTCCATTCCGCCAGGGTCCGGGCCTTGTTGAGCGCGAAATATTGCTGGGCCTGGCGCACCTCGTCCTGGCCCGCATAGCGCACGGCGAACACCCCGTGATCGGTGCGCACCGCCGGGCCGTGGACGGACCGCAGCACCTCCCGTTCCACGGCTTTCAGGCTGCCGTCGGCCTGCTTGACCTGGATCCTTGCCGTGCGTTTCTCCAGCCGTTTCCAGACGCCGTCGAGGCGGTACTGGTCGGGATCGGCCGGGTTGATTGACAATGTGTAGACATCGGCCAGGTCGGGATTGTTGACCGTATTGGCCCAGCCCAGATGCGCGTTGTGGCCATGCAGCATGAAAGGCGAGCCGGGGAAGAAGCCGCCGGTGACGTGCCAGCCCTGGCCGCTCTCCACCACCGCCTCGTACCAGGCGAAGGGGCCGGTGAAGGGCTGGTGCGAATTGACCAGCAGCCGGGTCGCCCCGTCCGCCGAGCGCGCCGGGCCAACCGCCAGGCCGTTGGAGCCGGTGGGCAGGGTTTCCAGGGAAAGCTCGGCCGCCACGATGGGCGAGGCGGCTCCGGCCATCTTGGCCGGCGCCATGGTCCGGCGGAAGACCCCGTCCAGGCCGTAGAAGTTGGGACTGTTCAGGATCGTCCCGGCGACCAGGTCGCGGCCGGTGAAGGGCGCCATGCCCGGCGCCGTCTTGTCCGGATGCCTTGCGGCATAGGCATTGACCCCCGCCGCATAGGCCTCGAGCACCGCCCGGACATCGGCGGGTAGGTCCTTGTCGTAGCGACGCTCGACCACCCCCCAGACGTCCAGCAGCTGGACCATGTAGTCGCTCTCGAGGCCCGACGGTCCCTGGTCCGTGGCCAGCAGGCCCCGAGCCGCCAGGGCGCCCTGCTTCAGGGTGACGAAGTCGTCCTCGGCCTGGGCGTAGCCGAGGCCATAGGCGGCGTCGGCGTCGGTCTTGCCCAGGATGTGCGGCACGCCCCAGTCGTCGCGCCGGATGCGGACGTCGTAATCGGCGGCCGTCGCCGGCGCGCTGACCAGCAGCGCGAGGGCCACGCCGCAGGCGGCCCGTCCAGATCCCCAAGTCATCATCGTTTCCCCCGTTTGCCCGATGATCGGCCCGGCCAGCGCCCACGCCAAGCCTGACCAGAGGGAAACCGGCGAGGTTTTCGCCCCTGGCCTGTTGCGCCGAGGCTCCCTCTCCGCATAACTCCCCGCAAGTCTGTGAGAAGGAGTGCGCGCAGTGAGCGACGGCGAGGTCTTTCCGGTTCCGAGCGCCTGGGCCAAGCGCGCGCATATGGACGCCGCCGGCTACGAGGCCGCCGTCGCACAGGTGGAAGCCGATCCGGAGGCCTATTGGCGCAAGGTCGCCGGCCGCCTGGACTGGATCACGCCCCCGACCCAGATCAAGGACACCTCCTTCCACAAGCACCCGTTCCACATCCGCTGGTAC
>NZ_JAKFEN010000014.1:0-15590 GCF_036677185.1 Phenylobacterium sp.
GGCTGATGCTCCGATCCTGGTTCTGGACGAGGCCACATCCTCGCTGGACGTGGAGACCGAGCGCCAGGTCCAGGCGGCGATGGAGGAGCTGATGGTGGGCCGCACGACCATCGTCATCGCCCATCGGCTCTCGACCATCCGGGGCGCCGACCGAATCCTGGTGTTCGAGGAGGGGCGCATCGTCGAGGAAGGCCGTCACGCCGAGCTGGTGAAGAAGGGCGGGACCTATGCTCGCCTCCATGCCGTGACCGAGGGGACGGCCTGACGGCGGACGCCGGGCGGTGCTAGATGTCGGCCATGATTCCGGGCCGGGGCGCGTCATGACCTATGCGGAGCGAGTGGTTCAGTGGCTGCGCGAGCGGCTGGACCGCGACCCGCCGCTTAGCCAGCCGCAGGAGCTCAACATGGCCCTGCGGGTGTTGGCGCTCTGGCGGGCCTCGGCCATCGTCGACGCCTATGTCCGCCACCACGGCCAGGTGATCCTGCAGGGGCCGTTCGCCGGCATGTCCTACCTGCGCGCCGCCACCGAGGGGGCGCTGGCGCCGCGGCTGCTGGGAACCTACGAGTCCGAGCTGCATCCCTATATCGAAGCCTTCGCCAAGCAGGGCTTCGAGACCGTGATCGATGTGGGTTGCGCCGAGGGCTACTACGCCGTGGGCCTCGCCCGCCTGATGCCGGAGGCGACCGTCTACGCCTACGACATCAAGCCCGAGGCGCGGGCCGCCTGCGAGGCGCTGGCGCAGGCCAACGGCGTTTCCGATCGGGTCATGGTCGGCGAGACCTTCGTCCCGACCGGCTTCGAGGCCTTCGAGGGCCAGAAGTGCCTGGTGCTGATGGACGTGGAGGGCGCCGAGGACGACCTGCTGCGCCCCGACCTGTCGCCGGCGCTCGCGAGCATGACAATCATCGTCGAGACCCACGACGTCTACCGCCCGGGCAATCTCGCGCGGCTGGTCGAGCGCTTCACCCCCACCCACGACATCATCCGCCTGGACACCCAGCCCAAGACCCTGCCCCTGCCGGATTGGCTGGCGCAGTCCGGCCACCTCGACCAGCTCCTGGCGGTCTGGGAATGGCGCATCAAGCCGACCCCATGGCTGGTGATGACGCCGAAGGGCTGAGCGACGGGGCGGCGGTTCAGGCCGCGAAGCTCAAACGCAAGGCCATCTTGCTGGTCTCGCCCAACGGCGCGAGGTCCATGGTCGGATCCAGCAGCAGTTGCATCGACAGCCCGAACAGCAGGGCGCCGGTGACAAGGGCCGCGGCGTCGGCGTCGATGCCCGACCGGACCGAACCCTCGGCCTGTCCGCGCCGGAAGAAGGCCGCGAGGATGGTCTCGACCTCCTTGTGCGCGTCGGCGAACGGCGCGCGCAGTTCCGAGACATCGGCCACGGCCGAGGCCAGCACCACGAAATAGGCCCGCAGCTCGCCGTCGTGGTCCAGGGCGGCGAGGAACACGTCCACATAGGCCAGGACGGCCTCCAGGCCGCTCATTGCGTCCACGTGCCGGTCTTCCAGCAAGCCGCCGAGGCGGCCCTGGAGCTGGACGATCAGGGCGTCGATCAGGCCTCGCTTGGACCCGAACCGCTGCGTGACCAGGCTGCGGCTGTACCCCGCGCGGGCTCCGATGTTCTCGAAGGTCGCCGCGGCCATGCCCCGCTCCACCACCAGTTCGGCGGCCGCGGCCAGCAGGCGGCGTTCCGATTCGTCCCGACGCTCGGCCTGGCTGCGGCGCGATTTGCGCCTGGTCAATGTGCTGGACATATTGCGAATTCTAGAAAGTTGTTGGACAACTAGCAAGTTGCAGTGTCGGGCCACAAGACACGCAAGGGAGCCCAGGAACCGCACATGACCATTCCGTCCGACATCGCCCAGACCATTGTCGATCCCCGCGCCTACGCCGAGGGCAAGCGGGTGGACGACGCCTTCGCCTGGCTGCGGCGGGAAGCGCCGTTGGACCAGGCCCAGCCGGAGGGCTTCGATCCCTTCTGGGTGGTCACGCGCCACGCCGACATTCTGGAGGTCGAGCGTCAGAACGAGCTGTTCCACAACGGCGACCGCTCCACGGTTCTCACGACCATCGAAGCCGACCGGAAGGTCCGCGAAATGATGGGCGGCAGCCCCCATCTGGTCCGCTCGCTGGTGCAGATGGATAACCCCGACCATATGGCCTACCGGCGCCTGACCCAGGGTTCGTTCGTGCCGCAGAACCTGCGCGCCCTGGAGGCGCGGATCCGGGAGATCGCCAGGGGCTTCATCGACCGCATGGCGGCGCATGGCGGCCAGTGCGACTTCGCCCGCGACGTGGCCTTCCTCTATCCGCTGCATGTGATCATGGAGGTGATCGGGGTGCCGGAGTCCGACGAGCCGCGGATGCTGAAGCTCACCCAGGAACTGTTCGGCAGCGCCGACCCCGACCTCAATCGGACCGGCGAGGAAATCCAGACCACCAACGCCGGCGTCGACACCATCCAGTCGGTGGTTATGGACTTCATGCTGTACTTCAACGCCATAACCGAGGATCGCCGCGCCAATCCGCGCGCGGATCTCGCCAGCGTCATCGCCAACGGCAAGATCAACGGCGAACCGCTCGGCCACCTGGAAGCCATGAGCTACTACATCATCGCCGCGACCGCCGGCCACGACACCACGTCCTCGACGGTGTCGGGCGCCCTGTGGGCCCTGGCCGAGAACCCCGAACAGTTCGCCAAGCTGAAGGCCAATCCCGCCCTCATCCCAGGCCTGATCGAGGAGTCGATCCGATGGGTCACGCCGGTGAAGCACTTCATGCGCACGGCCACCGCGGACGCCGAAGTCGCCGGCCGCAAGATGGCCAAGGGGGACTGGCTGATGCTGTCCTATCCCTCCGGCAACCGCGACGAGGCGGTGTTCGCCGATCCCTTCAAGTTCGACATCGAGCGGACACCCAACAAGCATGTGGCGTTCGGATACGGCGCCCATGTGTGCCTGGGCCAACACCTGGCGCGGATGGAGATGCGCATCCTGTGGGAAGAACTGTTCGCCCGGCTGGAATCGGTGGAGCTGGACGGGACGCCGCGCAACATGTCCGCCAGCTTCGTTTGTGGTCCCAAGTCGGTCCCGATCCGTTTCAAGATGCATTGAGGCGGCGGCGAGATGTCCGAACGCTACAAGGTCTGGCAGTGCCGCACCTGCGGCTATCTCTATCAGGAAGAGTTCGGCGACCCAGCCGAGGGCCTGGCGCCGGGCACGCGCTGGGCGGAGCTTCCCGACAGCTGGATATGTCCCCTGTGCGGCACGCCGAAGGCCGACTTCGACATGGTGGAGCTCTAGCTCCGCCGGTCCTCGGCCACGGCCAGGTCTACGTACCATCCCGGAGTACGCGGGTTGCCGACGGGCGCGCATGTTGCGGTCAGGAATCCCAGGTCCGGGGTCGGTGTAGGACAATTTTCCATGTTGCTTCTAAAGCTTATCTTCGTAGCGCCCGGCAATGCGCTGGCTGACGCCCTGGGCACGACCGACGAGCACGAGCGGGGCCTGCTCCGGATGCTCGTCAACTCGGTGATCTGGATCTCGCTGGGGGCGGTGATGTTCATGATCGCGGTCATGTCCCGATAGCGCGACGACCTAGGTCAGGGCCGCCTTCAGCGCCCCGGCCATGTCGCCCTTCGCCTGGATTTGGACCTCGTCCAACCCTAGCCAACCCGCCATCAGTCGCAGCTCTTGGGCCAGCAGGCCCGGGGTCTGCGCGTTCGAGGCCGGCTCGGAATGGGCCGACTGCACGACCAGCACGCCGGTCTTCCGCTCGGCCTTCAGATCGACGCGGGCGGTCAACGCCTCGCCCTGCAGGAAGGGCAGGACGTAGTAGCCGTGCACCCGCTTGTGGGCCGGGGTGTAGATCTCCAGCCGGATGCGCACGTCGAACAGCCGCTCTGCGCGCTCGCGGAACCAGATGAGGTTGTCGAAGGGTGAGAGCAGGGCGTTGGCGGCGACCTTGCGCGGCCGTCGCGCTTTGGGGTCGAGATAGGCCGGCTGACCCCAACCCTTGACGGTGACGGCGGCGAGGTCGCCCATCTCCAGCAGCTCGGCGATGCGTGCCTTGGTCTCGGCCACCCCCATGCGGAAATAGTCGCGCAGGTCGCGCTCGGTGGCCACGCCCTGGGCGCGGGCGGCGATGCGGATCAGCTCGCGCTGGGCGTCGTCGCGGTCGGGTGTCGGGGTCTCGCGGATGGCCCTGGGCAGCACCTTGTCGGCGATCCCGTAGACCCGCTCAAAGGTCCCGCGCCGGGTGGCCGCCGTCAGGTCGCCGATCCAGAACAGGCACTCCAGCGCCCGCTTGCCCTCGCTCCAACCCCACCAGCCTTTGGCGCCCTTGGCGCCAAGCTCCAGTTCCGAGGCCGGCATGGGGCCGCGGGTCTCGATCTCGTTCAGCACCCTGTCGATGAAGTCCGGGTGGGTCCGCAGGAACCGCGCGATCCCCGTCCAGGTCCCGACGCCCTCTCGGGCGTCGTCCATCCGCCATCGGAGCAGCGGATGGGTCGCGGCCGGCAGCAGCGACGCCTCATGCGCCCAGTACTCGATCAGGGCCGGCTTCTTTCCCCAGGCGACTTCGTCCAGCACGGGGCGCGGATAGGCGCCCAGGCGCGAGAACAGCGGCAGGTAATGGGTGCGCGACACCACATTGACCGAGTCGATCTGCAGCACGCCCAGCCGGTCGATGGTCTTCAGAACGTGTCGCTTGCCGGGCGCTGCGGGCCGCCGGTCGGCGAAGCCCTGGGCGGCCAGCGCGATACGGCGAGCCTCCCGGCCCGAGATCTGTTCCACCCCGTCCGGCTCCGCTACCTGTTCAACCGACCATCGGAGATGGCGGCGATCTCGAAGGGAAACAAGACCGCCGGATCGGGCTTGGCGACCCTCTCGGCGATCTTCTCGGGGGCGATGGCGCCGATGACGTGGCGCAGGATGTTGAGGCGCGCGATCTTCTTCTTGTTGGTCACCACGCATCTCCAGGCCGCGGCGGCGCTGTGGGTGCGGGTGAGCATCTCGTCGCGGGCGTCGCTGTAGTCGTCCCACTTGGCCTGGGCGACGTCATCCAGGGGACTGGTCTTCAACGCCTTCAGCGGGTCTTCGCGCCGCGCCTTCAGCCGTTCGGCCTGCTCGTCGCGGCTGATGTCGAGCCATAGCTTCACGAGCTTGATCCCGCTCTCGACAAGCATCTCCTCGAAGTGCGGCACGTCGCGCAGGAAGATCTCCTGCTCCTCGGGGGTGGAGAACCCCATCACCTTCTCGACGCCGGCCCGATTGTACCAGGAGCGGTTGAAGATGACGATCTGGCCCGCCGCCGGCAGGTACTGGACGTAGCGCTGGAAATACCACTGGCTGCGTTCCACCTCGGTCGGCTTGGGCAGGGCGATGACCCGCGTGTATCGGATCGAAAGATGCTCGATCATCCGCTTGATGGCGCCGTCCTTGCCGGCCGCGTCCCGGCCCTCGAAGATGATCAGCACCTTTTCGCCGCTCTCCATGGCGGCCTGCTGATAGCGGACCAGGGCCAGCTGCAGGCCGGTGAGTTCGGCCTCGTAGGCCTCGTTGTCGAGCTTCGCCATGTCGTCAAACTAGTCCTGATCCCGTTCCCCCGGCTAGAACCTCAATCCATGATCCGCTTGTTCGTTTCCGCAGACCTCGCCCAGGGCCAGGCGCTCGCCCTGGACCCCGGCCAGAGCCGCTATCTCACCGCCGTGATGCGCCGTGTCGTGGGCGACGAGGTGCTGGTGTTCAACGGCCGCGACGGCGAGTGGCGCGCGGCCATCGAGGTCTCGGGCAAGCGCGGCGCGATCCTGCGGCTCCAGGCCCAGGAGCGGCCCCAGGCGTTGGGGCCGGACCTCGACCTACTGGTGGCGGTGGTCAAGCGCACGCGGGTGGAGACCATCGTCGAGAAGGCCGCTGAGCTGGGCGCCCGTCGCGTTCGGCTGGTGATTACCGAACGCACCAACGCCGAGCGCGCGCGGATCGACCGCCTGCAGATCATCGCCGCCGAGGCCGCCGAGCAGACCGGCCGCATGGACGTGCCGCAGATCCTGGAACCCGCGAAGCTCGCCAAGCTGCTGGCCGACTGGGACGCGCCGCGGCGGCTGTTGTTTTGCGACGAGGCGGGCGACGCCAGGCCGGTGCTGGCGGCCTTGGACGGCGCGCCGCCGGCGCCGTGGGCCATCCTGATCGGGCCGGAGGGCGGCTTCTCGCCGGCCGAGCGCGAGACCTTGCGCGGCTTGCCCTACGCCACGCCCGCCACCCTGGGGCCCCGGATCCTGCGGGCCGACACCGCGGCCATCAGCGCGCTCACCCTATGGCAGGCGGCGCAGGGGGACTGGCGGGGGCTTGAGCTTTCCTGATTTGCGCCCACCTGTTTGAACAGCGTAAAGATCGCCGCCGTTTCGGTATGGGCTTGGGGGAGATTGAGATGGCCGACGTCGTGACGGACGACCGACCCCTCGCGGTAGAGGACATACTGGCCTGGTTCGAGGCCGGCTCGAAGCCGGCCGACCAGTGGCGCGTGGGCGCCGAGCACGAGAAGTTCGTCTTCCGTCTTGGCACGCACGAGCCGGTTCCCTACGCGGGCCCCGCGGGGATCCACGCCTTGCTGAATGGCCTCACCCGGTTCGGCTGGAAGGGCGTCTACGAGGGCGACAACATCATCGCCCTCGAACGCGGCAAGGCCAATGTCAGCCTCGAACCCGGCGGCCAGTTCGAACTGTCGGGCGCGCCGCTCGAGACCATGCACGACATCTGCGAGGAGACCGGCGTCCACCTGCAGGAGGTCAAGACCGTCGCCGACGAGCTGGGCCTGGGCTTCCTGGGCCTCGGCTTCACGCCGATCTGGCGGCGCGACGACGTGCCGGTCATGCCCAAGGGCCGCTACAAGATCATGCGGGAATACATGCCGAAGGTCGGCAATCTGGGCCTCGACATGATGTTCCGCACCTGCACCGTGCAGGCCAATCTCGACTTCGGCTCCGAGGCCGACATGGTGGCCAAGTTCCGCACCAGCCTGGCCCTGCAGCCGATCTGTACGGCCCTGTTCGCCAATTCCCCCTTCATCGAGGGCAAGCCGTCGGGCTTCCTGTCGGCGCGCGCCAACGTCTGGACCGACACCGATCCAGACCGCACCGGCATGCTGGATTTCGTCTTCGCCGATGGCTTCGGGTTCGAGACCTACGCCCAGTACGCCCTCGACGTGCCGATGTACTTCGCCAAGCGCGGCGGAAAGTATGTCGACCTCTCCGGCAAATCCTTCCGCAAGTTCATGGCGGGCGAGCTGGCCGAGTTGCCCGGCGACCGTCCGAGCCTCAAGGACTGGGCCGACCACACCACCACCGCCTTCCCCGAGGTGCGGCTGAAGCAGTACCTGGAGATGCGCGGCGCGGACTCCGGGCCGTGGAGCCGCCTCTGCGCCCTGCCGGCCCTGTGGACCGGCATCTTCTACGATCAGGCGGCGCTGGCCGCGGCCTGGGACCTCTGCAAGGACTGGCAGGTCGAGGATCACGAGCGGCTGCGCGCCGACGTGGCGCGGCTGGGCCTGAAGGCCAAGGTCGGGGGCCGCAGCGTCCAGGACGTGGCCAGGGACATGGTCGCCATCGCCCGGCAGGGTCTGAAGAACCGCAACCGCCTGAGCGGCGGCCTGGTCGACGAGACCGGCTACCTGGCCGAGTTGGAGGAGATCGCCGACAGCGGGATCACCCCCGCCGAGCGCCTGCTCGAGCTCTACGACGGCCGCTGGCGGGGCGATGTGAGCAAGGTCTTCGAAGAGTTCGCCTACTGACCATGCCGCGCGGGTCCTGCCACTGCGGCGCGGTTCGCTTCCAGGTCGACGCCGAGATCGTGGAGCTGACCACCTGCGACTGCTCACTGTGCGTCAAGAAGAACGCCGTCATGGCCAAGGTGCACGAAAGCGCCATGACCATCCTGGCCGGCGAGGAGCTCCTGTCGGTCTATCAATGGAATACGCGGCGGGCGAAGCACTACTTCTGCAGCCGTTGCGGGATCTACACCTTCCACCGCAAGCGCGCGGCCCCGGACCACTATGGGGTCAACGTCTTCTGCCTCGACGGCTTCGATCTGAGCGCCATCCCTGTCCGCGCGACGGAGGGCGTCGGGATGAGCTTGGCGCCGGAGGGCGCGCGGGCCGAGTGGCCTGGCCCGCGCGAGGCCTAGACTCCTCAGGGGCGCGGCGCGTCTTCGCTCGGCGGCCAGTGCGTCTTCTGGCTTGAGCCCGAGCCGGAGTCGGTATGCAGGATCACGTCGTCGATGGTCTTGGTGTGATGGTGGGCCGGATCGACGGTGTCGTCGTCCACCGCATAGACCTCGATCTTGTCCCGGTAGAAGGCCAGCCGCCCGCGGATCTGCTCCATGGCCGGGTAGGGTTCCTCATAGGTCCATACCGCGTTCTCGGCGAAATGGCCGTCCATGAGGATCGTGTAGTAGGCGGCGTCACCCTTGTACGGGCAGTGGGTCGAGCGGTCGGTCCTGGAGAAATATTCCATCGAGACGTCACTGCGCGGGAAGTAGATCACCGGCGGGTAGTCGGCCTCGCACAGGACCAGGGCGTCGCCGCTGTCGGCGATCACGTGGTTGTCGAACATCGCGCGCCAGCGGGTCGCGGCCGGGGTGATGGTGATCGGATGGTCCGGACCGGGAATCTTCATGCGACGCGCTCCTTTGAATGGATAACGCTTGAGATGGGGACGCGGGTCCCGCCGCCACAAGGGCAGGCTTGCTTGTGCTTGGCCTTAACGCGTGATCTTCTCCCGCCAAACTAGCCCGGCGGGGGAGAAAACAACCCAGGGAGCGCCGGCCGTCCAAGGATTGGAAGAACCGCCCTCATGAATATCGTTATCCTGCTGGGGATCCTCGTCACGCTGGCGACGGGGATTCCGGTGCTGCTGCAGTTGCTGAAGACCCACCCGAAAGGGTTGATGATCCTGTTTTTCGCCGAGATGTGGGAGCGGTTCTCCTACTACGGGATGCGCGGCATCCTGATCTTCTACCTCACCCAACACCTGTTGTTCGACGACGAGGCGGCGGGCGCCCAGTACGGCTCCTATACGAGCCTGGTCTATCTGCTGCCGCTGATCGGCGGCCTGCTGGCCGACCGCTATCTGGGCACGCGCAAGGCCGTGGCCTTCGGCGCCCTGCTGCTGGTCGCCGGCCACATGACCATGGCGCTCGAGGGCGGTCCCACCACCCAGACCCTGGTCTACAACAACCAGAGCTACGCCGTGGCGGCCGAGGGCCGCATGGAATCGCGCTCGGTCAAGCTGATGGTGGGCGACAAGGCCTATGATTTCGGACCGGCCGCCAGCGGCGGGCTGGAGATCAAGAACCTCGACGCCGGCGCGCCCTTGCCGGCGGTCCTGCCCGCGGGCAGCTACACCATGGTGAAGAAGAGCGACCCGATGGGGGTCAACGCCTTCTACCTGGCGGTCTCGCTGATCATCATGGGCGTCGGCTTCCTCAAGCCCAACATCTCCACCATCGTCGGCCAGCTCTATCCGCAGGGCGATCCGCGGCGGGATTCCGGCTTCACCCTCTACTACTACGGCATCAACCTGGGGGCCTTCTGGGCCGCGGTCCTGTGCGGCCTGCTGGGCCAGAACGTCGGCTGGTGGGCGGGCTTCGGCCTGGCCGGCGTCGGCATGGCGTTGGGCTGGGTGGTCTTCGTCCTGGGCAAGCCCCTGCTGCAGGGAAAGGGCGAGCCGCCGAACCCGGAGCGCCTCAAGGAGCCGATGGTCGGCCCGATCAACCGCGAATGGTTGATCTATCTAGGCGGCCTCCTGGGCGTCATTCCGATCTGGCTGCTGGTCCAGCACAACGGCCTGGTGGGCTGGGGCCTGACCCTTTCCACCCTGGCGGCGCTGGCCTTCATCGTCTGGTTCATCGCCAAGAAGTGCGACAAGGTCGAACGCGAGCGGATGATGCTCGCCATGGTGCTGATCTTCGGCGCGGTGGTGTTCTTCACCCTCTTCGAACAGGCCGGCACCTCGCTCAACCTGTTTGCCTCGCGCAATGTCGATCTCTCGATCACCAGCCAGGCGACCAGCTTCCTGGGCCTGCCCATGGGCAGCGCCGACCAGCTCGCCGCCGCCGGCATCCAGCCCGCCAACTGGTGGTCCTGGATCGACACCGGCATCGGGGCGGCTCAGACCCAGTCGTTCAACGCCGGCTTCATCCTCATCTTCGCGCCGATCTTCGCGGTGATGTGGACCTGGCTCGGCCAGCGCGGAAAGGTCCTGGACCCCACCTTCACCTTCGGCCTCGGCCTGATCCAGGTGGGCCTGGGCTTCCTGGTGGTGGTCTGGGCGGCCGGCGCGGGCATGACCGATTCGGCCTTCCGCATGCCGCTGATCATCCTCGGCATGCTCTACCTGCTGCACACCACGGGCGAGCTCTTCCTGTCGCCGGTGGGTCTGTCGGAGATCACCAAGCTTTCGGTCGCCTCCATCGTCTCGTTCATGATGGCGGTCTGGTTCCTGTCGTCCTCCATCGCCCAACTCGTGGGCGGCCGGATCGCGGGCCTCATGGGAACCGAAACCGTCGGCGGCCAGGTGCTGGACCCGGCCGCGGCGCTCGCCACCTCGCTGGACGGCTTCAACAAGCTGGGCTGGGTGGGGGTGGGCTGCGGCGTCGCCTTCGTCGTCGCCAGCTTCTTCATCCGCCACTGGGCGCACGGAGCCGGGGTCAACAAGCATCCAGAGCTCTAGGGGCGGGTTCCGCCTGAGAACGGCGAAGGCCGGGCGCGCGAGCGTCCGGCCTTCTTCGTGGGCGCGACCCTAGCCGCCGAAGGTCTTGCGAAGTCGGACATAGACCCCGCGGCCGAACTGCAGGTCGCGGTCGTCGACAAACGAGATCGTGCTGGTGTTACGCGGGCCGGCATAGATCGTGCGCGTGCGGCGGATGCCGCGTTCGGTGACGTTGGGCAGCTCGATGCGCAGCATCAGGTCGGGCTGCAGGCGGAACTCCGCGAAGGGCTTCACATAGGTCTTGAGCTTGAGATCCTCGATCTCGTTGAAGCGGTAGGAGGTCTCCCGCCAGCCGCCGTAGAAATCCACGCCCCAGGTGGCCTTCCAGCGCGGCAGGTCCTGGCTGAAAGTCGCCTCCCAGTCGAGGGGACGCAGGTCCGAGATCTCGCGCGTTTCACCAGTGGTGGGATCTTCGACCTCGGAGCGCCGCCAGGTGACCTCGCCTTTCAGCTGGCCGCCCTTCACCCCCAGCCGGCCGAGGGGCAGGGTGAGGTTGACGATCAGTTCGTCCTTGGTCCCGTCACCGATATTGCTGGGCGCGTCGAAGACGTCGGTCGGCGTGAAGATCGGCGCACGGTCGATGACGTCCGTGAGCGCCGAATGCCGCGCGGTCAGTGAGACAACGCCGTCCTTCCAGAACCGCTGCTCGATCGCGGCTTCCGTCACCCAGGCCTGTTCGGGATTGAGGTCCGGGTTGCCGGCGGTCACCACCCCGGTGTTCAAGGAGGAATCGGCGACGAAGTCGTCGAAGTTGAGCTGCCCCACCACCCGTTCGAAGCGGAAGCGCACCTGCGTCGTCGGGCGGGCCTGCCAGGTGACCGCCAGCCTCGGCTTGGCGAAGTTCAAGGTCTTTTCCAGCGATACGTCGCCGTCCGACGAGATCGACGAGGCCTCGTAGCGCAGTCCGGCTTCCACGGTCCATTCGGGCGTGGCGCGCCAGACGCCCTTGGTGAAGACCTCGCCGCGGGTTTCCTCAACCGTCACATTGGCGGCCGGCAGGACCACGAGCGTCCCGTTCTCGGTGAGCTCCGTCTGGCTGTCGAGTTTGTTGAAGGCGCCCTCGCCGCCGGCCTCCAGGGAGAGGGTGTCGTTGAACCGGTATTTCAGCACCCCTCGGCCGATGGTCTCGCTGGACTCCCGGATCAGATGGAAGCGCCCGGTGTCGGGGGGCGAGGAGAAGCTCGAGCCGATGTCGCGCTCCTTGGTCTGGCGCAGCCCGATGAGCTCCAGGGTGGTCTTGTCGCCGAACGCCCTGTTGAAGCGCGCGCCGAGCTCGGTGTCCTCGCTCAGATAGACGTCGTCGACGGTGACCAGCAGCGGCGTGGGGAAGATCACGTTGCGATCCTCCTCCTCCTTCCACTTCTCCCAGAACATCCGGCCGTTCACACGGACCTTGCCCCCGAACAGGGGTTGTTCGTATGCGCCGGTGAGGGTCTTCTGCAGGCCGTCGCTTTCGGAATCGATGTTTGAGCGGACCAGGACGGAGCCGTCCGGCGCGACCCGGACTCCCGGTCCATAGTCGCCGCCGTCATCAGCGCCGAAGCCGTAGCGCGCCGAGCCTTCCCAGTTGCGCCCGTCCTTGCCGCCCGAGAGCTCGAGGCGCACGCCGTGCTGCATGCGGCCGTCATAGAGGCGGTTGTTGGCCACCGCGAACAGGCCGCGGAAGCCGGCGCCCGGCTTCTTGACGACATTGGCCAGCACCGTCTTGCCCTGCATGTCGATGCCCGGGGCGCCGCCACGGATCAGCTCGACACGCTCGACCTGAGCGGCCGGAATCCGGCGCAGCAATTCGTCCAGGGGATCGGTCTTGCTGGTGGGGCGCTGGCCATCGACCAGGGCGTTGCCGCCGCCGCCTTCGAAGCCGCGGATCGTGTCGCCCGTGTCCAGGGTGAAACCCGGCAGACGCAACAGCATCTCCAAGGCGTTGCCGGGCTGGCTGGCGGCGAAGAATTCTGGCGGATAGCTGATCACCCCTTCGCGCGGCGGGCCTGGCGGCGGCAAGGGAAGGGCGGGGAGCGCCGGCGGCGTGGCCTGGGCGGCGGCCGGCGCGGCGAAGAGGAGGGCCGAAGCCAAGGCGGTGGACGCCAGAGCGACGTATCGGATCATTCGGTAACACTCCCCACAGGTGAGCGCGAAGTGACCTGCGCCATGGGGGGAGAGCCAATTAAATCCAGGACATGTGGATTAAATCGCCGAAAGGTTATCGGCGATTACATATCGTCGCTCCTGAGATACCCGGCCCTAGAGGCTGGTGCCTCCGACCGTCAGTCCGGTGAGCTTCAGGGAGGGCTGACCCACCCCCACCGGGATGCTCTGGCCCGACTTGCCGCAGACCCCGACGCCGGGATCGAAGTCGAAATCGTCGCCGATCATGGTGACCCGGGTGAGCGCAGAGGGACCGTCGCCGATCAGGGTCGCGCCCTTGACCGGGGCGGTGATCTTGCCGTCCTCGATCAGATAGGCCTCGGTGCACTGGAAGACGAACTTGCCGTTGGTGATGTCCACCTGGCCGCCGCCGAAATTTGCGCAGTAGAGCCCGCGCTTCGTCGAGGCGATCATCTCCTCGCGCTTGTGGTTTCCGCCCATCATGGCGGTGTTGGTCATCCGCGGCATGGGCATGTGGGCGTAGGATTGGCGACGGCCGTTGCCGGTGGCGGCCAGACCCATCAGCCGGGCGCTCATCCGGTCGTGCATGTAGCCGACCAGGATGCCGTCCTCGATCAGGATGGTGCGTTCGGTGGGCGTGCCCTCGTCGTCGACGGTCAGCGAGCCGCGCCGCCCCGCCAGGGTGCCGTCGTCGAACACCGTGACGCCCTTGGCCGCCACTCGCTCGCCCACCCGGCCCGAGAACGCCGAGGTGCCCTTGCGGTTGAAGTCGCCTTCCAGCCCGTGGCCGACCGCCTCGTGCAGCAGCACGCCGTTCCAGCCCGGGCCCAGCACCACGTCCATCTCGCCGGCCGGGCAGGGGATGGCGTCCAGATTGACCAGCGCCTGGCGCAGGGCCTCCTCGGCCTGCTCCTGCCACTTGTCGGGGGTGATCCAGGCCTCGAACCCGGCGCGGCCGCCGGCGCCGGCGAAGCCGTTCTCGCGCTTGCCGTCCTTCTCGACCGTCACCTGGACATTGACCCGACACAGGGGCCGCACGTCGCGGATCAGCCGGCCGTCGGCCCGCAGGATCTCCACCGTGCGGCGCTCGCCGGCCAGGGAGGCCATCACCTGGACAACCCGCGGGTCGCGCGCCCGGCACCAGGAGTCGATCTCCTGCAGCAGTGCGATCTTGTCCGAGAAAGCGGGAGAGGCGGTGGGGTCGTCCTCGCCATAGAGCTTGGCGTTGGTGGCGCGCGGCGCCTCGTCGGAGATCCCGGAATAGCCGCGCTTGGCCAGGGACGAGGACTGGGCGGCCCGCTTGATCGCCGCCTCGGACACCTCGCTGGAGTGCGAATAGCCCGCGGTCTCACCCGCCACCACGCGCAGGCCGAAGCCCTCTGACGAATCATAGGCCGCGGATTTCAGGCGTCCGTCGTCGAACAGAAATGATTCGCTCTCGGAGCGTTCGACGAACAGTTCGCCGTCATCGGCGCCCGCCAGGGCCTCGCCGAGAATCTCGCGGGCTCGCTCAGGGGCGACGCCGGCGGAGTCCAGGATCGAGGGCGCGGGGGAATGGGCGTTCATAGGGACGAGCTCACAATGACAGGCCTTCAGAGATAAGGGCTTGGGCGGTCCGCGTCATCCCATTGGCTGCACTGGGCGAACGACGCTCACTTCAGTTGCGATTTATTCTCATCTGAAGGGCCAAAACGCGAGGTTGGGGCCGATCCCGGGGTAAGATTGCGACCCTATGGCGCGGCGCTGGGCCATAGGGGGCTGTAGCGCCTTGGCAAGCCCCAATCGAGCGCGTATGCAGCGCCGACGAAGGGCGGGGCTGCGCGATTTACGTGGCGTCGCCTCGATTCCAGTCGGCGGGGGCGATCGTCTTTTGCGAGGCGCGGCCGGCCAAGCAGACCGAGGGGACATGAAGTCTAGGGTTCAGGGCATGCGGACGTGGGCGGCAGCGACCGCCGCGGGCGTCACGTCGGCGTTCTGGGGCGTCCAGGCGTTCGCGGAAGATTTGATGGGGCAACCGACCCCAGGCGCTATGGGCTTGCAGCCGGCCGCCGCGCCGCTGAAGCACGCGGTGCACGATTTCCACGATCTGATCCTGCTGCCGCTGATCACGATCATCTGCCTGTTCGTGCTCGCCCTGCTCCTGTGGTGCGTGGTCCGCTTCAACAAGAAGCGCAACCCGATCCCGGCCAAGTGGACCCACAACACCATGGTCGAGGTGATCTGGACGGTAGTCCCGGTCCTGATCCTGATGGGGATCTCGGTGGTCTCCTTCAAGCTGCTGTTCGCCTATCACGACATGCCCAAGCCGGACCTGACCGTTAAGGCCACCGGCTACCAGTGGTACTGGGGCTTTGAGCTGCCCGACCAGAAGGTCGGCGAGTTCGTCTCCAACATGCTGCCGGAAGACGAGGCTAAGGCCCGCAACGTTCCCTATCGCCTGGCGGCCACCGAACCCCTGGTGGTTCCGGTCAACAAGACGGTCCGCGTCCTGGTCACCGGCGCTGACGTGATCCACGCCTTCGCCCTGCCCGCCTTCGGCCTGAAGACCGACGGCATCCCCGGCCGGGTCAACGAGACCTGGTTCAAGGCCGAGCGTACCGGCACCTTCTACGGCCAGTGCTCGGAGCTGTGCGGCGTCGACCACGCCTTCATGCCGATCGAGATCAAGGTCGTGACCCAGCCCGAATTCGACGCCTGGGTCGAACGCATCCT